>JAVSMO010000001.1:570864-1770864 GCA_032027165.1 Denitratisoma sp. | reverse complement strand
CTCCGGCCTGTATGGCCCGCCGAACGGCTTCCAGAGCCCGATACAGCCGGGGAGCCTCGGCCCGTTCGGCCGCGGACAGGTAGCCGTTGCGCGAGGACAGGGCCAGCCCGTCGTCTGCCCGCACCGTCTCGCCGGGAACGATCTCGATGGGCAGCGCGAACTCGCCCACCATGTTGCGGATGACCATCAGCTGCTGGTAGTCCTTCTTGCCGAAGACGGCCACCTGCGGCTGCACGATGGAGAAGAGCTTCATCACCACCGTGGCGACGCCGCGGAAGAAGCCGGGGCGGAATTCGCCCTCGAGGATGTCGGCCTGGGCCGGGTCGGGCTGCACATGGTAGGCCTGCGGCGTCGGGTACATTTCGCGCTCGTCGGGCGCAAACAGGTGCGACACGCCGGCCGCCGACATCTTCTCGCAGTCGGCCTCGAAGGTGCGGGGGTACTTGTCGAAGTCCTCCTTCGGGCCGAACTGCAGGCGGTTCACGAAGAGGCTGGAGACGACGCAGTCGCCGAGCGGGCCCGCCTGGCGCATGAGGGCGATGTGGCCTTCGTGCAGGTTGCCCATGGTGGGGACAAAGGCGACGCGGCCGGCGCCCTTCAGCGCCGCGCGGAAGCCGGCGATGGTGGTGTGGATCTGCATTTCAGTAGCAGTGTTCGGGGGCGGGGAAGGAGCCGTCCTTGACGGCCGCGACGTAGGCCTTGACGGCGTCGTCGATGCTGGCGGTGCCTTCCATGAAGTTCTTCACGAAGCGCGCCTTCCTGCCCGGATAGATACCGAGCATGTCGTGCAGCACCAGTACTTGTCCGTGGCAGTCCTTGCCGGCGCCGATGCCGATGGTGGCCATCGAGGTCAGGCTCTGCGTGATCTCGGCGGCGAGCGGTGCGGGCACCATCTCCAGCACGATCAGCGCGGCGCCGGCGTCCTGCAGCGCCGCGGCGTCGCGCTTCATCTGCTGCGCGCCGGCATCGGTCTTGCCCTGCACGCGGTAGCCGCCGAGCTGGTGCACCGACTGCGGCGTGAGGCCGATGTGGGCGCACACCGGCACGCCGCGCTCGACGAGGAAGCGCACCGTCTCCGCCATGAAGGCGCCGCCCTCGAGCTTGACCATCTGCGCGCCGGCGGCCATCAGCGGCACCGCCGAGCGCATCGCCTGCGCCGGGCTTTCCTGATACGAGCCGAAGGGCATGTCGGCGACGATGAAGGGGCGCTTTGCCCCGCGTGACACGCAGCCTGTGTGGTAGGCCATCTGCTCCAGCGTCACCGGCAGCGTGGAGGAATGCCCCTGCAGCACGTTGCCGAGGGAATCGCCGACGAGGGCGACGTCCACGCCGCAGCGGTCGAGCAGGGCGGCAAAGCTGGAGTCGTAGCAGGTCAGCACCGCGATCTTCTCGCCCTCGGCGCGCATGCGCGCGAGTTCGGCGAGGGTCACTGGCTTGGTGTTCTCAAGGTAGCTCATGTCAATGCCCGTAGAGGGGTCGAGCGCGCATGATAGCCGTTCGCCGCCTGCAGAAAAACCCCGCAGGATCATGGCGGGCCCCGCCGGAACAACGGACCGGCGTCAGCTTCCCGTCACGGCTTCAAGTCGGGCCAGCACCTGGTCGCTGACGCCGGGCAGCAGCGCGGCGGCCGGCCCATGGCCGGGTATCGTCGCCTCCGGCGCGATCTCGACGAGCGGCTGCAGGACGAAAGCGCGCTCGTGCATGCGCGGGTGCGGCAGCGTCAGCCGCGCCGTGCTGCGCGTTTCGCTGCCGTGGAGAAGGAGGTCGAGATCGAGGGTGCGCGGGGCATGGTGGAACTCCCGCTTGCGTCCGAAGCGCTCCTCGATGGCGAACAATGCGTCGAGCAGGTCTTCGGCGGAGAGTTGCGTATCGAGTGCGGCGACGGCGTTGATGAAGTCCGGTTGGTTCTTCAGGCCGACCGGCGCAGTGCGATAGAGCGAGGAGACCGCCGCCAGTTTGCTGCCGGGCAGCGCCTGCAGCGCCTGCAGCGCCGCCTGGACGGTCGCCTGCGGGTCGCCGAGATTGCTGCCCAGCGCCACATACGCCCGTACCGTCATGCGCCTTCTTCCGGACCGGTGCCTGCCCCGCCGCCCTTGCGTCCCCGCCGCCTCCGGCGGGCTGACTTTTTTTCGGGCGTGAGCATGGCCAGCCGCGCATCGGTGTCGGCGTCGAGGAAGGTCCGCCACCAGTCGGCCAGCTCGCGGTCCAGTTCGCCGCTCTCGGCGCGCAGCAGCAGGAAATCGTAGCCGGCCTTGAAGCGCGGCTGCTCGATCGCCCGCAGCGGACGCCGTCCGCTGCGGTTCTCCAGGCGCGGCTGCAGCGCCCAGATGTCCTTGATGTCGGCGGCGATGCGGCGCGTGATGGCGAGCTTGCCGCCCTGGATGTCGAGGACTTCGTCCATGGCCGCATGCAGCGCCGGGATGGCCGGTTCGCCGTTCTGCTTGCGCGCTTCCCAGGCGGCAAGCACTTCGTGCCAGAGCAGGGTGGCGAAGAGGAAGCCGGGCGAAGTCGGCTTGCCGGCCTTCACCCGCGCATCGGTGCTGGCCAGCGACAGCCAGACGAAGCGCTCGCCCAGCGGCTGCTCCATGATGACGTCGAGCAGCGGCAGCAGGCCGTGGTGCAGGCCTTCCTCGCGCAGCTGCTTGAGGCATTCGACCGAGTGGCCGGAGAGCAGCAGCTTGAGCATCTCGTCGAAGAGGCGCGCCGCCGGCACGTTCTCGAGCAGATCCGCCATCTCGCGGATCGGCGCGCGCGCGGCGGGGTCGATGGCCAGCCCCAGCTTGGCCGCCATGCGCACGGCGCGCAGCATGCGCACGGGATCCTCGCGGTAGCGCTTGCGCGGGTCGCCGATCATGCGCAGGGTCTTCTGCTTCAGGTCGGCGACGCCGTGGTGGTAGTCGGTGATGGTCTCGTCGCCGGGGTTGTAGTAGAGCGCGTTGACGGTGAAGTCGCGCCGCGCCGCATCCTCCTCGACGCTGCCGAAGACGTTGTCGCGCAGCACGCGGCCGTGCTCGTCGGTCTCGGAGTCGACGTCGTTGCCGGCGCGGAAGGTGGACACCTCCATGGTCTCGCCGCCCGCCATGACATGGACGATGCGGAAGCGGCGGCCGATGATGCGCGAGCGGCGGAAGATGCCGCGCACCTGCTCGGGCGTGGCGTCGGTGGCGATGTCGAAATCCTTCGGCACGATGCCGGCGAGCAGGTCGCGCACCGCGCCGCCGACGATGAAGGCGGCGTGGCCGTGCTCCTGCAGGCGCGCGACCGTCTGGCGCGCGCCGGGCGAGATCGACTCGCGGCGGATGTGGTGTTTCTCGACGGGGATCAGCGCCGGTTCGTGCGTGGGCGGGGCCTTGCTGAACACGCGGCGCAACAGCTTGCGGATCATGCTACGTCTTGGATGTTGCGAAAGGGCGCAATGATACAGCAGATCAAGGCGTTATCTCAGGCTGATGATCGGCCAGCCGCGTTCGCGCGCTTGGCGCTCGAGGGTCGGGTCGGGGTCCACCGCGACCGGGTCGGTGACCTTCTCCAGCAGGGGCAGGTCGTTGAGCGAGTCGCTGTAGAACCAGCTGCGCGCGAAGCTGCGCCAGTCATGCCCGAAGCCGGCGAGCCAGGCTTCGACGCGCGCGATCTTGCCCTCGCGGAAGCTGGGGACGCCGCTGACGCCGCCGGTGAATTCGCCGGCCGCCTGTTCCGGCTCGGTGGCGACCAGGTGGACGATGCCGAACTCGCGGGCGATGGGTGCGGTGACGAAGCTGTTGGTGGCGGTGACGATGGCGGTGAGCGCGCCTTCCGCCTGGTGGCGGCGCACCAGCTCGCGGCCCTTGGCGGTGACGATGGGCAGGATGCGCGTGGCCATGAAGTCGGCGTGCCAGGCATCGAGTTCGCGGCGCGGGTGGCGCGACAGCGGCTTCAGCTGGAAATCGAGGAATTCGTGGATGTCGAGCGTGCCGGCCTTGTACTGCTCGTAGAAATCCAGGTTGCGCGCCTCGTACACCTCGCGGTCGAGCACGCCGCGGGAAATCAGGTATTGCGCCCACTCGAAATCCGAGTCGCCGGCGAGGAGCGTGTTGTCGAGGTCGAATAAGGCGAGATTCATGAAGACTTGGGATTCCGGTTGAACTTGTTGAGCATTTCCTTGAGCAGCGGCACTGTGACCGGACGCTTGCGTTCGAGCGAGGCGCGGTCGAGGGCGTCCAGCACCGCCATCAGCGAGGGCAGGTCGCGCGCGGTGTGGCGCAGCATGTAGCCGAACACCTCGTCCTCGACGCGCAGGCCGCGCTGGCTGGCCTGGCTCTGCAGGGTGGCGGCCTTATCCTCGTCGCTGAGCGGCTTGACCTGGTAGACGAGGGCCTGGCCGATGCGCGTGCGCAGGTCCTCGCGCAGCTTCAGTTCCAGCGGTGCCGCCGGTCCGGCGATGAGCAGGGCCAGCCCGGCCAGACGGGCCGAGTTGAAGGCACGGAAGAGGGCAATCTGGGCAGTGTCGTCGAGGCGATCGACGTCGTCGACGATGAGCAGTCCGCCGGGCGGGCAGGGCAGCTCGGCGCCGGCCTCCTCGCCGGCGACCAGGACGACCCGGCGGGCAGCCGCTTCGGCGGCCGCCAGCGCGGCCCGCAGCAGGTGCGTGCGGCCGCTGCCCGGCGGCCCCCACAGGTAGACCGCATCGAAGGCCTTCGGCTGGGCCAGGGCGCGCAGGCGCGCCACCAGCTCGGCGTTGGCGCCGGCGATGAAGTTCTCCAGGGTCGGGTGCTGCTCGGGCCGGATGTCGAGCGTCAGCTGCTGGGGCATGTTCGTGGTGATTGACGGGGGCGGATACGTTAAAATTCGCCCTTTCCTGCGCGAAGCGCAACTTTATCACGAAGCGGACAGCCCCTTGACCTCCCTTACCTACCGCGATGCCGGCGTCGATATCGATGCCGGCGACTCCCTCGTCGAACGCATCAAACCCTTCGCCAAGCGCACCCTGCGGCCCGAGGTGATGGCCGGCATCGGCGGCTTCGGCGCCCTCTTCGAGATCTCGAAGAAATACCGGGAGCCGGTGCTGGTCTCCGGCACCGACGGCGTCGGCACCAAGCTCAAGCTGGCCTTCCAGCTCAACCGCCACGACACCGTTGGCCAGGACCTGGTGGCGATGAGCGTGAACGACATTCTGGTGCAGGGCGCCGAGCCGCTGTTCTTCCTCGACTACTTCGCCTGCGGCCGCCTCGACGTGGACACCGCCGCAAGCGTCATCCAGGGCATCGCGAAAGGCTGCGAGCTGGCCGGCTGCGCGCTGATCGGCGGCGAGACGGCCGAGATGCCCGGCATGTACCCGGACGGCGAGTACGACCTCGCCGGCTTCGCCGTCGGCGCCGTCGAGAAATCGAAGATCATCGACGGCCGCGGCATCGAGCCGGGCGACGTCGTCATCGGGCTGGCCTCCAGCGGCGCGCATTCCAACGGCTATTCCCTGGTGCGCAAGATCCTCGAGCGGGCCAAACCCGACATGAATGCCGATTTCGACGGGCGCCCGCTCGCCGAGGCGGTGATGGCGCCGACGCGCATCTACGTCAAGCCGCTGCTCGCCCTGATGGAGGCCTTGCCGGTGAAGGGCCTCGCCCACATCACCGGCGGCGGCCTGCTCGACAACGTGCCGCGCATCCTCGGCGCCTCGCTGACGGCGACGCTCGACAGCAAGGCGTGGACGCGGCCGAAGCTGTTCGACTGGCTGCAGGAGCAGGGCCAGGTGGCCGACGCCGAGATGCATCGCGTCTTCAACTGCGGCATCGGCATGGTCGTCGTCGTCTCGCAGGCGCACGAGGAGCAGGCCCTCAGGCTGCTGCGCGAGGCCGGCGAGACGGCCTGGAGCATCGGCATGATCTGCCGCCGCGGCGCGGACCAGGCGCAGACGATCGTCGCTTGAGTCCGGCCGCCCGCCCGATCGGCGTTTTCGATTCCGGCGTCGGCGGGCTCACCGTCCTGCGCCACATCCGCGCGGCGCTGCCGGCGGAAGACCTGCTCTACGTCGCCGATTCCGCCCACGCGCCCTATGGCGTCAAGTCGCCGCAGTTCATCGAGGCGCGCGCCTTCGCCATCGCCGAATTCCTCGTCGCCCGCGACGCCAAGGCCCTGGTCGTCGCCTGCAACACCGCCACGGCGGCGGCCATTTCCCGCCTGCGCGAGCGCTTCGACCTGCCCATCGTCGGCATGGAGCCGGCCGTCAAGCCGGCCGCCGAGGCGACGCGCGCCGGCGTCATCGGCGTGCTCGCCACCAGCGGCACGCTGGAGAGCGGCAAGTTCGCCGAACTGGTCGGCCGCTTCGGCTCGCAGGCGCGGGTCATCGTCCAGCCCTGTCCGGGCCTGGTGGAACGGATAGAAGCGGGGGATCTGGCGGGGCCGCTGACGCGCCGCCTGCTGGAAGGCTTCGTCGCGCCGCTGCTGGAAGCGGGGGCGGACACCCTGGTGCTGGGCTGCACGCATTACCCGTTTCTTGCCCCGCTGCTGCGCGAGCTTGTCGGGCCGCAGGCGGAGATCGTCGAATCGGGCGCCGCCGTCGCGCGCCAGCTTGCTCGCCGTCTTGCGGAGACTGACTTTTTATCCGGGCAGCCCCAGGGGACGGAGCGCTTCTTCAGCAGCGGCGAGCCCGCCCGGCTGGAGGCGCTCCTGCCAAGGCTGTGGGGTGCTGCCGCCCCGGTCGAACGGCTTACGGACGGTTGAATTCGGCCAGGCAGTCCTTCAGCGTGCTGCCGATGCTGCCCGGCCGCAGCGTGCAGTCCCCCGCCTTGCCGGGCGGGCCGGCGGCGGCCTGCGCCGGTGCGCCGCGCTCGACGGCTGCAGGCTGCCGCGTCAGGTCGGCCTGGGCCATCGCCAGGCGATTTTCCAGCGCCACCCGCTTGCTTTGCTCCTCTTCCAGCTTTTTCCTGTTCTGCAGGACCAGCTGGTCGTAGCCGGCGACCAGGCCCTTCAGTCGCGCGACTTCCGCCTGCTGCTCGTCGAGTACCGCCGCCTGGCGGGCGATGACCTGGGCCGAGAGCCAATACATTCCGCCGCCGCCGGCACCGGCGCCGGCCAACAGCACCAGGCCGTAGGGCAGCAGGCGGTGCCACCGCGACGGGGCAGCGGGAACCTCCGCTTCCTCATCGCTCTCCTCGCGCCGTGTGTCGCGGCGGTCCGGCACGGCTTCCGTCGCCGCCTCTTCCTCGGTCTCCTCCTTGGGTCGGCGCAGGCGGCGTAGCAGCAGCAGGGGCGCGGCCAGCAGGCGCTTCAGGCGCAGGACGAGGCCCGGCCGGGGCATCGCCTCTTCCCCCGCTTCATCGACGGTTTCGCTGGCAGTGGACAAGCCGGTCTCCGTTATCTCCCGCAACCAGGGAAATAACGGCGGGCTGGAACGGAACTTAAGCCAGCGCCCGCTCGACGGTCCGGGTGACCTGGGCGACGAGATCCGCCGCCAGGCAGTCGAAGGCCTCGACATCCGGCCAGCTGCGCAGCCAGGTCAGCTGGCGCTTGGCCAGCTGGCGCGTGGCGGCGATGCCCTTCTCGCGCAGCGCGGCGCGGTCGCACATCCCCTCGAGGTGGTCCCAGGCCTGGCGGTAGCCGACGCAGCGCATCGACGGCAGCCCGGCGTGCAGGCGGTATTTTTTCCGCAGTGCCCTCACCTCGTCGATCAGCCCGGCTTCCAGCATGGCATCGAATCGCCGGGCGATGCGTTCGTGCAGCACGGCGCGGTCGGAAGGCAGCAGCGCGAGCTGGACGAGGCGGAAGGGCAGGACGGCATCCGGCCTGCGCGCGAGACTCTCCGCCAGCGGCGCACCGGTCAGGCGCACCACCTCGAGTGCGCGCTGGATGCGCTGGGCGTCGGTGGGCTTCAGCCGCGCCGCCGCTTCCGGGTCGAGCGCCGCCAGCTCGGCATGCAGTGCCGGCCAGCCGCGTGTCTGCGCATCCGCGTCGATGGCGCGCCGCAGTTCGGCATCGGCCTGCGGCAAATCGGAGAGGCCCTCGCGCAGCGCCTTGAAGTAGAGCATGGTGCCGCCGGCGAGCAGCGGTATTTTTCCGCGCGCCGCGATTTCCCCCATCGCGCGCAGCGCGTCGGCGCGGAAGCGCGCGGCGGAATAGCTTTCCTCGGGGGAGATCAGGTCGATCAGGTGGTGCGGATACTTCGCCAGCGTGGCGCGATCCGGCTTGGCTGTGCCGATGTCCATGTCGATGAACACCTGCGCCGAATCGACGCTGACGATCTCCAGCGGCAACCGGTCGGCCAATTCGAACACCACGGCGGTCTTGCCGCTCGCCGTCGGCCCCATGAGGCAGATGGCCGGCGGCAGGGATGAGCTAGCGGCCACGGAGGAACAGGCGGTCCAGGTCTTCCATGGAGAGCTGCGCCCACGTCGGCCGGCCGTGGTTGCACTGGTCGGCGCGCTCGGTCTCCTCCATCTGCCGCAGCAGGGCGTTCATCTCCGGCAGGGTCAGTGCGCGGTGTGCGCGCACCGCGCCGTGGCAGGCCATCGTCGCCAGCAGTTCGTTGCGGCGCTCGGCGGCAACGCGGCTGGCACCGAACTTCTCCAGATCGGCGAGAAGGGCGCGCACGAGGTCGGCAATGCGGCCGCTGGCGAGCAGCGCCGGCACGGCGCGCACCACCAGCTCGCGCGGGCCGGCTGCGGCGATTTCGAAGCCGAGGCGCTCGAGCGCCTCGGCGTGTTCCTCCGCAGCGGCGGCCTCCTCGCCGCTGGCCGAGATCACCACCGGCACCAGCAGCGGCTGCACCGCCGGGCGCTCATCCAGCGCCGTCTTCAGCTTCTCGTAGAGGATGCGCTCGTGGGCGGCGTGCATGTCGACCAGCACCAGCCCCTCGGCGTTCTGCGCCAGGATGTAGACGCCGTGCAGCTGGGCGAGGGCGAAACCGAGCGGCGGCGCGCCGGCTTCGGCCTCGGGCATCGGTGTGCTCGGGGCCTGCCGAACGAAGTCGTAGTAGGCAGCGGCCGACTGGGCGACGGCGAGCGTCCGTTGCTGCGGCGCGGCCGCGGCAAAAGTCAGTCCCGCCGGCACGGCGGCGGGCGCGGGTGCGCCGGAGGCGGCATGCGCCAGCGGCGCCGCCAGCGCGCGCTGCAGGGCGTGGAAGACGAACTGGTGCACGGCGCGGCCGTCGCGGAAGCGCACCTCGGTCTTGGCCGGATGCACGTTGACGTCGACGCCGCGCGGGTCGATTTCGAGGAACAGCGCGTAGACCGGGTGACGCTGGCCGTGCAGGATATCGGCGTAGGCTTCGCGCACCGCGTGCGAGAGCAGCTTGTCGCGCACGAAGCGGCCGTTCACGAAGAAGTACTGGGCATCGGCGCGGGCGCGCGAATAGGCCGGCAGGGCGGCGCAACCGGCGAGATGCAGGCTGCCCGCCGCCGCGTCGACCGCACGCGACTGGGCGGCGAATTCCGCGCCGAGGATGTCGGCGATGCGCCGCGCGGGATCGCCGGCGGCCAGGTGCAGCGCCGTGCGTCCGTTGTGCTGCAGCAGGAAGGAAACCTGCGGATGCGCCAGCGCGATGCGGCGCACGGCTTCTTCGCAATGGGCGAACTCGGTGTGCTCGCTCTTGAGGAATTTGCGCCGCGCCGGCGTGTTGAAATAGAGATCGTCGACCTCGATCACGGTGCCGCCTCCGAGCGCGGCCGGGGCGACCTCCTGCTCCGGGCCGATGCGCCAGGCGTGCGGCGCCTCGCGGATGCGGCTCAGCAAAGTCAGCCGCGCCACGGCGGCGATGGAGGCCAGCGCCTCGCCGCGGAAGCCGAGCGAGGCCACGCTTTCGAGGTCCTCGAGGGAGGCGATCTTGCTGGTGGCGTGGCGGGCCAGCGCCAGCGGCAGCTCCTCCTTCGGAATGCCGCCGCCGTCGTCGACGATGCGGATCTGCCGCACGCCGCCCTCGAGCAGTTGGACGGAAATGTTTCGCGCGCCGGCGTCGATGCCGTTTTCCAGCAGCTCCTTCACCACCGAGGCCGGGCGCTCGACCACCTCGCCGGCGGCGATCTGGCTGATGAGGAGGTCGGGAAGCGGCTTGATGGCGGGCATGGGAGCGGGATGAATTATACTCTGCGGGCTTTTTCGCCTTCAGAAACCATGGAATACCTCGCACTCGCCTGGGACATCGCCGTCCACCTCGACAAGCACCTCGCTGCCTTGCTCGCCCAGTATGGCACCTGGGTGTACGCCATCCTCTTCCTGATCGTCTTTGCCGAGACCGGCTTCGTCGTCACGCCCTTCCTGCCGGGCGACTCGCTGCTCTTCGTCGCCGGCGCGCTGTGCGGGGCGGGCAGCATGGACCTGTGGGTACTCAACGCCACGCTCATCGCCGCCGCCATCCTCGGCAACAGCGTGAACTACTCGATCGGCCGCTATCTCGGCCCGAAGGTCTTCCACTGGGAAAACTCGCGTTTCTTCAACAAGGCGGCGCTGATGAAGACCCACGTCTTCTACGAGCAGCATGGCGGCAAGACCCTGGTGATCACGCGCTTCATCCCGATCCTGCGCACCTTCGCCCCCTTTGTCGCCGGCATCGGCGCCATGACCTACGTGCGCTTCCAGGCCTACAACATCGGCGGCGCCGTGCTGTGGGTCGGCTCGCTCTCCGTCGCCGGCTACCTGTTCGGCAACCTGCCGGTCATCCAGAACAACCTCAGCCTGGTGATCCTCGCCATCATCGTCGTGTCGATGCTGCCGGCGGCGATCGCCTGGCTCAAGCACCGCCGCGCCCCCCATTAGCCCTTTGCCGACAGGGGCTTGGCGCGGCACAAGGCCTTTGCGCTATGATGTCGCATGATTTCTCGGCTTATCCCGTTGATTTTCCTGCCCTTGTTGGCGGGCTGCGTGACCACGGGAACGACCCCGCGCAAGCCGGTTTCCGGCTTCGATCCGAACCAGATCGCCAAGTCCGACATCGACCGCGTCGCCGAGGCGCACCAGCGCGAGGTGTTCGCCAGCTTGAAGCTCCTCGCCGAGAAGCTCTACCGGCGCAATCCGCGCGAGTGGAGGAAGGGCGGCCAGCCCAGCCTCGAGGCGGCGGTGGCGCGCATCTTCGAGGCCAACCATGGCTGGGCGTTCAAGGAGTTGGAGAACAGGCGCGGCACCGACGCCATCCACCTCGCCTTCCGCGAGGACTTCGCCGGCGACCGCGTGCTGGCCTTCATCGCCGGCCTCGGCGGCATGGTGCAGACCGCCTTCAACGACAAGACGGAACTGTTCCTCCTCGACGACCTCGATCCGCAGGCGCTGTTCAACGCGGCGCGCAACGTCGAGATCGCCGTGTGGAAGCTCTCCAACGCGGCGACGCCGGGCGGCGAGCCCTACCTGCTCTCCAACGAAGGCGCCGGCCCGGTGAGGAACCTCTCCTTCGAGCGCGAGTTCGGCAAGGTCATCGGCAGCCTCGACCTGCTCTCGAAGATCGTCGCCGACAAGACCAACCGCATCGTGGCGAAAGTGTTCCAGAACCTCGCCAGCGCGATCTTTCTCCCCGTCAAATTCTGACCATGAAGAGCATCGTCATCCTCATCTCCGGCCGCGGCAGCAACATGGAAGCCATGCTCGACGCGAAGTTGCCCTGCCGCATCGCCGCGGTCATCAGCAACAAGGCCGACGCCAAGGGCCTCGAGACCGCCCGCGCCCATGGCATCCATACCGCCGTGGTGGCCCATGCCGAACACGCCTCGCGCGAGCTGTTCGACGCCGCGCTCGCCGCCGAGATCGACCGCCACGCGCCGGACCTCGTCGTCCTGGCCGGCTTCATGCGCATCCTCGGCGAGGATTTCGTGCGGCGCTACGAGGGCCGCCTGATGAACATCCACCCCTCGCTGCTGCCGGCCTTTCCCGGCCTGCACACGCACCGGCGCGCGCTGGAAGCCGGCTGCCGCGTGCACGGCTGCACGGTGCACTTCGTCACGCCGGCGCTCGACAACGGACCCGTCATCATCCAGGCGGCCGTGCCGGTGAGCCCCGACGACAGCGAGGACGCGCTCGCCGCGCGCGTGCTGGCCCAGGAGCACGTCGCCTACCCGCAGGCGGTGCGCTGGTTCGTCGAGGGGCGCCTGAGCCTCGGCGCGGACGGCCGCGTGCGCCTCGCCGGGGAGCGCACGGCCGGCGGTGCCCTGCTGTCGCCACTGCCGGATGCACATTGATCGTCGCCTCCTGGCCGCATTGCTGCTCTCGCTGCTGGTGCATGTGCTGGCGGTGAGCAGCGCGGGCTGGCGCCTGCCTTTCCTCGACGAGCCCGAGGCGAACGGCGTGCTGGAGGCGCGCCTGGCGCCCAAGCCGGCGGCGCGGCTCGAGCCGGCGCCGGTGGCGCCGCCGTCCAGGCCGGCGCCGAAGCCGAAGGCCGAACCCCGGCCGCGTCTGCCGCAGCCGGCGCCAGCGGAACACATGCCGGCCCCGGCGGCAGCCGAGGCGCCTGCATCCGCACCAACTCCCGAGCCGGCGCCTGCCGCTGCGGCCGCTCCGGCCAAGGCCGAGATCGACTGGCCGCGCAAGGGCCGCATCCGCTTCGTCGTCACGCGCGGCGAGGGCGATCAGGGCATGCTGATCGGCGAATCGACGCACACCTGGCGCTATGACGACGGACGCTACGCCTTGCGGACGGTGACGGAAACGACGGGGCTCGTCGCGCTGTTCCGGGAGGTGCGCATCGTGCAGTCGAGCGAAGGCGCGGTCGGGCCCGAGGGACTGGTGCCGCAAATCTTCGAGGTCGAGCGCAAGGGCAAGCCGGCAGAGGGCGTGCGCTTCGACTGGGGCAGCGGCAAGGCGGCGCTGACCGTCGGTGGCCAGCTGCGGCGCGAGGTGGCGCTCACGCCGGGCGCGCAGGACATCCTTTCGCAGATCTACCAGATGGGCCTGGCCGGTGCGGCGGCGCGCCTCGAGATGATGATCGCCACCGGCAAGAATTACGGCCGCTATGCTTACGAGGCGGTCGGCGACGAGACGCTCGCCACGCCGTTCGGAGAGCTGCGCACCTGGCATGTCAAGACGCCGGCGGTGCCGGGGGAACAGGCCATGGAACTGTGGCTGGCGTCGGATTACC
Source organism: Denitratisoma sp. (assembly GCA_032027165.1). Classification (NCBI taxonomy): domain Bacteria; kingdom Pseudomonadati; phylum Pseudomonadota; class Betaproteobacteria; order Nitrosomonadales; family Sterolibacteriaceae; genus Denitratisoma; species Denitratisoma sp. The sequence goes on along the minus strand of JAVSMO010000001.1, from coordinate 1,757,837 downwards.
GCAACCTGCCGGTGCGCATCCGCTTCATCGACCGCAAGGGCGAGGTGTTCGACCAGAACGCGGTCGAACTGGAAATCGACGGCGCGCGGCTCGCCGCACAGGAGAAATAGAAAGTCAGTATGCGCATTACGGCGAAACTCATCGACGCGGCGACGACGGCACTCAACCTGCTCCTGAAGTTAGAGCATCCGGCCGATGCCGTGCTGTCGAAATTCTTCCGCGATAACCGCCTGCTCGGCCAGAACGACCGCGGCTTCATCGCCGAGACGGCCTACGCCGTGCTGCGGCGCCGGCGCCTGCTGGAACACCTGCTCGGCGCCGAGGCGAATCCGCGCCGGCTGGTGCTGGCGGCGCTGACGCGCCTGTCGGGCGTCAGCCAGCGGCAGCTCGAAGGCGCCATCAGCGAGAAGGAACTGAAGTGGGTGGCCGAACTGAAGGGTCGCCAGGCGGGCGAACTCAGCCTCGCCGAACAGGCCGACTTCCCCGACTGGCTGGCCGAGCGCCTGCTGTCCCACATGGAAGCGGACGCGCTGCTCACACTGGCGCAGGGCCTCAACCAGGCCGCACCGCTCGACCTGCGGGTGAACCCGCTCAAGGCCGGGCGCGACGCCGTGCTGGCGCGCCTCGCCGGGGAGGGCATCGCCGCCGAAGCGGGGAGGCTGTCGCCCCTGTGCATCCGCCTCAAGGCCAAGCCGGCGCTGCAGAAGCACCCGCTCTACCTCGACGGCTCCATCGAGGTGCAGGACGAGGGCAGCCAGCTGCTCGGCATCCTGCTCGCGCCGAAGCGCGGCGAGATGGTCGCCGACTTCTGCGCCGGCGCCGGCGGCAAGACCCTGCTGCTGGGTGCGCTGATGCGTTCGACCGGCCGGCTCTATGCCTTCGACGTCTCCGACAAGCGCCTGGCGCGGCTGAAGGACCGCATGGCGCGCGCCGGCCTCTCCAATGTGCACCCGGTGACGATCGCCAACGAGAACGACATCCGCATCAAGCGTCTCGCCGGCAAGCTCGACCGCGTGCTGGTCGATGCCCCCTGCAGCGGCCTCGGCACGCTGCGCCGCAACCCCGACCTCAAGTGGCGGCAGACGCCGGAGGGCGTGGCCGAACTGTCGCGCAAGCAGCACGACATCCTCAAGGGCGCCTCGCGCCTGGTGAAAAAAGGCGGGCGGCTTGTCTACGCCACCTGCAGCATCCTGCCCGAGGAGAACGAAGCCATCGTCGCCGGCTTCCTCGCCGCGCATCCGGACTTCAGGCAGGTGTCCGCGCAGGATATCCTGGAGAAGCAGGGCATCGCCCTGGCCTGCGGCGAGACGCTGCGCCTGGCGCCGCACACGCACGGGACGGACGGGTTCTTTGCAGCAGTGCTGGAACGCAATCAAGTTGAGGAGAAGCCATGAGATACCCCGATTTCTTCGATCAGGTCCCGAGCATCACGGTCTACGATCCGCTCGCCAGGTTTCTCGGCGCGGCGGAGGGCGGCATCTTCGAATACCGTTATATCGACGCCGTCAAGGCGGCCGGGCATTCCTGTCCCACCGTGGCCTCCGCCTGGCTGATGACGATCCGGGCGCTGGAGGCGCTCTATCCGAAGGACCTGCCCGAACGCGGCGCCATCCGCGTCGATTTCCGCCACGACAGCACCAGCGGCGTCACCGGCGTCATCGCCAACATCGTCACCCTGGTCACCGGGGCGACGCACGACACCGGCTTCAAGGGGCTGGCCGGCCGCTACGACCGGCGCAACCTGCTGTTCTTCAATGCCGCGGTGAGCGAGGAGATCCGCTTCACGCGCAAGGACAACGGCGCGGCGGTGGATGTCGCGGCGCACTTGGAGCACGTGCCGGGCGTGCCGCACATGGGCGAGCTGATGGGCGCCTGCATCACCGGCCGCGCCAGCGAGGAGATGCAACGCGAGTTCGGCCGCCTCTGGCAGGAGCGGGTGCGTGCCATCCTCATTAACCATGCGCGCGATCCGCAGGTCATCAGCATTCGCCCCGCCGGCGCCGCATGACGGGGACTGACTTTTCCCGGCTGCGAAACGATTTCCCGCTGCTCGCCCGCCCGGTGCGCGGCCGGCGCCTCGCCTACCTCGACAGCGCCGCCACGACGCAGAAACCGGCGGAGGTGATCGAGGCGCTGCGCCGCTATTACCTGGAAGACAACGCCAATACCCACCGCGGCGTGCATTTCCTCAGCGACCGCGCCACCGACCTCTACGAGGCGGCGCGTGAGCGGGTGCGGCGTTTCGTCAATGCCGAGCGGGCCGACGAGATCGTCTTCGTGCGCGGCACCACCGAGGCCATCAACCTGGTCGCCGCCACGTTCGGCCGCGCCTTCCTGCGCGCAGGCGACGAGGTCATCGTCTCGGCGATGGAGCATCATTCCAACCTCGTGCCCTGGCAGATCGCCTGCGAGCAGGCCGGTGCCGGGCTGCGCGTCGTGCCGATCGACGACGACGGCGAATTCGACCTCGGCGCCTACGAGCAGCTGATCGGGCCGCGCACCCGCCTGGTGGCGGTGACGCATGTCTCGAATGCGCTGGGCACGGTGACGCCGGTACGGCGCATCGTCGCGCGGGCCCACGCCGCCGGCGTGCCGGTGCTGCTGGATGGCGCCCAGGCGATTGCCCACGCCGCCGTGGATGTGCGGGACATCGGCTGCGACTTCTACGCCTTCTCCGGCCACAAGCTCTATGCGCCGATGGGCATCGGCGTGCTCTACGGCAAGGCGGAGTGGCTGGCGAAGCTGCCGCCGTACCAGGGTGGCGGCCACATGATCCGCGACGTGACCTTCGAGCGCACGACCTACGAGGCGGCGCCGCGCAAGTACGAGGCCGGCACGCCGAACGTGGAAGGCGCAGTGGGGCTGGCCGCGGCGCTGGACTATGTGGACCGCATCGGCATGGAGGCCATCGGCGCGCACGAGCAGGCGCTGCTCGACTATGCCACGGCGCGCGTCGGCGAAATCGACGGGTTGCGCGTCATCGGTACGGCGCGGGAGAAGGGCGCCATCCTGTCCTTCGTCATCGACGGCTTTGCGGCGCAGGAGGTCGGCGCGGCGCTCGACCGCCACGGCGTGGCGGTGAGGAGCGGCCACCATTGCGCGCTGCCGGCGATGCGCCGCTTCGGCGTCGAGGGCACGGCGCGCGCCTCCTTCGCCCTCTATAACGACCGCGCGGACGTCGATCAGCTGATCGAGGCGCTGCGGGCGGTGCGCCAATGACCGAAGGAGGCGCAAGGCCCCGCGGGACGTGGCGGAACGTCGGTTTTGTCGCCGTCCTGGCGGGACTGACTTTCCTGCTGGTGCAGCCGGCCCGGGCCTTCGATCCGCGCCCGGCCGCCTCGCCTGCCGCGCACGGCACGGCCGAGGTGCTGTTCGCCCCGCACGACGACATCGAGGCGGCCATCCTGCGCGTGCTGCGCGGGGCACGCCATAGCATCCACGTGCAGGCATACCTGTTCACCAGCCGTTCATTGGCCGCCGCGCTGATCGAGGCCAGGGCGCGCGGCGTCCACGTCGAGGTGCTGGCCGACCGTGAGCAGACGGCACGGGGGGAGAACAGCCAGATTCCGCGACTGGTCGAGGCCGGCATCCCCGTTGCGCTCGAGGTGCGCTATGCCGCCGCGCACAACAAGGTCATCCTGGTCGATGCGGCCGAGGCCGGTGGTGCGGTCATCACCGGTTCCTACAACTTCACCTGGTCGGCACGGACGCGCAATGCGGAGAACGTGTTGATCCTGCGCCACAATCCGCCGGTGCTGCGCGCCTACCTCGGCAACTGGAAGCGCCATCGCGCCGAGGCCCTGCCCTACGCCGAAGCCATTCTGTCCGATTGACGGGAAGGTTAAGGTGTAAAGTAATACCCGGGTTTTCCAGCATTTCCGGGCTTACCGATGCTTTCAGGCATTTTCAATCTTCCCTGGTGGGGCCATGCCCTCGTCGCACTGGCGCTCACGCACGTCACCATTGCCGGCGTGACCATCTATCTGCACCGCCACCAGGCGCACCGCGCACTCGACCTCGGGCCGGTGCCGAGCCACTTCTTCCGTTTCTGGCTGTGGCTGACCACCGGCATGGTGACGAAGGAATGGGCCGCCATCCACCGCAAGCACCACGCCAAATGCGAGACGGCGGACGACCCGCACAGCCCGCAGGTGCTGGGACTGAACCGCGTGCTGTGGGGCGGCGTCTTCCTCTATGTGAAGGAGTCGCACAACCGGGAGACGATGGAGCGCTATGGCCACGGCACGCCGGACGACTGGCTGGAACGGCATCTCTATACGCCGGGGCAGAAGCTCGGCATCCTGCTGATGCTGGCCATCGATCTCGCCCTGTTCGGGCTGGTACCGGGGGCGCTGATCTGGGGCGTGCAGATGCTCTGGATCCCGTTCTGGGCCGCCGGCGTCATCAACGGCATCGGCCATTTCGTCGGCTACCGCAACTTCGCCTGTGCCGATGCCAGCACCAACCTCCTGCCCTGGGGCATCCTCATCGGCGGCGAGGAACTGCACAACAACCACCATGCCTATGCCACCTCGGCACGGCTGTCGAACAAGTGGTACGAATTCGACATCGGCTGGCTCTACATCCGCCTGCTGGAGATGCTTGGCCAGGCCAAGGTGAAGAAGGTTGCGCCGACGCCGCGCCTGGCTGCGGCGCGTCCGGCCGTCGACCTCGACACCCTGCAGGCGGTCGTCACGCATCGCTACGACGTCATGGCCAAGTATCTGAAGTCGCTGCGGCAGATCTACCGCGAGGAGGCGAAGCAGCTGAAGCCCTCGCTGGATGCGGCTTCGCTCAGGGCGCTCAAGCGCGCGCTGGTGCGCGATGCCGAGGAGTTGCCCGAATCGGAAAGGCAGCGCTGCGCGGCGGCGCTCGAGCACAGCCGCCGCCTGTCGTTGGGGGTCGAGATGCGGCGCGAGCTCGTCGCGCTCTGGCAGCGCTCGACCGCCACGCGCGAGGAACTGCTCGCCCGACTGCAGGACTGGTGCCGTCGCGCCGAGGACTCCGGCGTCCGCCAGCTCGAGGAATTTTCCCTGCGCTTGCGCCGCTACACCATCTAGGTCTAGGCTGCGCCGGCGCAGGCAACAAAAAACCCGCCGAGCGGCGGGTTTTTTGTTGAATCGGGCCAGGCCTACTTCAGCTTGGTTTCCTTGTACGTGACGTGCTTGCGCGCCTTGGGATCGAACTTCTTGATCTCCAGCTTTTCGGGCATGGTGCGCTTGTTCTTGGTCGTCGTGTAGAAGTGGCCGGTGCCGGCCGTGCTTTCCAGCTTGATCTTCTCGCGGGGCATGTCGTATCTCCTTAGATGGTGCCCTTGGCGCGCAGCTCGGCCAGGACGACGTCGATGCCCTTCTTGTCGATGGTGCGCAGGCCGGCGTTGGATACGCGCAGGCTCACCCAGCGGTTTTCGGACTCGACCCAGAAGCGGCGGTTCTGCAGGTTGGGCAGAAAGCGGCGCTTGGTCTTGTTGTTGGCATGGGAAACGTGATTTCCCACCATCGGTGCCTTACCGGTCACTTGGCAAACGCGGGCCATGTTGTGCTCCAGAATTCGGATTTAGCAAAGCCGCGCATTATACGCGATCCTTTCCGGGAAAATCAACTCGATGTTTCTTCTGGGATTTCCCCCTCCGACAGGCGGGGGTGGGAGGCCGCCTGAGCGGGAGGCGACAGGCTTTCAGGAGCGGCGAAGCCGCGCTAGAATCCCGTCATAAGTTCGGCGCGTCCGTCGGGACGTACAAAAAACTGCCGCAAGGGGGAGGGGATGGAAACATTGGGGACGGCCCAGTATGCCTACGCGTTTGCCGTGCTCTCGGCGGCCTATTTCGTGCGCGGCGTCGCCGGCTTCGGTTCCGGGCTCATTGCCATCCCGCTGCTCCTGATGTGGTTTCCCCTGCCGGTGGCGGTCCCGCTGGTGGTGGCATTGGACTACCTGGCCTCCGCCAGCCAGGGCATCCGGGACCGGCAGGCGATCTGCTGGGCCGAGATCTGGCCCATCCTGCCGTTTGCCGTGCTGGGCGTTGCGGCGGCCCTCTACCTGCTGCAAACGGTCGATACGCGGCTGCTGCTGAAGGCCCTGGCCGTCTTCATCATCTTCTACGCCATGTACACCCTGTCGGGGAAGACGCCCGAGGGCGCGCACAGCCGCTGGTGGGCGGTGTCGGCGGGCGGATTGGGCGGGCTGGTCGGCACGGCATTCGGTACCGGCGGACCGTTCTACGTGGCCTATCTGCAGATGCGGAAGCTGGACAAGACGCAGTTCCGCGCCACTTTCGCCGCCATCTTCCTGCTCGACGGCGCAAACCGTCTGGCGGGCTATTTCCTGACGGGGATATTGACACTGGAGTTTCTCAAGATGCTGGCGATGGCGCTGCCGGTGATGTTGGCAGGCATCTATCTCGGGGGCAAGGTGCATGCCTCGATCGGCCAGGAGGCCTTTCGCCGCGGCATCAGCCTCCTGCTGCTCTGCAGCGGCGCTGCCCTGCTGGCGAAGTGAGCGCTATCGTTCGGCCTGCCAGCGTACGCGCAACAGCCTGAGCGCGACGAAAGGCAGGGCCAGCAGGCAGAAGGCGGCCAGAAGTTCCTGGGGTGGAAGGTCGGCGAGGCTGGCGGCAAGGCCATGGCGGGCGATCAGCCGGCCGACATACCAGACCAGCGGAGCGCAAAGGCCGACCATGAGCAGAATCGTTGCCGCTACTTCCTGTTTAGACCGCGGCTCCGGCAGGACCGGCGCCTGCTTGCTCGGGGTTTGACGATCCATGTTTCCTCCTTGCCGCGAACCTGGATATCCGGGTTAACGGCGTGGGGGAGGCCGGCTTTAGAGCAATCCGCGCTCGGCGAAGGAGAGCGGTTCGGCGGCGCCGGCGACGATGAAGTGGTCGAGCAGCTTGACGTCGACCAGGGCGAGGGCCTGCTTCAGCGCCTGGGTGAGGGCCTCGTCGGCGCGGCTCGGCTCGGCGACGCCGGAGGGATGGTTGTGGGCGAGGATGGCGCCGGCGGCGTTGTGCGACAGGGCCAGCTTGACCACCTCGCGCGGATGCACGCTGGTCTGCGTCAGCGTGCCGCGGAAGAGTTCCTCGGCGGCGACCAGACGGTTCTGTGCATCCAGCAGGAGCACCATGAACACCTCGTGCGGCAACGCGGCAAGCGTCAGGCGCAGCCAGTCGCGTACGGCGCGCGGCGAGGAGAGCGCGTCGCCGGCGGCAATCTCTTCGCGCAGGGCGCGGCGCGCCAGTTCCAGCACCGCCTGCAGCTGGGCGTACTTGGCGCTGCCCATGCCGGGGATGGTCGAGAACTCCTGCGCGGAGGCGGCGAACAGGCGGTTGAGGCTGCCGAAATGGCCGAGCAGCGTGCGGGCGAGGTCGACGGCGCTGGCGCCCTTCACGCCGACGCGCAGGAAGATGGCGAGCAGCTCGGCATCGGAGAGCGCGCCGGCGCCGTGCCGCAGGAGCCGCTCGCGCGGGCGTTCGCTTTCCGGCCAGTCCGTGATCGCCATGCTTGGGCCAATCCAGTAGAATCGTTCGTCGGAATTTCGATTCTATCTCATTGTCATGGCTGAACTGAACGGAAAACGGCTGGTGCTCGGCGTCACCGGCGGCATTGCCGCCTACAAGGCGGCGGAGCTGGCGCGGCTGTTCGTCAAGGACGGTGCGGAAGTGCACGCCGTCCTGACGCGCTCAGGCGCGCAGTTCGTCACGCCGGTGACCTTTCAGGCGCTCACCGGAAAGCTGGCCTGGTGCGACCAGTGGGATGCGCGCATGCCCGACAACATGGCGCACATCGAATTGTCGCGCGCGGCCGATGCCGTCGTCGTCGCGCCGGCCTCTGCGGATTTCCTCGCCAAGCTGGCGCACGGCCTCGCCGACGACCTGCTGTCGACGCTGTGCCTGGCGCGCGACTGCCCCTTGATCGTGGCGCCGGCCATGAACCGCCAGATGTGGGAGAACCCCGCCACGCAGCGGAACAAAAGTCAGCTCCTGCAGGACGGCGTGGTCGTGCTTGGGCCGGCCTCGGGTGCGCAGGCCTGCGGCGAGACCGGCATGGGGCGCATGCTGGAGCCGGAGGAGATCCACGATGCGGTGGTCGGCTTCTTCCAGCCCAAGGTGCTGGCGGGCCGGCGCGTCCTGCTCACCGCCGGGCCGACCTTCGAGGCGCTCGACGCGGTGCGCGGCCTGACCAACCTCAGTTCCGGCAAGATGGGCTTCGCGCTGGCGCGCGCGGCGCGCGACGCCGGCGCCGAAGTCACCCTGGTGTGCGGGCCGGTGGCGCAGCCGACGCCGGCCGGCGTGAGCCGCGTCGACGTGACGAGCGCACTGGAAATGCATGCGGCGGTGATGCAGCGCGCCGCCGCCTGCGACATCTTCATCGGCGTGGCGGCGGTGGCCGACTACCGGCCGGCCGAGCCGGTGCAGGAGAAGATCAAGAAGCAAGACAAGCCGTTGCAGATCACGCTGGCGCCCAACCCGGACATCCTGGCCGAGGTGGCGGCGCGCCCGAAGGCGCCGTTCTGCGTCGGCTTTGCCGCGGAGAGCCGCGACCTGGAGAAGTACGCCGAGGGCAAGCGGCAGAAAAAGAAGCTGGCCCTGGTGGTCGGCAACCTGGTGAAGGACGGCCTCGGCGGCGACAGCAACGCGGTGGTCCTGTTCGACGAGCAGGGCCGGCATCCGCTGGGTCCCGCGCCGAAGATCGAAATCGCCCGCGGCATCGTCGCCCACATCGGCGCCATGCTCGCCGGCAACGGCGGAGAGTAAGGCAACCATGCATCGCATCGACGTGCGGATCCTCGATCCGCGGCTGAAGGACAACCCGCCCCATTACGCCACGCCGGGTTCCGCCGGCCTCGACCTGCGCGCCTGCGTCGAGGCGCCGGTCAAGCTGCATCCGGGCGACACCCGGCTGATTCCCTCGGGCATCGCCATCCACCTGGCCGACCCGGGCCTGGCGGCACTGATCCTGCCGCGCTCGGGGCTGGGCCACAAGCACGGCATCGTGCTGGGCAACCTCACCGGCCTGATCGATTCCGACTACCAGGGCGAGATCTTCGTCTCCACCTGGAATCGCGGCCGCGAGACCTTCACCATCAATCCGATGGACCGTCTGGCGCAGATGATCGTCGTGCCGGTGCTGCAGGTGGCGTTCAACATCGTCGATGCGTTCGAGGAAACCCATCGCGGCGAGGGCGGTTTCGGCAGCACCGGCAAGCATTAAGGCCCTTATGTGGGCCTAATGCGGTTTTATCCACGGCCGCCCGACCCTCTGCTAGCATCTTGAGGTTTCAACGATTCCGGAGTTCGACGTGAACAAGACCTTATTCGCAGCCGCCCTCGCGCTTGTACTGCTGACGCCGGCCGCATTTGCCCAGACAGCCAAATCCCAGCCGCAGGCGGCCAAGGCGCCGGCGGCGAACGTGGACCTCAAGCGTGCGCAGGAGATCGTCAATGGCCGCTGCTCGCTGTGCCACGGCGCGGAAGGCGAGAGCGCCAGCCCGATTTTCCCGCGCCTGGCCGGCCAGCATCCCGAATACATCGCCAAGCAGCTTGCCGACTTCAAGAACGGCCGGCGCAAGGGCACCATGAACGACCAGGCCGCCGAACTGACCGAAGACGAGATGAAGGCGCTCGGCGTGTTCTTCGGCGACAAGAAGCCCAAGTCCTACACCGTCCGTGACGAGGACTTCGGTGCCGTCGGCCGCTACATCTACCACAAGGGCAACCCCTTCTCGGGCGTGGCCGCCTGCGCCAGCTGCCACGGGCCGAAGGGCGACGGCACAGTGCAGCTGCCGCGCCTGGCCGGCCAGCATGCCGCCTACCTGGAAGGACAACTGAAGGAGTTCAACAAGCGCGAGCGCACCAACGACAACGCCGTCATGCATGCCATCGCGTCGAAGCTCACCGAACTGGAAGTCAAGGCCGTTTCGCTGTATCTCAGCGGCATGTAACCCGGCCGGCAGAAATGGAAACGGCGGCGGGAGTCCTGCTCCCGCCGCCGTTTCGTTTTCAGACGATGGCTATTTGATGTTCAGCATTTTCGCCAGTTCGTCGTAATCCGAGAGCTTGGCGGACTCGAAGCCGGGGAAGCTGCTGAAGCGAAGGAACTCCTGGGCGTCCTTGTCCTGCGTCGACTTGAGGAGGGCGTCGGTGATCGTCCGCCTCTCCGCTTCGGGCAGGTCGCCGCGCACGGCGAAGGTGAGGTGCGGTACGCCCTTCCCGCTGTGGATCAGGTTCATGTTCTCCCCCTTGTTGGTCCACACGTTGAACAGGCCCGAGTTCGCAACGCCGATGTCGATCAGGTTCATCTGCATGCCGGCCAGCACGCCGTCGGCGTCGTTGTAGTAGGCGATGCTGCTGAAATACTTTTCCGGGTCCTTGATGCCGAGCGCCTGCAGTTCGGCGAAGGCCAGCTTGGTGATCATGGCGTCCTTGCCGGTGAAGCCGATGCGCTTGCCCTTCATGTCCTCGGGGAAGGCGATGTTGGTTCTTCCCGGCGCCATGAAGGCGACCGAGAGCAGGCCGGGCACTTTGGCGACCGGGAGGTAGCCAGCCGACTTGTTCGCCTCGAGGATGGCCGAAGGCGCAGCGAAGATCATGTGGTAGCGCTTGGCCTTGGCGCGCTCGCCGATGGTGGTGAAGTCGCGCGCGCCCTCGACGCGCACGGGGCGCTTGAGCACCTTGCTGAGGTAGACCGTCAGTCCTTCGTATTCCGAGGCGATCATCTGGGCGCTCTCGCCGTAGCTGATGACGCCGAGCAGGTAGGCTCTCTCCTGTGCCCGGGCCGGAAGCCAGGACAAGGCGACGACCAGGAGGCTCGCCAGCAGTATGTGCCTTTTCATGTGCTCTCCCTCACTTCATGTCCGCCGGGGTGAAAAAAACGGCGGCGTGCCTAGCCGGACGCGCCGCCGTGTCTTGCAGACTGACTATTACAGCAGCGAATCGGCCCAGATGTTCTTGGCCCAGGCCATCGCGTACTTCGCCTCCAACTCGTTGCGCGCGGCGGAGACGCCGCCGGCACCCTTCGGCACGGCGAACTCCTTGCCGTTATAGACGTAGGGATGGGCGACGTGGATCACCTCCTTCGCCGAAACGAAGCTGTAGCAGGTGTTGGCGATAACCATGGGCTCGGGGGCCTGCTCGCCCGACATCAGGGCGACGATGGCGCCAGCCGCAACCTTGGCGTGCTGCGTCGTCATGTGTCCCGACTTCGGCATGCCGGCCGTGGCCGCCGTCGAGTCGCCGAGCACATGGACGTTCTTGTGCGCGGTCGACTCGAGCGTCTTCCAGTCGACGCCGCACCAGCGGCCGCCCACGTTGGTCAGGCCGGCGGCGCTGGCGATGAGGCCGGCCTTCTGCGCGGGGACGATGTTGAGCACGTTCGCTTTGACCTTGTCGCCGAACTCGAACTCGACGGTCTGGCTGGCGGCGTCCAGCTTGGTGATGCCGTGGTTGCCGCGATATTCGAGTATGCCGCCGTAGAGGTCCGCCCAAGCCTTCTTGAAGAGCGGGCCCTTCGAGGTGACGTCGGCGTTGGCGTCGAGGATCAGCACCTTGGACTTCGGTTTTTTCGTCTTGAAATAGTGGGCGATCATCGAGGCGCGCTCGTAGGGTCCGGGCGGGCAGCGGTAGGGGGCCTTCGGGATGCACAGGGCATAGACGCCGCCGTCGGGCATCGACTCGAGCTGCTTGCGCAGCGCCACGGTCTGCGGGCCGGCCTTCCAGGCGTGAAGGATCTTGCCGTCGGACAGCGCCGGCGTCAGGCCGGGCACGCTCTCCCACATGAAATCGATGCCGGGGGACACCACCACGCGGTCATAGCTCAGCGTACCGCTCCTGGACAGGGTGACCACGCGCTTGGCCGGATCGATGCCGATGGCCGTGTCGTGGACGATCTTCACGCCGTGCTTCTTGAGGCCGTCGTAGCTGGTGGTGATGTCGGCGATGGTCTTCTCGCCGGCCAGCACCAGGTTGGAGATCGGGCAGGAGACGAAAGCCGGGTTCGGTTCGACCAGGGTGACGTCGATGCCGCCGTTCGACCACATGCGGATGTACTTGGCGACGGTGGCGCCGCCGTAGCCGCCGCCGATCACCACGACATGGCCGGAGCCCTTGCCGCCGCCGGCGCAGCCGTAGAGCGAGCCGAAGGCGACCGTCGCGCCCGCGGCCTTGATGAAATCGCGTCTGTTCAGTGTCATGTTCTCCCCCCTTATTTCTGCGCCGCGAAGTAATTCGCGATCATCTCGATCTGCTGGTCGGTATAGCCCTTGGCCAGTTGATGCATGACGGTTGCAGGCTTGGCGCCGGAACGGAAATCCCTGACCTTGCGGATCATTTCGTCCTTCGGCATGCCGGCGAGGGGATCCATGCCGCCGACGCTGTTGCCGTTGGTGCCGTGGCAGCTGGCACAGGCCGAGGCCATGTTGCGGCTGAGGGTGTGGTTGTCCGCGTACGCTGCACTGGCGAGGCCCAGCAGCGAAACGGCGAGCGCGATCTTGCGATACTTCATCGGCTTCCTCCTTAGTGAATGATGCTTTGGTAAGCGCTGTTCCCGCCCCCATGAGCACGAACTGTGCATGGAAGCTTGTTGTTGTCCCTGCAAATCTAAAGGATATTCCCATGGGTAGCAATTAATTTTCTTATTGTGCCAATCACGGAACATATTTGAGCCTTATCCTATTGGGCGGAAAGTGGTTCTGCCATCCCATGAGCGAATTGATCGAAGTACGCATGCCGAAATACCCGGATTGCTGGGAAACCTGCGGTTCCTGTGCCAGTGGCGACGTCGTGGTTCTTGAGGTCCTGGTCAGGCCCGGCGACAAAATCGGGTTCGATGACAACATCCTGACGCTGGAAACCGGCAAGGTGGCACTGGACATTCCCAGCCCGCATGCCGGACAAGTCGTCGAAGTGTTCGTCGCCGAGGGCGATGCCGTGGCCGAGGGACAGATCCTGTTGACGCTCGAGCTCTCCTGAGAGCCTGTTAAAATTCCCGCTTTCCCCTATTGCAGGTTCAATCGCGCATGGCCCAATACGTTTTCACCATGAACCGCGTGGGCAAGATCGTCCCGCCCAAGCGCCACATCCTCAAGGACATCTCGCTCAGTTTCTTCCCCGGCGCCAAGATCGGCGTGCTCGGCCTGAACGGCTCGGGCAAGTCGACGCTGCTGAAAATCATGGCCGGGGTGGACAAGGACATCGAGGGCGAAGCCACGCCGATGCCGAACCTCTCCATCGGCTACCTGCCGCAGGAACCGCAACTCGATCCGGAAAAGACGGTGCGCCAGTCCGTCGAGGAAGGCCTCGGCGAGGTCTTCGAGGCGCAGCAGAAGCTCGATGCCGTGTACGCCGCCTACGCCGAGCCGGACGCCGATTTCGACGCGCTGGCGGCCGAGCAGGCGCGCCTGGAGGCGATCATCGCCGCCTCCGACGGCCACACCGCCGAGCAGCAGCTGGAAGTCGCCGCCGACGCCCTGCGCCTGCCGCCCTGGGAGGCGAAGATCGGCCATCTCTCCGGAGGCGAGAAGCGCCGCGTCGCGCTGTGCCGCCTCTTGCTCTCCAAGCCGGACATGCTGCTGCTCGACGAGCCGACCAACCACCTCGACGCCGAATCGGTGGACTGGCTGGAGCAGTTCCTGACGCGCTTCCCCGGCACCGTGGTGGCGGTGACCCACGACCGCTACTTCCTCGACAACGCCGCCGAATGGATCCTCGAGCTCGACCGCGGCCACGGCATTCCCTGGAAGGGCAACTACAGTTCCTGGCTTGAGCAGAAGGAGGAGCGCCTCAAGCAGGAGGAGGCCTCCGAGTCCGCGCGCCAGAAGGCGATCAAGAAGGAACTCGAGTGGGTGCGGCAGAACCCGAAGGGCCGCCAGGCGAAGAGCAAGGCGCGCCTGGCGCGCTTCGACGAGCTGTCGAGCCAGGAATACCAGAAGCGCAACGAGACGCAGGAGATCTTCATCCCGGTGGCCGAGCGCCTCGGCGACAAGGTCATCGAGTTCAAGGGCGTCTCGAAAGGCTACGGCGAGCGCCTGCTCATCGACAACCTCAGCTTCCAGATCCCGCCCGGCGCCATCGTCGGCATCATCGGCCCGAACGGCGCCGGCAAGTCGACGCTGTTCCGCATGCTCAGCGGCAAGGAGCAGCCGGATGCCGGCGAGATCGTGACCGGCCCGACCGTCAAGCTGGTCTCGGTGGATCAGTCGCGCGATGCGCTGCCCAACGACAAGAGCGTGTGGGAGGCTATCTCCGGCGGCGCAGACATCCTCACCGTCGGCAAGTTCGAGACGCCCTCGCGCGCCTACATCGGCCGCTTCAACTTCAAGGGCGCCGACCAGCAGAAGATCGTCGGCAACCTCTCCGGCGGCGAGCGCGGCCGCCTGCACCTGGCCAAGACGCTGATCGCCGGCGGCAACGTGCTGCTGCTCGACGAGCCGTCGAACGACCTCGACGTCGAGACCCTGCGCGCGCTGGAGGATGCCCTGCTCGAGTTCGCCGGCTGCGTGCTGGTGATCTCGCACGACCGCTGGTTCCTCGACCGCATCGCCACCCACATCCTGGCCTGCGAGGGCGAGTCGCAGTGGACCTTCTTCAACGGCAACTACCACGAGTACGAGGCCGACAAGGTCAAGCGCCTGGGCGAAGAGGGCGCCAAACCGAAGCGCCTGCGCTACAAACCCTTGAAAGGCTGACATGCGCGACAAACTGCTCGCCGTACTGTGCGGACTGACTTTTTCCGCCATGGCATGGGCCTCCGACGAGGCCGGTCTCGCCGCCGTGCGCGACCTGGGCCGGCTCAACGGCCAGACGCTCGCTTGCGGCCAGAAGGACACCGCCGCCTGGGTGCGCGTGCTCATGCTCAACCACGCGCCGAAGACGCGCGCCTATGGCGAGGCCTACGAGGAGGGCACCAACGAGGCCTTCGCAAGCCACAATCGGGGCAAACCCTGCCTGGCCCCTGCCGAGCTGTCGCTGCGGCTCGAGGAAATCACGCAACGCCTCAAAAAAGTGCTTCCGGCGCCCGGCCAGGTGCCGCAGGGGCACAACGCGGGGGAGTCGATGCCGAACGCCGTCGTGCCGCGCTACCTGCTGCAGGACCCGAACGGCCGGGCGGTGACCAACGAGGATTTCCTCGGCCGTTTCCAGTTGATCGCCTTCGGCTACACCTCCTGCCCGGACGTCTGCCCGACGACGCTGCTGGAAATGAAGGAGGTGCTCAAGCACCTCGGCGACAAGGCGTCGCAGCTGCAGCCGATCTTCATCACCGTCGATCCGGAGCGCGACAGTGCCCAGGTGATGCGCGAGTACACCTCCGCCTTCGACCCGCGCATTCTCGGTCTGCGGGGATCGGAGGATCTGACGCGCCGCGCCGCCACCGAGTTCAGGGTGCGCTACGAGAAGGTGCGCGATCCCGCGGCACCGCCCGGAAGCTATACCGTGGACCACTCCGCCGGCATGATCCTGCTTGGCCCGGACGGGCGCGCCGTCGTCCGCTTCGCTTATGCTTCGCCGTCGAAGCAGGTGGCCGAGCGGATCGATGCCCTGATGCAGGAGCATGGCGCGCGACAGCTGCCGCGCCGGCAGTGAAGGGGCGGACGCCGGTCCTGCCGCAGCGGCAATCGGGGGCTAAAATTCAATCGGTCACTTGATTCGCCAAAGGAGCCCATCATGGCCGCATCGAAATCGCAGCGCTGGCTGGTTGTCGGCCTCGCCGTTCTCATCAGCCTGGTTGTCCTGTTTGCCGCGGGGCTGTACTTCGGCGCCAAGGCGCTGAAGGGCAAGGTGGAGGAAGCGCTTGGACCCGAGAGCGAGGTTGGCGAGATCCGCCTCGGTCTGACTGCCGTCGAGGTGCACAAGCTGCGCATCAAGGCGCCCGCGGGCTGGCCGGCACCCGACACGCTGCGCGCCGAGCGCATCCGCATCGCGCCCGACCTGCTCGTCCTGCTTTCGGCGAGGGTGGGCATTTCCAGCATCGTCGTCGAAGGCGGCTATGTCTCCGCGCTGCGCAGCACCGACGGCAAGCTGCGCGTCGTGCCGAGCCTGCTGGAGAAGAAGGAAGACAAGAAGGAGGCCGGCAAGGGGCCGGAGGTAAGCATCGGCTCCATCGAGCTGAAGGACGGTGTCCTCGAGTTCTTCGACGCCACCGTGAAGCGGCCGGCGCACAAGATCCGCCTCGAGCAGCTGCAGGTGAAAATCACCGACCTCCAGCTGCCGGAACTCAAGGCCAGATCGAATGTGCATCTCGACGGCGTGCTGAAGGGCGTCAGGAGCGACGGCAAGATGCTGATCGACGGCTGGATGGTGTTCGCCAGCAAGGATTCCGAACTGCGCAACAGCATGCGCAGCGTCGACCTGATCGCCCTGCAGCCCTATCTGCTGAAAGCGACCGAGGGCGGCGTGAAGAAGGGGACGCTCGATTTCGATCTGCAGCCCACCGTCAAGGCCAACCATCTCCACGCGCCCGGCACGCTGACGCTGAACGGGCTGGAACTCGAGTCCGGCGGCACCTTCATGGGTATGCCGCGCGCCGCGGTGGTCGGCATGATGAAGGACAAGAACGACCGGATCACCATCAAGTTCACGCTCGACGGCAAGCTCGACGACCCGAACTTCAAGCTGAACGAGGGCTTCTCGAAGCAGATCACCGCCTCGTTCGGCAACGTGCTGGGCGTCAGCGTCGAAGGGCTGGCCAAGGGCGCCGGCGCCATCGGCCAGGCGGCCGGCGGCGTGGCCGAGGGCGTCGGCAAGGCGGTCAAGGGCCTCTTCGGCAAGTAGCAGGCGGAGGAGAGGCTGCGGCCGGCCGCCCCGACCGGAGGGCGCGCCGATCAGGCGGGCGGTGCGATCCCGCGCTGCTTGAGGAATTCGGCCATCGGCCGGTCCGCGGTCCGGATATGCTGCAGCAGCCAGGCTTCCATGTACTCGGCGATCGCCTTGCTGCCCGCGATTTCGTCCTTGCCCATCGCGTCGAGCAGCCCGCCGATCTTGCCTTTGAGAAATTCGTGCTCGGCCTTGTGCCGCTGGAAATCCGGATAACCATGGGCGAGCATGAACTCCTCCTCCACGACAAAATGACGTCCCGTGTAATCGTCGATGGCCTGTATGACTTCGGGCCGGGTGGCGGCGCGATGTTTCAGGCTTTCAATGAAATGAAGAATCTTTTCGTGCTGATAATCAACGACGGGTATGGCCAGCGTCAGTTCGGGACTCATCGTACCTCCGGGGGTCGGCACCCCGCCTAACCTGCGGGGCTCCCTTTAATTTACGACAAGGGCGGGTGATTCTTGAGCCAGCCATTGCCTGATCCGCGCATACACCGCCAGGCTGCCGAGCAGGTCCAGATGACCCGTTTCGCAGGCAATCCATTGCCTGTCCTGCGGGAACATCAGGTTGCGGTCGTGCTCGGCATGGCAGCCTAATGCGCTCGCCAGCGGCACCAGTCCATCGCCGATCAGCCGGTCCTTGAGGTCGCCCGCCTGTTTGCCGGTCGTGGCGGCAATCGCATAACACTGCACGCCTTCCGGCAAGGGAACGGCGGCGTGGCGGATGGCGGAACGGGCGAAGCGGTCGCGGCCGTGCCAGTCCTCGTCCAGCAGAAAGGTGTGGCGCAGGTCCGTGATGCCTGCGCTGCGGATCTTGCCCAGGCGGGACAGGGGCGCGGTATAGGGGCTGGCGCCGAGCAGGGTGTCGATCCAGTTGCCGCCGCGTTCCATCGGCGCGCCGTGGTGGGGCGTGCCGAGGAAGACGAGCTTTTTGAGCTGCCGCGGCCAGGTGTGGCCGGCCGCCGTGCCGTAATGCCAGGCGCTGCGCGCCAGCAGGCCGCCCATGCTGTGGCCGAGGATTGCCAGTTCCTCGACCGGGACCGGCCAGTTGCCGAGCAGGGCCTCCAGCGAATCGGCGAACTCTCGCCCGTTGGTGGAGATATGGCGGCCGCTGTTGTAGTACAGATAAACGGGCGTATAGCCCAGGTCGCGTTGCAGTGCGGCGCCATGGTCATGGCTCTGGCGCGTCCACTGCAGATCGTTCATGCACAATCCGTGCGCCAGGATCAGCAATTTGCCGCCGGCATCCGGGATGGCGGACAGGGCCGCCTTCTCCAGCGACAGCGGGCGGCCGCCGCGGCGCAGGCACATGCGGATGGCCAGCGGGTTCCCGCTGGCTTCGAGGTAATCGCCCAGAACGCCATTCAGAATCGCCAGAACCGCTTCGCGCTCGGGCGAGGACGTCTCTTCGCCGAAGAGGGGCACCAGCCTTCCCAGCACGGCATCGAGTCCGCCGCCCACCAGCCGCGTCACGCCGCGGATGCTCCGGTACACGAATCCGGTGATGCCCCGCGTGCGGCCGGGAGGCATTTTGCCGAGGATGGCCGGCTTGACGGCGATGTTGTGATGCATCGCCTCCACCAGATCGGTCAGTCCGACGACGGCATCGATCGTCATGCGGCCGATGCCGCGAAGATCGGAAGAGCGCAGGTGGGATGGCTTGGCCATGGGTTCGATGGTGCCGTTGTGCAGGCGGACCCCGAATGGAGGGACGTTACATTCTATTGCAATTGCTTACAGCAGCGGCCGGACCGGCCGGCTAGCATGGCGGTGCTGAAAATGAAAATACGGAAGGAGACTCTGATGAAAACGAGGATTCGTGCCACGCTCACTGCTGTTCTTGGCGCCTTTGCCCTGGCGGCGTCGACGGGCGCCCTGGCGCATGATCGTGGAAGGCACGATGGGCACCGCGGTCACGGCTGGGGGCATGCCAAGCACTACTACTCTCACCACCATTACCCTCGCCACCAGGTGATTCGCGAGCGGATCATCGTCCGGCAGCCGCCGCCGGTCTATTACGAGCGCCGTGCCTACTATGCACAACCGGCCATCGTGATCGGCGTCGACATCCCGCCGCTGGTGGTGCGGCTGCGTTAAAGGGGCCGGGTCCGGCGGTCAGGCTTCCCCCGTCCCTTGCAGATGGAGGATGTCGACGGTGTGCTCCGTCACATTGACCTTGGCGTCGAAACGGAATCCGCCGCCGCAGAAGTTCTTCAGGCAATACAGGCCGGGGCTGGCCAGGTCGAACACGTGGCTGCCGGTGCCTTCGGCGGCCTTCCTCGGCGAAAGCCGCTGTCGCTGGCCGGCTTCATCCGCCCGGAAATAGACCTCGGGCGTTCCAGTGCATTTCCCGCAATCGACTGACCAGAAGTATTCCCGGTTGAGAATGGCCGAGCCGATTTTCACATGATCCGTCATCGTTGATGCCAATCCTGCTTTTTGAGTTTCCACCTTCTTGTTATTTTCGTCGGGCATTATCTCCGGTTCGCCGGTGTCGGTGGCGGAAATCCGGTTTTATTTTGACTAAAGTCAATGTGTGGATCAGGCGGGGAAATTTTCGGGTTCAACAATCCGGCACCAAGTGTGTATGATTTCCGCGCCGACATTGAAGGGATCGCCGCCATGGCCGACTGCTCCGACCACACTTCTGCCGCCGCTCCAGCGGGCATCGGCATTCCGCGCCAGAACGCCTTCGATCCTGCCGCCTTCGAGCAGGCGGTGAGCGATTTGCTCGCCGCCTGCGGCATTGCGCCGGACATGAAACACATGGGTCGCACGGCGGAACGGGTGCGCACGCTCTGGCAGCGGCGCCTGCTCGGCGGCTATGACATGGATCCGGCCGAGGCGCTGGGCGAAGGCTTCGAGGATGCGCGCCGCGACATGGTGGTGGTGCGCGGCATCGCCGTGCATGGCGTGTGTCCGCACCACCTGGTGCCCTTTCGCGGCGTGGCGCACGTTGCCTACCTGCCGGGCGGGCGCCTGCACGGCTTCGGCCGCATCGCCCGCATGGTGGATGCCATCGGCCACCGCTTCACCTACCAGGAGTGGATGACGCGCGACATCGCCGAGGCGCTGGTGACGCACGGCAAGGCAGCCGGCGGCGCCTGCGTGATCGAGGCGGAACAATTGTGCCTGCTGCTGGGCGAGGACCGCCGCGGCGACGAGCGCGTGGTGACGCAGGCCTTCACCGGCATCTTCGAGCAATCGGATCAGTTGCGCAGCGAATTCCTGCGCGCCATCGGCGGCAGGATGCCGTGACAGCTAGAGTTTCTTGTGCGAGCCGTCGCAGAGCGGCTTGTTCGCGCTGTGCTTGCAGCCGCAGAACCACACCTTCTCCGTTTTTTCCGCGGTGAATTCGACGGGCGCAAAGGCGGTGCCCTTGTGCGAGCCGTCGCAGAAGGGCTGACTTTTGCTCCTGCCGCAGGCGCACCACCAGTACTTCCTGCCGGCTTCCACCTCCACGGCGTAGGGCGCCTTCTGCGGCATGTCGGGGCTACTCATGTTGGTCTCCTCTTGATGGGGGTATCAGGAAATTGTTTTGACATTGAATAATTCCCGACTAATAATGTCAAGTATAAAAAATATCCCCAACCCCAACAGAGAGAAAACATCATGATCGTCATCAACGGCAAAGAGATCGAAACCGACGCCGAAGGCTATCTGGCCCAGCTCGACGACTGGTCCGAGGACATCGCCAGCCATCTCGCGCAGCAGGACCACCTGCAGCTCACCGAGGACCACTGGAAGCTGCTCAACTGGATCCGTGCCTACTACCAGGAGAACGGCACGGCGCCCAACCTGCGCGTCATGCAGAAGCTGCTGAAGGAAGACCTGGGCGAGGAATGGGCCGACAAGAAGCGGCTGTTCGACCTCTTCCCCTACGGCCCGGCCAAGCAGGGCGCGCGCTACGCCGGCATGCCGAAGCCGACCGGCTGCGTCTGATACCATTCCTGGATGGATTATCTCTGCGACGTCACTGAAGCCGATTTCGAGGAGCGCGTCGTGGCGCGTTCGCATCAGGTCCCGGTGCTGGTGGACATCGGCGCCGGCTGGTGCGGGCCCTGCCGCGTTCTGACGCCGCTGCTCGAGCGCCTGGCGAAGGACTATGCCGGCGCCTTCGTGCTGGCGAACGTGGATGCCGACGAGAACATGAAGCTGGCCGGGCGCCACAAGGTGCGCGGCTTCCCGACCGTGATCGTCTACAGCCGTGGCGTCGAGATCGACCGCTTCCACAGCGCGCAGACCGAAGGCTTCCTGCGCCGCTTCATCGAACGGGCGATCGCCCGGCATGCGTCGGCGGGCGCCGTGGAGATTCCGGCAAGCCTGCCTACACCCTGAAATTCCCTACCGCCAGCTCCAGGTTCCTGGAGAGCTGCTCGAGTTCGAGCACCGCCTGGCTGGTCTGCCGGGTGGCGTTGCTGTTCTCCTCGACCATCCGCGCGATCTCGTCGACATTCCTGGCGATGTCGTTGCTGCCCGTGCTCTGCTCGCGCACGGCCGCGGCGATCTCGTCCATGCCGCGGCTTGCATTGGAGACGGACTCCTTGGCCATCCGGATGATCTGTTCCAGTTCTGCGAGGTGCTTCTGGCTCGACTCCAGCGAGTGCGTGCCTTCGTTCAGCGACTGTTCCACGACCCCCGACTGGCCGCCCAGGGTCCGCGTTACTTCCTCGATGTGAACGGCGGCTTCCGTCGACCGCTCGGCGAGCTTGCGTACCTCGTCCGCCACCACGGCGAAGCCGCGTCCCTGCTCTCCGGCCCGGGCAGCCTCGATCGCCGCGTTCAGCGCGAGCAGGTTGGTCTGATCGGCCAGGTCCTTGACCTGCCGGGTCATGTCGTTGATCGAGGCGGTGCTGCGCACAAATTCCCCAACCGAGGTGTTGATGTCCTTGAAAGCCAGCCCGACGCGGGAAATCTCCTCGAGCAGTTCGACGAGATGGTCGCCGCCCGCCTGGGTGTTCTCCAGGCTGGTGCGCGAGGTGCCCTTGACGTGCTCGGCGTTTTCGGAAATCGACGAAATGCTGACGGTCACCTCCTCCATCGTCGCCGCGACGGCGGAGGTGGCATCCGCCTGGCGGGCCGACCTCTCGGCAACGACCCGAGCCGTCGCCCCCAGCTCCTGCGAGGCGAGCGACACGGCCCGCGCCTCGCCGAGCACCTGGCGCACCGCCTGCTGGAAGCTTGCGATGAGATCGTTGAAGGCATTGGCCGTTTGCGCGATTTCGTCGCTGCCCTCCAGCCCGACGCGCCTGGTCAGGTCGCCGCCCTTCAATTCCATGGCGGCCGACTTGATGCGCTCGACGGCGGCGATCATGTGGCGGCGCACGAAGAAGCTGACCGTGAGCGCCAGGAAAATCGAAACGGCGGCGACCAGCACCAGCATGCCCACGACGAATCCCGAGACTTGTCCGGCCGCGTCATAGGCCGCGTTGCTGAGTTTCTGTTCCAGATCGAGGAGCGCCCTGAAGCGCTTGTCGAGCGCATCGAATTCGTTGGCGGTGAGGCTCATGACGCTGGTGGCGCTGGCGTAATCCACCGCCGCGATATCCAGGACATCCGCCGTTGATTTGCGGAAGCCCGCGAACTGCGCGGCGACCGTCGCCAGCTCCGACCTTTCCGATTCGGCAAGATCCGCGCTGCCGGCGACTTCGTCGAGCAGCCGCTCGACGAGCTTCAGCCGCTCATGGAGATCCTTGACCATGGCTTCGAGGCGCTGGGCGGGGAAATTCGCGGCGGCGGAAGAGAGCAGCTGGTAGGTGTTGCCATATATTCCCTGCGTGACGCCGGACGCTTCCGAAACCAGTCGGTAGTTCTTGAAGCGGACTTGGTAGATATTGTTCAGGGCTTCCTGCTGCCTTTGGATGCCATGATAGGCCGTGATGGCCAGGAGCAGCAGCAGCGCCAGCACGACCATTGGCGCGAGCAGCAGCTTGGCGCCGACGCTGAGTTTGGAGAGGACATTCATCTGGGCCTCCGGGGACGTTCATTGACCGCGGTTCCGGGCGGTCTCGAAAATTGGATCCGTTCGCGAATCCGTCCGATGCGGCTTCGGCCGCGGCGGCGGAGTCGCGAGCGCTTCGGTCGTTGCGCGGGTGCGGCTATTTGTAGATGCCGACGCCGATGAAGCCTTCGTAGCCGGGAATTCTGACGACATACGAGGATTTCGACTCGACCTTCTTGGTCTGCGGGTTGGTCCACATATAATCCACCCAGCTGGTTCCCTTGGTCTTCGCCGCATCGGCCATCGACTTGATGAAGGTCTGTCCGTTGGCATCCTTGAGGTCGAGCATGTTCTTCCCGATCAGGCCCTTGTTGCCGCCGTGCGCGACGGTGACGCCGTCGAACTTGACCACGAAAATGTAGAGGTCCTTTTCCTGCCATTTGCCGTCCTTGGCGGTGAAGTCCTCGAATGCCTTGTCCATCCCGGCCGATTTGATATGGGCCAGGCCCTTGTCTACGAGCGCCTTGGCCTGATCGGCCGTGCCGCGGTCTTGCGCGAACGCGCTGCCGCAGGTGACAAGAATCAGAAGAACTGCTTTTCTTAGGAAGTTCATGATGTTTGCTCCATGCAATATAGTGTGTGGCTGCCTTGCAGAATGACCTCTCCTCCCCACTAGAACGACAATAAATGGAATTTCTTTAGCGATTAAATGCATGAAATATAAATCAGATGAAATATGATGCATGCGAGCTTTGCGCCGACGCAGGAAGGGGCAGTCAGGCGATCTAGTCGCCTACCGGGTGTTGCGGGGAGGTTCTTGCGAGCCTATTTAGACGGATCTTGATAAATCAGGCACGCTGGTGCGACAAGTACGGTGCTCGCGCCATCGGTAAGCCAGGCCTGTCCGTCCTGGATGGTGCATTGCAGACTCATGTTGCGTCGGGCCAGGCCGGCGAGGGCCTGCGTGGCGTCCGCCGGCAGGTTCAGCACACTGAGGTTGCCAAGTTTCTCCAGTCTTTCGCGGTTCTGGTTCCACCAGAGGTCGGCGCCGCGTCCGCCGTAGCACAGCACCACGATGCGATTCGCCTTGCCGCAGGCCTTGCGGATCTCGCGCTCGTCGGGCAGGCCGACCTCGATCCACAGCTCGATGGCGCCGGTGAGATCCTTTCGCCAGAGCGCCGGCTCGTCCTCCGTCGACAGGCCGCGGCCGAACTCGAGCCGTTCGTCGGCGAAGAGGGCGAAGGCGAGCAGGCGCACCATCATGCGCTCGTCGGTTTCGGAGGGGTGGCGGGCCAGCGTGAGGGCGTGCTCCTGGTAGTGGTTGCGGTCCATGTCCGCAATCTGCAAGCTTGCCTTGAAGATGGTTGCCTTGAGTGCCATGCGGCGCATCTTAACGGATCGGACCGCTGCGCGGCCTTGCCTGAGGTCAGGCGCAGCTTAAGAAAGTTTTAGGCTTTGCTTAAGCAGCATTTAACAACGCCTTGTCGCCTGCCCCCCTAAGCTTCCTCCAGCCGAATCGAGGCCGATACCAACCAGATCAAGGAGAGCAAGATGATGGAAGCGATGGAGTTCGTTGCGCAATCGAACATGAGCGAAAACACCCGGGGGGCGGATGCGCGGCGGCATAACATGTACCGCCCCGTGCACAAGGGACTGCGCAGCCTGATGTGCGACGTGCTGGGCCGCGTCGGCCGTCTGGACGCCGATGACGCCGCGGAGACTGCCGAAACGGTCGGCCGCGTGCGTGAAATGCTCTTCCTGTGCCGCAGTCACCTGCATCACGAGAACCAGTTCATCCACCCGGCGCTGGAAGCGCGCTGCGCCGGTTCTGCCGTGGCGACGGCCGGAGACCATGTGCACCACGAAACGGCCCTCGAGCGGCTGGAGGGCAGCCTGCGCCAAGTTGAGCGCGGCGCCGGCGAGGCGCGCCGGCAGGCGGCGCAGGCACTCTACGGCGAACTGACGCTGTTCGTCGCCGAGAACTTCCGCCACATGCAGGTCGAGGAGACGGAGAACAACGCGGCGCTCTGGGAAGCCTATGCGGACGAGGAGCTTGAGGCGATCCACGATGCCCTGGTGGCCTCGATCCCGCCCGAGAAGATGATGGTCTACCTGCGCTGGATGGTGCCGGCGATGGCGCCGGACGAGCGGGCCGAACTGCTTGGCGGCATCCGGCAGAAGCTTCCCGCCGAGGCCTTTGTCGGCGTGCTGGCCACGGTGAAGCCGGTCCTGGCGCTGCGCGACTGGAGCAAGCTGATGGTGGCGTTGGGCGAATTGCCGATGGCCGCGTGAGCCGGTTCAGCCGATTTCGACCAGGCGGAAGGGGCGGCCGACATTGAACCGGAAGCGCCCCCGTCCGGTCTTGTCGATGCGCAAGAAAGTGCAGCGTTCGGCGAGCCGGCGTTCGAGCAGGATCAGGCGGGCTTCCAGGTTGTCGGAGAGATCCGGCAGGCCGATCGAAGGGTCGAGACGCAATTCCCGGTTGGTGAACTCGGTGCGCTGCCCGTCCGTGTAGTCGCGCAGCAGCTTGCAGAAGATGGCGCCGGCCACGCCCTTGATCAGGTAGTCGTCGTCGATGAACACGCTGTCGTCGGCGGCGTAGTGGCGCACGACCATCGGCGCGCCGGCGGCCGGCGCATCATTGCCTGCGGCGGGGGCCGCCTCCTCCGGCGCATCGGAGAATTGCTGCAGGGTGTTGATGGCCATGCCGAGCTGGGCGGCGATCGCGACAAGGGCATCCTCGTCGTCGTACCAGAAGCGCTTGTCCTCCGGGCTTTCGACGTAGAGGACCCCGAGAAGCCTTCCGCCGGCGAGAATGGGAGCCGCCATCTGGCTGCGCGAGTCGGGCAGGCCCGGCAGCGGAATGGCCGTTTCCAGGCGGCCGCCCAACCCCTCCTGCTCCACGCTTTCGCGAATGGCGCGGCCATAGGAGTAGTCGGCGGTCATGTGCATGATGCGTATCGGCGTGCGCTGTTCCGCGGCAACGCCAATGACGCCGCAGCCGATGGCGATCTCCGAGCCGACCCCGGACTGCTCATAACCCCGGCTTGCCACGGTATAGAGCCGTTGGCCGGAGCCGTCGAGCATCAGCACCATGGCATGGTGGACGTCGAACAGGTCGCGCAGGCAGGTGAGCGCGTCGTCGAGCAGCTTCGCCAGGTCGTTGCATTGCGTCAGGCGCTCCGCGCAGACGCGCAAGGCCGAGAGCAGATTACGCCGTGCCGGCGGCAAAGGCAGTTCCCTCCCGGGCACTTTTTCAATGCTGCGCACACGATAGATGTCCGATCCCTGCAGGCGGAATACCCCGGTCATGCCGGTATGCGAGGCGATGCCGGCGAGCTTGGCCTTCATGCGTTCGAACAGCGGACCCTGGGTTTCCGTGTGCAGGTATTCCAGGTCCATGCTGTAGCGCGCGCCGGTGACGGGATGGATCACCTGCACCACGGCATGGGGATTCGCCAGCACGTTTTCCCGTGTCTTGTTGAAGAACTGAAAGGACAGCGCAACGTGCGTGCTGTCCACGAAATGCACGTGCGAAACGATGCTGATGTTGGGCGTGCCGTCCAGCGAGCAGGTGGCGATGCCGGCGGGTATCGTGCCTTCGAGGCACTCGCGGATGGCGTCGAGGGAGATATGCATGTCAGGCCACCAGGGGCTCGCCGGCCCGCGGTCCCGGCGTCTGACTGTAAGCCGTGGATATGGAGAACGTTACTGCGACATAGTCGTCCGACTCGCACGACAATACGGCCCGTATCTGTTCGGGGTGATGGCCGAGCGGCGCGAGTTCCTCGCAGAAGGCGCGCGTGTAAGCGGCAATCAGGTCGCGGTCGCTCTCCTGCGGGGGTGCAAGCTCGGCATCGGTTCCCTTGAACTGGATGGTGCGATGGGTGCTCGGCTGGCTGAATACCGTGGCGATCGCGCGCGTGCTGCGGATGCCTTCCAGGAAGGCAGCAGCCTGCGAGGATGCGACCAGGAGGGTGATCTGGCGCCGGTTCGGCGAAACGCGGCAGCCGACGGCGCGGGCAATGGCCGGCGAGCGCTTGGCTACCCGGGAGGCGGCGAGGATGGAAACCCCTCCCTGCACGAATGCCGCAAGTTCGGCATCGAGGCAGGGCACTTTGTCTTTCGGGGCGGCCATCTGTATTCGCGAGCGGCGGTCATGGCAGTCGAATATGCAATTCTAGCATTTAGTTGAGGTCTAAATCATCCGTGTCGGACCGCCGCTCAGGCGGCGAATGCCGGGACGACGAGCTTTCGGGCGGCTTCTATGATCGCGCCGGGCTGCGGGATGAAGGCTTGCTCGAGGACGTAGCTGGACGGCGCCGGCGCATCGGGGCCGGTCAGGCGCAGCACCGGGGCCTTCAGCGCATCGAAGGCTTTTTCCGCAACGATGGCCGCCACCTCGGCGCCGACGCCGCACATCCGGCTGGCCTCGTGCACCACCACCACGCGCCCCGTCTTGCGGGCGGAGGCGAGGATGGCCTTCTCGTCGAGGGGCTTCAATGAGCGCAGGTCGATCACCTCGGCGGAGATGCCGGCTTTGGCGAGATCGTCAGCGGCCTGCAGGCAGTGGTGCACCGTCTTGGCGTATGAGATGAGCGTGACATCGCGGCCCTCGCGCCGCGTGACCGCCTTGCCGAGGGGGACGATGTGCTCCCCGGCGGGAACTTCGCCGGGCTCGAAGCCCAGGGCCAGGTCGATGAAGAACAGCACCGGGTTGTCGTCGCGGATGGCCGCCTTGAGCAGACCCTTGAAGTCGGCGGCCGTCGACGGCATGACCACCTTGAGGCCGGGGCTGTGCACGAACCAGGACTCGACGTTGTGGTTGTGCTGCGCGCCGACCGTCCAGCCGCCGCCGGTCATGGCGATGGCGACGAGCGGGAAGGCGAACTGGCCGCCCGACATGTAGCGCAGCTTGCCGGCGCTGTTCACGATCTCGTCCATGGAGAAGCAGAGGAAGGGCGCGAAGAGCAGGTCGACCACCGGCCGCAGTCCGGTGGCGGCCGCGCCGACGGCGGTGCCGGCGATGATGCCCTCGGCGAGCGGCGTGTTGCGCACGCGCCGGTCGCCGAACTCCGCGACCAGTTCGCGCCGCTTGGTGGCGACGCCTTCGCCGAACATGACGACGCGGGGGTCGCGGCGCATTTCCTCCGCCAGGGCCTGGCTGACGGCTTCGTTAACGGTGATAGCGGACATGGTGTGTTCCTCAGGCATAAACGTCGGTGGTGAGTTCGGCGGTTTCCGGAAACGGCGAGGCCGCCGCGAAGGCGACGGCATCCTCGATGGCGACGGCAACGCGCTGCCGCATCTCTTGCAGTCCGGCCTCGGTCAGGGCGCCGGCCGCGAGGAGCTGCGTCCGCAGCCTGTCGATCGGATCCCTGGCGCGCCAGCTGGACAGCTCACCCGGGTCGACATACGACTGGTCGTCCGGCTCGTAGTGCCCGCGCAGCCGGTAGGTGTAGGTCTCGAGCAGGAAGGGCTTGCCGGTGCGACGGATGCTCGCGACGGCCTCGGTCGCGGCGGCATGCACGGCTTCCACGTCGTTGCCGTCGACCGTGCGTCCTTCGATGCCGTATGACGCTGCCCGGTCGCTGATGCGGTCGCCGAGCATCGTTTCGCTCCGGTGCACAAAGGCCTGCCACTGGTTGTTCTCGCAGACGTAGAGGATGGGCAGCTTCCATACAGCCGCGAGATTCAGCGACTCGTGGAAGATGCCCTCGCAGGCCGCGCCGTCGCCGAAGAAGCAGGCGACGATGCCCTTCTCGCCAAGCAGCGTATGCGACAGCCCGACGCCGGTGGCGAGCGAGAGTTCGCCGCCGACGATTGTCGACGTCAGGACGACGCCCAGCTCCTTGACGGAGACGTGCAGCGATCCGCTCTTGCCCTTGCAGTAGCCGCCGCTTTTCCCCATCACTTCGGCCATGATGCGGCCGGGATCGGCGCCGCGCGCGAGCAGATGGCCGGCGCTGCGGTGGTTGGTGAGGATACGGTCGTCCGGCCCGAGCGCGCGGACGACGCCGACGGCGGAGGCTTCCTGGCCGACGGAGGTGCAGGTTCCGGCGGCCTGTCCTGCGGCCTGCATCGCCGCCAGCTGTTCTTCGTAGGCCCGGATCAGCATCATGCATTCGAGCATGGCCTCCGGCCGGGTGTCGCTTGCGATCTGTTCCATGGTTGCCTCGCCTTCGTCGTGATTGATTCGCGGCGAAGTCTAAGGCGGATGGCTGACGCCGGAACGCGCTTAAGAAACTCTTAGGGTTTCTTGAGCGAAGATTTAGGGATTCGGGGCAATGACGGCCGGGGATCAGCCGAGCCAGCGCTGCAGCAAGGGGATCAGCAACGGCACCAGCAGCGCGGTGAGGAGGGCGTTCAGGCCCATCGCCAGGCCGGAGAAGGCGCCGGCCTGCTCGCTCACCTGGAAGGCGCGGGCGGTGCCGATGCCGTGCGAGGCGACGCCGATGGCGAAGCCGCGCACGGCGTGGTCGGCGATGCCGAGCGCCTGGTAGATGAAGCGGGCGCTGATCGCGCCGAGGATGCCGGTGCTGATGACCAGCACCGCCGTCAGCGAGGGCAGGCCGCCGATGCGCTCGGCGATGCCCATGGCGATCGGCGTGGTGACGGACTTCGGCGCCAGCGACAGCAGCGAGGCCTCGCTGGCGCCGAACAGCTTGCCGATGGCCACGGCACTGACACTGGCGGTGAGCGAGCCGGCGACGAGCGCCGCCAGCAGCGGGCCCGCCATCGCGCGCAGTTTCGGCAACTGGGTGTAGAGCGGAATCGCCAGCGCCACCGTCGCCGGGCCGAGCAGGAAGTGCGCGAACTGGGCGCCGTCGAAATAGGTCGGATACGGCGTGCCGGTGAGCTGCAACAAGAGCACCAGCGCCGCCACGGCGAGCAGCACCGGGTTGGCGAGCGGATGGAAGCCGGCGCGTCTGTAGAGCCACCAGGCGCCCTGGTAGGCGAGCAGCGTGACGGTCAGGCCCAGCAGCGGCGAGGCCGACAGGTAGACCCAGATCTCGGCGAGTTGGGCGGGGGCGCGCATGGCTACTTGCCGCCTTCCGTGCGCCGCATCAGGGCGCGCAGGACGAGGGCGGTGACGGCGATGGTGAGGAACGTGCTGCCGACCAGCGAAGCCGCCAGCGGCAGCCATTCGTCGCCGATGCGATGGAAGTGCAGCATGACGCCGACGCCGGCCGGCACGAACAGCAGCGACAGGTGCTGCAGCAGGTTCTGCGCCGTGTCGCGCAGTTCCGGCGACGGCCCGCCGCGCAGCGCCAGCGCGGCGAACAGCAGCGCCATGCCGATCACCGGCCCCGGGATCGGCAGCGCGAACAGCTGGGCGATCACTTCGCCGATCAGCTGGAAGACGAGCAGCAGGGTGAGGGCGCCGAGCATGATCGCGTCTCCAAGAAAACACGGCGGCACACTGGCCGCCGTGTTGCAGGGACTGACTTTTCCCGCTTACTCCATCGCCTCGTACAGCGGCAGGGTGAGGAACTCCGGGTAGTCGGGCGACAGGCTCATCTTCTCGAAGATGCCCGCGGCCTGGTCGTAGGTCTCCGTCTTCTCGCCGGCGGCGGAGACGGTGGCCTTGACCTTGGCGAGTTCCTCGACGATGAAGCCCTTCACCATCTCGGCGGTGACCTTGCGGCCATCGTCGAGTTTGCCCTTCGGGCTGACCACCCACTGCCACACCTGCGAGCGCGAGATCTCGGCGGTGGCGGCGTCTTCCATCAGGTTGTGGATGGGCACGCAGCCGTTGCCGGCGAGCCAGGAGCCGAGGTAGTGGATGCCGACGTTGATGTTGTTGCGCACGCCGGCCTCGGTGATGGGCTGTTCGGGCTGGAAGTTGAGCCAGTCCTTCGGGCCGTAGGTGTCGGTGCGCTGCTTCTCCCACTGGTTGGGCTTGTCGCCGAGCACCTTGACGAACTCTTCCATGGCGATGGAGACGAGGCCCGGGTGGGCCACCCAGCCGCCGTCGTAGCCGTCGTTGGCGTCGCGCGTCTTGTCGTGGCGGATGCCGGCGAGCGCCTTCTCGTTGGCGGCCGGATCGTTCTTGATCGGGATCAGCGCGCTCATGCCGCCGATGGCCGGCGCGCCGCGCTTGTGGCAGGCCTTCACCAGCGCCAGGGCGTAGCTGCGCATGAAGGGCACTTCCATGGTGATGGCGCCGCGGTTGGCCAGGCAAAAATCCTTGTTCTTCTTGAACTTCTTGATGCAGGAGAAGATGTAGTCCCAGCGCCCGGCGTTGAGGCCGGCGGAATGCTCGCGCAGTTCGTAGAGGATCTCTTCCAGTTCGAAGGTGGCGAGGATGGTCTCCACCAGCACGGTGGCCTTGATGGTGCCGCGCGGCAGGCCGATCTCGTCCTGCGCCATGCAGAAGATGTCGTTCCACAGGCGCGCCTCGAGGTGCGATTCCATCTTCGGCAGGTAGTAGAAGGGGCCGGCGCCGCGGGCGATCTGCTCCTTGGCGTTGTGGAAGAACACCAGGCCGAAGTCGAAGATGCCGCCGGAGACGCGCTGGCCGTCGACCAGCACGTGCTTCTCGTCGAGGTGCCAGCCGCGCGGGCGGATCTGCAGGACGGCGATCTTGTCGTTGAGCTTGTAGGTCTTGCCGCCGGACTCCAGGCTGATGGTGCGGCGGATGGCGTCCTTCAGGTTCACCTGGCCCTGCACCTGGTTGAACCAGTTCGGGCTGTTGGAATCCTCGAAGTCGGTCATGTAGGAGTCGGCGCCGGAGTTGAAGGCGTTGATGATCATCTTGCGCTCGACCGGGCCGGTGATCTCGACGCGGCGGCACTCCAGTGCCTTCGGCAGCGGCGCGACCTTCCAGTCGCCTTCGCGGATGTGCTTGGTCTCGGGCAGGAAGTCCGGCATCTCGCCGGCGTCGATGCGCGCCTGGCGCTCGACGCGCTTGGCGAGCAGCTCCTTGCGGCGCGGCTCGAAGGCGCGGTGCAGCTTGGCGACGAAGGCCAGCGCCTCGGGCGTGAGGATTTCGTCGAAGCGGGGATGCAGGGGGGCGTTGATCTGAACGCCTGAAGGGAGGTTGAGGCTCATGTCGGCTCCTTGATTGAATTTTTCACGTACGCAACCACATCGGTCAGCAGGCGGCCCTGGGCCGCGGGTTGCGCGCCCAGTTCCTCGAGCGGCTGGCCGCTGCGGTTGATCCAGAAAGTCGTGTAGCCGAACCAGGCGGCGCCGATGGCGTCCCAGCAGTTCGACGACACGAAGAGAATCTCCCTCGTGGGGAGCTTGAAGGCATCCGGCCCGAGCTGGTAGGCCTCGGGCGCGGTCTTGTACTTTTTCACCGCTTCGACCGAGAGGATGTGGTCGAAGAGGCCGCTCATGCCGGCGCTCTTCACGGCGATGTCGAGCATGTCGGGCGTGCCGTTGGACAGGATGGCCAGCGGCACGCCCATTTTCTTCAGTTCCTTCAGCGCGCCGAGGTTCTCCGGGAAGGCGGAGAGGCAGGCGTACTGGCTCATCAGGCGCCGGCGCGAGTCGTCCGTCAGGTCGAGCCCCAGCTTGCGCGCGGAGAAGACCAGCGCGTCCTCCGTAACCTGCCAGAACGGCACGTAACGGTTCGACAGGGTGCGCAGGCGCGTGTAGCCGACCTGCACGTCGCGCCACAGCGCGGCGAGTTCCGCACCCTTGCCGGGGAAGAGCTGCTCGGCGAGCGCACCGACGGAATACACGTCGAACAGCGTGCCGTAGGCGTCGAAGGCGATGGCGCGGATCATGATTTGTTCATCCAGCCGAGGCCGGCTTCGGTGGTGGCGGCGGGCTTGTATTCGCAGCCCACCCATCCTTTATAGCCGATGCGGTCGAGGTGGGCGAAAAGGAAATCGAAATTGATCTCGCCCGTGCCCGGCTCGTGGCGGCCCGGGTTGTCGGCGATCTGGATGTGGGCGATTTTTCCGAGGTTCGCGGCGAGCGTGTGGGCGAGGTCGCCCTCCATGCGCTGCATGTGGTAGACGTCGTATTGCAGGAACAGGTTGTCGGCGTCGACTTCCTTGATCAATTCGAACGCTTGCCGCGTGCCGTTCAGGAAAAAGCCGGGGATGTCGTGCGTGTTGATCGGCTCGATCAGCAGTTTCATCCCGTGGGCCTGCAGCCTCAAGGCAGCGTAACGCAGGTTGCCGAGCAGCACGTGGCGCGCGGTGTCGGCCGGCACGTTCGCCGGCCTGATTCCGGCGAGGCAGTTCAACTGCGGCGTGCCGAGCGCGGCAGCGTAGGCGAGGGCGGCATCGATGCCCTGCCTGAATTCGTCGACGCGGTCGGGATGGCAGGCGATGCCGCGCTCGCCCGCGGCCCAGTCGCCGGCCGGCAGGTTGTGCAGCACCAGCGTGAGCTTGTTGCGGAACAGCGCCTGCTGCAGTTGCTCGGCCGGAGTGTCGTAGGGGAACTGGATTTCCACCGCCGTGAAGCCGGCGCGCGCGGCCCGCTCGAAACGCTCGAGCAGGGGCGCCTCGGTGAACAGCATCGACAGGTTGGCGGCGAATTGGGGCATGGAAGGAAGATACCCCGGTTGGTTTGTCAATAAAATACCGTTAAAATCAAATCATTGTTGCTTTTTGAGCAAAAATCCCATGAGCCGCCTGAAGCAGATCGAAACCTTCGTTTCCGTCGCCAGCCGTGGCAGCCTGACCGCCGCCGCCGCCGCCGAGGGCGTGGCGCCGGGCGTGGTGAGCCGGCGGCTGGATGCGCTGGAAGCGAGACTGGGGGTGAAGCTGCTGCTGCGCACGACGCGGCGCGTGACCCTCACCTTCGAGGGCAGCGCCTACCTGGAGGACTGCCAGCGCATCCTGCGCGAGCTGGGCGATGCCGAGGCCTCGGTGAGCCTCGGCGGCGTCAAGGCGCGCGGTCATTTGCGCATTTCGGCGCCGGCCGGCTTCGGCCGCCGGCACGTCGCGCCGCTGGTCATGCAGTTCCTCGACGCCCATCCCGAGGTCACGGTGAACCTCGATCTGACGGACCGGCTGGTCGACCTGGTGAACGAGGGCGTCGACTGCGCCATCCGCGTCGGCGAGTTGTCCGATTCCAGCCTGGTCAGCATCCGCCTGGCGGAGAACCGGCGCGTGGTGGTGGCGAGCCCCGAGTACCTGGCGCGCCATGTCACGCCGCGCACGCTGGCGGACCTCGCCGGCCACAACTGCCTGTCGCTCGGCCAGCAGCGCGGCTGGCTGTTCCGCGACGGCGAAGAAATCGTCAGCATCAAGGTCTCCGGCCAGCTCGAATGCAACGACGGCGCCGTGCTGCACGAGTGGGCGCTGGCGGGCCGGGGACTCGCCTGGCGCTCGATGTGGGAAGTGGGCGAGGACCTGCAGCGCGGTGCGCTGGTGCCTGTGCTGGACGAATTCGCCGCGCCGCCGACCGGCATCTATGCGGTGTTCCCGCAGCGCAAGTACCTGCCGCTGCGCGTGCGCCTGCTCATCGACCACCTGAAGCACAGCTACGGCAATCCCGACTACTGGGGCTTGGCGAATGCTACCTGAACGGTCGCCGTATCAGCGCGACTGACTTTTTTCCGCGAGCTTTGCCTTCTCGTAAAGCGGCATCACCGCGGGCAGGTGACGCTCGATTTCGCCGATGCGATTTTTACCTGAAGGGTGGGTCGACAGCCACTGCGGCGGCGCGCCCTTGTTGGCGGCCGTCATCTTCTGCCACAGCGTGATGCCGGCGCGCGGGTCGTATCCGGCGCGGGCGGCGAGCTCCAGGCCGACGGTGTCGGCCTCGGTCTCGTCGTCGCGCGAAAACTTCAGGGTCATCAGCTGGCCCCCCGCGCTGAACAGCCCGGAATACTTGCCGCCGCCGACGAACTCGCTGAGCACGCTGGCGCCGAGGCGCGTCAGCTCCGTCTTGGCAATGCGCTCGCGCGCATGCTCGCGCAAGGCGTGGGCGATCTCGTGGCCCATCACCATGGCGGCTTCGTCGTCGGTCAGCTGCAGGCCGAGCAGCAGGCCGCTGAAGACGGCGATCTTGCCGCCCGGCATGCAGAAAGCGTTGACCTGCTGCGAGCCGATGAGGATGACCTCCCACTGCCACTGCTGCGCCCGCGAATTGAAACGGGCGGCATGGGGAACCAGGCGGGCGGCGATCTGACGCAGCCGGCGTGTCTGCGGATGGTCGTCGGGCGCCAGCGCCTTCTTCGCCGCGGCCTGCTGCTTGAGCTGGGAGAATTCCTGGACGGCCTGGCGCTCGAGGCCTTCGGCCGGCACGAGCTTGCGCACCGCCGAGGGCTGGCCGACGTTCACGCCTTCGCGCGGTTCGGCCGCGGCGAGCGGGCCGGCGGCGAGGCCGCAAAGAAAAAGGGCGATGAGGCTGCGCGCGTTCATCGCCCTATCTTAACGCAAGCGGACAGCGGCTCAGGCGGCGGCTTGGTTCTCCAGCCGGACTTCATCCTGCGCCGCGGCCTTGGCCGGGCGTTCGATCGATACCTCGGCCAGGCGGTTGGCGATGTGGGCGAGCGCTTCCTCGACCTGGTCGATGAGGATCAGGCACAGTTCGCCGGGCTGGATGCGCGCCAGCGCCGTGTCGATGGCGAGGAACTCGCCGCGGATCTCTTCCACCGCGGTGGTGCGCTTGGCACGTGCCAGACCGGCGCGCAGCAGGCCGAGCACCTCGCCGTCGGCGCGGCCGCGCTGGCACTGGTCCTGGTAGAGGATGACTTCGTCGAAGGCGTCGCCGAGGATCTCGGTCTGCTTGCGGATGTCCTCGTCGCGGCGGTCGCCGGCGCCGCTGATGACGATCATGCGCCGCTCGGCCGGCATGGCCTCGACGGCGCGCACCAGCGCCAGGATGGCGTCGGGGTTGTGGCCGTAGTCGGCGATCAGCGTGGCGCCGCGGTAGCTGAAGACGTTGAAGCGGCCCGGCGCCGTGTCGGCGTCGCTGGCGAAGGATTTCAGGGCGGCACGCACCGCGCTCCAGTCGAGGTTCAACGCCCAGGCGGCGGCGACGGAGGCCATGGCGTTCTCCACCTGGAAGCTGATGGTGCCCTTGCGCGTGAGCGGCACGTTGTCGAGGGGGATCTGCTGCACGACCTCGCCGCTCTCGGCACAGACGATGGACTGGCCGTCGATGTAGACGACGCGCTTGCCCTGGGCGTTGTGCGTGGCCATCACCGGGTGGTGGCGGTCGGCGGCGAAGAAGGTCACCGCGCCGGGGCAGTTTTTCGCCATCCTGGCGACGATCGGGTCGGCGGCGTTGAGCACCGCCATGCCGTCCGGCGCAACGTTCTGCACGATGACGCGCTTGAGCACGGCGAGGTCTTCCACCGTGGTGATGTAGTTGAGGCCGAGGTGGTCGCCCTCGCCGATGTTGGTGACGACCGCCACCTTGCAGCGGTCGAAGGCGAGGCCCTCGCGCAGCAGGCCGCCGCGCGCGGTCTCGAACACCGCGGCGTCGACGTCCGGGTGCATCAGTACGTTGCGCGCGCTCTTCGGGCCGCTGCAGTCGCCGGTGTCGAGGCGGCGCTCGCCGACGTAAACGCCGTCGGTGCAGGTCATGCCGGTGCGCAGCCCCGTGCCTTCGAGCAGGTGGGCGATCAGGCGCACGGTGGTGGTCTTGCCGTTGGTGCCGGTCACCGCCACCACCGGGATGCGGCCGTCTTCGTTGCCCGGGTACATGTCGGCAATCACCGCCTCGCCGACGGCGCGGCCCTTGCCGAAGGAGGGCGCCAGGTGCATGCGCAGGCCAGGGGCGGCGTTCACCTCGACCACGGCGCCGGCCTGCTCCTCGAGCGGCTTCTGCATGGTTTCGCAGACGACGTCGACGCCGGCGATGTCGAGGCCGATCATCTGCGCCGCGGCGACGGCGCGCGCCGCCACCTCGGGATGGACTTCGTCGGTGACGTCGGTGGCGGTGCCGCCGGTGGAGAGATTCGCGTTGTTGCGCAGGACGACGCGCGTGCCCTGCGGCGGCACGGATTCGGCGGTGAGGCCCTGCAGGGCCAGGCGGCCGAGGGCGATGTCGTCGAAGCGGATTTTCGTCAGGGAGGTGGCATGGCCGTCGCCGCGGCGCGGGTCGCTGTTCACTTCGTCGACCAGCTGGCGCACGGTATGCACGCCGTCGCCGATGACGTGCGGCGGGTCGCGCCGCGCGGCGGCCACCAGCTTGTTGCCGACCACCAGCAGGCGGAAGTCGTGGCCGGGCACGAAGCGCTCGACCATCACGGTCGAGCCGTATTCGGCGGCGGTGGCGAAGGCGGCGTCGAGCTGCTCGCGCGTGGTGACGTTCACCGTGACGCCCTTGCCCTGGTTGCCGTCCTGCGGCTTGACGACGACGGCGGAGCCGATGTCCTGCATGGCGGCCCAGGCGTCGTCGGCGTCGACGACCGGCCGGCCCTGCGGCACCGGCACGCCGGCGGCTTCCAGCAGGTGCTTGGTGAGCTGCTTGTCCTGGGCGATGGTTTCGGCGATGGCGCCGGTGCGGTCGACCTCGGCAGCCTGGATGCGGCGCTGCTTGGAGCCCCAGCCGAACTGCACCAGGCTGCCTTGCGTCAGGCGGCGGAAGGGAATGCCGCGCGCGGCAGCGGCATGCACGATGGCCCCGGTGCTGGGGCCGAGGCGCACGTCCTCGTCTAGTTCGCGCAGCTGGGCGAGGGCGGCAGCGAGGTCGAAGGACACGTCGTCGAGGGCAGCGCGGCAGAGCTGCTCGGCCAGTTCGACGGCGAGGCGGCCGACTTCCTCCTCGGAATATTCGACGACGACCTGGAAGATGCAGCGCTCGATGGTCTGCGTGACGCGTGTGAAGGTGACCGGGCAGCCGGCCTGGGCCTGCAGGCCGAGGGCGGCGAAAGCGAGGGCATGGGCGACGGAGATCTCGCCCTCGTGGCCGATCGGACGCATCGGCCCGATGTTCGGGAAGCGCGCGCGCAGGCGGTCCTCGAAGTCGGGCAGGGCGCTGATGGCGCATTCGGCGCCGTCGCAGCGCACCACCGCCTCGATCGCGGTGTGGCGGCTCCACAGGTTGGGGCCGCGCAGGGCTCGGATACGGGAGACTTCCATGATGGATTTCCTGAGAGAAATGTCGGTTACTGGTTGGCCACCCGGCGCGGGCGGCTGCGTGCAGGGCGCTTGCGGTCCTGCTCGAAGGTTTCGATGCCGACGCGGATCATCTCGACCGGAATGTCG
The DNA here is from genome assembly GCA_032027165.1 of Denitratisoma sp. NCBI lineage: Bacteria > Pseudomonadati > Pseudomonadota > Betaproteobacteria > Nitrosomonadales > Sterolibacteriaceae > Denitratisoma > Denitratisoma sp. The sequence goes on along the minus strand of JAVSMO010000001.1, from coordinate 1,719,965 downwards.
AGGGCCACGGCGGCGCCCACCGCGGCCAGCAGGCTGGCATTGCGGTCGGCGTCGGTTTCGTCCTTGCGGGCGGTGAATACGGGCAGTTCGAGGAAGGGGCCCTCCACGGCGCCGGTCGCCAGCATGATGCGGTTGTCGCGCAGGTATAGCGCGCGGCCGCCCCGGGCGCGGTGCTCGGCGATGGCCGGCAACTCCGGCCCAAGGCCGTAGAAGATCACTTCGCCGTCGCACAGCTCGGCCATGCGCACGACGTGGGGATCGGCGGCATTCAGCACGGCCGTGCCTTCCGGCAGGACGATGTCCACCTGGGTGCGCAGCACATGGTAGAGCTGCTCGGCGGTGTGGATGTCGAAGTGGCCGAGCGCTTCCGCGCCTTCTGTGTCGGTGACGATGCCGACCTGGCAGCGGTCGTAGGCGATGCCCTCGCCGAGAATCATGGCTGCGCCGTTCTCGAACACGGCGGCATCGACCGAGCGGTTGATGAGCAGGCGCTGGCCGGCCGCCCAGTTGGCGCTGTCCTTCTTGTCCACCGGCCGCTTGTCGAGGAACAGGCCGTCGCGGCAGGCCAGGCCGACATGCTTGCCGGTGAGCTGGAGCAGCCAGGAGACGAGGCGTCCGATCAGGGCCGTGCCCTGGGTGCCGGCGATGCCGACGATGGGGATGCGGCCCTTGTCGCCGGCCGGGAACAGGTTGTCCACGATGGCCTGGCCGACCGGGCGCGGCTTGCCCCGCGCCGGCTTGAGGTGCATCAGCAGGCCGGGGCCGGCATTCACTTCGACGATGGCGCCGCGCTGCGCTTCCAGCGGGCGGGAAATGTCCTCGGCGACGATGTCGATGCCGGCGATGTCGAGGCCGACGACGCGGGCGGCGAGGGTGGCGGCTTCGGCGACTTCCGGATGCACTTCGTCGGTGACGTCGTCGGCGAGGTTGCCGTAGCGGATGATGAGGACCTTCTTGCCGGCCGGCGGGATCGATTCGGGGCCGAAGCCCTGGCGCTGCAGTTCAAGCTGCACGGCGGGTTCGCGCTCCACCCGCACCGGCTCGAGCGGGAACGACTCGTCCTCGCCGCAGCGCGGGTCGCTGTTGATCTGGGTTTCGATGAGCTGCGCAATGGTCGACTTGCCGTCGCCGACGACCGATGCGGTCTCGCCGCGCGAGGCGGCGACGAGGCGGTTGCCGACCACCAGCAGGCGGTGCTCGACGCCGGGGACGTAGCGCTCCACCATGACCTCGCTGCCTTCCTCCTCGGCCACGCGATAGGCGGCCTCGACCTGCTCGCGCAAAGTCAGTTCCAGCGAGACGCCGCGGGCATGGTTGGCGTCGGTCGGCTTGACCGCCACCGGCACGCCGATCTCCTCGGCGGCTTCCCAGGCGTCCTCGGGGCTGGTGACGACGCGGCCTTCCGGCACCGGCAGGCCGCAGGAGGTGAGCAGGGTCTTGGTGAGGTCCTTGTCGCGCGAGATGCTTTCGGCGATGGCGGAGGTGGAATCGGTCTCGGCGGTCCAGATGCGGCGCTGGCGGGCGCCGTGGCCGAGCTGCACCAGGTTGCCTTCATTCAGGCGGATGAAGGGGATGCCGCGTTCGACGGCGCCGTCCACGATGCTGCTGGTGCTGGGGCCGAGGCAGAGCTTGTCGGCCAGCTCGCGCAGTTTCTCGATGGCGCCCGGCACGTCGTAGTGCGTGTCGTTGATGGCGGCCATGACGAGGTCGCGGCCGGCGGCGAGGCAGGCGCGCGTCACCTGTTCCTGGCGCGAGCGCACGACGACTTTATAGACGCCGTGCTGCGAGGTCTGGCGGGCCTTGCCGAAGCCGGTGCGCTGGCCGGCCAGGTTCTGCAGTTCGAGGGTGACGTGTTCGAGGATGTGGGCGGCCCAGGTACCTTCGCGCAGGCGCTGCAGGAAGCCGCCGCGCTCGCCCTCGCTGCAGCGGTGCTCGATGAGGGAAGGCAGCCAGGCGGAGAGGCGTTCGTAGAAGCCGGGGATCTTGTTGGAGGGGGCTTCCTCCAGTTCGCCGATGTCGACCCAGGCCTCGATGATCGGGCGGTAGGTCCAGATGTTTGGCCCGCGGAGCGGGGTGATGCGCAGGAATTCGATGTCTCTGTATTTCATATATCCCTGCCGCAAAGCCGGTCGCTCCGGCAGGGGATGTGTCAAGCTTGGGGTGAATAACGAGGCATTTGGTATTAGGTTTACTTGGGCAATGAAAAATCTTGCTTTCACCCCTGGGGCTTGTATCCCTGCCAGGGGCCGGCTGCGTTACTAACGATATACTTGTTCCGGCGCATTTATGCTGCGCCGCAGCAAGACATTATCAAAGCCCGCCAGAAGGCAATATAACCATATGAATTCAAATAATTATGATTTGGCGAGCAATGGCCCGCCAGTCGAACCGTGGCGCGCCGAGGCGGTTGCCCGGCTGGCTTCCGGAGAAGCCCTGGAAGCCGGGCTGGCACTCGATCTGGACGAGTCTTTGCATTTTGGTGAAGGCGTGCTGGCCGTCACCGACAGGCGGCTGCTGGCCCGATCGCCGGGAGAATCGGACTGGCGGGAATGGCCTTACCGGGCCGGATTGCAGCTGTTGCACCACGACCACGCCGGCGTCGGCAGCCTGGAGTTGCTGGACGAAACGGGCCGGCTGGGCGGCTGGCGCTTCACCATCGGGCACAACCCTGCCGCCCTGCGGCTGGTCGATGCCTTCGAACGGCAGTTGGCAAGCCATCTGACCGGCCAGCCGGTCGAACGGCCGGAAGCGGATGTTTGCCCGAAATGCGGTGCCCCCCTCGATGGCGAAGAGGAATGCCCGGTCTGCGCCCGGGAGATCCATGCGCCGCCGTCGCCGCGCACCCTGCTGCGCCTGGGACGGTTCGCCCGGCCCTATCGCTGGCAACTGTTCTGGGGATTCACCCTCACCCTGGTGTCGACGGGCGCCGCCATGGTGCCGCCCTACCTGACCATGCCGCTGATGGACGATGTGCTGATTCCCTACCAGAACGGCAAGCCGATCGACATCGATCTCGTCATGCTGCTGCTGGGCGGCCTGCTCGGCGCGGCGCTCGTGGCCTGGGGCCTGGGCTGGGCGCGCACCTACATCCTGTCGCTGGTGGCCGAGCACATCGGCAAGGACTTGCGCACCGTCACTTTCGAGCACCTGATGGGGCTGTCGCTGGAATACTACGGCGGCAAGCGCACCGGCGACCTGATGGCGCGCATCGGCTCCGAATCGGACCGCATCTGCCAGTTCCTCTCGGTGCAGGTGCTCGACTTCGCCACCGACGTGCTGATGATCGCGATGACCGCCGTCATCCTGTTCTCCATCAGCCCCTGGCTGGCGCTGGTGACGCTGCTGCCGCTGCCCTTCATCGCCTGGATGATCCAACTGGTGCGCGACCGCCTGCGCACCGGCTTCGAGAAGGCCGACCGCATCTGGTCGGAGATCTCCAACGTGCTGGCCGACACCATTCCGGGCGTGCGCGTCGTCAAGGCTTTCGCCCAGGAGCGACGCGAGACCCAGCGCTTCCGCGCCGCCAACGAAATCAACCTGGCGGTGAACGACCGCGTGAACCGCGTCTGGTCGCTGTTCTCGCCGTCGGTGACCCTGCTCACGGAAATCGGCCTGCTGGTGGTGTGGGCCTTCGGCATCTGGCAGGTGTCGAAGGACCAGATCACGGTGGGCGTGCTGACGGCCTTCCTTGCCTACATCACGCGCTTCTACACGCGGCTGGACTCGATGAGCCGCATCGTCTCCTCGACCCAGCGCGCCGCCGCCGGCGCCAAGCGCCTGTTCGACATCCTCGACCATGTGTCGAGCGTGCCCGAGCCGACCAGCCCGGTGCGCCTGCCCGAGGTGAAGGGCCGCATCGAACTGAGCGATGTCGCCTTCCGCTACGGCAACCGCTCGGTGCTGCGCGGCGTCGACCTCGAGATCGCGCCGGGCGAGATGATCGGCCTGGTCGGCCACAGCGGCTCGGGCAAGACCACGCTGGTCAACCTCATCTGCCGCTTCTACGACGTGACCGAGGGCGCCATCCGCCTGGAGGGCGTGGACATCCGCCAGCTGGCGGTGGCCGACTACCGGCGCAACATCGGGCTGGTGCTGCAGGAGCCCTTCCTCTTCTTCGGCACCATCGCCGAGAACATCGCCTATGGCAAGCCGGAGGCCACGCGCGCGGAGGTCGTCGCCGCGGCGCGCGCCGCGCATGCCCACGAGTTCATCCTGCGCCTGCCGCAGGGCTACGATTCTCTGGTCGGCGAGCGCGGCCAGGGACTCTCCGGCGGCGAGCGCCAGCGCATCTCCATCGCCCGCGCGCTGCTCATCGATCCGCGCATCCTCATCCTCGACGAAGCCACTTCGTCGGTGGATACCGAGACGGAGAAGGAAATCCAGAAGGCGCTCGACAACCTGGTGCGCGGGCGCACCACCATCGCCATCGCCCACCGGCTGTCCACGCTGCGCAAGGCCGATCGCCTGGTGGTGATGGACCGCGGTCGCATCGTCGAGGTCGGCAACCACGACGAATTGATGGCGCGCGAAGGCGCCTACTACCGCCTCTATCAGGCACAGGCGCGCAACGTCGACACCGACATAGGGGAAACGGGCGAGGAAGTGCCGCGCCTCGAACACAAGGCGAAGGGACAGTGACCATGGAAACGGATTTTCAGCTCACGCGCAACGCCTTCGGCCGCCTGGTGCTCACCACCGCCGCGGGCGACGTCTGCGAAGGCGTCGTGCCGGTGCGCGCCTTTCCCATCGCCGCGCCCGGCGAGGGCATCTCGCTGGTCGGGCCGGACGGCCACGAGGCCGGCTGGATCGAGCGCCTCGACCGGCTGCCTGCGCCGCAGCGGCAGCTGGTGGAAGAAGAACTCGACCGGCGCGAATTCATGCCGGAGATCCGCCGCATCCGCAACGTCTCCAGCTTCGCCACGCCGAGCACCTGGCAGGTCGACACCGACCGCGGCGAGACGAGCCTCGTGCTGTGGGGCGAGGAGTTCATCCGCCGCCTCGGCAAGTCCGGCCTGCTGATCGAGGACAGCCACGGCATCCATTTCCTGGTGCGCGACCTCAATGGCCTCGATGTCGCCAGCCGCAAATTGCTTGATCGTTTCTTATAGGAGTACGCACATGACACAGCATTTCGTTCGTCCGCTTCGATTTGCCGTACTGGCCCTGTCTGCCGCACTTGCCGCAGGATCGGCGCTCGCCGACAAGCCCGACTGGGCCGGCAACGGCAAGGGCAAGGGAAAGAAAAACGAGGATCGCGTCGAGCAGCGCGGCGGCTCCTCGGCTTCCCGCTTCACCGACCAGCACCGCCGCCTGATCGCCGAGTATTACGGCGGGCAACAGGCACAGCCGGGCAGGAAATGCCCGCCGGGCCTGGCCAAGAAGAACAACGGCTGCCTGCCGCCGGGCCAGGCGAAGAAATGGGGCATGGGGCGTCCGCTGCCGGGCGACCTGCGCTACTACGACCTGCCGGGCGACCTGCTGCGGCGCCTGCCACCTGCGCCCGCCGGCCACCGCTACGTGCGCGTCGCCGCCGACATCCTGCTCATCGCCGTCGGCAGCAGCATGGTCATCGACGCCGTCGAGGATCTCGTGCGCTGATCGTCGCCTGCCCCTCTCCCCTCCAGTGGGACGGGGGCTCCCTGTTTCGTCGCCGTGCTGCAGGGACTGACTTTTAGTTCCGGCATAACGCCCGCATCTCGGGCATTAGTCTCCTCTGAAACGCGGGGGCGTTTTCCTGCGCCGACCTAGCTTCTTTTCACGAGCTTCACTGCTCCCCATAGCGCCAGCCCGGCGAGGGCGGCCGCGGCGCACAGCACGTGCAGGCCGTCCACCGACAGCCAGCCATGCCAGGGATTCGTGCCGACGGCGGGCCAGAGGGGGCGCACGTCGACGTGCATCGCCATGTCGAGGATGAGGTGGCTCCAGGCGCCAAGCAGGGCGCCGATGAGTGCCTGCCTGACGCCGATCGACGGCGCACAGCCAAGCCACCGCGCCTGCGCCGGACTGAGTTGCCGGTTCCAGAAGCGCAGCCAGGACTCGCAGGCGATCCGCCCCGGCCAGACGGCGGCGAGGGCGGCCAGCGTGGCGCCGGGCAGGGTGTGGAAGAAACGGTGCGCCGGCTCCCCGGTGAAGAGAAAGAGCAGGATGGGTTCGAGGTCGATGAGCCCGTTGGCCAGCGCGAAGGCCGTCCAGCTGACCTGTTGCGGCGCGATCGCCTTGAGGAGGGCGCCCGGTCCGAAGTGAAAGGGTGTGATCGGCATGGGCCTGAGGCAGCCTGTGGCCGGATCAGCCGCCGCCCAAGGCCTTGTACAGGCTGGCGCCGGTGGCGGCGAGCGCCCGCCGCGCCGCCAGCGCCGACTGCTGCGCAGCGTAGAGTTCGCGCTGCGCATCGAGCAGTTCGAGATAGCTCGACATGCCGACCTTGTAGCGGGCATCGACCCGCTGCAGGCGCTCGCCCTGCGCCGCGCTGGCGGCTTCCAGCGCCTGCATCTGCTCGGCGTAGCGCTGGCGCGCGTCGAGCAGGTCGGCGACTTCGCGGAAGGCCTGCTGGATCGTCTTCTCGTATTCGGCCACGGCGATGTGCTTGCGCGCCTCTGCGAGGTCGACGTTGCTCTCGGCGCGGCCGGCGTCGAACAGCGGGTACTTCAGCAGAGGCACGAAATTCCATGCGCTGCTGCCGCCCTGGAAGAGGCCGGAGAGGGCCGGGCTGGCGCTGCCGGCGACGATGGTGAGCAGGATGCGCGGCAGGAAGGCGGCGCGCGCGGCGCCGATGTTGGCGTTGGCGGCGATCAGCTTCTGTTCGGCCGCCAGCACGTCGGGACGCCGCAGCAGCACCTCGGAGGGCAGGCCGACGCGCAGCGCCGGCGCTTCCGCCACGGCGGCGGATCCCGCAGGCGACGGTGGCAGGCTGGTGCCGGCCAGGAGGTTCAGGGCGTTTTCGGCGGCGGCCTTCTGCCGCGCGAGATTGGCGGCCTCGGCGCGGGCGCCGGCCCAGGCGCCGTCGGCGGCGTAGTAGTCGAGGTCGCCGGCGAGGCCGACGTCGCGCCGCTGCTCGATCAGCTTGCGGCTCTCGGCGCGGCTGGCGACGGTGGCCTCGGCCAGCGCGCTGCGCGCCTCCAGCTCCCGCAGGGCGTACCAGGCCGACGCCACGTCGCTGATCAGCGTCAGGCGGAAGGCGCGCTGGGCGTATTCGCTGGCGAGGAAGTTCGCGCGCGCCGCCTCGTCGAGGTTCTTCACGCGCCCCCAGAAATCAAGTTCGAAGGCGGCGATGCCGAGGTTGGCGTCGAAGCGCTGGCTGAAAGTCCGGCGACCTGTCGGCGCCAGGTCGCCGGGGGTTAGCGAAGCCTGGCGCTGCAGGTTGGCGTCGACGGCCGGGAAGCGGTCCGCGCGGGCGAGGCCGGCCAAGGCGCGCGCCTCGTCCACGCGGCCAATTGCGATCTTCAGGTCGCGGTTGTGCTCGAGCGCAGCGGCGATCGGCGCCTGCAGGCGCGCATCCGTGAAATAGGCGCGCCAGTCTTCCGGCACCGGCTGCGCGGCGGCGCTGTCGGCGACCTGCGTCGGCCAGGCGACGGGCACGGGTGCTGCGGGGCGCAGAAAGTCGGGCGCCAGCGAACAGCCGGCGAGGGCAATGGAGAGGCTCAGGGCGAGCGGCAGGGGCTTAGTCATGGCTGGATTCCGCATGATGGCGCGCATGGCCGGGGAAGAAGCGCCGGACGACGACGAAGAACACCGGCACGAGGAACACCGCCAGCGCGGTGGCGGCGAGCATGCCGCCGATGACGCCGGTGCCGATGGCGTGGCGGCTGTTGGCGCCGGCGCCGGTGGATACCGCCAGGGGCAGCACGCCGAACATGAAGGCGATGGAGGTCATCAGGATCGGCCGGAAGCGCAGGCGGCAGGCTTCGAGCGTGGCCTCGACCAGTTCCTTGCCCTGCTCCTGCAGCTCGCGGGCGAACTCGATGATCAGGATGGCGTTCTTCGCCGACAGGCCGATGATGGCGATCAGCCCCACCTTGAAGTAGACGTCGTTGGGCAGGCCGCGCAGGGTGACGGCCAGCACGGCGCCGAAGATGCCCAGCGGCACCACCAGCATCACCGCGAAGGGCACCGACCAGCTTTCGTACAGCGCCGCCAGACAGAGGAAGACCACGAACAGCGAGACGGCGAAGAGGAAGGGCGCCTGCGCGCCGGAGAGCCGTTCCTCGAAGGAACTGCCCGACCATTCGAAGCCGATGCCGGGCGGCAGCTTGGCGGCGATTTCCTCCATCGCCGACAGGGCGTCGCCAGTGGAACGGCCGGGCGCCGGGTTGCCGGCGATCTTCATCGACGGCAGGCCGTTGTAGCGGTCGAGCTTCGGACTGCCGACGATCCACTTCGCCGTCGCGATCTCGGCGAGCGGGATCATGTCGCCGCGCGCGTTCTTCACCGGCAGCCGCAGGAGGTCCTCCGGCGTGCGCCGCGTGTCGGCTTCGGCCTGCATCTGCACGCGCAGGATGCGGCCCTCGCGCACGAAGTCGTTGATGTAGGCGGCGCCGAGGGTGGCCTGCAGCGTGTCGTTGAGCTCGCCCAGGTCGATGCCCAGTGCGCGCGCCTTGACGCGGTCGACGCCGAGATAAATCTGCGGGGCGGGCTCCTGGCCTTCCGGTCGCACGCCCGCCAGCGCCGGATGCTGGCCGGCCAGGCCGAGCGCCATGTTGCGCGCTTCCATCAGCTTGTCGCGGCCCAGGCCGCCGCGGTCCTGAAGGCGGAAGTCGAAGCCGCCGACGGCGGCCAGCTCGGGGATCGGCGGCACGTTGATGGCGAAGATCATCGCCTGCTTGATGCGGAAGAAGGCCATGTTGGCGCGCTGCACCACCGAGTCGGCCTCGTTTTCCTTGTTCGGCCGCTCGTCCCAGCTTTTCAGGCGGATGAAGGCGATGGCGGCGTTCTGGCCGCGCCCGAAGAAGGAGAAGCCGGCGACGCCGATGACGTGGGCGACTTCCTCCTGCGCCAGATAGTGCTTCTCGACGGTGTCGAGCACCTCGAGGGTCCGCTCGCGCGTCGCGCCGGCAGGCAGCTGGACGATGCTGAGGAAGTAGCCCTGGTCCTCGCTCGGCAGGAAGCTGCCCGGCAGCCGGGCGAACAGCCAGCCGGTCGCGGCGAGGATCGCCGCATACACGATGAGCCAGCGGCCGGGCCGGCCGAGGATGCGGCGCGTGGCGCCGACGTAGCGCTGCACGGTGGCGGCGAAGAAGCGGTTGAACCAGCCGAAGAAGCCGGTCGAGGGCATCACGTCCTTGCCGGGCTGGTGCTTGAGCATCGAGGCGCACAGGGCCGGCGTCAGCGTCAGCGCCATCATGGCCGAGAAGGCCATGGTCAGGATCAGGGTCACGGCGAACTGGCGGTAGATGGCGCCCACCGAGCCGCCGAAGAAGAGCAGGGGCACGAACACCGCCGTCAGCACCAGGGTGATGGCGATGACGGCGTTGATGATCTGTCCCATCGCCTTGCGCGTGGCGGCGCGCGGGTCGAGGCCCTCCTCGCTCATGATGCGCTCGACGTTCTCGATCACCACGATGGCGTCGTCCACCACGATGGCGATCGCCAGCACCATAGCGAACAGGGTCAGCACGTTGATCGAATAGCCGAGCAGGTAGAGCCCGATCATCGCGCCGAACAGCGACACCGGCACGACGACGGTGGGGATGAATGTGGCGCGCACGTTCTCGAGGAACAGGTACATCACCAGCACCACCAGGATCATCGCCTCGATCAGCGTCTTGACCACTTCGCGGATGGAGATGTCGACGAAGGTCGAGGTGTCGTAGGGCACCATCCAGGAGATGTTGGACGGGAAATACCGGGCCAGCTCGGCCATCCTGTCCTTGACCGCCTTGGCGGTGTCGAGCGCGTTGGCCCCGGGCGCCATGCGCACGGCGATGGCCGCGGTGGGCTGGCCGTCGACCCGCGCGGCAATCGTGTAGTCCTGCGCGCCGAGCTCGACGCGGGCGACGTCCTTCACGCGCACGGAGGCGCCGCGCTCGTCGCTCTTGATGATGATGTTGCCGAACTCGGCCGGGGTGGCCAGGCGGCCCTGCGTGATGATGGTGGCGCTGTATTCCTGGCCGGGCACCGCCGGCACCTGGCCGAGCTCGCCGGTGGCGATCTGCGCGTTCTGCGCGCGCACCGCCTTCGCCACGTCGGCCGGCGTCAGGCCGAAGGCCTGCAGGCGCTCCGGCTTGAGCCACAGGCGCATCGAGTACTCGGTGCCGAACAGGATCGCCTCGCCCACGCCCGGCGTGCGGCGGATGCTCTCCAGCACGTTGGCGGCGGCGAAGCTGCCGAGCGCCACGTTGTCGAGCGACTTGTCCGGCGAGAACAGGGTGAGGAACAGCAGGTAGTTGCGCGCCGATTTGACGACCGTGACGCCGAGGCGCCGCGCTTCCTCGGGCAGGCGCGGCTCGGCGCGCTTGATGCGGTTCTGCGTTTCCACCGAGGCCAGGTCGAGGTTGGTGCCGGCCTTGAAAGTCAGCGTGATGGTGCCGAGGTTCTGCTCGGAGGCCGAATCCATGTAGAGCAGGTTCTCGATGCCGTTCAGCTCCTGCTCGATGAGCGCCACCGCGGTTTCCTCGACGACCTTGGCGGAGGCGCCGGGGTAGTTGACGGTGATGGCCAGCGCGGGCGGTGCTACGGCCGGATAGCTGGCCACCGGCAGCTGGCGCAGGGCGAGGGCGCCGCCGAGCAGGATCATGATGGCGATGACCCAGGCGAAGATGGGCCGGTCGATGAAGAAGTTGGCGAACATGGCTTACTTCTTTTCGGCTGCCGGCGGCGCAGTCGGCGCTCCTGGCAGGAGGGGCGTGCCGGGGTTCCACGGCACCGGCTTCACGATGCTGCCGGGGCGCGCCTTCTGCAGGCCGTTGACGATCACCTGTTCGCCGCCCTGGAGGCCGCCGGTGACGATGAAGTCGGGACCGGCCATCGTGCCGGTCGTGATCGGCCGCGGGACCACCTTGCCCTCGGCGTCGACGGTCATCACCATCTGGCCGCCGGGACCGCCCTGCACGGCGCGCTGCGGCACGCGGATGGCCTTGTCGAGATCGGCCTGCGGGAAGCGCACGCGCACGAAGGTGCCGGGCAGCAGTTCGCGCCTTGGGTTCGGGAACTCGGCGCGCAGCACCACGGCGCCGCTGGCCGGGTCGACGGCCATGTCGGCGAACAGCAGCCGGCCCTTTTCCGGGTAGATCGAGCCGTCCTCCAGCAGCAACTGGACCTCGGCCGAATCCGATTTCTTTTGCGTGCCGGCCTTCACCGCCTGCTGCAACCGCAGCACGTCGGAATAGGTTTGCGAGAACTCGACGCGGACCGGGTCGAGTTGCTCGATGGTGACCAGATGTGTGGCTTCGCCCTTGCCGACGAGGGCGCCCTCGGTGACCAGTGCGCGGCCGGCGCGGCCCGAGATGGGCGCGCGCGGCACGGCATTCTCGAGGTCGAGCCGGGCGCGCGCCAGCGCCGCCTCGGCCTGCTTGTAGCGCGCCAGTGCCCCGTCGTATTCCTGCTGGCTGACCGCCCGTGTCTCCAGCAGCGGCTTGTAGCGTTCGAAGGTGGCCTTGGCCGCCGCCACGTCGGCGGCAGCCGCAGCGGCGGCCGCCTGGTAGGTACGGGCGTCGATCTGGAACAGCGGCGTCCCGGCGGCGATGTCGCTGCCCTCCTTGTAGAGCCGCTTTTCCAGTACGCCTTCGACGCGTGCACGGACCTGTGCCGAGCGGACCGCCTGCAGCCGCCCCGGCAGGTCCTGGGTGAGTGTGGCGCTGCCGACGGACACGGTGATCACGTCGACCTCGGGGGGCGGCGGCATGCCGCCGGCGGGCGCGGCGGCGGCCGGCGCCTTGTTGTCGCCGTTGCCGCAGGCGGCCGCGAGCAGCGCGGCGGTCAGCAGAGCGAGCAAGGTGTGCTTGTTTCTCATGGAATGTTCCGTTCGGCGGCGAGGGGGGAGTTTTCCGGCGCGAAGGCGCGCAGGAAGCAATCGACGATTTCACCGGCGCGCATTGAATTCGTGCGCGGCGGTTGTTCGCCGGAAAAGAGGAAGCGGGTGCGCTCGGCGCCCACCAGCATCGACAGCAGGGTGGTGGCGGCGAAGTCGGCATCGGTGTCGCGCAGTTCGCCGCGGTCCATGGCGGCCTGCAGGACGGCGGCGAGTCGCGCGGTGGTGCGCGCCGGTCCGGTCCGGTAGACCGTCTTCGCGAGGTCGGGAAAGCGCGCCGCCTCTGCGGCGAGCACGCGGAACAATCCGAGTCCGGCGGCGCTCAGCGCCTTGTCGCGATAGACGATGCCGAAGCGGGTCAGTCGTTCGCGCAGGTTCCGGCCGTCGTCGTCGAGCGCGATCAGCAGGTCGGCTGTCGCCTGGCGGATCACCTCGCCGAACAGGTCGGCCTTGTGCGGGAAGTGGTTGTAGAAAGTCTGCTTCGCCACGCCGGCACGGGCGGCGATGCGATCGACGCTGGCGCGATAGCCTTCCTCGAGGAAGGCCGCATGGGCCGCGGACAACAGGCGCGAGCGGCAATCATCGGGAGCAGCTGCGGGAGGAGCGGCCATACCTGGCAGGCATACATGCGGAGTGATTGGACTGCGCAGTCTACTCGCGCACGAATTGGCTCGCAACCCTTTGTTCCGTATGGTCGGCCCGTTATACCAGGCTCAATTGCAGTCGGCCTGGCAGGCGGCCGGATCGACGGCGCAGTTGCCGTCGCCCCGCACCTTGCATTCGGCCTTGGTGCGGTAGGTGAAGGTCACGCCTTCCGGGTAGCTGCAGGCGAGGCGCGTCAGCTTGCCTTGCCGGGTGGCGGCGATGGACATGGGCTTGAGCCTGTTCAGCGTGCCGGCCGGCAGGTCGCAAGATATATAGGCCTGGAAGGCGCCGTCCTTCGACTCCCACAGCGCGATGTTCTTCGCCTTGCGGTAGCTCTCGTAGGTGGCGCAGGTTTCCTTGTCCTTGCCGTACATGCGCGCGTTGTCGGCGCAAAAGCCGGTGTAGGTGTATTTCAACTCCTCTTCCGAAGGACAGGTGGCGACCTGCACGGCGGCGGCCGCATCGGGGCAGGCGAGGGTTTCGGCGCGGGCGGGGAGCGCCGCGCCAAGCGCCATGGCGAGTGCAAGCAGGGTGCGTTTCATCGGGACTCCTTTCGGCTGCCATTCTACCTGCGAAAAAAAGCCACCCCGCAGGGTGGCTTTTTCCCGAAGCGTACGAGACTCAGTGGCTGGCAGCCTTCTTGTCGAAGAACTGCTCGTCTTCCGTCGAGCCCTTGAGGGCGGCGGTGGAGGCGTCGCGCTCGATGGTCGTGGTGACGGCGTCGAAGTAGCCGGTGCCGACTTCGCGCTGGTGCTTGACGGCCGTGAAGCCCTTCTCGGCGGCGGCGAACTCGGCCTCCTGCAACTCGACGAATGCACTCATCTGGTTGCGGGCATAGCCGTGGGCCAGGTTGAACATCGAGTAGTTGAGGCTGTGGAAGCCGGCCAGGGTGATGAACTGGAACTTGTAGCCCATGGCGCCGAGTTCCTTCTGGAACTTGGCGATGGTGGCGTCGTCCAGATTCTTCTTCCAGTTGAAGGAAGGCGAGCAGTTGTAGGCGAGCAGCTTGCCGGGGAACTGCTTGTGGATGCCTTCGGCGAATTTCTTGGCGAAGGCGAGGTCCGGCTTGCCGGTCTCGCACCACACCAGGTCGGCATAGGGTGCGTAGGCGAGGCCGCGCGAGATGGCCTGGTCGATGCCGGGCTTGGTCTTGTAGAAACCCTCGACGGTGCGCTCGCCGGTGCAGAACGGCTTGTCGTTGGCGTCGACGTCGGAGGTCAGCAGGTCGGCGGCCTCGGCGTCGGTGCGGGCGATGACCAGGGTCGGCACGCCCATGACGTCGGCAGCGAGGCGCGCGGCGACCAGCTTGGCGACGGCTTCGCGCGAGGGCACGAGCACCTTGCCGCCCATGTGGCCGCACTTCTTCACGGAGGCGAGTTGGTCTTCCCAGTGCACGCCGGCGGCGCCGGCTTCGATCATGGCCTTCATCAGTTCGAAGGCGTTCAGCACGCCTCCGAAGCCGGCTTCGGCGTCGGCGACGATTGGCGCGAAGAAGTCGAGGTAGCCTTCATCGCCCGGGCGCTTGCCCTCGGACCACTGGATCTGGTCGCAGCGCTGGAAGGTGTTGTTGATGCGCTTGACCACCAGCGGCACCGAGTTGGCCGGGTAGAGCGACTGGTCGGGATACATCTCGCCGGCAATGTTGGCGTCGCCGGCGACCTGCCAGCCCGAGAGGTAGATGGCCTTCAGGCCGGCCTTGACCTGCTGCATGGCCTGGTTGCCGGTGAGGGCGCCCAAGGCGTTGACGAAGGGCTCGCTGTTCACCAGGTTCCACAGCTTCTCGGCGCCGCGACGGGCCAGGGTGTGCTCGATCTGCAGGGAGCCGCGCAGCCTGACGACATCCTCTGCGGTGTAGCCGCGCTTGATGTTCTTCCAGCGGGGGTTCTCGGCCCATTCCTTCTTGAGCTTGGCAACTTCGAGTTCGTTGTTCATCGCAATCCTCTTCGTCAGTGCGTGGGTGTTTGAAAAAGGCCCGCCCGGAGGGGCGCCGGACGGCGGTTGTTTCAGGGCGAAAGTATAGAGGGGATTTTGCGCAGCAACAACAGAAAACCAAGTCTTATATATAATTTATTTTTCTTTAATTAACATAGTATTGCAAGAAATTTACCGGATTATAAAACTCCGTTCATTTCGTGAAATGAAACGCCTGCTGCGTCGCAGCAAAACGAAGTTTCAGGCATGGCAAACGCCCGCGTGAGCAAGCGTTTGCCGGAACCAGAAGTCAGTCCCCACGGTACGGCGGGGAGGGGGTCAGGGCTGGAGTTCGGTCGGCGACACCAGGATGCCGTCCTCGTCGGCATACAGGTAGTGGCCGGGTGTGAAGGTGGTGCCGCCGAAGCTGACGGCGATTTCGGTCTCGCCCACATTTTTCTTGATGCTCTTCAGCGGATGCGTGTCGAGCGCCATCACGCCGATGTCCATCTCGCCGATGGCGCGTGAATCGCGGATGCAGCCGTACACGACGATGCCGGCCCAGCCGTTCTTCACGCCGAGCGCCGCCAGCTGGTCGCCGACCAGGGCGCAGCGCAGGCTGCCGCCGCCGTCGATGACCAGCACGCGGCCTCCGCCATCGGATTCCAGCGCCTTGCGCACGAGGGAGTTGTCCTCGAAGAGTTTCAGCGTGGCGATGCGGCCGTGGAAGGCATCGCGCCCGCCGTAGGCATTCAGCATCGGCTCGATTACGCGCACCTGGCCGGCACGCACTTGTTCTTCGTATTTGTCGCAGAGATCGGCGGTTTGGAAATCCATTTGCGGCTCCGAAAAAAGAAACGGCGGCATTCTAGCCGCCGTTGGTCAAGGCGTGGCGGAAATCAGGCGACCGGTTCGGCCACCTCGTCGAAGAGCAGCTGCACCTTCTGGCTGTCGTCGAGGTCGATGGTGACGCGCCCGCCGCTGGACAGCCGGCCGAACAGCAGCTCGTCGGCGAGCGCGGAGCGGATGGTGTCCTGGATCAGGCGCGCCATCGGCCGCGCGCCCATGAGCGGGTCGAAACCTTTCTCGGCCAGCCAGTCCTTGAGCTTGTCGGTGAACACCGCCTCGACCTTCTTCTCGTGCAGCTGCGCCTCCAGCTGCATGAGGAACTTGTCCACCACGCGCAGGATGACCTCGTGGTCGAGCGCCGCGAAGGAAATGATGGCGTCGAGCCGGTTGCGGAATTCCGGCGAGAACATGCGCTTGATCTCCGCCATCTCGTCGCCCGCCTCGCGCGAGATCGAGAAGCCGATGCCGCCCTTCTGCAGCATCTCGGCGCCGGCGTTGGTGGTCATGACGATGACGACGTTGCGGAAATCGGTCTGGCGGCCGTTGTTGTCCGTCAGCGTGCCGTGGTCCATCACCTGCAGCAGGATGTTGTAGATGTCCGGGTGCGCCTTTTCGATCTCGTCGAGCAGCAGCACCGCATGCGGCTTCTTGGTGATGGCCTCGGTGAGCTGGCCGCCCTGGTCGAAGCCGACGTAGCCGGGCGGCGCGCCGATCAGGCGCGAGACGGCATGCCGCTCCATGTATTCGGACATGTCGAAGCGCACCAGCTCGATGCCCATGCAGTAGGCGAGCTGGCGGGCGACCTCGGTCTTGCCGACGCCGGTCGGGCCGGAGAAGAGGAAGCTGCCGATCGGCTTGGTCGGATTGCCGAGGCCGGAGCGCGACATCTTGATCGCCTTGGCGAGCGCCTCGATGGCCTTGTCCTGGCCGAAGACGACCGACTTCAGGTCGCGGTCGAGGTTTTTCAGCGCGGCGCGGTCGTCCGAGGAAACGTGCTGCGAGGGCACGCGGGCGATCTTGGCGACGATCTCCTCGATCTCGGTCTTGCCGATGACCTTCTTCTGCTTCGACTTCGGCAGGATGCGCTGCGCGGCGCCGGCCTCGTCGATGACATCGATGGCCTTGTCCGGCAGGTGGCGGTCGCCAATGTAGCGCGCGGAGAGCTCGGCGGCGCTGGAGATGGCCTGCGTCGAATACTTCACGCCGTGGTGCTGCTCGAAGCGCGTCTTCAGCCCCTTCAGGATGGAGACGGTCTCCTCGACGGAAGGCTCGTTGACGTCGATCTTCTGGAAGCGTCGCGACAGGGCGTGATCCTTCTCGAAGACGCCGCGGTATTCGGTATAGGTGGTCGCTCCGATGCACTTCATCTGGCCGGAGGCGAGCGCCGGCTTGAGCAGGTTGGAAGCGTCGAGCGTGCCGCCTGAAGCGGCGCCGGCGCCGATCAGGGTGTGGATCTCGTCGATGAAGAGGATGGCGTTGTGGTTGTCCACCAGCTGCTTCAGCACCGCCTTCAGTCGCTGTTCGAAATCGCCGCGGTACTTCGTGCCGGCCAGCAGCGCGCCCATGTCGAGGGCGTAGATCTGGGCGTGCGCCAGGATTTCCGGCACGCGGCCCTCGACGATGCGCCGCGCCAGGCCCTCGGCGATGGCGGTTTTGCCGACGCCGGCCTCGCCGACCAGCAGCGGGTTGTTCTTGCGACGGCGGCAGAGCGTCTGGATGACGCGCTCGAGCTCCTTGTCGCGACCGATGAGCGGGTCGATCTTGCCCATCAGGGCCTGGGCGTTGAGGTTCTGCGTGTAGTTCTCTAGCGCACCGCCGGCCTGCTGGCCCTCTGGCTCCTGCTCCTGCTGTTCGCCTTCGCTGCGCGGGCTGCCCTGGGCAGGCGCCTTGGTGATGCCGTGCGAGATGAAGTTGACCACGTCGAGTCGGGTGATGCCCTGGCGCTGCAGGAAATAGACGGCATGCGAATCCTTTTCGCCGAAGATGGCGACGAGGACGTTGGCGCCGGTGACCTCCTTCTTGCCGGAGGATTGCACATGCAGGATGGCGCGCTGTATCACCCGTTGGAAGCCCAGCGTCGGCTGGGTGTCGATCTCGTCCGTGCCGGCGACCGTGGGCGTGTGCTCGGTGATGAAGGCGATGAGTTCCTTGCGCAGTTCCTCGATGTTGGCGGCGCAGGCGCGCAAAACCTCGGCGGCAGAAGGGTTGTCGAGCAGCGCCAGCAGCAGATGCTCCACGGTAATGAACTCGTGGCGCTTCTGCCTCGCCTCGACGAAGGCCATGTGCAAACTGACTTCCAGTTCCTGCGCAATCATCTCAACTTTCCTCCATGACGCACGCCAGCGGATGCTGGTGCTCCCGGGCGAAGCCGGTCACCAGTTCGACCTTGGTGGCGGCCACATCCCGCGGGAAGATGCCGCAGGTGCCGACACCTTCCTTATGCACTTTGAGCATGATCCGCGTCGCTTGTTCGCGATTCATGCCGAAAAATCTTTGCAGCACGACGACCACGAAGTCCATGGGCGTGTAATCGTCATTTAACAGCAAAACCTTGAACAGCGGCGGCGGCTTGGTCTTGGTCCGCTCCGCTTCGAGCACCGATTCGCTCTGCTTGCGCGTAGCCATGATTCAATTCTAATCAGAAAAAGCGAATCTGCAACACGCCGCGAGGAACGGCAGCGGATGCGGGATGCGGGGCGGCTCGCACATGCGTAAAAGTGCAGCCGCGCGTGGGCGTGTCAAAAAGCTACAAATTGCTGTTATGCAGCATGAAAAAAGCCGGCAAAGGTCTTGACGCGCCATATTTGTTTGGCGTAAAAATCAATGCGTGTTTGTCACAAAGTCTATGCAATACCGCTGGTTGGACGCCGTGTTTCTTCCCGAATCCCGCTTCGCTCCCGTGGTTGTCGCGTGCTTTCAAAACAAACATCCGGGCTCATCGAATTGATGATGCCCGGCCAAGACGTTTAACACGAGGAAAGAGCTTTATGGCAACAGGTACTGTCAAGTGGTTCAACGACGCCAAGGGTTACGGATTCATCACGCCGGATGACGGCAGCGAGGATCTGTTCGCCCATTTCTCGGCGATCCAGATGGGCGGCTTCAAGACGCTCAAGGAGGGGCAGAAAGTCTCCTTCGAGGTGACGCAGGGTCCGAAAGGCAAGCAAGCCTCGAACATCCAGGCTGCCTAAGGCGGCTTTGGGCCGGTTGCGGGTGCGCCCGCAGCCGGTTGGCAATCCGGATTTGCGGAAGCCCGTTCCCTTGCGGGATGCGGGCTTTTTCTTTTTTTCTGTTTGCCGCGGCCAACAAAAAGGGCCGGCGGAGGCCGGCCCTTTTTGTTGGCGTGACGGGCCTCAGGCGACGCCGGCCCCCCAGCCGGACTGCTCGACGAGGCGGAACAGGTCCGCCTCGGTGACGATGCCGAGCGGCACGCCTTGTTCCATCACGACGATGCGGCGGATGCCGTTGTTCATCATCTGCCGCGCGACATGGAGCAGGGGGGTGTCGCGCGTGCAGGTGATGAGATAGCGGTTGGCGATCTCGTCGACCGTCATGCCGCCCGGCCGGCGGTTGGGCACGATGATCTTGCGCAGCACGTCGCGCTTGGTCATGATGCCCCACTCGCCTTCGGCGTTCGGCTCGACCAGGATGGCGTTCAGGCCGTGCTCGCGCATGACGTGCATGGCCGAATCCACGGTTTCGCCGCCGCCCACCATCTGGAAGGGCGACATGATGGCGCCGACGCTGCGCTCGGTCTTCATCGCCAGACTTACATCCTGTCGATCATCGCCTGGCCGAAGGCCGAGCACTTGACCTCGGTGGCGCCTTCCATCAGGCGCGCGAAGTCGTAGGTGACGATCTTGTCGGCGATGGCGGCTTCCATGGAGCGGATGATGAGGTCGGCGGCTTCCTTCCAGCCCAGGTGGCGCAGCATCATTTCCGCGGAGAGGATCAGCGAACCGGGGTTCACGTAGTCCTTGCCGGCGTACTTCGGCGCCGTGCCGTGGGTGGCCTCGAAGCAGGCGTACTGGTCGGAGATGTTGGCGCCGGGGGCGATGCCGATGCCGCCGACCTGGGCCGCCAGCGCGTCGGAGATGTAGTCGCCGTTGAGGTTCAGCGTGGCGATCACGTCGTACTCGGCCGGGCGCAACAGGATCTGCTGCAGGAAGGCGTCGGCGATCATGTCCTTGATAATGATCTCGCGCCCGGTATTCGGGTTCTTGAAGGAGCACCACGGGCCGCCATCGAGTAGCTTGGCGCCGAACTCCTTCTGCGCCACTTCGTAGCCCCAGTCGCGGAAGGCGCCCTCGGTGTACTTCTGGATGTTGCCCTTGTGCACGATCGTCACCGACTTGCGGTCATTGTCGATGGCGTACTTGATGGCGGCTCGCATCAGGCGGGAAGTGCCCTCGCGCGAAACCGGCTTGATGCCGATGCCGGAGGTGTTCGGGAAGCGGATCTTCTTGACCCCCATCTCCTCCTGCAGGAACTTGATTATTTTCTTGCAGGCATCCGTCTCGGCGGCCCATTCGATGCCGGCGTAGATGTCTTCGGTGTTCTCGCGGTAGATCACCATGTCGACCTTGCTCGGGTCCTTGAGCGGGCTGGGCACGCCCTTGAAATAGCGCACGGGCCGCACGCACTGGTAGAGGTCGAGTTCCTGGCGCAGGGCGACGTTGAGGGAGCGGATGCCGCCGCCGACCGGGGTGGTCATCGGGCCCTTGATCGAGACGGAGTATTCCTTGAGCAGGCTCAGCGTCTCCTCGGACAGCCAGACGTCGCCGCCGTATTTCTGCGTCGATTTTTCGCCCGCGTAAACTTCCATCCAATGGATCTTCTTCTTGCCGCCGTAGGCCTTGGCCACCGCGGCGTCGACCACCTTGAGCATCACCGGCGTGATGTCCACGCCGATGCCGTCGCCCTCGATGTAGGGGATGATCGGATTGTCCGGCACCGGCTGGCCGGGGACGATTTTCTTGCCATCCTGGGGAATCTTGATCAGAGAACTCGCGCCCATTGCAACTCCATCAGTAGTGGTGAGACGAAAAAGCAGGCCATAAAATAATATTATCCGCCTTTCTGAATCTTTGTGCCAGTTCGCCCCTTCGTTGCTCCAAGCCGGGCTTTCCCGCTATTCTCCGCAGTGCAGCATCATTGATTCATAGGTAAAAACGAAATGGATATTCCATCCGGCGAAAATCCGGTTGCTCAGTCGATTGCCCAGACCCTGGTCGATGGTTTCAACAAGCATTACCGCCTGTTTCGAGAAAGCAGCGCCCAGGCCAAGATGCGTTTCGAGACGGGCGACTGGCTGACGGCGCAACGCGCCGTGCGCGAGCGCATTGCCTTCTACGACGAGCGCGTCGACGAGACGGTGCAACTCCTGCAGGACCAGTATCGTGCGGACAGGATCGACGCCAATACCTGGCAGCTGGCCAAGCTGCTCTACATCGGCCTGCTGATCAACCACAAGCAGCCGGAGCTTGCGGAAACCTTTTTCAATTCGGTTTTCTGCAAGATCATGCACCGGACGTATTTCCATAACGACTTCATTTTCGTGCGACCGGGCGTGTCGACCGACTTCATCGAGGCGGACCCCCCGGTCTATCGCAGCTACTACCCGAACAAGACCGGCCTGCGCCAGGTCATTCGCGACATCTGCAAGGATTTCGCCTGGCAGTGCCCATTCGCCGACCTGGATCGCGATGTCGAGTACATCATCCAGGCCGTCATGCTGCAGATGGGGGGCAGGCTGCCCACCGCGGAGGCCAACTTCCAGTTGCAGGTGTTGCACTCGGCCTTTTATCGCAACAAGGGCGCCTACATCGTCGGCAAGGCCATCAACGGCGATTACGAATACCCCTTCGTCGTGCCGGTCCTGCATGACGACCGCGGACAGTTGTTCGTGGATGCGATATTGATGGATCCGGCGCAGATCCGAACCCTGTTCAGCCTCAGTCGCGCCTATTTCATGACGGACATGGAGGTGCCTTCCGCCTACGTAAAGTTCCTCTCCGGGCTGATGCCGCACAAGCCGCAGGCGGAGCTATACACCATGCTCGGCCTGGCGAAGCAGGGCAAGACGATGTTCTATCGCGACCTCATGCATCACCTGCGGCATTCGCAGGACGAGTTCATCGTTGCACCCGGCATTCGCGGCCTGGTGATGGCAGTGTTTACCCTGCCCTCCTTTCCCTACGTCTTCAAGGTGATCAAGGACGTCTTTGCGCCGCCGAAGGAAGTCGACCATGCCACCGTCAAGGCAAAGTACCTGCTGGTGAAGCAGCACGACCGGGTCGGGCGCATGGCCGACACCCTGGAGTTTTCCAACGTCGCCCTGCCGAAAGCCCGCTTCAGCCGGGAGCTTGTCGAGGAATTGCGGCGGGATTGCCCATCGCTCCTCGAGGAGGATGAGAACGAGATTGTCATCAAGCATGCGTATATCGAGCGGCGGATGAAGCCACTCAACCTCTATCTGGACAATGCCGACGAGGAGAAGCGGGAAGCGGCCGTCATGGAATACGGCAACGCCATCAAGGAACTGGCCTACGCCAACATCTTCCCCGGCGACATGCTCTTCAAGAATTTCGGCGTGACCCGCTTTGGCCGCGTGGTGTTCTACGACTACGACGAGATCGAGTACATGACGGACTGCAATTTCCGCCGCATCCCGCCGGCGCCCACCCCGGAGGCGGAGATGTCCGGCGAGCCCTGGTATTCGGTGGCCCGCAACGACGTCTTCCCGGAGGAGTTCGGCACCTTCCTGCTCGGCAACCCGGAAACGCGGCGGATGTTCCTGAAACACCATGCCGACTTGCTTGAGCCGGAGTTCTGGCAGCTGACCAAGCAAAAGATCCTGGACGGCTTCGTGCCCGACTTCTTTCCTTATCCGGAAGAAATGCGCTTCTGCAGGATGTTTGCCGGCGGATCCGAGCAGGCGTCGCAGAAGCGAGAGGTCGAGGCGGCGTGAGCCGTCTTGTCCTTTTCAACAAGCCCTACGGCGTCCTTAGCCAGTTCACGCCGGAAGCGGGGCACCGTTGCCTGGCCGACTTCATTCCCATTCCCGGCGTCTATGCAGCCGGTCGGCTGGATGCCGACAGCGAGGGTCTGCTGGTGCTGACCGACGATGGCCGCCTGCAGAAGCGCATCGCCGATCCGCAGCACAAGCTGCCGAAGACTTACTGGGCGCAGGTGGAAGGCGAGCCGACTGAGGCGGCGCTGCAGCGGCTGCGGCAGGGCGTCGACCTCGGCGACTTCGTCACGCGGCCCTGCGAAGCCGCGCGCATCGACGAGCCGGCCGGCTTGTGGCCGCGCGATCCGCCGATCCGCCGACGCAAGCACATCCCGACCGCCTGGCTTCGGATCGTCCTGCGCGAGGGCAAGAACCGCCAGGTGCGGCGCATGACGGCCAAGGTCGGGTTGCCGACCCTGCGTCTGGTGCGCGCTTCGATCGGGCCGTTTCCCCTGGCAGGATTGCAGCCCGGCGAATGGCGCGAGGCGGATGCCGCTCAGCTTTGACATGCGTCAATATGGCAGTCGCGACGGCTCTCAGAATGCAATGAAGGAACATACGGAACGGAGCGAATGAAGCAAGCCTTGGCCGCCGCCGCGTTGACTTTCCTCGTCAGCGTCGGTTTCTTGCTGTGGATCGCCGAGGACATGGCGCCGCGGGCGGAGTTCGTTCCCCATGTCGAGCCGCCGCAGGCAACCGAGTCCGACTATCTGCGCGCCGTCTACAGTCCGCTGCACTTCCGGCCGGCGATCGAGACGGCAAGCGATGCGCAATGCCTGGCCTGCCACCGTGAGGTGATCGAGGACAAGGTGCGCCCGGCCTCGCCTTCGGGACTGAAGACCGAAACGTTGCGCGCCTGGTACCAGGAGACGCCGACCTATGCCGGCGAGCAGGACACCTTCCATCGCCGCCATCTCGTCACGCCGCTGGCCAAGCGGCTGATGGACCTGCGCTGCAACACCTGCCACCAGGGCCACGAGCCGCGCGAGGAGGCGCAGGGCGCCGCGGCCGATTCGGCACGGCAGGACGATGTTGGGTTCACGCTGCGCAAGCAGGTGAATCCGGAAACCACCTGCCTGAAGTGCCATGGCCAGTTTCCCTGGCAGTTGATGGGCCTGCCCGGTCCGTGGGAAACGCACAAGGCCGCCTTCGGCGACAACTGCCTGACCTGTCATGCCGCCATCCGCACCAAGCGGCACGAAGTGAGCTACCTGAATGCGGCAGCGATCGAACAGGCCGGCAAGGAGGGCGCAGACGCCTGTTACGGCTGCCACGGCGGGCGCGCCTGGTACCGCATCGGCTATCCCTATCCGCGCACGCCCTGGCCGGACATGCCGGCCGAAGTGCCGGAGTGGGCAAAGAACCGTCCGACGCAATCCGAGGCACGTTTCCTCAGGAGCGTTGCGCAAGGAACCCGCCCATGAACGACAGCGACAAGAACGCTCACGATCCTTTGCTGAATCCGCAGCGGCGCAGCTTCCTCAGGACGGCCGCCGCCGGCGGTGCCGTCGCGGCAGCCGGCGGGTTGACGGGACTGACTTTCGTGAGCAAGGAAGCGCAGGCCCACGCCTACGAGCCCTATCCGACCGACGACCAGCTGACGACGGTGGTGACGAGCTGCGACCACAACTGCGGCTCGCGCCACATGCTGGTGGCGCACAAGAAGGGCGATGTCATCGTGCGCCTGTCGACCGACGACGGCCGCTATCAGGCCGGCGGCGCTTCCGGCTTCGAGAACGAGCAGGTGCCGCAGTTGCGCGCCTGCCTGCGCGGCCGTTCCTACCGCTCGCGCATCTATTCGCCGGAGCGCCTGCTTTACCCGATGCTGCGCGTCGGGGCGCGCGGCGAGGGCAAGTTCAAGCGCGTCTCCTGGGACGAGGCGCTCGATTTCATCGCGAAGAAGATGGTCGAACTGAAGGCCAAGTACGGCCCGACGGCGATCCTCGACCAGGCTTATGCCGGCACCTCCTACTGCGTGCTGCACAAGTCCGACCAGATCGAGGGCCTGCTGGCGCGCTTCCTCGGCATGTTCGGCTGCCGCACCAATTCCTGGTCGGTGCCGTCCTACCAGGGCACCACCTTCTCCAGTCGCATCACCTTCGGCACCATCGACGACGGCAACGAGGACGATGCCTTCGCCCACTCCAAGCTCATCATCATGTGGGGCTGGAACCCGGCCTACACCTTCCACGGCGGCAACACCTTCTACTACATGCGGCTGGCCAAGCAGCGCGGCTGCAAGTTCGTGTTGGTCGATCCGCAATACACGGACTCCGCCGCCAGCTACGACGCCTGGTGGATTCCCATCAAGCCGGGCACCGACGCCGCCATGCTGGCCGGCATGGCGCACCACATCTTCGCTAATAATCTCCAGGACCAGACCTTCATCGACAAGTTCGTGCAGGGCATGGATGCCGGCACCATGCCGGACTGGGCCAAGGGCAAGGAAAGCTTCAAGGATTACATCCTCGGCACTTCCGACGGCACGCCGAAGACGCCGGAGTGGGCCGAGCGGATCTGCGGCGTGAAGGCGGATGACATCCGGAAGCTTGCGCAGATGTACGCCACCACCAAGCCGGCGGCGTTGAAAGCCTCCTGGGCGCCGGGGCGTGCCGCCTACGGCGAGCAGTACAACCGCATGGCGGCGGCGCTGCAGGCGATGACGGGCAACATCGGCATCCTCGGCGGCAGCGCCGAGGGCGTCGGCAAGGGCTGGCACGCCGAGAGCGTCGCCTATCCCTACGACGAGTACGCCAACGTCTGGTACGCCTCGATCAAGTCCGACCGCTGGGCGCACTGCGTGCTGAACTACCCGAACGTCAAGCGCGAGGAAGTCGGCCTGTGGCCGCGCACCGACAAGCTCGATGGAGTGATCCCGAACATCAAGGCGATCTGGTGGCACGGCTCCGACTGGTTCAACCAGCTCACCAACATCAACAAGGAAATCGAGGCGATCAAGAAGCTGGAGCTGGTGGTCTGCCAGGATTCCACCATCACGCCCTCCGGGCTGTGGGCCGACGTGCTGCTGCCGATCGCCACGCACTTCGAGCGCCACGGCGTGGCGCTGCCCTGGTACAAGGGGCATTACTACATCCATCGGCCCAAGGCGATCGCGCCGCTCGGTGAGTCGAAGACCGACATCCAGGTGTTCACCGAGCTGGCCTGGCGGCTGGAGAAGCTCGATCCTTCGCTGAAGGACTTCGGCAAGCGCTACAACCCGCGCGCCGACCGCAGCTATTTCGACGACCCGGATGCGGTCGACGAGGCCTATCTCGCCGCCTGGTGGAAGGACAAGGTGCAGGTCCACCAGGGGGTGACGATGTCCTGGGAGGAGTTCAAGCGCCGCGGCGTCTACAAGTTCGTATTCAAGGAGCCGCTGGTGGCCTTCCGCGAGCAGGTCGAGCGGGGCAAGCCGTTCCGGACGCCTTCCGGCAAGATCGAGGTCTTCTCGACGACGCTGGCCAAGGTCACCGACTGGACGAAGACGCAGTGGGGCTACGCGATCCCCGCCATCCCGAAATGGATCGAGCCCTTCGAATCGCTCAACCACCCGCTGGCGAAGATCTACCCCTTCCACATGATCACGCCGCATCCGCGCTGGCGCACTCATTCGATCTTCCACAACATTCCCTGGCTGCGCGAGACCTACCAGCAGGAGATCACGCTGAATGCCAGCGATGCGAAACGGCTCGGCATCCGCACCGGCGACACCGTCGAGGTGTGGAACGCGCGCGGCCGCATCGTGCTGCCGGCCTATGTCACCGAGCGCTGCATGCCGGGCGTGGTGGTGGTGTACGAGGGCGCCTGGATGGACCGCGACGCCGCGGGCATCGACCGCGCCGGCAACCCGGATTTCCTCACCCTGGACGAGCCTTCGCCGGCCGGCGCCTTCGCCTACAACACCATCCTGTGCAACGTGAAGAAGACGGAGCGGGCGCACAAGCCGGGCTGGGACGTGCAGGCCACCTCCCGTTCGCACGTTTTCCGCCGGGATTACTGACATGGCGAAGAAACTCGACAAGGCCGAAGTCAAGAAAGCGCTGGAGCGCAAGGTCGCTCAGACCCGGCAGCCGGTGCAGCCGAAGACCCAGCTCGGCTTCATCCACCACAACGTCGACTGCATCGGCTGCCGCGCCTGCGAGATCGCCTGCAAGGACAAGAACAACCTGCCGCCCGGGCCGCGCTTCCGCCGGGTGATGTACGTCGAGGGCGGCAGCTTCCCCGACGTGTACGCCTACAAGGTGAACATGTCCTGCAACCATTGCGCCGATCCTGCCTGCCTGCCGGCCTGTCCCTCAGGGGCCATCTGGAAGCGGGCCGACAACGGCGTGGTCGACATCGACTCGACGCTGTGCATCGGCTGCCGCCGCTGCGAGGCGGCCTGCCCCTACGGCGCGCCGCAATGGGACCCGAAGGAGCAGATCATCAAGAAGTGCAACATGTGCATCGACGAACTGGAGGCCGGCCGCAAGCCCTATTGCGTGATGGCCTGCATGATGCGCGTGCTCGACATCGGTCCGATTGACGAGCTCGCCGCCGGTACCTGGAAGACCACCGCCCTGGGACCGGACGACAAGCCGGTGCGCCAGGTAAAGAACATGGCCGATCCCGCGCTGACCCGGCCTTCCATCGTCTTCATCCCGCACAGCAAGGGTCGGGTGGAGGGCAAGTCGTGAGTGGCGAATTGTCGCGCGAGCTGGCCGAGGCCCTGGCGGAGGATGCCGAGGCACTGGCCGCCCTGCACGACCGCGAACTGACGAGGGGTACGATCGCCGCCCTGCGCGAGGTCGGTTTTCCGGCGAATCTCGGCCTGCTGCCGGCGAACGAGCGCGGGCGGCAGACCTGGCGGATGATGGCCGCCGCCCTGCCGCGCGAAGCGGACCCGGCGACGCTGGACCGGCTGGCCGCCGACTACGCGGCGATCTACCTCACCGGCGCCTATGGCGCCTCGCCCTGCGAGTCAGTGTGGCTGGACGACGACCACCTGGCCTGCCAGGGGCCGATGTTCGCATTGCGCCAGCTGTATGCCGCGGCGGGGCTGGCGGCAGAGAACTGGCGCAAGCGGCCGGATGATCACCTCGTCCTGCAACTGCTCTACCTGGCCCACGCGGTGCGACGGGCGGCCGGGCCGGACGATCTGCGCCGACTGGCAGCAATGATGGACGAACATCTGCTGCGCTGGCTGCCGGATTTCGCCGAGCGCGTGTCGGTGCGCTGCGAACAACCTTTCTTCGCCGTGCTGGCGGGACTGACTTTGCTCTGGTGCGAACAGTTGCGCGACCTGCTCGCCGAACGCCTCGGCGAGCCGCGTCCCACGCGCGAGGAGATCGAGGTCCGGCTCAGACCGTCGCAGCGCACCGAGGCCGTACCGCTCGCCTACATGCCTGGCACTGCGCCAAGCTGGTAAGCTCTCGCTCCTTGATCCGGGAGCACCTCACGATGACCTTGCGATTCTTGCTTGCGGCCGCGATCGGCCTGATGACCTTCGGCGCAGCGCTGGCCGCGCCGACCATCGAGCTTTCCGCCGGCATGCATCGCATCGAGGCGGAGGTGGCGAGCACGCCGGGCGACCGCGCCACCGGCCTGATGAACCGGCCGTCGATGCCCGCCCATCGCGGCATGCTGTTCGTTTTCCCCGAGGCCGGCGTGCAGTGCTTCTGGATGAAGAACACCCTGATCCCACTGAGCATCGCCTTCCTCGACGACGACGGGCGCATCGTGCAGATCGCCGACATGCAGCCGCAGTCGCTCGACAATCATTGCTCGTCGAAGCCGGTGCGGTTCGCGCTGGAGATGAACGCCGGGTGGTTCAAAAGCCGCGGCCTGGCCGCCGGCGCCAAGATCAACGGCATTGGCAAGGCGCCGCCGGCCAGATACTGAAAACCCGAAAAGTCAGTCCCTGGAGAACGGCGCTTCCGTGCCGCTGCCTGCCGGGTCGTAGCCGGGCAGGGCGCGCACGGCGCGGCGGAAGCCGTTCCCCTTCAGCAGCGCGATCAGCGATTCGAAGGCCGGTTGGCGCAGCTGGTCGCGCCGCGTGACGAGGAAGTAATCCTCCTTCAGCAAGGGCACGAAGCCGAGGTCGAACTGGCGGGCCGCCGCCTCGACGCCAAGACCGGCGTCGGCATGGCCGCTGGCGATCATCGCCGCGACGGCCGAGTGGGTGAGTTCGACATCGCCATAGCCGGCGATGGTCCGCGCCGCGATGCCGTTCTCCCGCAGCAGCCAGTCGAGCAGCAGGCGCGTGCCGGCGCCGCTTTGGCGGTTGAGGAAGCGCACGTTCGGCCGCGTCAGGTCTCGGATGCCGCGCAGCTTCTTCGGATTGCCGGGCGCGACCATGATGCCCTGGGTGCGCTTCGCCACCCGGATGAGCACCTGCTGGCGCGGCCTGAGGTAGGGTTTGTACTGCTGCCACAGCGTCGCGCCGACGGCACCTTCAGGGCAATGGAAACCGGCCATTTCGCAGCGGCCCTCTGAGAAGGAGGCCAGGCTTTCCAGGCTGCCATGGAACTGCAGATCGACCTGCTGCTCCAGCTTGGCCAGGCGCGCGGGAAGCAGCGCCAGCGCCAGATCGTGGCTGGCATGGATGCGCGGCACCGTCCGGCCGGGCGTGACGGCCTCGGCCAATCCCTGCGCCATCTTTTCGGCAGCGGCCGCCAGTTGGGGCGCCAGCTGCTCGCGGATCTGTGCATCGAGCTCGAGCAGGCGCGTGGAGAACGGCGTCAACCGGGTGCCCAGCCCGCGCGCCGGGATCAGCAGCGGATGGCCGAAGTTCGCCTCCCAGCGCGCCAGCATGCCCCATGCATTGCGGTAGGAGATGCCGGCTTCACGCGCCGCCGAAGCGATGGAGCCGGTACGCCGGATGCGCTCAAGCAACCCCAGCAGCCGCGCCTCCTCGGGCTGCACCGGGCTGCCTCCGAAGGTCCAGCTGCAGGCCAGTGCCAGGCCTTTTATGCTGTCTGACGACATATTTGTGTCTCCAACGACTTTGGCTATTGTACGGGACGGCTGGCGAGCCACCATATGCAGAGATGTGCATATTAGACGGACCCGTCCGACACCCACAAGGAGACCTTACCCATGAGAAGCACAAACCTTTGGCGAGGCTTGCTGCTCGGCTTTCTGGTGGCGGCACTGCAGCCGGCACTGGCGCGCGACATCCGACTGTCTACCACCACCAGCACGGAGAATTCCGGGCTGCTCAAAACCCTGCTGCCGGCGTTCGAGAAGAAGCACGGGGTCAAGGTGCACGTCATTTCGGTCGGCACCGGCAAGGCGCTCGAACTGGGCAAGAACGGCGACGTCGACGTCGTGCTGGTGCATGCGCGGCCGTCCGAGGACAAGTTCGTCGCCGAAGGCCACGGCGTGAACCGCCGCGACGTGATGTACAACGACTTCATCCTGGTGGGCGCGCAGGAGGATCCGCTTGGTCTGCGGGGCATGCGCGACGTCATTGCCGCCTTCCGCAAACTGGGCGAGGGACGCGCCAAGTTCATCTCGCGCGGCGACAACTCCGGCACGGATCTGATGGAGAAGGCCTACTGGAAGGAAGCGGGCGTTGTACCAAGGGGGACCTGGTTTGTTTCCGCCGGCCTCGGCATGGGTGAGGTGCTCACCATGGCCGGCGAGATGAAGGCCTACACGCTGAGCGATCGCGCTACCTTCGGCGCCTATCGTGCCAAGACCGGCCTGGGAATCCTCGTGCAGGGCGACAAGAGAATGTTCAACCCCTACGGCATCATCGCCGTCAGCCCGAAGAAATATCCGGACATCAATTACGACGGGGCCATGAAGCTGATCGAGTGGATCACCTCGCCCGAGGGTCAGAATCTCATCGCCGGCTTCAAGGTGAACGGCGAGCAACTGTTCTTCCCTTCTTACGGAAAATAGGCAACAAAAAACCGCAGCTGCAAGTGTTTCGCAGCTGCGGTTCGGGTGAGGCAGGAGGTCAACCGGCGAAATTCTTCGCCGCGAAGTCCCAGTTGGCCAGGCTGGCGAGGAAGGTTTCGACGAACTTCGGACGGGCATTGCGGTAGTCGATGTAGTAGGCGTGCTCCCACACGTCTACGGTGAGCAGCGCCTTGCTGTCGCTGGTCAGCGGGGTGGCGGCATTGCTGGTGTTGACGATGTCCAACGAGCCGTCCGGCTTCTTCACCAGCCAGGTCCAGCCGGAGCCGAAGTTGCCGACGGCCGAGGCCTGGAACGCCTTTTTGAACTCGTCGAAGCTGCCCCACTTCTTGTTGATGGCCTCGGCCAGGGCGCCGGTCGGTGCGCCGCCGCCGGCAGGCTTCATGCTGCTCCAGAAGAAAGTGTGGTTCCAAACCTGAGCGGCGTTGTTGAAGATGCCGCCGGACGCTTTCTTGACGATCGTCTCGAGGCCGGCATTCTCGAACTCGGTGCCCTTGATCAGGTTGTTCAGGTTGGTCACGTAGGCCTGGTGGTGCTTGCCATAGTGGTATTCGAAGGTCTCCTTCGAGATGTGCGGCGCGAGCGCGTCCATCGCGTAGGGAAGCGGCGGAAGGGTGTGTTCCATGGTAGGTCTCCGATTTCAGTCAGGGTTGCTAAAACCCGAGCATTTTAGTCGGGTTAAATTCATTTGGCAATAATTGCGTTTTCAACTTTCCATTTTCCGGGTGACCTGCGCATCGGCTTCGCCCTCGCCGAATGTGAGGTGCAGCGCATCGCCTGCGGTCAGTTGCGTGCTGGTGCGGACAATGCTGCCGTCCGCTTTGCGGACGAGGCTGTAGCCGCGCAGCAGGACGGCCCGCGGGCTGAGGTGGGCGAGGCTGGCGGAAAGGTTTTCCAGTCGGGTGACTCGTCGCGACAGTCCCGCTGCAGCCGATGAGCGCAGGCGTGCAGCAAACTCATCCAGGTCGCGCCGTGCGTGGCGCAAATCCGGCCGGCGAAGGGCCAGGCGCGACTGGAGACGCTGCAAGTCGCCGGCACTTGCACCGACTCGCTGGCGCAGGCCGGCATCGAGCCGGGTGGAGAGGTGCGCCGTCTCTGCGCGCAAACGGCCCAGGCGCTCACCAGGATGCGTCAGTCTGCGCGCCAGCAGGTCGACGCGCTGCATGCGCTCCTGCAGGCGCTGCCGCATTTCCGTGCGCAGGAGAGCGGCAAGGCGCGACAACTCGCCTTGCGCCTCAAAATAGCCTGCGCTCGCCAGTTCGGCAGCCGCGGTGGGTGTGGCGGCGCGGCAGTCGGCCACCAGGTCGGCGATGGTGGTATCCGTTTCGTGGCCGATCCCGGTTATGACCGGCAGGGGACAGTCGTCGATGGCACGGGCAACCGTTTCTTCGTTGAAGGCCCAGAGATCCTCGATGCTGCCGCCCCCGCGAACGACGATGAGGACATCGCATTCGCCGCGGCTTGCCGCCGTTCGGATGGCTTCTGCGATATTCGCGGCGGCCCCATCGCCCTGCACGAGGGTGGGGTAGATCATTACGGGAAGATGCGGTGCGCGTCGCGCAAGGGCGGCCAGCACGTCGCGGAGGGCGGCTGCCTGCAGCGAGGTAACGACGCCGACGCGATACGGGAAGCGCGGCAACGGCCGCCTGCGTTCCGGCGCAAACAGTCCTTCCGTCTCCAGCTGGGTGCGCAGGCGGACGAATGCCTCGAACAGTGCGCCAATGCCGGCATGACGCAGAGCTTCGACGCTGAGTTGAAAGCCCCCACGCGCTTCATAAAGCGTGACGAGGGCGTGCGCTTCGACGCGCATGCCGTCCTGCAGCCGGAAAGGCAACAACTGAGCCCGGCTGCGGAACATGACGCAATCGACTTGCGCACATTCATCCTTCATTGCGAAGTAAAGATGGCCGGAAGCCGGCCGTCGCAGGTTGGAAATTTCGCCGCTGACCCAAAGCAGCGGAAAACGGCTTTCGAGCGTCTGGCGAGCCATGCGATTGAGCGCCGACACGCTAAGAATCTCTGCGCCTGAACTCGCTGTATCGTCTGTTTCCGCGGGCATTTGAGGATTCTAGCCGACGCCTGCCATTGCCTCCGTTATTCGCAGATGCCGATAGATAAGCCCCCTCTGGCGTATTGCTGCAACATGTTGATATTCATGAACAAAAAATTAAGCTTCATTTTGTATCGAAGTAAGAAAAAGTCTTATGGGTGGCCGACTTACTCAAAACACCCACGCATAATTCACACACTTATCCACAAGATTTGTGGATAAAGAAATCGAGTTTCCTGTGGAGCCGGAAGCCAGCCTGGTTTTGGTGCCGTCAAGCGCAGTTGCCGCAACTTTTATGTCGCCATGCACCGACAACGTGTCCGCGGTTTTTCTTGCCGAAACAGGATCGCCAAGATAAAGTTCGCCGTTATTAAAAAAGGAGCCTTGCGTGTTCGCCATCATCCAAGCTGCAGGCTGGCCCATCTGGCCGCTCTTGCTCGCCTCGATTCTCGCCGTCGCCTTCATCATCGAGCGATCAATCGCGCTGCGCCGAAGCAAGGTTGTGCCGGAAGGATTGCTGCAGAGCATCGTGGCCGACTATCGCCAGGGTGGCGCAACGGAGGAGCTGATTGCGCGCGTGGCCAAGCACTCGCCACTGGGACGTGTGCTGGCAGCAGGTCTGCGCAACGTCAAGAGCACGCGTGAGGCCATGAAGGAAGCCATCGAAGAAGCGGGACGCGGCGTCACGCATGAGCTTGAGCGCTTCCTCACCAGCCTGGGCACCATCGCTTCAATCGCGCCGCTGATGGGCCTGTTCGGCACGATCGTCGGCATGATCGAGATTTTTGGCGCGCAAAGCCCGGCAACGGCGAATCCTCAGCAACTTGCCCATGGCATCTCGATAGCGCTGTATAACGCAGGCTTCGGCATCCTCATCGCCATACCTGCGATGATTTTCTATCGGCATTTCCGCGCCTTGGTGGACAGCCTCGTGATTGAAATGGAGCAGCAGGCGGTGAAGCTGGTCGAGCTGGTACATGGCCAACGGGCGAACTGAGGACGAAGCGGCATGAACTTCCAGCGCGGGCATTTCCGGGAGGAGCCGGAAATCAACCTGATTCCGATGATCGACGTGCTGCTCGTCATACTCATCTTCCTGATGATCACGACGACGTACTCGAAGTTTTCCGGCTTGGAAATCAACCTGCCCACGGCGGATGCCACACAGTCGCCGGACAAGCCGAATGAAATCAATGTCGTGGTGAGCGCGAACGGCGATGTCATGGTCAACCGCGTAGCCGTCGGAGCCAAGGATGTCGAAGCCATCAGTGTGGCGTTGCGCCGCGCTGGCGGCAGCGAGAAGGAACCGGTGGTGGTGATCAATGCCGATGCGAAGGCGGCCCATCAGAGCGTGATCGATGTCATGCAGGCAGCGCAGCAATCCGGATACAGCCACATCTCCTTCGCTACGCAGAATCCTTTGCGTTGAGCGCCGGGGCAGTATCATGCGCCACACGCTAGCGTGTGGCGTTTTCATTTCTGGCGGAATAGTCATGGAAGTGCAGCGGCGGATAGCGGCAGGATGGCAGAAGCGGGGCATTCCCGCTGTTCTGTTGCTGCCGCCTGCCTTGCTGTTTGCGCTTTTCGTCAATATTCGTCGGATGGCGTATCGCCTGGGTTGGTTGTCATCCGTGAAGTTGCCTGTGCCCGTGGTGGTGGTCGGCAATGTCACCGTTGGCGGCAGCGGCAAGACGCCTTTGGTCCTGCATCTGGCGCAGGAACTGACCAAGCGCGGTTGGCGGCCGGGCATCGTCAGCCGCGGTCACGGCGGCACCGCCATGGGTGTCGAGGCCGTGTCTGCCGCAAGCGCCCCAGTACGCGTTGGTGACGAGCCGTTGCTGCTGGCGCGCCGCGCAGGTTGCCCGGTTTTCGTTGGCCGCGACCGCGTCGCCGCCGCACGCGCCCTGCTGGCAACACACGCCGACTGCAATGTCCTGATTGCTGATGACGGGCTGCAGCATCTGCGTCTTGCGCGCGATGTCGAGATAGTCGTGATGGATGAGCGCGGCATCGGCAACGGCTGGCCGCTGCCTGCTGGCCCTTTGCGCGAGTGCCCGGCACGCGCCGCCGAAGCACACGCCCTGGTAATGAATGGCGAGGCACCGCTTCCGCCGGATGTGCGTCCTCAGCGCGTATTCCGCATGCGCCTGACCGGGGAACGATTCTTCAATCTGCATGATCCCCAGCGCAGCTGCAGTGCGGAGGAGTTGCGTGGCCGGCGCCTGCATGCACTGGCCGGCATTGGTCATCCTGATCGTTTCTTTCGCCAACTTGAGCGGATGGGCCTGCAAGCTGAGACGCATGCTTTCCCCGATCACCATGACTTTCAGCCGTCCGACCTCGCGTTTGCCGGCGCCGATGTGCTGCTGATGACGGAGAAAGATGCGGTAAAATGCAAAGAGTTTGCGCCGCAGGAAGCCTGGGTGCTTCCAGTCGAGGCGCGACTGGAACCCGATCTTGCACAATGGGTAGTGGAGAAACTCAATGGACAGCCGCCTGCTTGAAATCCTCGTCTGCCCGGTCTGCAAGGGACCGCTCGATGTCCGCAAGGCCAATCAGGAACTGGTATGCAAGGCCTGTAAGCTGGCCTATCCGATCCGCGATGACATCCCGGTGATGCTGGAAGAGGAGGCGCGCCAGTTGAGTCAGGAGGAAGCAGCGGGCTGACTTTCCCGCGGCGGGCGCAAGATGTCTTTCAAGGTCGTCATTCCCGCCCGCTACGCTTCCAGCCGACTTCCCGGCAAGCCGCTGGCGGATATCGCCGGCAAACCCATGGTGGTGAGAGTGGTGGAGCGCGCCAAGCAAAGCGGTGCGACGGAAGTGCTGGTCGCGACCGACCACGAGAAAGTGCGCGTTGCCGTCGAACGGCATGGATTTTCCGCAGTAATGACGCGCGCCGATCACGCCAGCGGGACGGATCGCATTGCCGAAGTCGCCACGCAGCTTGGCTGGAGCGACAATGTCCTTGTCGTCAATGTTCAGGGTGACGAACCCTTCATCGAGCCAGAATTGATCAAGCAGGTGGCGGAAGAACTTGCGGCCGATGCCGACGCTGCCGTCGCCACCGCCTGCCATCCTGTCGGCAGTGCGGAGGAGTTCTTCAATCCCAACGTCGTCAAGGTCGTCTGCGATGTCCGTGGCCGTGCGCTGTATTTCAGTCGCGCGCCGATTCCCTGGCCGCGCGATGCCTTCGCTGCGGACCGCACGCAGTTGCCGGCGGACTTGCCGGCCAAGCGCCACATCGGAATTTATGCCTATCGCTGCGGCTTCCTGCGTCGCTACAGTGCCCTGTCGCCGTCGCCGCTGGAGCGGCTCGAGGCGCTGGAGCAGTTGCGCGTGCTCTGGCATGGCTTCCACATCCGCGTTGCGGAATGCAAGCAGGCACCCGAAGCCGGTGTGGATACGCCGGAGGATTTGCAGCGCGCTCGCCAGCGATTCACCGAAGTTTGACCAAGCCGGAAAAACACGGTATCGTTTTCGAAACATAAAAAAACAATATAAATCAACTGGTTAATAAAATCACCTTGGGGGAGTAGTTATGAAATTAATTCTGCTCGGCGCACCCGGCGCCGGGAAGGGTACGCAGGCCGCTTTCATCACCGAGAAATACGGTATTCCGCAAATTTCCACTGGCGACATGTTGCGTGCCGCAGTCAAGGCGGGCACGCCGCTGGGACTGGAGGCCAAGAAGGTGATGGATGCCGGCCAACTTGTGTCCGATGAAATCATCCTCGGGCTTATCAAGGAACGTCTGCAGCAGCCCGATTGCGCCAAGGGCTTCCTTTTCGATGGCTTTCCGCGCACCATTCCGCAAGCTGAAGCCTTGCGTACGCAAGGCGTCGATCTCGACCTCGTACTGGAGATCGACGTTCCCGACGAAGAGATCATCAAGCGGATGAGCGGACGGCGGGTGCATACGGCCTCGGGCCGCACTTACCATACCGTGTTCAATCCGCCCAAAGTTGCCGGAAAGGATGATGTCACCGGCGAAGACCTGATTCAGCGCGAGGACGACAAGGAGGAGACCGTGAGGAAGCGTTTGGACGTCTATCACAGCCAGACCAAGCCGCTGGTCGAGTTCTATTCCAAGTGGGCCGCTACGGGCGATGCGCGTGCGCCGAAATACCGCAGAGTGAATGGCGTCGGTCCCCTTGACGGGATTCGCGAGGCGATCCTAGCTGCACTGAAATAACTAAACAAATCAAATAAATCAAATGATTCCGATCCCTTGCCCACGCAGACAGGGGACGCCCACACTGGTATAATTAGGAGTTAAGGCATGAAAAACGCTTTTTATGCCCAGTCGGGCGGAGTGACTTCGGTCATCAACGCCAGCGCCTGCGGGGTCATCGAAACGGCGCGCAAGCACAAGGGCAAGATTGGCAAGGTATTTGCGGGGCGAAACGGCATCATAGGTGCCCTAGCGGAAGACCTGATCGACACGAGCAAGGAATCGGCTAAGGCCATTGCGGCGTTACGCCACACGCCGGCAGGTGCCTTCGGCTCCTGCCGCTACAAGCTGAAGAGCATCGAGGAGCACAGGGCACAGTACGAACGCCTGATCGAGGTGTTCAGGGCGCACAACATCGGCTACTTCTTCTACAACGGCGGCGGCGATTCCGCCGACACCTGCCTCAAGGTGTCGCAGCTGTCGGAGACGCTGGGGTACCCGATCACCGCGGTGCACGTGCCGAAGACGGTCGACAACGACCTGCCGATCACGGACAACTGCCCCGGCTTCGGCTCGGTGGCGAAGTACATCGCGGTATCCACACGCGAGGCCACGCTTGACGTGGCGAGCATGGCGAAGACCTCGACCAAGGTGTTCGTCATCGAGGTGATGGGGCGCCATGCCGGCTGGATTGCCGCGGCGGGTGCGCTGGCTTCGGACAAGGACATGGAGTTGCCGATCGTCGTCCTGTTCCCGGAGATTGCCTTCAACCAGGCGAAATTCCTGGCCAAGGTGGATGCGACGGTGAAGAAGTTCGGTTACTGCACCGTGGTGGTGTCGGAGGGCGTGAAGGGGGCGGATGGCAAGTTCCTCTCCGACCAGGGTTTGCGTGACGCCTTCGGCCATGCCCAGCTGGGGGGGGTGGCGCCGGTGATCGCCGGCCTGGTGAAGAACGAGCTGAATTTGAAGTACCACTGGGCGGTGGCGGATTATTTGCAGCGGGCGGCGCGTCATATTGCCTCGAAGACGGACGTGCTGCAGGCCTACGCCACGGGCAAGGCTGCGGTGGAGGTGGCGCTGAAGGGGCGCAATTCGGTGATGCCGGCGATCAGGCGGGTGTCGAACCGCCCCTACAAGTGGAAGATCGACATTGCCGAACTGAAGGACGTGGCCAACAAGGAGAAATTCATGCCGCGGGACTTCATCAGCGACGACGGCTTCGGCATTACGGCCAAGTGCCGGCAGTACCTGACGCCGCTGATCCAGGGCGAGGATTACCCGCCCTACAGGAACGGCCTGCCGCAGTACGTGCGGCTGAAGAATGTGGGTGTGAAGAAGAAGCTGGGCGAGTTCAAGGTTTGAAAGCGTTGATGGGCGTGCGCCGCGCCCGCATAACAATTTTGGCGCATGGATAAAGGGTTGAGCAGTTCGGGAGGCGGCGGCGACGCCGTCTCGAAGTTTTCTCGTTAAGGAGGGAGTTCATGTCAGTAGCTTTGATGCTTGCGCTGGTATGCGCAGTGCTGGCCGTGGCCTACGGGGCTATATCCAGCAAATGGATCCTCTCGTTGCCGGCAGGCAACGAGAAGATGCAGGAGATCGCCAAGGCGATCCAGGAAGGCGCTTCCGCCTACCTGAACCGCCAGTACAAGACCATCGGCATGGTCGGGGCGGCGCTGTTCCTGGTAATCGGCCTCGTGCCGCAACTCGGCTGGAAGACTGCCATCGGCTTTCTGATCGGCGCGGTGCTTTCCGGCGCGGCCGGCTACATCGGCATGAACGTCTCGGTGCGTGCCAACGTGCGCACGGCCGAGGCGGCGCGCGGCGGCATTGCCCCCGCCCTCAACGTCGCCTTCAAGGGCGGCGCCATCACCGGCATGCTGGTGGTCGGACTCGGCCTGCTCGGCGTCGCCGGCTACTACGCCGCGCTGAAGGCGATGGGCGGTGCGAATGCCGATCTGCACCACATGATCGAGCCGCTGATCGGCCTGGCCTTCGGTTCCTCGCTGATCTCCATCTTCGCCCGTCTCGGCGGCGGCATCTTCACCAAGGGCGCCGACGTCGGTGCCGACCTGGTGGGCAAGGTCGAAGCCGGCATTCCCGAAGACGATCCGCGCAACCCGGCGGTGATCGCCGACAACGTCGGCGACAACGTCGGCGACTGCGCCGGCATGGCGGCCGACCTGTTCGAGACCTACGCCGTGACCATCGTTGCGACCATGGTGCTCGCCGCACTGGTGATCAAGACCTCGCCGGGCTTGGGCGAGAACCTGCTGCTCTATCCGCTGGCGCTGGGCGGCGTGTCAATCATCGCATCGATCGTCGGCTGCGCCTTCGTCAAGGCCGCTGAAGGCGGCAAGATCATGAACGCCCTGTATCGCGGCCTGATCGTCGCCGGCGTGTTGGCGCTGATCGCCTACTATCCGGTCACCCAGTGGCTGATCGGCGCGGGGGATCCGGCCGCCAAGATCACCACCATGAGCATGTTCGGCTGCTCGGTCGTCGGCCTCGCCCTGACCGCTGCCTTGGTGTGGATCACCGAGTACTACACCGGCACCGATTTTGCGCCGGTGAAGCACGTCGCCTCCGCCTGCCAGACCGGCCATGCCACCAACATCATTGCCGGCATCGGCGTTTCGATGAAGGCCTGTGCCCTGCCGGTGCTCTCCGTGTGCGCCTCGATCTACGCCGCTTACGCCATGGGCGGCCTGTTCGGCATCGCCATCGCCGCGACATCCATGCTGTCGATGGCCGGCATCGTGGTGGCGCTCGACGCCTACGGCCCGATCACCGACAACGCCGGCGGCATCGCCGAGATGTCCGGCCTGCCGAAGGAAGTGCGCAACGTGACCGATCCGCTGGACGCCGTCGGCAACACCACCAAGGCGGTGACCAAGGGCTACGCCATCGGCTCCGCCGGCCTCGCCGCGCTGGTGCTCTTCGCCGACTACACCCACGGCCTGGAAGCGGCCGGCCTGAGGGGCATCTCCTTCGACCTCTCCAACCACATGGTCATCATCGGCCTCTTCATCGGCGGCCTGATTCCCTACCTCTTCGCCGCCATGGCGATGGAGGCGGTGGGGCGCTCGGCCGGCGCGGTGGTGGTCGAAGTGCGACGCCAGTTCAAGGAAATTCCCGGAATCATGGAGGGGACGGCCAAGCCGGACTATTCCCGCGCCGTCGACATGCTGACCGTGGCCGCCATCAAGGAAATGATGATCCCGTCGATCCTGCCCGTGGCGGTGCCCATCGTCGTCGGCCTGGCCCTCGGCCCGCAGGCGCTCGGCGGCCTGCTGGTCGGCACCATCGTCACCGGACTCTTCGTCGCCATCTCGATGACGACCGGCGGCGGTGCCTGGGACAACGCCAAGAAGTACATCGAGGACGGCCACTACGGCGGCAAGGGCTCCGATGCGCACAAGGCGGCGGTAACCGGCGACACCGTGGGCGACCCGTACAAGGATACGGCCGGCCCGGCGGTGAACCCGCTGATCAAGATCATCAACCTGGTGGCGCTGCTGATCGTGCCGCTGATGGCTTGATTGCCAAATCGCTGCAACAATACGGGCAACCTGCGGGTTGCCCGTTTTTTTTTGAGTCGAAGACATGAACAGGCTGATCGGAATTTCTCTGGCGGCGCTTTGGGCAGGTATTGCCGCGGGCGCCTTGGCCGAGGTGCCCGCGCAGCCCGAAGCAGCCAGCGGTTTTGCTGCAACCCAGGAAGCGCGCGGGCGCCTTTTCATGGCGGTGACGGCGAATCCGCTGGCGACCGATGCGGCGGTGGAGATCCTGCGCGCCGGCGGCACGTCGGCAGATGCGGCGATCGCCGCGCAACTGGTGCTGGGGCTCGTCGAGCCTCAGTCCTCGGGGCTTGGTGGTGGCGGTTTTCTGCTCTACCACGATGCGCGCGAAAACCGGCTGCGCGCCTACGACGG
Organism: Denitratisoma sp.; assembly: GCA_032027165.1. Classification (NCBI taxonomy): domain Bacteria; kingdom Pseudomonadati; phylum Pseudomonadota; class Betaproteobacteria; order Nitrosomonadales; family Sterolibacteriaceae; genus Denitratisoma; species Denitratisoma sp. The sequence goes on along the minus strand of JAVSMO010000001.1, from coordinate 1,679,528 downwards.
GCGCGAGACGGCGCCGGCGGCGGCGCAGCCCGGGCGCTTCCTTGGGGCGGACGGCAAGCCGCTGGCCTTCTTCGAAGCGGCTGTGGGCGGCCGCTCGGTCGGCGTGCCCGGCCTGCCGGCGCTGCTCGATCTGGTCTATCGCAATCACGGCCGCACGCTCTGGCCGAAGCTGTTCGGGCCGGCATTACGGCTTGCGGTGGAAGGTTTTCCGATGTCGCCGCGACTGCACAAGCTGCTGGCGGAGGATCGCTTCCTGCGCGAGGACCCGGCGGCGCGCCGGCTCTACTATGAAGCCGACGGTCGGCCCAAGCCCGTCGGCACGATGATCGTCAACCGTGCCTACGGCTTTACCCTGCTGGCGCTGGCGCAGCATGGCACGAGAATTTTCTACGAAGGGCCGATCGGGCGCGATATCGCGCCAGCGGTGCGTGGCCACAGAAATAATCCAGGCGACCTGAGCGAAGCAGATATGGCCGCCTATCGGCCGCAGGAGCGCGAGCCCATCTGCGCCGTGCGGCTCGGTGGTTATCGCGTCTGCGGCATGCCGCCGCCCAGTTCCGGCGGCATCGCCGTTCTGCAGATGCTGACTTTTACCGAGCCCGTTTCGCAACAGGCGCCGCTGGCGCCGGAAAGCGTGCATCGCTTCGCCGAGTCAGGGAGACTGACTTTTGCCGATCGCGCACGCTACCTGGCCGATCCTGCCTTCGTCGACGTCCCGGTGAAGGCATTGCTCGCCCCGGCCTATCTGGCGGCGCGCGCGCAGTCGATTCGCGCCGATGCCAGCATGGGACGAGCCGCGGCAGGCGAGTTGGCTGTGAAACAAAGTCTTGGCGAGGACACTTCTGCCGAATTGCCGGCGACCACCCACCTGTCCATCGTCGACACCGAAGGCAATGCCGTCTCGCTGACCAGTTCGGTCGAGGCGGCCTTCGGCAGCCGAATCATGGTGCACGGCTTCCTGCTCAACAACCAGCTTACCGATTTTTCCTTCAGGCCCGAGATGGATGGCAAGCCGGTCGCCAACCGCGTCGAGGCGAACAAGCGACCGCTTTCCTCGATGGCGCCGACCATCATCTACGACAAGGCAGGGCGTGTCGCCGCCATTCTCGGTTCACCGGGCGGCAGTCAGATCATCAACTACGTGGCGAAAACGATTCTGGCGCTGCTGGTCTGGAATCTCACGCCCGGCGAGGCGGTGGCGCTGCCGCATTACGGCAGCCGCAACGGCCCGACGGAACTTGAGCGCGGCACGCAGGCCGAGCAGCTGCGGCCGGCGCTGGAACGGCTCGGCCACACCGTGTCGGTGCTGGACATGACCAGCGGACTGTCGGTGATCCTGCGACGTGGTGACGACTGGGTCGGCGCCGCCGACCCGCGCCGCGAGGGCGCGGCGCGAGGCGAGTGACTTACAGCTTCACGTTCGGGTTAAGGGAATACACGCCCGTGATGCTGGCTTCGGCCAGGACGCGGCCCTTGATCGCCTCGCGCACCTGCTTTCCGGTGAACTTGCCTTCAACAGGGCAGTGCGCGACGCCCAGGGCGTAGAGAGTGAACACGTAGCGGTGCGGAATCTCGTCGTTCCACGGCGGGCAGGGGCCGTCGTAGCCGAAATAGTCGCCGGCCATGTCCTTGTCGTTGGCAAACCAGCCGGTATAGTCGTTGAGTCCCTGTCGTGCCCCGCGTGCCGTGCCCGGGCCGTTCTTGCCGCGTGGCATGACGTCCTGCGAAAACTCCCCGGCCTCGATTTGTGACGGTTGCGGCGGCAGGTCGACCATGACCCAATGGAAGAAATCCACCCGAGGCAGCGAGGCCGGAACAGTGCGTCCCTCCTGGTTCACGTCGTCGCCGCGACTTGGCACATCGGGATCATGGCAGATCAATACCAGCGATTTCGTGCCTGTCGGCAGATCCGACCAGGCGAGATGGGGATTGTGATTGCCGCCGAAGCTGACGTGGTTTTGTGCATGGGGAATGCACAGGGCGTTGTCGCCATGGATGATGCGAGTGAAGCTGTCGGTCCAGAACTTCATGTTCCACTCCTTTAGGTTATGTTCGTCCTTTCTTCGTGAAATCCCTCAGCCTGAATCCCAGCAGCCAAAGCGTGCCGAAGTAGGCTGTGCCGCCGCCAGCGACCAGTGCCGCCAGGCGCAGCACGCGCTCCAGCGGGGGGGCGCCGATCCAGTTTGCCTCTCCGCCCATGCCGAGCCACAGCACCGTGCCCATGACGGCCAGTGCGGCGATGAGCCTCAGCCCGAAAATCTTCCAGCCCGGCTGCGGCATATAGTCGCCGCGGCGATGCAGGCCGCGCCAGAGCAGCGCAGCATTAAGGCAGGAAGCCAGCCCTATCGAAAGCGCCAGTCCGGCATGCTGCAACGGCACGATGAATGCGGCGTTCATCACCTGCGTGGCGGCCAGCGTGACGAGGGCGATCTTCACCGGGGTGCGGATATTCTGCCGGGCGTAAAAGCCCGGCGCCAGCACCTTGACCAGGATGAGGCCGGTGAGGCCGACGCTGTAGGCGACCAGGGCATCGCGCGTCTTCAGCACGTCGTCGGCCTGGAAGGCGCCATAGTTGAACAGCGTGGACAGCAGCGGTACGGCGAGCAGCGCCAAAGCGAGTGCGGCAGGCAGGGTGAGCAGGAAGGTCAGCCGCAGCCCCCAGTCGAGGAGGGCGGAGAACTCATTCGGGTCGTTGTCGGCATGACTCCTTGCAAGGCTCGGCAGCAGGATCGTGCCCAGTGCGGCACCGAGCAGTCCGGCGGGAAATTCCATCAGTCGATCGGCGTAGTAGAGCCAGGAGACGCTGCCTGTCGGCAGGAAAGAGGCGAAGATGGTGTTGATGAGCAGCGAGATCTGCGACACCGAGACGCCGAGCAGTGCCGGCAGCATCAACTTGAGGATGCGCCTGACGCCCTCGTCCTGGAGCGAGATGGAAAAGCGCGGCAGCATGCCGATCTTTGCCAGGAAGGGCAATTGCAGGCCAAGCTGCAGCACGCCACCGATGACTACGGCCCATGCCAGCGCCAGCACCGGCGGGTCGAAATACGGCGCGGCGAACAACGCCATTCCGATAAAGGAGAGATTCAGCAGCACTGGCGTGAAGGCCGGCACTGCGAAGCGGCTCCAGGTGTTGAGGATGCCGCCGGCCAGCGATACCAGCGAGATGAACAGGATATACGGAAAGGCGATGCGGGTGAGTTGCACCGTCAGCTCGAACTTGGCGATATCGGCGGCGAAGCCCGGAGCCGAGATGTAGATCAGGATCGGTGTCAGGGCGATGCCGAGCAGGGTTACCGCCAGCAAAGCCAGGAAGAGCAGGGTGGCGACATGGTCGGCCAGACGCCGCGTGTCCCCTGACTCCCGCTTGTTCTTGTATTCGGCCAGGACCGGCACGAAGGCCTGGGAGAAGGCGCCCTCGGCGAACATCCGGCGCAACAGGTTGGGCAGGCGGAAGGCGACGAAAAAGGCGTCGGTAGCAGCCCCTGCGCCGAAGGTTCTGGCGATGACGAAATCGCGCACAAAGCCCAGAATGCGCGACAGAAGCGTCATGCTGCTGACCGTAGCGAGGGCCCCGAGGAGGTTCATGACGCAATGGTATCGGCTTTGAGGGGGCGTCGCGCAGCTTGCATTCCGGCTGGAAAAGGCCTAAAATGCGCCCCTTTTCCAAGCCTTAGCAGAATTCACATGGCCAATACCGCACAAGCACGCAAGCGTGCCCGCCAGGCGATCAAGCGCCGCGGACGCAATTTCAGCCAGCGCTCCGAGCTGCGCACTGCCATCAAGAGCGTACGCAAGGCGATTGTTGCCGGCGACAAGGCGGCCGCACAGAAGGTCCTAAGCGAATCGATGGGGACCATCGATAGCATTGCCGACAAGAAGATCATTCACAAGAACAAGGCGGCTCGCCACAAGAGCCGCCTGTCTGCCGCCATCAAGGCGCTGTAAGACCAGCAAGTCCCTGCGAATGGCGGCCGGTTCCGGCCGCCATTTTGTTTTCGGCCGCGCCTTTGGCGCTCAACTTCGCCCAAAGCGAAGTTGGCCTTCAATGCAACAAGCCCGCTTTTGCGGGCTTGTTGTCTTTCAGTCGTCCGACTTTGCATCCGGGCGTCCCGTGTTGATGACCTGGAGTTCGTTGTCCTTGGCGAAGCTACCGAGGAAATTGTAGGCCATCGGTTCAACCTCATGGAGACGAGCGGCGACATACACGCATTTCTCGCCCTGATGGAGGCCGGGTCGCACATAGGGGGAATAGCTCATGCGATGGTCGGCACCGAAGGCCGACATGATGCCGCACAGGCGTTCGGCCCAGTCGCTCGGGCGGAATATTTGCCCGCCCAGGGTCCGGCCGACGATGATGAAATTTTCCGGGCGCTTCTCTGACATGGGCCTGGCGACCGGTGTGCTTGTGGCACCCGACGCGATGGCGTTTTGTATTCCGGCATGCTGTGCCGTCTGCCGCAACGAAGGCGAAATTCTATCAGATAACCCATGTTCCCTTATGCCTACATCAGTCGATTTGAGACGTTGTGCATGAAATGTGAGCTCCGCTTAAAAAATAGGCGTGATGACAAAATGCATGGGGAAATAACAAGCTAGCTTGCATTTTTAAGAACGAGTGCATATACTTGGCCAATCCCATTGACCTATATGGGGTTTTACATGCAAACACCCTTGCTGACGAAATATGGTTTCCGCATCAGGACGCGGGTCGGTCTTGTTGTGGATAACCTGTTGATACCCGGGCGCGATGCGGCCGAGGCGGAGCGCAAGCTACGCCAGATTTATCGCGATTGTGAAATTCTTGCCCGCAGCTGCCAGCAGCCCGCCACCAAGGCGGTACCGGCCAGCTATGAAGACGTGATCGCCCTGATCACGCGCTAGAAAAAGCCCTTCAGCGTCAATTCTTCCGCCAGCGCAGCGTAGTCCTGTGCGCCACGCGAGGAGGCGGCGTGATCGAAGATGTCCCGATTACAGGCTGGCGCCTCCGCCACCGCCACGTTTTCCGAGATTACCGTTTCGCAGACTTCTTCGCTGAATTGCTCGTTGAGGCGCTTCTGGATTTCGAAGCACATGTTGCGGCGCCGGTCGAAGCGGGTGAGCACATATCGGCGCTCGACGCGACGCTTTAGCACCGGCTCCAGCGCATGCAGGGTGCGCTCCACCTGCAGCGCGCCGCGCAGTGCAAGGAAATCCGACGAGATCGGCACCAGCAGGCGGTCGGCGGCGAACACGGCATTGAGTGACAGTACGCCAAGGAAAGGGCAGCAGTCGATGACTACACTGCGTTCCTCGCGGTCGGTGCCGAGATCGTTGAGCCCCTGGTTCAGGCGATTGAGGATGGTCGGCCCCTTGCCGAAGACCGAGTCGACCTTGATAAGTTCGGCATGAGCCGGAATCAAGTGGCCGATATTTTCCCAGGCGATTTCCAGTTCGGCCAGCGGGCGGCCGTCCTGGTAGAAAGCAAAGATGCTATCGGAGACATCGCCCAGTGCCCCGCCATGCACCGCCGAGAGGTGGGCCTGGGGATCGAGATCGACCATCAGTACAGGCTGTTCCCTGCGCGCCAGGGCAGCGGCAAGATTGAGCGCGGTCGTCGTCTTGCCGACCCCGCCTTTCTGATTGAAAACGGCGATGCGTGCCATGCCGGCCAGTATATACAAGCAGGGCAATTTCACTTAAGATGCGCATGTGAGCAAGGCGGCGCAAGCCGCCTTTCGCTTTTTGCAGTGGTTACTGCTTGCTGTCACGATTGCCGTCACGATCATGTCGCACCTGATGAACACCTATACCCGGCTCCCCGTGGCCTTTACGCACGGGCAGGGGGCCCGGGTTTTCGATGAGGCCGGGCGCAGCTACCTCGATGCGCTGGCGGGCATTGCTGTCTCAACGCTGGGCCACGCCCATCCGCGCCTGGTCAAGGCGATTGCCGACCAGGCGGGACGGCTCCTGCACACCTCGAACATTTATCGTATCCGCGAGCAGGAGCAGTTGGGCGACCGGCTGGCCACCCTGTCCGGCATGGACGAGGTCTTCCTCTGCAACTCCGGCTGCGAGGCCAATGAAGCCGCCATCAAGCTGGCGCGCATGTTCGGCCACCAGAAGGGCGTCGGCACGCCCGCCATCGTCGTCATGGAAAAGGCCTTCCATGGCCGCACCCTGGCCACGCTGTCCGCCACCGGCAACCGCAAGGTGCAGGCAGGTTTCGAGCCGCTGGTCGGTGGTTTCGTGCGCGTGCCCTTCGACGACCTTGCCGCCGTAGAGCACGTCGCCGCCAACAACCAGAACGTCGTCGCCGTGCTGATCGAGCCGATCCAGGGCGAGGGCGGCATCCATGTCGCCCATGCCGAATATCTGCAGGGCCTGCGCCGCATCTGCGACGAGCGTGGCTGGCTGCTGATGTTCGACGAGGTGCAGTGCGGCATCGGCCGTACCGGTTTCTGGTTCGCTTGCCAGCATGCCGGCGTCAAGCCGGACGTGATGACCCTGGCCAAGGGGCTAGGCTCGGGCGTGCCCATCGGCGCCTGCCTCGCCGCCGGGGCGGCTGCGGGCGTATTCAAGCCGGGCAACCATGGCTCCACCTTCGGCGGCAACCCGCTTGCCTGCACGGCGGCGCTGACTACTCTGGCGGTAGTCGAAGAGGATGGCCTGCTCAAGCGTGCTGCTGCCCTCGGCGAGCGGCTCCGTGCAGACTTTGCGCGGGCGCTGGAGGGACAGGCTGGCGTGGTTGCCATCCGCGGCGATGGCCTGATGATCGGCATCGAACTGGATCGCCCCTGCGTCGAGCTGGTGACGCGGGCACTCGAGCGCGGCCTGCTCATCAACGTCACCGCAGACAAGGTTGTGCGCCTGCTGCCTGCGCTCGTCTTCAGCGATGCGGACGCCAATGAGTTGGTGTCGGTTCTTTCCGCACTCATTCGCGAATTCCTGGCCTGAGGACGGTCCGCCATGGCCGCACCGAAGCACTTCCTGCAACTGAAGGACTTTTCCCGCGACGAGCTGGAGCACGTCTTCGCCCGCACGCGCTGGATCAAGGACCAGTTCAAGCGCTACGAACCGTATCACCCGCTGTTCGACCGCACCCTGGTGATGATCTTCGAGAAGCAGAGCACGCGCACGCGGCTCTCCTTCGAGGCCGGCATGCACCAGCTCGGCGGCTCGGCGATCTTCCTCAGCACGCGCGATTCGCAACTCGGCCGTGGCGAGCCGGTGGAGGACGCCGCCCAGGTCATCTCTCGCATGTGCGACATCGTCATGATCCGCACCTTCGAGCAGGACATCATCGAACGCTTTGCGCGGCACTCGCGCGTACCGGTCATCAACGGCCTGACCAACGAGTACCACCCCTGCCAGATACTCGCCGACATCTTCACCTTCATCGAGCACCGCGGCTCGATCGAAGGCAAGACGGTGGCGTGGATCGGCGATTCCAACAACGTCTGCAACACCTGGCTGCAGGCCGCGGAAGTGTTCGGCTTCAACGTGCACGTGTCGACGCCCCCAGGATACGAGGTCGAGCCCGAGCGTGCCGGCCTCTACGGCACCGATCACTACGAGGAGTTTGCCGATCCGATGCAGGCCGTGTGCGGCGCCGATCTCGTCACCACCGACGTGTGGACATCGATGGGCTTCGAGGCCGAGAACGAGACGCGCCGCCGCGACTTCGGGGACTGGCAGGTCGACACCGAGATGATGCGGCAGGCTAAGCCGGACGCCCTCTTCATGCACTGCCTGCCTGCCCACCGCGGCGAGGAGGTCGCAGCCGACGTGATCGACGGCCCGCAAAGCGTGGTGTGGGACGAGGCGGAGAACCGGCTGCACACCCAAAAGGCCCTGATGGAGTACCTGCTCCTCGGGCGCGTGAATTCCTGATCTTTCCAAGCATGCAACCATGAGCAAAGCGAAAAAGAAACCATCGCCCGGCATCAAGAAAGTCGTGCTCGCCTACTCGGGCGGCCTCGACACCTCCGTCATCCTCAAGTGGCTGCAGGACACCTACGGCTGTGAGGTCGTCACTTTCACCGCCGACCTCGGCCAGGGCGAGGAGCTCGAGCCGGCGCGCGCCAAGGCGCTCAAATTCGGCATCAAGAAGCAGAACATCTTCATCGACGACCTGCGCGAGGAATTCGTGCGCGACTTCGTCTTCCCGATGTTCCGCTGCAACACCCTCTACGAGGGCGAGTACCTGCTTGGCACCTCGATCGCCCGGCCGCTCATTGCCAAGCGGCTGGTGGAGATCGCGAAGAAGACCGGCGCCGACGCCATCTCGCACGGCGCCACCGGCAAGGGCAACGATCAGGTGCGCTTCGAATTGGGCGCCTACGCCCTGATGCCCAACGTCAAGGTCATCGCCCCGTGGCGCGAATGGGACCTGCTCTCGCGCGAGAAGCTGATGGCCTACGCCGAAACGCACGGCATCCCGGTTGACATGAAGCACAGGAAGGGCGGCTCGCCCTATTCGATGGACGCCAACCTGCTGCACATCTCCTACGAGGGGCGCCACCTGGAAGATCCGGCTGCCGAGGCCGAGGAGTCGATGTGGCGCTGGACGGTGTCGCCGGAGAAGGCGCCGAACAAGGGCGAGTACCTCGACCTCGAGTTCAGGCAGGGCGACCTCGTCGCCATCAACGGCAGGAAGATGAAGGCCCATGAACTGCTGGCGACGCTCAATCAGCTTGGCGGCAAGCATGGCATCGGCCGCCTCGACCTGGTCGAGAACCGCTACGTCGGCATGAAGTCGCGCGGCTGCTACGAAACCCCCGGCGGCACCATCCTGCTCAAGGCGCACCGCGCCATCGAGTCGGTGTGCCTCGACCGCGAGGTGGCGCACCTCAAGGACGACTTGATGCCGCGCTATGCCAGCCTGATCTACAACGGCTACTGGTGGAGCCCGGAGCGCCGCGCGCTGCAGGCGCTGATCGACCACACCCAGCAGACCGTGAACGGCTGGGTGCGCCTCAAGCTTTACAAGGGCAACGTCATCCTCGTCGGCCGCGATTCGAAGACCGATTCGCTGTTCGACCCGACCATCGCCACCTTCGAGGACGATGCCGGCGCCTATGACCAGCGCGACGCGGGCGGCTTCATCAAGCTCAATGCCCTGCGCATGCGCATCGCGGCGAATCGGGCGAAAAAGAAGCGCTGATTCATGCAGGGGACGCTGTTCGGTTTCACCGAGCAGGAGGTGGCCGATTTCGGTCTGACCTTCCTGCTCGGCGCCTTCATGCTGTACATGCTGTTCATCATCGGCGAACTGGCATGGAAGTCGAAGGCCGGCAAGATGGGGACATTCATTCTGTTTTTCGTACTGGCCTTCGGCATGCTCGGCTTCATCGCCAAGGCCATCATCAAGAAAATGTGGGGGATCTGAGATGTCGCAGTTCGACAACGTGTCCGTGTTGAAGAAGGCCAACGTCTATTTCGACGGCAAGTGCGTCAGCCACACCGTGCTCTTCGCCGACGGCACGAAGAAGACCGTCGGCGTGATCTTTCCCTCGCAGCTCATCTTCAACACCGCGGCGCCGGAAGTCATGGAGCTCAACGCGGGGCGCTGCCGCGTCCGCCTGAAGGGGGAAAGTCAGTGGCGGGAATACGGCGCCGGAGAGCAGTTCAGCGTGCCGGGCAACAGCAGTTTCGACATCGAGACGCTCGAACTGCTCGACTACGTCTGCCACTTCAAGTAGGCGGGGCCGTCTCGTCAGTCAGCGGAGGAAGCCATGCCGTCGTTCGATATCGTTTCCGAAGTCAATCAGGTAGAGCTGCGCAATGCCGTCGAGCAATCGAACAAGGAGATCGCCAACCGCTTCGATTTCAAGGGCTCCGATGCCCGTATCGAGCAGGGCGAGGGGACGCTGGCCCTTTTCGCAGACGACGAGTTCAAGCTCGACCAGGTTGGCGACGTCCTGACCGCCAAGCTTGCCAAGCGCAACGTCGATGTGCGCTACCTTGATCGCGGCGACATCGAGAAGGTGAGCGGCAACAAGGTCAAGCAGGTCGTCACGGTGAAGGAGGGTGTCACCGGCGATCTGGCCAAGAAGATTGTCAAGGCCATCAAGGACAGCAAGCTCAAGGCGCAGGCCAGCATCCAGGGCGAGGCGGTGCGCGTCTCCGGCGCCAAGAAGGACGTGCTGCAGGAGGTCATCGCCCTGGTGAGGAAATCCGTCACTGACGTGCCGTTGCAGTTCAACAACTTCCGGGACTGATCAGTCCCGCTTCAGGCCCTCGATCCAGCGCGTGTAGATGCGGTCGGCGACGGCGTTGAGTGCCGCCACCTTCGGGGCCATGCCTGCCTGCATGGTCGCCGGTTCCTGCACCGCGGGGCTCCGGGCGGCGGCGATTTCCCCGGCGCCGTCGATGCACCACTGCCGGATCATCTCCTCAGTCATTTCGACGTGGCACTGCATGCCGAAGGTCTTGCCCAGGGCGTAGGCCTGGTTGGCGCAATGTGCGCTCTCCAGCAGGCGTGCGGCGCCGGGCGGGATACTGAAGGTCTCGCCGTGCCAGTGGAAGGTCTCGAAGCCGGCGAGGTCGCCGAACCAGTCGCGTGCCACCGGATGGTCGAGTACGCGCACCGGTCCCCAGCCGATCTCCTTCACCGGATTCCGCGTGATGGTGCCGCCGAGCGCCTTGGCGATGAGCTGGCCGCCCAGGCAATGGCCGAGCACCGGCAGGCCGGCGGCGACGGCGGTACGGATCAGCGTGCACGATTGCGCTATCCAGGGCAGCGGGTCATTGACGCTCATCGGGCCGCCCATGAAGACGAGCCCGGAGAAGCCGTCGATGCCGGCCGGAACGGTATCCCGTTCGTCGATGCGGATAAGCGTCCAGGGGATCGAGTGGCGGTCGAGGAATGTGGCAAAATAGCCCGGTCCCTCTGTATGGAAATGGCGGAAGATGGCGACGGGTTTCATGATGAAAAAATCGGCAAGGCGCATGGTGCATTCTAGCCTGTCGATGCTGTGCTGCGCATTCCTTGCTTTGCCGGCCTGGGCCGTCGAGGTCGGCGTGGTCGGCCTGTTTCCCGGCAAGGCGGTGCTGGTCATCGATGGCGGCGCGCCGCGCACCGTCGCGGTGGGAGCCAGCGTCGGCGGCGTCAGGCTGATTGCTGTCGACCAGGGCAGCGCCACGGTCGACATCGCCGGCAAGCGCCAGCGCCTGGCCATCGGCCAGCATGCCCATTCCGGCGGTGACGGCGGCGGCGCCCAGGCCACCAGCCTGACGGCGGACGGCCGTGGCCATTTCATCACTACCGGCACGGTCAATGGCGCGACAGTCCGCTTCATGGTCGATACCGGAGCCACCAGCGTTGCCCTTGGCGCTTCCGATGCGCGCCGCGCCAACGTGAATCTCGCCAATGGGCGGCCGATCTTGGTGCAGACCGCCAATGGCGTCACCCAGGCCTGGCTGGTGACGCTCAACAGCGTACGCATCGGTGACGTCACCCTGAACGAGGTGGAGGGCACGGTGCACCAGCAGGACATGCCGGTGGCGCTGCTCGGCATGAGCTTCCTCAATCGCATGGAAATGAAGCGCGACGGCCAGACCATGACGCTGCGCAAGCGCTACTGAATTGAACGCCAAGCCGCACGCTCCAGGGCAAGAACGGCACGCACCGACGGCAGACTGGCTGCGGCAGCGCCTTGCCGGTCCGCGCCGGCTGCAGGCAGTGGCCGAGGACGCCGTGCCGGAGAAGCTGACGCCTGCCGCGGTGCTGGTGCCGGTCATCGAACGGCCGGAAGGCCTGACCGTACTGTTCACCCAGCGTACCGCCCACCTCAACGACCATGCCGGACAGGTGAGCTTTCCCGGCGGCCGCTGCGAGCCGACCGACGCCTCGCCCGTGTTCACGGCGCTGCGCGAGACCGAGGAGGAAATCGGCCTCGATCCGGCCTTGATCGAGGTGCTGGGGCTCCTGCCCGAATACCGCACCGGCACCGGTTTTACCGTGACCCCGGTGGTCGGCCTGGTGCGGCCGCCTTTCAAGCTTAACCCCGACAGCTTCGAGGTGGCCGAGGTGTTCGAGACGCCCCTGGCCTTCCTGCTCGATCCGGCCAATCACCAGCGCCACAGCATGGAGATTGCCGGCATCGTGCGCAACTATTACGCCATGCCCTACGAGGGCTATTTCATCTGGGGCGCCACCGCCGGCATGCTGGTGAGCCTGCATCGCCTGCTCTACGGCGAGTAGTGCGATAATCGGGCTGTTTCCTCCGTCGTACCGCTTTCGCGCTTTTCATGACCGTCATCTCCCTCATCGTCGTCCTGCTGCTGGAACAGGTGCGTCCCCTCGCCGAGCGCAAGGTGGTCGCCGTGCCGCTGTCGCATTACGCGCGCTTCTTCGAGGGGCACTTCAACGATGGCCAGGAGCGCCATGGCATGATCGCCTGGCTGCTGGCCGTGCTGCCGTCAACGATCGTCTGCGCCGCCGTCTATCTGGCGCTGATGACGGTGAATCCGCTGCTCGGCTTCGCCTGGAACGTGGCCATCCTCTATCTGGCGCTGGGTTTCCGCCAGTTCAGCCACTACTACACCGACATCCACCTGGCCCTGCGCATGGGCGAGACGGAACGCGCCCGCGCCCTCCTCGGCGAGTGGCGCGGTCGCTCGGCCGACGGCCTCAACGCCACCGAGATCGCCCGCCTGGCGATGGAGGAGGCGCTGGTCGCCTCGCATCGCCATGTTTTCGCCGTGGTGGTCTGGTTCGTCCTGCTGCCCGGGCCGGCCGGCGCCCTCATGTACCGCCTGGCCTATTATTTTTCCCGCCACTGGGGCGCGCGACGCGACGCCGAGTTCGGCGCTTTCGGCCGCTTTGCCGACCGGGCCTTTGCCGTCATCGACTGGCTGCCGGTGCGCATCACGGCGTCCTTCTTCGCCATCGTCGGCGATTTCGAGGATGCAGTTTATTGCTGGCGCACCCAGGCTGCGCGCTGGCCGGACGAGGCAACGGGTATACTGTTGGCAAGCGGGGCCGGGGCACTGGGGGTGCGCCTGGGGCTGCCGATCGTCGAATCGGGCGAAGTGACGGAGAGACCCGAACTGGGGCTGGGAGAGGAGGCCGACGCCGATTTCATGCAGAGCGGAATCGGACTGGTCTGGCGCACATTGGTGCTCTGTCTGTTGTTGCTGGCGCTGCTGGGCGTTGCCAGCTGGGCAGGTTGATTTCCTTTCAGGAGTGACGAAATGGCTGACAAAAGAGAAGTGGTGGTTCTGAGCGCCGTGCGCAGTGCGGTGGGTACCTTCAACGGCGCGCTTGCCGGCATGGAGCCGGCTGAACTTGGCGGCGCGGTGTTCAAAGAGGCGATTGCCCGTTCCGGCGTGGATCCGAAGCAGATCAGCTTCGCCACGGTCGGCAACTGCATTCCGACCGAATCGCGCTATGCCTATGTGGCGCGGGTGTCGACCATCCAGGCCGGCATGTCGATGGACTCGGTCGCGTTCGCGGTCAACCGCCTGTGCGGCTCGTCGCAGCAGGCCATCGTCAGCTCGGCGCAGGCCATCCTGCTCGGCGACGCCGATTTCGCCCTCGGCGGCGGCGTCGAGGTGATGTCGCGCGGCGCCTACCTGATGCCGACACTGCGTTCTGGCGCCCGCATGGGCGACACCCAGGCGATCGATGCCATGGTCGCCGTGCTGACCGATCCGTTCGGCGTCGGCCACATGGGCATCACCGCCGAGAACTTGGCGGTCAAGCACGGCATCACGCGCGAGCAGCAGGACGCCTTCGCCGTCGAGTCGCAGAACCGCGCGGCGAAAGCCATCGCCGAGGGACGCTTCAAGTCGCAGATCGCGCCGATCACCCTGAAGACCCGAAAGGGCGACGTGGTGTTCGACACCGACGAGCATCCGCGCGCCGGCACGACGATGGAAACGCTGGCCAAGATGAAGCCGGCCTTCAAGAAGGACGGCACGGTGACGGCCGGCAACGCCTCGGGCATCAACGATGCCGCCGCGGCGCTGATTCTGGCCGATGCCGCCAAGGCGGCGGCCGGCGGCCACAAGCCGATCGCCCGTCTGGTCGCCTACGCCATCGCCGGCGTGCCCAACGACGTGATGGGGGAGGGTCCGATTCCCTCGACCAAGGTGGCCCTGCAGAAGGCCGGTCTCACGCTCGACAAGATCGACGTCATCGAGTCCAACGAAGCCTTCGCCGTGCAGTCGCTGACCGTGGCCAAGGGGCTCGGCTTCGACCCGGCCAGGACCAACGTCAACGGCGGCGCCATCGCGCTCGGCCACCCGGTCGGCGCCACCGGCGCGGTGATCGTGACCAAGCTGCTGCACGAGCTGATCCGCATCAACGGCCGCTACGGCCTCGCCACCATGTGCATCGGTGGCGGCCAGGGCATCACGACGATCTGGGAACGCGTGTAACGCGGTTCCACGGACAGCAGTACGAAACGGGCCGGGCGACCGGCCCGTTTTCGTTTGCCCACAGGATTATTTGCGCTCGGAATAGGTGGGCAGGGTGATGCGGAAGGCCATGGCGAGCAGGCGCATGGCGAGTACGACGGCCATGCCGCTCCAGGCGGCGGCGACCTCGGATACCCCGAGCATCTGGAGGCCGATCAGCGCCAGCGCGCCGGAAAAGGCGGCGGAGGCGTAGAGCTCTCCGCGCACGAAGACCAGCGGCACCTGGTTGCAGAGCACGTCGCGCAGCACGCCGCCGACGACGCCGGTGATGACGCCGAGCAGGCAGGCCACCAGCCAGGGTGCCTGCCATTCCAGCGAGACCTGCGTGCCGACGATGGTGAACAGCGCCAGGCCCACCGCATCCGGAATCAGGAACAGGCGCGGCGGCAGGCGCAGGCCGCGCACGGCGAAGAAGACGACAAGCGTCGTCGCCAGCGCGACGACCAGGTAGGTCTGGTCGGCGATCCAGAACACCTGTCGGTCCAGCAGGAGGTCGCGCACCGTGCCGCCGCCCAGCGCGGTGGCGCTGCCGACCATGACCACGCCGACGAGGTCCATCTGCTTGCGGCCGGCGTCGAGGACGCCGGTCAGGGCGTTCACCGCGACGGCGGCCAGGCCGATCCAGTAGAGGAGGTTTTCCATGCGAGGCCGAGTTTAGCGTTTTCGCCGCCGTGCTGCAGCGACTGACTTTCGGCTTCGGCCGCCGCTTCGCGGCCAGACCGCGGCCCTGCCGAGGTTGGCCTGCGCCGAAAGTCAGCCGGGCCCCGTTCGCCGAGTCGGAGCGGCTGACTTTTTCCGGCTACTTCCCGCAGGAAGTGCAAAGCGCATGAAACTGCTCCAGGCGGCGTGGCGCGATGCTCCCCGCGGCGACGGCGGCGCGCAGGGCGCAATCGGGCTCGCGGTCGTGGCGGCAGTCGCGGAAGCGGCACTTGTCGAGATGCGGATGGAACTCGCGGAAGCCCTGCTCGATCTCGGCGCGTGTGAGGTGGGCCAGGCCGAATTCCTGCATGCCGGGACTGTCGATGAGGCTGGTGTCCGCGTCCAGACGGTAGAGCCGGGCGTGGGTGGTGGTGTGCTTGCCGGAGTCGAGCGCCTCGGAGATCTCGCGCACGGCGGCCTGCGCCTCGGGCAGCAGGGCGTTGATGAGGGTGGACTTTCCCATGCCGGATTGCCCCACCAGCACGCTGCACTGCCCGGCCAGGTGGGGACGCAGCGCCTCCGCGCCCCGCCTGGCGCTCAGCTCGATCACCGGATAGCCGAGATCGCGGAAAGGGGCGAGCTGCCGTCGCGCCGCATCGAGGCGGTCGGCAAGGTCGGCCTTGTTCAGCACGATCACCACGCACAGGTGCTGTTGCTCGGCGGCGACGATGCAGCGCGTCACCAGCTCGTCGCTGAAGCTCGGCTCGGTGGCGACGACGATGACAGCCTGCGTGGCGTTGGCTGCGAAGAGCTTCTGGCGGAAGGCATCGCTGCGGTAGAGCAGGCTGCGGCGCGGCATGACGGCGGCGATGACGCCGTGGTCCGGCGCCGACAGTTCCACCGTGACGCGGTCGCCGCAGGCGACGTGGCTCTTCTTGCCGCGCGGGTAGCACAGGGCGAGGCCGCCGTCGTCCAGTGCGATTTCGTATTGCCTGCCGAAGGCGGCGACGACGGTGCCGGCCTGGCTCAAGGGCGGGGCAGCGCTTCGATCTTCGCCGCGCAGATGAGGTCGTTGAGGGAGATGCCACCGACGGAATGCGTCGAATAGGCGATGCGGCAGCGGCTGTAGCCGAAGGCGATGTCGGGGTGGTGGTCCTGCTCCTGCGCGATGCGCGCGACGGCATTGACGAAGGCCAGCGTCTCCTCGTAGCCGGCAAAATCGAAGGACCTGGCGATGGCCTCGCCGTCCCGTGCCCAGCCGGGCAGCAGGGCGAGCAGGGCGTCCAGCCGTGCCGCGTCGAGGCGATGGCCGGCGCCGGAGAGCGGCACGCACTGGCCTTGGGCGAGTTCCTCGCGGGTCATGCTACTTGAACTTGTAGTACTGCCGGTTGAGATAGGCGGCGGCATGCTCCTCCTCCTCGGGGAACCAGCCGGCATTCACCTGTGCATTGCAGGCGGCGATGCGCTGCAGCAGCGCCTTCGGCGTCTGGATCTTGCGGTCGATGCGCGTGTAGATGTCGGAACCATTGCCGCCGGCGAGGCGCTGGTGGCAGGCGATGCACTTGGCGTCGTGCAGCTTCTTGCCGGCTGCGGCGTCGCCCTTGGGAAAAGGATCGGCCGTCGCCGTCAGCGGCAGCAACAGCAGGAGCAACAGGGACGTTCTGTTCATGGGCTTCTCCTACGCGGTCTGCAGGCGGGCGATGCGTGCCGCCGCCGGCGGGTGGGAATCGTAGAACGAGGAGTAGAGCGGATCCGGCGTCAGCGTCGCCGCGTTGTCCCGATAGAGCTTGACCAGTGCGGCGACGAGGTCGCCCGCGCGGGTCTGTTCGGCGGCGTAGGCATCGGCCTCGTATTCATGGCGGCGCGACAGTGCGCTCATCAGCGGCGATAAGGGAAAGGCGAACACCGGAATCGCCAGCGAGAACAGCACCAGCGCCGGCGCGGTGCCCTGCGAACGCATGCCGAGCCCCTCGTAGAACCAGGACGCATCGATCAGGCTGCCGAGCAGCCAGAGGAAGGCGAAGCTCGCCAGCGCCAGCAGGCCGACGCGCTTCCAGACGTGGCGGCGCTTGTAGTGTCCCAGCTCGTGGGCCAGCACTGCCTCGATTTCCTCCGGTGCCAGCTTGTCCAGCAGGGTGTCGAAGAAGACGATGCGCTTGGCGCGGCCGAAACCGGTGAAGTAGGCGTTGCCGTGGGCCGAGCGCTTGGAGCCGTCCATGACGAAGAGCCCGCTCGAGCGGAAGCCGCAGCGCGTCAGCAGCGCTTCAATGCGGCTGCGCAGGGATTCGTCGACGAGCGGCGTGAACTTGTTGAAGAGCGGCGCGATCACGGTCGGATAGATGAGCAGGACCAGCAGGTTGAAGCCGAGCCAGAACAGCCAGACGTAGAGCCACCAGTAGGCCCCCATCCTTTCCGTCAGCCACAGCACCGCCGCGACCACCGGCAGGCCGATGAGTGCGCCGAGCAGCGCACCCTTGGCGAGGTCGACGAGGAAGAGGCGCAGGGTCATCTTGTTGAAGCCGAAGCGCGCCTCTACGACGAAGGTGCGATAAAGCGAGAAGGGCAGGTCGACGAGGGAACTCAGCACGGCGAGGCCGGCGATGAAGGCCAGGCCGTGCGCGAGGCCGCCGAGGCCAAGCGTTGTCCAGCCGTCATGCATGTCTTGCAGGAGACCGCCCAAGGTAAGTGCCAGCACGAAGATCGCGCCGGTTACGACATCCGCCATCGCCAGGCGCACCCTGGCCGTGGTGTAGTCGGCGGCGCGCTGGTGGGCTTCCAGGGTGATGGTGTCGTGGAAGGCTGCCGGCACCGCGCCGCGATGGGCAGCGACGTGACGGACGTGACGCCGTGCCAGCCAAAGGCGCAGTGCGGTGGTCAGGCCGAGGGCAGCCAGGAACAGCGAGGTGAAGGCGTCGGTCATCGCGGGGCCATGAAAGGATATGAACTGTGACAGAATGCGGGCTTTCCAGTTCTCGCGAAATTATGGCACAGGACCCCAACAACCTCATCTGGCTGGACATGGAAATGACCGGCCTCGACCCCGACCGCGACAGGGTCATCGAGATCGCCATGGTGGCGACCGACAGCGCGCTCAACACCCTGGCCGAGTCGCCGGTGGTGGTGCTCCACCAGCCCGACGCGGTCCTCGATGCCATGGACGACTGGAACAAGAGCACCCACGGCAAGTCGGGGCTGATCGACAAGGTGCGCGCCTCGGCGACCGACGAGGTGGCGGCGACGGAGATCCTGCTGGCCTTCATGCGCGAATACGTGCCCGAGCGTACCTCGCCGATGTGCGGCAACTCGATCTGCCAGGATCGCCGCTTCATGGCACGCTGGCTGCCCGGCCTGGAGGCGTATTTCCATTACCGCAACCTCGACGTCAGCACGTTGAAGGAGCTGGCGCGGCGCTGGAAGCCGGAGGTCTACAAGGGCGTGGTGAAGAAGGGCGCGCACACGGCGTTGGCGGACATCCACGAGTCTATCGAAGAATTGCGCTACTACCGCGACAATTTCATCAAGTTGTAATTACGTTTTCCGCCAGGCGCGGATGGCGGCGAGCAGGCCGGCGGTGGAGGCGTCGAACGCCCCTTCGCCCGATAGCAGCTTTGGCAGGATTTCGCGCGCCATCTGCTTGCCGTGCTCGACCCCCCACTGGTCGAAGCTGTTGATCCCCCAGAGGCAGCCCTGCACCGCCACCTTGTGCTCATAGAGGGCGACCAGGCTGCCCAGGGTGCGCGGCGTGAGATCCGGCATCAGCAGCGTCGTGCTGGGCTGGTTGCCGGGGCAGGCAAGATGTGGCGCCAGGCGCACTGCTTCCGTTTCGGGTTTTCCGACGGCGATCAACTGGCGTTTCACTTCCTCGATCGTTTTGCCTTTCATTACGGCGGCGCTTTGCGCCAGCGCATTGGCGACCAGGGCTTCCTGCTCCGGATTGGCGTCGCCGACCGGAACGATGAAGTCGATCGGCGTCAGCCGTGTCCCTTGATAGAAGAGCTGATGGAAGGCGTGCTGGCCGACCGAGCCGGCCATGCCCCAGAGGATGGGGGCGGTGTCGCAGCCGACATCAGCGTTGTCGAGGGTGACGCGCTTGCCGTTGCTCTCCATCTCGAGCTGCTGCAGGTAAGCCGGCAACAGACCGAGGCGGTGGGCGTAGGGAATGACGGCGAGCGATTCGGCGCCGAGGAAGTCGATGTTCCACAGGCCGACGAGGGCCATCAACACGGGCAGGTTTTCGGCGAAGGGTGCAGACAGGAAATGCTCGTCCATCGCGCGCGCGCCGGCGAGCAGGTCCAGGAAGGCGTCCATGCCGATCGCGCAGGCGATCGGCATGCCGATGGCCGACCACATCGAGAAGCGCCCGCCGACCCACTCCGCCATGGCGAGGCAGTTCTCCGCCGGGATGCCGAAGGACTGCGCCGCGGCGAGGTTGTTGCTGACGGCGAGGAAATGCCGCGCCGGGTCGGCGCCGTCGAGCCAGGCCTTGGCGGCGCGGGCGTTGGCCAGCGTCTCTTGCGTCGTGAAGGTCTTCGAGGAGACGATGAACAGCGTGCGCGCCGGGTCGAGGTCGCGCACCGTGTCGGCGAACTCCGCCGGATCGATGTTGGCGACGAAGCGAACGGCGAGCTTTGGATCGGCATAGGTGCCGAGCGCCTGGACGGCCATGCGCGGGCCGAGGTCGGAGCCGCCGATGCCGAGATTGACCACGGCATTGATGGGCTCTCCGCCGCTACCGCGCCAGGCGCCGGAGCGGATGGCTTCGCTGAGTTCGCGCATGCGCTTGCGCGTGGCGGCCACCTCGGGCAGCACATCCTTGCCACCCACGCGGCAGGAGCGCTCGGCGCGCAGGGCGATGTGCAGGGCGGCGCGGTTTTCCGTGGCGTTGATGGCCTCTCCGGCGATCATGCGGCGCAGGAAGCCGGCCAGATCGCGCGCCTCGGCCAACATGACGAGCAGAGCGAGCGTTTCGGCGGTGAGGCGCTGCTTGGAGAAGTCCGCCAGCAGATCGCCGCAGCGCAGCGACAGGCGAGCGAAGCGCTGCGGATCGGCGGCGAAAAATTCGTTGAGATGCCGCCCCGCCAGCGCCTTGCGATGCGTGGCGAGCGCCTGCCATTGCGGGGTCTGGGTGAGCGGCGTCATTTCCTGGCGTAGAGTCGGAAGCGTTCGTTGCGGTCGCTGGGGCGGCCGCCTTCCCAAATCTTGCGCCAGCCCGCGCCCGGCGGCAAGACTTCCTTTTGCGCCGTGCCCTGGATCAGGAAGAGCCGGCATTGCGCGGCGGCACGGCTGCCTTCGCGCAGCGTTTGTATTCCGGCGAAGTAGTGGAAGGCGGCCCGCTGGGTGCTGCCGAGTCCGCGGCCGGCGATGCAATTGCTCCCCGCCGGCACGGCAGCCTTGAGGGCCGCGGCAGCGCCGCGGTAACTCCTGTCGTAATCAAGCAAGGGTAACCACAAGGCCATGAGCAGCCCCCAGCAGAGCGTGACGCCGGCGGCCCAATGTGCCGTGCCGCGCTGGGGCGTGCGTGGGCTGCGAAAGATCAGCCAGAGCCAGGCAAAAGTCAGTCCCAGCGAGACGGCGAAGGCGGGAACCGAGAAGTGGGCGACGAAGCCGGGCTCCAACCTGGCGAAATTCTTGGCGATCTGCGCCGGTATACCAGTGACCATTGCAAGCCAGCCCAGCCAGATCAGGCCGGCCAGCAGGGTGAAGGTCATCATGCCGAACCAGTCGAAGGCGTTGGCGGCGCCGCGCCGCAGCGACAGCGTGGCGGGTGCGGCGAGCAGCATCAGCGGCGGCAGCAGCGGCAGTGCGTTGAGGCTGCGCGGGTCGGAAAAGACGCTCTGAACGGCGAGCAGGACCAGGAAAGAGGTCAGCGGAATGAGCGTGCGCGGCTCGCGCAGCCGGCGCCGCTCCTTCCAAAGCGTCCATAGCGCCAGGGGCAGGGCCGGCCAGGCGAACCAGCCGATCAGCTTGAGGAAATTCCACAGAACCTGCGGCACATTGGAGGCCGTCCGAAGCTCCGCCAATTCGTAGTACCACCAGTGGCCGAGGGAGGCAGGGTGCTGCCAATGCAGCGCCAGCGGCCAGGAGAGGATCAGCGGAGCCGCCACTGCCAGCGCGGTGAGCATCCCGCGCGCGGACTGCGCTGTGCGCAAATGCGAAGAGATCAGGGGCAGCAGCATGAGCAGCGGCCCGAGCATGATCAGGGCGGGCAGGCCGGCGGCGAGGAAGCCGAGTCCCAGCGCGGCACCGGCAACGACGCCGCCGCGAAGCGGGCGCTGCGGCAGCAGTGCCAGGCCGTAGTAGATTGCGGCGGTGGCGGCGAGGAAGGCGATGGCTGGCTGCGTTTCGTGGGCATGCACCAGCAATCCCAGACAGCCGATGGCGACCAGGGCGGCGCCGCGTGCGGCTTCGGCGCCGATGAAATGGCGCGCTGCACCCGCGAGGCAGAGGATCATGAGGCCGGCGTACAGGCCCGAGGCGAGGCGTGCGGCATCGTGCAGGGGCAGGATGAAGCCAAAAAGCCAGCCGAGCAGCGCGGCCGTCCAGTGGTAAAGCGGAGGCGAATCCAGCCAGATTTCCCCGGCCATGCGCGGCAGCAGCCAGTGGCCGTCGTCAAGCATGGAATACACCACGCCGATATGCGTGACGTCATCGCCTTTCCAGGGGTCGTGGCCGACCAGTCCGGGCAGGAGATAGAGCGCGCAGAAGGCGATCAGTACGGCGCCGCGCGGCGGGAAGGCGAAGGGCAGGCGCGGCAGGGGCATTGTCGTCGGTTTCGGGTTGTTATACGCCGGCGATGGGATTTTACCTGCTCCGAAAAGAAAGAAAGGCAGCCGAAGCTGCCTTTTCGCTGCCTAGCCGCCAGATCAGGCGGCGGCCTGCTTCTTCGTGCCGTATTTCTGGCGGAAGCGCTCGACGCGGCCGGCGGTGTCGACGATCTTCTGCTTGCCGGTGTAGAAGGGATGGCAGGCGGAGCAGACTTCGACATGCAGCGGCTTGCCGCTGGTGGAGCGGGTCTTGAACTTGTTGCCGCAGCTGCAGGCGACATCGATCTCGACGTAATTCGGATGGGTATCGGCTTTCATGGGGTTCCTCTGTCAAACAGGGGGACGGCGAATGTGGCCGTCCGAAAATCAAGCATTATCCCTCAAAATCATGGGCTTTGCAATCCGGGGCTCAGCCTCTGCGCATGGCGTCGAAGAATTCCGCGTTGTTCTTCGTTGCCCGGATCTTGTCGAGCAGGAATTCCATCGCCTCGAGGTCGTCCATGTTGTAGAGCAGCTTGCGCAGTACCCAGACCTTTTGCAGGATCTCCGGCTTGAGAAGGAGTTCCTCGCGGCGCGTGCCCGAGCGGTTGACGTTGATGGCCGGGTAGACGCGCTTTTCCGCCATGCGCCGCTCGAGGTGGATCTCCATGTTGCCGGTGCCCTTGAACTCCTCGTAGATGACGTCGTCCATGCGGCTGCCGGTGTCGATCAGGGCGGTGGCGATGATGGTGAGCGAGCCGCCTTCCTCGATGTTGCGGGCGGCACCGAAGAAGCGCTTCGGTTTCTGCAGGGCGTTGGCGTCCACGCCACCGGTCAGCACCTTGCCGGAGGCCGGCACCACGGTGTTGTAGGCGCGCGCGAGGCGGGTGATGGAGTCGAGCAGGATGACGACGTCCTTCTTGTGCTCGACCAGGCGCTTGGCTTTCTCGATGACCATTTCGGCGACCTGGACGTGGCGCGAAGCCGGCTCGTCGAAGGTCGAGGCGACCACCTCGCCCTTCACCGAACGTGTCATCTCCGTCACTTCCTCGGGGCGCTCGTCGATGAGCAGCACGATCAGGGCGACGTCGGGGTAGTTGGCGGTGATGGCGTGGGCGATGTGCTGCATCATCACCGTCTTGCCGCTCTTCGGGCTGGCCACCAGCAGGCCGCGCTGGCCCTTGCCGATCGGCGCGATCATGTCGATGACGCGCGAGGTGATGTTCTCCTCGGCGCGGATCTCGCGCTCCAGCTTGAGCACCTCGGTCGGATGCAGCGGCGTCAGGTTCTCGAAGAGGATCTTGTTCTTCGAGTTCTCCGGCGGCTCGTTGTTGACCTTGTCCACCTTGACCAGGGCGAAGTAGCGCTCGCCATCCTTCGGCGTGCGGATCTCGCCCTCGATGGAGTCGCCCGTGTGCAGGTTGAAACGGCGGATCTGCGAGGGGGAGACGTAGATGTCGTCGGTGCCGGCCAGATAGGAGGTGTCGGGCGAGCGCAGGAAGCCGAAGCCGTCGGGCAGCACCTCCAGGGTGCCGTCGCCGAAGATGCTCTCGCCCTTCTTGGCGCGGTTCTTGAGAAGAGCGAAGATCAGTTCCTGCTTGCGCAGCCGGCTGGCGCCGTCGATCTCGCTGGCAATGGCCATGTCGAGCAACTGGCTGACGTGGAGAGTTTTGAGCTCCGATAAGTGCATAAGGACCCAGAGGTGGTGATGTAGCGAAACGGAAAGGAGAACTTGGAAAGTTCGGGGGAAAAGGTTTGGGGTTTGAAACCGAATCCGCGCCGCCGTAGAACCGTTTTTTTTCTGCCGCGGCGCGGGGAAGACTTAGGCGGACTGTAAGTCTTTCAGAGGTTGCTGTCAATAAAGGCGGTCAACTGCGATTTGGAGAGGGCGCCGACCTTGGTCGCCTCGACGTTGCCGTTCTTGAACAGCATCAGCGTCGGGATGCCGCGAATGCCGAACTTGGCCGGCGTCTCCTGATTGTCGTCGATGTTGAGCTTGGCCACCTTGAGCTTGCCGGCATACTCCTTGGAGACGTCGTCCAGGATCGGGGCGATCATCTTGCACGGACCGCACCATTCGGCCCAGTAGTCCACCAGGACGGGAGTGGCCGATTGCAGCACCTCGGACTCGAAGTTGGCGTCGGTGACGTAATGAATGTGCTCGCTCATTGTTTCCTCGCAATGGTATTGGGTGGCCGGCCGCCTGTGCGCCGGGAAAGATCAAGGGTCGTGATGCGGTAGTGCAGGAATAAAAGCCGGGGTTTGCTAGGCTGCTTTTTGCTTGTGCCGGCTATCGTAGCGAAAAAGCCGCCGCAAGGGAAGAGAAAGGGAATCGACGCCGGAGGGGCGCCTTGCCCTATGCTAATATCCGCATACACAATCCTGATTCCGCCATCCCTTAGAACACGAAGGAACACCGCCATGACTTATGTGGTGACCGAAGCCTGTATCAAGTGCAAGTACACCGACTGCGTGGATGTCTGCCCGGTCGATTGCTTTCGTGAAGGTCCCAATTTTCTGGTCATCGACCCCGATGAGTGCATCGATTGCACCCTTTGCGTGGCCGAATGCCCGGTCGAGGCCATCTATGCCGAGGACGACGTGCCCGATGCGCAGAAGCATTTCACGGCGCTGAATGCGGAGCTGGCCAAGCTGTGGAAGCCCATCGTCGAACGCAAGGATCCCTTGCCCGATGCGGACGAGTGGGCCAAGGCGAAGGACAAGCTGGACAAGCTGGAACGCTGAATTTCCGCGCTGGCCATGCCCGAGGCCGCGCGCCCCGTCATCACCCATCGCATCCCCGCCTCGGCGGACTTCGTCGCTGACTGCGCTTTTCGCATCGTCGAGGTCTGCCGGGCGCAACTGCCTGACCTGTCCCCGCTCCTGATCGTA
This sequence comes from Denitratisoma sp., assembly GCA_032027165.1. NCBI lineage: Bacteria > Pseudomonadati > Pseudomonadota > Betaproteobacteria > Nitrosomonadales > Sterolibacteriaceae > Denitratisoma > Denitratisoma sp. Next base: position 1,654,851 of record JAVSMO010000001.1, on the reverse strand, counting down.
TTGCCCAGCCCGGCCCTGGCGCCCCCTTTGCGCCAGGCCTTGGCGGCGGCCTCCGGCTGCGCCCTGCTGCTGCCGCGCATCGCTACCCTGGCCCAGCTGGCGGCCGTCGCCAATGCCGGCGGCCAGCCGGACAGCCAGCGCCAGCTGACGCTCTACCGGCTGCTGCGCGAGCGCGGCTGGTTTGCCGACAGCGCCCTGTGGGAGATCTGCGCTGAACTGATCTCGCTCTTCGACGAGCTGAACGAGCGGGCCATCGGCCTGCCGCAGAACGAGGACGAATTCCTTGCCCGCCTTGAGCAGGCCTACGATGCACGCGGCTCGCAACCCCTGCGCTTCGAGGCTGAGGTGGTGCACCGTCTCTGGCGGGCAGAGGCCTCCGGCCCCCCTGGCCGCCATGCCGCCATGGCGCAGGCGCTGGCGCAGCTTGCCGGGAAGGCGGCAGCACCGCTGTTTATGCTGTGCGAGGGTGAGCCGCGGCCGGTCGAGGCGGCCTTCTGCCAGGCATGGGCGGTGCGGCAGGCCGTGACGGTTTTCCAGCCGCAGCGGGATGATGTCGCCGAACCGCTGATGCGGGCGCTGAATTTCGTCTGGCCGCCCGGTACAGACGAACCGCTGCCGCTGGCTGCGCGGGCCGAGGTCGCGCGCACGGCCCTGCCGGAGAGCTCGCTGGCAGGACGCCTGCGGCTGATCGGCGCCGCCAGCCTGGAAGAGGAAGCTGCGGCCGTTGCCGCCGAGGTGCGTCGCTGGCTGGCCGCCGGCCGGAAATCCATAGCCCTGGTGGCGGCCGATCGCGTGGCGGCAAGGCGTGCGCGGGCGCTGCTCGAGCGCGACGGCATTCTGGTGCAGGACGAAACAGGATGGAAGCTTTCCACCACGCGGGCGGCAGCTCTCGTTGATGCCTGGCTGGAGGTGGTGGCGGCCGACGCCTATCATCGCGACCTGCTCGACCTCCTCAAATCCCCCTTTGTCTTCGCAGACCAGCCGGAGGAGTCGCGGCAGGCCGGCCTGCTGCAGCTCGAGGATGGGCTGGCGCGCCACAACCTGGCCTATGGCCTCGGCCGCTATGAGGCGGTGCTGGCGCGGCAAGCCGGCTACGGCGCTGCGGTCGACCTGATCAAGCGCGTGGCGGCGGCGCGCCGCCCCATGCCGCGCGGCAGCGCCCCGGTTGCCGACTGGCTTGCCGGGCTGGAACAGGCGCTGGATGCGCTCGGCGCCTTGCCCGGACTGGCGTGCGACGAAGCCGGGGCGGCCCTGCTCGAGTTGCTGCGCACGCGGCGAGAGGAGCTGTCCGCCGTATCGGCGCGACTGACTTTCGGCGAGTGGCGCGAGTGGCTGAATCGCGAACTCGAAAGCGCGGCCTTCGTCGACCGCAGCATCGACAGCCCGCTCGTCATGACCCATTTGGCGGCCACCCGGCTGCGTCGCTTCGATGCGGCCGTCCTCATCGGTGCCGACCGCGACAATCTGGCACCCGTGCGCTCCCGCGCCGTGTTCGGCAGCCAGGCGGTGCGCGTCGAACTCGGACTGTCGCTGCCGGCAGAAGCGGTGGCGCGCCTGCGCGATGACCTCGCCGGCCTCATCGTCTCCAGCGGCGAGGTGACGGCCACCTGGCAGACGATGCGCGGCGACGAAGCCAACCTGCTGTGCCCGGAGCTGAGCCTGCTGTCGGTGCTGCACCGGCGCGCCTGGGGCGACGACCTGATGGCCGCGCCGGATGCCGGGATCAATGCATTCGGACCGCAACCTGGCGGCGGCACGAGCATGCCGCGCCCCGCTGCGCCGCAACGGGTGCCGCTGCGCCTGTCGGCCAGCGCCTATGCCAGCCTGGTGGCTTGCCCCTACCAGTTCTTCGCGCGCCGCATGCTCGGCCTCGTCGAGGTCGAGGAAGTGCGCGAGGCGCTGGAAAAGCGCGATTACGGCGAATTCGTCCACCGCATCCTGCAGCGCTTCCATGCCGCGCATCCACGGCTGTCAGGGCAGTTGGATGAGGCGCTGGCGGCTGAACTGGAAGCGGTCAGCCACGAGGTGTTTGCGCCCGAAATCGAGGAAAACTTCCTCGAGCACGCCTGGCTGGCGCGCTGGCTCAAGTGCGCGCCCGGCTACCTCGGCTGGCAGAAGGCGCGCGAGGCCGCCGGCTGGCGCTACGCCGGGGGCGAACTGGTACGCGAAATCGCCCTGCCCCTGGGCGACGGCGGCGAGGTGGTGCTGCACGGCCGCGTCGACCGCCTGGATCGCCGGGCCGACGGCAGCGAGGCGGTACTCGACTACAAGACAAAGAATGCACAGGGACTGAAGCAGCGTCTCGCCGACCCGGCAGAGGACGTACAACTGGCGTGTTACGCCCTCCTGCAGGGCGTACGGGTGGACGAGGCGGCCTACGTTGCCCTGGACGGCGACAAGCCCGTCGACGTGCCTCTGCCCGACGTGCAAAACATGGCTCGCGCGCAAGCAGCGCGGCTGGCGGCCGCCATCGAGGCGCTGCGGGCCGGCGCCGCGCTGCCGGCGCATGGCGTCGATGCGGCCTGCGCCTGGTGCGAGATGCGAGGCCTGTGCCGCCGGGATTACCACATCGGGGAGCCGTCATGAGCGGCGCGGACCTGATTCGCCAGGCCCTCGACCCGCGCCAGTCCGTGGTGGTGGAGGCCTGCGCCGGCAGCGGCAAGACCTGGCTGCTGGTGTCGCGCATCCTGCGCCTGCTCCTCGACGGCGCCGCTCCGGGCGAGATACTCGCCATCACCTACACGCGCAAGGCGGCGCGCGAAATCGAGGAACGCCTCTCGGACTGGCTGCGCCTGCTCGCTGTCGGCAGCGACGACGAAGTGCGCGACTTCCTGCGCCAGCGTGCGGTGCCGCCGGAGGAGATCGATGCTGCGCTGGCGCGCGCGCGCGGCCTCTATGAGCGGATGCTGTCCGCCCAGCCACCGCTGACCGTCAGCACCTTTCACGGCTGGTTCGCGCGCCTGGTGCAGGGCGCGCCGCTGTCCAGCGACCTGGCCGGCTTCGTCCTGCATGAGGCCGGCGCCCGCCTGAAGGACGAGGTGTGGCAGCTCTTCGCGGCGGCCTGCGGCCGGCGCAACGATGCGGCGGCGGCCTCCCTGCTGTGGCTGCTGCAGCATCTCGGCCTGGAGGCGACCCGCAAGCTGCTGTTCCACCTGTCCGACCGGCGCGCCGAATGGCATGCCTATGCGGGGGAGGGCGAGGCCGCGCCGGCGCGGGCCCTGGCCGGCCTGCGCGAGTGCCTCGGCGTCGGGGAGACGCCCGCCGCCATCGACGGACTGCTGGCCGACGAGTTGTTCATGCGCAAGCTGCACGAGTACGCCGGCATCCTGCGGCGCAGCGACCTCGACAGCGAGTTGCAGGTGGCGGCCCGACTGGAATCGGCGTTTGCCACCGACGACAATGCAGCGCGATTCAACTTGGTCGCCGCCGCCCTGCTGACCGAGAAAGGCACGCTTCGCAAGCGCAAAGAAAGCAAGGAGGCGAACAAGCGTTTCGGCGCCGCCGCCGCCCGCCTGCTCGAGCTGCATGCATGGCTGGGCGAGCGGGTGCTGGCGACAGCGGATGCCCGACGCGAGGAGCAGGCCTACGAGCTGAACGTGCACGCCTTTACCGCCGGCATGGCCTGGATGGAGGCGCTCGAACAATACAAGCGGGAACGCCGGCTGATGGACTTCGCCGACCTCGAATGGCATGTCTCGCGCATGCTCGCCGATGCGTCATACGCCGCCTTCCTGCAGGCGCGGCTGGATGCGCGCTACCGGCACATCCTTCTCGACGAGTTCCAGGACACCAATCCGCTGCAGTGGCAGATCCTGCTGGCCTGGCTGGCCGCCTACGGCGCGCCGGACGCGGCCCGGCCGCGCGTCTTCGTCGTGGGGGATCCGAAACAGTCGATCTACCGTTTCCGCCGTGCCGAGCCGCGCGTCTTCGACTGCGCCGCCGATTTCCTGCGGGCCGATTATGGCGCGCGGATGCTGGCCAACGACACGACGCGGCGCAATGCGCCGAGCCTCATCGAGGTGGTGAACCGCGTCTTTGCCGACGCGCCGCAGTTCGCCCATTTCAGGACGCATCGCAGCCTGAACGAAACCCTGCCCGGCCGCGTGGAATTGCTGCCCCTGTGCGCACGGGAAGCGGGCGAGTCCTTGTCCGCCCAACTGCGCGATCCCCTGGTTTCACCGCAGGCGGTGGCGGAAGATGGCCGCCGCCGCGACGAGGCGGCTCTGCTGGCGAGGCGCGTCGGGGAGATGGTCGGCCGCTGGGCTGTGATCGATCAGAACAGCGGGCGTCCGCGTCCGGCGCGCTACGGCGACATCATGGTGCTGACGCGCCGGCGCGGCGTCCTGCCCGAATTCGAGCGGGCGCTGCGCGCCGCGGGCATTCCCTATCTCAGCGTCGGCCGCGGCGGCCTGCTGCGCACGCTCGAAGCCGCCGACCTGACGGCACTCATGCGTTGCCTGGTGGCCACGGCGGACGACCTGTCCCTCGCCCACGCCCTGCGCTCGCCCACGCTGGGGGCGAGCGACGAAGACCTGCTGCACCTGGCCGGGCGCGATGAGCCGAACTGGTGGCAGCGTCTGCAGACGAGCGCGCAGGAGGGCGCGGCTTCGGCGGTGCTGGCCCGTGCCGCCCGCCTGCTGGCCGGCTGGCGGGAAGCCGCCGCGCATCTTCCGGTGCATGATCTGCTCGACCGCGTCTACCACGAAGGCGACGTCGTTGCGCGCTATCGCGCCGCGGCACCGGAAGCCATGTGGCCGGGCGTGGCGGCCAACCTCGAGGCCTTCATCGCCCTGGCGCTGCGCCTCGATGCCGGGCGCTATCCGAGCCTGCCGCGCTTCCTCGATGAACTGGCGCGGCTGGGCGGGGCGGGAGACGAGGAGGCGCCGGACGAGGGAACGATCCAGGCAGCGGAAGCCGGCGACCGCGTGCGCATCCTGACCATCCATGGCGCCAAGGGGCTGGAGGCGCCGATCGTCTGGCTGATCGACGCCCACAACGCGCACCAGCCGCCGGAGGCCTGGTCGCTGCTGCTCGACTGGCCGCCGGAATCGGCGCGGCCGGCGCACCTGTCGGTGCTCGGGCGCAAGGATGAATGCGGTGCGCGCCGGTCGGCGTTGATCGAAGCCGAGGCGGACTTTGCCGCGCGCGAGGAACTCAACCTGCTGTATGTGGCGATGACGCGGGCACGCCAGTTCTTCATTGCCAGCGGCGTTGCCGCCGAGCGCAGCAGGACAAAAACCAGTTTCTGGGAACGCATCGGGGCGGCGCTTGCCGCCCTCGGCAGCGGCGAGGGTGTGCACGGCGAGGCGCCGGCGCTGGCGCACGCGCCCCCCCCTGCCGTGTCGCCCCCGACCGCGCCGCCGCAGCATTTGGCCTTTGGCCCTGCGGGACGGAGACGTGAGGCGGCCAGTCCCGGCATGGCCTACGGTACGCAACTTCATGCGGCCCTCGACTGGCTCAGTTCCGGAGGCGATGACGGTCGGCCGCCGCAGGGCATCCCGGCGGCCGACTGGCCGGCGTTCCGCTCGGCAGCCCGGGCCATCCTCGATGCGCCTCGGTTGAAGGCATTCTTCGATCCGGCAGCTTACCGGCGGGCGCTCAACGAGGCCGAATTTGCACTGCCCGACGGGAGCGTGGGGCGGATCGACCGGCTGGTCGAGATGCCGGATGGCTTCTGGGTGCTCGACTACAAGAGCGGCCGACCGGAAGCGGCCCTGCAGGAAGCCTATCGTGCGCAGATGGAAGGGTACCGGGCTGCAGTCGGTGCGCTCTTCCCGGGCCGTCCGGTGCGCTGCGGGCTGGTTTTCAGCGACGGCGGGTTCGTGGAAATTTAGAGTAAATACTCTTTCCCGGCCGGTCGCAATCGACTAAGATGAAATTTCTATAAAGCCATAAAAAACCAAGAGGACAGCATGCAAGTCAGCGAAATTCTTGCGGTAAAGGGCCAGGCCCTGTTCACGATCGCGCCAGGCAAGACGCTGGCCGATGCTGTGGCGATCATGACTGGCCAGGACGTGGGCTCGCTCGTCGTCTTCGATGCGGGGCGCATGGTCGGCATGCTGACCTTCCGCGAGGTGCTCAAGGCTGTACAGCAGGGCGGTGCAGCCTGGGGCGGCATGGCCATTTCGGGCGTCATGGTGCGCGAGCCCGTCGTGGCCGGTCCGGGGATGGAAGTCGACGATCTGCGCCGCCTGATGATCGAGCATCACATGCGCTACCTGCCGGTCATGGACGGCGGCACGCTGATGGGCGTCATTTCCTTCCACGACGTGGCGCGGGCGGTGCTCGAGGAGCAGAGCTTCGAGAACCGCATGCTGAAGGCCTACATCCGCGACTGGCCTGCCGAGGCCGGCGGCAGTTGATTCTCGATGTTTTGTCCTGCGCGCCGCCACCGGCGCGCAGGGTTGTCTCGTTACCTGTCAAATAAACCGATACCAAGTCTCAGGAGGGGAAATGGAGAAAGCCTGGCTCAAGAGCTATCCCGCCGGCGTGCCGGCGGAGATCGACGTCAATGAATTCAAGTCGATCGGCCAGTTGTTCGACCGCAGCGTGCGCACTTTCCGCGACCGCGTCGCTTATACCAACATGGGCAAGTCGATCACCTACGGCGAACTGGACGGGCATACGCGCGACTTTGCCGCCTACCTGCAGTCGCTGGGCCTGGCCAAGGGTGCGCGCGTCGCCGTGATGATGCCCAACCTGCTGCAGGACCCGGTGAGCATCTACGGCATCCTGCGCGGCGGCTACACGGTGGTGAACTGCAATCCCCTCTATACGGCGCGCGAGCTCGAGCACCAGTTGAAGGATTCCGGCGCCGAGGCGATCGTCATCGTCGAGAACTTCGCCAGCGTGCTGCAGGAATGCATCGCCAAAACCCCCGTCAAGCACGTCATCGTCACCAGCCTGGGCGACATGCTCGGTTTTCCCAAGGGCGCCATCGTCAACTTCGTCGTCAGGCACGTAAAGAAGATGGTACCGGCCTGGAGCCTGCCGGGATCGGTGCGCTTCAATGACATCCTGGCGCGCGGCGCCCGGCTTGACTTCAAGGAGGTGGAGGTCGGCCACGAGGACATCGCCTTCCTGCAGTACACCGGCGGGACGACGGGCGTTTCCAAGGGCGCCATGCTGACCCACCGCAACATCATCGCCAACCTGCAGCAGGCACACGCCTGGCTGAAGCCCTTCCTGCCCGAGCAGGGCACCATCGTCACGGCGCTGCCGCTGTATCATATCTTCGCCCTGACGGCGAACTGCCTGACCTTCTTCAAGATCGGCTGGAGCAACCTGCTCATCACCAACCCGCGCGACATCCCGGGCTTCGTCAAGGAACTGTCCAAGCATCCCTTCGAGGCCATCACCGGCGTGAATACCCTGTTCAACGCCCTGCTCAACGACCCGGATTTCGCCAAGCTCGACTTCTCCAGGCTGAGCATCACTCTTGGTGGCGGCATGGCCGTGCAGAAGGCGGTGGCGGACAAATGGAAACAGGTCACCGGGGTGCCATTGATCGAGGCTTATGGCCTGACGGAAACCTCGCCGGCGGCGACCATCAACCCGCTCGACCTGAAGGAGTACAACGGTGCCATCGGCCTGCCGGTGTCCTCGACCGAGGTCGCCATCCGCGACGATGCCGGCAACGACCTGCCGATCGGGGAAGCCGGCGAAATCTGTGTCCACGGCCCGCAGGTGATGCGCGGCTACTACAATCGCCCCGAGGAGACCGCGAAGGTCATCATGTCTGACGGCTTCCTGCGTACGGGCGACGTCGGCGTGATGGACGAGAAGGGCTTCGTGCGCATCGTCGATCGCAAGAAGGACATGATCCTGGTCTCCGGCTTCAACGTCTATCCGAACGAGATCGAGGCGGTTGTCGCCATGCACCCGGGCGTGCTGGAGGTGGCGGCGGTGGGCGTGCCGGACGAGAAGTCGGGGGAGGCGGTGAAGATCTTCATTGTCAAGAAAGACCCGGCCCTCAGCGCAGAGGCGGTGATCGCCCACTGCAAGGAAAACCTTACCGGCTACAAAGTGCCGAAATTGGTCGAGTTCCGCGCCGAGCTGCCGAAGACCAACGTCGGCAAGATCCTGCGCCGGGCACTGCGCGACGAAACAGTGGCCAAGTAATCAAGAGGCTGCATGGGGAAAGGCCGCCTGCAGCGGCCTTTTTCATTTTCGCCCGCCTTTGGCGCCCCCTTTGTCCCAGGCATAGCGCTGCGTGCGCTGCCACCGCGTTGCCGGCTGGATGGCGGAATTCGGCACAGGCTGATCGGGTGCGGGTTTCTTGGGGCCTTTGGCGCCGTGCCGCCGGGACTGACTTTTGCTCATGGCTACCGGGGAAGCGAATGATGTCCCTATGATAAACTCGCGCTTGAATTCACTCCAGCCAGCCCCATGTCCGGCAACACCCTCGGCACACTGTTCTGCGTCACTTCCTTTGGCGAGTCGCACGGCCCGGCGATCGGCTGTGTCGTCGACGGCTGTCCGCCGGGTCTGGCGCTCAGCGAGGCAGACATCCAGGTCGAACTGGACCGGCGCAAGCCCGGCACCTCGCGCCACGTCACGCAGCGGCGCGAATCCGACACCGTCGAGATCCTCTCCGGGGTTTTCGAGGGCCGTACCACCGGCACGCCGATTGCGCTGCTCATCCGCAACGAGGATCAGCGCAGCAAGGACTACGGCAACATCGCCGAGACTTTCCGGCCGGGGCACGCCGACTACACCTACTGGCAGAAATACGGCATCCGTGACTACCGCGGCGGTGGCCGCGCCTCGGCGCGCGAGACGGCGGTGCGCGTGGCGGCCGGCGCCATCGCCCGGAAATGGCTGCGCGAGCGCTATGGCATCGTCGTGCGCGGCTGCCTGTCGCAACTCGGGCCGATCGGGATAACGTTCAAGTCGTGGGAGGGCGTGTACGCCAATCCCTTCTTTGTCGCCGATCCGGACTGCGTGACGAAGCTTGAAGACTACATGGACCAATTGCGCAAGTCGGGCGATTCGGTCGGCGGCAAGGTCACCGTGGTGGCCGAGGGCGTGCCGGTCGGCTGGGGCGAGCCGGTGTATGACCGGCTGGACGCGGACATCGCCTATGCGATGATGGGCATCAATGCCGTGAAGGGCGTCGAAATTGGCGCCGGCTTTGCCAGTGTTGCGCAAAGGGGCACCGAGCATTCGGACGAAATGACGCCGGAGGGCTATCTCTCGAACAATGCCGGCGGTACCCTGGGAGGCATCTCGAGCGGACAGGAAGTCGTCGTGCATGTCGCCGTCAAGCCGACTTCCAGCATCCGCCTGCCGCGCCGGTCGATCGACAAGCAGGGCCGGCCCGTGACGGTGGAAACCCATGGACGCCACGATCCCTGCGTTGCCATTCGTGCCACGCCGGTGGCCGAAGCCATGCTGGCGCTGGTGCTGATGGACCACGCGCTGCGCCACCGCGCGCAATGCGGCGACGTCAGCTGCCCGACGCCGAAGATCGCCGCGCGCGCACCGAAAACGGCAGCTCCGATCGGTGCCGCCGTGGAAAATCCCGAACCGGACGAGGCCTGAGCGCCACGACCGGTGATTTCATTTCAATCAAGGAAAGCATCATGGAATTGCAGCAGCACGACCTGCACCACGAATTCCCCGAGTACAAGGACGCCATCCACCAGTTGAAGACCGGCAATCACCACTTTGCCAAGCTCTTCGACGAGTACCACCGCGTAAACAAGGATATCCGGCGCATCGAGGAAAACGAGGAACCAGTGATGGATGAGGCCCTAGAGGACATGAAGAAGGAACGCCTCAGGCTGAAGGACGAGTTGCACGCCATGCTGCGCGCCTACAAGGCATAAGGCGGTGACCCGGGGCGCTGTGCGCCCCGTCCGCATTTCACGCCTGATGGTTCCCTACTGGCGCCTGTCGGCGTACTACTTCTTCTACTTCGCCTTCATCGGCGCCTTTTCCCCCTACTTCACGCTCTACCTGAAGTCGCTGGAGTTCTCGGCCTGGGACATCGGCGTGCTGATGTCGCTGATGCAGGTCATGCGCCTGCTGGCGCCGAACCTGTGGGGCTGGCTGGCGGACCGGCTCGGCGCCAAGACGCCGATCGTGCGCGGCGCGGCGCTGATGAGCCTCTTCGGCTTTTCCTGCTTTTTCTTCACGCAGAGCTTCGCCGGGTTCTTTATCGGCATGACGCTGCTGGCCTTCTTCTGGAGTGCTTCGCTGCCGCTGGTCGAGGCGCTGACTTTCACGCACCTCGGCGCGCAGGCCAGCCGCTACGGCGCGATCCGCCTGTGGGGCTCGGTCGGCTTCATCACCGCGGTTCTGGGACTGGGTTGGCTGCTCGACCGCCTGCCGCTTTCGGCGACCTTGTGGGTTTCGGTGGCGATCCTGGGCGGCATTCTCGCCTGCGCCCTGGTGCTTCCGGAAAAACGGGAAGAAAGGCACGAGACCGACCGCCTGCCGATCGGCGACATCCTGCGCCGACGGGAAGTGAAGGCCCTGTTCGCCGCCTGCTTCTTCATGGCGGCGGCGCACGGCGCGCTGTATGTGTTCTATTCGATCTACCTCGTCAGCCGCGGCTACGGCACGACCATGGTCGGCTTTTTGTGGACGCTGGGTGTGGTGGCCGAAATCGTCGTCTTCCTGTACCTGCCGCGCCTGCTACACGCTTTTCCGCTGCGCGCCATCCTGCTGTTCAGCTTTGCCTGCGCATTCGTGCGCTTTCTCTTGATTGGCTGGGGCGTCGAATGGCTGGCGGTCGTTTTGGTCGCGCAGTTGCTGCATGCGGCGACGTTCGGCGCTTATCACGCGGCGGCGGTAGCCGCGGTTAATCGCTGGTTTGCCGGCCGTCACCAGGCGCGCGGGCAGGCGCTCTACGGCAGCGTGTCTTTCGGTGCCGGCGGTATGCTGGGAGGGCTGCTCAGCGGTTGGGCCTGGGATGCAACGGGTGCCGAGCTGACATATACGATGAGTTCCGCCTTCGCCTTGGCCGGCATGATTATCCTCTGGCGCGGCTGGCGGCCTGCCTAGCTAAGGCTACTCTCCCCGATCGTTCTTGCCGTCTCCGGCAGAAGAATGAGGCGTTGCGTCTTCACCCTGCTGCTGCGCCTTCTCGAACTGATCCCAGGAATCCTCCGCGACATGATATTCGGGATTGGCCTTGGCCTGGCGGATGCCCTGGGAGACGTATTCGTCCTCCCGTGTAGCGGGTTTGATGTCGGCCGTATCCTGGGGGGATGAGGTGCCAATGGGCAGGGGAAAGCGCCAGAAAACGCGGTCGACCTGAAGCCCGAGCGCCTTTTCGACATGACTGATGAGGGAGGCTTCGACGATGTGGGAATAACGAAAGCGCTTGAGGGGCTCTGATTCGACCAGGACCAGGAGCTTGTCTTGTACAGGATGGCACTGGGCAACAACCTGAGCGCCGCTGCGTGCGAAATAATCCTTTACGGCTGCAGCAATGCGGTCGGCGTTGGCGGCTGCCATGCGTTGCTTTCGCTGTGTTGTGTATGTATAGAACCCAGCGCCGGCCGCAACCAGGATTACCAGGCCGATAGCGAGAATTGACGTATTCATAAAGCACCCCCGAGCCTGCTGCGGTGCGGCAAGGCTGGACCGATTTCGATATAATTCAAAAGGTTTCAGTAGGAATCATACTATGCCGCAAATGCCCTATGGCATGACGACGTTGGTTCGCCGTGCTTTTCATGGCGTGGCATTGAGCGCAGGTGCTTGAAATTACTCGAAGCGGGGATGTGATCATGAAACGACTGAATCTGTTACTGGCCTTTATCGCCATGCTTGCGCTGGCAGCCTGCAATACTGTCCAGGGCGTGGGCAAGGACATCCAGGCGGGCGGCAAGGCGGTGGAGAAGGTGGCCAAGTAAGTCAGCACCAAGTGCCACCGGGGCGTCATGACGGCGCTGCGGCGGCGGTTTCCGGAGAAGAGAGGACTCGAATGAAAGTTTGTGTATTGCCGGGCGATGGCATCGGCCCCGAAATCGTTGACCAGGCCGTGCGTGTCCTCGAGGCGCTGCGCCAGGATGGCATCAAGCTGGAGATGGAGACGGCGCTGCTGGGCGGCTGCGCGGTGGATGCCGCCGGAGATCCCTACCCGGAAGCGACCCGCAAGCTGGCGCGCGAGGCCGACGCGGTGCTGCTCGGCGCCGTCGGCGGCCCGCAATACGACACGCTGCCGCGTGAGAAGCGTCCGGAGCGCGGCCTGCTCGGCATCCGCAAAGATCTTGGGCTATTCGCCAACTTGCGGCCGGCAGTGCTTTACCCAGAGCTTGCCAATGCCTCCAGCCTCAAGCCCGAAGTGGTGGCAGGATTGGATATCCTCATCGTGCGCGAGCTGACCGGCGACATCTATTTCGGTGAACCGCGCGGCATCGAGACGCGCAACGGCGAGAAGGTCGGCATCAACACCATGATCTACTCGGAGTCCGAGATCCGCCGCATCGCCAAGGTGTCGTTCGAAGCGGCGCGCAAGCGCAACCGCAAGCTCTGCTCGGTGGACAAGATGAACGTGCTGGAGTGCACCCAGCTGTGGCGCGACGTGGTGACCGACGAGGCGAAGAACTATCCCGACGTCGAGCTGTCGCACATGCTGGTGGATAACGCCGCCATGCAGCTGGTGCGCAACCCCAAGCAGTTCGACGTCATGGTGACGGGCAACATGTTCGGCGACATCCTGTCCGACGAGGCATCGATGCTGACCGGCTCCATCGGCATGCTGCCCTCGGCTTCGCTCGACGAAAAGGGCAAGGGGCTGTACGAGCCGATCCACGGCTCGGCACCGGACATCGCGGGACAAGGCGTCGCCAACCCGCTGGCGACCATCCTGTCGGCGGCGATGATGCTGCGCTACACCTTCGGCCAGGAGGCCGCCGCCCAGCGCATCGAGGGCGCGGTGAAGAAGGTGCTGCAGCAGGGCCTGCGCACCGGCGATATCTTCGAGGCGGGCATGAAGAAGGTGGGCACCAGGGAGATGGGCGACGCGGTGATCGCGGCGCTGTAGGCGACGACAACATTATCTAGGCAGGGTTTTCAAATGAAACGAGTGGGTCTGGTGGGCTGGCGCGGCATGGTCGGCTCCGTGCTGATGCAGCGCATGATGGAAGAGCGGGATTTCGACCTGATCGATCCGGTTTTCTTCACGACCTCGCAGGTGGGTGGCAAAGGCCCGGCCATCGGCCGCGACGTGCCGGCATTGCAGGATGCGCGTGACGTCGGCGCGCTGAAGGCAATGGACATCATCATTTCCTGCCAGGGCGGCGATTACACAACCGAAGTATTCCCCAAGCTGCGCGCGGCCGGCTGGAACGGCCACTGGATCGATGCCGCCTCGTCGCTGCGCATGAAAGACGACGCCGTGATCATCCTCGATCCGGTCAACCTCGATGTCATCAAGAGTGCCCTGGCGCGCGGCGGCCGCAGCTGGATCGGCGGCAACTGCACCGTCAGCCTGATGCTGATGGCGGTCGGCGCGCTCTACCAGCACGACCTCGTCGAGTGGATGAGCGCCATGACCTACCAGGCGGCTTCCGGCGCCGGCGCGCAGAACATGCGCGAATTGCTGACGCAGATGGGCGAAGTGCACCGTGTGGCGAAGGGCCTGCTCGACGATCCTGCCTCGGCGATCCTCGACATCGACCGCGAGGTGGCGGGCATTCTGCGCCAGGAAAACTTTCCAACCTCGAATTTCGGCGTGCCGCTGGCAGGCAGCCTGATCCCCTGGATCGACAAGGAGCTTGAGAACGGCCAGAGCCGGGAGGAGTGGAAAGGGCAGGCCGAAACCAACAAGATCCTTGGCCGCGAAGCCAGTCCGGTGCCGATCGACGGCATATGTGTCCGCGTCGGCGCCATGCGATGCCACAGCCAGGCGCTCACCCTCAAACTGAAAAGGGACGTGCCGCTCGACGAGATCGAAGGCATGATCGCCGAATCGAATGGCTGGGTGCGGGTGGTGCCGAACCACCGTGATGTCACTATCCGGGAGTTGACGCCGACCGCAGTGACCGGCACGCTGACGGTTCCGGTGGGGCGCCTGCGCAAGCTCAATATGGGGCCGCACTACCTGGGGGCATTCACCTGTGGCGACCAGTTGTTGTGGGGCGCAGCCGAACCGTTGCGGCGCATGCTAAGGATATTGCTCGAAGCCTAGGCCAGTCGCACCGAGGCCGGACTCGCTCAACGGCCTTTTCAAAACAACATCAATAGGATGGCAGGCCCGTCACGACAGGCCTTTGCCATCAGAAACCGGTTGATTTCCCGCCGGATTTGGCCAGAATGTGATGAGGAAGTTTAGCTTGCATAGCTAAGCTCATGATGTTATGTTACTTGTTCGGAAACTCTCCGCGAGGGGGACGCGGTGCATAAAAAAATCCTGAGACTCTCATTCAAGGCATCCATATTGGCGATGGCTCTGGCTGTGCTGCCGATGGGTGCGAACGCGGCGGGGCTGGGCCGGATCACGGTGCTTTCCGCATTGGGACAACCTCTGCGTGCCGAAGTCGAGCTGACGGCATCCCGCGAGGAGCTTTCCTCACTGTCGGCACGCCTTGCTTCGCATGATGCGTTCAAGCAGGCGGGCATCGAATTCGTTCCCGCCCTATCCAGCATCAAGCTGGTGATCGATAAACGTACGGCGGGGAAGCCGGTGATCCGGATGACAACGGATCGCCCGATCAATGAGCCATTTCTCGACCTGCTGATTGAATTGAACTGGACCGCCGGTCGCCTGGTACGGGAGTACACCTTTCTGCTGGATCCGGCACCTGATGTCCTGGCCCGCAAGCCTGTCGCCTCTCCTGCGGCGAAGAGCGATAGCACTTCCATAGCGCAGCCTTCCCCGGTTGCCTCCCCCAAACAGCCGGAGTTGCGCGCAGACGACAAACCGCGGACGGAGAAACCCGGAGAAGCGAAACCGGCCGGCGAAGCTCAGGGCCGCGAAGTACAGAAGGGCGAATACCTGCGCAAGATAGCTGCGGAAGCCCAATACGATGGCGTCAGCCTCGACCAGATGCTGGTCGCTATCTTCCGCAGCAACAAGGATGCCTTCATTGACAACAACATGCACCGCTTGAAGGCGGGCAGGATCCTGAACATCCCCGATCGGGAAGCCGTAGCGGCGGTGGATGGCCGAGAAGCCCGGAAAACCATCTCGGCGCATACCGCCGACTTCAATGCCTATCGCCAGAAATTGGCCTCGGCAGTTGCCGGCGCGGAGGCTCCGAAAGAAGATGCAGCCAAACAGGTTGCCACGGGCAAGATTGGCGCGAAGGTCGAGGACAAGGCCCCGGCCCCGACTGAAGCGAAGGACCAGTTGAAGGTATCCAAGGCGGAATCCGCCAAGGATGCCCGCTTGGCGCAAGGCAAGATTGCGGCACTGGAAGAAGACTTGGCAGCCAAGGATCGGGCGCTCAAGGAGGCACAGTCGCGCCAGGTCGAGTTGGAAAAGAACCTGAGGGATCTGGAGAAACTTGTCGAGTTGAAGAACCAGAACCTTGCCGAGCTGCAGAAACAGGCTGCTGCGAAGGCGGCCCCTGTGCCTGCCGCGCCGGCCAAGGCCCCGGAACCCGCTCCTGCTGCGGCCGCCGTGCCGGCTGCTGCGGAGAAGCCGGCTGAACCGGTGAAACCTGTCGAAGCCGCTCCTCCGGCCAAGCCGGTCGAGTCGGCCAAACCGGCTGAGGCGCCGAAACCGGCACCCAAGAAGGCGCCGCCGCCACCGCCGCCGCCACCCGAGCCGGATTTCATCGACGAAGTGATGGGGAATCCGGCCATTCTTGGCGGTGGCGTGCTGGTGCTGGGCCTGCTGGGTTTCGTTGCCTATCGCCAGCGGCAGAAAAAAAAACAACATGAAGACGGAGAAGCACCGCCGACAACGACAGCCAACCTGACGGCCAACTCCGTCTTCGGCGCTACCGGCGGTCAGAGCGTTGATACCACCGGCAGTTCGATGGCGACGGATTTCAGCCAGGCTTCCATCAGTGCCATCGATGCGGACGAGGGGGTTGATCCGGTGGCCGAGGCCGATGTGTATATGGCCTACGGTCGCGACGCGCAGGCCGAGGAGATCCTGCTTGACGCGTTGAAGACGGATCCGACCCGTACGGCGATCCACGTCAAGCTGCTGGAAATCTACGCCGGCCGCAAGAACAACAAGCAGTTCGAAACCCTGGCAAGCGATCTTTATGCCCAGACGGGCGGCGTCGGCGGCGATTGGGAAAAGGCCGCTGCGATGGGCTTGAAGCTTGACCCGGCCAATCCGCTATTTGGCGGGGCCACCGGGGACAAGCAGTCCGTCAATACCGATACGACCATCATCGTGCCGGCCGGCGAAACCAAGCAAATGCGCGACACCTGGACCATGCCGGGGGAATTGAGCCAGATTTCCGAGGCGGTGGAAAAGGGCGGTGCAGCAACGGTGATCCTGGAAAAACCGGTCGAGGCGTCGCTCGAGGCGCCTGCGACAGCGGCGGCACCCGCGCTGGATTTCGATCTCGACTTGGGTGCGCCTGCAGCGGCCCCGGCCGCGCCGGCGCCTGCTGCCGCCGCCCCCGCTGCTGCGGAGGCGGCCGGCTTGGACTTCGATCTTGGCCTGGATTTCAAACCGGCGGAGAGCAAGCCGGCCGCTGCCGAGTACAACCCCGAAGCGACCATGATTATGGATGTGGCGAAGGCGTCGAAGCCGCCTGCCGCCGACTTGGCGCTCGACATCAAGCTAGACGAGCCTGCTGCGGCACAGGCGGCCGACGAAGGTCTGCATTTCGATCTGGATCTGGGGGAACCGGCTGCGCCGGCGACTCCGGCTTCCCAACCGATCGATCTCGAAAAGACCCTTGCTGGCGGGAATGCCCTCGATTTCGATTTCAACATTGGCGCGCCGGCTGCTCCGCAGACCGCGCCTCAGGCCGAGCCCGATATCGATCTTGGTTCCATCAGTCTCGATCTTGGAGAGCCGGCTTCTCCCGCCGCCGAGCCTGCCGCGGGAGACGAAGTGACGACCAAGCTCGAACTGGCCAAGGCTTACGAAGAGATGGGCGACAAGGAAGGTGCGCGCGAACTGCTGACGGAAGTCGCCAAGGAAGGCAACGCCGAACAGCAGGCCAAGGCGCAGAGCATGCTCGCCAAGCTGGGCTGAACCGCCTGACGGAGGGCGCAATGCCCTCCGTCGTTTCCCTCCATCCTCGATGCTGCATCCAACCGTCCGTCTCATCGTTTGGGGCGTGATGACCGTACTTGTCCAATGGTTGCCGCTGGGCGGGCTGTTACTGGCTTGCGTCCTCGCCCTTGGCGCGGGTGTCTGGCTTTCGCCAGGGCGGCTGGGGTTGCTGATGAAGCGCACCCGTTGGCTGATCGTCTCGCTGGTGCTGCTCTTTGCCCTGGCTACACCAGGTGTCTATCTGCTACCTTCACTGGGCAGCCTCGGTCCGACGGACGAGGGGATGCGGCTTGGCTTCGAGCATCTGCTGCGGCTGGTCTTCGTGCTGGCGAGTCTGGCCGTGCTGCTGCTGTTCACAGGGCTGGAAGGCCTGGTGTCGGGCCTATATGGCCTGATATGGCCCTTGTCTTGGCTGGGGCTCGACCGCGGCCGAGTGGCGCTGCGCCTGATGCTGGTGATGCATTATGTCGAGCAGTCTCCGCCGGGCAGGCATTGGCGCGAGTGGTTGCAGGGCGAAGTCGCCTCCGGCGATCCAATGCGGCTGCGCTTGCAGGTTGTGCCCCTGCGCACCGTCGATTTCGCCGTGCTGGCGGGACTGACTATTGCCGTGGCCGTATTCATCGGAGCCGCAACATGAGGATTGCCCTGGGGCTGGAATACGATGGCGCCGTCTTTTCCGGCTGGCAGACGCAGCCGCAGGGCAATACCGTCCAGGATGCACTGGAGCGGGCGCTGGCTGAAATCGCCGGCTCGCCGGTTCGCGTGATGTGTGCCGGCCGTACCGATGCCGGCGTACACGCGGCAGCCCAGGTGGTGCATTTCGACGCGCCGGCTGCCAGGCCGGAGAATGCCTGGGTGCGCGGCGTGAATGCGCACCTGCCGGTCAGCATCGCCGTTCGCTGGTCACGCGAGCTGGCGGACGATTTCCATGCGCGCTTTTCCGCGCGTTCGCGCAGCTATCGCTATGTTTTGTACAACCATGCCGTGCGTCCCGCGCTGTTGCATGGCCGGGTCGGCTGGTTTCATCTTCCCCTTGATCTCGAAGCCATGCGCGCAGGTGCGGCATTGCTGGTGGGAGAGCAGGACTTCTCCGCCTTTCGCGCCGCCGAGTGCCAGGCCAAGACGCCAGTGAAAACGCTGCACCAGGCGGAGGTGCGGCGCGAGGGCGACTGCATCGTCTTCGATTTCCGCGCCAGCGCCTTCCTGCACCACATGGTGCGCAACATGGTTGGCGCGCTCGTCTATGTCGGCAAGGGCGCGCATGCGCCGGAATGGATCGCAGAGCTGATCGCCAGCCGCGACCGCAGCCTGGCGGCGCCGACCTTCTCGCCGCATGGGCTGTATCTGTCCGGCGTCGAGTACGAGGCGCGCTGGCAGTTGCCCATGAATGGCCGTATCATCGCGCCTTTCCCACCGACGGCCTTTTAGCTTGCCAAGAACCCGCGTCAAGATTTGCGGCATCACCCGACCCGAGGATGCGCGCACGGCGGTCGAACTGGGCGCCGACGCGCTCGGCCTGGTCTTTTACGCGCCCAGCCCGCGCTGCGTCAGCGTCGAGCAGGCCTGGGAGATCGCCCGCGTCGTGCCGCCCTTCGTCACCCTGGTCGGCCTGTTCGTGAACGAGACCAAGCTCACGGTGCGGCGCGTCATGGAGGCGGTGCCGATCCAGTTGCTGCAGTTCCATGGCGACGAAGAGGAGTCCTTCTGCCGTTCCTTCCATGCCCCGTACATAAAGGCGGCGCGGGTGAGACCGGGCCTCGATTTGGTAAAATATGCGGAGACCTATCCTTCCGCCCAGGGGCTGTTGCTCGACGCCTACGTCGAGGGCTACGGCGGCGGCGGCAAGACCTTCGACTGGTCGCTGATCCCGCCGCGCCTGCCTTTGCCGCAGATCCTGTCGGGCGGCCTGGATGCCGGCAATGTGGCCGAGGCAGTGCATGCCGTGCGGCCGTGGGCGGTGGATGTCAGCAGCGGGGTGGAAGCCGCCAAGGGAATCAAGGACGCGGGGAAGGTCGCCGCGTTCATAGCCGGAGTAAGAGATGGGGATGTACGACTTACCTGATGCGCGCGGCCATTTCGGCCCCTACGGCGGCACCTTCGTCGCCGAGACGCTGATCGAGGCGCTCGACGAGCTCAAGCGCGCCTACGCCGAAGCTCGCGCCGATCCCGCCTTCAAGGCCGAGTTCGAGTACGAGCTCAAGCACTACGTCGGCCGTCCCAGCCCGATCTATCACGCGAAACGCTGGTCGGAGTTGCTCGGCGGGGCGCAGATCTACCTCAAGCGCGAGGATCTCAACCACACCGGCGCGCACAAGGTCAACAACTGCATCGGCCAAGCCATGCTGGCGCGCCGCATGGGCAAGCCGCGCGTCATCGCCGAGACCGGCGCCGGCCAGCACGGCGTCGCCACCGCCACCGTCGCCGCGCGCTACGGCATGGAGTGCGTGGTCTATATGGGCTCGGAGGACGTCAAGCGCCAAGCCGCCAACGTCTATCGCATGAAGCTGCTCGGCGCCAGCGTGGTGCCGGTCGAGTCCGGCTCGAAGACGCTGAAAGATGCCTTGAACGAGGCGATGCGAGACTGGGTTACCAACGTCGGTAACACCTTCTACATCATCGGCACGGTGGCCGGCCCGCATCCCTACCCGATGATGGTGCGCGACTTCCAGTCGGTGATCGGCGAGGAGTGCCGCGTACAGATGCCGGAACTGGCGGGGCGCCAGCCGGACGTCGTTATCGCCTGCGTCGGCGGCGGCTCCAACGCCATGGGCATTTTCTACGATTACATTCCCGACGAATCCGTGAAGCTGGTCGGCGTCGAGGCGGCCGGCTACGGCCTTGCCAGCGGCCACCACTCCGCCTCGCTCATCGCCGGCCGGCCCGGCGTGCTGCACGGCAACCGCACCTACCTCCTGCAGGACGAGAACGGCCAGATCATCGAAACGCACTCGATCTCCGCCGGCCTCGACTATCCCGGCGTCGGTCCCGAGCATGCCTGGCTCAAGGACAGTCATCGCGCTGACTACGTCGCCGTCACGGACGACGAGGCCTTGGCCGCCTTCCACGCCTTGTGCCGCAACGAGGGCATCATTCCTGCATTGGAGTCCTCGCATGCGCTGGCCTATGCCGCCAAGCTGGCGCCGACGCTGCCGAAGGACAAGCTCCTGCTGGTTAACCTCTCCGGCCGCGGCGACAAGGACATGCACACCGTGGCGGAGAAGTCGGGGATCCAATTCTGATGTCGCGCATCAAGAGCACTTTCGAGAAACTTGCCGGTCAGGGACGCAAGGCCCTGATTCCCTTCATCACCGCCGGCGATCCCGACCCCGCCCTGACGCTGCCGCTGATGCGCGCGCTGGTGACGGGCGGCGCCGACATCATCGAGCTGGGCGTGCCCTTCTCCGACCCGATGGCGGACGGCCCGACCATCCAGCGCGCCTCCGAGCGGGCGCTCAAGCACGGCGTCTCGCTGCGCCAGGTGCTGGCCATCGTGCGTGAATTCCGCGCCGGCGATGCCAATACGCCGGTGGTGCTGATGGGCTACGCCAACCCGATCGAGGCGATGGGGATCGGCGCCTTCGCCGCCGAGGCGAAGCAGGCAGGCGTCGATGGCGTCCTTGTGGTGGACTATCCTCCCGAGGAGTGCACCGACTTCGCGGCGAAGATCAAGGTGGCCGGTATCGATCCGATCTTTTTGCTGGCGCCGACCTCGACGGACGAACGCTTCGGCCAGGTGGCCGAAGTGGGCAGCGGCTATATATATTACGTCTCGTTGAAGGGTGTCACCGGTGCAGGCCATCTCGACCTGGACGAGGTGTCCCGGCGAATCCCGGGCATTCGCAAGAAAGTCGGCATGCCGGTCGGCGTAGGCTTTGGCATCCGCGACGCCGAGAGCGCGCGGCGCATCGCCGCGGTGGCCGATGCGGTGGTGATCGGCAGCCGCATCATTGAAGAGATCGAGAAGAGTCCGCGCGAGCAGGTCATTGCCAATGTGACGGGGTTCCTGCGCGGCATCCGTAGCGCACTGGATGAACAGGCCGTTGCCAGGGAGATGACGCGATGAGCTGGTTGCAGAAGCTGCTGCCGCCCAAGATCAAGCGCGCAGAGGGCGCCAAGAAGTCGATTCCCGAGGGGCTCTGGTGCAAGTGCCCCAGTTGCGAGGCGACGCTCTACAGTTCGGATCTCGAGAAGAACCTCAACGTCTGCCCCAAGTGCGGTCATCACCACCGCCTGCGCGCCCGCGCCCGGCTCGACTTGCTGCTCGATGCGGAAGGCCGCTTCGAGATCGGCGCCGAGGTACTACCGGTCGACCCGCTCAAGTTCAAGGACAGCAGGCGTTACCCGGAACGGCTCAATGCCGCCGTGGACGAGACGGAGGAGGGCGATGCGCTGGTGGTGATGCAGGGCGCGGTGAAAACTCTGCCGGTGGTGATCGCCGCTTTCGAATTCGATTTCATGGGCGGTTCGATGGGATCGGTAGTGGGCGAGCGCTTCGTGCGCGGTGTGCGCGTGGCCGTCGAGCAGCAGATGCCCTTCATCTGCATCACGGCCACCGGCGGCGCGCGCATGCAGGAGGGCCTGTTCTCGCTGATGCAGATGGCCAAGACCACAGCGGCCGTCACGCAGCTCTCGGCCAACCGGCTGCCCTTCATTTCCATCCTCACCGACCCGACCATGGGCGGCGTCTCGGCCAGTTTCGCCTTCGTCGGCGACGTGGTCATGGCTGAACCGGGCGCGCTGATCGGCTTCGCCGGCCCGCGCGTCATCGAGCAGACGGTGCGCGAGAAGCTGCCGGAAGGCTTCCAGCGCGCCGAATTCCTGCTCGAAAAGGGCGCCATCGACATGATCGTCGACAGGCG
The DNA here is from genome assembly GCA_032027165.1 of Denitratisoma sp. Taxonomy (NCBI): domain Bacteria; kingdom Pseudomonadati; phylum Pseudomonadota; class Betaproteobacteria; order Nitrosomonadales; family Sterolibacteriaceae; genus Denitratisoma; species Denitratisoma sp. The sequence goes on along the minus strand of JAVSMO010000001.1, from coordinate 1,632,846 downwards.
CGAGATGCGCGACAAGCTGGCGTCGCTGTTGACCCTGCTGCAAAAAATTCCCGCGGTCTGATCCTGGCGCTCACCTCTCGCAATTCCCTGCAGGACTGGCTGGCCCATATCGAGCGGCTGCATGCCCAGCCGATCGCGCTGGGGCTGGAGCGCGTCCTCGCCGTGAGGCGCACACTCCGTGCGGAGCAGACGGTGCCTGTCATCACCGTCGGCGGCACCAACGGCAAGGGCTCCACCTGTGCGATGCTGGAGCGCATCCTGCTCAGCGCCGGCTATCGCGTCGGCTTGTACACCTCGCCGCATCTGCTCGACTACAACGAGCGGGTGCGCATCGATGGCAGGTCGGCTTCCGTTGATGCGCTATGTGAATCTTTTGCCAGGGTGGAGGCGACGCGCGGCGATATACCGCTGACCTATTTCGAGTTCGGCACCCTGGCGGCCTGGCAGGCATTCTCCGCGGCCGGTGTCGACGCCGTCGTCCTCGAGGTCGGGCTGGGCGGCCGGCTGGACGCGGTGAACATCTTCGATGCCGATTGCGCCATCGTTACCTCGATCGATCTCGACCACATGGACTACCTCGGCGAGACACGTGAGGCGATCGGTTTCGAGAAGGCGGGAATTTTCCGCGCCGGCTGTCCGGCCGTTGTCGGCGACGCCAAGCCGCCGCAGAGCCTGCTTGAGCACGCGGGCAACATTGGTGCCGACCTGCAGGTACTCGGCAGGGATTTCGGCTACCTTGCCGAGCAGGGGCAATGGACATATTGGGGGCGCCGCGGCCGGCGGAGTGGGCTGGCCTACCCGGCCCTGCGCGGCGCCATCCAACTGGCGAACGCCAGCACGGCAATTGCCGGACTGGAGGCGCTGGCGGACCGGTTGCCGGTGTCCATGCAGGACATCCGCCGCGGCTTGATCGAGGTCGAGTTGACTGGACGCTTTCAGGTGCTGCCGGGACGTCCGACGGTAGTGCTGGACGTCGGCCACAATCCGCAGGCCGCCGGCGTGCTGGCCGACAACCTCGGCAGTATGGCCTTCCATCCGGAAACTTGGGCGGTGTTCGGCATGCTGGCCGACAAGGACATCGCCGGAGTGATCGAGCGCGTCAAGGGCCGTATCGACCACTGGCTCACGGCTGGCCTGCCGGGTCCGCGTGGCATGGATGGCGAGGCGCTGGCTGGCATCCTGGCAGGCCAAGGCATTCGCGCCGATGCGTGTTTCGCTTCGCCCGCTGACGCCTATCGCGCAGCCAAGGATCGGGCAGGGGAAAATGATAGAATTATTGCCTTCGGTTCCTTCCTCACCGTGGCCGGTGTGCTGTACGCGATAGACGATGAGCGAAAACGACGCACAACTTGAGCTGAAGAAGCGCGCACGCCGCCGTCTGGTGGGTGCCGTTGCCTTGGCAATACTGGCGGCCGTCGTGCTGCCGATGGTCATGGATCAGGCTCCCAAGCAGCAACCGGTGCAGGATATCCAGATACGCATTCCCGCACAGGATGCCGGCGCCTTTACTTCCCGCATTCTGCCGGTCAAGCCGGGGGCGACCCCGACGCCCTTGCCGCCGGCTGCCGTTTCGGAAGCGAAGTCCGCCGAACCGGCCAAGCCTGAGCCGAAAGTCGAGACCAAGGCTGGACAAAAGACGGTCGCCAAGGCAGAAGTCAGTCCTGGCAATACGGCGAGCAAGCCAGCCGAGGCCAGGCAGACGACAAAAAAGCCTGAGGAAGCCAAGGCCAAGCCGGCACCTGCTGCGGCGAGCGGCGAGCAATGGGTGGTCCAGCTTGGCGCCTATCGCGACCAGGCCAATGTGCGCAATTTGACGGCAAAGCTCAAGCAGCAGGGCTACAATTTTTATACGGAAGCGCTGTCTTCCCCGGATGGCAGCGACAGGACGCGCGTGCGGGCCGGTCCATTCCCGAGCAAGGAAGCGGCCGAGGCGGCGCGCGATCGCATCAGGCGCATCGGCGTGGATGGCGTCGTCGCGCAGAAATAGCGGCGGTGACGGTATTTGATTACGCGGTAGTGGCGATTGTCGTCGCCTCGGTCTTGCTCGGCGCCTGGCGCGGGCTGGTGAGCGAAGTGCTCGCCCTGGTGGCCTGGGTGGCGGCGCTTCTGGCGGGACGTGAGCTGTCGCCCGGAATGGCGCCGGTCTTCAGCGAGTGGCTGAAGGAGCCGGCACTCCAGTATGCGGCGGCCTTTGCCGTTATAGTCGTGGCAGTACTGGTAGCGGTGGCGTTGACCCGCCTGGCCCTTTCCAAGCTGCTGCGCGCGATCGGGCTGGGGCCGCTGGATAGATTTCTCGGCTCCGTGTTCGGCGTCGCGCGGGGCGTGTTGGTGGTATTGCTGTGTGTTCTGGTCGGCGGCCTGACGATGTTGCCGCAGCAGGCGTGGTGGCGGCAAGCCTGGCTGGCACCGCCGCTGGAAACCGCGGTGCTGGCGTCCAAGCCCTGGCTGCCTGCCGCCGTGGCGAAGCGCATACGCTATAGGTGAAACATGTGCGGAATCCTGGGCGTCGTCGCGACGACGCCGGTAAACCAGCTTCTCTATGACGGTCTGCAGGTGCTGCAGCACCGTGGCCAGGACGCGGCCGGCATTGCCACCGCCGAGGCCGGCGTGTTCCACATGCACAAGGGTCCTGGGCTGGTGCGAGATGTCTTCCGCACGCGCAACATGCGCAACCTGCAGGGCAACTGGGGCATCGCCCATTGCCGCTACCCGACAGCGGGTTCGGCCTACAACTCCGCCGAATCGCAGCCCTTTTATGTGAATTCCCCCTTCGGCCTGATGCTCGCGCACAACGGCAACCTGACCAATGCCGAAGAGCTCAAGCGCGAGATGTTCCTGCAGGACCTGCGCCACATCAACACCAATTCCGATTCTGAAGTGCTGCTTAATGTCCTGGCGCACGAACTGCAGGCGGCGGCGACCAAGTACCAGCTCGATCCCGAGACCATCTTCAAGGCGGTGGCCGGCGTGCACCGCCGCGTGCGCGGCGCCTACGCCGTGGTGGCCATGATTGCCGGCTACGGCCTGCTCGCCTTCCGCGATCCCTACGGCATCCGCCCCCTGATCGTCGGCCGCAACGTCACGCCGGCCGGCAACGAATATCTGGTGGCTTCGGAGAGCGTCGCCCTCGACACGCTCGGCTTCCAGATTCTGCGCGACGTGGCGCCGGGAGAAGCGGTGCTCATCGACATCCAGGGCAATTTCCACAGCAAGCCCTGCGCCGAACACACCTTGCGCGCGCCCTGCATTTTCGAGTTCGTCTACCTGGCCCGCCCGGACTCTCTGATCGATGGCATCTCCGTCTACGAGAGCCGCGTCAAGATGGGCGAGCATCTGGCGGAGAAGATCCGCCACACCCTGCCGCACATCGACATCGATTCCGTCATTCCGATTCCCGATTCCAGCCGTCCTTCGGCCATGGAACTGGCCACGCGCCTCAACCTTCCCTACCGCGAGGGCTTCGTCAAGAACCGCTACATCGGCCGCACCTTCATCATGCCCGGACAGGCGCAGCGGCGGAAATCGGTGCGGCAGAAGCTCAACACCATCGCCCAGGAATTCCGCGGCAAGAGCGTGCTGCTGGTGGACGACTCCATCGTGCGCGGCACGACCAGCAAGGAGATCGTGCAGATGGCCCGCGATGCCGGGGCGCGCAAGGTGTACTTCGCTTCGGCGGCGCCGCCGGTGCGCTATGCCAACGTCTATGGCATCGACATGCCGTCGCGCCACGAGCTCATTGCCAGCGACCGCAACGACGAGGAAATCTGCCGGGAGATCGGCGCCGACGGACTGATTTACCAGGACCTGGATGCGCTGAAGGCGGCGGTGCATTCGCTGAATCCCTCGATCACGGTATTCGAAACCTCATGCTTCGACGGTTGTTACGTCACGGGCGACGTCAGTGCCGAATACCTCAATAGTGTCGAGAACCAGCGTAGCGATGGCAACCTGAGCGGGGAGGATGGCGAAGTGGCCCAGCTCGACCTCAATCTCGTCGTGGCGGATTGACAGGAAACCGAACCGCGTGTAGCTTCCGAACTGCGCCGATTTGATATCAGCTTGCGGGCGCTTAATAAATGCGGCTAAAGCGAGGGGAAAACCCGGTCGCTCAGCTGCGCCGGGTTTTTTGTTTTGGGGCCTGAATTATGGACAAGGAATTCGATTTGGACACGCTGGCAGTGCGCGCGGGCATACAGCGCAGCCAGTTCAACGAGCACGCCGAGGCGCTCTATCTCACCTCGAGCTTCGTCTTCGAGAATGCAGCGCAGGCGGCGGCCCGCTTCTCCGGCGAGGAAGCCGGCTTCGTCTACGGCCGTTTCTCCAATCCCACGGTCAGCATGCTGCAGGAGCGCCTGGCGGCGCTGGAAGGCGGCGAGGCCTGCATCGCCACGGCCAGCGGCATGGCGGCGATTCTGTCGACCGTGATGGCGCTCATGAAGGCGGGCGAGCACATCGTCGCCTCGCAGGGCATCTTTGGCGCGACGCAACAGTTGTTCGGCGGCATCCTGTCGAAGTTCGGTGTCGATACCACCTTCGTCGCCTCGAGCGATCCAGCGGCCTTCAGGGCGGCGTTGCGGCCACAGACGAAGCTGGTCTTTATCGAAACACCATCCAACCCTCTTACCGAAGTCTTCGACATCGCCGCGCTGGCGGAAGTCGCCCATGCGGGCGGCGCGCTGCTGGCGGTGGACAACTGCTTCTGTTCGCCGGCCTTGCAGCGTCCGCTGGTCCTTGGCGCCGACCTGGTGATTCATTCCGCCACCAAGTATCTCGACGGACAGGGCCGCGTCCTGGGCGGTGCAGTGGTCGGACGCAGGGCGCTGACCGAGGAAATCTTCAAGTTCCTGCGCACGGCAGGACCGTCCATTTCCCCATTCAACGCCTGGGTGATCCTGAAGGGGCTGGAAACGCTGCGCATCCGCATGGAGGCGCAATCGGCAACGGCGCTTGAACTGGCGCGCTGGCTTGAGCGGCAGCCGCAGGTGGCGCGGGTGTACTACCCCGGGTTGCCCTCGCATCCGCAGCATGCGCTGGCGATGCGTCAGCAGAAAACGGGCGGCGCCATCGTCTCCTTCGAAGTGAAGGGCGGCCGCGAGCAGGCCTGGAGGGTGGTGGATGCGACGCGCCTGATTTCGATCACGGCGAACCTGGGCGACACCAAGAGCACCATCACCCATCCGGCCAGCACCACGCACGGACGCATCAGCGCCGAGGCGCGCACCGCTTCGGGGATACAGGAGAGCCTGCTGCGCGTGGCCGTGGGCCTGGAGTCCATTGCGGACCTCCAGGCCGATCTGGCGCGTGGGCTGGTAGCGATTTAGGCGGGGACAGCCGGCCATTCAAGCAGCCGGCAGCCGGCCGCATCGCAGGCGAGGTAGCCGCCCTTTTCGTACCAGTCCGGCAGCACCCAGCGCTCGCAGGCAAGGCCATCGATTTCCAGCCGGTGATGGGCGGGACGGTGCGTGTGGCCGTGGATGAGCCGCTGGCTGCGGTGAAAAGTCAGTGCCCGCAGGACGGCGGCCGGATTCACGTCCATGATCTCCATCGGCTTGACGCGTTTCTGTGCTTCGCTTTCGCGGCGTAGGGCTTCGATCTGCGCCTTGCGCTGGGCCAGCGGCAGGGCGAGGAAGGCCTGCCGCCATTCGGGCGAGCGCACCTCGCTGCGAAAGGCCTGATAGGCGCCGTCGTCGGTGCATAGCATGTCGCCGTGCATGAGCAGGGTGGTTGCGCCGGCGATCTCGGTCAGCGCCGGATCGGGCAACAGTTTCAACCCGGCGGCACGAGCAAAGGTTTCGCCCGCGAGAAAATCGCGGTTGCCCGCCATGAAGCAAATCGGGACGCCGGATGCGGACAGCTTCTGCAGGGAGGCGCAGACGCCGGCATTGAAGTCATCGCCGAGATCATCATCGCCGGCCCAGTATTCGAACAGATCGCCGAGGATATAGAGCGCCTCGGCCTCACTCGCCGGGCCGGAGAGAAAATCCAGGAAGAGCCGACTGATCTTCGGCCGGCTCGGGCAAAGATGGAGGTCGGAGATGAACAGGGTCGTCATCGCCGTCCCCGCCGATGTCAGGCGACCTCGGCCTTCTGGATGATCACGTCCTCGACCGGCACATCCTGATGGAATCCCTTGCTGCCGGTCTTGACACCCTTGATTTTGTCGACGACGTCCATGCCTTCGACCACCTTGCCGAAGACGCAGTAGCCCCAGCCCTGGCCACTCGGTGCGGTGTGGTTGAGGAAGGCGTTGTCCTTGACGTTGATGAAGAACTGCGCGGTGGCCGAATGTGGATCGCCGGTGCGCGCCATGGCGATGGTGTAGCGGTCGTTCTTCAGGCCGTTGGCGGCTTCGTTCTGGATCGGCGCATTGGTCGGCTTCTGGTTCATGCCCGGCTCGAAGCCGCCGCCCTGGATCATGAAGCCGTCGATGACGCGGTGGAAGATCGTGTTGTCGTAGTGGCCGGCCTCGACATAGGCGAGGAAGTTCTTCACCGTCTCGGGCGCCCTGGCGGCGTCCAGTTCGAGGACGATGGTGCCGAAATTGGTGTGCAGCTTGACCATGTTGTCTCCTGATTATTTGACGGGTTTGGCTTCCGGCAGCAGCCGGGCGGATTCGATGATGACGGGGGCGATCGGGACATTCTGGTGGAAGCCGGCATTGCCGGTCTTTACCTTGGCGATCTTCTGGACGATGTCGAAGCCCTGGACGACCTTGCCGAACACCGCATAGCCCCAGCCGTCGCGCGAAGGGTAGTCGAGGAGGGCGTTGTCGACGAGATTGATGAAGAACTGCGCCGAGGCGGAATGCGGATCCTGGGTGCGCGCCATGGCCAGCGTGCCGGTGGCGTTCTTCAGGCCGTTCTTCGCCTCGTTCTCGATCGGCGCGCGCGTCGGCTTCTGCTTCATGCCCGGCTCGAAGCCGCCGCCCTGGATCATGAAGCCGTCGATGACACGGTGGAAGATCGTGCCGTTGTAGAAGCCGTCCTTGACGTATTGCAGGAAATTCTCGACGGTCTTCGGCGCCTTGTCGGCATACAGTTCGATGACGATGAGCCCCTGGTTCGTCTTCATTTCGACGACCGGGTTGGCGGCAAGAACGGACAGGCTCAAAAGCAGGCCGGCGGCCAGCGCGAACAGCTTCTTCATTGCAGGATTTCCTTAAAAAAGAGAAGCGGGCTTATGCGCCGCCTTCGTAGACGATCTTCCACGCGCCGTCTTCCTTCATCCAGTACTGGCGCTTCTTCATGGTGTTGCTGAGGTTGCTGCTACGGTAGTCCTGGTCGAAGGTGACGACCACCATTTCTTCCTTGCCGGGATCTCGGAACATGCTGATGTTGTCCGTGCCGACCCTGATCCACTGCTTGCCGGCGTTGACCTGGCGCTTCTGCGCCGACCATTGCTCGAAGCTCTGGTTGCCGGACTGAAAGCGCTTCGAGTAGTGGCGCAGGTACTTGTCCGTGTCAAGGCTTTCCCAGTCGCCGCGCCATGCTTCGATGCTTCTGGACAGCGCGGCGCGCTCGGCCTGCCAGTCGTCGAGCGAGAGCCATTCGATGCTGTTGGAGATGATTACCGGGGTGGTGCCGATCTGCAGGTTCTTCGCCAGGGCATCGAGATCCTGGTTGGCCAGCACGACGCAGCCGTCAGAGGCCTTCGGAGGCCGGGAGAAAGTGTCGGAGGGCGTGCCATGCAGCCAGATGCCGTGGCCGTTGCGGCCCTGGCGCTTGTCCCACTCGTTCGGATAGCTGATGGGGAAGGCGCCGCTGCCGTAGAAGTCGGTCAGCTTCTGCCGTGGCAGGCTGGCGGTGACATGGTAGACGCCGATGGGCGTCTTCTTGTCTCCTTCGCGCACCTTTTCCGAACCGGCCTTGCCGTGCGAGATGTAGTAGTCGGCAACGAAGCGTGGCTGGCCGTCCATGTTGCGGTAGAGATAGAGGCGGGCCTTCTGCGTGTCGACCACAACGGCAAACTTCTGCTCGGGATGCATTTGCAGGAGGTAGCGTGGCACGTAATCGGCCGGCGGCTTGTCTCGATAGGCCTTCAGGCGGGCAACGGCCTCCTCGCGCAGATCGGCGAGTTTGTCCTGCGGCGCATTGGCGGCATTGCCAAGCGTCCTGAGCGGCCGTGCACGGGCCAGGAGAAGGTCGCCCTTGATCAAATGCCCAAGCCGGAAATTGGGGTAGGCCTTGAGCAGCTTTTCGGTCTGGGTGAGCGCAGCATCGAGTCGGTTCTGCTCGATATGGGCGAAGACTAGGGCCAGCATCGGCTCCGGGCCCGAGTCTGAATAGGTTTGCTCGGGGGCGGCGGCGCCTACCGTAGCAGTGGCCGCCAAGCAGAGAGCTGCAGCGAGGCTTCGAAAGCGCGTGCGGCCGAGCATCAGTTGGCGACCCGTTCCTGCTGGATCAGCCACCTGCCATCGCGCCTGACCATCACCATCGCCTTGGTGGCGGCGGTCTTCAGTTTGCCTGACTTGTAGTGCTGACGGAACTTGACGGTGGCCCGGTCGCCGTCCACCGCGACCTGAATGCTCTCGACGCCGACCTGGATCGGCTCGGGCTTATTGATGCGGCGTGCGCGTTCTGCTTCCCACGCGCTGCGAGGCTCGCCGCCCGGCGTCTGGAAGTCATGCGCATAGGAGGCGAGGTAGGCCTTGATATCCTTTTTCGACCAGGCGGCCGCCCAGTCTCGGATTGCCTTTTCCACGTCCTGCCTGCCGCCGGCAGCAGGTTTGGAATCGGTTGCCGGGACCGGCTTTGGTTCAGCAGCGGGCTGGACGGCAGAGGCTGCCGGCTCAGGCTTGGCGACTGGAGCCGGCTCGGATTTGGCAACCGGCGCGACTACCGCCTTTGCCGCCGGGGCAGCGGCCACCTGCGCCTTGCTTGCCGGGTTGTGTGATGCCAGAGTCGTCGGGTGGGCAGAGACGCTCATCAGGTCGCGGATCAGGGCCAGCTTCGATTGTGCGCTGGCGTTCGAGGAATCGATCTGCAGTGCCTTGTCGTAGGCCTGGCTGGCCATGCGGGCGTAGATGTCGCCGAGGTTCTCGTGCGCCGTAGCGTAGGAGGGGTGGGTGCGGATGGCCATTTCCAGTGCGTTCTTGGCCTTTTCGAACTGGCGCTGCTGGGCGTAGAGCACGGCGAGGTTGTTGTAGGGTTCCGGCAGTTCCGGGTAATCCTCGGTCAGCTTGGTGAAGACGGCGATGGCGTCGTTGTGGCGGTTCATTTCCGTCAGGATCAGGCCCTTCATAAAACGCGCCTGGGCGTCCTTCGGTTTGGCCGCCAGGACCTGGTCGGTTTTCTCCAGGGCCGGGCCGAACTGGCCCTGTTTCATGAGCCGGCTGGCTTCCTGCAGGGCGTCGGCGCGGACGACGGTCGGCGTCAGGGTGAGAATGCCTGCGCAAAGCAGCGCAGCAAGGGCGTGCGGGAGGGCGAAAAAGCGACGTAGTGTCATTATGTTATACTTCTCGGCCATAGGCATTTGAATAGTCTGGCATTCTAGCAAGAACGGCAGCAGATCAACAATAATCGCCGTTTTCCAATCGATCCGTCCCCGATGTTGAAAATCCACAATACCCTGCTCCGCGACAAGCAGGTGTTCGCTCCCATCGAGCCTGGTCTCGTCCGCATGTATGTCTGCGGCATGACCGTGTACGACTATTGCCACCTCGGCCACGCCCGCGTGCTGGTGGTGTTCGACATGGTGGCGCGCTGGTTGCGCGCCAGCGGATACAAAGTCGTCTACGTGCGCAACATCACCGACATCGACGACAAGATCATCCGGCGGGCGCAGGAGAACGGCGAGCCCATCCAGGCACTGACCGACCGCTATATCGCCTACATGCATGAGGATGCCGCGGCGCTGGGTGTCCTCAAGCCCGACCACGAACCGCGTGCGACGCAGCACGTGGCCGCCATGCAGCGGCTGATCGCAGCGCTGGAGCGAAACGGCTATGCCTACGTTGCCGCCAATCGGGACGTCTGCTACAGCGTACGCAAGTTCGAGGGCTACGGCCGTCTTTCGGGCAAATCATTGGAGGATCTGCGCGCCGGCGAACGGGTCGACATCGTCGAAGGCAAGCATGACCCGCTCGATTTTGTCCTCTGGAAGCACGCCAAGGAGGGGGAGCCGGCCGAGGCGAAATGGGATTCGCCCTGGGGCAGCGGCAGGCCCGGCTGGCACATCGAGTGCTCGGCCATGAGCTCGGAACTGCTGGGGCCTCATTTCGACATCCACGGCGGCGGACAGGACCTGCAGTTTCCCCACCACGAGAACGAGATCGCGCAGAGCGAGGGCGCGCACGGCTGCCGCTTTGTGAACTACTGGATGCACAACGGCTTCGTGCGGGTGGACGACGAGAAGATGTCGAAATCTCTCGGCAACTTCTTCACCATCCGCGAGGTGCTGAAGCAGTACGATGCCGAGGTGGTGCGCTTCTTCATTCTGCGAGCCCATTACCGCAGCCCGCTCAACTACTCTGATGCTCACCTGGACGATGCACGCGGGGCACTCACCCGGTTGTATACCGCGCTCAAGGGAGTTATTCCGGAAGCCGCGATCGTCGACTGGAGCGAGTCGCATGCGGCGAAATTCCGCGAGGCGATGGACGATGATTTCAACACGCCCGAGGCGATCGCCATCCTGTTCGAACTGGCCAACGAGGTGAATCGCTCGCGATCGGCCCGGGCAGCCGGCCAGCTCAAGGCACTGGGGGCCGTGCTGGGCCTGCTCGAACGCGACCCGGTGGCGTTTCTCCAGGGGGCGCCGATAGCGGGCGGCCAGCCTGATGTCGCCGCGATCGAGGCACGCATCGCGGCACGCGTTGCAGCGAAAAAGGCCAAGGATTACGCCGAGGCAGATCGCATCCGAGCGGAACTGCTGGCCGAGGGCATCGTCCTGGAAGACAAGCCGGGCGGCGCCACGGAGTGGCGCCGCGCCTGAGAGGATTTACGGTCAGTGCAGGAACTGGCCGGTTTTGCTGATGATCGAGAGATCGACGAAGCTGGTCCCGGCGCGCCTGCCGTTCGAGTAGTCGATCACGAAGCCGCCCAGGTCGTAGTTGCTCAAGGTTTCCAGCGCGGCAATGAGTTTTTCCCGAGACAAGTCTTTGCCGGCGCGGCGTAGCGCCTCCACGAAGACCTTCGCCGTCAGATAGCCTTCCAGGCTGTTGTAAGTGATGTCCTTGCTGTTGGCTTTCTGGGCGGCTTCCAGGAATTCCTTGGAGATGCCGTAACTGGTCCGCTGAGGCGATGGCACTACTTGGGCGATGACGATGCCGTGGGCGTTCGCCCCGAGATCGGCGAGCAGGGCCTTGGCGCTGAGTACCGAGACACCGAAGAATTGCGGGCGCTCACCGGTTTTCAGGTATTCGCGGATGAAGGCGGTCGACGCCTTGCCGGCGGTTACCATGATGATGGCGCCCGGCTGGGTCTGCGCCACTTTGGCCACGGTAGACGCAAGCGTGTCCAGCTTGTTCATATCGATGGGCGCTTCAATGACCGGCTTGACGCCCTGGCGCTCAAAGGCTCCCTGTGCCGACTTCAGTCCCGCCTTGCCGAAAGGATCGTCCTGATAGACCACCGCAATGGATTTCACCCCGGTGGACTTGAGTTGCTCCACCATTTTTCCGGTCTCGTCGCTGTAGCTGGCGCGCGTATGGAAGAGCAGTTTCAGTTTCTGATCGCGCAACCCGTCCGAGCCGCTCAAGGAACCGACCACTGGTACCCGGTGCTCGCCGACGAGGGGCATCGAGGCGGCCGTAGCGCCGGTTCCGATAAGGCCGAAGAGAGTAAAAACCTTGTCCTCGAGCAGCAGTTTTCTTGCATTTTCCGCCGCCAGCTTTGGATCGAACTTGTCATCGTACGAGAGTAGTTTGATCTTGCGGCCGTGGATGCCACCCTTGGCGTTAACCATGTCGAAGTAAATCTGTGCGCCTGCACGATACTGCAGGGCCGGTTCGGCCACCGGGCCGGTGAATACGCCAGTCTGGCCGATCAGTATGCTGCCCGCAGTGATGCCGGGATCTGCTGCTCCTGCGGGCTGAATGTGGCTCAGTGCGACAAGCAACAGGGGAAAGAACGCGATGCACAACCGCTTCAGGGTTGAGTTCATGTGTGACCTCCTCCAAGTCATTGAGAATGCATCGGTCTGCGGAGGCCGTATTTCCTCTCCCAAGGATATTAAAGCGATACCCAGCGGGAAAACCAAGCTCTGATGTCGTATCAGCAGAAATAGCCGCTGCTGACAGAGAATGGTTCTTAAGGAACGGCTAGCATCCGTGCCTGTCTTTTTTGATCATGATACATAAAAACACGGAATAAGCCTATTAGATGTATTTGAATCGCGGATGGAACTTGATGGGCGGATGGGCGAGGGGCGCCATGCCGCCTTTCCGGCTTGCGTCTGCCGCGCGGAGGCGGTTTGGGGTTATCCGCCGAAGAAGTCCTTGACCTTGTCCATCCAGGACTTGGCGCGCGGGTTGTGTCGGGAACCATCCTTGACGTTGATCGCCTCCAACTCGCGCAGGAGTTCCTTCTGGCGCTCGGTGAGGTTGACCGGCGTTTCCACCACCACGTGGCACATCAGGTCGCCATATCCGTGGCTGCGCACGCCCTTGATGCCCTTGCCGCGCAGGCGGAATACCTTGCCGCTCTGGGTCTCGGCCGGGATCTTGATCTTGGCCAGCCCGTCGAGGGTGGGAATCTCGATCTCGCCGCCCAGCGCGGCAATGGTGAAGCTAACCGGCATTTCACAATGCAGGTCGTCGTGGTCGCGCTGGAAGACCTGGTGGGGCTTGATGTGGATCTGCACATAGAGGTCGCCTGACGGGCCGCCGCCCACGCCGTGCTCACCCTCGCCGGAGAGGCGGATGCGATCGCCCTCGTCGACCCCCGCCGGGATTTTCACCGACAGTGTCTTGTGCTGCTTGACGCGCCCGGCGCCGTGACAGGTCTGGCAGGGGTCGGCCACGAAGCGCCCGCTGCCGTGGCATTTCGGGCAGGTCTGCTGGATGGAGAAGAAGCCCTGCTGCATGCGCACTTGGCCGTGGCCGTGGCAGGTCGGGCAGGTCGAAGGCGTGGTGCCCTTCTTGGCGCCGCTGCCGCCGCAGGCGTCGCATTGTTCCATGGTCGGGATACGAATGCGCGTCTCGGTGCCGCGTGCCGCGTCTTCCAGCGATATCTCCAGGTTGTAGCGCAGGTCGGCGCCGCGATAGACGCCGCCGCGGCCGCCGCCGCGACCGCCGCCGAAAATGTCGCCGAATATGTCGCTGAAGGCATCGGCGAAACCGCCCATGTTGCCCGGACCGCCGGGACCGAAGCCGCCCGCTTGCGGGTCGACGCCGGCGTGTCCGTACTGATCGTAGGCGGCACGCTTTTGTGCGTCGGAAAGGATTTCGTAGGCTTCCTTGGCTTCCTTGAAGTGTTCTTCGGCCTTGGGGTTGTCCGGATTGCGGTCCGGATGGTGCTTCATGGCCAGTTTGCGGTAGGCCTTCTTGATCTCGTCATCCGACGCATCGCGATTGACGCCGAGCACTTCGTAAAAATCCCTTTTTGCCATGTCTGCTCACCGGCTGGTCTTTGTCGTGCAAAGGCCGAGTCAAGTCACGCGAGAGCGCCTGCTTGAACTCGGCCGGCTAAAACGGTGCCTTGGCGTCCGCCTTAACCCTTCTTGTCCTTCACTTCCGTAAACTCGGCGTCGACCACGTCGCCTTCGTCCTTCTTGCCACCGGCATCGCCAGCCGGTGCGCCGCCCGCCGCACCGGCCGCCGCCTGCTGTTCGGCATAGATTTTCTCGCCGAGTTTCTGGCTGGCCTGGGCCAGGGCGGTGGTCTTGGCCTCGATGGCGTCCTTGTCGTTGCCCTTCATGGCTTCCTCAGCTTCCTTCAGGGCGGCCTCGATTCTGCCCTTCTCGTCGGCGTCGATCTTGTCGCCATAATCGGCCAAGGCCTTCTTCACCGAGTGGATCATGGCGTCGCAGCCATTGCGCGCGGTGACGATTTCGAGCGCTTTCTTGTCTTCCTCGGCATGCGACTCGGCGTCCTTCACCATGCGGTTGATCTCGTCCTCGCTGAGGCCCGAACTCGCCTGGATCTTGATCTTGTTCTCCTTGCCGGTGGCCTTGTCCTTGGCCGAGACGTGCAGGATGCCGTTGGCATCGATATCGAAGGTGACTTCGATCTGCGGCATGCCGCGCGGCGCCGGCGGGATGTCGGTCAGGTTGAACTGGCCCAGACTCTTGTTGCCGGAGGCCACCTCGCGCTCACCCTGGAGGACGTGGATGGTCACGGCAGACTGGTTGTCGTCGGCGGTGGAGAAGACCTGGCTCTGCTTGGTCGGGATGGTGGTGTTCTTGGCAATCAGCTTGGTCATGACGCCGCCCAGCGTCTCGATGCCGAGCGACAGCGGCGTGACGTCGAGCAGCAGCACGTCCTTCACTTCGCCCTGCAGTACGCCGCCCTGGATGGAAGCGCCAATGGCGACGGCTTCGTCCGGGTTCACGTCCTTGCGCGGCTCCTTGCCGAAGAACTCCTTCACCTTTTCCTGCACCTTGGGCATGCGGGTCATGCCGCCGACGAGGATCACGTCGGCAATGTCGCCGACCTTGACGCCGGCATCCTTGATGGCGGTGCGGCAGGGCTCGATGGTGCGGGCGATGAGGTCCTCCACCAGCGATTCGAGCTTGGCGCGGGTGATTTTCATGGTCAGGTGCTTCGGGCCCGAGGCGTCCGCCGTGATGTAGGGCAGGTTGATCTCGGTCTGGGTGGAGGAGGACAGTTCGATCTTGGCCTTTTCCGCCGATTCCTTCAGGCGCTGCAGGGCGAGCACGTCGTTCTTCAGGTCGACGCCCTGCTCCTTTTTGAACTCGGTGACGATGTAGTCGATCAGGCGCTGATCGAAGTCCTCGCCACCGAGGAAGGTGTCGCCGTTGGTCGACAGCACCTCGAACTGGTGTTCGCCGTCGATTTCGGCGATATCGATGATGGAAATGTCGAAGGTGCCGCCGCCCAGGTCATACACCGCGATCTTGCGGTCGCCTTCCTTCTTGTCGAGGCCGAAGGAGATGGCCGCCGCGGTCGGCTCGTTGATGATGCGCTTGACCTCCAGGCCGGCGATCTTGCCGGCGTCCTTGGTGGCCTGGCGCTGGCTGTCGTTGAAGTAGGCCGGCACGGTGATGACGGCCTCGGTGACTTCCTCGCCGAGGTAGTCTTCCGCCGTCTTCTTCATCTTGCGCAGCACCTCGGCGGACACCTGCGGCGGCGCCATCTTCTGGCCGCGCGCTTCCACCCAGGCGTCGCCGTTGTCCGCCTTGACGATCTTGAAGGGCATCAGGTCGATGTCCTTTTGCACTTCCTTTTCCTCGAAGCGGCGGCCGATCAGGCGCTTCACCGCGAAGAGGGTGTTCTTGGCGTTGGTCACCGCCTGGCGCTTGGCCGAGGCGCCGACCAGGATTTCGCCGTCGTCGGTGTAGGCGACGATGGAGGGCGTCGTGCGTGCGCCTTCGGAGTTCTCGATGACCTTGGGCTTGCCGCCCTCCATGATGGCCACGCAGGAGTTGGTGGTGCCGAGGTCGATGCCGATGATCTTTCCCATGATGGTTCCTTGAATGCGTTGTTAAGCTTGTGTTCGATATGGGGTTTTCGTCCTGGTTTTCAAGCGCTTTTGGCTTTCGAGACGACGACCAGCGCCGGACGGATCACCCGGTCGTTGAGCCCGTAGCCTTTTTGCAGGACGTTGAGCACCCGGTTCGGCTCCCCTTCGTCCTCGATGGCGCTGATGGCCTGATGCTTGTGCGGGTCGAATTTCTCGCCAAGCGGGTTGATTTCGGCCAAGCCGGATTTCTCGAAGGCGGCAATGAGCTGCTTCAGGGTCAGTTCGACGCCATTTCGCAGGCTTTCGGCTGTGCTGTTTTCGGCGGTCAGCGCCGCCTCCAGGCTATCCTTGACCGGCAGCATTTCGCTGGCGAATTTCTCGGCGGCATACTTGTGCGCCTTGGCGATGTCCTCCTGGGCGCGGCGGCGCAGGTTTTCCGTTTCCGCCTTGGCGCGCAGCCAGGCATCGTGGTGTTCCTCGGCCTTCAGTTCGGCTTGACGCAGCAGCTCCTCCTGGCTGGGCATGGCGTCGATCTGGCCATCCTGGCGTGCGGCAGCGGGGGAGGGCTGCCCGCCCGTCGGGGTCTGCTCGATATTGGGCGAGGCTGGTGGCGTGTCTTGCATGCGTCTTCTCCCTGTGACGATCTCTGCAGGTTTGAGGCGGATTTGGCTTTTTCAAGGGGGCGGATTGTAATTCATGAGAGCCGTTCGTGCCCGGTGCCCTTGCTGCCCGATTCCGGCTGGCCTAGCATGCTCGGATGGGCAAGACGGATCAGATCGAGGCGATTGACCAGTACCGGGTTCTCCGGGTACTGGGACGTGGCGCCAC
Organism: Denitratisoma sp.; assembly: GCA_032027165.1. Classification (NCBI taxonomy): domain Bacteria; kingdom Pseudomonadati; phylum Pseudomonadota; class Betaproteobacteria; order Nitrosomonadales; family Sterolibacteriaceae; genus Denitratisoma; species Denitratisoma sp. Next base: position 1,616,437 of record JAVSMO010000001.1, on the reverse strand, counting down.
GGCCACCGTTTACTTGGCCGAGGCGCCGGGGCGACCCGAGCCGGTGGCGATCAAGCTGGTGCGTTTCGACGGGAGTGCGGACGAAGCGCAATGGACGCGCCGGCTGAAAAAACTGTTCGCCACCGAAGGGGCGATGGCCAGGAAGCTTGATCACCCCAATATCATTCGGATCTACGATACCGTTCTCGATGAGGACCAAGCCTACATCGTGATGGAGTACGTCACGGGACGGGAGTTGTCCGAGTTCTGCTCCTTCGACAAGCTGCTGCCCCTGCATCGCGTGGTCGGCATCGTCTTCAAGTGCTGCCTAGCCCTGGACTATGCCTTCAAGCAGGGCATCGTCCACCGCGACATCAAGCCGGCCAACATCCTTGTCGACGACCAGGACAACGTCAAGATCATGGATTTCGGGCTGGCGCTTAACACTGCCAAGAAGAGCGAAACCGATTCGACCTTCATCATGGGCGTCGGCTCGCCGGCCTATATGTCGCCGGAGCAGATCAAGGGCTATCCGCTCAACCAGAAGACCGACCTCTATTCGCTGGGTGTCGTCCTGTTTCACCTGCTCACCGGGCGGCTGCCTTTCCGCGCTGCCAATTCGGCCCAGCTGGTCTACAAGATCGTCAATGCCGATCCGCCGATGCCGAGCCAGATCAACCCGAACGTGCCCGCATCCATGGACAACATCATCCGGAGGGCGCTGGAAAAGGATCTGTATTCGCGTTACCGCAATGGCGCGGAAATGGCGCAGGACCTCTCGGCGGTGCGCTTTCAGGTCGTCGACGACAATTGGGTCGCGCTCGACACCTCGCGGCTGGATACGCTGAAGAGGCTGGAGTTCTTCCGCGGCTTCGAGGAGGTAGAGTTGTGGGAAGTGCTGCGAATCAGCACCTGGCGCGAGATCCCGGCGGACGTTCTGCTCATGAACGAGGGCGACGAGGAATCGGGCTTTGGCATCATCATCGAGGGCGAGGTGGAGGTGTCGGTGGAGGATCGTGCCATCTGCCGTCTGGGCGCGGGCGAGGTGGTCGGCGAGATGGCCTACCTCAACCAGGATGCGCCGCGCCGCTGCGCCTCGATCGTCACCCTGACACCGATCGTCTATCTGGATGTGAACAACGCAGCGCTGGCCCTGGCCACCGAGGAGTGCTTCGAGCGATTCCAGAAGCGGCTGGTGTCCACCGCGATCCGGCGGTTGGCCGCCGCGGACCAGAGCCTGGCAAGCCACGGCGAACAGGCCCACAAGCCGGCTGCGAGCGACAAGCTGGAAATCGAACTCGACCTGGAACCCTTGGACGAAACGCCGACGGCCATCGAGCCTCTGAAGAGAAGCTGATTAGACCGTCAGGTCGATCTGCTGCGTTGTGCCGGCCTGGCCATTCTCGGTGAGGTAGACGCCGCTCGAACGCACGGCGCCCAGGGAGTCGTTGCCGGGGCTGCGCAGATCGAAGGGGGTGGACAGGCGATCCAGGGAGAGGGCGCCGACATTGCGTTGCCGCAGCGTCGCCATCGTGCCGCCGGTGCCGGCCGCGGGCGACCAGATGCGCAGGCGGTCGAATACGGCATCGTTTTCGTCGATCCAGCGATTGCCGTCGGCATCGTACTTCGCCAGATCGGCGTAACCGTCGCCGCTTAGCGGGCCGAACAGTTCCGCACCGGAGGTGATTTTCCCGTCGCCATTCAGATCCAGGGCGAGGTAGCCGCTGCCGCGGCCCAGCAGCGGCACGTCTTCCGCCGTCCCGTTGGCATCCAGGTCGAAGCGGAAGCGGGTGGACGACAGTTCCGCTGCCTTGCCATCGAAGTTCAGCACGAGCGGATCCTTGCGGCGGGCATCTCCGGCGCGCAAGGAGATGCTGCTTTCCTCATGCCAGACACGCTCCATGGCTAGCTTCAGGTCGAAGCGGATTTCCCGTCCGTCCGCCGTGCGCACGGTGCCTTGCGCGGAGAAGGCGGTGTGCTCGGCTTCGTCGCGGATTTCGCGGTAATCGTATTCCACGCCCCAGCCGGCATTGCCGCGCGCCGGCGGCTGTTTCGGGTCCTGCACATCCGGCGCTTCGGCGCCACCCCGGATGTCTGCCGCCGAGACAACCCTGATCCGGCGTCCCGTCAGCATTTCGATCATGGATTTGATGAGCTGCAGCTCAGGTCTGCCTTCCGCTGCTCCCTCCATGTCCTCGACGGCTTCCGCCTCGGCAGACTGGCTCGCCCGGGCGGCTGCGGAGACGTCGACAAGCGCGGACGGCGAGTTCCCGCCCTCGAAGTCAGGGCGCTGCGGACCGACCCAGGTGCGCAGCGATTCGCGCACCTGCCGGTGCGAAATTTCGGCGTGGCCGGATTCCATCTGAAGACTGGCGTTGGCGATTTTCACGCGGGCTCCCATCCAAAAGTCAGTCGCCAGGGGACGGCGATTTGCCGGTTGTTGCAGCGAAATCGTGCAATCCGAAGAGATGGTGAGACGCGCCTGGCGCGGCGAAAGAAGCTGGCCCGGGAACGGAGCTTTCGCAGAAAGTAAATGTTCGCGGCGCGATTCGTGCGTCAGGGCGTCTCAGGAATCAGTAACGGCACGAACGGCAAAAACTTGAGCCTTTTCGGACTTTCCCGCCCCATGGCGAAGGGGGCTCAGGATTGGGTGGTGATCCAGCGCACCAGATTACCCGTATCCATGGCGCCGGACTGGCGCGCGATTTCACGGCCGTTGCGGAAGACGATGATCGTCGGGATGCTGCGGATGCCGAAGCGGGCGGCGATCTCCTGCGCTTCCTCGGTGTTCAACTTGGCGAGGCGGCAGTGCGGCTCGAGCTGGTGGGCGGCCTGGGCGTAGGCCGGTGCCATCATGCGGCAGGGCCCGCACCAGGGCGCCCAGAAATCCACGACCACCGGGATGTCGCTGCGGCCGACATGACTGTCGAAGGAGTCGGCATTCAGTTCGACGGGGTGGCCGGAAAACAGGCGCTGCCTGCACTTGCCGCAGGTGGGCTGATCGGCCAGGCGTTCGGCCGGAACGCGGTTGGCGGTGCTGCAATGGGGGCAGACGATCACGAGCGGGCTGGACATGGGTGGGCTCCATAATCAGGTTCGCTATCCACATGAAGGCGCGGTGCGGGGAATTCAAGGCGGATTTCGCGTTTCACGATGCCGTGTACGCTAAAGTTTTATCCGGAACTGCCGAGAAAGCACTTCGACGACCCATCATGGAGAGCGAAGTGAAGCAAAAGTCCCCGATCTACGGCGTTACCCGTGTCGATAACGAAAGCAGCCGCACCCACGGTTGGCTGGTGACCATCCAGAGGCGGGGTGTCATTTTCCGCAAGCAGTTCAGTGATGGCGTGCTCGGCGGTAAGGCGAGGTCGCTGGCGGCGGCCAAGGCCTATCGCGACGAAATCGTCGCGAAGCATCCGCCGCTTTCCAGGCGGGAGCACGCCGAGATCGTCAAGAAGAACAATAAGTCCGGCGTGGTCGGCGTGTGCCGCTACTGCGCGTCCGAAACAAGCCAGAAGCCGAGCGCGGAGAAGCGCTGGTTCTGGGTCGCTTCCTGGGTGCTGCCAGACGGACGCGCCAAGCGGGTCAAGTTTTCCGTGAAGAAATACGGCGAGGAAGGCGCCTTCAAGATGGCGGTCAAGGCCCGCCGCGGCGCGGTCAAGCAGATGGCCGGAAATTTTGATCCCGGCGCAACGCGTCGCAAGAGACGCATGTCGCGGGTGTGATTCGGGCTGTATTCAAGCCGCCGGGTGGTCTCGGATCAGGCCGGAGAGGGCTTCGATCCATTCGTGCCGTTCGTTCAGGCAGGGAATGTAGCGAAACTCCGTTCCGCCCGCGGCAATAAAGGCCTCCTTGCATTCCATCGCAATTTCTTCGAGGGTTTCAAGGCAGTCGGAGACGAAGCCCGGGCAGATCACGTCGACCCGTCTTACGCCGTCCCGCGCCAATGACTCGAGGGTCGCCTGGGTGTAGGGCTGCAGCCATTCTGCCGGCCCGAAGCGGGACTGGAAGGTGATCGCGTAATCCGATTCGACCAGCCCGAGTTCCGCCGCGAGCAGCCGTCCGCTTTCGAGGCATTGCCCGTAATAGGGGTCGCCGCGTTCGATGCTGACCTTGGGCAGGCCGTGAAAGCTCATTACGAGTTTTTCGGGGCGCCCATAGTCCATCCAGTGGGCATTGATTCTGGCGGCCAGCGCCGAAATGTAGCCGGCGTTGTCGTGGAAGCTTTCTACCGCGTCGATCTTCGCAGTCCGTGGATTGCGCCGGAGCCATTCGTTTACGGCATCCATCGCACTGGCCGTGGTGCTGACGGAATATTGCGGATAGAGCGGCAGAACCAGAATCCGCGCGCACCCCAGCGACTTCAGGCGGTCCAACTTGCCTGCCACAGAAGGCTCCCCATAGCGCATGGCCCACTCGATGACGACGTTGCTTTGCCCGGACTGGCCCAGATAACCGCGCAGGAGCTTGGCCTGGCGCTCGGTGTGCACCTTGAGCGGCGAGCCTTCCGCCATCCAGACCTTGGCGTATTTTTCTGCGGATCGCTTTGGCCGGGTGTTGAGGATGACCAGGTGGAGCACCAGCCACCAGAGTGCCCGCGGCAGTCCGACGACGCGCGGATCCCATAGGAATTGCTTCAGGTACTTGCGCAGTGCGGGCGGCGTCGGCGCCTCGGGCGTGCCGAGGTTGATGAGCAGGACCGCCGTCTTCCCGGCCATCCCGTCCGGCTTGGCTTGGGTCATGGTGCGGACAGGGCGCTCGAGAGCAGCTTGGCGGTGATGTCGACGATGGGGATGACGCGTTCGTAGGCCATGCGTGTCGGGCCGATGACGCCGACCGAGCCGACGATGCGGCCGTCGACCTCATAGGGCGCGGTGATGACACTGCACTCGTCCAGCGGCGCCAGCCCCGACTCGCCCCCGATGAACACCTGCACGCCTTCGGCGCGGTTGCTCATGTCGAGCAGTTGCACCAGGCCGGTGCGCTGCTCGAAAAGGGCGAACAGTTCGCGCAGGCGGTTCATGTTGGAAGAAATATCCTCCACTTCCAGTAGGTTCTTCTCGCCGGAGATGACGTACTGTTCCGAGGTGTCGGCGACCGCTTGGTTGCCCGCTTCCATGGCAGCCGTCATCAGTTCGGTCATGTCTGCGCGCAACTGGCGCAACTCCTCATGCACCCGGCTGCGGATTTCGCCGAAGTCCAGGCCGGCGAAGTTCTGGTTGAGGTAGTTGGCCGCGCTGACCAGTTCGGCCGGGGTGTAGGTCCGCTGCGTGAACAGGATGCGGTTCTGCACATCGCCGTCCGCCGTCACGATGATCAGCAGGATGCGCTTCTCGGAGAGACTGAGGAATTCGATCTGGCGGATCTTCGGCGTGACGCGCCGCGGCGCGATCACCACCCCGGCGAAGCGTGTCAGTTCGGAGAGTAGTTGGGAGGCGGAACTGATCAGGCGCTGCGGCTGGTTGGGCTGCAGTTGCTCCTCGAGTTCGTGGATCTGCGCTTCTGGCAGCGGCTGCACGGTGAGCAGGCTGTCCACGAAGAAGCGGTAGCCGCGCGGCGTCGGCACGCGCCCGGCCGAGGTATGCGGGCTGGCGATGAAGCCCAACTCCTCCAGGTCCGACATGACGTTGCGCACGGTGGCCGGCGAAAGCTCGAGTCCGGAGTATTTCGACAGGGCGCGCGAACCCACCGGCTGGCCTTCCGCCACATAGCGTTCGATCAGCGTCTTCAGGAGAATCTGGGAGCGTTGGTCCAGCATTGGCTTCATTTTATTGAAAATGGAGGCTTCGTGCCGCAATCGCAAGGGGGGATTTGTGGTTAAATTCCGCCCATGAGTCCTGCCTTCCGCACTATCGCCCTGATCGGCAAGTACAAAAGCCCGGAGATCGCCGAATCCCTGATGTCGCTGGCGGAATTCCTCAAGAGCCGCGGCGTCGATGTGCTGGTCGAGGAGGGCACGGCCGACCTGGTGGGGGCCGACGGCTTTCCCGTTGTATCCTACGCCAGCATCGGCGAGCGCGCCGATCTGGCCATCGTGCTTGGCGGCGATGGCTCCATGCTGACCGCCGCACGCAAGCTGGCCGAATCGGATGTGCCGCTGGTGGGGGTGAATCAGGGGCGCCTCGGCTTCATGACCGACTTGGCCCGCGACGACATGCTGGATGGCATGGCCGACCTCCTGGAGGGCAAGTTCAAGGGCGAGCAGCGCTTCCTCCTCGATGCCTCGGTGCGGCGTGGCGATGCCGTCCTCTTCCAGACGCAGGCGCTCAACGACGTGGTGGTCAACAAGGGCGACCTCGGCCGCATGATCGAATTCGCCGTGTCCATCGACGGCGAATTCATCTACAACCAGCGCTCCGACGGCCTCATCATCGCCACGCCGACCGGCTCGACCGCGTATGCGCTGTCGGCCAATGGCCCGATCCTGCATCCCTCCGTGCCCGGCATTGCCCTGGTGCCGCTTTGCCCGCATGCCCTTTCGAACCGGCCGATCACCGTGAGCGACGACAGCCGCATCGAGATCGTCCTGCATGCGCCCCACCGCGCCCGCGTGCATGCCGACGGGCAGGAGAAGTTCGAACTCGAGGCGGGCGATCGCGTCAGCGTGGCCCGGTCGGGCCGCTCGATCCGCTTCCTGCATCCGCTCGGCTACAGCTATTTCGCCATGCTGCGCGAGAAGCTGCACTGGAGCGAAACGCCGCGCAGTTACTGATCCGCTGCCCGATGCTGCGCCGTCTCTACATCCGCAATTACGTCATTGTCGACCAGCTCGAACTGGAGTTCGCCACCGGCTTCGGCGCGCTGACCGGGGAAACCGGCGCGGGCAAGTCCATCCTGGTCGACGCGCTTACCCTGGTGCTGGGGGAACGTGCTGACGCGAACTCGGTGCGTAGCGGCTGCGAGAAGGCCGAGATCAGCGCCGAGTTTGCAGTGTCCACCGGCAGCCCGCTGGCCACATGGCTGCGCGCCAACGATTTTGATGACGATGCCTGCCTGCTGCGTCGGGTGATCGAATCGAGCGGCCGTTCCCGCGGCTACATCAACGGCGTACCGGCAACGCTGACCCAGATGCGCGAAGCCGCCGACTTCCTCGCCGACATCCATGGACAGCATGCCCATCACAGCCTGCTGCGCAGCGACGCGCAGCGCCAGCTGCTCGACGGCCTGGCCGGGCAGCGCCCCCAAGCCGACGAAGTGGCGGCCCTGCATGCGGCCTGGCGCAAGGCGAGGGAGGCAAGACTGACGGCGGAAAAGAATGCCGAGGCCAATACCCGCGAACGCGAGATGCTGGTCTGGCAGGTGAAGGAGGTCTCGGCGCTCGGCTTCGATGCCGGCACCTGGGCCGAGACCACTATTGAGCACAAGCGGCTGGCTCATGCCGCATCACTGCAGGCGGGCGTCGAGGAAGCGCTCGAAGGACTGTCCGAAGGCGAACTGGCGGCGATGTGGCAGGTCGAGCGCATGGGCGCCAGACTGCGCCAGTTGATCGACTATGACCCCTCCCTCAAGGACGCGCTGGAAACCATCGAGGGCGCCCAGATCCAGTTGCAGGAAGCCGCCCATGCCCTGCGCCATTATCGCGACCGCATCGACATCGATCCGGCGCGTCTGGCCGAGATCGAGGGCCGCATCCAGGCGGTGCACGACGCCGCGCGGAAATACCGCGTGCAGCCGGAAGAACTGCCGCATCTGCTGGCCGGCTGGGGCGCGCGCCTGGTCGAACTGGAAACCCTGCAGGATGCTGCCGCTCTCGCTGAACGCGAGGCGCAGGCGCAACGGGATTATTTGGCCCGTGCGGAAGCGCTGAGCAAGGGGCGCAGAAAGGCCGCCGCCGCCCTCGGCAAGGCGGTGACCGAAGCCATGCAGCAGTTGGCCATGCCCGGCGGCCGCTTTGAGGTGGCGCTGGAGAAATTGCCGGAGGGCGCCTCTTACGGTCTGGAGAATGTCGATTTCCGCGTCAGTGCGCATCCAGGCCAGCCTGGCGGCCCGCTCTCGAAAGTGGCTTCCGGCGGCGAACTCTCCCGCATCGGACTGTCCATCCAGGTCATCGCCTCGGCGGCGGGCAACGTGCCGACGCTGGTCTTCGACGAGGTCGATGTCGGCATCGGCGGCGGCGTTGCCGAGATCGTCGGGCGCCTGCTCAAGCAGCTCGGCGCCGAGCGCCAGGTGTTGTGCGTGACCCACCTGCCGCAGGTGGCGGCGCAGGCCGACTGGCAATGGACGATCGCCAAGGAAGGCAGTGGTGAGGGGGTCGTCAGCCGCGTCACGCCGCTGGACCGCGACGGCCGCATCGAGGAGATCGCCCGCATGCTGGGCGGCGTGAAGATCACTCCGACCACCCGCAAGCACGCGGCGGAAATGCTCGGCTACTGAGCCGTACCCGGGACGCCGAACATCGTCACGAGGCCGGTGACGATGAACATCCCTGCCGCGGCGATGCGGATCGCCTTCATCGGCAGCTTCTGCGCCAGCGCCTCGCCCACCAGCACTGCCGGAATGTTGGCGACCAGCATGCCCAGCGTCGTGCCGGCCACTACCGCAGCCAGCATGTCGAAGCGCGCGCTCAGCGCCACCGTCGCCAGTTGCGTCTTGTCGCCCATCTCCGCGATGAAGAAGGCGATCGCCGTGGTGACGAAGGCACCGGCCTTGCGCAGCTTAGGGTCGTCATCGAGGGAGTCCGGGTGCAGGGTCCACAGGCCGAAGCCGACGAAGAGCAGCCCGGTGGCCCAAGGCAGCACCTGCGGCGCAACCAGGCTGGCCAGCCAGACGCCGACCGAGCCGGCCAGCATGTGATTGAGAAGCGTGGCGACGAAAATCCCCAATATGATCGCGCCCGGCTTCCGCAGCCGGGCGGCGAGGACGAAGGACAACAGCTGCGTCTTGTCGCCGATCTCCGCCAGCGCGACGAGCAGTGTCGACGTCAGGAAGGCTTCCATCGATGCGGAAGGGTCAGCTATCCTGCTTTTTGTTCGGGCAGTTCGTCTTGGTGCAGTCGGCGTAGAGATAGAGGGCATGCTCGTGCACCTCGAAGCCGCGCTCCTTGGCTATCCTGGCCTGACGTTTCTCGATCTCCGGGTCATAGAACTCCTCGACCTTGCCGCACTGCAGGCAGACGAGGTGGTCGTGGTGCTTGCCCTCGTTCAACTCGAATACCGCCTTGCCGGACTCGAAGTAGTGCCGCTCGAGCAGCCCGGCCTGCTCGAATTGCGTCAGCACGCGATAGACAGTCGCCAGGCCGATATCCATGTCTTCGGCGATGAGCGCGCGGTAGACGTCCTCGGCGGTCATGTGGCGGCTGCCGGTATTGGCCTGGGCTTTCTGAAAGAGATCGAGAATCTTCAAGCGCGGGAAGGTCGCCTTGAGACCCATGCTTTTCAGATCTTGCGAGTTGCTCATGGTGGCAGCGGGGCAGGGAGGAATTCTCAGTATGATATAGTCTTGCGCGTTCGTTGAGAATTCCCGGCCTTCGATTCCGCATGAGATTCCTGCGCTACCTCTCTGTCCTGCTGCCCTTGGCGGCCTGTTCGAACGTGAAGATGCCCGACGTGGCATCCGCCATCACGCCCTACCGCATCGATATCCGCCAGGGCAATTACATTACCCAAGACATGGTTGCCCAGCTGAAACCCGGCATGACCCGCGACCAGGTCCGCTTCATTCTCGGCACGCCGCTGGTGGCGGATATCTTCCATGCCGAGCGCTGGGACTACATCTACAGCTTCAAGCCGGGCCGGGGCGAGCTACAGTTGCGGCGTTTCGCTGTCTTTTTCGTGGACAATAAGCTGGCGCGGGTGGCCGGGGACGTGGTCGGGGCCGAGCCGGGCGAGGAGGAAGCGGCGGCAACCGCCGCCGGCGCGCGTTCCCGCGTGATCGAGATCGCGCCGGATGCATCGGAGAAGAAGAAAGAAGAAGCCCGGGAAGGTGAGCAGAAGGCCGGGGCCGAGGCGAAACCCGATGGCGCGGCTCAGCCCGCCGAGAAAAATTGATCATCGCCGGACGTCCTGTCCGGCGTAGCGGCAAACCAGGAGCAGAACAATGAAGATCGCGATTGCCGGAAGTGCCGGCCGCATGGGGCGCACTCTGATCGAAGCCGTCTTGTCGGCAGGCGACATGCAGTTGGTTGCAGCGCTGGAACACGCGAACAGCCCCTTCCTCGGCAAGGATGCCGGCGAGCTCGTCGGCGCGCCCTGCGGAGTGAGCATCACGGCCGATTTCGACACGGCGCTTGCGAATGCAGACTGCCTGATCGATTTCACCCGCCCTGCGGGTACCTTGGCCCATCTAGCAAGCTGTCATAAGCGCGGTGTGGCGATGGTCATAGGGACAACCGGCCTCGAGACCGAACAGAAACTTGTGATCCAGGATGCCTCGCACAGCATTCCCATCGTCTTCGCACCGAACATGGCCGTCGGCGTCAATCTGGTCTTCAAGCTGCTCGACACCGCCGCCCGCGTACTCAGCCAAGGCTACGACATCGAGGTGATCGAGGCGCATCATCGCCATAAGGTCGATGCGCCTTCCGGTACGGCCTTGCGCATGGGGGAGGTGGTGGCGGAAGCGCTCGGACGCGACCTGTCGAAGTGCGCCGTCTACGGCCGTGAAGGCCTCACCGGGGAGCGTGACGCGTCAACCATCGGCTTTGCCACGGTGCGCGGCGGTGACATCGTCGGCGACCATACCGTCCTTTTTGCCGGCACCGGCGAGCGAGTCGAGATCACCCACAAAGCCGCTTCGCGCATGCCCTATGCGCTGGGCAGCCTGAGGGCGGCACGATTTCTGAAGGGACGGAAAAACGGCCTCTACGATATGCAGGATGTCTTGGGATTGCGTTGAGCGGGCCTTGCGCGTTTGCAGGACAAGCTCTTCCTAGGGTAAAATTCGAAAGTTTTATCCCGAGCGGGTCAGGCGCACAGCCTGCCCCGCTTCGCATATCTACAACAATCCGCAGCATTGCCCGTGTGTTGTCCCGGCATGCCTGCGCAGTGCCGACAGGAGCGCTTAAGTGTCTGATTTTCCGAAAGCCATCCTCGCCTTAGCGGATGGGACGGTATTTCGCGGAATCGGCATTGGTGCAACGGGTAGCAGTGTCGGCGAGGTGGTGTTCAATACCGCCATGACCGGTTACCAGGAAATCCTCACGGATCCCTCCTATTGCCGGCAGATCGTTACCCTCACCTATCCCCATATTGGCAACACGGGTATCAACCGCGAGGATTGCGAGGCGGCAAAAGTGCATGCCGCCGGCCTGGTGATCCGTGATCTGCCGCTGGTGGCCTCGAATTTCCGCTCCGAACAGACCCTGTCCGATTACCTGAAGGCCGAAAACGTCATCGCCATCGCCGGCATCGACACGCGCAAGCTGACCCGGATCCTGCGCGAGAAGGGGGCCCAGAACGGCTGCCTCATGAGCGGCGAGGTGGATGAGGAAAAGTCAGTCGCTGCGGCACGGCGTTTTCCCGGCCTGGCCGGCATGGATCTCGCCAAGGTGGTGAGCACGGAAGAATCCTATGAGTGGCGCGAGGGCGAGTGGCAGCTCGGCAAGGGCTATGTCGCGCAGGAGGCTTCGCGCTTTCACGTCGTCGCCTACGACTACGGCGTCAAGCGCAACATCCTGCGCATGCTGTCGAGCCGCGGCTGCCGCGTCACCGTGCTGCCTGCCCAGGCCACGGCGGCGGAAGCCCTGGCTCTGAATCCCGACGGCGTGTTCCTCTCCAACGGCCCGGGCGACCCCGAGCCCTGCGATTACGCCATTGCCGCCATCCGCGAAATCCTGTCGCGCGGCATCCCGACCTTCGGCATCTGCCTCGGCCACCAGTTGATGGGCCTGGCCTCGGGCGCTCGCACCGTGAAAATGAAGTTCGGACACCATGGAGCCAACCACCCGGTGAAGGATCTCGACACCGGCCAGGTGCTTATCACCAGCCAGAACCACGGCTTCGCCGTCGATGCTGACGCCTTACCGGCCAGCCTGCGCGTGACCCACGTCTCGCTCTTCGACGGCAGCCTGCAGGGCCTGGCGCGCACCGACGTGCCGGCCTTCTGCTTCCAGGGGCATCCCGAGGCGAGCCCGGGGCCACACGACGTGTCGTACCTGTTCGACCGTTTCATCAAGATGATGCAGGAAAATAAGGCGCAACATGCCTAAGCGCAGCGACATCCACTCGATCCTCATCATCGGCGCCGGTCCGATCATCATCGGTCAGGCCTGCGAGTTCGATTATTCCGGCGCCCAGGCCTGCAAGGCGCTGCGCGACGAGGGCTACAAGGTCATCCTGGTCAACTCCAACCCGGCGACGATCATGACGGATCCGGAGATGGCCGACGTCACCTACATCGAGCCGATCCACTGGACCGTCATCGAGAAGATCATCGCCAAGGAACGCCCCGACGCGTTGCTGCCGACGATGGGCGGCCAGACGGCGCTCAATTGCGCCCTCGACCTCGCCCGCCACGGCGTGCTGGAGAAATACGGCGTCGAGATGATCGGCGCCTCGCGCGAGGCCATCGACAAGGCCGAGGACCGCGAAAAGTTCAAGGCGGCGATGACCAAGATCGGGCTCGGCAGCGCGCGTTCCGCCATCGCACATAGCATGGAGGAAGCCTTGCAGGTGCAGGCCGCCCTCGGTTTCCCCTCGATCATCCGCCCGTCCTTCACCATGGGCGGCAGCGGCGGCGGCATCGCCTACAATCGCGAAGAGTTCGTCACCATCTGCGAGCGCGGCCTCGAGGCCAGCCCGACCAAGGAACTCCTCATCGAGGAGTCGCTGATCGGCTGGAAGGAATTCGAGATGGAGGTGGTGCGCGACCGCAAGGACAACTGCATCATCGTCTGCTCGATCGAGAACCTCGACCCGATGGGCGTGCACACCGGCGACTCCATCACCGTGGCGCCGGCGCAGACGCTGACGGACAAGGAATACCAGATCATGCGCGACGCCTCGATCGCCGTCCTGCGCGAGATCGGCGTCGATACCGGCGGCTCCAACGTGCAGTTTGCCATCAACCCGGCCGACGGCCGCATGATCGTCATCGAGATGAATCCGCGCGTGTCGCGCTCATCGGCGCTGGCATCGAAGGCCACCGGCTTCCCGATCGCCAAGGTGGCGGCCAAGCTGGCGGTGGGCTTCACGCTCGATGAGCTGCGAAATGAAATCACCGGCGGCGCCACGCCGGCCTCCTTCGAGCCGTCCATCGACTACGTCGTCACCAAGGTGCCGCGCTTCGCCTTCGAGAAGTTCCCCCAGGCCAACGACCGCCTGACCACCCAGATGAAATCGGTGGGCGAGGTGATGGCCATCGGCCGCACCTTCCAGGAGTCATTCCAGAAGGCCCTGCGCGGCCTGGAGGTCAGCGTCTACGGACTGGACGAGATCGAGGCCGACGAGGACACCATCGAGCAGGAGATCGCCAATCCCGGCGCCCAGCGCATGTGGTACCTCGGCCAGGCCTTCCGCGACGGCATGAACCTGGACAAGGCCTTCCAGCTGACGAAGATCGACCCCTGGTTCCTCGTCCAGATCGAAGACATCGTGCGCGAGGAAGCGGCGATGGCCGGGCAGAAGCTGCACGACCTCGACGCCGACGAGATGCGCCGCCTCAAGCGCAAGGGCTTCTCCGACCGGCGACTGGCGAAGCTGCTCGACACCACGGAAACCGCCGTGCGCTTGCATCGCCAGGCGCTCGGCGTGCGGCCGGTGTTCAAGCGCGTCGACACCTGCGCCGCGGAGTTCGCCACGCACACTGCCTACATGTATTCCACCTACGAGGAGGAATGCGAGGCGAATCCGACTTCGCGCAAGAAGATCATGGTGCTTGGCGGCGGACCCAACCGCATCGGCCAGGGCATCGAGTTCGACTACTGCTGCGTGCATGCGGCGCTGGCCATGCGCGAGGACGGCTATGAGACCATCATGGTCAATTGCAACCCGGAGACGGTGTCGACCGACTACGACACCTCCGACCGCCTGTATTTCGAGCCGCTCTCGCTGGAGGACATCCTCGAGATCGTGAACGTCGAGCAGCCCACGGGCGTCATCGTGCAGTTCGGCGGCCAGACGCCGTTGAAGCGCGCCCTCGACCTCGAGGCCAACGGCGTGCCGATCATCGGCACCAGCCCGGACATGATCGACGCCGCCGAGGACCGCGAGCGCTTCCAGCAGATGCTGCACGAGCTTGGCCTCAAGCAGCCGCCCAACCGCACGGCGCGCACCGAGGAGGATGCCATCCGCCTCGCCGCCGAGATCGGCTACCCGCTGGTGGTGCGACCGAGCTACGTTCTGGGCGGCCGCGCCATGGAGATCGTGCACGAGCAGAAGGATCTCGAGCGCTACATGCGCGACGCCATCAAGGTGTCCAACGACTCGCCGGTGCTGCTCGACCGCTTCCTCAACGACGCCACCGAGGTGGACGTCGACGCGCTGTCCGACGGCAGGCAGGTGATCATCGGCGGCATCATGCAGCACATCGAACAGGCCGGCGTGCATTCGGGCGACTCAGCCTGCTCGCTGCCGCCCTACACGCTGACGAAGGAAGTCCAGGACGTGCTTCGCGACCAGACCGAGAAGATGGCCAGGGCGCTCAACGTCGTCGGCCTGATGAACGTCCAGTTCGCCATCCAGGACGGCACGGTGTACGTGCTCGAAGTGAACCCGCGCGCCTCCCGCACCGTGCCCTTCGTCTCCAAGGCGACGGGGCTGCCGCTGGCCAAGGTGGCGGCGCGCTGCATGGCCGGCCGCTCGCTGGCCGAGCAGGGGGTTAACCGCGAAATCGTGCCACCCTACTATTCGGTCAAGGAAGCGGTGTTTCCCTTCAACAAGTTCCCCGGCGTCGACACCATCCTCGGTCCCGAGATGAAGTCCACCGGCGAGGTGATGGGCGTCGGTCGCAGCTTCGCCGAGGCTTTCGTCAAGTCGCAGCTGGCCGGCGGCACCCGGCTGCCGAAATCTGGCAAGGTCTTCGTCAGCGTCAAGGAACAGGACCGTGCCAAGGCGGTCGAAGTGGCAAAGGACCTGGCCGAGCTCGGCTTCACGCTGCTCGCCACGCGCGGCACCGGCGCGGCCATCGAGGCCACCGGCCTCAAGGTGCAGATCGTGAACAAGGTCGCCGAGGGGCGGCCGCACATCGTGGACATGATCAAGAACAACGAGGTGGCGCTGATCATCAACACCGTCGAGGAGAAGCGCCAGGCCATCGCCGATTCGCGTTCCATCCGCACCAGCGCCCTGGCCCAGCGCGTCACGGTCTTCACTACGATCGAGGGCGCCCGCGCCGCCTGTGCCGGCATGCACCATCTGGCCGAGCTGGAAACCTACGCCTTGCAGTCGCTGCACGCTGAGTTAGGATAAGCGACATGAGCAAGGTCCCCATCACCAAGGCGGGTGCGGAAATGCTGCGGCTGGAGCTGCACCGCCTGAAGACTGTCGATCGGCCGAACGTCGTGGCGGCCATCGCCGAGGCGCGCGCCCACGGCGACCTGTCCGAAAACGCGGAGTATGCCGCTGCGCGCGAGCGCCAGAGCTTCATCGAGGGGCGCATCCAGGAAATCGAGGGCAAGCTGGGCAATGCCCAGATCATCGATCCGAAACTGCTGGATGCCGACGGCCGTTGCGTCTTCGGCGCGACGGTCGACCTGGAAGACCAGGAAAGCGGCGACAAGGTCACCTACCAGATCGTCGGCGATGACGAAGCCGACCTGAAGCGCAACAAGATTTCCATCTCCTCGCCCATCGCACGCGCCCTGATCGGCAAGTACGCCGGCGACATCGCAGAGGTGAAGGCTCCCGGCGGCACGCGCGAGTACGAAATCCTCGACGTCCGCTACCTCTGAGTTTTACCGTGCGCCAGCTGGCGGAAAGCCTCTATGTTCTCGCCACTACCCTGTGGGTAGGCGGGCTCTGGGCCATCGGATTCATCGCTGCCCCCTCGTTGTTCGCTTCGCTGAAGGATCGCGTCCTCGCCGGAGAACTGGCGGGCAACCTGTTCGGCTTCATGGCGTGGGTGGGAATCACTTGCGCGACCTATTTGCTGGCCTATCTTGTCGTGCGGCGGGGGCAGGCCGTGCTCCGGTCGGGCGTATTCTGGCTGGTGCTGTCAATGCTGGTGCTGGCCTTGGTCGGGCATTTCGGCATCCAGCCGATACTGGTCGAGTTGAAAGCTGAGGCCTGGCCGCACAGCGTCATGGAAAGTGCGGTGAAGAGCCGTTTTGCCGCTTGGCATGGCTTTGCCGGCGGCCTCTATGTATTGCAAAGCCTGCTGGGCGCAGCCCTGGTGCTGCTGCAGGGTCGGGTGCGTTGAGCTATTTTTTTAGGCGCCGGCGCGGGTTTGCAGGGTTGGCGAGAGTTTTCGGCTTGGTACGGGAGGCGGTTTTTTTCACCGGCTTTGCGGTTGTGGCCGGCGCTTCGGGATTGGCACGGTATACCACCAGGACATTGCCGATGTGCTGAACCGGTGCGGCGTCCAGGCGGTTGCAGATTTCAGCAAGCAGGGCTTCGCGTTCGTCGCGCTCGACGTCATAGACGCGCACCTTGATCAGTTCGTGCGCCCTGAGGCTGCGGTCGATCTCGGCGAGGACGGCGTTGCTGAGGCCGTTCTGACTGATGCTGGCGACGGGATGCAGGCTGTGGGCGCGGGCGCGAAGTGCGCTGCGCTGGGATGAAGTCAGTTCGATCATTGGCGGATTTTACGCGGTGAAGAAGCACAAGACCAGCAAGGCCTGGATGCACGAGCATGTCACCGACCATTACGTCCAGCGGGCGAAGGCGGAAGGCTGGCGTTCGCGTGCCGCCTTCAAGCTGATGGAAATCGATGAATGGGACAAGGGCGGGAGCCGTCTGTTGCATCCGGGCATGGTGGTAGTCGACCTTGGCGCTGCGCCGGGCGGCTGGTCGCAGGTGGCGGCTGAACGTGTCGGCAGTGGTGGCCGGGTGCTGGCGCTCGATCTGCTGGAGATGGGGCCAGTCGCCGGTGTCGAGTTCATCCAGGGTGATTTTCGCGAGGACGCCGTGCTGTCGGAACTGACTTTGCGGCTCGGCGGCCGGCCGGTCGACCTTGTGATTTCCGATATGGCCCCCAATATCTCAGGTATCGCCGTCTCGGACCAGGCCCGTGTCATGCACCTAGCCGAACTGGCACTGGACTTCGCCGCCGCGCATTTGAAGCCCGGCGGAAATTTCCTGGTGAAGACCTTCCAGGGCGAGGGCTTTGATGCCTTCCGCAGGGCGATGGCAGCGGCGTTCGACAAGGTGGTCGTGCGCAAGCCGAAATCCTCGCGCGACCGCAGCAGCGAGGTGTATCTCCTCGGCCTGGGCAGCCGCCCCCATTCGCGGGAGGGGTAATGCCGTCCTTGCCCCGGTTTGCGCCGGGCGGGGAACGGTCTTAGAATGCATCGGTCGTATTGTTTGTCGGGCCCCTGACGGGCCATAGAGGAACCGCTTGAACAATCTTTTCAAGAATCTCGCAATCTGGCTGGTCATCGGCGTCGTGCTGATGACCGTCTTCAACCAGTTCAGCACGCGCCAGGTGGCGCAGAACACGCTCGAATACTCCCAGTTCCTCGACGAGGTCAAGGCCGGGCGCATCGCCAAGGTGGTGATCCAGGGCCGCACGCTCGAGGCGACTACCACGGAAGGCAAGAAGATCATCTCCTACGCGCCGGCCGACCTGTGGATGGTGAGCGACCTGCTCAAGAACAACGTCAAGGTGGTGGCAAAGCCCGAGGAGGAACAGTCCTTCCTCATGAACCTCTTCGTCTCCTGGTTCCCGATGCTGTTGCTGATCGGCGTCTGGATTTTCTTCATGCGCCAGATGCAGGGCGGCGGCAAGGGCGGCGCCTTCTCCTTCGGCAAGTCGCGCGCCCGCATGATGGACGAGTCGGCCAACACCGTAACCTTCGCCGACGTCGCCGGCTGCGACGAGGCCAAGGAGGACGTCTCCGAGTTGGTCGACTTCCTGCGCGACCCGACCAAGTTCCAGAAGCTGGGCGGGCGCATCCCGCGCGGCGTGCTGATGGTCGGCAACCCCGGCACGGGCAAGACCCTGCTGGCGAAGGCCATTGCCGGCGAGGCGAAGGTGCCGTTCTTCTCGATTTCCGGCTCCGACTTCGTCGAGATGTTCGTCGGCGTCGGCGCCGCCCGCGTGCGCGACATGTTCGAGCAGGCCAAGAAACACGCGCCGTGCATCATCTTCATCGACGAAATCGATGCGGTCGGCCGCCAGCGCGGCGCCGGCCTGGGCGGCGGCAACGACGAGCGCGAGCAGACGCTCAACCAGCTGCTGGTCGAGATGGATGGCTTCGAGGGTACCGCCGGCGTCATCGTCATTGCCGCCACCAACCGTCCGGACGTGCTCGACCCGGCACTCTTGCGCCCCGGCCGTTTCGACCGCCAGGTGGTGGTGCCGCTGCCGGACATCCGCGGCCGCGAGCAGATTCTCATGGTGCACATGCGCAAGGTGCCTGTGGCGCCGGACGTCAAGGCCGACATCATCGCCCGCGGCACGCCAGGCTTCTCCGGCGCCGACCTCGCCAACCTGGTGAACGAGGCGGCGCTGTTCGCCGCGCGCGGCAACAAGCGCCTGGTCGACATGGAAGACTTCGAGCGCGCCAAGGACAAGATCATGATGGGCGCCGAGCGGCGCTCCATGGTCATGCCCGAGGAGGAGCGCAGGAACACCGCCTACCACGAGTCGGGCCACGTACTGGTCGCCAAGCTGCTGCCGAAGACCGACCCGGTGCACAAGGTCACCATCATCCCGCGCGGCCGCGCCTTGGGCGTGACCATGCAGCTGCCCGAGCAGGACCGCTACAGCCAGGACCGCGATCGCCTGCTGAACACCATCGCGGTGCTCTTCGGCGGCCGCATCGCCGAAGAGATTTTCATGAACCAGATGACCACCGGTGCATCGAACGACTTCGAGCGCGCCACCGACATTGCCCGCCGCATGGTGACGCAGTGGGGCATGTCGGACGCCCTCGGCACGATGGTGTATGGCGAGAACGAAGGAGAGGTCTTCCTCGGCCGCTCGATCACCACGCACAAGAACGTTTCGGAAGCGACCATGCAGCAGGTCGATGCCGAGATCCGCCGCATCATCGACCAGCAGTACGGCTTGGCGCGGCGCCTG
Source organism: Denitratisoma sp. (assembly GCA_032027165.1). Lineage (NCBI taxonomy): Bacteria > Pseudomonadati > Pseudomonadota > Betaproteobacteria > Nitrosomonadales > Sterolibacteriaceae > Denitratisoma > Denitratisoma sp. The sequence continues at coordinate 1,597,339 of JAVSMO010000001.1, read as the reverse complement.
ATCGAGGAGAATCGCGACAAGGTCGAGGCCATGACCCAGGCCCTGCTCGAGTGGGAGACCCTCGACGCCGACCAGATCAACGACATCATGGCCGGCAAGCCGCCGCGCGAGCCCAAGCGCACCACGCCGCCGGCCAGCACGCCGGCCGACAATTCTCCGGGCGCGGCGCCCAACGCGGCTGCACCGGCGTAATCCGATTCTATTGACAAGAGGCCGGATCGGGCAACCGATCCGGCCTTGTTTTATGCCCACTCATCTCGTTTGCGGCACGTTCCGCCTGTCCCTCGCGCGTCCGCTCGTGATGGGCATCGTCAACGTCACGCCGGACTCGTTTTCCGACGGCGGGCGCTACTTCGATCCGGCGCAGGCCGTCGCGCATGCGCGGCAACTGGTCGAGGAGGGGGCCGACATCCTCGATATCGGCGGCGAATCCTCGCGGCCGGGCGCGCAATCCGTCACTGTGGAAGAAGAGCTGCGCCGAGTCCTGCCGGTGGTCGAGGCGTTGGCCGGCGACGGCATCCCGCTCTCGATCGACACGATGAAACCCGAGGTGATGCGCCGGGCCGTCGCAGCGGGCGCTTCAATCATCAACGATATCGCCGCCTTGCAGGCGCCCGGGGCACAGGAGGCGGCGGCGGAATCGGGCGCGGCCGTCTGCCTGATGCACATGCAGGGCGAGCCGCGCACCATGCAGGCCGACCCGCGCTACGGCGATGTCGTGGCGGAGGTGCGCGATTTTCTCGGGCTGCGTGTGGCGGCGGCACAGGCGGCGGGCATCGCCGCCGAGCGCATCATCGTCGACCCCGGCTTCGGCTTCGGCAAGCGGCTAGAGCACAATCTGGCCCTGCTGCGGCAACTGGCGCGCTTCGGCAACCTGGGCGCCTGCGTGCTGGCCGGCCTGTCGCGCAAGTCCATGCTCGGCGAGATCACCGGGAGGAAAGTCAGCCAGCGCGACACGGCGAGCTTGGCGGCGGCGCTCCTCGCCGCGCAGAATGGGGCTAAAATCCTGCGCGTTCATGATGTGGCGGCAACGCGAGATGCATTGGCGGTTTGGCAGGCCGTCGCGGCGAAGGATTGAAGGCATGACCAGAAAATATTTCGGCACGGACGGCGTGCGCGGCACGGTGGGAGAAGCGCCCATCACGCCCGACTTTGTCATGCGCCTGGGCTACGCCGCCGGCACCACATTGGTGGCGCGCGAACATCTTCCTTCAGGGGAACATCCGGCCGTACTGATCGGCAAGGACACGCGCATTTCCGGTTATATGCTGGAAGCGGCGCTGGAAGCCGGCTTCGCCGCGGCCGGGGTGGACGTCATGCTGACGGGCCCGCTGCCGACGCCGGCCATCGCCTACCTGACCCGCGCCCTCAGATTGCAGGCCGGCGTGGTCATCTCTGCCTCGCACAATCCTTATCCAGACAACGGCATCAAGTTCTTCTCCGCCGCCGGCACCAAGCTGCCCGACGCGGTGGAGGCGGAGATCGAGTCGCGCCTGGAGCAGCCGATGGGCTGCGCTGCTCCGGCACAACTCGGCAAGGCGCGACGCGTCGAAGATGCCGCCGGACGCTACATCGAGTTCTGCAAGAGCACCTTTCCCGCCGAGCTCGACCTGCGCGGCTTGAAGATCGTGGTCGACTGTGCCCACGGCGCGGCCTACCACATCGCACCGAAGGTGTTCCACGAACTGGGCGCCGAAGTGCATGCCATCGGCGCCGAGCCGGACGGCCTCAACATCAACGACCAGGTTGGCGCCACATCGCCGCAGGCACTGCAGCAGGCGGTGGTGGCGCAGGGCGCCGATCTCGGCATCGCGCTCGACGGAGACGGCGACCGGGTCATGATGGTGGACGGAAAAGGACGCCTCTACGACGGTGACCAGCTGCTCTACGTCATTGCCCGTAGCCGTCTGGAGAACGGCGGACTGGTCGGCGTGGTGGGTACGCTGATGACCAACCTGGGCATGGAACATGCGCTGGCCAGGTTGGGGGTGCCGATCGTGCGCGCCAGGGTCGGCGACCGCTATGTCCTGGAAACGCTGATCGAGCGCGGCTGGAAGCTGGGCGGCGAGAATTCCGGCCACATCATCTGCCTCGACCGCCATACCACGGGGGATGGCATCGTCTCCGCCCTGCAGGTGTTGGCGGCGCTGCGGTTGCAGCATGCCACCCTGGAGGCGGCTTGCGCCGACCTGGCGCTGTATCCACAGACTCTGGTGAACGTCAGGTTGCCCAACGGCTTCGACTGGCAGGATCGCCCCGAGATCGAATCGGCGCGGCTCGCCGCGGAAAGAGAGCTGGGCGATTCCGGGCGCGTGCTGCTGCGTGCCTCCGGTACCGAGCCGCTGTTGCGCGTGATGGTCGAAGGGCGCGAGGCGCAGCAGGTGGCGAGCCTGGCGAGGGGCATCGCCGAAGTCATCCAGCGCGCAGTGGCGTGATCGGCCTGCTGCAGCGCGTCTCCTCGGCGCGCATCGATATCGGCGGTGAAACCGTCGGCGTCATCGGTCGGGGCCTTCTGGTGCTGGTCTGCGCCGAGCGGGGCGACGACGAGGCGAGCGCTGGCCGCCTGCTCGAACGCCTGCTCAACTACCGTGTCTTCTCCGATAAGCTGGGCAAGATGAACCTGAGCCTGCGAGACGTCGGCGGCGGTCTTCTGTTGGTGCCGCAATTTACCCTCGCCGCCGATACCAACAGCGGCAACCGCCCCAGCTTTACCCCTGCAGCGCCGCCGAAGGAGGGCCGGCGGCTGTTCGACTTCCTCGTGTCCCGCGCGGCCGGAATCCATGCAGGGACCGCCAGCGGACGCTTTGGTGCCGAAATGCAGGTCAGTCTGACCAACGACGGCCCCGCCACCTTCTGGCTGCGCGTGCCCCCCGCTGCCTGATCGGGTTTTGATTTGACCGAAGAGTGTCAAGGCGCTAAAATCTCAGGCTTTTGACGAACTTGGGATCGGGCTGTTTCATGCGACGCAAACTCGTGGCAGGCAACTGGAAAATGCACGGCGGCCTGGCCCGCAATCGCGATCTGTTGCAGAGCCTGGTTCAGGCCATCGGCAAGGGCGGCAAGGCCGACTGCGCCGTCTGCGTCCCCTTTCCCTATCTGGCCCAGACGCAGGAACTGCTGAAGGGTACGGCGATCGCCTGGGGTGGTCAGACACTGTCGGAGCATGTCCAGGGCGCCTATACCGGTGAAGTCAGCGCAGCCATGCTGGTCGATTTCGGCTGTCGTTACGTCATCGTCGGCCACTCCGAGAGGCGCAGTCTGTATGGCGAGAGCAACGAAGCCGTGGCGGCGAAATTCGTCGCGGCGGTGCAGGGCGGTCTGACGCCGATCCTCTGCCTGGGAGAGACGCTGGAGCAGCGTGAGGGGAATGTCACCGAGCAGGTGATTGCCGCCCAGTTTGACGCTGTACTTCAGGCGGCCGGCGTGCGCGGTTTTGCCAATGCCGTCATCGCCTACGAACCGGTATGGGCTATTGGAACGGGGCGTACCGCTTCGCCGCAGCAAGCCCAGGACGTGCACGCCTTCATCCGCGAACGGCTGGCCCAGAGCGATGCGATCCTGGCGCAGCGCATGCAGATTCTTTATGGCGGCAGCGTCAAGCCGCAGAATGCCGCCGAGTTGTTCGGCATGGCCGACATCGACGGCGGCCTGATCGGCGGCGCTTCCCTGGTGGCGCAGGATTTTCTGGCGATCTGCCTGGCGGCAGCCTAACTTAACGATCGGATTGGCAATGGACGGTATTCTTTTCCCCCTGATCCTCACGGTGCATATTCTGGTGGGAGCAGCCATCATCGGCCTGGTGCTTTTGCAGCACGGCAAGGGGGCCGACATGGGTGCGGCCTTCGGCAGCGGCTCTTCGGGCAGCCTGTTTGGCGCCTCGGGCTCGGCCAATTTCCTGAGCCGTACGACGGGCATACTGGCCACGGTTTTCTTCCTGACCAGCCTGGGCCTGAGCTATATCGCAACGAATCGCACCCAGGCGCCCACCAGCGTCATGGAGCAGGTGAATACCCAGCCTGCAGCGCCGGCTACTCCGGCTCCAGCCCAGCCGGTGGGCGATGCGGGCTCGAAAGCAAAGGAAATTCCGAAGTAGGTGATGTTGCGGCGCAAAAAGAGGGTATAATTTCTTTTTGCGTCGTCATAAGAATTAGTGGCTTTGCCACATAGAGTGGCGGAACCGCGGATTAGATGCCGACGTGGTGAAATTGGTAGACACGCTATCTTGAGGGGGTAGTGGCGAAAGCCGTGTGAGTTCGAGTCTCACCGTCGGCACCAGGAATCCTCTGAGACCTGTCCGGCATTCAGCCGGCAGGCTCGATTTGCAGCAGGAACGCGAAGGGCTCGGCGGAATGGTTGGAAGGACCTTCCGCGCAGATTATGTTGGAAAACTACTTTCCTGTCCTCGTTTTCATACTCGTCGGCCTGGCCTTCGGGTGTGCCCCCATCCTCCTCGGCTGGCTCGTTGCCCCGAATCGTCCCGACAGCGAGAAACTCTCCCCTTTCGAATGCGGTTTCGAGGCCTTCGAAGACGCGCGCATGAAGTTCGACGTGCGCTTCTACCTGATCGCCATCATATTTATTCTGTTCGACCTGGAAATCGCCTTCCTCTTTCCCTGGGCGGTAATCTTCAAGGATATCGTTGCCTCGGACACGATGCGGATGTTCGGTTTCTTCGAGATGATGATTTTCGTCGGCATCCTGGCCATCGGCTACGTCTACGCCTGGGCCAAGGGCGCACTGGACTGGGAGTGAGCAGGCCATGAGTATCGAAGGCGTACTGGAAAAGGGCTTCGTCACCACCACCCTCGATACTGTCATCAACTGGACGCGCACCGGCTCGATGTGGCCGATGACCTTCGGCCTCGCCTGTTGCGCCGTCGAGATGATCCACGCCGGTTGCTCGCGCTACGACCTCGACCGCTTCGGCATCGTCTTCCGCCCCAGCCCGCGCCAGTCCGACGTGATGATCGTTGCCGGCACCCTGACCAACAAGATGGCGCCGGCCCTGCGCAAGGTGTACGACCAGATGGCCGAGCCGCGCTGGGTGTTGTCGATGGGTTCCTGCGCCAACGGCGGCGGCTATTACCACTATTCCTACTCCGTCGTGCGCGGCTGCGACCGCATCGTGCCGGTAGACGTGTACGTGCCGGGCTGTCCGCCGACGGCGGAAGCGCTGCTCTACGGTCTTATTCAGTTGCAGAACAAGATCAAGCGCACTTCCACCATAGCCCGCTGAAAACAATCGACGCCGAATAACATGAGCGCCAAGCTGGAAGCCCTTTGCCAGAACCTGCATAACGTGCTTGGCGACCGTATCGCCAGCCTCAGGACAGCCCTCGGCGAAGTCACCCTCGAAGTGGCTGCAGGGCATTACCTCGAGACCGCGCGCATCCTGCGCGACCACCCCGATCTTCGTTTCGAGCAGCTGATGGACCTCACCGGCGTCGACTACTCGACCTGGGGCGAAGGCGCCTGGAGCGGCCCGCGCTTCGCCGCGGTATGCCACCTGACTTCGGTGTCGAAGAACTGGCGCCTGCGGCTGCGCGTCTTCGCACCGGACGACGGCTTCCCGGTGCTGCCCTCGGTGGTCGGCCTGTGGAACAGTGCCAACTGGTACGAGCGCGAGGCCTTCGACCTCTATGGCATCCTCTTCGAGGGCCACCCCGACCTGCGCCGCATTCTTTCCGACTACGGCTTCGTCGGCCACCCCTTCCGCAAGGACTTCCCGATTTCCGGCTACGTCGAGATGCGCTACGACCCCGACCAGCGCCGCGTCGTCTACCAGCCGGTGACCATCGAGCCGCGCGAGAACACGCCGCGAATCATCCGCGAGGACAGCTATGGGGATGTCGGCCATGGCTGAAATCAGAAACTACACCATCAACTTCGGGCCCCAGCATCCGGCGGCGCACGGTGTGCTGCGACTGGTGCTCGAACTCGACGGCGAAGTGATCGTCCGCGCCGACCCGCACATCGGCCTACTGCACCGCGCCACCGAGAAGCTTGCCGAGACCAAGACCTGGCTGCAGACAGTGCCTTACCTGGACCGCCTCGACTACGTCTCGATGATGTGCAACGAGCACGCTTACGTGATGGCGGTGGAGAAGCTGCTCGGCATCGAGGTGCCGATCCGCGCCCAGTACATCCGCGTCATGATGGACGAGGTGACGCGCATCCTGAACCACCTGCTGAACATCGGCACCCACGCCCTCGACATCGGCGCCATGACCATGGTGTTGTACACCTTCCGCGAGCGGGAGGACCTGATGGATGTGTACGAGGCCGTCTCCGGCGCCCGGCTGCACGCCGCCTACTACCGGCCGGGCGGCGTCTATCGCGACCTGCCCGACCGCATGCCGCAGTACGAAGAGAACAAGTTCAAGAACGCAGAGACCGTGAAGCGTCTGAACGAGGCGCGCCAGGGCTCGCTGCTCGACTTCCTCGAGGACTTCACCAACCGGTTCCCGGCCTACGTCGACGAATACGAGACGCTGCTTACCGACAACCGCATCTGGAAGCAGCGCACCGTCGGCATCGGCGTGGTTTCGCCCGAGCGTGCGCTGGCGCTCGGCTTCTCCGGGCCCATGCTGCGCGGCTCCGGCGTCGAGTGGGACCTCCGCAAGAAGCAGCCCTACGAGGTCTATGACCGCATGGAGTTCGACGTGCCGGTCGGCGTGAACGGCGACTGCTACGACCGTTATCTCGTGCGCATCGAAGAGATGCGCCAGGCCAACCGCATCGTCAGGCAGTGCATTGACTGGCTGCGCCAGAACCCCGGTCCGGTGATCACCGACAACCACAAGGTGGCGCCCCCCCCGCGCGAGAAGATGAAGGCCAGCATGGAAGAGCTGATCCATCACTTCAAGCTGTTCACCGAAGGTATGCACGTGCCGCCCGGCGAGGCCTATGCCGCGATCGAGCACCCGAAGGGCGAGTTCGGCGTGTACGCCATCTCCGACGGTGGCAACAAGCCCTACCGCATCAAGCTGCGCTCGCCCGGTTTCCCGCACCTCGCCGCCACCGACGAGATGGCGAAGGGACACATGATCGCCGATGCGACGGCCATCATCGGCACCATCGACCTGGTGCTGGGCGACACGGACCGATAGCCTTGAGAAGACCATGCTGAGCCAGGACGCACTGCAGAAAATCGACCGCGAGATCGCCAAGTACCCGGCGGACCAGAAACAGTCTGCCGTGATGGGCGCGCTGGCCATCGCCCAGATGGAGCTGGGCTGGCTGTCCACCGAGACCATGGAGGAGGTGGCGCGATACCTCGGCATGGCGCCGGTGGCGGTCTACGAGGTGGCGAGCTTCTACAACATGTACGACCTCGCCCCGGTCGGAAAGTACAAGATCACCGTGTGCACCAACCTGCCTTGCGCGCTGTCAGGCGGCGTGCATGCCGCCGACTATCTCAAGCAGAAGCTCGGCATCGGCTTCAACGAGACCACCGCCGACGGCAGGTTCACCCTGAAGGAGGGCGAGTGCATGGGCGCCTGCGGCGACGCGCCGGTGATGCTGGTGAACAACGTGCGCATGTGCAGCTTCATGCAGCCGGAGCAGATCGACGCGCTGCTCGGGGAGTGCAAGTGATGGGCGCCCTCGGCTTCATCCTGAATGCGGAAGAGGGCGAGCGCAGCTGGCGACTCGCCGAGTACGTCAAGCGCGGCGGCTACGCGGCATTGAAGAAGATCATCAACGAGAAGATTCCCGCCGACCAGATCGTCGGCGAGTTGAAGAAGTCCTCGCTGCGCGGCCGCGGCGGCGCCGGCTTTCCGACCGGCCTGAAGTGGAGCTTCATGCCGCGCCAGTTCCCCGGCGCCAAGTACGTCGTCTGCAACTCCGACGAGGGCGAGCCGGGCACCTTCAAGGATCGCGACATCCTGCGCTGGAACCCGCACATGGTGATCGAGGGCATGATCATCGCCGGCTACGCCATGGGCTGCGCACGCGGCTACAACTACATACACGGCGAGATCTGGGAGATCTACAAGCGCTTCGAGGAGGCCCTCGATGAGGCGCGCGCCGCGAAGCTGCTTGGGGATAACATCCTCGGCTCCGATTTCAGCTTCGAGCTGCAGGCGCACCACGGCTACGGCGCCTACATCTGCGGCGAGGAAACCGCGCTGCTCGAGTCCATCGAGGGCAAGAAGGGCCAGCCGCGCTTCAAGCCGCCGTTTCCGGCCAGCTTCGGCCTCTACGGCAAGCCGACCACCATCAACAACACCGAGACCTTCGCCTCGGTGCCGTACATCATCAACGAGGGCGGCGACAAGTTCCTCGAGCTGGGCAAGCCGAACAACGGCGGCACCAAGCTGTTCTCCGTTTCCGGCCACGTCAACCGGCCCGGCAATTTCGAGGTGCCGATGGGCACGCCGTTCAAGGACCTGCTCGCGTTGGCGGGCGGCATGCGAGGCGGCCGCAAGCTGAAGGCGGTGATCCCCGGCGGCTCCTCCGCGCCGGTGCTTCCGGCCGAGGTCATCATGGAGTGCACGCTCGACTACGACTCGATCGCCAAAGCCGGCTCGATGCTCGGCTCCGGCGCCGTCATCGTCATGGACGAGACCACCTGCATGGTGAAGGCGCTCGAGCGCCTGTCCTACTTCTACTTCGAGGAATCCTGCGGCCAGTGCACGCCATGCCGCGAGGGCACCGGCTGGCTCTACCGCGTCGTGCACCGCATCGAGCACGGCGAGGGGCGCCCCGAGGACCTCGACCTCCTCAACAGCGTCACCGACAACATCATGGGCCGCACCATCTGCGCCCTCGGCGACGCGGCCTCCATGCCGGTGAAGAGCTTCATCAAGCACTTCGGCGCGGAATTCGAATACCACATCCAGAACAAGAAATGCCTGGTGCCCGAGGACGTGCAGCGCGCGGGCAGCGGCTTCTTCAAGGCGGCGTAGCGAAATGCTGGAAATCGAGATCGACGGCAGGAAAACCGAGGTGACCGACGGCAGCACCGTGATGGATGCCGCCCACCAGCTCGGCATCTTCATTCCGCACTTCTGCTACCACAAGAAGCTGTCCATCGCCGCCAACTGCCGCATGTGCCTGGTGCAGGTGGAGAAGGCGCCGAAGCCCCTGCCGGCCTGCGCCACGCCGGTGACCAACGGCATGAAGGTGTTCACGCACTCGGAAGCCGCCGTCAAGGCGCAGAAGGGCGTGATGGAGTTCCTCCTCATCAACCACCCGCTCGACTGCCCGATCTGCGACCAGGGCGGCGAGTGCCAGCTGCAGGATCTCTCCGTCGGCTATGGCCAGAGCGCCTCGCGCTACCAGGAAGAGAAGCGCGTGGTGGTGAACAAGAATCTCGGCCCGCTCATCTCGACCGACATGACGCGCTGCATCCACTGCACGCGCTGCGTGCGCTTCACGCAGGAGATTGCCGGCTGGATGGAGCTCGGCCAGGCCTTCCGCGGCGAGCACGCCGAGATCATGCCCTTCATCGAGAAGACGGTGGATTCGGAACTGTCCGGCAACGTCATCGACCTCTGCCCGGTCGGCGCATTGACCTCGAAGCCCTTCCGCTTTGCCGCCCGCACCTGGGAGTTGTCGCGCCGCAAGTCGGTCAGCCCGCACGACGGTCTCGGCGCCAACCTGATCGTCCAGGTCAAGCACGACAAGGTGCTGCGCGTCCTGCCGCTGGAGAACGAGGACGTCAACGAGTGCTGGCTGTCGGACAAGGACCGCTTCTCCTACGAGGCGCTGAATTCGGAAGCGCGCCTGACGAAGCCGATGTTGAAGCAGTGCGGCGAATGGCGGGAGGTCGATTGGCAGACGGCGCTGGAATTCATCGGCACCGACCTCAAGCGCGTGGTGCGCGAGCACGGTGCCGCCGCAATCGGCGCGCTGGCCTCGCCGCACGCCACGCTGGAAGAACTCCACCTGCTGCAGAAGTTCATCCGTGGCGCCGGCAGCGAGAACGTCGACTGCCGTCTCCGCCAGACTGACTTTTCCCTTGACGGCAAGGGCGCGACGCCCTGGCTGGGCCTGCCCGTCGCCGACATTCCGTCGCTCGACCGCGTGCTGGTCGTCGGCAGCTTCCTGCGCAAGGACCATCCGCTGCTCGCCCAGCGCCTGCGCCAGGCGGCGAAGAAGTACACCAGCGTCTGCCTGCTGCATGTCGCCGACGACGACCAGCTGATCAATCTGCACACGAAGTCGATCGTCGCACCGTCGGCGCTGGCGACGGAACTGGCCGGCATTGTCAAGGCGGCCGCCGAGGCGAAGGGTGCGGCGGTCGATGCCGCGCTGGCCGGTGTGCAGCCGACGGCCGCGGCGAAGGCCATCGCCGAGAGCTTGCTATCCGGCGAGAAGACCGCCATCTTCCTCGGCAACTTCGCCCAGCAGCATGCACAGTCCGCAACGCTGCATGGCCTGGCGCAGAAACTGGCCGAACTGACCGGCGCGCGCTTCGGCTATCTCGGCGAGGCGGCCAACTCGGTCGGCGGCTACATCGCCAACGCCGTGCCGGGCGCCTCGGGCCTCAACGCCGCGCGCATGCTGGCCGAGCCGCGCAAGGCGTATTTCGTCCTGCACGCCGAGCCCGAGCTCGACTGTGTCAATCCGCAGCAGGCGCTGGCCGCGCTGAAGGGCGCCGACCTCGTCGTAGCGCTGACGCCGTTTAAGACCCGAGCCGTCGACTACGCCCATGTGATCCTGCCGATCGCGCCATTCACGGAAACCTCCGGCACCTTCATCAGCACCGAGGGCCGCGTGCAGAGTTTCAATGCCGTGGTCAAGCCGCTGGGAGATACGCGCCCCGCCTGGAAGGTGCTGCGCGTGCTGGGTAACCTGCTCGGACTACCCGGGTTCGAGCAGGAGAGTTCGGAAGCCGTGCGTGCCGAAATCCTGGGCGGCAAGCCGGCCTCGGTGGCCGAGCGCCTGAGCAACCGGGCCGACGGCATCGCTCTCGATCTGGCCGCGACTGCGCCTGCGTTGCAACGCGTGGCCGACGTGCCGATCCATTTCGCCGATCCGCTGGCGCGCCGCGCGCCCTCGCTGCAGAAGACACGCGACGCGGCGCCGCCTGCCGCGCGCATGAACGCCGCCACGCTGGCGAAGCTCGGACTTTCCGCCGGCGTGCAGGTGAAAGTCAGTCTCGGCGGCACGGCGACACTCCTCGTGCAGCTGGATACCGGATTGCCCGACGGCTGCGTGCGTGTCGCCGCCGGCCACGAACTGACTTCCGGCCTCGGCCCGATGCAGGGCGAGATCAAAGTGGAGCGCGCCTGATGGAAGCCCTGGTCCTGCAATTCTTCCAGTGGTTCTGGAACCTGTTCGGCGTGTGGGACCCGCTGTGGTCCGCCGTCCAGCCGGTCTGGCCGCTGGTTTGGGTGCTGATGAAGATCGTCGCCATCCTGGTGCCGCTGATGCTGTCGGTGGCCTACCTGACGCTGGCCGAGCGCAAGGTCATCGGCTACATGCAGGTGCGCATCGGCCCCAACCGCGTCGGTCCGTGGGGGTTGTTGCAGCCGATCGCCGACGGCATGAAGCTGTTCTTCAAGGAAGTGCTGGTGCCGACCGGCGCCAACAAGGCGCTGTTCTTCGTCGGACCGGTGATGGCCATCGCCCCAGCCCTGGCCGCCTGGGCGGTGGTGCCATTTTTCGACGGCGGCGCGCTGGCCAATATCGACGCCGGGCTGTTCTACATCCTGGCCATGACCTCGATGGGCATTTACGGCGTGATCATCGCCGGCTGGGCTTCCAACTCCAAGTATCCCTTCCTCGGCGCCATGCGCGCCTCGGCACAAATGGTGTCCTACGAGATCGCCATGGGCATGGCCTTGGTGACGGTGCTGATGATTTCCAACAGTCTCAACCTCTCCGACATCGTCCGTGCCCAGGGCCGCGGCTGGTTCGCCGAGCACGGAGCCGGCTTCCTGTCCTGGAACTGGATTCCGCTGCTACCGATGTTCGTCGTGTATTTCATTTCCGGCGTGGCCGAGACCAACCGCGCGCCCTTCGACGTCGTCGAAGGCGAATCCGAAATCGTCGCTGGCCACATGGTCGAGTTCTCCGGCATGGCCTTCGCCATGTTCTTCCTCGCCGAGTACGCCAACATGATTCTGGTGGCGACCCTCACCTCGATCCTGTTCCTCGGCGGCTGGCTGTCGCCGGTCGGCTTCCTGCCCGACGGTTTCCACTGGCTGGCGGTGAAGATTTCGTTGTTCCTGTTCCTGTTCCTGTGGTTCCGCGCCACCTTCCCGCGCTATCGCTACGACCAGATCATGCGCCTGGGCTGGAAGGTTTTCGTGCCGCTGACCCTGGTGTGGATCGTCGTCATCGGCTCCTGGATGGTGTCGCCATGGAACATCTTCAAGTGAGGGAGTAGACAATGGGTGCCAAGGACTTCCTCAACAGCCTGCTGCTCAAGGAGCTTTTCAAGGGCCTGTCCGTCACCGGGCGCTATCTGTTTGCGCCGAAGATCACTGTGCAGTACCCCGAGGAGAAGACGCCGCAGAGCAACCGCTTTCGCGGCTTGCACGCCCTGCGCCGCTACCCGAACGGGGAAGAGCGCTGCATCGCCTGCAAGCTGTGCGAGGCGGTGTGCCCGGCGATGGCCATCACCATCGAATCGGCCGAGCGCGAGGACGGCTCGCGCCGCACCACGCGCTACGACATCGACCTGACGAAGTGCATCTTCTGCGGCTTCTGCGAGGAAGCCTGCCCGGTCGATGCCATCGTCGAGACGCGCGTGCTGGAGTACCACGGCGAGAAGCGCGGCGACCTCTACTACACCAAGCAGATGCTGCTGGCGGTGGGCGACAAGTATGAAGCCCAGATCGCCGCCGACCGCGAGCAGGATGCCAGGTTCCGGTGACGCCCATGGACTTCAAGACCGCGCTTTTCTACATCCTCTCTGCGATCCTGGTGATCGCGGCGCTGCGCGTCGTCACCGCGCGCAACCCGGTGCACGCCGTGCTGTTCCTGGTACTCGCCTTCTTCAACGCAAGCGGCCTCTGGCTGCTGCTGCAGGCGGAATTCCTCGCCATCGCGCTGATCGTCGTTTATGTCGGCGCGGTCATGGTGCTGTTCCTGTTCGTCGTCATGATGCTCGATATCAACCTTGAGCGGCTGCGCCAGGGCTTCTGGAGCAACCTCTGGCTTGGCGGCCCGATCGCCGTGCTGATGGTGATTGAGATGGTGGCGGTGCTCTCCGCCCGCAGTTTCGGACTGGAGGCCATGCCTGAGCCTGCGGCACCGGCGGCCGGCTACTCCAACACCAAGGCGCTGGGCATGGCCATCTATACGGACTATGTCTACCCATTCGAACTGGCCTCGGTGATCCTGCTGGTGGCGCTGATCGCCGCCGTCGTGCTGAACCTGCGCCAGCGCCGCGACAACAAACAGCTGAATCCTGCCGATCAGATCGCCATCAAGCGCAAGGACCGGGTGCGCATCGTGTCCATGCCAGCGGAGAAGGAATAAGCCATGCCCGGCCTGAACCACTTCCTGATTCTCGGCGCCATCCTCTTTTCGATCGGCGTGGTCGGCGTCTTCCTGAACCGGAAGAACCTCATCGTGCTGCTGATGGCCATCGAACTGATGCTGCTTGCCGTCAACATGAACTTCGTCGCCTTCTCGCATTTCCTCGGCGACATGGGCGGGCAGGTCTTCGTCTTCTTCATCCTGACGGTCGCCGCGGCGGAAGCCGCCATCGGCCTTGCCATCCTGGTCGTGCTGTTTCGCAACCTGCGCACGATCCACGTGGACGACCTCGATAGCCTGCAGGGATAACCATGAGCGAAATGCATCCCCTTGCCTTGTACGTGCCGCTGGCGCCGCTGGCCGGCGCCCTTGTTGCCGGCCTGTTCGGCAGGACCATCGGCCGCGCAGGCTCCCACTGGGTCACCAGCCTCGGCGTGGCCGTCTCGCTGATCCTGTCCTGGCTTATCTTCCAGGACGTCGATGCCGGCAAGATCTACAACGCCGCGGTCTATACCTGGGCCACCAGCGGCGGCATCAGCTTCCAGGTCGGCTTCCTCATCGACAAGCTGACGGTGACCATGATGCTGGTGGTCACCTTTGTTTCCCTGATGGTGCACATCTACACCATCGGCTACATGGCCCACGACGAGGAGAACTGGCCGGCTGACAGCCTGGCCGGCAAGAACAGCTACCAGCGCTTCTTCGCCTACATTTCGCTGTTCACCTTCTCGATGCTGATGCTGGTGATGAGCAACAACTTCCTCCAGCTGTTTTTCGGCTGGGAAGCCGTGGGCCTGGTCTCCTACCTGCTGATCGGCTTCTGGTCCAACCGGCCGACCGCGATCTACGCCAACCTGAAGGCCTTCCTGGTCAACCGCGTCGGCGACTTCGGCTTCCTGCTCGGCATCGGCCTGATCGCTGCCTACTGCGGCTCGCTCAACTACAGCGACGTCTTCGCCCTGTCGCAGAAGCTGGCCGGCACCACGATCGAGCTGATCCCGGGCTCGCCCTGGGTGCTGGTCTCAGTCGTATGCATCTGTCTGTTCATCGGCGCCATGGGCAAGTCGGCGCAGTTCCCGTTGCACGTCTGGCTGCCCGATTCGATGGAGGGCCCGACGCCGATCTCCGCGCTGATCCATGCCGCCACGATGGTGACGGCCGGCATCTTCATGGTCTCGCGCATGTCGCCGCTGTTCGAGCTGTCGGACACGGCGCTGTCCTTCGTCATCGTCATCGGCGCCATCACCGCCTTCTTCATGGCGCTGATCGCCATCGTGCAGACCGACATCAAGCGCGTCGTCGCCTACTCGACGCTGTCGCAACTCGGCTACATGACCACCGCCCTGGGCGCCTCGGCCTACTCGGCGGCGATGTTCCACCTCGCCACCCACGCCTTCTTCAAGGCGGTGCTGTTCCTCGGCGCCGGCTCGGTGATCATCGCCATGCACCACGAGCAGGACATGCGCAGGATGGGCGGCCTGAGGAAGTACATGCCGATCACGTATGTCACGGTGCTGATCGGCGCGCTGGCCAACGCCGGCTTCCCGCCCTTCGCCGGCTTCTTCTCCAAGGACTCGATCATCGAAGCGGTACACCTGTCGACCACGGCGGGCGCCGGTTTCGCCTATGCGCTGCTCCTCGCCGGCGTATTCGTCGGCGGCTTCTATTCCTTCCGCCTGGTGTTCTTCGCCTTCCACGGCAAGGAGCGTTTCCGCGAAGCTTCCGCGCATGGCGGGCACGATGCCCACGATGCCGTACATGGTTCGCACGGCCATGATGATCACGGCCATCACGGCCCAGTCGAGCCGAAGGAGTCGCCGTGGGTGGTGACCGTACCGCTGGTCCTGCTGGCGATCCCCTCCGTCATCGCCGGCTGGACGATGATCGGCCCGGCGCTGTTCGGCAACTATTTCGGCGGCGCGGTCTTCATCGCCCCCGAGCATCCGGCCATCGCCAGCATGAAGGCCGGCTTCCACGGCGCCTTCGGCATGATCACGCACGGCCTGATGACGCCGCCGTTCTGGCTGGCGCTGGCCGGTGCGGCGACGGCCTGGTACCTCTACATCGTGCGGCCAGACCTGCCGGCCGTGATCAAGGGGAAATCGGGCGTGCTGGCCCGTATCCTGGAGGAGAAATACGGCTTCGACCGCTTCAACGACTGGTTCTTCGCAGGCGGCGCCCGCCTGCTCGGGCGCGGCCTGTGGAAGGGCGGCGACCAGGCGCTGATCGACGGCCTGGCGGTGAACGGCTCGGCCAAGGTGGTCGGCTGGATCGCCTCGATCGTCCGCCTGTTCCAGTCGGGCTACATCTACCAGTATGCGTTCTCCATGATCATCGGCGTATTCGTGCTGCTGACTTTGTGGATGAACCGGGCCTAGGAAAACAAGAATGTCAGGTCTACCCTTATTGAGTCTTGCGATCTGGCTGCCCATCGTCGGCGGCCTGCTGGTGCTCGCCACCGGTTCCGACCGCAACGCGGGACTGGCGCGGCCGCTCGCCCTGGTGGTGGCCGTGGCCGGCTTCCTCGTCACGATCCCGCTCTATACCGGCTTTGACAACGGCACCAGCGCGATGCAGTTCGAAGAGCTGCGGCCATGGATCCAGCGCTTCAACATCAACTACCAGCTCGGCGTGGACGGCATCTCGGTGCTGTTCATCCTGCTCAACAGCTTCATCACGCCGCTGGTGGTGTTGGCCGGCTGGAAGGTTATCGAGGAGAAGGTGGCCCAGTATATGGCCGCCTTCCTGATCATGTCCGGCCTCATGAACGGCATCTTCTCGGCGCTCGACGCCGTGCTGTTCTACGTTTTCTTCGAGGCCTCGCTGATCCCGATGTACATCATCATCGGCGTCTGGGGCGGGCCGAACCGAGTCTATGCCGCATTCAAGTTCTTCCTCTACACGCTACTCGGCTCGCTGTTGATGCTGGTCGCGCTGATCTGGCTCTTTTTCCAGTCCGGCTACAGCTTCAACCTGCTCGAATGGCACGCGCTGCGCATCCCGCTCGCGGCGCAGATCCTGCTGTTCCTCGCCTTCCTGGTCGCCTTCGCCGTCAAGGTGCCGATGTGGCCGGTACACACCTGGCTGCCGGATGCCCACGTCGAGGCGCCGACCGGCGGCTCGGTGGTGCTGGCCGCCATCATGCTGAAGCTGGGCGCCTACGGCTTCCTGCGGTTCTCGCTGCCGATCGCGCCCGACGCCTCGCGCGAACTGGCCTGGCTGATGATTGTGCTGTCGCTCACGGCCGTGGTGTACATCGGCTTCGTTGCCCTGGTGCAGGCCGACATGAAGAAGCTGATCGCCTACTCGTCGATTTCCCACATGGGCTTCGTCACGCTCGGCTTCTTCATCTTCAACTCGCTCGGCGTTGAGGGTGCCCTGGTGCAGATGATCTCGCACGGCTTTGTCTCAGGCGCCATGTTTCTCTGCGTCGGCGTGCTCTACGACCGTGTGCACAGCCGCCAGATCGCCGACTACGGCGGCGTGGTCCACACCATGCCGAAATTTGCCGCCTTCATGGTCCTGTTCGCCATGGCCAACTCCGGGCTCCCCGCTACCAGCGGTTTCGTCGGCGAGTTCATGGTGATCCTTGGCGCAGTGCAGTACAACTTCTGGATCGGCTTCGCCGCCGCCACCACGCTGATCCTCGGTGCCGCCTACACGCTTTGGATGGTCAAGCGTGTGGTGTTCGGCGCGGTGGCCAACCACCATGTTGCCGAGCTCGCAGACATCAACGCGCGGGAGTTCGCCATCCTGGCGTTGCTGGCGCTGTGCGTGCTGGGCATGGGCCTCTACCCGCTGCCGTTCACCGAAGTGATGCACGCTTCGGTAGACAACCTGCTGAAGCACGTTGCCGTGCCGAAACTCTGAGGACGGACAAGACATGAACTTCGTTATGCCCGATCTCTACCCCGCCTCGGCGGAGATCTTCATCCTGCTGATGGCCTGCGTGCTGTTGCTGGTCGATCTCTTCGTCGGCAAAGGCCGCCGCTGGCTGGTTTATCTGCTGGCCCAGTTGACCCTGGCCGGCTGCTTCGGCATTACCTTGCTTACCCTCGACGGGCAGGGTGTGACGACCTTCAGCAATATGTTCGTCGACGACCTGCTTGCCGACTTTCTCAAGCTGGCGCTCTATCCGGCAGTCGCCGTCATGCTGGTCTACAGCCGTGGATATCTCGCAGCCCGCAACCTCGATCGCGGCGAGTTCTACGTGCTGGTGCTGTTCGCCACCCTCGGCATGATGGTGATGATCTCGGCCAGCCACTTCCTCACCATCTATCTGGGGCTGGAGATGCTGGCCCTCTCGCTCTACGCCCTTGTGGCGATCGACCGTGATTCCGCCCGAGCCACCGAGGCGGCGATGAAATACTTCGTCCTCGGCGCCATGGCCTCAGGCCTGCTGCTCTATGGCATGTCCATGGTCTATGGTGCAGTCGGCAGCCTGGAGCTCTTCGAGATCGGCCAGCGCATCGCACTGGGCGGTGGCAACAAGGCGGTGCTGGTGTTCGGCCTGGTCTTCGTCGTTGCCGGCCTCGCCTTCAAGCTGGGCGTGGTGCCCTTCCATATGTGGGTGCCGGATGTCTATCACGGCGCGCCGACGGCAGTGACGCTGTTCATCGGCTCGGCGCCGAAGCTGGCCGCCTTCGCCATCGCCCTGCGCATCCTGGTCACCGGCCTGGCCGAGCTGGCCGAGCACTGGCAGGTGATGCTGATGATCCTTGCCGCGCTTTCCATCGCCCTGGGCAACCTGGCTGCGATCGCGCAGACCAACCTCAAGCGCATGCTGGCCTATTCGGCGATTTCCCACATGGGCTTCATGCTGCTCGGCCTGCTCTCCGGCATCGTCGGCGGCGATCCGAGCTTCACGCCGAATGCCTACAGTTCTGCGATGTTCTATGCCATTGCCTACGTGCTGATGAGCCTCGGCTCCTTCGGCATGATTCTGCTGCTCTCGCGTGCCGGCTTCGAGGCCGAGAACATCGAGGACTTCAAGGGTCTCAACAAGCGCAGCCCTTGGTTTGCCGCGATCATGATGATCCTCATGTTCTCGATGGCAGGCGTGCCGTTCTTCGTCGGCTTCTTCGCAAAGTTCGCCGTGCTTCAGGCGGTGGTCGCCGCCAAGCAGGTCTGGCTGGCGGTGTTCGCCGTGCTGTTCTCGCTGGTCGGCGCCTTCTACTACCTGCGCGTGGTGAAGGTGATGTATTTCGACGCACCGACCGACAACGCGCCGATCGAGGCACCGCGCGACATGCGCATCCTGCTCTCCATCAATGGCCTGGCCGTGGCGCTGCTTGGTCTGCTGCCCGATGGCGTGCTTAAGTATTCCTTTTACGCAACCTACGCCTTCCTCACCGGGCATTGAGTTGAAACGGGGCAGGGTGCCCCGGTCATAGGCCGATTAGTTTTCAGGCGACCTTCGCGTATTCGACCTTGGCCATGCGTGCGGCCTTTGCCTCTTCCTCTGAATAAGCCTTGCCCGACCACAGCATGCGGTAGGCGATTTCCTCGTTGCCGTTTTCGCACAGCTCAAGCACCTGCCTGAACAGCGGCTGAAAGGTGTCGCTGCGGTGCGAGGCCTCGTGCTCGGCGAAGGAGCGCCAGAAGGTGACGATCAGCGCCTCACGCTCCTTGAGCGGGCTTTCCACGGCCTGGCCGACGGTGCTTCCCTCGTTGGAAATCATGCCCGAATTGAGGGCCACGAAGCCGCCGACGAAACCGGTATCAGAGTGATAGGTCTTCACGTTTTCGCAGAGCAGGGCGACCCGTTCCTCGAGGTCGTCGACGCTATACTCGGGCTTCAGCAGCACGCGGTTGACCGTCACAACGCCTTCATCGTTGAAACCAGGAATGAAACCGGACATTTTTGCCTCCAATGTGTTAATTAGGGAATGCTTATAATAGACTAAATTAGTCGGATATAAGTTCCCTCCATCAGAGAAGTCGAAAAATCAATGAAAGACAGTCACTTGCGAGAGTCGGAAGTGTCCAGTGAAGAAGTTTTTGCAGGCAAGTTGCTCCATGTCCGGTGCGATACTGTTCGACTTCCCGACGGCAAGCAGGCCAGTCGCGAATTCGTCGTCCACCCCGGCGCGGTGGTGATGATCGCCGAACTGCCTAACGGCAAACTGCTCTTCGAACGCCAATTTCGCTACCCGCTCGACCGTGTCTTCCTGGAGCTTCCGGCCGGCAAGATCCATCCCGGCGAAGACACCCTGATCACCGCCAAGCGCGAACTGCAGGAGGAGACCGGCTATGTGGCAGACCACTGGCACCATCTCGGCGTGATTCATCCCTGCATCGGCTATTCCGACGAACGCATCGAGATATTCTTCGCGCGCGGGCTGTCTCATGTCGGACATGCCCTCGACGATGGCGAATTCCTTGAGGTGCACGAATTGGCCCTGGGTGAGGCGATCGAAGCGGTGCGTGACGGCCGTCTGACCGATGGCAAGAGCGTCGCCGGCCTGCTCTGGGCCGAGCGCGTGCTCGACGGTCGCTGGCCACTGCCGACGGCAAGCGAGTAATTAGTATTTCAGCGAATACTTATGGCGTGTAAAATCAAGCAGCAGACCTGCACCAAGCAGGCAGACCGGGTGGAGACGAGGCATGAAGCAAGGCAGCCCCATGTTGCAACAGGCTGACGTCGAATCGCAGAAGGAGGAGATCAACCGCATTCAGGCCCTGCGCGTCCTCTCCGAAGTCACTGCCACGCTGGCCTCCGAATACGACCTCGAGGCGCTGCTCGACCGCTTTCTCGGCATGATGGTGCGGCTCTCCGGCGCCTCGGCCGGCGTCGTCCGCGTGCTCACCAGCGACGGTCAGCACCTGAGGCTTGCCGCCTCGCAGGGCCTGCCCCCCGAACTGGTCGAGAACGAACGCCTGGTCGACATCGACTGCGGCGTCTGCGGCGCAGCCCTGCGCAACGACGAGATCAGGCAGACATTCGACCTCAAGCCCTGCGCTGCGCGTACCGGCCAGCCCTTCTTCGGCGGTTGCCGCTCGATGGTCGTCGTGCCGCTCGAGCACAACGGGCGGCTGCTCGGCGTCTATAACCTCTACATGACCGAGGAGCGCTCGATTCCCGAGGAGGTGTCGCTGCTTTTCCGCTCGATCAGCGAGCATCTCGCCATGGCGCTCGAGAACACCCGTCTCATGCGCGAGAACCTGCGCATGACTCTGATGAGCGAGCGGCAGATGATGGCCAACGAGGTACACGACTCGCTGGCACAGACCATGGCCTACATGAAGATGCGCATCGAGCTGTTGCGCGAGGCGCTGTTGCAGTATGAGAGCGGCAAGGCCCTCAAGTACTCCGCCGACATCCAGCAGGCGCTCGACGAAGCCTATGCCAGCCTGCGCGAGTTGCTGACGCAGTTCCGCAATCGGATGGATCCTCTCGGCCTCGAGCATGCCCTCAAGGAACTCGTCGCCGGCTATTTCGACCGCACCGGTGTCAGGCTCGAATTCGAGAACCGCATTCCCGACCTCAACTTCACGGTCGACCAGGAGGTACAGGTCTTCCACATTTTGCAGGAGGCCCTCTCCAACGTCGCACGCCATGCCGGCGCCAAGCAGGCGTGGCTGACGCTGGAAGTCGTCGACGGCCATTACGCCTTTACCGTCGAGGACGACGGCCGAGGCGTCTTCGTCATGGGGGCGCAGCCCGACCTGCGCCACCATTTCGGCATCAGCATCATGAGCGAGCGTGCCCAGCGCCTCGGCGGCAACATCGAGATCGCCAACCGGCCGCAGGGAGGTGCACGCCTGCGCCTGCTCGTGCCGATCCACCCGGAAAAGGCCAAATGAGCGAAGAGATCATCAAGGTCATGCTGGTCGACGACCACACCCTGTTCCGCAAGGGACTGGCGGAGCTGCTCGACGGCCGCGACAACATTCGCGTTGCCGCCGCCACCGGCGTCCCGGCCGATGCGGCGGGCCTGCTCGACGAAGCGCAACCTGACGTGCTGGTGCTCGACCTCAACATGCCGCCTCATGGCGGCCTTGCCCTGCTGCGCGAACTTCAGTCGAAGGGATGGAGCAGGCCGACCCTGATCCTGACCGTCAGCGACGCCGAGGACGACCTCGCCAACGCCATGCGGGCCGGCGCCCGCGGCTACCTGCTGAAGGACATGGAACCCGACGACGTCGTCGACGCCATCCAGCGCGCCGTGCGTGGCGAGACGGTGGTGGCGCCAGCCATGACGCTGAAGCTGGTGAACCTCCTGCAAGGCGGCGGCAGCAAGAATGCCGCGCGCGAGAACCTGCTTGCCCAACTCACCGCGCGCGAGCGGGAAATCCTCGACCACTTGGCACAAGGCCAGTCCAACAAGGCCATCGCCCGCGCGCTGGACATCTCGCACGACACCGTCAAGCTGCACGTTCGCCATATCCTTTCCAAGCTCAACCTCACCTCGCGTGTCGAGGCGGCGGTCTTTGCCATCGAACAGAAAATGGCGCCGCGGCAGAAATAGCCGCAGCCTCGCCGTATTCCGGGGACTGACTTTTTTCGGACGGGGAACCTGGTCCCCTCGACAGGAATCGAACCTGTATTTGCCGCTTAGGAGGCGGCCGTTCTATCCATTGAACTACGAGGAGCGCGGGCGCGTATTCTAGCAGGTTGCCGCGCAGCGCTCCGCTATAATCCGGGACCCATGAAACGCATTCTCGCAGCATTCGTCGCCTTGTTCGCCCCGTTCTGGATGGCTTGCGCCGTCGCGGCGGGGGTGCCCGCCGTCGGCTCGGCGGCGCCGGAGTTTTCCCTGCCGGACCAGGCCGGCCGCACGGTGCGGCTGGCGGATTTCCGCGGCAAGTGGGTGGTGCTGTACTTCTACCCCAAGGACGACACGCCCGGCTGCACCGAGGAGGCGTGCACCTTCCGCGACGACCAGGCGGCACTGACGCTGCTCGGCGCGCAGGTGGTCGGCGTCAGCCTGGACGATTCCGCCTCGCACGCCGCCTTCGCGAAGAAGTACAGCCTGCCGTTCCCGCTACTGGCGGACACCGATGCCAGGGTATCGGCGAGCTACGGCGCGGTGACCAACCTCGTCGTGGCGAAGTTCGCCAAGCGCTACACCTTCCTCATCGACCCGCAGGGCCGCATCGCCAAGGCCTACCTCAACGTCGATACCTCCCGCCATTCCGCCGAGATCATCGCCGATCTGAAGCGGCTGACTTCCCGCTGATTCATGCCGATTCTCACGCTGGACAAGGGCTGCCTGGCCTTCGGCCACGTCGCCTTGCTCGACCGGGCCGACTTCCAGGTCGACGACGGCGAGCGCATCGCGCTGATCGGCCGCAACGGCAGCGGCAAGTCGAGCCTGCTGCGCGCGCTGGCGGGGCAGGGCGCGCTCGACGACGGCACGGTGTGGCGCCACGACGGCCTGCGCATCGCCTACGTGCCGCAGGAGCCGGACTTCCCGCCGGAGCAGACGGCCTACGAGGCGGTCGCCTCGGGTGTCGGCGAGGCGAGCCGCCTGCTCGTCGAATACCACGACGCCGCCCAGCGCCTGGCGCACGACTACGGCGAGGCGGCGCTGGCCCGGCTGCATGAACTGCAGGTGCAGCTCGAGGCGGGCGACGGCTGGCGGCTCAACACGCGCGTCGAGCAGGCGTTGTCGCAATTGAACCTGGCGGGCGAGGCACGCCTGGGCGAACTCTCCGGCGGCGGCCTCAAGCGCGTGGCGCTGGCCCGCGCGCTCGCCGGCGACCCGGAGCTGCTGCTGCTCGACGAGCCGACCAACCACCTCGACCTCGACGGCATCCTCTGGCTTGAGAGTCTCATCGCCGGCTTCGGCGGTGCGGTGGTGGTGATCACGCACGACCGCCGCTTCCTCGACTCGGTGGCGACGCGCATCGTCGAGCTGGACCGGGGAAAATTGGCGAGCTTCCCAGGGCGCTTTGCCGATTACCAGAACCGCAAGGCGGAGATGCTGGCGGCCGAGGCGCAGCAGAACGCGAAGTTCGACAAGCTGCTGGCGCAGGAGGAGGTGTGGATCCGCAAGGGCATCGAGGCGCGGCGCACGCGCAACGAGGGCCGCGTGCGGCGGCTGGAGCAGCTGCGTCGCGAGCGCGCGGCGCGGCGCGAGCGCCTGGGCGGCGTCGGCTTCCAGCTTACGCGCGGCGAGGCCTCCGGCAAACTGGTGGCGGAGCTGGAGCATGTCTCGAAGCGCTACGGCGAGCACGACATCGTGCGCGACTTCTCCTGCCGCATCCTGCGCGGCGACCGCGTCGGCATCATCGGCCCCAATGGTGCCGGCAAGACCACGCTGATCCGCCTGATCCTCGGCGAGATCGCGCCGGACGCGGGCAGCGTACGCCTCGGCACCAAGCTGGCGGTGGCCTACTTCGACCAGTTCCGCGCTGCGCTCGACGAGGAGGCGACGCTGGCCGACGTCATCAGCCCGGGCTCGGACTACGTGCAGCTCGGCGGCGAGAAGAAGCACGTCATCAGCTACCTCGAGGACTTCCTCTTCCCCTCGGCGCGGGCGCGTTCGCCGGTCAAGTCGCTTTCCGGCGGCGAGCGCAACCGCCTGCTGCTGGCGCGGCTGTTCAGCCGGCCGGCCAACGTCATCGTCCTCGACGAGCCGACCAACGACCTCGACATCGAAACGCTGGAGCTGCTCGAGTCGCTGTTGCAGGACTACGACGGCACGGTGTTCCTCGTCAGCCACGACCGCAGCTTCCTCGACAACATCGTCACCCAGGTGATTGCGGCGGAGGGCGAAGGCCGCTGGCGCGAGACCGTCGGCGGCTACGAGGACTGGCTGCGCGAGACGCAGTCGCGACGTGCACAGCAGGCCGCCGCCGCGCCCGCCGCGGAGAAGCGCGAGGCCGCCGAGAAGAAGCGCGAGCCGCGCCCGAAGGCCAAGCTGTCCTTCAAGGAAGCGCGCGAGCTGGAGGCGCTGCCGGACCGCATCGCCGCGCTGGAAGCCGAGCAGGCGGCGCTCAATGTACGCCTGGCCGATCCGGCGCTTTACCGCGGGGCGCCGGAGGAGGCAAGGGCACTGCGCGAACGGCTGGCCGTGCTGGATGAGGAAATCACGCAGGCCATGCTGCGCTGGGAGGAACTCGAGTCCCGTTCCGCAGCCGCCGGGTAAAAGTCAGTCCCCGCGGGGCGGCGCCGGAAGTCCTCAGAAGTCGTTGATGCGCCAGATGAAAGGCAGGGCGATCAGTGCGCCGAGGAAGACGGCGATGTGGAACCACGACCACCAGCGGTATTTCGAGGCGAGCCTGCCGGGATCGAGATCGGAGATGATGTAGTGGCGCCCGTCCTGCGGCAGGTGCATGACGTGCAGCTCGGCGGAGGCACGCAGGTCGCGGTGGTTGGCCAGCACTTCGCGCTTCGCCTGCGACCGGGCGAGTTCCCATTCCTTCAGGTCGAGTTGGCCGTTCCTGTCGAGGTCGAAGCGGTGCAGGAGCTCGGCGGGCCGGGATTTCCACTCGGCGAGCAGGTGCTTGACGTCCTCGGCGACGTTTAGGTCGAGGTCGACGCTGCCGCGCGTGGCGAACTGGCCGAGGGCGTAGATGGTCTGCCGCTCGATGAGCAGCCACTGCGTGTAGCGGCGGTCGCCGTCGATCCAGGAGTCCTTCTTCGTCACCAGCATCTCGGCGTCTTCCGGGTCCACCACGCATTCGCCCGTGCCGTCGTCGAGGATGAAGGAGGCGTCGCTCTCGCCCTTGCTCTCCTGCACCCACTTGTTCTCGCTGTCCTTGCGCTCGACGGTGTAGCGGAACCACAGGCAGGGCAGGTGGGTGAGCGGGCTGAGCAGCGGTGCGCCGGCGAGCGGCTTCCCCGTGCCGATCAGCTCGACGTAGCCCTGCGCCGCCGAGGCGACCTTGGAGGTCGGCGTGTCGGCCACTGCGCGCGTGCGGCGATAGGCGGAAGTCCAGGCGACAAGGCTCAGCGGCGCCATCAGCGCCACGCAGACGAACATGCCGAGGCTCGATTCGGTTTTCAGGCCGACGAGGAGCAGGATGAGTTGGCCGCCGGAGGTGACGAGGTTGCCGTACCCTCGGCGCAGACGGACCAGCATCGCGCTGCGCGCTTCAGCCGAACAGCGCCTTCATGTCGACGTCGGCCTTTTCGGCGCTGGCGAATTCGAGCAGGGGCTTGGCCTCGAAGCGGAACATGCCGGCGACGATGGAGTCGGGGAACTGCTCGATGCGCACGTTGTTGATGTTGACCGCCTCGTTGTAGAGCTCGCGGCGGTCGGCGATGCCGTTTTCCAGGGCGGTGATGCGGCCCTGCAGCTGCATGAAGCTCTCGTTCGTCTTCAGTTCGGGGTAGGCTTCCGCAACGGCGAAAATCTGGCCCAGCCCCATGCGCAGGGCCCCCTCGGCCTGGCCCAGTGCCGGGATGTTCTGGCTCTCCCGCGCCGTCTGCACGCGCGAACGGGCCTCGACGACGCGCTGCAGGGTTTCCTGTTCGAACTGCTTGTACTGCTTGCAGGTCTCGACCAGCTTGGGCAGCTCGTCGTGGCGCTGCTTGAGCAGCACGTCGATGTTGGCCCAGGCCTTGGCGACGGCATGCTTTACCTGCACCAGGCCGTTGTAGATCATCACGCCGTACACCACGGCGACGACGATGATGCCCAGTGCCACCAACGAAACGATGCCCATGATCTCCCCCTTGGTTCGGATAGCGTGCGGTTATTCTAAACGACTGTGGCGGCCAGCATCATCAGGGCGTCTGCGGCGCCTCCGCCGCGGTTGGCGCTTCCGGAATATCCACCATCCGGCGCAGACGCTCCATCAGCGAGGCCTCGGCGATGCCGAGCAGCTTGCAGATCTCGGCGATGTCGTCCGGGATGGCTGGGTCGTCCCACCCGTTGGCCGAATGCCGAGCCAGGTTGACGGCGTGGAGGACGGTGCGCACGCGCGGATGTTCGGCATGGGTGTCGTCCATCAGGCTCTGCAGCAGGACTGGCAGGCGCCAGGCACGGGCCAAGGCGAGCTGCAATTCGCCGGCCGTGATGCCGAGCACGGCCTCTTGCGCGGCGGCACTGCGCAGGCCGCGGTTCTCCGCCTGCAGGGCGCGGATGCCGAGCATCAGCGTGGGGGCGAAGCACCAAAGCAGGATTTCCGCGGTGTCGTGCAGCAGGGCGGCGACGGTGATCTCCTCGACATCGAGATCGTGGCGCAGCACCGCCCAGTCGCGTGCGAAGAGCGACGCTTGGCGGGCGCGCGCAATCACGCGCAGCAGGCCGATGAGCGCCTGCGGTTGGTCTTTCAGGCTGCCTTCGACCAGCGGCAGGTTCTCGAACTTGGTGAAGAAGGGCGAGACGCCGATCATCATCACAGCACGATCGATGGTGGTGATGTCGGTTGTCTGGCTCCGGCGCCGGTTCGCCTCGATATAGGCCAGTACGCGCAGGGTCATCAACGGATCGTGCAGGATGACGCCCGCCAGTTGGCGGCCGGTGACGTTTTCCTCGTTTTCACGCAGGCGAGCCAGTTCCCGTACCGTTCGCTTCAGCACAGGAATGTCGGCCTGGCTGAGGTAATTCACCCAGGACTCGAGCGAAGGCAGCGGGCGCTGTAGCATCGATGACAAATAATTCAGTCAATACCGGTAGTTATAATTACGGCAGAGAGGCGGGCAGCTTGAGCCCGGGCCGCCGGGCCGGTTTCGGATCATGGCTGCGCGCAAGAAATAATTCATTTAATAACAAACAGATAAATGCCTACGCCGCAATCCTGGGATATCTTCTGCAGCGTCGTCGATAATTACGGCGACATCGGTGTTTGCTGGCGACTCGCCCGCCAGTTGGCGGGCGAGTACGGCTTGCGCGTCCGACTGTGGGTGGATGACCTTGCCGCCTTTCGGCGCATCTGTCCGGATATCGATGCAGGCCGGACAACCCAGAATTGCGGCGGCGTGCAGATATGCTACTGGCAGGAGCCGTTTCCGCCTGTCGAGCCGGGGGAGGTGGTGGTCGAGGCGTTCGCCTGCAACCTGCCGGACAGCTATCTCAAGGCGATGGCGGAGCGCCCCCGGAAGCCTCGCTGGATCAACCTGGAATATCTCAGCGCGGAGGATTGGGTCGGTGAATGTCACGGCCTGGCATCGCCTAATCCGCGTCTGCCGTTGGTCAAGCATTTCTTTTTCCCCGGCTTTGCGGCGGACACCGGTGGAGTGCTGCTGGAACGTGATCTCTTCAGGCGGCGCCAGGCATTTCAGTTCGATGCGGGGGCGCAAGCCGCCTTCTGGCAGGAACTCGGCCTGCCAGCGCCGCATGGGGAGGAAATCCGCATTTCCCTCTTCTGCTACCCGGGCAGCAGGGCGGAAGATCTCTTCGACTGTTGGCGCGGGCAGGCCGCCCCGGTGACTTGCCTGGTCCCGGAAGGCATTGCTGGAGAGGCGATTGCCGCCTTTTTCGGGCAGGCGACCCCGGCCGTCGGCGGCGCCTTGCGTCGGGGCAGTCTGGAAGTGCGCGTCTTTCCCTTCCTTGATCAGGACCGCTACGACCGACTGCTGTGGGCCTGTGACTGCAATTTCGTGCGCGGCGAGGATTCCTTCGTCCGGGCACAGTGGGCCTTGCGGCCGATGGTCTGGCAGCCCTATCCCCAGGCTGAAGGGACCCACCTGAACAAGCTGGCTGCGTTTCTCGGACGCTATTGCGAAGGATTGCCAAGGGAGACAGCCGGAGCTGTGAGCGCCTTCTGGGGCGCGTGGAGCCGCGGCGAGGGGATGGCCTCAGCCTGGCCGGCCTTCTGGGCTCGGCAGATACAGCTGGCACGTCATGCCGAATCATGGGCGGCCTGCCTGCAGGGAAATGGCGACCTTGCTGCCAAGCTGGTGCAATTTTGCTCGAATGGGCTATAATTTCCCGTTAATTTTTCGCCGCTTAACCGGTGGCGGCCAACTTTTTGAGCAGGATCAAGCATGAAACTGGCACAGGAACTCCGCGTAGGCAACGTCATCATGATCGGCAAAGACCCGATGGTCGTGCAGAAAGCCGAGTACAACAAGTCGGGCCGCAATGCTGCCGTGGTCAAAATGAAGTTCAAGAACCTCCTTACCGACGCCCCGAGCGAGAATGTCTACAAGGCCGACGACAAGTTCGAGATCGTCACGCTGGAACGCAAGGAAGTGACGTATTCGTACTTCGCCGACCCCATGTACGTCTTCATGGACGCCGAGTACAACCAGTACGAGGTTGAGAAGGAGAGCATGGGCGACGCCGTTAACTATCTCGATGACGGCATGCCCTGCGAGGTGGTGTTCTACAATGGCAAGGCCATCTCCGTCGAGATGCCCACCAGCGTTGTGCGTGAAATCATCTACACTGAACCGGCCGTGCGCGGCGACACCTCGGGCAAGGTGCTGAAGCCGGCGAAGATCTCCACCGGCTTTGAATTGCCCGTGCCGCTCTTCTGCGAGATCGGCGACAAGATCGAGATCGATACTCGCACCGGCGAGTACCGTAATCGCGTCAAGGGCTGACCCCCGGCCGCGCAAACGAAAAAGCCACCCGAGGGTGGCTTTTTCGTTGGAGCCGGAGGAGTCAGCGCCAAACTTCCTTGCACTGGGCGATCTGGGCGTCGGTCATCACGGGCTTGATGACGCACAGACGTTCGCGCTCATAGCGTTCCCTTTCCTGTTCCCGGGCCCGTTCTGCTCGCGCCAGTTGCCTGGCCTCTGCCTGCTCCTCCTTGGTGAGGATTTTTTGTTCTTCCTGTGTCTTGCCTGCAGCCGGATTTTCGCTGGCGTTCTGGGCTACGCCGCTTGCCGACAGGAGGGCCAGGCAAGCAGCTACGAGAAAGGTGAGAGTAGGGCGCATCATTGCCTCCTATCCGGATTCGGGAGGGCAAAGAGTACCGCGTCGAAGCGTAAAACGCCACCCGCAGCATAGGTGGCGTTGTTGTGTGGTGGAGGCGGCGGGAATCGAACCCGCGTCCGCAAGCCCTCTACAGGCAGTACTACATGCTTAGCCTGGTTGTTTGATTTAACCCGGCACACGCCAACCGGCAGGCTGGTGCAAGGCGATCCGCTGAGTTTTCGTGATCGGCCACGCGGCGAGGACGATCCTTAGCTGGTGTGAATGACTCTGCTGCCGCTTGCGCGGCCCGGCCCGTCAGCAAACCGGTGCAGAGCTAGCCGGTATTAAGCGGCTAGAGCGAAACGCTCGTCGTTGGCGTTTGTAGATTTCCAGATGGATTTTCGAGGTAACTGGGCCTCGGCATGCACTGCACTGCTTCGCGACCCACGTCGAAGCCAGGTCGCCCCCGGATTCGGTGTGATGCGCAACTGCTGTCTAACCCTGCTCATCTTTGAAACCCGGCATCGTTCCCAAGTTCCACAGACCTTGAACATTCTAGCATGTGCTACATGAGCAGTCCGACAAGGTCTGCCGGCGACTGAATGATGGTGTCGGCGCCCCATTTTTCAAGGGGCAGACCGTCGCCCAGATAGCCCCAGGCAGCGGCAACGGCCCCCATGCCGGCGGCCCGTGCGGCCTGCATGTCGCGCAGGTCGTCGCCGACATACAGGCAGCGCGCAGGATCGGCGCCGGCAATGGCGCTGGCCAGCCACAGGGGGTCGGGCGCCGGCTTTGGGCGCGGCGAGGAATCGCCGCTGACGATACAGTCGGCGCGTCGCACCAAGCCCAGTGCCTCCATCACCGGCAGGGTGTAACGGCTGGTCTTATTGGTAACTACGCCCCACTTGATGCCATGCGCCTCCAAGTAGTCCAGCAGGTCCGCGACGCCTTCGAAGAGGGTAGTAGCCACGCACAGCGATTCACCGTAATAGGTCAGGAAGTGCTGGTGCAGGTCGGCATAACCGTTGTCACCCGGTGCAAGGGCGAAGCCGATGCCGAGCAGGCCGCGCACCCCCTTTGAGACATGTGGGCGGATGGTTTCTGGTGGCAGCGGCGCGTTTCCTGCTTCGCTGCGTAGCCGGTTGAGCACAGCGCCGAGATCGGCGGCGGTGTCGGCCAGCGTGCCGTCGAGATCGAATAGGACGGCGTCAGTCATCGCGCCGCGCGCGCATCAAGTAGTTGACGTCGGTGTCCGAGCCTAGGGCGTAGGTCTTCGTGAGCGGGTTGTAGGTCATGCCGATGACCTCGCCGACGCTCAGGCCGGCTTCGCGGCAATAGCGAGCCAACTCGGCCGGCCGAATGAATTTGGCGTAATCGTGCGTGCCGCGCGGCAGCAGTTTGAGCACATATTCGGCGCCGACTACCGCAAAAAGGTAAGACTTGGGATTGCGGTTGATGGTGGAAAAGAAAACCATCCCGTCGGGGTGGACGAGTTGGGCGCAGGCGCGCACGGTGCTGGCGGGATCGGGTACATGCTCTAGCATTTCCAGGCAGGTCACGACATCAAAAGCACCTGGCGCTTCGACGGCCAGTTCCTCCGCTGAGATTTTCCGGTAATCGACTTTCTGACCGGTTTCCATCAGGTGCAGTTTCGCGACGGCCAGCGCCTTGTCGGAGAGATCGATGCCGGTCACGGCGGCGCCGCGCGTTGCCATTGATTCGGCAAGGATACCGCCGCCGCAGCCGACGTCGAGCACCTTCTTGCCGGCGAGACCGACGGTCCGGTCGATCCAGTCCAGGCGCAGGGGGTTGATGTCGTGCAGGGGCCTGAACTCGGACTCGGGATCCCACCAGCGGTGGGCAAGTTCGCTGAACTTGTCGAGTTCGGCCTGGTCGGCGTTGCGGTTTGCGGGTTCGTTCATGATTCGAAGTATATAAAATAAAAAAGCCCTGCTTGCGCAGGGCTTTTTTCGGCAATGAGCCGACTTACTTGGTGCCGATGACCTCGATCTCTACGCGACGATCGGGCTGCAGGCACTCGATGAGTTGCTTCGACTTCTTCTCGCTCTTGCCGCACTTGTCGCCGGTGACGGGCTGCTTCTCGCCCTTGCCTTCGGTGTAGACGCGGTTCGGCTCGACGCCCTTGCCGACCAGGTAGGCCTTGACGGCCTCGGCGCGCTTCTCCGACAACTTCTGGTTGTACTTGTCGGAGCCGATGCGGTCGGTGTGGCCGACGGCGATGATGACTTCCAGCTTCATGCCTTTCAGCTTGCTGGTAACGTCATCCAGCTTGGCCTTGCCTTCCGGACGCAGAACGGCCTTGTCGAAATCAAACAGGGCGTCGGCGGCCAGCGTTACCTTCTGGGCGGCGGGTTTCGGCGTCGCAGCCGGGGCGGCGGGTTTTGCCGCTTCAGGCTTCTTCACCAGTTCCGGATCGCACTCAGCGATGGCCATGGCGGGCGTCCAGCGGGTGGTCTTCCAGCACAGGCCGAACCCGCTCTTGGCGACAAGGCCGCGCGTGTCGAACAGGTAACCGTCGTTGTTCGGCACTTGAGCAAGCGCGACGGAGGCGCTCATTCCAAGGGCGGCCAGCAGCGTGATTTTCGAAATTTGTTTGTTCATATTCCCCCTCGTTGCGGTGCGAAAAATGAGTGGATTGATCGGCCCAAAAAACAGCGGAGTTATTAAAAACACGTTTGTTCCGGCCCTCTGCTTTCGGCCCTGCCGGTTCAAGCGGTTAATTTATTTTGCCACAAATTGACAGTGTCAAGCAATCGAGTAGTGTCGCATCCCCGCAACACTCCATTTTCGACCTGCAGTACTCCATCTACCCAGACATGGGTCACATGTTCCCTTCCGGCAGTATAGACCAAGTGGGAAGCGGGGTCGAAGCAGGGACTGGTTTCAAGTGCGTCGAGCCGGATGGCGCACACGTCGGCGGCCTTTCCGGCCTGGATTGAGCCGATGCGATTGTCCAGGCCGACTGCCGAGGCGCCGCCCAAGGTGGCCATGCGCAATATTTCATGGGCGTTCAGCACCGCAGCGTCGCCGGAGGTGACTTTGGCCAGTAGTCCGGCGTGGCGCATCTCCTGAAAGATGTCAAGACGATTATTGCTGGCTGCGCCATCCGTGCCCAGGCCAATGCGCACTCCCTGCCTCAATAGTTGGGCGATCGGGGCGGCGCCGCTCGCGAGTTTCATGTTCGATGTTGGGCAATGCGCCACCGCGCAGTTGTTCTCCGCAAGCAGGGCGATTTCGGGCTCATCAAGATGCACCGCATGTACGCCGATCAGGCCCGGGCCGAGTAGTCCCAGCCGCCGCAGCCGATCGAGGGGGCGGGTGCCGTGCTGGGCCAGGCTCTGCCTGATCTCCCAGTTTGTCTCGTGTAGATGGACATGGACGGGCAGGTCAAGCTGGGCTGAGAGGGTGGCGATACGCTCGAAGGTTTTGTCAGCTACGGTGTAGGGCGCATGCGGTGCCATGCAGAACGAGATCAGGGGCTCGCCGCGCAGCCGATCGCGCGCGGCCAATCCCTTGCTGATGTAGTCGTCGGCATCGGTGGCGTATGCAGTGGGGAATTCGATGATGACCATGCCGAGCACGGCGCGCACCCCGAGACTTTGCGCCGCTTCGGCCGCCGCCTCTGGGAAGAAGTACATGTCATTGAAGCAGGTGATGCCGCCGCGCAGCATTTCGGCGCACGCGAGCAGCGTGCCGTCGCGCACGAAAGCGGCGGAGACATGCCTTGCCTCGGCTGGCCAGATGCGTGTCTTCAGCCAGTCCATCAATGGCAGGTCATCGGCGATGCCGCGCATCAGCGCCATGGCGGCGTGGGTGTGCAAGTTGACCAGTCCGGGAATCAGCGCCTGCTGCGGCAGTGCTGCGCGTTGCGCCGGCTGATAGCGGCCGAGCGCTTCCTTCGCGGGCAGGACATCGAGGATATTCCCGGCGGAAACGGCGACGGCATGGTCCTCGAGTACCACGCCGTGCGGTTCCACCGGTATGAGCCAGCGCGGCTCGATCAGCAGGTCTATCGGTTCTGACATGCGTAAAAAAACCCCGCCGATGAGGGGCGGGGTTTTTGCAATTTGGGCTGGCTTATTTGCCGGGGCCCTGCACTTCGACAACAACGCGGCGGTTCGGCGCCAAGCACTCGATGAGCTTCTTGCGCGGTAGCTTGTCGTCGCATTTCACGCCCGGCACGGGCTGGGTCTTGCCCGCACCCATGGTCTCGACGGCATCGGCCTTGGCGCCTTTGCTTGCTAGGTAGGCTTTGACGGCGTCGGCACGCTTCTCGGAAAGTTTCTGGTTGGCCTCGTGACTGCCGATGCGGTCGGTGTGGCCGGTGATCAGCATCAGCTTGACACTGGCGCAGTTGCCCAGCTTGGCGATGACATTCTTGTCGAGTTGATCCTTGCCGGCGGCGTTCAGGTTGGCCTTGCCGAAGGCGAAGGTCGCATCGTTTTGCAGGGAGTAGGTGAAGTTGCAGGCCTTCGGTTTGGCAGGCGCGGCCGGTGCGGCCGGCTTCGGCGCTTCAGCTTTCTTCAGTTCCGGATCGCATTCGGCGATGGCCATGGCGGGCGTCCAGCGGGTGGTCTTCCAGCACAGGCCGAACCCGCTCTTGGCGACAAGTCCGCGCGTGTCGAACAGATAGCCGTCGTTGTTCGGCACCTGGGCGTTGGCTGCGCTTACGGCCAGGCCGAGTGCGGTAGCGAGAAGAGCTTTGGATACGAGAGTGTTTTTCAAGGGTTCATCCTCCACTGGCTAGAGATTGTTGATTGTTCTGTTTTCCGGCGGGTCAGTGCGCGCCGCCGCCGGCTACTGAAAATGGATTTAAGCACAAAAACCAAAGGCCTACAACTTGTTGTCGGAACGACAATTGAATGGCCGCGGGCGCATCCTGACGGCTGCGAAGGGCAAGGACGGCATGCTAAACTTATACCTTTTTGGTGAAGGGCTTTGCCCTGCCTTCGGTTACCCCTTAGATGACCACTCAATTCGCCAAAGAAACCCTGCCGGTCAGCCTCGAAGAGGAGATGCGCCATTCCTACCTCGATTACGCCATGAGCGTGATCAAGGGCCGGGCACTCCCTGATGTACGCGACGGACTCAAGCCGGTGCACCGGCGTGTGCTCTTCGCCATGCACGAGCTGTCCAACGACTGGAACAAGGCCTACAAGAAATCCGCCCGCATCGTCGGCGACGTGATCGGTAAGTATCACCCGCACGGCGACACTGCAGTCTACGACACCATCGTCCGCATGGCGCAGGATTTCAGCCTGCGCTATATGCTGGTGGATGGCCAGGGCAACTTTGGTTCTGTCGACGGCGACAATGCTGCTGCCATGCGCTACACGGAAATCCGCATGGCACGCATCGGCCACGAGTTGCTGGCCGACATCGACAAGGAGACGGTCGATTTCGGGCCGAACTACGACGGCTCGGAGCGCGAACCGCTGATCCTGCCGGCGAAGATTCCCAACCTGCTCATCAACGGCAGTTCGGGCATCGCCGTCGGCATGGCGACCAACATTCCGCCGCACAACCTGAACGAGGTGGTGGATGGCTGCCTGGCGCTGCTGGACAACCCCGAACTGGGCATCGAGGATCTGATTGCGATCATTCCTGCCCCCGACTTTCCCACGGCCGGCATCATTTACGGCACCGTCGGCGTGCGCGAGGGTTACCTGACCGGCCGCGGCCGCATCGTCATGCGGGCGCGTACGCATTTCGAGGACCTGGAGAAGGGCAACCGCCAGGCCATCATCGTCGACGAGCTGCCCTACCAGGTTAACAAGAAATCCCTGCTGGAACGCATCGCCGAGCTGGTCAACGAGAAGAAGCTGGAGGGGATTTCCCACATTCAGGACGAGTCCGACAAGTCCGGCATGCGCGTGGTCATCGAATTGAAGCGCGGCGAGGTGCCGGAGGTTGTGCTCAACAACCTGTACAAGATGACGCAGTTGCAGGATACCTTCGGCGTGAACATGGTGGCCCTGGTCGACGGCCGACCGCGCCTGCTCAACCTGAAGGAGATGCTCGGCGCCTTCCTCGCTCACCGGCGCGAGGTAGTGACGCGGCGCACCGTGTTCGAACTGCGCAAGGCGCGCGAGCGGGGCCATATCCTGGAGGGCCTGGCGGTGGCCTTGTCCAATGTCGACGAGATCATCGCCCTCATCAAGGCGGCGACGACGCCGCCGGAGGCCAAGCGCGAACTGATGGCGCGCACCTGGCGTTCGACACTCGTCGAGGAGATGTTGGCGCGTGCTAACGCGCAGGCTTCGCGACCGGATGGACTGTTGCCCGAATTCGGCATGTCCGGGCAGGGCTACCGGTTGTCCGACGCCCAGGCCCAGGCCATCCTCGAACTGCGTCTGCAGCGCCTGACCGGCCTCGAACAGGACAAGATCGTCTCCGAGTATCGCGAAGTGATGGCGCAGATCGCCGACCTGCTCGACATTCTGGCTAATCCCGCACGCATCACCCGCATCATCGCCGAAGAGCTGCAAGCTATCCGCGAGCAGTTCGGAGACGCGCGGCGCTCCGAGATCGTGGTGAACGCCGAGGATCTCTGCCTGGAGGACCTCATCACCCCGACCGACGTGGTCGTGACCCTCTCCCATGGCGGCTACTTCAAGCGCCAGGTGTTGGCCGACTATCGCGCCCAGCGGCGCGGCGGCCGCGGCCGCCAGGCCACTGCGATGAAGGAGGACGACTTCGTCGACCGTCTCTTCGTGGCCAACACGCACGATTACATCCTGTGCTTCTCCAACCGCGGACGTGTCTATTGGCTGAAGGTGTACGAGGTGCCGGAAGGCTCCTCGACCAGCCGCGGCAAACCTATCGTCAATCTCTTCCCGCTTGCCGAGGGCGAGAAGATCACCGCAGTGCTGCCGGTGAAGGAGTTCGACGAGGGACATTATGTGTTCATGGCGACGATGGGCGGAACGGTGAAGAAGACCCCGCTGTCGGCTTTCGCCAATCCGCGCAAGGCCGGCATCATCGCCGTCGATCTCGATGAGGGGGACCACCTCATCGGCGTCGCCATCACCGACGGCGAGTACGACGTGATGCTGTTCTCCGATGCCGGCAAGGCTGTGCGTTTCGCCGAGGAGGACGTGCGCCCCATGGGCCGCGAGGCGCGCGGCGTGCGCGGCATGATGCTCGAACCGGCTCAGAGCGTGATTTCGATGCTCGTCGCCAAGGGCGAGGAGCAGAGCGTGCTGACGGCGACCGAGAACGGCTTCGGCAAGCGCACGGCGATTGCCGAATACACCCGGCACGGCCGCGGCACTAAAGGCATGATCGCCATCCAGACGTCCGACCGCAATGGCAGGCTGAT
This sequence comes from Denitratisoma sp., assembly GCA_032027165.1. Lineage (NCBI taxonomy): Bacteria > Pseudomonadati > Pseudomonadota > Betaproteobacteria > Nitrosomonadales > Sterolibacteriaceae > Denitratisoma > Denitratisoma sp. The sequence continues at coordinate 1,560,799 of JAVSMO010000001.1, read as the reverse complement.
CGGCGCCGTGCTGGTTTCCGATACCGATGAACTGATGCTGATATCCACTGGCGGCGTGCTGATTCGCACGCTGGTGCAGGACATTCGCGAGATGGGGCGCTCGACGCAGGGCGTGACCCTGATCAACCTGGATGACGGCACCAAGCTGGCCGGCATGGAAAAGATTATTGAGACCGAGGAGGAGTAAGAAGAAATGGCACGCGTATTCAATTTCAGCGCCGGCCCGGCGACCCTGCCGGAGTCCGTGCTCAAGCAGGCGGCGGAAGAGATGCTCGACTGGCACGGCAGCGGCCAGTCCGTCATGGAGATGAGCCACCGCGGCAAGGAGTTCATGAGCATCGCCGCCCAGGCCGAGGCCGACCTGCGCGAGCTGATGGGCATTCCCGCCAACTACAAGGTGCTCTTCCTGCAGGGCGGCGCCACCCTGCAGTTCGCCATGATTCCGATCAACCTGCTGCGCGGCAAGGCGAGCGCCGACTACGTCAACACGGGTGAGTGGGCCAAGAAGGCGATCAAGGAAGCCAAGCAGTACTGCCAGGTGAACGTCGTCGCCTCCAGCGAGGACAAGGGCTTCAACTACGCCCCGGCCCAGGCCGGCTGGAAGCTTTCCAGGGACGCAGCCTACGTTCACTACACCGCCAACGAGACCATCGGCGGTGTCGAGTTCCACTGGGTGCCGCAGACGGGCGACGTGCCTCTGGTGTGCGACATGTCCTCGAACATCCTGTCCAAGCCGGTGGACGTTTCCAAGTACGGCCTCATCTATGCCGGTGCGCAGAAGAACATCGGACCGGCCGGCCTGACCATCGTCGTCGTGCGCGAGGACCTCATCGGCCAGGTGCTGCCGAAGACCCCGGTGATGCTCGACTACAAGACGCATGCCGAGAACGAATCGATGTACAACACGCCGCCCACCTACGGCATCTACATTGCCGGATTGGTGTTCCAGTGGCTGAAGCAGCAGGGCGGCCTGGCGGCCATGGAGAAGCACAACCGCGAGAAGGCGGCGCTGCTCTACGCCTTCCTCGACCAGAGCAAGTTCTTCGTCAGCCCGGTGGCCAAGGCCGACCGCTCGCTGATGAATGTGCCGTTCACCCTGAAGAAGGCCGAACTCGACGAGGAATTCCTCAAGGGTGCCAAGGCACGCGGAATGATCCAGCTGAAGGGCCATCGCTCCGTTGGCGGGATGCGCGCCTCGATCTACAACGCGATGCCGGTCGAGGGCGTCAAGGCCCTGGTCGACTACATGAAGGAATTCGAGGCGAAGCATGGCTAAGAATTTCCAGGTCCTGGTCCTCAACCAGATATCCCAGGCCGGCCTGAAGCGCCTGCCGGCCGAGCAGTACACCGTCGGCAAGGACATCGTGTCGCCGGATGCCATCCTGGTGCGCTCGGCCGACATGCACAAGATGGACATCCCGGCCTCGGTGCGCGCCATCGGCCGAGCCGGCGCCGGCACCAACAACATTCCGGTCAAGGCCATGAGCGGGCGGGGCGTGCCGGTCTTCAACGCGCCGGGCGCCAACGCCAACGCGGTGAAGGAACTCGTCATCGCCGGCATGCTGCTGGCGGCGCGCAACCTGACCGGCGCCATGCGCTTCGTCTCCACCCTCGATCCGAAGGATCCGGAGATGGAGAAGAAGGTCGAGGACGGCAAGAAGAACTTCGCCGGCTACGAGTTGGCCGGCCATACCCTCGGGGTCATCGGTCTCGGCAAGATCGGCTGTCTGGTGGCGGATGCCGCCATCAAGCTTGGCATGAACGTCATGGGCTACGACCCGGAAATCACCGTGGATGCCGCCTGGAGCCTGCCCTCGCAGGTGAGGAAGGCGCACAGCGTCGGCGAGGTGCTGAAGAACGCCAATTTCGTCAGTCTGCACGTGCCGCTGGTGGATGCCACGCGCAAGATGGTCAACGAACAGTCGTTGGAGCATGTCCGCCACGGCGCCGTGCTGCTCAACTTCTCACGCGAAGGCGTGGTGGACGAAGCCGCCGTGCTGGCGGCCCTGGAAGGGAAGAAGCTCGGCTGCTACGTCTGCGATTTCCCCAGCCCGCACGTCAACAACCATCCCCATGTGGTGGCCTTGCCCCACCTCGGCGCATCGACGCGCGAGGCGGAGGACAATTGCGCCGCGATGGTGGCCGACCAGGTGCGCGATTACCTTGAACACGGCAACGTGCAGAACTCGGTGAACTTTCCCAATACCGTGATGCCGCGCGAGTCGGGTTTCCGCATTGCCATCGTTAACGCCAACGTGCCGAACATGGTCGGGCAGATCTCCACGGCGATGGCCAAGGCCAACCTGAACATCCACAACATGGTGAACAAGTCGCGCGGCGACATTGCCTACACCCTGGTAGATGTGGACAGTGCCGTCTCGCAGGCGGTGATCGATTCGATCTCCGGCATCGAGGGCGTGTTAACCGTGCGCTACCTGCCCGCATAACAAATGAGCGACGACCTGCAGCGCCTGCGCGCCGAGATCGACCGCCTCGACGAGGAGGTGCTGCAACGCCTGTCGCGCCGGGCCGAGATCGCCCACGAGATCGGCCGCGTCAAGGGCGGAGCGGTGGTGTACCGGCCCGAGCGCGAAGCGCAGGTGCTGCGGCGCATCACCGGGCTCAATCCGGGGCCGCTGGCCGACGGTACGGTCTGGCATATCTTCCGCGAAATCATGTCGGCCTGCCTGGCACTGGAACAGCCCCTGCGCATCGCCTATTTCGGACCGGAGGGCACCTTCACCGAGAGCGCTGCGAAAAAGCATTTCGGCGCGTCGCCGCAGTTTACGGCGACGGCGACCATCGACGAGGTGTTCCGCTCCGTCGAGGCGGGCCACGCCGACTATGGCGTGGTGCCGGTGGAGAATTCGACGGAAGGTGCAGTCGGACGCACTCTCGACCTGCTCCTGCAGATGCCGATCAAGATCTGCGGCGAGGTCATGCTGCGCATTCACCAGCACCTGCTCTCGAAGGCGGAGCGGCTGGAGGCGGTCAAGCGTCTTTATTCGCACAGCCAGTCGTTGGCACAGTGCCATGAGTGGCTCAACAACAACCTGCCGGCCCTGCCGCGCGTGCCGGTGGCGAGCAATGCGGAGGCGGCGCGCATGGCAGCCGAGGATGCGGAGTCCTGCGCCATTGCCGGCGAGGCGGCGGCAGATCGTTATGGCCTGAACCGGTTGGCGAACGACATCGAGGATGACCCGAACAATACGACCCGTTTTCTCGTCATCGGCATGCATGACGCCGGTCCGTCCGGCCGCGACAAGACCTCGATCGTCTGCGCCTCGCAGAACAAGGCCGGGGCAATGTATGCCCTTCTTGAGCCGCTGGCGCGGCACGGCGTGTCGATGAGCAAGTTCGAGTCGCGCCCTTCGCGCACCGGACTGTGGGAGTACGTCTTCTACGTTGACGTCGAAGGCCACCAGAGCGAGGAGCGGGTGATCAAGGCCTTCGCCGAACTGCGCGACCGCGCCGCCTTCGTCAAGGTACTCGGCTCCTATCCGAGCGCTGCGGTTTGACAAGCCGGAACAAACGGGAGAGGTTGACCTTCGAGGGGGGAATCACACCATGAGTATCGCTGAACTCGCACCAACGTATATCCGCGCCATCTCGCCCTACCAGCCGGGCAAGCCGATCACCCAGCTGGCGCGAGAAATGGGTTTGCCCGTCGAAAAGATCGTCAAGCTGGCCTCCAACGAAAACCCGCTCGGCATGAGCCCGCGGGCCCGCGCCGCCATGAAGGCGGCCATGGAGGGCATCGAGCGCTATCCGGACCAGTTCGACCTGACCGCAGCGCTCGCCGAGAAACTCGGCGTCGGCATGGAACAGATCGTGCTGGGCAACGGCTCGAACGACGTGCTTGACTTGGCTGCGCGCGTCTTCCTGGCGCCGGGTCGCTCCTCCGTGTTCTCCAGGCATGCCTTCGCAGTGTACCCGCTGGCGACCATGTCGGCCGGCGGCGAGTGCATCGTCGTGCCGGCCAAGCATTACGGCCACGACCTCGACGCCATGCGTGCCGCCATCCGCCCCGACACCCGCATCGTCTGGGTGGCCAACCCGAACAACCCGACTGGCAACTTCCTGCCCGGCGCCCAGGTGAAGGCCTTCCTGCAGGCGGTGCCGAAGGACGTGGTGGTGGTGCTGGATGAAGCCTACAACGAATACCTGCCGCCGGCCGACCGCGTCGACACCCTGGCCTGGGTGAAGGAATTCCCCAACCTGGTCGTCACGCGCACCTTCTCGAAGATCCACGGCCTGGCGGGACTTCGCGTCGGCTACGCCGTCACCACGGCCGAGATCGCCGACCTGATGCACCGCGTGCGCCAGCCCTTCAACGTGAACAACCTGGCGCTGGCCGGCGCCATCGCCGCGCTCGACGACCATGCCTTCATTGCCGAGAGCTACGACAACAACCGGCGCGGCATGGAGCAGATCATCGCCGGCCTGAAGCGCCTCGGCCTCGAGCACATTCCCTCGCACGGCAACTTCGTCACCTTCAAGGCGGGCGACGCCGGGAAAGTGAACCAGGCGCTGCTCAAGCAGGGCGTCATCGTGCGGCCGATCGGCGGCTACGCGCTGCCCGAGCACCTGCGCGTCACCATCGGCCTGGAGAGCGAGAACGCGCGCTTCCTCGCGGCCTTGGAGAAGGCGCTCGAAGGCGCCCGTTAGCACGCTGATGGGCTTCCGCCTCGACAGAGTTGTCGTCTTCGGCGTCGGCCTGATCGGCGGCTCGTTTGCCCTGGCACTGAAGCAGGCCGGGGCGGCGGGCGAGGTGGTCGGCATCGGCCGCAGCCGGGCCACGCTCGACGAGGCGCTGCGCCTGGGCATCATCAACCGCATCGGCGCCTGCGATGCCGCCACGCTGCGCGATGCTGATCTTGTCCTCCTCGCCACCCCGGTCGGCCAGATGCCGGCGCTGATGCAGGCGATGGCGCTGCACCTCGGCCCGCGGACGGCCATCACCGACGGCGGCAGCACCAAAAGCGACGTCGTCGCTGCTGTCCGCCAATACTTGCCGAAGCATCTCTCGCATTTCGTGCCGGCCCATCCCATCGCCGGGGCGGAGAACAGCGGCGCGGCGGCGGCGAAGGCCGACCTCTACGTCGGGCGCAAGGTGGTGCTGACGCCGCTGCCGGAGAACGCTCCCGAGGCGGTCGAGCGCGTGCGCGCAGCATGGGCTACCTGCGGTGCCACCGTGCACGAGATGGCGCCGGCGCGCCACGACCAGGTGTTCGCCGCCGTGAGCCACCTGCCGCACCTGCTTTCGTTCGCCCTTGTGCACGACCTGGCGCAGCGCGAGAACCGCGAGGAGTTCTTCCGCTTCGCCGCCAGCGGCTTCCGCGACTTCACGCGCATCGCCGCCAGCCATCCCGAGATGTGGCGCGACATCTGCATCGCCAACAGGACGGCCCTGTTGGGCGAACTCGAGCAGTACCAGCGCCAGCTGGACGAATTGCGCCAGGCGCTATTGTCCGGCGACGCCGCCGCCCTCGAGGCCGTCTTCGACGAGGCGCGCACCGTGCGCCGCGCCTGGGCCGAGGGCAAGCTGTCCTGATGGAATTTCTCGACCTCGCTCCCGCGCGCCACGCATCGGGCACGGTGCGGCTGCCCGGATCGAAGAGCATCTCCAACCGCTTCCTGCTGCTCGCTGCCCTGGCCGAGGGCGAGACCGACATACGCGACTTGCTGCTCTCAGACGACGTCGAGCGCATGCTCGAGGCTCTCAAGGCGCTCGGCATCGATTGGCGGCGTGGGGAGGGCAACGACTTCCGCGTGCATGGCGCCGGCGGCGCCTTCCGGGTCAAGCAGGCGGAGCTGTTCCTCGGCAATGCCGGCACGGCCTTTCGTCCGCTGACGGCGGCACTGGCGCTCTCGAACGGCCATTACCGGCTCTCCGGCGTGCCGCGCATGCACGAGCGGCCGATCGGCGATCTGGTGGACGCGCTGCGCCAGATTGGCGCCGACATCCGCTATCTCGGCAACGAAGGCTTCCCGCCTCTGCAAATCCAACCGGCAGCGATCAAGGCCGGCGGCCGGGTCACGGTGCGCGGCGAGGCTTCCAGCCAGTTCCTCACAGCGCTCCTGATGGCGTTGCCGCTGACCGGCGCAGGGGAGACGGTGGAGGTGGCCGGCGAGCTCATCTCCAAGCCCTACATCGACATCACGCTGAACCTGATGGCGCGCTTCGGCGTAAACGTCGAGCGGGAAAGCTGGCGCGCCTTCCGTATCCCGGCCGGTGCCCGCTACCGCAGTCCGGGCACGCTGTTCGTCGAGGGCGACGCTTCCGCCGCCTCGTATTTCCTGGCGGCGGGGGCGATCGCCGGCGGGCCGGTGCGCGTCGAGGGGGTGGGACGGGACAGCATCCAGGGCGACGTGCGTTTCGCCGAAGCGCTTGCGGGGATGGGTGCGCTGGTGGCGATGGGGCCCAACTGGATCGAAGCTGCCGCGCCGAAGGGCGGCCGGCTGAAAGCCATCGACCTCGACTGCAACCACATCCCGGACGCCGCCATGACCCTGGCCGTGGCGGCACTCTTCGCCGAGGGTACGACGCGACTCGGAAACATCGCCAGCTGGCGGGTCAAGGAAACCGACCGCATCGCCGCCATGGCCACCGAGTTGCGCAAGCTCGGTGCGACGGTGGAGGAGGGCGCGGACTTCATCGCCGTCTCCCCGGGACTGACTTTGTCGCCGAACGCCGTCATCGACACCTACGACGACCACCGCATGGCGATGTGCTTCTCGCTGGCCTGCCTGGGCGGGGTACCGGTGCGCATCAACGACCCGAAGTGCGTGAACAAGACCTTTCCGGACTACTTCGAGCGCTTCGCCGGCCTGCTGGCGCCGGTGATCGCCATCGACGGCCCCTCGGCTTCCGGCAAGGGCACGGTGGCGGCCCGGGTGGCGGAAGCGTTGGGCTTTCACTATCTGGACAGCGGCGCCCTCTACCGCCTGGTGGCCCTGGCCGCCTTGCGGGCCAACGTGGCGTTGGACGACGGCGCGGCCCTGGCGCGCATCGCCGAGACCCTGCCGGCGGCCTTCGAGGGCGGCCGCATCCTGCTCGGCGGCGAGGAGGCGACCGAAGCCATCCGCAGCGAGGCATGCTCGGCAGGATCCTCGAAAGTGGCCGCCTTTCCGGCCGTCCGGGCCGCCCTGCTCGGGCGCCAGCGCGCCTACCGGCAGGCGCCGGGCCTGGTTGCAGAGGGGCGCGACATGGGTTCGGTGGTCTTCCCCGATGCCCCCCTCAAGGTCTTCCTGACGGCAACGGCCGAGGCGCGTGCCGAGCGGCGCTATAAACAGTTGATCGACAAAGGAATGTCTGTTAGCATTGATACCCTTTTGCAGGATCTGCGTGAACGTGATGCGCGCGACAGCGCGCGGGCGATCGCCCCCCTGCAGAAATGCGCGGATGCCGAGTTGCTCGACACCACGGCAATGACGGTCGATGAGGCCGTCGCCTGGGTTGTCGAACGAGTCCGGCAACGTTTGCCGCAAGCTGCGGCGCGCTCCTGAAACAACGGAAGCGCCGCAGGCGTGGTGTCGCGAAGGCGATGGCGCAGCAGGTGCCGCCCGGCGGGCGGGTCAATCGACTGATTGTTTGATGCAGGGCTACCCTGCCGCAGTGCGCGGTTTTTTCTTTGCGGCGATGTTCAACTTACAAGAGCCGTCCCTTTTTGGCCGGCGTTAGGTTTAATAATTTATGTCTATTGCAACTTCTACCCCCGCCTCGACCCCGGAAAGCTTTGCCGCCCTCTTTGAAGAAAGCCTGTCGCGCCAGGAGATGCGCGCAGGCGAGGTGATCACCGCCGAAGTCGTCCGCATCGACCAGAACTTCGTGGTCGTGAACGCCGGTCTCAAGTCCGAGAGCTTCATCACCATCGACGAATTCCGCAACGACCGCGGCGAGGTCGAGGTCAAGCCGGGCGACTACGTCAGCGTCGCCATCGAGATGCTCGAGGACGGCTATGGCGAGACGCGCCTGTCGCGCGAGAAGGCCAAGCGCATTGCCGCCTGGAACGACCTGGAGAAGGCGCTCAACGAAGGCGCCCTGGTCAAGGGCGTCATCAACGGCAAGGTGAAGGGCGGCCTGACGGTCATGACCAACGGCATCCGCGCCTTCCTGCCCGGCTCGCTGGTGGATGTCCGCCCGGTCAAGGACACCACGCCCTACGAGAACAAGGAATTCGAATTCAAGGTCATCAAGCTCGACCGCAAGCGCAACAACGTCGTCGTGTCGCGCCGCGCCGTGCTCGAAGCCTCCGCCGGCGAGGAGCGCGAACAGCTGCTCGCCAATCTGAAGGAAGGCACCGTCGTCAAGGGCATCGTCAAGAACATCACCGACTACGGCGCGTTCGTCGACCTCGGCGGCATCGACGGCCTGCTGCACATCACCGACCTGGCCTGGCGCCGCGTGCGTCATCCCTCGGAAGTCCTCAACGTGGGCGACGAGGTGCAGGCCAAGGTGCTAAAGTTCGACCAGGAGAAGAACCGCGTCTCCCTCGGCCTCAAGCAACTCGGCGAAGATCCGTGGGTCGGCATCTCGCGTCGCTACCCGCAGGGCACCCGCCTGTTCGGTAAGGTCACCAACCTCACCGACTACGGCGCTTTCGTCGAGGTGGAACAGGGCATCGAAGGCCTGGTGCATGTCTCCGAGATGGACTGGACCAACAAGAACGTGCATCCCTCCAAGGTCGTCCAGTTGGGCGACGAGGTCGAGGTGATGATCCTGGAGATCGACGAGGATCGCCGCCGCATTTCGCTGGGCATGAAGCAGTGCCTGCCGAACCCGTGGGACGAGTTCTCGATGAACCACAAGAAGGGCGACAAGGTGCGCGGCCAGATCAAGTCGATCACCGACTTCGGCATCTTCATCGGCCTGCCCGGCAACATCGACGGCCTGGTGCACCTGTCCGACCTGTCCTGGTCGGCGGCCGGCGAGGAGGCCGTGCGCAACTTCAAGAAGGGCGACGAGGTCGAGGCCGTGGTGCTGGCCATCGACGTCGAACGCGAGCGCATCTCGCTGGGCATCAAACAGCTGGAGGGCGACCCCTTCACCAACTTCATCGCCACCCACGACAAGAACAGCGTCGTCAAGGGCACGGTGAAGAGCGTCGATGCCCGTGGCGCGGTGGTGCAGCTGTCCGAAGAGGTCGAGGGCTACCTGCGCGCCTCCGAGGCCGCCCGCGAGCGCGTCGAGGACCTGCGCACCCTCGTCAAGGAAGGCGACGTTCTCGACGCCATGATCATCAACGTGGACCGCAAGTCGCGTTCGATCAACCTGTCGATCAAGGCCAAGGACCAGGCCGAGCAGAACGAGGCCATGCAGAAGTTCCAGAGCGAATCGTCCGCGTCCAGCGGCACGACCAACCTCGGCGCCCTGCTGAAAGCCAAGCTCGGCAATACCCAGCAATAACCTCATCAGGCGAACATGACGAAGTCGGAACTCATCGCGAAACTGGCGGGACGCTTCCCGCAATTGGTCGCCAAGGATGCCGATTACGCCGTCAAGATGATTCTCGATGCCATGACCGCCGCGCTCACCCGCGGCGATCGCATCGAGATTCGCGGCTTCGGCAGCTTTGCGCTGAACTACCGGCCGCCACGCATCGGACGCAACCCGAAATCCGGCGAGAAGGTGCAGGTGCCCGAGAAATACGTGCCGCACTTCAAGGCGGGCAAGGAGCTGCGCGAGCGCGTGGACCAGCTCGGCTGATCGGCCCGGCTTGCTGCCGGACTGATCTGATGGAATCGGGCGGCGTCTGGCGATGCCGCCCTTTTTTTAGGCGTGCCCGGCCGGACCGGCCGTGTGGATCGACATGAAAATTCTCATCTGGCTGCTGCGCATCGTGCTGTTCGTCGTGTTGCTTGGCTTTGCAGTGAAGAACAGCAGCATGGTCACGCTGCATTTCTTCTTCGATGCAGCCTGGCCGCTGCCGCTGGTCGCCGTCATGTTGATCTTCTTCGCGGCCGGGGCGATTGCGGGGCTGTCTGCCGCGCTCGGCACCTTCCTGCGCCAGCGCCGGGAACTCGTCCGCCTGAGGCAGGAACTGGAAGCGGGCGCGCGGCAGGAATAGGGCTGCGTCCCTCCGAGACACAAGAGAAGGGCAGGCCCGGCATATGGAATTCGAACTGTGGTGGCTGCTGGCGATCCCGCTGTTTTTCGCCCTGGGTTGGATGGCCGCGCGCGTCGATATCCGGCACGTCGTGCGCGAGTCGCGCGCCCTGCCGAAATCCTATTTCAAAGGGCTCAATTTCCTTCTCAACGAGCAGCCCGACAAGGCGATCGACGCCTTTCTCGAGGCAGCCAGGGTCGACCCTGAAACGGCCGAATTGCATTTCGCCCTGGGCAATCTGTTCCGCCGCCGCGGAGAGACGGACCGCGCCATCCGCATGCACCAGAATCTGGTCGAGCGGGAGGGGCTGAAGGAGGAGCAGCGCCAGCATGCCCTGGCCGAGTTGGGACACGACTACCTCAAGGCTGGCCTGCTCGATCGTGCCGAGGACATCTTCGCCGGCCTTCTCGGCACCAGCCAGAACGAGGCTGCCCTGAATTTCCTGCTGGAGATCTACCAGCAGGAGAAGGAGTGGCGCAAGGCCATCGACATCGCCCGCCAGTTGCCCGACCATTCCGGCCATCTCTGGCAAAAGGAGATTGCCAACTTTTACTGCGAACTTGCCGCTACCGAGATCAGCAACTCCCGTCCCGGAGAGGCGCGGGTCCTGCTTGAAGAGGCGCTGGCGACGCACCGCAAGTCGGTGCGCGCGACCATCCTGCTCGGCGACCTGCATGCCGCCGCCGGCGATCTCGAAGCCGCCATCGAGGCCTGGAAGCGCATCGAGCAGCAGAATCCGGTGTATATCGCACTGGTCGCCGCCAAGCTGATGGAGTCCTATCGCAAACTGGGGCGCAGCGAGCAGGGCCTGCAATTGTTGCGCAGCTATCTTGCACAAACCCCTTCGCTCGACTTGCTCGATGCCGCCTTCCAGTGGGCACTGGCCGACGAGAGCCCCGAGGCGGCCTACCAGCTGGTGCGCGACGAGCTGCGGCGCAACCCGACCCTGCTCGGCCTGGACAAGCTGCTGGAGGCGCAGATCCTGGTCGCGCCGCCCGAGCGGCGTGCGGACCTGGAGCTGGTGAAGAACCTGATTCATAACCACACGCGCAAGGTGGCGCGCTACCGCTGCGACAGCTGCGGCTTCAAGGCGCGGCAGTTCTACTGGCGCTGCCCGGGCTGCGGCGCTTGGGAAAGCTATCCGCCAAGGCGCACGGAAGAATTCGATCTGACACCCTGAGAGGCCATTCTTGAAGATTACCGTCATCGGCACCGGCTACGTCGGCCTGGTCAGCGGCACCTGTCTCGCCGAGGTGGGCAACGACGTGCTGTGCCTGGATCTCGATGCGGAAAAGATTCGCGTCCTCAACGCCGGCGGCATGCCGATCCACGAGCCGGGCCTGCTCGAGATGGTCGCGCGCAACCGCTCTGCCGGCCGCCTGCGCTTCACCACGGACGCGAGGGAGGCAGTGGCGCATGGACTGCTGCAGTTCATCGCGGTGGGCACGCCGCCCGACGAGGACGGCTCGGCCGACCTGCAGTACGTCGTCTCGGCGGCCCGCTCGATCGGCCGCCACATGGACGGCTACAAGGTGATCGTGGACAAGTCGACGGTGCCGGTCGGGACGGCGGACCAAGTGCGCGCGGCGGTGGCCGAGGAACTGGCGGCGCGCGGCCTGAAGGCCGAATTCAGCGTCGTTTCCAACCCGGAGTTCCTCAAGGAAGGGGCGGCGGTGGAGGACTTCATGCGCCCGGACCGCATCATCGTCGGGGCCGAGGAGGCGCGGGCGGTCGAACTGATGCGGCAGCTCTACGCGCCCTTCCAGCGCAGCCATGAACGGCTGATCGTCATGGACGTGCGCTCGGCCGAGCTGACGAAGTATGCGGCCAACGCCATGCTGGCGACGCGCATTTCCTTCATGAACGAGCTGGCCAACCTGGCCGAGAGGCTGGGCGCCGACATCGAGCAGGTGAGGCAGGGCATCGGCGCCGACCCGCGCATCGGCTACCAGTTCCTCTATCCGGGCTGCGGCTACGGCGGCTCCTGTTTCCCGAAAGATGTGCAGGCGCTCAATCGCACGGCGCGCGACGCCGGGGGCGAGCTGCGCGTCCTCGAAGCGGTGGAGGCGGCCAACGAATTCCAGAAGGGTGTGCTCGGCCGCAAGATCGTGCGGCGCTTCGGCGAGGATCTCTCCGGCCGCAGCTTTGCCCTCTGGGGGCTGGCCTTCAAGCCCAACACCGACGACATGCGCGAGGCGCCCAGCCGCCGCGTGATCGCCGACCTGCTGGCGCGCGGCGCGCGCGTCTGCGCCTACGATCCGGTGGCGATGGACGAGGCCCGCCGCGTCTTCGGCGCCGAGCCGCGCATCGCCTATGCCGACTCGCCGATGGCGGCGCTCGACGGCGCGGCCGCGCTGGTGATCGTCACCGAATGGAAGGAATTCCGCAGCCCGGATTTCGAGGACATGAAGCGCCGTCTCAAGGCGCCGCTGGTCTTCGACGGGCGCAACCTCTACGATCCGGCGCAGATGCGCGCTGCCGGCATCGAATACCACGCGATAGGAAGGTCGCAATGAGCACGCTGACGCTGCCCGACACCTCCAAGGCCCGCATTCTCGTCGTCGGCGACGTCATGCTCGACCGCTACTGGTTCGGCGAAGTCAGCCGCATCTCGCCCGAGGCGCCGGTGCCGGTGGTCAAGGTCGAGCGCACCGAGGAGCGCCCCGGCGGTGCCGCCAACGTCGCGCGCAACTGTGCGGCGCTGGGGGCGAAGGTTACGCTGCTCTCCGTCGTCGGTGCCGACGAGGCCGGCCGGTCGCTGGCGCGGCTGATGGCGGCCGAGGGCATCGAGACCAGCCTGCACGAGGATGCTGAGCTGTCGACCACCATCAAGCTGCGCGTCGTCGGCCGCCAGCAGCAGCTGCTGCGCATCGATTTCGAGAACTGCCCCGCGCACGAGGTGTTGCGCGCCAAGCTGGCGGATTTCGAACGCCAGCTGCCGGACTGCAATGCGGTCATCCTGTCCGACTACGGCAAGGGCGGCCTTGCCCACATCGGCGAGATGATCCGGCTGGCGCGTGCGGCCGGAAAACCGGTGCTGGTGGACCCGAAGGGCGAGGATTTCGCCCGCTACGCCGGCGCCACGCTGCTGACGCCGAACCGCGCCGAGCTGCGCCAGGTGATCGGCCGCTGGGTCTCCGAGGCCGAGCTCGAAGCCAAGGCGACGCGCCTGCGCGGGGAGCTGGGCCTGGAGGCCCTGCTGGTGACGCGCAGCGAGGAGGGTATGACCCTGTTCCGCGGCCAGGAGGCCTTGCACGAACCGGCCCAGGCGCGGGAGGTTTATGATGTAAGCGGCGCCGGCGACACCGTCATCGCCACCCTGGCGGTGATGCTGGCGAGCGGCGCGGACCTGCACGCGGCGATGCGACTGGCCAACCGCACGGCCGGCATCGTCGTCGGCAAGCTGGGCACGGCCGTCGTGCAGCTCGACGAATTGCGTGCCGCACTCTGACCAACGGAAGAAGACCGACATGTACACCATCGTGACCGGCGCCGCCGGCTTCATAGGATCCAATCTGGTGAAGGCGCTCAACGAACGCGGCGTCACCGACATCATCGCCGTCGACAACCTCTCCAAGGGCGACAAGTATCGCAACCTGGTCGATTGCGAGATCGCCGACTATCTCGACAAGAACGAGTTCACCGAGGCGCTGGCAGCGGGCGAGCTCGACGGAGCGGTCGACGCGGTGCTGCACCAGGGTGCCTGCTCCGACACGATGGAGCACAACGGCCAGTACATGATGGACAACAACTATCGCTACTCCCTGGAACTGCTCGACTTCTGCCTCGACCAGGACGTGCCCTTTCTCTACGCCTCGTCTGCTTCCGTGTACGGCGGCGGCCGCGTCTTCCGCGAGTCGCGCGAGTTCGAATCCCCGCTCAACGTCTACGGCTATTCGAAGTTCCTCTTCGACCAGGTCGTGCGCCGCCGCCTCGCCCGGGCTGACTTTTCCGCACAGGTCGCCGGCTTCCGCTATTTCAACGTCTACGGCCCGCGCGAGCAGCACAAGGGCCGCATGGCCTCGGTGGCCTTCCACTTCTTCAACCAGTACCAGGCCGAGGGCAAGGTCAGGCTCTTCGAGGGCTGCGACGGCTACGGCAATGGCGAGCAGCGTCGCGACTTCGTCTTCATTGGCGACGTCGTCAAGGTGAACCTGCATTTCCTCGACAGCGGCGCCTCCGGCATCTACAACCTCGGCACCGGCCGCGCGCAGTCGTTCAATGACGTTGCCGTCGCCACTGTGAATGCCTGCCGTGCCTCCAGGGGCGAGCCCCCCCTTTCGCTGGAGGAACTGCGGGCGGCGGGTGTGATCGAATACATTGCCTTCCCTGAGGCCCTGAAAGGCAAGTACCAGAGCTACACCGAGGCCGACGTGTCGCTGCTGCGCCAGGCCGGCTACGAGGCGCCATTCGCGACGGTGGAAGAAGGCGTTGCGCAGTATGTGAGCAGCCGGATCGGATCATGAAACAGGTTCTCGAAGACTTCGTCGGCAATACCCCCTTGGTGCGCCTGAAGCGCCTGCCCGGCGCGGACAACGAGCGCCGCGGCAACGTGATCCTCGCCAAGCTGGAGGGCAACAACCCGGCCGGCTCGGTAAAGGACCGGCCGGCGCTGTCGATGATCCTGCGCGCCGAGAAGCGCGGCGACATCAAGCCGGGCGACACCCTGATCGAGGCCACCAGCGGCAACACCGGCATCGCCCTGGCGATGGCAGCGACCATGCGCGGCTACAGGATGGTGTTGATCATGCCCGAGCACCTCTCCATCGAGCGCCGCCAGACCATGCGCGCCTTCGGTGCCGACATCGTGCTCACCCCGCAGAAGGGCGGCATGGAGATGGCGCGCGACGTCGCCGACAAGATGGTCGCGGAAGGCAAGGGCATCATGCTCGACCAGTTCGCCAATCCCGACAATCCGCTCGCCCACTACGAGGGCACCGGCCCGGAGATCTGGCGCGACACGCAGGGAAAGATTACCCACTTCGTCTCCAGCATGGGCACTACCGGCACCATCATGGGCTGCTCGCGCTTCTTCAAGGAGCAGAACCCGAAGATCGAGATCGTCGGCTGCCAGCCGGAGGAGGGCTCACAGATCCCCGGCATCCGCAAATGGCCGGAGGAATACCTGCCGAAGATCTACGACAAACGTGGCGTCGACCGCCTGGAGTACGTCAGCCAGGCCGATGCCGAGGAGATGACGCGGCGCATGGCGCGCGAGGAGGGCCTCTTCGCCGGCATCTCTTCCGGCGGCGCCATGGCGGTGGCCCTGCGCGTGGCCGGGCAGGTGCGCGATGCGGTGATCGTCACCATCGTCTGCGACCGCGGCGACCGCTACCTTTCCACGGGTGTTTTCCCTGCTTGAGATGATGCTGCGCGGGCGTCGCCGCGCCGTCTTCCTGGCGCTGACTTTCCTGCCTGTGCTGTCCTGCAGTGCAGCGCAGATCACCCTGTCGCTCGGCTCGATCCGGCACGAAGCCTTCGAGGCCGACGGCGTCACCGTCGCCTTCGACGCGGTGCGCCGCGGCGAGGCCGACATCCGCCTTGGCCGCCTGAAGGTCGCCGGCACCGAGTACCGCGAACTCAAGCTGCACTGCTCGGGCTTCTATTTCGACGGGCGCCGACTCGATTGCCCGGACGGCGCCCTGCAGCGCCAGGACGAGCGTGGCCGCAACCGGCCGGCGCTGCCGTTCTCGCTGGCCTGGCGCGCCGACGGCTTCCTAGACTTCTCGCTGCGCGACGTCGACGCCGTCGCCCTGTCGCCGCTGGTGAAGCGCCTGCGCGGCTGGCGGCCGCAGGGCAAGTTCGACCTTGCCCTCGCCGCCGAGGGCGGCCGGGCGCGGCTCGACCTCGCCGTGCGCGACCTTGCCTTCGCCAGCCGCGCGGGCGACATCGCGGGGAAGGACATCGCCTTCACCCTGAACGCGGCGGCCGAGCGCAACGGCGCCGGCTGGCACTGGCGTGCCCGCCTCGATTGGCCGCAGGGCGAGCTCTATCGCGCACCGTGGCGGCGCCTGGCCGGCGTGCGCCTGGAGGCCGAGGGCGACCTGACCCCGGCGGAACTGGAGGTGGACCTGGCGCGGCTTGACGTCGCCGGGCTGGGCGGCGTCACTGCCGGCCTGCGCTGGGACCGCGAGCGCGGCGAGGCGACCGACTGGGGTTTCATTACCGACCGCATCGACCTGGCGGCGGCCCAGCGCGACTGGCTGCAGCCCTGGCTGGCTTCGCTCGGCATTCCCGAATGGCAGGCCTCGGGCCACGCCCGCATCTCGGCGGAATGGACGGCGCGGGAACTGCGCCGCTTCTATGCCGGGCTGGAGGATGCCCGGCTTGCCGATGCCACCGGCTACCTCGAACTGAATGGCGTCAATGCGCGCATACCCTGGGAGGAAGGGGCGGCAACCGAGGCCGAGTTCGGCGTCGGCAGCGGCCGCCTTGGCGACCTGCCGCTGGGCGGCTTCACGCTGCCTCTGAAGCTCGATGGAAACGAGGCCAAGGTCGATAAACTCGCGGCGCCGCTGCTCGACGGCCGTCTCCTCATCGACGAGCTGCACCTGGCCAAGAGTCAGTCCGGCTGGCACGGCGAGTTCGAGGGCGGCATCGAGGGCGTCTCCATGCCGAAGCTCTCGCGCGCCCTCAAGATGCCGGCTATGGCGGGCAGCCTGACGGCGCGCATCCCCCGCATCGCCTATGAGCCGGGGGTGCTGCATCTCGACGGCGCGCTCGCCATCGAGGTCTTCGACGGCGGCATCATCGTGCACCAGCTGCGCCTGATCGATCCCTTCGGCAAGGACCGCCGCTTCGTCGCCGACGTCACTGCGCGCAATCTCGACCTCGGCATGCTCACGCGCACCTTCGCCTTCGGCGCCATCGAGGGGCGCTTCGACGCCGACCTGCACGACCTCGAGATGCAAGGCTGGAAGCCGCTGCGCTTCGAGGCGCGCGTCGCCAGCAGCGAAGGGAACTACCCGCGCAGCCTGAGTGTCGGCGCGTTGAAGGACATCACCGCGCTGGGCGAGGATGCGCCGCCGCAGGCGCTGGCGCGCGTGCCGGAACGTTCCGGCTTCAGCTTCGGCTACTCGCGCATCGGCTTCGGCTGCCGGCTTTCGAACGGCGTCTGCCTGCTCGACGGCGTCGAACGCGACGGCGACGGCGTCGTCCTCATGCGCGGCAGCGGCATGCCGTCGGTGAGCATCATCGGCTACAATCGGCATATCGACTGGGAGGCGCTGGTGGCGCGCATCCGCGAAGTGATCGCGGGCCGGCCCGGCGTCGTCATCGAATGATTAAAGAAATCCTCTTGCCGATCACGGTCTTCCTCCTGCAGGGCTGCGTCAACCTGCACGTTCACTTTCCGGATGCCTCGGTCAGGACGACTGAAGCCGCGCCTGCCGGCGCGGCCGGCGGTGAAGCGAAATGACGCCCATCCTCGCCTTCGACATCGAGACGATTCCCGACGTGGCGGGGATCCGCAAGCTGCACGACCTGCCCGACGATCTCTCGGACAACGAGGTGGCCGAGTTCGCCTTCCAGAAGCGGCGCGCGGCCAGCGGCAACGACTTCCTGCCGCTGCACCTGCAGCGCGTCGTCGTCATTTCCTGCGCGCTGCGCGAGGGCGATCGCTTCACCGTCTGGTCGCTGGCCGAGCCGAAGCTCGCGGAAGCCGAGATCATCCAGCGCTTCTACGACGGCATCGAGAAGTTCACGCCGCAGATCGTTTCCTGGAACGGCGGCGGCTTCGACCTGCCGGTGCTGCACTACCGCGGCCTGATCCACCACGTCGCCGCGCCGCGCTACTGGGACCAGGGGGAAGACGACCGCGACTTCAAGTGGAACAACTACATCAGCCGCTACCATTCGCGCCACCTCGATCTGATGGACCTGCTGGCGCTGTACCAGCCGCGCGCCAATGCGCCGCTCGACGAGCTGGCGAAACTCATGGGACTGCCGGGCAAGCTCGGCATGGACGGCGGGGCGGTGTGGGGCGCCTGGCAGGAGGGCCGCATCGACGAGATCCGCGACTACTGCGAGACCGATGTGGTGAATACCTTCCTCGTCTACCTGCGCTTCCAGCGCATGCGCGGCGCGCTGACGGCGAAGGCCTTCGACGCCGAGATGCAGGCGGTGCGCAGCGCGCTGGAAGGGCTGAAGCTGCCGCACTGGCAGGCCTTCCTGGCCGCCTGGGAAAAATCGTGAGGTTGTCTTGTCATTGACCGTACTGGGCCTTTCCGGCTCGCTTTCGCACGACCCCTCCGCCGCGCTCTACATCGACGGCAGGCTGGTGGCCGCCGCGGAAGAGGAGCGCTTCATCCGCGACAAGCACGCCAAGGGCCGCATGCCATTCGAGGCGGCGAAGTTCTGCCTCGACTTCGCCGGCATCAAACCGGCCGATGTCGACGCCGTGGCGATTCCCTTCGCGCCGATCAGTCTGATGGAGCCGGCGCGCTGGCACTATGCGAAACGCTACTGGTATGCGCCGGATCGCGCGCTCGACGCGCTGTTCAACGGCAACCGCCGCTACCGCCGCTACCGCGGCCGCATCCTCGAATGCCTCGCGCAGCTCGGCTTCGATCCGGCGAAGGTCGACCTCGTGCCGGTCGAGCACCACCTGACCCACGCCTCCAGCGCCTACCACTGCTCCGGCTTCACGGAGAAGACCGCCATCCTCGGCATCGACGGCAAGGGCGAGTACGCGACGACCTTCTTCGGCTACGGCGAGAACGGCCGCATCCACAAGATCAGGGAGTTCTACGATCCCGACTCGCTCGGCGGCCTCTACGGCGCCATCACCGAGTACCTCGGCTTCGAGATGCTCGACGGCGAGTACAAGGTGATGGGCATGGCGCCCTACGGCGACCCGCGCCGCTACGACTTCTCGCGCCTGGCGAAATTCGAGAACGGAGAACTGGTCATCAACACCGACTACGCCAACGTGATCGGCCTGCGCCGTTACAAGGATAACGGCAAGGGCTACTATTTCTCGCCGAAGCTGATCGACTGGCTCGGACCGCGCCGCCTGGGCGACATCGCCGACGACCCCTACATCCACTACGCGGCGAGCATGCAGAAGCTGTTCGAGGACATCGCCCTGCAGATGCTCGAGCACTACCTCGGCGACATCCTGCGCGAGACCGGCCGGCTCGCCTTCGCCGGCGGCGGCGCCCTCAACGTCAAGCTCAACCAGCGCATCATCGCGCGGCCCGACGTCAAGGAGCTGTTCGTGCAGCCGGCCTCGGGCGATTCCGGCACGGCGGTGGGGGCGGCGTCGTACGTCTCGGTGGCGCGCGGCGTGCCGGTGGAGAAGATGGAGCATGTCTACCTCGGCCCGGCCTACACCAACGAGGAGGTCGTCGCCGCCTGCGAACGGCATCCGTCGAAGCCGGCCTGGCAGAGGATCGAGCAGGTGCCGCAGCGCATCGCGCACCTGCTCGCCGACGGACAGCCGGTGGCCTGGTTCCAGGGCCGCATGGAGTTCGGCCCGCGCGCGCTGGGCGGACGCTCCATCCTCGGCTGCCCGAGCGTGGCCGGCGTGGCCGACCGCATCAACGAACAGATCAAGTTCCGCGAGCGCTGGCGGCCGTTCTGCCCGTCGATGCTCGACACGGTCGGCCCGCAGATGCTGGGCTCCGATCATCCGGCGCCGTTCATGACCTTCACCTTCCCGGTGGCGGACGCATGGAAGACGCGCGTGCCCGAGGTGGTGCACGAGGACGGCACGGCGCGCGCCCAGGTGCTGCGCCGCGAGTTCAACCCGCGCTACTACGATCTGATGCTGGAGATGGAAAAGCTCACCGGCAACGGCGTCGTGCTCAACACCTCGCTCAACCGCCGCGGCGAACCGATGATCTGCTCGCCGACCGACGCCCTCGACATGTTCTTCGGCTCCGACCTGCGCTACCTCATCATGGAGGACGTGCTGGTCACCAAGTGACGGCACGCCATCCCGCGCCATGAACGCCAGCGAGATCGCCGAGTACTTCGCCGCCGAGCGGCCGGAGCTGCTGGCCTTTCTTCGGCCGTACGGCCGCTTCGGCGCGGCGCTCGACATCGGCTGCGCCGCCGGCATGCTCGGCGCCGGCCTGCTGCGCGAGGGCACCGTCGGCGCCTGCGACGGCGTCGAGCTCAATTACGCGGCGGCGCGCCGAGCCGAGACGCGGCTGCGTCAAGTCTGGACGGGATCGCTCGAATCGGTGGCGGCGGAGGTGCCCTGGGAGCACTACGATCTGGTCATCCTCGCCGACGTACTCGAGCACCTCGCCGATCCCTGGGCCGCCCTGCGCCAGCTGCAGGCACGCACGGCGCCGGGCTGCAAGCTGATGCTCTCCGTGCCCAATGTGCGCCACTACAAGGTATCGCTGCCGCTGCTCTTGCGGGGCGAGTTCCGCTACGCCGACGCCGGCATCATGGACCGCACCCACCTGCATTTCTTCACCCGCGGCAGCCTCGAGGAAACCGTGCGCGACTGCGGCTGGACTGTCCGCGCCTGGGGCAGCCACATGAAGGGACGCTACCGCCGCTGGTACATGCCGACGCGCCTACTCGAGCCCTTCGTCGCCGTGCAATACATGCTGCTGGCCGAGAAGCAGTGAGTGCCGTCCGCCGGGCCGTCCCAAGGGCGGCACAGTCAGAGACAGGGAGCGGGGGCAGCCCGCGAACGACCGTCACCCCCTTCCATGGGAAGGGGGATGGGGGGATGGCCCTCCCCCTCGTCAGCGTCGCCATCCCCGCCTACAACCATGCCGCCTTCATCGAGGCCTGCCTGGCCTCCGTTTACGCCCAGACCTATCCGGAACTGGAACTGGTGCTGATCGACGACGGCTCGCAGGACGACACGCTGGAGGTCGCCCGCCGCTTTCTCGAGCCGCGCCGCGCGCGCTTCCGTCGCATCGTGCTGGAGCGCCAGGGGAACCAGGGCGTCAGCGCCGCCTCGAATGCCTGCATCGCCGCCTGCCAGGGCGAATGGGTGCACCTGCTCGGCTCGGACGACGTGCTCTATCCGGAGAAGGTCGCCCGCATCCAGCAAGCCATCGCCGACTGGGATTGTCCCGATCTGGCGCTGGTGCATGCCGATGCGGACACCATCGACGCGCACGGCCGGCCCGTCGTGCGCCGCCGGCAGAAACCGCGCCCGGCGCCGGGGCCGGACCGCGCGGCGTGGCGCGCCCTGTTCCTGGACGACAACTTCATCGTCAACCCGACCGTCGCACTGCGACGGGAAACCTTCCTGGCCGAGGGCGGCTTCGACCGCAACCTGGCGCTGGAGGACATCGACTGCTGGCTGCGCCTGTCGGCCCGCTACGCCATCGCCCGCGTGCCGGAAGTGCTGGCCGGCTACCGCAAGCATCCCGGCAACACCCTGCGCCGGCGCGTGCGCATGCTCGGCGCGCAGTTCCACACTTTCGGCAAGTTCCTCGCCGAGCATCCCGGCCTCATTGCCGAGGAGGATGTCCGCCGCCATTTCCGCCGCTACCTCAAGCGCTTCTGGCGGCGCATGCGCCGCAGGCGGCCCTGGCTACTGCCGCGCGTGCTGGGCGCGCAGCTGATGAGCCGCCTGCGCACGCCATTGCCCGAGGACTACCGCCGCTTTGGCCGCCTGCTCGATGGGGCGGCGCTCTAAGCCCCTGTTCTTCCTGTATCATTCGCATTTTTTGCCCGGCAGCCCATGCAGACCCCCCCGTTTTTCTCCATCGTGATTCCCGTCTACAACGAGGCGGAGAACATCGAGCCGATGGTGCGCGAGATCCAGGCCGCCTTTCAGGGCAGGACGGAATCCTACGAAGTGATCTTCGTCGATGATGCCAGCAGCGATGACAGTCCCGCCGTGCTGCAGCGACTGACTTCCGAAACCGCCGGCGTCGTGCGCAGCCTGCGCCACCGCCGCAACTTCGGCCAGAGCGCCGCCGTGGCGACCGGCTTCCGCGCCGCGCGCGGCGAGTGGGTCGGCACCCTCGACGGCGACGGCCAGAACGATCCGGCCGACCTGCCGCACATGCTGGATGAAGCGCGCCGGCTCGGCGTCGACTGCGTCACCGGCGTACGCGCCAAGCGCCAGGACAACTTCATCCGCAAGTTGTCCTCCCGCGTCGGCAACGGCTTCCGGAACTGGGCGACCGGCGACCGCGTCACCGACAGCGGCTGCGGCGTGCGCGTGGTGCGCGCCGCCTGCACGCGCGAGTTGCCGGTGTTCAACGGCCTGCACCGCTTCATGCCCACGCTGTTGCGCAGCAAGGGCTTTACGGTCTCCGAGTCCCCGGTGAACCATCGTCCGCGCCTGCGCGGCGTCTCCAAATACGGCGTGCACAACCGTCTCTGGCGCGGCATCCGCGACTGCTTCGGCGTGCGCTGGTTCGCAGCGCGCGGGGTGCCGGCCGAGCGGGTCGGGGACGGAAGCGGGCAAGGGCCCGGCAGATGAGCCAGTCCGGGGAGGACATCCCGGAAGGCACAGGGGACGGCATCGAACTCGAAGCGGTGGCGCCCGGCTTCGGCAAGGAGCTGCGCCGTCTCCTGATGCTCCTCGTGGCTGCGGCTGCGGCTTTCGTGCTGCTCTACTTCACTCCCGTCGGCGCCCTGGTGCGCGACATCCACCGGCTGCGCGCCTTCCTCGCCGGCGACGACCTGTGGGCCGAAGTCGTCTATGTCATGCTGGTCTTCGGCCTGGTTGCCGCCGGCGCGCCGCGGCTGATTTTCTATGTCCTCGGCGGCCTGGCCTTCGGCTTCTGGCAGGGGCTGTTGCTCGCCCAGGTCGGCGCCGTTGCCGGCTCCGGGCTGACATTCTGGGCCGTGCGCCACGGCGGACGCGCCTGGTTCGAGCGTCATTTCGGCCGCCACCGCCTCGTCGGCCGCGCCTTCCGCGTGCGCTCCTCGGTGAAGGCGGTGGTGCTGATCCGCCAGTTGCCGCTCACCAGCGTGATGATCAACAGCGGGCTGGCGCTGAGCCAGGTCAGTGCGCGCGCGTTCCTCGTCGGCACCTTCATCGGCTACCTGCCGCAGGGCATCATCGCCGTGCTCATCGGCAGCGGCGTCGTCGACGAGAAGGCGATGGACGGCATCGGCAAGCTGGTCGCCGCCGGCATCGTGCTCCTGGTCGGCGCCTTCCTGCTCTGGCGCTGGCGCAAGCGGGGCAGCAGCCCGGGAGAACCCTGATGGGCGGTGCCTGGAACCGGCCGCGGGCCTGGCGCGTCCTGCTGGCAGCGCTGGTCCTGGCGCTCTTCGCGCTTCGCCTCGCCGGACCGTCCAACCTCGAAGCCGACGCGCAGGACCGCAACGTCGGCTACGTCATGGATGTGGTCTGGGAGGGCCACTGGCTGGTACAGCAGGACATCCGCGGCCGCATCATGTCGAAGCCGCCGCTGCACACCTGGATCGCCGCCGCCTTCGCGGAAATCGGCGGCATCAACCGCCTGACCCTGGCCCTGCCGTCGGCCCTGGCGGTGCTGGCCATGGCGCTGCTCGTCCTCGAGGTCGGGCGGCGGCGCTACGGCATCCTGGCGGGCGGACTGGCGGGGTTCGCCGTGGTGATGGCGCCGATGATGTCCAAGCACATCGCGCTGGTGCGCACCGATGCGCTGTTCGCGCTGGCCGTCGCGCTGGGCGCCTTCGCCGCGCAGCGCGCCTGGGAACGTGGCGGCGGCTGGACGCCGTTCTGGTTCTGGGCGGCCCTGGCCACCCTGATCAAGGGGCCGCTCGGCCTGGTGCTGGCCGCCATGGGATTGCTGGCCTGGTTCTGGGAGCGGCGCAGCGATCCGGTCACGCCGCGCCCGGCCGGCGCGCATTGGGCCGGCGTCGCCGTGTTCCTGCTGCTGACGCTGGGCTGGCTGGTGCCGGCCATCGTCTCCGCCGGGCAGCCGCTCGTGGACAAGCTGTTCTTCCAGGAGCTGGTCGGCCAGGCGGCGGGCGTCGGCAAGGAGGGCTATCCCGGCCGCAACCTGCCCAGGCCGACGCTCTATTTCATCCTGCGCTTCCTGCCCTTCAGCCTGTTCGCGCTGTACGCCCTGTGGCGCATCGTCCGCCATCCCGCTGCGGATATCGCTGCGCGCCGCTTCGAGCGCTTCCTCTTCTGCTGGGTCGTCGGCGGCATCGTCCTCTTCTCGCTGGCCTCGCACCACCGGGGCGACCTGCTGCTGCCGCTGTGGCCGGCGGCGGCGCTGCTCGCCGGACGCGAACTGGCGGGGTTGTCCGAACGGCACGGCCGACGTCCGATGGCCGCCGTCCTGGCGGGACTGACTTTGTTCTTCCTCGCCGGCGCCTGGTGGACCTATCATGACAAGGCCGCGCGCGACAGCGAGGAAGTGCGCTACACCGTCGCGGCGGAGCGCGCCGCCCGTGCGCTGGCCGCCAGCGGCCTCGACGTGAAACGGATCCACCATCTCGACACGCCGGTCACGCTGCAGCTCGGCCTCGGCACCTTCCACACCTGGATAGGCGAAGAGGAGGCGCTGCGCCTGGCGAACGGCACGGCGCCGGTCCTGCTGGCGGTGGAATCGCCGGAGGACTTCCCGCGGCTGCTCGGACCGGGCGGCCCGGCATTGAAGGAAGTGTTCCGCTGGCCGACCGACGCCGGCGGAAAGGCGACGATGCAGGTGTTTGCCTCGGCCGGAAAAGCTGCCGAGGCGGGGAGGGCGCAATGACATCGCAATGGTCGGCGCGGGTGCGGGCAATCGGCCCGGTGTGGGTGGCGTTCGTCGGCAGCCTGCTGCTGTCATGGACCGCGCTCAGAGGTACCCTCCTCAACCGTGACGCGATCTACTACGTCGAAGCAGCGCGCTCGATGCTCGACCAAGGTGCGGGAACTTCCGCCCTCCGTTTCGATTGGCAGTTCCTCTCTATCCTGATGGCCGGCCTCTCGGCTCTGACGGGGCTGTCACCGGAGACGGCCGGGCATCTGCTCAACGCCTTCTTTCTGGCGGGTGCCTGCAGCCTGCTCGTCGCCATCACGCGCAACCGCCTTCCGGAAGCCGCCTGGGCGGCCTGCCTGGTCGTGCTGGCCATGCCGGCCTACAACGGCTATCGCAACGAACTGCTACGGGAATACGGCTTCTGGTTCTTCTGCATGCTGGCGTTCTGGCTGGCGATGCGCTGGGAGGACTCGCACCGCTGGAGGGAAGCGCTGGCCTGCCAGCTTGCACTGGCCGCTGCCGCGCTGTTCCGCCTCGAGGCGGTGGCTTTCTATCCGGCACTGATGCTGTGGCAGGCCTTTGCCGCGCCGGCGGGGCAACGTCTACGTCGCATACTCATGATCGGCTGCCTGCCGCTGGCGGGTGCGGTCCTGGCGGGCCTGCTTGTCGGCAGCGGCCTGGTCGTGCCGCCGAATCGAGTGGTTTATTATCTCGAAGCCGCCAATCCGCTGCACAAGTTGCGGTTTCTTTCCGAAGCGGCCGGACGGATGACCGAGTCGGTGCTCAGCAAGTACTCGCGCGAGGAAGCCGCGTACATCCTCTTCTTCGGCCTGCTTTCCATCATTCCGGTGAAGTTCATCAAGATGGCCGGCGTGCTCATCGTGCCACTGGGCTACGCCTTTGCCCGCCAACCAGTGCGAGCCGTCCTCTCGCGCTGGCAGCCGCTGCCCTGGTCCTTCCTAGCCTACCTGCTGGTGCTGGTTGCCTTCGTCACGCATCAGTTCTTCCTCGTCGGCCGCTACGTCAGCCTGCTCAACCTGCTGGCTGTGCCGCTGGCGGCTGCCGGCCTGGCGCTGCTGATGCAGCGCTTTCCGCGCTGGAAGGGGGTGATGGTGGCGCTGGCGCTGGTGACCATGGCGGCGAACGTCGTATCCCTCTCGCCGAAGAAGACGCACATCATCGAGGCCGGGCGCTGGCTCGGCGCCAACCTGCAGGATCCGACGCGCATCGGCGTCGACAATGCGCGCCTCGCCTATTACGCGGGGTGGTGGACGACCCATACCGTTATCCTCGACCGCCCGGCCCTGGCACGGGAACTGGCGCAGAAGCGCATCGACATGGTTGCCGTCGAGGCGCCGCACAAGGATGTGGAAGTGGAACGGTGGCTGGCAGAGCGTCATCTCAAGCCCGTGCAGCGTTTCGCCAACAAGGCGGGCGATGCGGTGATCGTTGCCGTGCCGGCGCAACCCTAGCGCAGGGACGCGACGACCGAGCGCAGCCGCCCGAACACCGCCTCGATGGAATAGTCAGTCTCCACGAGACGGCGCCCCGCTTCCCCCAGGCGCCGGCGCAGTTTGCCGTCCCCGGCGAGTTGCGCGATGCGCGCCGCCCATTCCGCAGTCGTGGATACGAGAAATCCGGTTTCGCCCTCGACGATCACCTCGGCATTGGCGCCGGCCTTCGACGACACCACCGGCAGGCCGGCCGCCATGTACTGCAGCACCTTCAGCGCGCACTTGCCGCGGCTCCAGTCGTCGTTGCGCATCGGCGCGATGCCGATGTGCGAGGCGGCCAGCTCCTGCGCCTCCGACTCGGCGCGCCAGGCCACCGGCAGCGTCGTCACGCCGCAGCCGGGCAGGTCGAAGTCGGCGATGATCTTCAGGCGCAGGCCGGGCACCGCGTCGGCCGCCACCTTCAGCCACAGCATCGCCTCGGCCAGGTACTTGCGCGTCGAATGGCTGCCGATCCACACCAGGTCAAGCGAATCGGCCGGCTTGTCCGCCTCGACGCGGTAGCGCGCCGCATCGACGCAGGTGGGAACCAGCGTCACCGCCGGATTGAAGGCGGCGGCATGGCCGGCGAGGAAGGCATTGCCGGCGAAGACGTGGTCGCAGGCCCGCGCCATCGCGGCGAAGCGCGCCATGCGCGTGCGCGAGGGCGTGCCGTCGGTGTTGCAGAAGATGGCGTCGTCGAAATCGAAGACGAGGCGGCGCGCCGCCCGCCGCAGCAGCCAGAGCAGGGCGGCGGGGAAGGTCTTGCGCAGCACGACCACCACGTCGGCGCGCCTTGCCTGCCGCAGCATGTCGAGCGTGGCGCGGAGGCCGCCGGAGGCGGTGACGTGCGCCGGCGTGAAGCCGGCCGCTCGCCAGAGCGGGAAGAACTGCAGCGCGCGGTAGCGCGTCGAGGAGGCGTCCTCGCCCTTGGAGACGAAGAGGAGGCGGGTGTTCATGGCTGCCGCGCCGGGGTGTCGCTCAGCTGCCGGAACAGCGCGGCCACCACCATCACCGAGCTCTCCTCGATCATGTGGCCGTAGTCGAAGGCGAAGGGCAGGCGGGCGCCATCCTTCTCGATGTAGCGCAGGCAGCCGCTGTCGTCGCAGGCGGCGGCGATCGGCGAGAAGAATTCGGCGCGGCCGCCGGCGAGTTCCCGGATCAGCGCGTCGCGGCGCGCCATGTCCGGATCGAGGTCGTTGCGCGAGCGCGCCCGCTCGTCGCCGCCGAGGAAGTCGCTGGCGAGCAGCTTCGGCAGCGGCTTGCGCCAGGCCGGCACGCTGCCGACCAGCACGATGCGCGGGCGCCAGGACGGATCGGCGCCGAGCCGCGACAGGGTTTCCGCCAGGCCGCGGCGGATCGTCGCCTCGTCGTGCTTGATCCAGGCGCCGGCGAGGATGAGAACCTGCGGCCGCGTCTCCAGCACCTTGCGCAGCACCCACTCGTTGATGGCGCCGCAGTGCGGCCGCTTGGCGAAGGCTTCGCCGATCAGCGGCGGGCAGCCCGAGGCCGTCCATTGCGCCGCTTCCCCGGGCACGGTCGCCGCCTTCAGGCCCGGCCACAGGTGGGCGGCGTGGGAGTCGCCCCACAGTACGATGCGCGGCCGATCGCCGGCGCACTCGGGCGCGAAGCTGTCGTGGGATTTTTCCGGCACCAGAAAGCAGCTGCCCTCGCGATAGAGCGGCTTGTAGAGTTCGCCGAAGTAGCGCGCCTGCAGCGTCTCCAGGGCGCGCACGTCGGCCAGGCGCGGATGGTCCTTGAAGCGCAGCGCCGTCACGCGATCGCTCTGGTAGTGCAGGACGGCGGCGATGGCGAAGGGCGCGAGCACCATCGCGGCGCTCAGCGCCAGCGCAGGCGCCAGGCGGAAGCGGTTGATGAGGCGCCGCGCCGGATTCTCGACGAGGCGGAAGGACAGCCAGCCGAGCAGCACCGAGGCCGCCATGCCGGCGGCGATCCAGGCGCCGTGCTGGCGCGACTGACTTTGCTGCAGCCACACGACGATGGGCCAGTGCCACAGGTAGATCGAGTAGGACCAGCGGCCGATGCCCTGCAGGGCGGCGCTGCCGAGCAGTCGCGTCCGGCCGTCGCTGCCGAGGATGAGCAGCGCGGCGCCGGCCACCGGCAGCAGCGCGGCGAGGCCCGGCCAGGGCGTGTCCGGCGTCAGCCACAGGCTTGCCGCGAGGAGGGCGGCGAGGCCGGCCGGCTCCCGCCAGCGCAGCCGCTGCGCCAGGCGGTTGCAGGCGTCCTGGTGCACGAAGATCAGTCCGCCGGCCAGCATCTCCCAGGCGCGCGTCGGCAGCAGGAAGAAGGCCTTCGACGGGTCGGCGAAGGCCAGCCAGGCCGACCAGGCGAGCGAAGCGAGAAAGACCGCCCACAGCGCGCCGGCGACGCCGCCCGGCCGGCGGAACAGGCGATGCACGGCGACGATGAGCAGCGGGTAGAGCAGGTAGAACTGCCACTCGACGGAAAGCGACCAGGTGTGCAGCAGCCACTTCTCGTGCGCGTCGGCGTCGAAGTAGCCCGATTCCTTCCAGTACACCTGGTTGGAGAGGAACAGCAGGCTGGCGCCGGCGTGCTTGGCGAGCAGCTTGTAGTCCATCGGCGAGAGCGCGAACCAGCCGTAGAGCAGGAGCAGCGCGCTCAATGCCGCCAGCGCCGGGAAGATGCGGCGCGCCCGCGCCAGGTAGAAGCCGAACACCGAGAAACGGCCCTGGGCGAGCGGGCCGAGGATGATGCGCGTCATCAGGTAGCCGGAGATGACGAAGAAGGCGTCGACGCCGACGAAGCCGCCGGAAAAGCCGGCCACGCGGAAATGGAACAGCACCACGGCGATCACCGCTACGGCGCGCAAGCCGTTGATGTCGGCGCGGAAGTCGGCGCTGGCGGGTTTCATCGCGGCGGCGCCTCCTGTGCAGCGCGGTAGGCGGCGTCGAAGGCCGTGTCGGCCTGCAGCCAGGCGCGGTCGTTGCCGTCGCGCAGCATGTGCTGCAGGTTGCGCCGCCGGCGGTGCGCCGGCAACGGCCGCGGGCCGGCGCGCAGGTCGGCGATGTCGATCAGGCCGAGGGCGCCGTCCGGCGTCAGCACGATGTTGCCGAGGTGCAGCGAGCGGAAGTAGACGCCGGCGGCGTGCAGGGCGGCGACGAAGGCGCCGAGTTGCTTGCGCACTTCGGCCGTGGCCGCGCCTTCGCTCACCAGCTGGCGCAGCGTCCTGCCTTCCAGCGGGCGGTAGCGCACCGCGTCGCGGCGGATGGCCGGGATGCGGTAGACGCCGTCGACCGAGGGGCAGGGGATGCCGCGCGCGGCCAGCGCCGCGGCGTTGTCGGCGAAGCGCTGCGCGTAGGGATACCAGGCGGCGGAGGAGATCAGGCGCTTGCGGCGGAACAGCTTGAGATAGCTGCCGTCGGCGAGTGCCAGCACCTTCTCGCCGAAGCGGTCGCGCTCCAGCACCCGGGCGCCGGCGCGCAGGGCGAGATAGTCGTCGTGTTCCAGTATCTGCAAGGGAGCGTGCCTGTGGCCGGGCGAGTCGAAGGCCGGCATTTTACCAGCCGGACCGCCCATGCCGCCCATGCTAGAATTCCCGCATCATTTCCGCCGTCCGGCGTCCTATCGGCGTCCTATGTCATCCCCAGAATCGCGCGCCAGCGTCACTTCCAGCCTGAGCCTGTATTTCCGCCTGCTGGGCTACGTCAGGCCGTACGTCGGCTGGTTCGCCGTGAGCATCGCGGGCTACGTCATCTTCGCCTCGGCCCAGCCGATGCTGGCCTCGGTGTTGAAGTATTTCGTCGACGGCCTCGTCGACCCGGCGGGAGCGAGCCTCGGCGGCCTGCAGATGATGCACGCCGTGCCGCTGCTGATCGTGCTCATCGCCGCCTGGCAGGGCATCGGCTCCTACCTCGGCAACTACTTCCTCGCCCGCGTCTCGATGGGCGTGGTGCACGACCTGCGCGTGGCCCTCTTCGACAGCCTGCTGACGCTGCCCGACCGCTACTTCGACATGCACAACTCCGGGCACCTGATCTCGCGCATCACCTTCAATGTCACGATGGTGACGGGCGCCGCCACCGACGCCATCAAGGTGGTGATCCGGGAGGGGCTGACGGTGATCTTCCTCTTCGCCTACCTGCTCTGGATGAACTGGCGCCTGACCCTGGTGATGGCCGCCCTGCTGCCGGTCATCGCCCTGCTGGTGGTCAGCGCCAGCCGCAAGTTCCGCAAGCAGGCGAAGAAGATCCAGGTGGCGATGGGCGACGTCACCCACGTCGCCTCCGAGGCCATCCAGGGCCACCGCGTCGTGCGCAGTTTCGGCGGCGAGGATTACGAGCAGCGCCGCTTCCGCGAGGCGAGCAGCAACAACATGAGCAAGCAGCTGCGCATGGTGCGCACCGGCTCGGTCTACACGCCGGTGCTGCAGCTCCTGATCTACAGCGCCATGGGCGTGCTGTTCTTCCTCGTGCTGTGGCTGCGCGGCGATGCCTCGCCCGGCGAACTGGTGGCCTACATCACCGCGGCCGGGCTGCTGCCCAAGCCGATCCGCCAGCTCTCCGAAGTGAGTTCGACGATCCAGAAGGGCGTGGCGGCGGCCGAAAGCATCTTCGAGCAGCTCGACGAGCCGCCCGAGACCGACACCGGGTCGGTGAGTCGCGAGCGCGTCGGCGGCCGGCTCGAGGTGCGCGACCTCTCCTTCACCTACCCCGGCGGCGAGCGGCGCGTGCTCGACGGCGTCAGCTTCGCCATCGAGCCGGGGCAGATGGTGGCGCTGGTCGGCCGCTCGGGCAGCGGCAAGTCGACGCTCGCCAACCTGATCCCGCGCTTCTACCACCACGACAATGGGCAGATCCTCATCGACGGCACGGATGTCGAGGACTACGTCCTGCGCAACCTGCGCCGCCATGTCGCCGTCGTCACCCAGCAGGTGACGCTGTTCAACGACACGGTGGCGAACAACATCGCCTACGGCGATCTCGCCGGTGCCCCGCGCGCCGAGGTCGAGCGTGCCGCCGAAGCCGCCTTCGCCCGCGAGTTCATCGACAGATTGCCGCAGGGCTTCGACACCCTGGTCGGCGAGAACGGCGTGCTGCTCTCCGGCGGCCAGCGCCAGCGCCTGGCCATCGCGCGGGCGCTGCTGAAGGACGCGCCGATCCTCATCCTCGACGAGGCCACCTCGGCGCTCGACACCGAATCCGAGCGCCACATCCAGGCCGCGCTCGACCGCGTCATGCGCGGGCGCACCACGCTGGTCATCGCCCACCGCCTGTCCACCATCGAGCGCGCCGACGTCATCCTGGTGATGGAGCAGGGCCGCATCGTCGAACGCGGCACGCATGCCGAGCTGCTTGCGCTGAACGGACACTATGCACGGCTGCACGCCATGCAGTTCCGCGAACCGGCAGAAGCAACGATTCAGTAAGGAAAGTCAGTCCGGCGGCAGCGCCGCATCCATCTCGCGCTGCAATACGCTGCCATCCGGCCAGTTGCGCAGGAAGCGGTCGCGGTCCTTCTGCCAGGCCTTGCGCCAGGCGGTTTCGCTGTCGTGCCGGCGCATGGCGTCGAGGTCGAGCACGACCAGTTCATCCCCGTTGCAGAGAAAGTTGGTGGCTTTCAGGTCGCCGTGGCTGAGACGTTCGGCGGCCAGCCGGGCGAAGAGCGTGCGGACGGCTTCCTTCAACCTGGTCGGCGCGCCGCTCTCGGCGTGTTCGGCCAGGCGCTCCTGCAGGCTCTGCCCCTCGCAATGCTCGGTGACGAGCCAGGCGCGGCCGCGCAGCGGGCCGAGGCGGTGCTCGATGAGCGCCAGCGGTCGCGGCGTGGCGATGCCGAGGAAGCGCAGGCGGTGCGCCTCGATCCAGGCATGCCAGGCGCGGCTCGGCCGCCAGGCGCGCGAGAGGGCGTGGCCGGCGCTCTTGATGTTGTAGCGCTTGATGACCAGCTTGCGGCCGTTCAGTTCGACCAGCGCCAGCGTGGCGCTGCGGCCGCGCTTGAGGGCGGTGCCCTGCTCGAGCCAGGCATCCGGATCGGCGATCAGGGGCGCGAGGAAGTCGGCCTCGTCGCGCACCAGCGAGAAGAAACGGTCGACGCGCCTGGCGACCTTGAAGAGGCTGCAATCGCGCAGGCACTTGTCGAGGTAGTCGGCGAGGCGCGCCTCGCAGGCCCGGGCGATGGCGGCCTTGAGTTGCGCCGCATCGACGGCGAGATGCGGATTGGCCTTGCGGTAGGCTGCCAGCAGACCGGGCAGCAGGCCGCTGCAGGTCGCCTGGGGCAACTGGGCGAACAGCAGGGCCAGGTTGTCCAGGCGCTCGCGATCCGAGCCCGCCGGCCGGATGGCGTCGCCGTCGATGACGTACAGCTTGTCCTTCCTGAACAGGAAATTGCCGAGGTGGACGTCCTCCTGCAGGATGCCGCGGGCGTGCATGCGGCCGACCGTCTCGAACACGCCCTCCAGTTCGCCGACGGCCGTGGCGTCCGGGCAGCGCGCGCCATCGAGATATTCGGTGAGCACGTAATGTCCCGCGCCCTCCAGCCTGCCGCTCGCCAGCAGCTTCGCCGTCGGCAGGTCGTATTTGTTCAGGCTGTCGATGCCGCGGCATTCGCGCTGCCAGTGGCGCTCGCTGCCGCGCGCGGCGATGAAGAGCTTGGCCAGCACGGTTTGCCCGTTCCAGTTGCCGACGCCGGTGAGCCGCTTGCCGGGCAGGATGCGCAGCCAGCGTTCGACGACCAGCTCGCGGCCGTCTTCGAGCGCGATCGTGCTCGGCACGAGCAGGCGTCGGCCGCCGGCGCGCAGGGATTCGGCGGATTCCTGCGCCTCGTCCCGCCCCGCAAAGAAGCCGGCGATCTGGCGGATGCGCCGCTTGTCGGCGTCGTCGAGTTTTTTCTTCTGCGCGTAGTCGAGGTAGAAGCGCAGGCGCTGCGTGCGGGAGAGCTGGCGCTTGGCCACCTTGTCGAGGCAGGCGAGGTCCTTGACGATGCGGTACTGCAGGAAGGGCGGCCACCAGAAGCCGCCGCTCGGGCAATCGATGAGGAAGACCTTGCCGGCCGCGTCCACCAGCAGGTTGCGCCACTTGAGGTCGCCATGCACGAAGCGGCGGCCGTGCATGCGGCGCGCGATGTCGGCCACCTGGGCGGAGACGCCGTTCCGCCAGGACTGACTTTTCAGCCGCGGGTCGTGGCTGCGGGCGAGCTTGCCCAGATCGGTCGTATCCGGAATTTCCGCCGTGATCAGCGCCCCGCGCACGAAGCGGCCGCCCTGGCTTTCGAGTCCGCAGGCGACGAGTTGCGCGGTGGGGATGCCCCAGTCGGCGAAGCGCTGCAGGTTCTCCCATTCCAGCTGCACGCGCGGGGTGCCGAACCAGCGCCGCAGCGGCTTCTTGCCGAGGCCGTGGTAGCGCTTGACGTAGTAGCGGCGGCCGTTGACCTCGACACGCACGGTGCGGGTGGT
The DNA here is from genome assembly GCA_032027165.1 of Denitratisoma sp. Lineage (NCBI taxonomy): Bacteria > Pseudomonadati > Pseudomonadota > Betaproteobacteria > Nitrosomonadales > Sterolibacteriaceae > Denitratisoma > Denitratisoma sp. The sequence goes on along the minus strand of JAVSMO010000001.1, from coordinate 1,527,159 downwards.
GGAGTCCTTGGCGACGATCTCGCCTTCGAGGGCGAAGACGGCGTCGAGATCGGCGAAGCGCGCGGCCGCCGCGGCATCTGCACCAGGCAGGACCTGCCACTGGCTCATGCGCTCACCCTGGAGGCGAACTTGCGCCGGTAGCGCTCCATCAGGCGTTTGCCTTCGCGCCCGAGATGGGCGAGCAGATCGGCTTCCTCGACCAGTATCTCGCGCAGGGGCCGCTCGAAGTAGGCGCGCAGGAAGCGCAGCCGGTCGCGCGCGGTGAGTCCGATTTCCAGCGTCGAGAAATGCAGCGCGGCGAGGTCCTTGTCGCGCCAGCGGCGCGGCGCCGCGCCCTCGCGCACCTGGGCGCGGTGCAGGTCGATCAGCGACAGGCGCAGCCGCTCGGGCGACGGCGCCGGCTCGGTGTGCAGCAGGAAGTGACAGATGTAGCAGTCGCGGTGATTCACGCCGCCCCGGTGCATCTTTCCCGTCATCTCCGCCACGCGGGCGATCAGCGCGCGCTTCAGCGCCGGCGCCGGCGGATGCGACGGCCAGTCGCGGCAGAAGTCTTCCAGGCTCACCGTCGGCGCCAACTCCTCCGTGACGATGAAGGATTCCAGCTTCGCCGGGTTCGACCCGCGCCGGCCGAAGGCGACGGCCTTCATGGTGTCGACGCCGAGTTCGGTCAGGCGATTGATGGCGCGCCACTCGTGCTCGGCGCCGAGCACCGGCAGGCGCGCCGTGACGAGGTTCTTGAAAATTTCGCCCCAGCCGACGCCGCGGTGCAGCTTGGCGTAATAGCCGCGGCCGGCGACCTCGGTGCGCAGCGTGCGCCGGCCTTCCAGTTCGCGCAGCACCGTGCCCTGCAGGGCGGCGGCGGCGAGGAAGGGGTCCTGCCCGGCCCACATTGTGCGGAAAGGTTCTTCGAGGAAGAGCGCCTCTGGCTGGCTCATGGCTTGAGGATGATATCCGCCGCCCGCTCGGGCAGGCTGTAGATGTCGGCCGTTTCCGCCCAGGCGAGGCCGCTGGCGCCCCACTGCTTGCGCGCCGCGTCGTCGGCCAGCATGCCGGCGAGGATGCCGTTGAAACCCGGCTGGTCGAAGGGCAGCGGCACGACGCGGCCGGCGCCGGCTTCCTCGATGTAATGCGCGTAGCCGCAGGCGGCGGTGGTCAGCACCGGCAGTCCGGCGACGACGGCCTCCAGCAGCACCGTGCCGGTGTTCTCGTTGTAGGCGGGGTGGATCAGCAGGTCGGCGCCGAGCAGGAAGCGCGGGATGTCGTCGCGGCCCTTGAGGATGCGCACCTTGTCTGCGAGGCCGAGCGAGCGGGTCATGGAGACGAAGGGCTTCGGATCATCCTGGCCGATGGCGATCAGGCGCGTGCGCCGCTTCAGGCCGTCGGGCAGGGCGGCGAGGGCCTTGAGGCTGCGGTCGAGGCCCTTGGTCTTGAAGCCGGAGCCGATCTGCGCCAGCAGCAGGTCGCCGTCGGCGAGGTGGAACTCGCGGCGGAAGTCCGCGCGGATCTCCGCGGCATCGGCCGGCGCGCGGCGGTCCTGCGCGATGCCGGGCGGCAGGAGATGCAGGCGCTCCGGCGGCGTGCCGTAATGCTTCACGTAGAGGGCCTGCTGCACGGCGGAAATCATGAGGATCTCGGTCTTCGCCTCCGGCGCGAACACCGCGCGCTCGTAGGCGGCGAAGTGGCGGTAGCGGCCGGAGAGGCGGTACATCGGGTTGCGCAGGGTGCGCGCCTTGTCCTCGTAGCAGGGGTCGGCGCAGTAGTAAACGTCCAGCCCCGGCATCTTGTTGAAGCCGACGAGGCGGTCGGCCGGCCGCGCCGCCAGATCCTTGCGCACCCATTCGGCGAACTTCTCGTAGCGGCGGTGGTTGGAGAGCGCCTTCACCGGCGCCTTCACCACCTCGAATCCCGCCGGAATGTCGCCCTGCCAGGACAGGGTGTAGACGCGGATGGCGTGGCCGCGCGCCTGGCAGGCGAGGGCGATGCGCAGGAAATCGCGCTGCAGGCCGCCGAAGGGGAAATACTTGAAGAGGGTGAACGCGAGCTGCATCGCCCTTCGCGCCTACTCGGCGACGCCGGGCTTTGCGGTGAGGAAGCGCGCCGGCGGCTGGATGCGCTTCTTCCGGCCGGAGCGCGCCGCGACGGTGCGCCACAGCCACTTGGCGAAGGGCGTCAGGCGGTCGACCTGCAGGTAGGACTTGAAGAACCACAGGCGGTCGCTGCGGCTCCACATCTGCGAATGGTAGTTGAGCGTGTACAGGTCGCGGATGGCGCAGACGACCTTCGACGGGCGCCAGCGTGACTTCTCCAGGTCGATGACGCGCGCCTCGACGCCGCCGTCCGCATTGACGCGGACGAAGACGTGCTTGGGGAAGAAGCAGTTGTGCTGGATGCCGTGGGCGTGCATGTCGCGCAGCAGCGCGGCGATCGCTTCGAGCATCCGCAGCCGGACGGGGCGCGTCGGCGCGCCGTCCTTCAGCCAGCGCTGGACGCGGTCCTCCATCGAGACGAAGCCGGCCAGCTCCTCGGTGACGAGGATGGCGCGCTCGTCCTTGCCGACCTTGTGCATGGCGAAGTACACCGGCTCCAGCGTCGGGACGCCGCAGCTGCGGTAGTGCTGGATGTGGCGGAACTCGCGCAGGAAGGTCGGCGCGCCGCGCACCGGGTGGGTCCACAGGCGCGCCTTGTGGTTCTCCTGGCGCTTGAGGAAGATGGCGCAGCTGCCGCCGCCGGGCAGGGCCAGCTCGCAGCGCGAGACGCCGCTCCAGCCGCCGCGGCGGTGGTTGGGCTCCTCGAACCAGTCCGCCTTCAGCTTCCACAGGGCGTCGAAGTCGGACAGGCCGTTGTGGGCGAGGATCGGCCGCCAGCGTTCGTTGACGAAGTCCTTCATCGGCGGTTTATTTTTTCACGCGCAGCACGTAGGCGCGCCATTTGTCCCAGTACTTGATGAAGTCGACGTGGCCGATCATCTCGAGCCCGGCAGCGGCGAAGTCGCGCTCGATGTCGGCGCGCTTGAAGACGAAGCGGTCGCGCGGGCGGTCGGCGCCGCGGATGCGCGCCTTGCGCGCGTCGTTGACCTCGTTGCGCCAGGCGCGGAAGTTGCCGTCCACCCAGAGCGAGACGATCACCGTGCCGGAGCTGATGCGGGCAAACTCCTTCAGCATGGTGATGCGGTCCGCGCTCTTCTCGATGTGGTGCATCAGGCGGATGCTGAAGACGCACTCGACGAAGTTGTCCGGCAGGCCGGTGTCGAAGGCGGAGAGGCAGAAGGACTTCTCGATGCGCGCGACGACCTCGCGCTGGCGCAGCTCCAGCCCGGCATCGATCATGTTCTGGCTGTTGTCGGCCACGTAGATCTTGCGCTCCGGCTCCTCGGCCAGCATGGCCCAGAAGCGGCCGGTGCCGCAGGGCAGGTCGAGCACCGAGCGCGGACGTCCGGCCATGACCAGCGCCTTGCGCGCCATGCCGACCTCGCGCCAGGTCGACAGCTGGCGCCAAAAACCGGTGTTGTGCTTGTGAAAATACTTCCGGGCGTGGTCGGGGTCGTATTTCTCGGAGAATTCGTAGTGCGGGGGGGTGATGCCTTCGTCAGCCATGCTTGAAACCACCTGATTTGAAGCCTCTTATCATGCCTGAAAACCCCAAAAAAGTCATCCACTTATCGAGGAAATCCGGGCGTGGCGGCCGTATAATGCGGCAGGCCTCATGCGGGAACGAAGGAAATGAAAAAGACCGACCTGGAAAAACTCAAGGGACTGAAAATCGACAGCCGGATGAAGCACGCCGGCACGCCGGGCCGCTTCGGCGCGGCGGCGGATGCGGCGACGAGCCGGCGCGAACAACGCGAAAGGGAGCGGGCGCAGGGCCTGGTGCCTTTCGCCGTCAAGCTCGACGGCGAGCTGGTGAAGCGGGTCCAGGCGCTGGCACAGGAAAGAAAGACGGGCCTGAACGAGGTGGTGGCGGAACTGCTGGAAAAGGGGTTGAAGGGCTGAAGCGGCGCCGTCCTACCAGCGAAGGGTTGCGCCGAAGAGGAGGGCGTGATCCGTGGCCGCCCGGCCGTGGCCATGCTTCAGGCCGGCATCGAGATCGAGCGCGGGTGTCGGCGAATAGATGAATCCCAGCACCCGGTAACGGATAGAACTGCGATCCGCCCGGTCCGGGTTGGAATCGGCGCTGAAGTCGGCAACCAGCTTGAGTCGCTCCGTCGCCTTCCAGGCGAGCGCGCCGGAGAGGTGCATGAGGTCGCTGCGCTGGTCCACCGTGTTGTTGTTGCGGCGGTAGCCGAGGTGGGAATGGAAGGCCAGCGGCCCCGGCTCGTAGCTGAGTACCAGCAGGGCGCCCCAGGTGGCGCGCCCGGCGCCGAAGCCGCGTTCTGCGTCGCCGGTCGGCAGCGTGATGCCCGGCTTGAAGGCGAGGCTCAGCGCCTCGCGCTCGTAGAAGCGCCACTTCAAATCCAGCGAAGCGTCGAGCGGCCCCTTGCGGGCATGGCGGCCGCCGGCGTCATGCGTGTGCTGGCGCAGTACGGGCAGGCCGACCTGCAGATCGGCGTTCTCCAGAAGACCGTAACTCAGCACGGCCGCCGTCTGCAGTTCGCGCACCGTGACGCCCGGGGGATTGTCGCGGGTCTTGTCGATCATCAGTTCGAGCTGGTATTTGCCGTCTCCCTGCGTGCCGGTATCCTCGGTGAGCAGCGGGTGGGCCGCCTCGACGGACGGGACGAATCCTGCGGCGAGGACGGCGGCTGCGGCAAGGCGGGTTTTGCGTGCGATCTCGTGGTTCACAAGCAGGGGCGGGTTTTTCCGGATTCGCGATGATAAACAAAAAAGGGCCTGCAATCGCTTGCAGGCCCTTCGTGTTCTGGTGGGCGGCACAGGGTTCGAACCTGTGACCCCTGCCGTGTGAAGGCAGTGCTCTACCGCTGAGCTAGCCGCCCGTTTGGGAGGCGCGCATTCTCTCATGGCGGCCGTTTTCGGTCAATTTCCGCGGGGCGGACACCCCCGATCGCTTAAAATATCGTCTTTTTTGCGTCTCCAGCCATGAACCGACCCGTCCGCACCCGCTTCGCCCCCAGCCCCACCGGCTACCTCCACGTCGGCGGCGCCCGCACGGCGCTGTATTCCTGGGCCTATGCGCGCAAGCACGGCGGCACTTTCATCCTGCGCATCGAGGACACCGACATCGAGCGCTCGACGCAGGCTTCCATCGACGCCATCCTCGACGGCATGACCTGGCTCGGCCTCGACTGGGACGAGGGCCCGTTCTACCAGATGCAGCGCCTGGAGCGCTATGCCGATGTGGCGCAGCAGCTGATCAAGTCGGGCCACGCCTACTGGTGCTACGCCAGCAAGGAGGAACTGGATGAAATGCGCGAGGCGCAGCGCGCGCGCGGCGAGAAGCCGCGCTACGACGGCCGCTGGCGGCCGGAGAACGCGAAGGGGAAGACGCCGCCCGCGGATGTGAAGCCGATCCTGCGCTTCCGCAACCCGGACGACGGCTCGGTGGTGTGGGACGATCTGGTCAAGGGCCGCATCGAGATCGCCAACGCCGAGCTGGACGACCTCGTGCTGCTGCGCGCCGACGGCGTGCCGACCTACAACTTCGGCGTGGTGGTGGACGACCTCGACATGGGCATCAGCCACTGCATCCGCGGCGACGACCACGTGAACAACACGCCGCGCCAGATCAACATCTACCGCGCGCTGGGTGCGCCGCTGCCGGCCTTCGCCCACGTGCCGATGATCCTGGGCTCGGACGGCGAGCGCCTCTCCAAGCGCCACGGCGCGGTGTCGGTGATGCAGTACGCCGAGGACGGCTTTCTGCCCGAGGCGCTGCTCAACTATCTGGCTCGGCTCGGCTGGTCGCACGGCAACCACGAAGTGTTCTCGCTCGAGCAGTTCGTCGAGTGGTTCGACCTCGAGCACATCAGCCGGTCGCCGGCGCAGTTCAATCCGGAGAAGCTCGCCTGGCTCGACCAGCAGCACCTCAAGGTGCGCGACGACAGGATGCTGGCCGAGGAGGTGGCGCCGCGCCTGGCGGCGCGCAACATCGGCACCGCCGCCGGCCCGTCGCTGGAAAGAGTGGTGGCGCTCTACAAGGATCGCGTGTCCACGCTGAACGAACTGGCCGACGCGGTCGAGCCGTTCTATGTCGAGGTCTATCCCGGCGCCGAACTGCTGGCGCAGCACGTCACCGACGCGGCGCGCGACGCGCTGCGCGAGCTGCGCACGCGTCTGGAGACGACGGTGTGGGAGAAAGCGCAGCTCAACCAGGCGCTGAAGGACGTCGTCGCCGCGCGCGGCCTCAAGCTGCCGCAGCTGGCGATCCCGCTGCGCGTGGTGCTCACCGGCCAGCCGCAGACGCCGTCCATCGACGCCGTGCTGGAAGCCTTCGGCCGCGACGTCGTGCTGGCGCGGCTAGCGCGCCACGTCTAGACGCGCCGCCGGCGCGAGGCCGGCGGCAAGATCCCGCTCGACCGGCAGCGGTTCCCCTTCGATTCCGCTGACGAGCAGTTCCGCGCACAGCGGCGCATAGACGAGGCCACGCGAGCCGAGGCCGAGCAGTCCGAACAAACCCTCATTGCCGGGCGTCGCACCCACGGCCCCGACCAGCGGCAGGCGGTCCGGTCCCACCGTGCGGATGCCGGCGCGGCCGCCGACGCGGGCGGCATCCGCCGTCGCGGCGAAATCCGGCAGCAGCTGCTTCAGGCGCGCCAGGTTGGCGCGATGGTCTTCCTCGCGCGCCAGTTCGTCCGTCGAGCCTTCCTCGTAGGTGGCGCCGACGACGTGCACGCCGAAGGAGGTGGCCGGCGTGACGTAGCCCTCGCGCGACACCACGGTCTTGATGGCGCGGCCCGGCTCCGCGGGGATGCAGGTGATCTGGCCGCGCACCGGGCGCAGGGGCAGGGATGCCGAGACCTCGAAGCGCCGCGCCTGATGGCCGTTGGCGAGGATCGCCACGGGCGCTTCGGCGATGACATTTCCCGAAGCGTCGACGGCGCGCCAGCCATTGCCGGCGCGCAGGAGGTCGGCAACCTCGCGTTGCGTGTGCAGGCGCACGGCATTGCCGGCAACGCGCAGGGCAATATCGCACAGCGCCGGCGGATGCACCCAGCCGCCTTGCGGGAACCACCAGCCCGGCGCCGGCACGCGCCAGCCCGCCAGTCGCGAGGCTTCCTCGACATCCACCCAGCACAGCACCTCGGGCGGCAGCAGGCCGGACTCGGCGATGCGCCGCTGCCGCTCGACCTGCTTCGCGTCGCGCGCCAGGCGCAGCACGCCGCACTGCTGCCAGATGAGCTTCGGGTCAGCCGAGAATTCCTGCAGCCGGCGCAGGGCGTAGTGGAAGCCGGCCAGCGTCAGGCGCGACAGGCGGTTGCCGTCGGCGGAGGGCACCGGCTGCAGCACGCCGGCCGGGTTGCCCGAGGTCTCGCGCGCCAGGCCGTCGCGCCGCTCGACGAGGTCGACGGCCCAGCCGCGTGCGGCGAGACGCTCGGCGACGAGCGTGCCGGCGATGCCGCCGCCGATGACGAGGGCGCGGCGCTCCCTCGTTGTTTCCGGTTCCGCCGTGCCGCCAAGGCGGCCGCGCAGCATCTCGCGCTTGCGACCGAAGCCCGCCTGCTTCTCGACGGCGAAGCCGGCCGCCGTCATGCCGCGACTGACTTTTCCGGCGGCGCTGTAGGTGGCGAAGCTGGCGCCCGGCGCGGCCAGCCGTCCCAGTTGCGCGAACAGCGCTTCGCTCCACATGTCGGGGTTGCGCGCAGGGGCGAAGCCGTCGAGGAAGAAGGCATCGACGCGCGCCTCGGCCCGCGCCAGCATGTCCGCCGCTTCGCCGAAGAGCAGGGTGAGGACGACGCGGCCGCCGTCGAGGTGCACGCGGTGGAAGCCGGGAATCAGCGGCGGATAGCGCTCGAGAAGTTCGGCACCGAGCGGCGCCAGTTCCGGCCACAGGCCATAGAGGCGCTGCAGGTCGACACGGCGGAAGGGATGCTTGTCGACCGAGAGGTAATGCAGGCGCGCGCCGGCCGGCGCCGTCTCGCGGAAGCGCTGCCACGTGCAGAGGAAGTTCAGCCCGGTGCCGAAGCCGGTCTCGAGAATGACGAATTGCCCGCGCGCCTGCCAGCGCGCGGGGAGGTCGTTGCCGGAGAGAAAGACATGGCGGGTCTCGTCGAGCCCGCCATCCAGCGACCAGTAGGTGTCGCCGTAGCTTTCGCTGAAGGCCGCGCCGTCACGGAAGGACGGCGCGGCCGGTTCGATGGGGCGCGGCAACTTATCGCGCGGTGATGACGTTGTTTTCCACCCTCACCTTGTCGCCGACGCGCCAGACGGGCTGGGTGTCGACATCGAATTCGCGGGCGGTGCCGTCCTCGAAGCGTACGATGATTTCCCACTTGCTCGTCTTGCGGATGTAACGCTCGGCCTGATGGCCGGCGACGGCGCCGCCGACACCGCCGATCACCGTGGCCGCGGTCTTGCCGCTGCCCTTGCCGACCTGGCTGCCGAGCACGGCGCCGGCGACGCCGCCGGCCACGGCGCCGATGCCGGTGCCTTCGCCTTTCTGCGTTTTTTCGGTCACCGATTCGATCGTGCCGCAGTTGGCGCAGATGGCCGGCGCCGGGGCGGGCTGCGACGCGGCCTTTTGCGCAGGCTTGCTCTCCGCCGGCTTGGCGGCAGCCACTTTCCTGGCCGGGGCCGGCTCGGCGGGCTTGGTTGCGGTGGCCGGCGCAGTCGCAGGCGCAGGCTCGGCGGCGACCGGCTCGGCCTGCTTCGAGGAGCTCCCGACAGTCGGGATGACGCCGAAGATGGCGGCGACGCCCGCCGCCGAGAGGATGATCACCGCGACGGCGGCGACCCAGAGAAGGGGATGCAGTTTATTGCCGGTGACTTGGGCTTCCATGCGGGTCTCCTATGAAAACTTCAGCAAGATTAACGCATCGGCCGAGCCTGGGCTGACGCCTGAAACAACTCCTTACACTTCCCGCCGCAGCTGCGGGAAGAGGATCACGTCGCGGATGCTCGGGCTGTCGGTGAGCAGCATGACCAGGCGGTCGATGCCGACGCCGCAGCCGGCGGTCGGCGGCAGGCCGTATTCCAGCGCGCGGATGTAGTCTGCATCATAGTACATGGCCTCCTCGTCGCCGGCCTCCTTGGCCTTGGCCTGCTCGAGGAAGCGCGCCGCCTGGTCCTCCGGGTCGTTCAGCTCGGAGAAGCCGTTGGCGATTTCGCGCCCGGCGATGTAGAGCTCGAAGCGTTCGGCGATTTCCGGATTCTTGTCGCTGCGCCGGGCGAGCGGGCTGGCCTCGGCCGGCCAGTCGACGATGTAGGTCGGTTCGAACAGCTCGCTCTCGGTGGTCTCCTCGAACAGGGTGAGCTGCAGCTCGCCCAGGGTGGCGCCATGCTTCGGCTCGATGTGCAGCTCCTTCAGCTTGGCGGCGAGCCAGGCACGGTCGTTGAGCTGCTCGAGCGTGTAGCCCGGATGGTGCTTGTGGATCGCTTCCACCGCCGTCATGCGGGCGAAGGGCCTGGCGAAGTCCAGCGTGCGGCCCTGGTACTCGAAGGTCTCGGTGCCGAGCGCCTCGCGCGCGGCGTGGCGCAGCAGGCCTTCGGTGAAGTTCATGAGGAGCTTGTAGTCCGAGTAGGCCTCGTAGAACTCCATCATTGTGAACTCGGGGTTGTGGCGAGTCGAGATGCCTTCGTTCCTGAAGTTGCGGTTGATCTCGAACACCTTCTCGAAGCCGCCGACCACCAGGCGCTTCAGGTAGAGCTCCGGCGCGATGCGCAGGAACAGCTCCATGTCGAGCGCGTTGTGGTGGGTCTTGAAGGGCTTGGCCGAGGCGCCGCCGGGGATGGCGTGCATCATCGGCGTCTCGACCTCGAGGAAGCCGTGGCCGCTCATGTAGTTGCGGATCGAGGCCACCAGGCGCGAGCGGGCGGCGAAGACCCAGCGCGCGCGCTCGTTGGTGATCAGGTCGAGGTGGCGCTGGCGCACCTTCTGCTCGGTGTCGGTGAGGCCGTGGAACTTCTCCGGCAGCGGGCGCAGCGATTTCGTGAGCAGGCGCAGCTCGGTGACGTTGATGGTCAGCTCGCCGGTCTTGGTCTTGAACAGCGTGCCGCGCGCGCCGACGATGTCGCCGATGTCCCAGTGCTTGAAGGCGGCGTGCACCGCCTCGCCGGTGCCGTCGTTGCTGACGTAGAGCTGGATGCGGCCGGAGAGGTCCTGCACGGTGGCGAAGGAGGCCTTGCCCATGACGCGCTTCAGCATGATGCGGCCGGCGACGCAGACGTCGACCGGCTGGGCCTCGAGTTCCTCGCGGCTTTTCTCGCCGTAGAGCTCGTCGAGCTTCTCGGCGGTGTTCTCGCGCAGGAAGTCGTTGGGGAAGGCGACGCCTTCGGCGCGCAGCTTCGCCAGCTTCTCGCGGCGCTCGGCCATGATCTGGTTCTCGTCCTGGGGCAGCGGGGTTTGTTCGCTCATGTTGTTTCCTTAGACGCCCTGTTTCAGGCTGGCTTCGATGAATGGGTCGAGATCGCCGTCGAGCACCGACTGGGTGTTGCCGATCTCGACGTTGGTGCGCAGGTCCTTGATGCGCGACTGGTCGAGCACGTAGGAGCGGATCTGGTGGCCCCAGCCGATGTCGGTCTTGGCATCCTCCATCTGCTGCGCCGCCGCCTGGCGCTTCCTCAGCTCGGCCTCGTAGAGGCGCGATTTCAGCATGGCCATGGCCTCGGCCTTGTTGCGGTGCTGCGAGCGGTCGTTCTGGCACTGCACGACGATGCCGGAGGGGGCGTGCGTGATGCGCACCGCCGAATCGGTCTTGTTGATGTGCTGGCCGCCGGCGCCCGAGGCGCGGAAGGTGTCGATGCGCAGATCCGCCGGGTTGATCTCGATCTCGATGGAGTCGTCGACCTCGGGGTAGACGAAGACGCTGGCAAAGGAGGTGTGGCGCCGCGCATTGGAATCGTAGGGCGATTTGCGCACCAGGCGGTGGATGCCGGTCTCGGTGCGCAGGTGGCCGTAGGCGTATTCGCCGGTGAGCTTGAGCGTGGCGGTCTTGATGCCGGCCACTTCGCCGTCGGATTCTTCCAGCACCTCGACCTGGAAACCCTTGCGCTCGCAGTACTTCAGGTACATGCGCAGCAGCATCGAGGCCCAGTCCTGCGCCTCGGTGCCGCCGGCGCCGGCCTGGATGTCGAGGAAGCAGTTGTTGGGGTCGGCGGGGTTGGAGAACATGCGGCGGAACTCGAGCGCCGCCACCTGCTGCTCGATGCCGGCGGCGTCGGCCTCCACCGCCTCCAGCGTGTCGTCGTCGTTCTCGCCGCGCGCCATCTCGAACAGTTCGCGCGAATCGCGCAGGTTCTGGTCGATGTCGGTGAGGGCGACGACGACGCCTTCGAGGGATTTCTTCTCGCGGCCCAGCTCCTGGGCGCGCTCGGCATCGTTCCAGACGGCCGGGTCCTCGAGGGCCCGGGAGACTTCGTTCAGCTTCGACTGCTTGGCGTCGAAGTCAAAGATACCTCCGCAGATCCTGCTCCCGTGCGGAGAGGTCCGAGAGGCGATTGGCGAGGCTGTTGAGGCGTTCGGCTTCCATGTTGATGCTAGACTTTCGAAAACAATGAATTATACAGGCTTCGCGGCACCTGCCGCGCTCCGACATGAGTGAAGAACGCGCCCGCCTGTCCCGTTTCGGCCTGGTCCTCCTCGCCCTGCTGGCGCTCGGCTGGGGCCTCAACTGGCCGATCATGAAGATCGTCCTGCGCGACGTGCCGCCGCTCACCTTCCGCGGCAGCTGCCTGCTGCTGGGCGGCCTCGGCGTGATGCTGATCGGCCGACTCGACGGCCAGTCGTGGCGCATTCCGCCGGGCGCCTTCGGCAAGCTGGTGCTGCTGGCGGCGACCAACATGGTCGGCTGGAACGTGCTGATGATCTACGGCGTCGGTCTGATGCCCTCGGGGCGGGCGGCCCTGCTCGGCTACACCATGCCGTTGTGGAGCGTTGCCTTCTCGGTGTGGTTGCTGGGCGAACGCCTGAACCTGCGCCGCGCGCTGGGCCTGGCGCTGGGCCTGGCCGGGGTTGCGGCGCTGATGGGCTCGTACAGGGTGCAACTGGGCGAAGCGCCGCTCGGCGTGCTGTGCATGCTCGGCGCGGCGATGTCCTGGGGGCTCGGCGTCGTGCTGCTCAAGCGTTTCGCGCTGAAGATGCCGACCACCATGCTCACCGGCTGGGCCATGCTGATCGGCGCGGCGCCGGTGCTCGCGGCGGCGCTTGCGCTCGAAGCCGGCGAATGGCGCGCGGTCGGCCTCGGGCCGTGCCTCGGCTTCGTCTACAACGTCCTCGTCGCCTTCATGTTCTGCTACTGGGCGTGGAACCGCATCGTGCTGATGGTGCCGGTGGCCGTGTCCTCGCTGAGCTCGCTGATCACGCCGGTGATCGGCGTGCTGGGCGGCATGTGGCTGCTCGGCGAGCAGCCGGGGTGGAACGAGCTTGCCGGTGCGGCGCTGATCCTCGGCGCGCTGGCGACCGTGCTGCTGCCGCAGAGGAAGTGAACTTCGGCCCTGCAGCCGTGTGCGCTGGTTCCGATGCTTCCGGGGAGTCCGGCGGACAGGAGTTTCCGGCCCGTCGGAAGGCTTCAGTGCTTGCCGCTGCCCTTGCCCTGGCCGCCGCCAGCCCCCTGGCCGTGTCCGCTGCCTTGGGCAGTGACAACGCCGGAGGCGTTGGCGCCGCTGTGGCCGGCCGCGGAGACGACTCCGCTGCCTCCGCCGGCCGTGGTAACGATGCCCGAACTGCCGCCGCGGCCATGGCCGGTAGACATTGCCCCGCCGGCGCCGCTGGATGCGGTGACGATGCCGGAATTCCTGCCGTGACCCGAGGCAGTGGTCGTACCCGAGCGGGATTGGCTCGTGCCGGCGGCTGTCGTGGTGCCCGAACGGGAATGGTTGCCGCCGGAGGCCGTCGTCGTACCCGAACGGGAATGGCCGTTGCCGGAGACGGTTGCGTTGGTCGTGGCCGTGGTGGTCGATGCGGCGGCAGGCGCGCGGCCGCTCATCACGGCGCCGAGCTTGAAGCCCATGGAGTTGGCGATCTGGCCCCAGCCCATGCCGTCGGCACGCATTTGCAGGATGCCCTGTGTCTGCGTCGTCGTGCCGGCGGGCGAGGTCTGTGATGTGCCCATCAGTGCGGTTTGCAGTTGCTGCGGCGTCGGCTGGGTGATGCCCTGGCTGGCTAGCTGCGTCTGGGCGAGGGAGAGGGCGATGCGGACGTTGCCGTAGCCCATGGGCCGCGTCGGCGGGGTGAACGTCACGGCGCCGCCGTCGGCGGGGACGGTGGTCGTGGTCGTCGTGCCCGCCGGGTTCAGCGTGATCGCGCTTCCTGTGCGCAGCCCGTTCACCAGCGAGGCCGAGTTTTCCGTCGAACCGGCGAAAGAGGCGTAGGACGCGGTCAGCCGGTTGCTGACCGTGCTGCTTGTGGCGGGGGTGGCGGTTGTCGTCGTGCCTGCGCTTGTTGTTGCAGCCGCGGTGGTTGCCGTCGTGGCCGTGCTGCTGGCATGGGCCGCGCCGAACAGCGCTGCGGCGAGGGAAAGCCCAGCAAGTCGTTTGAGTCTCATGATGCTCTCCTTGGGGTTTTTATGTACCGAGTGCGCGTTCGGTCTGGGTGATGATCTCCACCGCCGTGGCGGAGTCGACGAGCAGGCCGCCGTCCTTGCGGGCGACGGTGCGCATGCGCGTGGTGTTGGGCGTCAGCGCCTCCAGTTCGATCTCGATGTTGCGATCGGCCGCCTTCGCCTTGATCATTTCGCCGTTGTCGATCTTCTCGTAGCCCTCGACCTTGATCGCCATGCGCTTGAGCGCTGCGAGCGTGGCCTTCTTGACTCTGGTCTGGGGTTCGGAGAACGTTTTGTAGGCGATGCCGCCGAGATGATGGCCGACGCCGGCACCGGCGCCGATGCCGAGCATGGTGACGGAAACGGGTTCGCAGGCGGTCAGCAGGGCCAGGCATCCCATGGCAAAAGTCAATCTGGTTTTCATGATGGCGAGCCAATCTTCGAGTGTGTATATATAAAATATGGTTCAAAAAATTTTCGTCCGCAAGTGTCGTTGACCCACGACACTATTCACCTAGCGGTTATTCAGAGCGTTTCGAGGTGCTCGACGACGAGCTGCACGCTGGCGAGGCCGTTGAATTCGTTGACTGCGAGGCGGTAGGCGGCGCGCACGTTGGACGGGACGCTCTCGGCGAAGTTGAACTGGATGGCCTCGAAGCGGGCGGCGCCCTTGCGCAGGGTGAGCTTGAGGTGGCGGTCCTTGAGGATGCGCTGCTTTTCCACGTCGAACTCGTCGCTGAAGACCGGCGCCGGGAAGCCCTGGCCCCAGATTTCGCCTTCGAGCAGGCGGGCCGATTCGAGCGACATCCAGCCGGCCTCGAGCGGGCCGTCGGTCTCGATGGTGCGGGTGAGGTCGGCCGGGCTGACCAGGCCGCGCACGACGTCTTCAAACAAGGCTTCGAAGCGCTCCAGGTTTTCCTCGCGCAAAGTCAGTCCCGCCGCGGCGGCGTGGCCGCCGAAGCGCAGCAGCAGGCCGGGCGCCTGCTTCGACACCAGGTCGAGGGCGTCGCGCAGGTGCAGGCCGGCAATCGAGCGGCCCGAGCCCTTCAACTCGCCGGCGTTGCCGCGGGCGAAGGCGATCACCGGGCGGTGCAGCTTGTCCTTCACGCGCGAGGCGAGGATGCCGATGACGCCCTGGTGCCAGGCCGGATCGTAGAGGGCGAGGCTGGCGCGCTCGGCGGCCTCGATGTTGTCGAGAATGGCCAGGGCCTGTTCCTGCATGTCGGCCTCGATCGTGCGCCGCTCGCGATTCAACTGGTCGAGCTGCTGCGCGATGTTCAGTGCCCGGCCGAGGTCGTCGGTAATCAGGCACTCGATGCCGAGCGACATGTCGGAGAGCCGGCCGGCGGCGTTCAGGCGCGGCCCCAGAGCGAAACCGAGGTCGAAGGTGCTGGCGCGCTCCGATTCTCGACCTGCGACGCGGAAGAGGGCGCGCAGGCCGGGCTGCAGCTTGCCCTGGCGGATGCGGGCGAGACCCTGTGCGACGAAGATGCGGTTGTTGCGGTCGAGCTTCACTACGTCGGCCACCGTGCCGAGGGCGACGAGGTCGAGCAGGGCGGCGAGGTTCGGCTCGGGGCTGACGGCGAAGGCGCCGCGCTTCCGCAGTTCGGCGCGCAGCGCCAGCATGACGTAGAACATCACGCCGACGCCGGCGATGGACTTGCTCGGGAAGCCGCAGCCGGGCTGGTTCGGGTTGACGATGACGTCGGCCGCCGGCAGTTCGTCGCCGGGCAGGTGGTGGTCGGTGACGAGGGTGGCGATGCCGAGCCGCTTCGCCTCGGCGACGCCCTCGACGCTGGCGATGCCGTTGTCGACCGTGATGATCACGTCGGGCTTTCCGAATTTGCCAGATGCGGCAGCGAGGCGCACCACCTCCGGCGTCAGGCCGTAGCCGTAGTCGAAGCGGTTGGGCACCAGGTAGGAGACGTCGGCGCCGAAAGCGGAGAGTGCCCGCACGCCGACGGCGCAGGCGGTGGCGCCGTCGCAATCGTAGTCGGCGACGATGAGCAGGCGGCGTTTCGCCGCGATGGCGTCGGCGAGGAGCCGGGCCGCCTCGTCTGCGCCCTTCAGCTGCGCGGGATCGAGCAGGGTGGAGAGCGCGGTGTCGAGCTCTTCCGCCCGACTGACGCCGCGCGCGGCGTAGAGGCGCGCGAGCAGCGGATGCACGCCGGCGTATTCGAGGCGCTCGCGCGCGACTTGCGATGTTTTTCGCGTCAGTATGCGCGTCATGCAAGCAAGTCCGCGAGCGTTTTCGGCCGGCGCCAGAACTGCCACAGGTCGCCGGCATCCAGCGTGACGTCCACGACGGCGTCGTCGCCGAGGACGGTCAGGCGCAGGCCGTGGGTGCGGCGCGCCTTCAGCGCGGCGAGCATCGGTGCGAACCAGCGCGCCTCCAATTCGGCCAGTCCAGTGCGCCAGGCGGCGGCATCCAGGCCCTGGGCGGGCGCCTCAAGGGTTTCCAGGAAAGTCAGGCTGTGCGGCACGGCGTCGCCGGCGCCGGCCGGCAGCGGTGTGGCAGGCGCGCCGGCGAGTTTCGCCAGGCCCAGCGCCAGCGGCTGGTCGGCGTGCACGTGCGGAGCGGGCGCCTTGGCGGTGTCCGGAAGGATGCCGGCGCCCCAGGGCCACAGGCTGTTCGCCGTTGCCCGTCCGGCGGCCTCGCGCGCGGTGTTGAGCGGATGGTTGTGCAGCAGCACCTGCGCCTCGTTGATGAGGCGCCGCCAGTCGCGCGCCTCCTCGCCCTGCGGCAGGAAGGGCTCGAGCGTGCGCCCGGCGACCGCCGCGGGCGGATGCGTGGCGATGCGCGGCGGTTTCCTCGGGCGCAGGTACCAGCGGCGCGGATGCGGGGCGAGGAATTCGCCGAAATCGGCGAGGTGGTCGTTCAGGGCGGTGGCGAGTTGGGCCGCCTCGTCCATGCCGAGATCCGGCCCGGCCGCATCGACGACCAGGGTGTTGCGCGAGAAGCGCAGGTGCACCGGGTCGGCGCACAGCCAGGCATCCTTGCCGGGGTCGCGGCCCTCGCCGAGCAGGCGCAGCGCGCCGATGGGTAATTCTCGCAGTTCCTCGCCCGCGATGCCGAAGGCTTCGCACAGCCAGCGCTCCGCCGGCACGGCGGGCCGGCGCATGCGGCGGCCGCGGCCGAGGAGGGCATGCAGGGCGGGCAGTTCGAGGCCGCGCGTGACCTCGGCGATGGAATCCTTGGGCCAGAGCAGGCCCGGAACGACGAGATGAATCATCCAAGGAATGTTAACATAGCGACCCTATGCAGTATGAACTCTTCATCGGCCTGCGCTACACGCGCGCCAAGCGGCGCAACCATTTCATCTCCTTCATTTCGCTGATCTCGATGTGCGGCATTGCGCTCGGCGTGATGGCGCTGATCGTCGTGCTGTCGGTGATGAACGGCTTCCAGAAGGAGCTGCGCACGCGCATCCTCGGCGTCGCCTCGCACGTGCAGATTTCCGGCCGCGGCGGCGAGCTGGCGGCCTGGCAGCAGGTGGCCGAGCAGGCGTCGAAGCACAAGTCGGTGCTGGCGGCGGCGCCCTACGTCGCGGCGCAGGGCATGCTGTCCTTCGACCAGACGGTGCGCGGCGCGCTGGTGCGCGGCATCCTGCCGGACGCCGAGGAGCAGGTGGCCGAGTTCAACCGCCACATGCGCGGCGGCTCGATGCAGCTGCTCAAGCCGGGCGAGTTCGGCATCATCCTCGGCGGCGAGCTGGCGCGGGCGCTGCAGGTGTTCACCGGCGACAAGGTGACGCTGATCGCGCCGCAGGGGCTGGTGACGCCGGCGGCGATCCTGCCGCGCCTGAAGCAGTTCAGGGTGGTCGGCATCTTCGAGGCGGGCATGTACGAGTACGACTCGGGCCTGGCGCTGATCCACCTCGCCGACGCGCAGGCGCTCTACCGCATGGAGGATCGCGTCTCCGGCGTGCGCCTCAAGCTCGACGATCTCTTCGCCGCGCCGCGCGTGGCGCGCGAGCTGCTGCCGCTGGTCGAGGCCGACGTCTTCATCGCCGACTGGACGCGCAGCCACGCCAACTTCTTCCGCGCCGTGCAGATCGAGAAGAACGTGATGTTCATCATCCTGCTGCTGATCGTCGCCGTGGCCGCCTTCAACATCGTGTCCACGCTGGTGATGGCGGTGACCGACAAGGAGTCCGACATCGCCATCCTGCGCACGCTGGGGGCGAGCCCGGGCAGCATCATGCAGGTGTTCATCGTGCAGGGCGCGCTGATCGGCACAATAGGTTTGGCGCTCGGGCTGGCCGGCGGCGTCGCGCTGGCGCTCAACATCGACGTGGTGGTGCCGGCCATCGAGCGGCTGTTCAACACCCAGTTCCTCGCCAAGGAGGTGTACTACATCTCCGAGCTGCCCTCCGACCTGCAGTGGCGCGACGTCGGCATCATCGCCGCCGTGTCCTTCGCACTGACTTTGCTGGCGACGCTGTACCCGAGCTGGCGCGCCTCGCGCGTGAACCCCGCTGAAGCCCTGCGCTATGAGTGAATCCATTCTTTCCTGCCGCGGCCTGAAGAAGACCTACCTCCAGGGCAAGGTCGAGGTGCCGGTGCTGCACGGCATCGACCTCGACATCGCCCGCGGCGAGCGGGTCGCCATCGTCGGCGCCTCCGGCTCGGGCAAGAGCACGCTATTGCATCTGCTCGGCGGGCTGGACGCGCCGACGGCCGGCAGCATCAGCCTGCTCGGCCGGGAGCTGACCAAAGTGGGGGAGGCCGAGCGCGGCCGCCTGCGCAACGAGGCCCTCGGCTTCGTCTACCAGTTCCACCACCTGCTGCCGGAATTCAGCGCTCTGGAGAATGTCGCCATGCCGCTGCTGATCCGGCGCCTGCCGCGCGCCGAGGCGGAGGCGCGCGCGGCGGCCATGCTGACGGAGGTCGGCCTGGCGCATCGGCTCGGCCATACGCCCGGCGAACTCTCCGGCGGCGAGCGCCAGCGGGCGGCGGTGGCGCGCGCGCTGGTGACGCAACCGGCCTGCGTGCTGGCCGACGAGCCGACCGGCAACCTCGACCGCCACACGGCGGAGGCCGTCTTCGACCTCATGCTGGCGCTCAACGAATCCCACCGCACCAGCTTCATCATCGTCACCCACGACCTGCAGCTTGCCGCCAAGGCGCAACGCACGCTGACCCTCGACGACGGGATGCTGCGGCCGCCGGTCGCAGCGTAAACAATTCAAAACTAAAGAATTATTCCCGCCCGATCCGGCGATCCCGGCTCAAGTTCGTGCGGCGGGCGCCGTTACGAGTCCTGTTACGTCCTCGGAAACCGGACCTTAAAAAACGGAAAAAAAGAATGAATGCCCTGTTCCTGCCGGCGGTCGCCCTGATGAACCGTCTCCGCTATCCCTACAAATTCGGCCTGATCGGATCGGTCGCCCTCCTGGCCATCGCCTATCTTCTCGTGATCACGGCTTTCCACCTGCGCGCCTCGCTGAGCCAGAGCGAACGCGAGCTGTCCGGCGCCGAAGCGATCAAGCCCATGCTCGGCCTCATACAACTGGTGCAGCAGCACCGCGGCATGGCCAACGGCGTGCTGGCGGGCAACGCCCAGATGAAGGATAAGGTGGCGGCCAAGGCAACCGAGATTTCCCAGGCATTTGCCGGCGCCGATGCCGCCATGCTCAGGCACGGCGACATCGTCGGCCAGCAGGAAGCGTGGCAGCGGCTGAAGGATGAATGGACGGCGCTGGCGAAGGAGTGGGCGGAGATGACCGGTCCGGCCAGTTTTTCCGCGCACACCTCAGTCGTGCAAGGGGTCATGCAGATCGTCACGGGCATCGGCGAAAGCAGCGGCCTGGTGATGGATCCCGACCTGGATTCCTACTACCTGGCCAATACGGCGGTGTTCGTCATGCCGGAGACCCTCGAGCGGCTGGCGGTCATTCGCGGCGCCGGCAACGGGGTGCTGACGAGAAAGGCCGTCACGGAGGACGAGCGGCACGAGTTCTCCACGCGCCTCGGCGTGCTCGACAAGATGACCACCGACCTGCTGGCCGCCCTGGCCCGTTCCGAGAAATACAATCCGCTGATCAAGCCGGCGATGGACGAGTTCCGGCAGAAGTTCGTCGGCGGCGCCGGCGAAGTCGTCGTGGTGACGCAAGGCGAATTGACCACCGGGCGGCTGAGCACCCCGGCGGAGCATTTCTTCGGCAAGGCGACCGAGGCCATCGACACCGGCTATGCGCAACTGGCGAACACCCTGTTTCCGACGATCGACCAGCTGATCGCGGCACGCATCGTCCGCCTCAATGGCCAGCTCTACCTGAGCCTTGGCATCGCCATGCTGGTCATCCTGGTCTGCGGGTACCTGTCGATCGGTTCCTATCTGGCCGTGACCGGCGAGGTGCGCCGCCTGTCCGATGCCGCGGCACGGATCGCGGCGGGCGATCTGACCACGCACGTCGAACTGGTCGCCCGCGACGAGCTGGCTGCCGTCGGGGAAGGGTTCAATTCGATGTCGCAATCCCTCAACGAGCTGATCGGCAGGGTCCAGGCGAGCGCCGGCGACGTTACCGCCGCGGCCGGCGAACTGGCCGCATCCTCCTCGCAGATCCACAGCGGCTCGCAGAAGCAGAGCGAGGCGGCGTCCTCGATGGCCGCCGCCGTCGAGCAGACGACGGTCGGCATCGACCAGATCGCCGAGCATGCAAGGCAGGCGCATGAAATCTCGACGGAATCCGGGGCGCTTTCGGACGAGGGCAGCGAGGTCGTGCACCGGACGGTCGCCGAAATGAAGCAGATCGCCGCCTCCGTCGAGCAGTCGGCGCAATTGATCGAGGAACTCGGCCGGCAGTCCGGTCGCATCTCGGAAATCGTAAACGTCATCAAGGACATTGCCGACCAGACCAACCTGCTGGCCTTGAACGCGGCGATCGAGGCGGCCCGGGCGGGCGAGTCCGGCCGGGGATTCGCCGTGGTGGCCGACGAAGTGCGCAAGCTGGCCGAGCGCACGACGAAGTCGACGCAGGACATCGCCGCCATGATCGACTCGATCCAGAACGGCACCAATCAGGCGGTGGAGAGCATGAATGCCGGCGTCGAGCGGGTCACCGGAGGCGTCGAGCTGGCCACGCGCGCCGGCGAGGCGATGGAGCGCATCAAGGCGGGCGCCCTGCGCGTGGTGAGCTCCGTCAGCGACATTTCCCTGGCCTTGCGCGAGCAAAGCTCGGCAAGCGCGGAGATTGCCGCCAACGTCGAACGGATTGCCCAGATGGCCGAGGAGAACAATGCCGCGGTGGCAGCCAGCACGGCGACTGCGCGCAGGATGGAGCAACTCGCTGCCGTACTGCAGGGGGATATCCGGCGCTATCGGGTCAGTTGAAAAGTCAGTCCGGCCGGGACGTCGAGCGGCGCCGGCACCGCTGGCGCCAGGACCAGAGCAGGTACGAGCGCCACACCACGCGCACGATGAGGTAGCCGGCCGCCGCCAGCAGCGAGGCGAGCAGCACCAGGCCCAGGGCCAGCGGCTTGCCCAGATGCGCCATCCAGTCCATCAGCGCCAGGGTCCACACCCACAATCCCTCCGCACCCCATTCGGGCGGCGGGACAAACTCGCCGCCGCCGCCGAGCACCAGCCGGCCGAGTCCGTAGGCGGCGAAATACAACGGTACGATGGTGAAGGGGTTGGTGTAGAAGGTCGTGAACAGGGCCAGCGGCAGGTTGACGCGGAAAACCACCGCGAAGATCGCCGCGCCAAGCATCTGGAAGGGGCCGGGGATCAGGCCGCAGAACAGGCCGACCGCCACGCCGCCGGCTGCCGAATGGCGGTTGAGGTGCCACAGCCGCGGGTGAAGCAGGGTGTTCTCGAACGGCGCCAGCCAGCGGTTTGAGCGGACGGCCTCGTGGTCGGGGAGAATTTTGCGGAGTTTCTTGCGCATCGCGATCAGGACTTTTCCTGGGCCATTGTAGCGAATCGGCGGCGCGGTGCTGCAAAGGCCGTAGAATCCGCTTATGCGCATGTCAATTCTCGCCTTCGCGGCCGGTGTCTGGCTGTTGCAGCAACAACCCGGTCTGCCCGGCGGAAGCCTGCTGGCGGGGCTGGCCGCCGCCTCGGCGGGACTGACTTTGGCCGCCTGGAAAGCGGATGGCGGCGCCCGGAGGACGCTGGCGGTGCTGGCGGCGGCGCTGGCGGGCTTCGCCTGGGCGGCGGCGCTCGGACAGGCGCGCCTGGCCGATGCGCTGCCGGCGGAGAGCGAGGGGCGCGACATCCGCATCACCGGCGTCGTCGCCGGACTGCCGCAGGACTACGAGAACGGCGTGCGCTTCGACTTCGACGTGGAGCAGGCCGGGGCGCCGGTGCCGTCGAGGATTTCCCTGGCCTGGTACCGCGGCTGGCGCCTGGAGGAAAGCGAGGAGTGGCATGCCCTGCAGGAGGTGCATGCCGGCGAGCGCTGGCAGTTCACCGTGCGCCTGAAGCGTCCGCACGGCAACCTCAATCCCCACGGCTTCGACTACGAGGCCTGGCTGTTCGAGCGCGGCGTGCGCGCCGCCGGCTACGTGCGCAACGCCGACGACAACCGGCGCATCGAGGCCTTCGTGCCGCGTCCCGGCTACGCCGTCGAGCGCCTGCGCGAGACGGTCCGCGAGCGCTTCCGGCGTTCCCTGCCGGAACACGACTACGCCGGCGTGCTGGTGGCGCTGGCGGTGGGCGACCAGCGCGCCATCGATGGCGGACTGTGGCAGCTGTTCGCGCGCACCGGCATCTCGCACCTCATGAGCATTTCGGGACTGCACGTCACCATGGTGGCGGCGCTCGGCGCCTGGCTGGCCTCGTTCGTCTGGCGGCGCCGGCCGGCGCTGATGTTGCGCCTGCCGGCGCAGAAGGCCGCGGCGGCGGCGGGCTGGGCGACGGCCTTCGCCTATTGCCTGCTGGCCGGCTTCGGCGTGCCGGCGCAGCGCACGCTGTACATGCTCTCGGGGGTGGCGCTGGCGCTGTGGCTGGGACGTGCCTCTTCCGGCAGCCGCGTGCTGGCGCTGGCGCTCCTGCTGGTGCTGCTGGCCGATCCCTGGGCGGTGCTGTCGGCGGGATTCTGGCTGTCGTTCGGCGCCGTGGCGCTGCTCTTCTACATCGGCGCCGGGCGCCTGGCGCCGCGCCACTGGCTGGCGGAGTGGGGGCGGGCGCAATGGGCGGTGACGATCGGCCTGATTCCGGCATTGCTGGCGCTGTTCCAGCAGTTCTCCCTCGTCTCGCCGCTGGCCAACGCCGTCGCCATTCCCATGGTCAGCCTCGTCGTCACGCCCCTGGCGCTGATCGCGGCCGTGCTGCCCTTCGATGCGCTCCTGCTGCTGGCGCACCAGATCCTGTATTGGCTGATGGCCTTCGTCGAATGGCTGGCCGAACTGCCGCTGGCGGTGTGGCAGCAGCACGCGCCGCCGGCCTGGGCGGTGGCATTGGCCACACTGGGCTGCGTCTGGCTGCTGCTGCCGAAAGGCTTTCCCTCGCGCAGTGCCGGTGCGGTGCTCATGCTGCCGCTGGTGCTGGTGGCGCCGGCGCGGCCGGCACCGGGCGAACTGCGCCTCACCGTGCTCGACGTCGGCCAGGG
The DNA here is from genome assembly GCA_032027165.1 of Denitratisoma sp. Classification (NCBI taxonomy): domain Bacteria; kingdom Pseudomonadati; phylum Pseudomonadota; class Betaproteobacteria; order Nitrosomonadales; family Sterolibacteriaceae; genus Denitratisoma; species Denitratisoma sp. The sequence continues at coordinate 1,504,014 of JAVSMO010000001.1, read as the reverse complement.
CCTCGCCGTGCATGCGCAGACGGCTTCGCACGACCTCGTCTACGACACCGGGCCGCAGTTCTCGCCCGACGCCAACAGCGGCAACCGCATCCTGCTGCCCTACCTGCGCGCCGCCGGCGTGCGCCGGCTCGACGGCCTCGTCCTCACCCACGAGGACAAGGACCATTCCGGCGGCGCGCTGTCGCTCATCGACGGCCTGCCGGTGGCGTGGACCATGAGTTCGCTGCCGGCGGGCCATCCCTTCCGCGACGCGCCCGGCCACCGGCCCTGCGCGGACGGCCAGGCCTGGGAGTGGGACGGCGTGCGCTTCGAGATGCTGCATCCGGAGGCGGACGCCTACGACGCCGCCAGGCGCAAGAGCAACGACATGTCCTGCGTGCTCAAGCTGACCTCGGCGCATGGCAGCGCGCTGCTCACCGGCGACATCGAAACCCTTTCCGAGCAGGCGCTGTCGAAGCGGCAGGGCGAACGGCTGCGGGCGGACGTGCTGCTGGCGCCGCACCACGGCAGCCGCACCTCGTCCACGCCGGAATTCCTCGCGGCGGTGGGGGCGCGCACGGTGATCTTCCCGGTCGGCTACCGCAACCGCTTCCGCCATCCGAACGAGGCGGTGTGGCGGCGTTACGAGGAGTCGGGTGCGCAACTGATGCGCACCGACCGCGACGGCGCGATCACGGTGCGCTTCGGCGCCGTGTCGCCGGGACTGACTTTCGAGCGCGCGGCGCGCCGCCGCTACTGGCACGGAGAATGAGTTTCGAAGAGAATGCAGCCATGCTGAAGAAAATCGCCTTGCTTGCCGCGCTGGCGGCGCCCCTTTTCGCCCGCGCGGAGACCCTGCCGCCGGTGGAGGTATTCGTGCCGAAGGTCTGCCTGTCCTGCATCGACTGGGCCGAACACCTGCGCCAGAACGGCTTCAAGGTCACGGTGAAGGAGACCGACGACATCGACGCGGTCAAGCGCCGCTTCAAGGTGCCGGCCGACGTCGAATCGCGCATGACCGCGCGCGTGGCGGGGTATTTCGTCGAGGGCCACGTGCCGGCCGAGGACATCAAGGACCTGCTCAAGGAAAAGCCGAAGGCGCGCGGCCTGGCGGTGCCGGGCCTGCCGATGGGCGCGCCGGGGCGCGAGCCGACCGGCGCCGACGGCAGCTGCGAGAGCGGCTGCATCATCCTCGACCAGGGCAGCGGCGAGCGCATCGCCCGCCGCGAGTTCTTCGACACCCTGCTGGTGCTGCCGGACGGCAGCACCAAGGTGTGGGCGCGGCACTAGCCGAACAGTTCTCCGAACATCCCCTTCGCCCAGTCGACATCCTCCCCGCGCGGGTTGTAGTCGGCCTCCTGCTTCGTCGTCTGCACGATCAGCCTGTCGCCGCGCAGGCGGTAGTGCGCGTCGAAGCGAAGCAGCTCCTGCGGCGCCAGCCGTGCCGTGACGAAGCAACGGCTCTCCGGCAGCAGCGTTTCCGGCGACTGGCCGCGCGAGCGGGCGGCGATCTCGGCTGCGGCGATGCGGCCGAGGCGCGCCGCCAGGTGTCCGCTTTTCGGGTAGTGGCCGAACAGGGGCGAGGCGCGGTCGATCAGGTCGCCAACGAGAAATACCCGCTCGTCGCCGACGGCGTGGAGATGCAGCGGATCCTGCGCCGCCCAGCCGGTGGGTTTTCCCTGCGCATCGCGGCCGATCAGCCCCGCCTGCCAGGCCAGGTCGCCGGCCTGCTGCGGCGGCATGAGCAGGGCGTCGTCGAAGCGGATGTCGTCGAACTCGGTGGCGAGGGTCTTCGCGAAGGGATCGACCGACTTCACGCGGGCGTGGGGCACGACGGCGATCTGGTCCTTGTATTGCTCCTCGAAGACGTCGGCAAAGTGCTGCGGGACCTGGTTGGGGTCGAGCAAAGTCAGTCTCGCCGGCACGGCGCGCGTCTTGAAGAGATGCCCGATGACGAGCGCCCGCTCGTAGGGCGCGGGTTGGCAGCGATAGGGCGGCGGCGGAATCGTCATGACGAGGTCGCCGCCCTTGAAGTTCTCCAGCTTGGCCTTGAGGGCGCGGAACTCCCCGCCCGGCGTGTACGCGCAATAGTAGTTCTGCCTCGCCTGCTCGATGGCGCGGCGTTCCTCGCCGAACCAGGCGGCGTAGTCGTGGCGGATGCCGATGGCGAACACCAGCCAGTCGTAGTCGAGCGTGCCCTGCGCGGTGTGCACGCGGCGCCTGTCGCGGTCGATGGCAGTGGCTTCGGCCTGGAGGAAGGCGTAGCCGTGGGCCTGCGCCGCGGCCCGGTAGTCGTGCGTCAGCAGCCTTTCGTCCACCAGGCCGGCCAGCCACTTGTTCGACAGCGGCATGGAGAAGAAGGACGGGTTGCGCTCCAGCAGCACCACCTCGAGTTCCGGCGCCAGCGCGCGCAGGTGGCGCGCCGCCGACAGCCCGCCCCAGCCGCCGCCGACGACCACCACGCGCCGTCCCTTAGAAGGAGGAAGAAGGGCCGGCGCCTGCTGCGCGAACAGCGGCGCGGCGCAGGCGGCGAGGGCGGCGGAAAGCAGACGACGACGAGTGAAAGCCATGGCGCCGAGTTTAACGATAAACTCTTCGGCAAAGGAGATTAGAACCTATCTCAAGAACCCCCATGGATCGCGTTTCCACGAAAACCGCTCAGCTGCTAGGCGCGCGACGCCGCCAAGGGTCATTCCCTTGGCAAGGAGCGCAACGCCGCAGATGGGCGGTTTTCGTGGAAACCCGGAGGGGTGTGGCCATCCGGGCGGTCTGCGTCGTTGCAGCGGCTCGTCGTGGAATGACCACTGTCTTCGCCGCTGCGCCTAGCAGCCCATCCCGGATGGTCGCGCCGCGACCATCCGGGTTCTTGAGATAGGTTCTAACATGACCGAAATGCGCCAACACACCGTCCAGTGCCTCAGCCCCGGCGGCCTCCACCGCATGGCCTACGTCGAGTGGGGCGATCCGCACAACCCGCGCGTGCTGGTCTGCGTGCACGGCCTCACGCGCAACTGCCGCGACTTCGACGTCCTGGCGCAGGCGCTGGCCGGGCATTACCGCGTCGTCTGTCCCGACGTCGTCGGCCGCGGCCGCAGCAACTGGCTGCGCCTCAAGGACCATTACCAGGTGCAGCAGTACGTCGCCGACATGGTGACGCTGATTGCGCGCCTCGGCGTGGACGAAGTGCACTGGGTCGGCACCTCGATGGGCGGCATGATCGGCATGGCGCTCGCCGCACAGGCGGAGACGCCGGTCACGCGCCTGGTACTGAACGACGTCGGCCCGGTGATCAGTGCCGCAGCGGTGAAGCGCATCGGCGAGTACGTCGGCCTCGCACCGCAGTTCGCCAGCTTCGCCGAGGCCGAGCAGTACGTCCGCCTCGTCAGCGCGCCCTTCGGCAAGCTCACCGACGCGCAGTGGAAGCACCTCACCGAGCACGTCACGCGGCAGAAGGCCGGCGGCGGCTACGAGTTCGTCTACGACCCGGGCATCGCCGAGCCCTTCCGGGCGGCGATGAGCGACGAGGATGTGCTGCTCTGGCCACTCTACGATGCCATCCGCTGCCCGACCCTGGTGGTGCGCGGCGCCGAGTCCGACCTGCTGTCGCACGAGACCTGCCTGGAAATGGGCAAGCGCGGCCCGAAGGCGCTGATCGCCGAGATCCCCGGCGTCGGCCACGCGCCGATGTTCCTCGACGAGGCCCAGGTGGCAATCGTGAAGGAATTCCTGCTCTCGAAATGAAAGCCGCCTTCCTCCGCCGCTACGGCGGCAACGCCGTCGTTGAATTGGGCGAACTGCCGGCGCCGCAGGCGGGGCCGGGCGAGCTGCTGGTGGAAGTGCATGCCGCCAGCGTGAACCCGGTGGACTTCAAGATCCGCGACGGCCTGCTGAAGATGATCGTCCCCTTCGGCTTTCCGCTCATCCTCGGCAACGATTTCTCCGGCGTGGTGAAGGCGGTCGGCGCCGGCGTGACGCGCTTCCGGCCCGGCGACGCGGTGTTCGCGCGCATGGACAAGCGGCGCATCGGCGCCTTCGCCGAGTTCGCCGTGGTGGCCGAGGCGGATGCCGCCGCCAAGCCGGCGAACCTCACGCACGTCGAGGCGGCGGCGGTGCCGCTGGCCGGCCTCACCGCCTGGCAGGCGCTGTTCGAGATCGGCAGACTGCAAGCCGGGCAGAAGGTGCTGATCCATGGCGGTTCGGGCGGGGTGGGCAGCTTCGCCATCCAGCTCGCCCATCACGCCGGCGCGACGGTCGCCACCACCGTCGGTGCGCGCAATGCGGACCTGGCCCGCAGCCTGGGCGCCGACGTCGTCATCGATTACAAGGCGCAGCGCTTCGAGGACGTCGTCAGCGGCCAGGACCTGGTCTTCGACACGCAGGCCGGCGACATCCAGCACCGTTCCTTCGCCGTGCTCAGGCGCGGCGGCGTGCTGGTGAGCATCGCCGGCAAGCCGGACAGCCGGCTGGTGCGCGAATTCGGGCTGAATCCGCTTCTCGGCGTGCTGCTCGATTTCCTCGGCCGCAAGACCCTGCGCCTCGCGAAGCGGCACGGCGTGCGCTACGAATACCTGTTCATGCACCCGAGCGGCGAGCAACTGGCGCAGCTCGGCCGCCTGCTCGCGGAAGGCAGCGTCAGGCCGGTCATCGACAGGGTGTTTCCGCTGGCGCAGGTGCGCGAGGCGCTGGCCCATGTCGAGGCCGGCCACGCCACCGGCAAGGTGGTGGTGGAGGTGAAGTCGCCGTAGTGCAGGGACTGACTTTTGCGGGCAAGCTCAGTACGTCTCGACGTGGTAGCGGCTCTTCTCGCGTAGCTGCGGCAGCAGCGCGTCCCAGTCGCCGCCGTGCTGGCGGCAGACGTCGCGGAAGGCTTCGTCGACGCCTTTCTCCATGCCCTTCAGGCCGCACAGGTAGATGTAGCAGTTCTCGTCGTTGATCTGGCGCCAGACGTCTTCGTGCCGCTCGCGGATGCGGTCCTGCACGTACTGCTTGGGCTGGCCGGGCACGCGCGAGAAGGCGAAGTTGATGTCGATGAACTCCTTCGGCAGCTTCATCAGCGGGCCGAAGTAGGGCAGCTCGTCGGGCGCGCGGGCGCCGAAGAACAGCATCAATTCGCCGCCTTCCTTGAGGTCGATGCGCCGGCGGCGCCGCTCGGTCATGGCGCGCATCGGCGCCGAGCCGGTGCCGGTGCAGATCATCATCAGCGAGCTGCCGGCATGGTTGGGCATGAGGAAGTTCGACCCGAAGGGGCCGATCACCTGCACCTTGTCGCCCTTCTTCAGGTCGCACAGGTAGTTCGAGCAGACGCCCTTCACGGGCTTCTTCTCGTGGTCCTCGGTGACGCGCTTCACCGTCAGCGCGCAGTTGTGGTAGCCGGGGCGCTCGCCGTCGCGCGGGCTCGCCACCGAGTACAGGCGCACGTGGTGCGGCCGCCCCTGCGCGTCGGTGCCGGGCGGGACGATGCCGATGTTCTGGCCCTCGAGCAGCGGGAAGTGTACGCCGCCGAAGTCGAGCACGATGTGGCGGATGTCGGCGCTGGCCTTGTCGCCGGTGAGACGGAAGTTGCCGGCCACCGTGGCGGTGATCGGCCCCTTCTCGTTGTAGAGGTTCACCGCCGGCTTTTCCGCCGACCACGGCGCGGCCACCGGGCCGCCCTGGCCGGCGGTGGCCTCCGAGGTCAGGCGCGCGACGTCCTCGGGCTCGGCGATGGCCGTCGCCACCGGCACGGCGGCGGGCGCAGGCAGTTCGTCCCAGGTGAATTGTTCCTCGATCGACCAGGGCTTGCCCGGCGCGATGGGGAACCAGTTGTCGATGGCGCCGGTGGGGCAGGGCGGCACGCAGGCGCGGCAGTCGTTGCAGACCTCGGCCTTGACGACGTAGTTGCGCGAGTCGTGGGTGATGGCCTTGACCGGGCAGGTCTCCTCGCAGGTGTTGCAGCGGATGCAGATGCCCGGGTCGATGAGGTGCTGCTTGACGATTTCTGTCATGACTGCCGCTCCCGCTCCTTTAGTTGAAGCGCACGTACTCGAAGTCCACCGGCTGGTTGTTGATGCCGCGCGCCGGCGGGGCGATCCAGTTGGCGAACTTGCCGGGCTCGGCGACGCGGCCCATGAGCGACTGTACGAAGGCGCGGTCCTCCTCGGTGGGCAGCCAGTCGCGGTGCTTGTGCGTCCACTCGGCCTCCGAAATCACCTTGCCCTCGGGGCTGAGGTGCAGCTCGCCGAAGATGCCGATCTTGCGGTGGAAGCCCTTGTGCGGCAGCGTGAAGCGGAAGGGGATGCCGAGCTTCTCCGGCACCTTGTTCCAGCGGTCGATGCCGCCCTGCACGTCCTTCACCCAGTCGTCGCGCAGGCGCTCGTTGAGCGCGGTGAGCGCCGGCACGTGCTTGGTGACGATCCGGTCGCCGACCACTTCCATCACCGGGTACTCCGCGGTGTCGAGGCGGTGGTCGTCGCCGAGCTTGGTCTCCTCGTAGCGGCCCTTCAGGCCGTTGGTGTAGAAGGAGGCGGCGTTCGAAGAAATTTCCGCGCCGTACAGGTCGCTGGTGACGCTGTAGTGGAAGTTGAGGTACTTCTGCAGCGTCGGCAGGTCGATGACGCCCATCGAACGCAGCTTGGCGGGGTCGTCGGTCTTGTGCTGCGCCATGACTTCGCAGGTGCGCTGGATGATGCGGCTGATGCCGGACTCGCCGACGAAGAGGTGGTGCGCCTCCTCGGTGAGCATGAACTTGCAGGTGCGCGCCAGCGGATCGAAGCCGGACTCGGCCAGGGCGGCGAGCTGGAACTTGCCGTCGCGGTCGGTGATGAAGGTGAACATGAAGAAGGACAGCCAGTCCGGCGTCTTCTCGTTGAAGGCGGTGAGGATGCGCGGATTGTCGGCATCGCCCGAGCGGCGCTCGAGCAGGGCCTCGCCTTCCTCGCGGCCGTCGCGGCCGAAGTGGGCGTGCAGCAGGTAGACCATCGCCCACAGGTGACGGCCTTCCTCGACGTTCACCTGGAACAGGTTGCGCATGTCGTAGAGCGAGGGGCAGGTCATGCCGAGGTGGCGCTGCTGCTCGACCGAGGCCGGCTCGGTGTCGCCCTGGGTGACGATGATGCGGCGCAGGGTCGAGCGGTACTCGCCCGGCACTTCCTGCCAGGCCGGCTGGCCCTTGTGCTCGCCGAAGTTCACCGTGCGGCCGGCCTCCTGCGGGGCGAGGAAGATGCCCCAGCGGTACTCGGGCATTTTCACGTAATCGAAGTGCGCCCAGCCCTTCGGGTCGACGCTGATGGCGGTGCGCAGGTACACCTCGGCGGTGGTGGTCTTGTCCGGCCCCATCTCGTTCCACCAGTCGAGGTAGGCGGGCTGCCAGTGCTCGAGGGCGCGCTGCAGGGTCTTGTTCGACGCGAGGTCGACGTTGTTGGGTATCTTCTGGCTGTAATCGATGCTCATGGTGTCTCTCCGTTGTTTATACGCGTTCCCAATTGAATTTGGCCTTGGCGCCCGTGCCGTACACCTTCAGCGCGCCCGCCTCGCCGACGGCGTTGGGCCGGTTGAAGATCCAGTTCTGCCAGGCGGTGAGGCGGCCGAAGATGCGCGTGTCCATGGTCTCGCTGCCGGCGAAGCGCAGGCTGGCTTCCATGCCGGTCAGCGCGTCGGGCGACAGCGCCGTGCGCTCCTCGATGGCGATGCGCACTTCCTCGTCCCAGTCCAGCTCGTCCGGCGTGAAGGTGACGAGGCCGAGTTCGGCGGCCTGGTCGGCTTCCAGCATCTTGCCCAGCGTGGCGCGGGCGGCCTCCACCGGGGCGGACTCGCCGGCGAAGCGCGTGGCGAGGCGGGAGAGGCCGTTGTTCATCGGATAGAGGCCGAAGTTGGCTTCCGACAGCGCCACCTTCGGCGCGCGCGCGAAATCGTCCTCGATCTTCAGCATGAAGCTGCGGTCGGCGGCGAGCGCCAGCTCGAAGAACAGGCCGCCGAAGCAGGAGCCCTCGTCGAGCACGGCGAACATCGAGCGCGAGGAGACGTCGAGGCGGCGCAGGCAGCGGCGCAGCATGCCGATCGTCTCGCGCACGAACCAGTTGTCCTTGAATTTCGCCATGGTCGCGTCGGCTTCGAGCACGGCGGCGATGTCGCCGCGCGTCCTGATCTGCCACAGGCCGACGTCGAGGTCGTTGGTGCGCAGCATGAGGATGGCGTCGTCCAGCTCGCGCGCCACGGCCAGCGGCCACCAGCGCGCGCCCTGGGTGAGGATCTCCTCCAGTTCGTCCGGCTGGCGGCCCATCGGCGCCGTCACGGTCAGCGTGGCGGTGCGGGAAGCGCGGTCGATTTCGACGTCGACGTGGTTGTAGTGGTAGCCCTTGTCGTCGTCCTTGCGCTTGAGCGGGGTCAGGCTGATGCCCTGGCCGCCGGGGCGGTCGGATTTTTTCGCGAGTTCGGCGGCGCGCGCCTTGACCATCTCCTCGAACTGCTGCGGCTTGGCGATGTGGTCGACCAGCTTCCACTCCTTCGCCCGCTCGGCGCGCACGCCCTCCGAGGTGGTGCAGAACACGTCGGCGAGGTCGCGGCGCATCCTGCGCTTGTCCACCAGTCGGGTGAGGCCGCCGGTGCCGGGCAGCACGCCGAGCAGGGGCACTTCCGGCAGGCTGACCGCGGTGGAACGGTCGTCGATCATGGCGATCTCGTCGCAGGCCAGCGCCAGCTCGTAACCGCCGCCGGCGGTGGCGCCGTTGAGCGCGGCGAGGAACTTCAGGCCGGAATGCTCGCTGGAATCCTCCAGGCCGTTGCGCGTCTCGTTGGTGAACTTGCAGAAATTCACCTTCCAGGCGTGGGTCGACAGGCCCAGCATGTAGATGTTGGCGCCGGAGCAGAACATGCGCGACTTGCCGCTGGTGATGACGACGCATTTCACCTCGGGGTGCTCGAAGCGGATGCGCTGCACGGCGTCGTGCAGTTCCATGTCGACGCCGAGGTCGTAGGAATTCAGCTTGAGCTTGTAGCCGGGCTTGATGCCGCGGTCTTCCTGGATGTCCAGGGTGAGAGTGGCGATGGGGCCGTCGAAGCTCAGTCGCCAGTGGGCGTAGCGGGATGGGTCGGTATCGTAGGTGATCATCTCTGTGCCTCCGTGGGTTTGCAGCCCCCGTCGGCACATGATGCATTAAAGTGCCAACAAGAGCTTTAAGTCGAAATATTATACATATTCTGCAGCTCTTCTTGACTTGCGTCAACTGTTTTGTTTGAGGTGTCAATTATGGCATCGGCCAGGCCATAAAGTTCGTTTCTTTCCGCGAGGATACGGCGCAGGTCGGCCATCGCCTCCTCGCGTCCCGTCATCGGCCGCAGGTCGCCCTGGGCAATCACCCGCTGCATGTGCTCCTCCGGGCTGGCCTTGATCCATACGGTATAGCAGGCCGAGCGCAGCAACTCGTAGGTGGGCGGGTCGTTGACGATGCCGCCGCCGGCGGCGATGACGACATGTTCATGGTGCTCGACGATGCGCTCCAGGCAGCGCTTCTCGAAGCGCCGGTAGGCGTTCTGGCCATAGAGCGAGAAGATCTCCGAGGCGGGCACGCCGGCCTCGCGCTCGATCTCGTCGTCCAGTTCGACGAAATGAACGCCGAGGCTCTCGGCAAGGCGCCGGCCGAGGGTGGACTTGCCGGCGCCGCGCAGACCGATGAGAGCGATGCGGTGGCGCCGTTCGAGGGGATCCTGCTCGCCGAAGGCGCTGGACAGGATGGCTCTCGCCTGGGTCAGCTTCTTCGGCGAGAGCTTCTCCAGATACTGGATCAGCAGGGTCAGTTCGATGGGGTGGCCGTCGCGTTCGCTGAGCAGTTCGGTCAGCGGCGTTTCGAGGGCGGCCGACACCTGGCGCAGGAGCAGGATGGAGATGTTGCCCTGGCCGCTTTCGAGCTGGGCCAGGTAGCGCTCGGAGACGCCGGACTTGGCCGCCAGCGCCTTGCGCGACAGGCCGTGACGGGTGCGGGCATCCCGGACGCGGGCACCCAGTTGTTGCAGGTAGGACTGGTCGTCGTGCGGCGGCTCGGCAGGGGACGGGGACAGTTCGGCCGTCATTGGATGTTCCCCCTCGGGATCAAATGCTTGATATCGGAAGGCATATTAGCACACAGCAATGCAATATAACACTTGCCATATTGTTGTTATGCATTATACTGGCAAAAAGTCGCTGTGGTGACACTGCAGCGACGGAGGGCCGAGCCATTCAAAGCATGCCAAAATAGCTTCTCTTGCTGCCTGGCGGTTCTGGCGCTGGCACTATACTGCAAACTGTCGATACGGGCCAATCCGAAATGGGAAATATCACAGTCGAGGAATTCACCACCCTGATCGCCGGCGTCACCGGCCGCATCGCCGGCCAGACGCTGGACAGCCAGCTCGATGCCAGGCTGAATGCCGAATTTCCGGCCGACGGCGCCGAGTTCAACAAAATCTTCGAAGCCTGCAAGGACGCCATCGCTGCCGGCTGGATGTGCAACCGCGAGGCGGGCGGCATCAAGTTCGGCCGCGTCATCAAGCCTACCGACGCCATCCACGGCTTCAGCGTCGATGTCGTCGTGATGGACGACTGCAAGGGACCCCACCACCGCCACACCAACGGCGAGATCGACATGATCATGCCGCTCGATGATGGTGCGAAGTTCGATGGTCGCGGCAAGGGCTGGCTGGTCTATCCGGCCGGCCACGCCCACTTCCCGACCGTGACCGGCGGCAAGGCCATCGTGCTCTACCTGCTGCCGGGCGGGGCGATCGAATTCACGAAATAGGTCGGGCTTCAGTCCGACCTGCGAAAAAAAGGAGGAGCAGGACATGCCGCAGCTTTCCACGGCCGATCACCGTTTTTCACCGCCGCGCGTCACGGTGCCGCGCGACTACAACGCCGCCTGGGATCTGATCCAGCGCAACCTGCAGGCCGGGCGCGGCGCCAAGACCGCCTTCATCGACGACGCCGGCAGCTACACTTACAACGATCTGGCGGAGCGGGCGAACCGCTTCGGCAACGTGCTCGCCGGCCTCGGCATCGAGGCCGAGAGTCGCATCATGCTGTGCCTGCTCGACACCATCGACTTTCCGACCGCCTTCCTCGGCGCCATCCAGGCCGGCGTCGTGCCGATCGCCGCCAACACCCTGCTCACCGCGAACGACTACGACTTCATGCTGGGCGATTCGCGCGCCCGCGCCCTGGTCGTCTCCGAGGCGCTGTGGCCGCAGTTCGAGAGCATCGTCGGCAAGCACAAGCACCTCAGGCACATCATCGTCTCCGGCAAAGACGGCAAGGGCAGACTGCTCCTGTCCGACCTGATGGCCAAGGCCCCGGCGCAATTCGCGCCGGCGGAGACCACCTGCGACGACATGTGCTTCTGGCTGTATTCCTCCGGCTCCACCGGCTCGCCGAAGGGCACGGTGCACCTGCACTCGCACCTGATCCAGACCGCCGAGCTGTATGCGCGGCCGATCCTCGGCATCCAGGAAAACGACCTGGTGTATTCGGCGGCCAAATTGTTCTTCGCCTACGGACTCGGCAACGGCATGACCTTCCCGATGTCGGTGGGCGCCACCGCCGTGCTGATGGCCGAGCGGCCGACGCCGCAGGCGGTGTTCAAGCGCCTGCGCGAGCACAAGCCTTCCATCTTCTACGGCGTGCCGACGCTGTATGCCGCGCTGCTCGTCAGCCCCGAGCTGCCGAAGAAGGAGGAGCTGCGCCTGCGCATGTGCACCTCGGCCGGCGAGGCGCTGCCGGCGGATATCGGCAAGCGCTGGACCGAGCACTTCGGCGTCGAGATCCTCGACGGCATCGGCTCCACCGAGATGCTGCACATCTTCCTCTCCAACCGCCCCGGCGAGGTGCGCTACGGCACCACCGGCAAGGCGGTGCCCGGCTACGACATCCGCCTCATCGGCGAGGACGGCCAGCCGGTGGCCGACGGCGAGATCGGCGAACTGCAGATCAACGGCCCGTCGTCGGCCATCATGTACTGGAACAACCGCGAGAAATCGCGCAACACCTTCATGGGCGAGTGGACGCGCAGCGGCGACAAGTACACCCGCGACGCCGACGGCTACTACCAGTACTGCGGCCGCACCGACGACATGCTCAAGGTCTCCGGCATCTACGTCTCGCCCTTCGAGGTCGAGGCGGCGCTGATGACCCATGAAGCGGTGCTGGAAGCCGCCGTCGTCGCGCACGCCGACACCGACCAGCTCGTCAAGCCGAAGGCCTTCGTCGTGCTCAAGCCCGGCGTCGAGTCCTCCGACGCGCTGGCCGACCAGCTCAAGCAGCACGTCAAGGACAAGCTGGCGCCCTACAAGTATCCGCGCTGGCTTGACTTCGTCGCCGAGCTGCCGAAGACGGCGACGGGCAAGATCCAGCGCTTCAAGCTGCGCGGCTAGCCTGTCGGTGAAACCATGCGCGTCCTGATCGTCGAGGACGACCTCGACATCGCCACCAACCTCTACGAGTTCCTTGAGGGGCGCGGCAATATCGTGGACATGGCGCGCGACGGTGTCTCCGGCATGCACCTGGCCGTCTCGCAGGAGTTCGACGCCATCGTGCTCGACCTCGGCCTGCCCGGCATGGACGGCCTCTGCCTGTGCCGCAAGCTGCGGCAGGAGGCGAAGCGGGACGTGCCCATCCTGATCCTCACCGCGCGCGACGTGCTCGACGACAAGCTGGCGGCCTTCGACTGCGGCGCCGACGACTACCTCGTCAAGCCCTTCGCCCTGCGCGAGGTGGAGGCGCGGCTGAAGGCCTTGGTGGCCCGCCGCCGCGGCCGCGTCGTCAGCCGCAAGCTGGTCCATGGCGGCATCGAGTTCGACCCGACCAACCTGGCGGTCAGCGTCGACGGCCGCCCGGTGCACCTTTCCCGCAAGTGCCTGCGCCTGCTGGAGATGATGATGACGGCGCCGAACCGCGTCTATTCGCGCGCCGAGTTGGAGCAGGAACTGTGGGGCGACGAGCACCCGCAGAGCGACTCCCTGCGCAGCCACATGCACATGCTGCGCCGCGCGCTCACCGATGCGCGAGGACTCTCGCCCATCGAGACGGTGCACGGCGTCGGCTACCGTTTCGCCGCGGCCGATGCGCGTCAGGCGTAGCCTCAGGCTCAAGCTCGCCACGACCTTCGCCCTGGCCGGCATGGTGCTGGTGCTGGCCTTCGCCTTCGCCCTGCTGCAGCTCAGCCGATACCAGGAAGCGCAGCTCATCGACCAGATCGTTTCCGACGAGGTGGAAGCGCTGCTGCAGCAGTACGAGCGGCACGGCGAGGTCGACGGCCCCCCCTATCGCAAGCTGCAGCGCTACGACGTGCGGCCCGACACCCAGGCCCTTTCCCTGCGCAAGTGGTTCCGCGCCAGCTGGCTGGTGCACGGCTACGTCGCCCGCATGGAAGAGGAAAGACGCCAGCTGCCGGAGGAACTGCGCGAGCTGGGTCCCGGCTTCCACGACGTCTGGAGCGGCGCCGACCGCTACCGCGTCGAGGTCCGCGAGATCGGCAGCACGCGCTTCTACATCGCCTATTCCGTCGCCCTGCACGAGGAGAGGGGGCGCTATTTCACCGTGGCGCTGGTGCTCAGTGCGGTGCTCACCGCGCTGGCGACCGCCCTCATCGGCCTGTGGGCCTCCGGCCGCCTGACGCGGCAGATCGTCGACCTGGCGCAGCGGGTCCGGCAACTCGACGGGCAGTCGGTCGACAGCACCCTGGAGCGGCACTACCCCGAGCGGGAGGTGGCCGACCTGGCCGCCGCCTTCGACGGCTACCACGAGCGCACCGCCCGCCTGCTCGAGCGGGAGCGCGCCTTCACCGCCGACGTCAGCCACGAGCTGCGCACGCCGCTCACCGCCATCCAGACCAGCTGCGAACTGATGCTGGAGGATGCGGGCCTGTCCGCCAAGTCGCGCGAAAGGCTGGAAAAGATTTCCGCCGCCACGGCGCGGCTGACCGACCTGGTCAATGCCTTCCTGCTGATGGCGCGCGAACAGGCCGACGGCATCCGCGGCGAGGTCGACCTGCGCGAATGCATCGAGGAAGCCGCGGAGAGCGTGCGCGAGCGCGCCGCATCGAAGGGACTGACTTTGCTGGTGGACGTGCCGGAGAGCCTGTCCGTGCGCGTGCCGCGCCGGGCGCTGCATGTGGTCCTGTCCAACCTGCTGGCCAATGCGGTGAGCTATACCGAGCGCGGCACCGTGGCGCTGCGCACGCAGGGGGCCACGGTCGAAATCACCGACACCGGCAGCGGCGTGGCCTCGGACAAGATCCCGGAACTGTTCCGCCGCTTCCACCGCGGCGACGATGCGCGCGGCGGCGACGGCTTCGGCCTGGGGCTGGCCATCGTCAAGCGCATCTGCGAGCAGGCCGGCTGGAAGATCGGCATCGAGCGGCGGGCCGAAGGCGGCACGCGGGTGCTGCTGGCCCTGATTTGACAAAGATTTGACATTCCCCTGACCAGGATTTGACGCCGCTGCCCTAGACTGTATCGGTTGCCTTGACGCGACAGATGGGAAGTGTTGTTATAAACGCCGTCGAAAAAAACCCAAACGGACGTACATCAACCAGGAGGAGAAAAGAATGAGCGAACATGAAAAGCACGGATTCGATCGCCGCGAGTTTCTGAAGGGCACGGCCGCAGTGGCCGGCGCCACCGCACTGGGCACGCTGGCGCCCGTCGGCATGGCGCGCGCCCAGGGCGCCAAGCTGAAAGTCGGCCTGATGCTGCCCTATACCGGCACGTTCACCGCGCTCGGCGTGGCCATCACCAACGGCTTCAAGCTGGCGGTCGAGGAGCGCGGCGGCAAGCTGGGCGGCCGCGAGATCGAGTACTTCGTGGTGGACGACGAGTCCAACCCCGGCAAGGCGCCCGAGAACACCAACAAGCTGGTGCAGCGCGACAAGGTCGACGTCATCATCGGCACGGTGCACTCCGGCGTCGCGATGGGCATGGCCAAGGTGATCCGGGAAGCAGGCACGCTGTGGATCAACCCGAACGCCGGCGCCGACGAGGTCACCGGCCCGCTGTGCGCCCCCAACATCTTCCGCACCTCCTTCTCCAACTGGCAGACCACCCACGCGCTGGGCAAGGTGCTCAAGGCCCGGGGCCACAAGAACGCCGTCTTCATCACCTGGAAATACGCCGCCGGCGAGCAGATGATGCAGGGCTTCAAGGAGGGCTTCGAGAAGGAGGGCGGCAAGCTCATCAAGGAGCTCTACACGCCCTTCCCGCAGGTCGAGTTCCAGGCCCTGCTCACCGAGATCGCCAGCATCAAGCCGGACGCCGTGGTGTCCTTCTTCGCCGGCGGCGGCGCCGCCAAGTTCCTCAAGGACTACGCCGCGGCGGGCCTCAAGGGCAAGATCCCGCTCTACGGCTCGGGCTTCCTCACTGACGGCGTGCTGGAAGCCGTCGGCGACGCCGCCGAAGGCGTCGAGACCACGCTGCACTACGCCGACGGCCTGAACACCAAGAAGGACAACGCCTTCCGCCTGGCCTATGCCAAGACCTACAAGCTGCAGCCCGACGTGTATGCCGTGCAGGGCTACGACGCCGGCCAGCTGCTGGCCGCCGGCCTCGATGCGGTGAAGGGCGACGTCTCCAACAAGGCGGCGATGATCAAGGCCATGGAATCGGCCAAGATCGACAGCCCGCGCGGCGTCTGGACGCTCTCCAAGGCGCACAACCCGGTGCAGGACATGTACCTGCGCAAGGTGGTCGGCAAGCAGAACCTGGTGCAGGGCGTGGCCTGGAAGGCGCTGGCCGACCCGGCGCGCGGCTGCAAGGCGTAAGCGACCGTCACTCCGAACGGCGGCAGGGTTCTGCCGCCGTTCGCTTGTCCGCACGATGGATTTCGCCTTCTTCCTCATCCAGCTGCTCAACGGCCTGCAATACGGCCTGCTGCTGTTCCTCGTCGCCTCCGGGCTGACGCTGATCTTCGGCATCATGGGCATCATCAACCTGGCCCATGGCAGCTTCTACATGCTCGGCGCCTACCTGGCCTGGTGGCTCGCCAGCCTGACCGGCAGCCTGCTCGCCGCCGTTCTCGTCGCGGTGCCGCTGACCGTCCTCTTCGGCATGGCGCTGGAATGGCTGCTGATCCGCCGCCTCTACGAGCGCGACCACCTCTTCCAGGTGCTGCTCACCTACGGCCTGATCCTGGTCTTCGAGGAGATGCGCAGCATCCTCTGGGGCGACGACGTGCACGGCGTGCCGGTGCCGGCGCTGCTGAACGCCTCGATCCCGCTCACCGAAAACCTGTCCTATCCGGTGTATCGGCTGTTCATCTCCGCCGTCTGCCTGCTGCTGGCCCTCGGCCTCTACCTGCTGATCCAGAAGACCCGGCTCGGCATGATGATCCGCGCCGGCGCCAGCAACCGCGAAATGGCGCAGTCGCTCGGCATCAACATCAAGTTCCTGTACACCCTGGTCTTCGCGATAGGGGTGGCACTGGCCGGATTCGCCGGCATGATCAACGCGCCGCTGTCCTCGGTGTTCCCCAACATGGGCGGGCAGGTGCTGATCATCTGCTTCGTCGTGGTGGTGATCGGCGGCATCGGCTCGGTGAAGGGCGCCATGGCCGCCTCGCTGATGATCGGCCTGGCCGATACCTTCGGCCAGGTGCTGCTGCCCGAAGTGGCCGGCATGATCGTCTACCTGCTGATGGCCGTCGTGCTGGTCTGGCGGCCGGCCGGCCTGTTCGGGAGGGCCTGAGGTGGCTGATTCGCGCCGGTCGCTCACCGTCTTCCTCGCCGCGGCGCTGCTGCTGGCGCTGTTCCCGCTCTTCGGCGGCACTTTCTACATCCAGCTCATCGCCAAGGTGATGATCCTGGCCATCTTCGCCATGAGCCTGGACCTGCTGATCGGCTATACCGGCCTGGTGAGCTTCGGCCATGCCGCCTACTTCGGCCTGGCCGGCTACGCCCTCGCCCTGATGGGGCCGAAATACGAGGCGGCCAGCCTGTGGTGGTCGCTGCCGGCGGCGATGGGGGTGTGCGCGCTGTTCGCGCTCGTCACCGGCCTGCTGGTGCTGCGCACCAAGGGCATCTTCTTCATCATGGTGACGCTGGCCTTCGCCCAGATGCTGTTCTTCGTCTTCCACGACACCAAGCTGGGCGGCGGTTCCGACGGCATCTACATCTACAACAAGCCGGAACTGAAGATCGGCGACTTCGCACTGGCCAACCTCGACAAGACCGAGCACTTCTACTGGCTCGTGCTGATCCTGATGCTGGCCGTCTACCTGCTGCTGCGCCGCGTGCTCGGCTCGACCTTCGGCCGGGCGCTCGTCGGCATCAAGGTCAACGAGCACCGCATGCAGGCGCTCGGCTTCCCCGTCTTCCGCTACAAGCTGGCGAGTTTCGTGCTGGCCGGTGCCCTGGGCGGGCTCTCCGGCTACCTCGCGGCGGTGCAGTTCGGCTTCGTGAACCCGGAGATCCTCTCCTGGCACAAGTCGGGGCAGGTGATGATGATGGTCATCCTCGGCGGCATGGGCACGCTCTACGGCCCGGTGCTCGGCGCCTTCGCCTTCGTGCTGCTGCAGGAAGCCTTCTCCAACCAGGCCTGGTTCGGCCCCTGGGCCAAGCACTGGCAGCTGGCGATGGGCATCTTCGTCATCCTGGTGGCGATGTACCTGCCGCAGGGCCTGGCCGGCCTGATGCAGCGCTTCGGGCGCAAGCCGGAAGCCGAAGCGGCGGAAGCGGCCGAGGACGCGCCGGAGAACAAGCCGTGAGCGGCCCGATCCTGCGCACCTCCGAACTGACCAAGCGCTTCGGCGGCCTCACCGCCGTCGACAAGGTGTCGCTGGAACTGCATGTCGGCGAGGTGCACGCCGTGATCGGGCCCAACGGCGCCGGCAAGTCGACCCTGACCAACCTGCTCTCCGGCGACCTGCCGCCGACCTCCGGCAGCGTGCAGTTCGAGGGCCGCGACATCGCCGGGCTGAAGTCCGACACCATTTCCCGCCTCGGCGTCGGCCGCAGCTACCAGAAGACCAACATCTTCCTGCCGTTCTCGGTGTTTGAAAATTGTCGCTTGGCCGCGCAGTCGCGCACGCCGCGTGCCTGGCGCGTCTGGCAGGGCACCGGCGCCTTCGGCGACATCAACCGCCTGGCCGAAGAGGCCATGGAGGCGGCCGGGCTGGCGCACCGGCGCGACCGCGTCGCCGCCACGCTCTCGCACGGCGAGCAGCGCCAGCTGGAGATCGCCATGTGCCTGGCGACGCGGCCGCGCCTGCTGCTGCTCGACGAACCGCTCGCCGGCATGGGGCCGCACGAATCCCACCGCATGGTCGACCTGATCAAGAAGCTCTCCGAAGGCCACGCCATCATGCTCATCGAGCACGACATGGACGCCGTCTTCGCCGTGGCGCACAAGCTGACCGTGATGGTGAACGGCGAGGTGATCGAATCCGGCGTGCCCGAGGCGGTGCGCAACAGCCCGGCCGTGCAGCTCGCCTACCTCGGCGGGGAGGACAACCTCCATGGCTGATCTGTTGCTGGAAGCCCGGGGCCTGCACAGCTTCTACGGCGTCAGCCACATCCTGCACGGCGTCGACTTCACGGTCGCGCGCGGCGAATGCATCGGCCTGATGGGCCGCAACGGCATGGGCAAGACGACGCTGATCAAGTCGATGCTCGGCCTGGTGCGGCCGAAGCAGGGCGATGTCCGCGTGCGCGGCAAGGAAATGACCCACGCCGCGCCGCACGCCATCGCCCGCGCCGGCATCGCCTACGTGCCGGAAGGCCGCGGCATCTTTCCGAACCTCACGGTGCGCGAGAACCTCGTCATGGCGGCGCGCGCCGGCGTCGACGGCCGCAAGGAATGGGATTTCGAGCGTGTTATGGCCACCTTCCCGCGGCTGGGCGAGCGCATCAACAACGGCGGCGCCCAGCTCTCCGGCGGCGAGCAGCAGATGCTCACCATCGGCCGCGCGCTGATGACCAACCCCGACTTGCTCATCCTCGACGAAGCCACCGAGGGCCTCGCCCCGCTCATCGCCAAGGAGATCTGGAACATCATCCGCACCATCCGCGCCTCGGGCATCGCCACGGTGATCGTCGACAAGAACTACGGCGCCGTGATGGCGCTCGCCGACCGCAGCGTGGTGATCGTCAAGGGCCGCGTCGTCTTCGCCGGCACGTCGAGCGAGCTGTCCGACAACGAAGAGCTGATGCATCGCTTCCTCGGCGTTTGAGCATGCAAAAGGGTTTTGTCGAGGCCGCCGGCCGCCAGCTCGAATACCAGCTCATCCCCGCCCACCAACTGAACCGCCCCACGCTGGTCTTCCTGCACGAAGGCCTCGGCTCGGTGGCGATGTGGCGCGACTTCCCGGCGAAGGTCGCCAACGCCACCGGCTGCCGCACACTGGTGTACTCGCGCTACGGCTACGGCGAGTCCGATCTCCTCGCCGAATCCTTTGGCGTGCGCTACATGCACGACGAGGCGCTGCAGGCGTTGCCCGAACTCCTCGACAGGCTCGGCATCGACAAGCCGGTGCTGGTCGGCCATTCCGACGGTGGTTCCATCGCGCTGATCCACGCCGGCGGGGCAGGGCGGGCCGTCGCCGGCCTCATCCTCATGGCGCCGCACGTCTTCGTCGAAGATATTTCCATCGCCAGCATCGCCCAGGCCAAGGTGACCTTCGAGACCACCGACCTCGGCCAGAAGCTCGGCAAGTACCACCGCGACCCCGCGAAGACGTTCTGGGGCTGGAACGACATCTGGCTGCATCCCGACTTCCGTGCCTGGAACATCGAGGAGTATCTGCCGAAGGTGATCTGCCCGGTGCTCGCCCTCCAGGGCGAGGACGACGAGTATGGCACTCCCGCGCAGGTCGAGGCCATCCGCAAGCAGGCGAAAGGCGAGGTCGAAGTCCTCATGCTCGCCGACTGCCGCCACTCCCCCCACAAGGACCAGCCCCAGGCCACGCTCGAGGCGATGGCGGGGTTCATCGAGCGGATCAGCTAAAACGAAGTTTCAGAGCAGGCTAATGCCCGCGTCCGCGGGCGTTATGCCGGAACTAAAAGTCAGTCGCTGCAGGACGGCTACAGGTCTTCCGGGGTAATGCCGGTGTGCTTGGCGATGCGGGCGAGCATTCTCGGCCCGATTTCCTCGCCGTCATGAAAGGCGAAGACGAAGTCCTGCCAGCCGTCGCGGCTGAGGGTGCGGTGCGAACCGGATTGACGTTTGAGTTTCCACCCGATGCCAAACAAGGCGGCAAGCAGACGCTTGGCCTTGATGGCGGGCCATTGACTCATGCGGCGAGGGGAATGGAAATGCTGATTTCGACCGGACGCGACTCGCCATGCTCGAGGCGCTCGGCCATGGCGCGAAGGGCCAGCACTTCCGCTTTCGCCATGGCTTCCTCCGCCGTGCTGCCGTAGCTCAACACGCCGGGCAACTGCGGAACCTCGGCGATCCAGCGGCCATCAATCTCTTCCTCGCACTCGATGGTGAAATTCATGATTGCACTCCGGTAGAGGGTTGTACGGATTGTAACCTGTTCCGCTGCCGGAATATCGAGGCATGTCTGCCGCGCGTAACCTGCCCTGGAAAGAAATCGACTCCGGTACCTTTAGCTTTCCCGACTGCCGCCACTCCCCCCACAAGGACCAGCCCCAGGCCACGCTCGAGGCGATGGCGGGGTTCATCGAGCGGATCGGTTAAAACGAAGTTTCAGTGAAGGCCAATGCCAGCGTGAGCGGGCGTTATGCCGGAACTAAAAGTCAGTCGTTGTGACACGACGGACGGCAGGCTTCTTGCGCCGTGCTGTAGCGGCTGACTTTTGCCAGGTTGCTGTTGAACGTACTATTTCAAGGGCGCTGAGCCGGCTTACCGGCGTTAGCGTCCGTGCGAACTGCGAGGTTAGAGGTCGGTTCTTCATGAAACGTGCCAAGGAAAATCAGCACGCCAAGGCCAATCAATAGAGAAATAGACGAGATAGCCAAGGATCGGAGAGGAATAGAACGTTTGGCTACCTTCGACCGATGAACGGCAACAGCAGCGACCCCGCAAAGAAGACAGACGGCGCCGACCACGACGGACCCAGCCACTGCGCTTACCCAGCCCCCAATGAGCGCGCCGAAGAAAGCAAGCGCGAGAACCGCAACAGGCCAAGAAATTTCCTGTCCAGAAGTAGACGCTGTTGGTGTTGGCTGGGGATTCGCCGCAGTTTCCCAAAGCAGACCAGCACCGAAGCCGCCGAACACGAGGACGATACCGGCAACACCGGTGAATGCGGGGATGAGTGCAGCGAGGACAACTGCAAGAACGACCGAGATAGCCGTAACGAGCGCTGTGCGCCAAGAAAGCAGGAGCAACGCGACGAGTTCAAAAATCCGTTCCATACGACTTCTAACAGATATGAGACGGACTACGGGTCCGTATATGAATTGATATCCAGCCAGCAGTATGCCTCCGTAATACCTTGATGCACAAGACATCCTGCTTGGCGGGGTCCGTATAGCAACGCGAATAATCCGGACGGCCGATGCTGTTCATTCCGAGCCGAACGGTGCGGGGAAAAGACAGTCTCCGCGATACGGCGCGCTTCCCCGACTGCGCCATAATGCGGCCAGCAGAAACTTTCCTGCGTGGAGAAACCATGTCCGAATTCCTGAATCGACGCGTACTGATCACCGGCGCCGCCAGCGGCATCGGGCATTTGCTGGCGCTGCGCATCGCGGCGCGGGGCGGGCGGCTGATCCTGTGGGATGTGGACGCGGCGCACCTGGCGGCCGTGGCCGGCGAGATCGCGGCCGCGGGCGGGCAGGCGTCGGTGTATGCCTGCAACCTCGCCGAGCGCGAGGCCATCGAGGCCGCCGCCGCGCGCACGCTGCAGGACCACGGCGCGGTGGACATCCTCATCAACAACGCCGGCATCGTGGACGGCAAGCGGCTGCTGGAGGCCACCGACGAGGAGATCGCACGTACCTTTGCGGTGAACACGCTGGCGCCGTTCCGCACGGTGCGCGCCTTCCTGCCCGGCATGCTGGCGCAGGGCAGGGGGCACATCGTCACCATCGCTTCGGCTTCGGGCATCGCCGCGGTGCCGCGCCTGGCCGACTACTCCGCCAGCAAGGCCGCCGCCATCGCCTTCGACGAATCGCTGCGGCTGGAACTCAAACACGACGGCGCGCCGGTGAAGACCACCGTCGTCTGCCCCTTCTACATCGCCACCGGCATGTTCGCGGGCGTGCGCACGCGCTTCCCGCTGCTGTTGCCGATCCTGAAGCCGGAGGCCGTCGCCGGGCGCATCGTGCGCGCCATCGAGCGCGACGAGGCACGGCTGATCCTGCCATGGTTCGTGCGCAACGTCTTTCCGCTGCGCCTGCTGCCGACTTCATGGTTCGACGCGCTGATGGATTTCTTCGGCATCACCAAGAGCATGGACGCCTTCACCGGGCGGAAGAAGTAAAAGTCAGTCGCTGCGGGACGGCGGTTCTTCCGCCTTCGGCACCAGCTGGTGGAACAGGCTCGATTCGCGCTTGTAGAAGCCCTCGGTGTGGAAGGTCTCTTCCAGCTTGTACAGCTCGTAGTCGAGGTGGTGGCAGAGCTCGTGCAGCAGGGTGCGCAGGAAGCTGCGGAAGGCCACCACGCGCTGGTTCTTCGCCGTGCGCATCCACAGCTTGATGACCGCGGTCTTGCCTTCGTCCTCCGGCAGGTAGAGGCCGTGCAGCTCGCCCCAGTCGCTGCTCGGGCGCACCGCCAGCACCGCCACTTTGACGGGCGGCGCGCCCAACTGGCCGACGATTCCCGAGGCAATGCTTGCGCAGAGGCGCTCGGCCTCGGCGCGTTGCTCCGACTTCAGCGCGGTTTCCAGCGGCGCCACCAGCGGCCGCAGCGCCGCGGCATCGGGCAGGTCGATGCGCTCGATGGCGTCGCTCCGGTCGTAGATGCGCTTGCGCGCCGCCGACAGCCGGTCGTAGTAGGCGAAGCGCAAGGCTAGAAAATTCCCAACGCCACGCCGCTCGCCATCGCCTCGCCGAGTTCCTCGCAGGCGGCGAGGTCGGCTTCGGTCACTTCATGCCGCGCGATGAGCGGTTCGGCGACGCGCTTCCAGCCGTAGCCGGTGGCGATGCGGTCGATCTGCGTCACGGCGCCGGTGCCATCGTTGCCGGCGCTGACGAAGAGGGCGTAGGGCAGGCCCACCGTTTTTCCTTCCGCCGGGTAGTAGGTGCGGTCGAAGAAGTCCTTCACCATGCCGGCCATGGTGCCGAAATTCTCCGGCGTGCCGACGATCAAACCCTGGCAGCCGAGCAGGTCTTCCAGCGTCGCCTCGCCGGCGCGCTTCATCACGATTTCGGTTTCCGTCGCGCGCCGCGCGCCGCGCAGCACGGCCTCGGCCATGGCGCCGGTATGGCCGCCTTGCGTGTGATAGACGATGAGCAGGCGCTTCATCGGGAATAGGCGGCGACGGGGTCCTGTCGGTAGAACTGGCGCAGCTGTTCGTACACCGCCGGATATTCCGCCTGCAGCAGGTCGGGCGCCTCGAAGAAGACCTCGCTCGTCACGGCGAAGAACTCGGCGGGATGCTCGGCGGCGTAGGGATCGATCCAGGTGTCCTCGCCGTCGTCGACGCGTTCGCAGAAGTCGCGGTAGGCCGGCTCGAAGGCGCCGGTCCAGTCCTGCCGGCGCATGCCCTCGTGCAGCGGCGGCAGGCCGTCGGGTGGGCCGTTGAGCATGTCCAGCTTGTGGGCGAACTCGTGGATCACCACGTTCATGCCGTCGGCCTGTTCCGGCCGGTCGAACCAGGACAGCAGCACCGGGCCGCCCTCCCAGGCCTCGCCCGCCACCCGGTCGTCGAATTCGTGCATCACACCGTCCTCCGACATCTGCCTGCGCGGGATGACGAAGTCGCCGGGGTAGACGATGACGCCGAGCCAGCCGCGGTAGGAATCGAGGCCGAGCTTGAGCACCGGCAGGCAGGCCTGCAGCGCGATGGAGAGCTGGATGTCCGGCGTCAGTGCCAGCCCCTGTGCGCCGTGCCATTCCTTGGCGGCGATGAATTCCAGCGCCATCTCGCGCAGGCGCGCCCGTTCGGCGTCAGTGAGGTGATCGAGGAACGGCAGGCCGGCCTCGACCCGCGCCCACTGTGCCTCGTCGATGGCCGGCATGGCCGGGGCGGCCTTGCCGAAGAGTTTTGTCAGAGTGTTCAGCATCGGTTTAGGATAAGCGAACTCGATCCGCTGCGTAACCCTACGGCCATGTCCACCTATTCCGCCACCATCCGCTGGCAGCGCAACGGCGCCGCCTTCACCGACCAGCGCTACAGCCGCGCCCACGCCTGGCACTTCGACGGCGGGGCGGTGGTGCCGGGCTCCAGTTCGCCGCACACCGTGCCGCTGCCTTACTCCGATGCGGCGGCGGTCGATCCCGAGGAGGCCTTCGTCGCCGCGCTGTCGAGCTGCCACCTGCTGTGGTTCCTGCATCTCGCGGCCAAGGCCGGCTTCGTCGTCGAACACTACGAGGACTGCGCCGACGGCGTCATGGCGAAGAATGCCGAAGGCAGGCTGGCCATGACCCGGGTGACGCTGCGCCCGCGCGTCGCCTTCGTCGGCGACCGACTGCCGTCCCGCCAGGACATCGAGTCGCTGCACCATGCCGCGCACGAGGCATGCTTCATCGCCAACTCGGTGAAGAGCGAAGTGCGTTGCGAGCCGCAGTTCTAGGGTCTGTTCACATTCATTCTGTCGGATGCGTTGTGGCCAAAAGCGTCGACTGCTAGGCGTGCGACGCAGTTAATGGCCATTCCCTTAACAAGGAGCGCAACGACGCAGCCGGCGCTTTTGGCCGCAACCCGAAGGGAACGAGTTTTCCGGGCGCATGGCGGCGTTGCGGCGGCTCGCCGTGGAATACCACTGTCTTCGCCACCGCGCCTTGCCCTGCACCCGGAAAACCCGTTCGCACCGACAGAATGAATGTGAACAGACCCTAGGCCCGCACCCGCGTCGTCAGGAAGATGCCGGCCAGGATGAGGGCGATGCCGGCGAGGTGGTAGAGCGCCGGATCCTCGCCGAGAAAGATCACCGCGAGGAGGGTGCCGAAGGCCGGCATCAGGTGCATGAACTGGCCGGCGCGGTTGCCGCCGACCTCGGCCACGGCGCGGTTCCAGAAGATGAAGCCGAGCGCCGCCGGGAAGATGCCGGCGTAGGCGATGGCGGCGAAGGCCGGTGCGCCCGGCACGATGAGTCTTCCGGAAGCCATTTCCCACAGGTAGAAGGGCGCCAGCCCGACGAGTCCCCACAGCGTGATCGCCGAGAGGAAGGAGAGGGCGTGCAGGCCGGGCGGGCGGCGCGCCAGCAGCACGGTGTACAGCGCCCAGAACAGCATCGCCGCCAGCACCCAGAGGTCGCCCGCGTTGGGGCGCAGTTCCAGCAGCCGCGCCGCTTCGCCGTGGGCGAGGATGGCCAGCACCCCCGAGAAGGACACCATCACTCCCAGCCATTCCAGCGGGCGCAGGCGCTTGCCGAACAGCGCCCAGGACAGGCCGATGATCATGATCGGCGTCGCCGAGGCGAGCAGCACGCCGTTGGTGGCGGTGGTGTGGGCGAGGCCGATGTAGGTAAGCGCGTTGTGGCAGGCGCCGCCGAAGAGGCCCAGCATGGCCAGTACCTTCCAGTGCGCGACGACCTCCCGCCATTGCGCCCGCAGGTGCGGCCAGGCCCAGGGCAGCAGGCAGAGGAAGGCGATCACCCAGCGCCAGAAGGACAGGGCGATCGGCGGCACGTCGCCGCGGATCCAGCGGCCGACCACCCAGTTGCCCGACCAGAACAGCACGGTCAGGGTCAGCAGCAGGTAGGCGAAGGCGCGCGAAGGGGGCGGGGTGGCGGTCACGAAGGATATTTTAAGTCTTAAGCTGTTGATCGGTATCAAAACCTTGCCGGATTTATGGCAGCATTATGCCTTTCGATGGCCGGGCACCAGGCCCGGTCCGGGATGGAGGCAGGCATGGGCGACATCAAACCGCCGTCGAACGCACCGGGGACGCCGGCGGCCGAGCAGCGCGAATACCTCTCCGACGATCCGCGCGACATCGGCTGGGTCAGGCAGAACGTTCCCTGCCAGACGGCCTGTCCGGCGGGCACCAACGTCCCGGTCTACATCCGGGAAATCATCGAGCGCCAGTTCGGCCGCTCCTACGAAACCAACCGCGAAGCCAACGTCCTGCCCGGCATCCTCGGCCGCATTTGCTCGCGGCCCTGCGAGTCGCAGTGCCGCCACGGCTGGCCCGGCAACGGCGAGCCGGTGGCGATCTGCCACCTGAAGCGCGTCGCCGCCGACCTGAAGGACGCCGGCCACCGCATCACCGAGCGCCTGTATTCGCCCACCGGCAAGCGCGTCGCCATCGTCGGCGCAGGACCGGCCGGCGTCGCCGCCGCGCACGACCTCTCGCTGCTCGGCCACGACGTGGTGATCTTCGAGCGCGAGGAGCGCGCCGGCGGCATGCTGCGCTACGGCATTCCCGAGTTCCGCCTGCCGCGCGACACGCTCGACATCGAACTGCACAACGCGCTGCGCCTTGGCGTGCAGATCCGCACCGGCGCCGAGATCGGCAACGGGCAGGGGCAGATCCCGATGGCCAAGCTGGAGCAGGAGTTCGACGCCGTGCTGCTCGCCACCGGCTGCATGGCGGCCTCGCCGCTGCCGCTCGCCGGTGAGTGGGAAAAGCGCGAGCTGCGCGGCCTCGAGGGCGTCGAGTACGGCCTGGACTTCCTCGTGCAGATGCACCGCGGCGTGAAGAAGGTCGTCGGCAAGCGCGTCGCCGTGGTCGGCGCCGGCTTCACGGCGCTCGACTGCGCCCGCGTCGCCGCGCGGCTCGGCGCGCAGGAGGTGACCATCCACATCCGCACCGCCGAGGAATACATCCCGGTGACGCAGGAGGAGATCTTCGAGGCCAAGCGCGAGGGCGTGCGCATCAAGGGCCTGCGCACCCCGGTCGGCCTCACCGCCGAGGGCAACCGCCTCACCGGCATCGAGTTCGTGCAGAACCGCCTCGGCGGCTGGCGCGCCGGCGGGCGCCGCCAGGCCATCCCCATCGAGGGCTCGGAGTTCCACGAGCCCTGCGACACCATCATCATCGCCATCGGCCAGCAGACGGTGAACGACTTCCTCGGCACGAAGCTGGAGCTCGACCGCTGGGGCAACGTGCGCGTCGGCGAGGACGGCATGACCTCGCACAAGGGCATCTTCGCCGCCGGCGACTACGTGAACGGCGCGTCCACCGTGATCCAGGCGGTCGGCCATGGCCGTCAGGTGGCCAAGCGCATCGACGCCTGGCTGATGGGCCGCGAGCGGCGCAAGCAGGTGGTGCGCATCGTGCCGGTCGGGCAGCCGCTGCGCGAGCGCGCCTTCGACTTCATTCCGCGCCAGCACATGCCGACGGCGCAGCTCGGCGAGCGCATGAAGGACGGCCGCCACGAGGTCGAGCTCGGCCTCGACGACAAGCTCGCCTTCGAGGAGGCCAAGCGCTGTTATCTCTGCAACCTGCGTTACCAGATCGACGTCGACCGCTGCATCTTCTGCCGCGCCTGCATCGAGGTGGCGCCGCGCAACTGCATCAAGCTGGTGCGCGGCGTCGAGGTGAACGACGACGGCGCCTACGGCAAGCTGCTCGAGACCAAGGAATGGAACCAGGTCGGCGCCATCTGGATCGACAACAACGAGTGCATCCGCTGCGGCCAGTGCTTCAAGGCCTGCCCGGTGCAGTGCATCTCGATCTCGCGCTGCGAGCTGACCGAGGTGGAGGTCTGAGATGACAAAAGCCAAGAATGCCCGGCACCACATCGTCATCGGCAGCGGCGTCGCCGGCAGYCAGGCSGCSGAGACSCTGCGCGARCGCGAGCCCGACGCCCGCGTCACCATCCTGACGCTGTCCAGCCTGCTCTTCTACAACCGCTACGACCTGCCSAARGTSTTTCGCGGGCATCGCGACTGGCGCGAGTTCCTCGCCTTYCCGGCCGAGTACTACAAGGACCACCGCATCGAGGTGCGCCGCTGCAGCCGCGTCGCCGGGGTGGACGGCCCGCGCCGCACCATCRCSCTGGAGCACAAGGARGAGATCCGCTTCGACACCCTGCTGGTGGCYTCCGGCGGGCGCGGCTACMTSCCCGAGGARCTGGYCGAGTTCCGSCCGCTGATGCATCCCTTCGCCAGCTACACCGARGCGGTCASYGCCGCSGSCGTSGTGCCGGASMGMGGCCACGTCATCATGCTCGGCGGCGACATGATCGGCCTCGACCTCGCSCGCACSCTGGTCGACACCCGCCACCGCGTCACCCTGGTGGCCGGCCCGCAGACCTTCTGGCCGCACGAGGTSRSCGASGACGAGCGCCCCGGCCTGATCGCCGCMYTSGARAASATGGGCGTCGAGGTGSTCGAGKCRGYSGACGCCGGCGGCATCGCCTCSATCGAGCAGGGCGCCAGGGGCCTCTCGGCGCGGCGCGTGCTGTTCAAGGACGGCACCGARCTSTACGGCGACGCGGTGATGCCCTTCTTCGGCCTGTCGCCCTCGGTCGAGTTCATGCTGGGGTCGGGCACCGACATCGAGCGCGGCCTGCTGGTGAATCCGGCCCTGCGCACCACCGGCGAGGGCATCTGGGCCGCCGGCGACGTCTGCCAGATCTGGTCGGATGCCGAGAAGCGCTACCGCTTCTTCTACGGCTGGAAGAACGTGCGGGCGATGGGCGACCTCGCCGCGCGCAACATCACCGGCGGCGACGAGCCGTGGGTGCCGGCGCAGGACGAGAAGCTGCACATATCGGACGACGGCAGGATCCAGTCGCCGTTCTGGGAGTACGAATAACATGGCCACCGACATCCAGATCTCCATCGTCGGCTCGGCCGGCGACGGCACCATCGCCGCCGGCGAAATCCTCCGCAATGCGCTGGCCGGCATGGGCTACAAGGTCATCAGCTTCGACGTCTATCCGCCCGAGATCCGCGGCTTCGGCAAGTGCATCGCACGCATGCGCATCACCACCGAGCAGGCCTATTCGCTCAAGCACAAGTCCGACGTGCTGGTGTCGCTCGACGACAGCCACGCCATCCCGCACGCCGGCGAGGTGCGCGACTGCGGCGCCGTCATCTACGAACAGGGCTCCATCGTCAGGCTGCCGGAAGGCGGCCACATGAGCGCCCATGTCGGGCCGGGCCAGCTGCCCTATCCGGTGCCGATCCGCGAGCTGTCCGAGAAGAGCACCGGCGCCAACCGCTCGCGCAACATCGTCGTGCTCGGCTTCCTCGCCGGCCTCTTCAACCTGCCGGTGGAGGGCTTCCGCAAGGCCATCGGCAAGAAGTTCAGGAACAAGGCCGCCGCCGCCGAGGCGAGCGAGGCCGCCTTCAAGGCCGGCCTCGACTACGCCGCGAAGACCTTCAAGCTCGACGACGTGGTGTTCGGTCCGCCGGTGTCTTCGGTGGTCGCCGGCGCCACGGTGGAAATGATCAACGGCAACGCCGCCATCGTGCGCGGCGCGCTCGATGCCGGCATCGACACCTTCTTCGGCTACCCGATCACGCCGGCCACTTCGATCATGGAGCGGCTGGCGACCGAGATGCCGAAGCGCGGCGGCCGCCTGCTGCAGACCGAGGACGAGATCTCGGCGATCTCCGCCGTCGTCGGCGCCGGCTTCGCCGGCGCGCGGGCGGCGACATCGACCTCCGGCCCCGGCCTGTCGCTGATGGCGGAGATGCTTGGCATGGGCGTCATCGGCGAGGTGCCGGCGGTGCTCTTCGTGTCGCAGCGCGGCGGTCCGTCGACCGGCATGCCGACCAAGACCGAGCAGTCGGACCTGCACATGGCGGTGTACGGCGGCCACGGCGACGCGCCGCGCATCGTCATCGCGCCGACCAACGTCGACGGCTGCTACCGCTGCGCCGGCAAGGCCTTCGAGATGGCCGAGGCCTACCAGACGCCGGTGATCGTGCTGATCGACCTGTATCTCTCAAACCGCTACGAGACGGTGGTGTTCCCGGCGCGGCCGCCCTTCGAGTCGGACATGAACCGCAAGCCGGGCAAGCAGGCCGCCGGCGCGCCGTACAAGCGCTACGCCCTCACGGCGGACCACGTCAGCCCGCGCACCATCCCCGGCGACAAGGGCGGCATGCACGTCGTCACCGGCCTCGAGCACAACGAGCTGGGACGGCCCAACGACTCGGCGGAACTGCACACGGCGATGAGCCGCAAGCGCCACGAGAAGCTGAAGGCGGCGCTGCGCCACCCCGACTTCACCCACTTCAAGCGCTTCGGCGACGAGGGGCCGGTGGACGTCGGCGTGATCTCCTGGGGCTCCAACTTCGGCGAGTGCCTGGAGGCGATGCTCAAGGCGCGCGCCGAGGGCATCCGCTGCGCGGCGATGAAGGTGGTGATGCTCTCGCCCTTCCCGACGCACGGCGTCTCGGCCTTCCTCGCCGACTGCAAGGAGGTGCTGGTGCCGGAGCTCAACTACGAGGGCCAGTTCGCCAACCTGCTGCAGGCCAACGTGGCGCGCCAGGTGACGCGGCTCAGCCGCGTGCCGGGCGAGCCGATGAAGGTCGAGGAGATTCTCGAGGAAATCCGCCGCCTGGCGGGCAGGAAAGCCGCACAGAAGGCGGCATAAGGAGCATTGAAATGGGCGACATCAAACCGGTCTATCTCGAAGAGAAGCTCAAGGAAGTCGAGGAGAGCGGGCGGCTCGACTACCGCTCGAAGACGCTGCCGACCTGGTGTCCGGGCTGCGGCTACTTCTCCATCGTCGAGGCGGTGGCGGCTTCGCTGTGCGAGCTGAACATCCCCAACGAGAACGCCGTGGTGGTCTCCGGCATCGGCTGTTCCTCGCGCTTTCCCTTCTTCGTGAACACCTACGGCATGCACACCCTGCACGGCCGCGCGCTGCCGGTGGCCACCGGCGTCAAGACGGCGAACGACGCGCTGACGGTGGTGGCGGTGGGCGGCGACGGCGACGGCTTCGCCATCGGCGGCGGCCACGTGCCGCACGCGGCGCGGCGCAACGTCGACATCACCTACCTGCTGTTCGACAACGGCATCTACGGTTTGACGAAGGGGCAGACCTCGCCGACCTCGGCGACCGGCTTCCGCACGCCGACCAGTCCCTACGAGAATCCCGACCGGCCGCTCAACCCGCTGCTGATGCTGCTCTCCTACGGCGCCAGCTGGGTCGGCCAGGCCTACGCCGGCCGGCCGGACCAGCTGCGCAGCATGATCACCCAGGCGATGGCGCACCGCGGCTTTTCCTACCTGCACATCCTCTCGCCCTGCGTCACCTTCGACAAGACGCACCGCACCTACCAGAACCTCGGCATGCAGGTGCGCGATCTGCCGGCCGACCACGATCCCTCCGACCGGCTGGCGGCGATGCGCGAGGCGATGGACGATGCGCTGCCGGCGCTCGGCCTCTACTACCGCGAGGAACGGCCGACGCTGGGCGACGCTCTCGACAGCCTGGTCGAGAAGGCCGGCGGCGAGTTGCCCGGCAAGGTTGCCGCCAAACCGGCGCGGAAGACCGCCCGGCGCTAGGAAAAGTCAGTCCCCACAGCACGGCGGCAGGTGCGCTCCCTCGCCCCGCTTGCGGGGGCGAAGGCGGGATTTCACGAAGCATGCTTCGTGCCGACTGAGCCGGCCGGCTGTGTAAAGCCGGCCGTGGGCGCAGAGCGGGGCTGGGGAGAGGGGGCGCTTTTCGGCGATAATTCGCCTGTTGGCCCGATCGCGGGCCTGTCTCAATTCATCACGTGGTCTCCGTCACCCATTCCATCGCCCAGGCCGGCGCCGAGGAAGCGCAGCTCGACCTCCTCGCCGAAGGCCTGCCGCCCGAAGCACGCCAGACCCTCGTGCAGGCGACCGGCTTCGCCCGCGGCCTGTACGGCGAGAGCGTCCTCGGCACCGGCGAGCCCGCCTGGCAGCACGCCCTCGGCATGGCGCTGGTGGCGGCTTCATTGCGGCTCGACCTCGACACGCGCCTGGCCGCGCTGCTCTTCGCCGCCTCGGATTACCTCGAGGACGCCGCCGAGACGCTGGCGGCCGAATACGGCGCGCCGGTGGCCGAGCTGGTCGGCGGCCTCAGCCGCCTGAAGGGCCTGCAGCTCGTCACCGGCAAGAGCGAGCGCGCGCAGAGCGTCAAGGCGCAGGCCGAGGTGCTGCGCAAGATGCTGCTGGCGATGTCGGAGGACATCCGCGTCGTGCTGCTGCGCCTGGCCAGCCGCACGCAGACCCTGCGCCACCTCGCCGAGCATCCCGAGGCCGAGCGCGCCGAGGTGGCGCGCGAGAGCCTCGATATCTACGCGCCGCTGGCCAACCGCATCGGCGTCTGGCATTTGAAGTGGGAGCTGGAGGACCTCGCCTTCCGCTTCCTCGAGCCGGACACCTACAAGCGCATCGCGAAGATGCTCGACGAGCGCCGCGTCGAGCGCGAGCAGTTCATCGAGGAGGCCATCGCCCGCCTGCAGGGCGAGCTGGCCGCCGCCGGCATCAGGGCCGAAGTCTACGGCCGGCCGAAGCACATCTACAGCATCTACAGCAAGATGAAGGCGAAGAACCTCGACTTCGCCGAGGTCTACGACGTGCGCGCGCTGCGCGTGCTTGTCGACGAGGTGAAGGACTGCTACACCGTGCTCGGCATCGCCCACCACATCTGGCAGCCGATCCCGAAGGAATTCGACGACTACATCGCGCACCCGAAGGGCAACAACTACCGCTCGCTGCACACCGCCGTGATCGGGCCGGGGGGGCGGGCGCTGGAGGTGCAGATCCGCACCCACGAGATGCACCGCCACGCCGAACTGGGCGTCGCCGCGCACTGGCGCTACAAGGAAGGCGCCGGCCAGGATGCGCGCTACGACGACAAGATCGCCTGGCTGCGCCAGCTGCTGTCGTGGCGCGACGAGATCAGCGACTCCTCCGAGTGGGTGCGCCAGTTCAAGCGCGCCGCCCTCGACGACACCATCTACGTGCTGACGCCGCAGGGCCGCGTCTTCGATCTCACGCATGGCGCAACGCCGGTGGACTTCGCCTATCGCCTGCACACCGACCTCGGCCACCGCTGCCGCGGCGCCCGCGTGAACGGTGCGCTGGTGCCGCTCAACACGCCGCTGGAGAACGGCCAGACCGTCGAGATCGTCACCGTCAAGCAGGGTGGCCCCTCGCGCGACTGGCTGCAGCCGGAGCAGGGCTACCTCGCCACCTCGCGTGCGCGCGCCAAGGTTCGGCAGTGGTTTACGGCGCAGGAAGAGGCCGAGATGCTGGCGCAGGGCCGCGCCTTCGTCACGCGCGAGCTGCAGCGCGAGGGCCAGACCGGCGCCAGCCTCGACGAGCTGGCGCACAAGCTCGGCTTCGCCAACGCCGACGCGCTCTACCTGGCGGCGGCGAGAAACGAGGTCGGCCAGCGCCAGCTGCAGACGGCGCTGCGCGGGGAGCCGGAGGCGGCGCCCGAAGCGCCGGCGATACAGACCCGGCGCAGCAAGGCGGGGAGTTCAAGCAGCCGCGTCCTCATCGTCGGCGTCGACAAGCTGCTGACCCAGCTCGGCCGCTGCTGCAAGCCGGCGCCGCCCGACGCCATCGCCGGCTTCGTTACGCGCGGCAAGGGCGTCTCCATCCACCGCCTGGAGTGCACCAACTTCCGCAACATCAGCGCGCGCAATCCCGAGCGCGTCATCAGCGCCGAGTGGGGAATGGGTACGGGGGGGGGCGCCGACGCACTCTACCCGGTCGACATCGTCGTCGAGGCGCAGGACCGCCAGGGCCTGCTGCGCGACATCTCCGAAGTGCTCTCGCGCGAGAAGATCAACGTCACGGCGGTGCGCACCCAGTCGAAGCAGGGCGCCGCCCGCATGGGCTTCACCATCGAAGTGAGCGGCGTCGCCCAGCTGCAGCGGGCCTTGAAGCTGATCGGCGACATCGGCGGCGTGCAACGCGCCAGCCGCAGTTGAACCTGCCCCCTCCCGCTTGCGGGAGAGGGGGAACGGCTTCTTTCAAGGGAAAGTCAGTCCCTGCGGGGCGGCGAAGAATTCCCGCCCTCTGTCCGTCTGAACGCGCTGGGTTTTATCTGCCCGAGCCGCAGCTGGCGTTGAGCTTGGCTTCCTGAAGCTGGATGTTCGGCGGCGGCAGGTCGCCGCAGAGTTTCGCAAGGTCGGCAGCGGAGGCATCGAGGGCGGCGCGCCAGCCGCCGGGGCGGGTGGCGGTGTAGTTGACCATGGTGCGGCCCTGCGTGCCGGTGGAGCGGATGTGGAACCAGGTGACGGTCGGCCCGGCGCAGTCGGTGCGGCGAACGTTGGAGATGTCGGTGCGCTTGATCTGGCCGCCGGAAGCGGCGCACAGGGCGTCGAGGTCGGCGGCTTCGTCGGCGCGGGCGGCGCCGAGGCAGGCGAC
Organism: Denitratisoma sp.; assembly: GCA_032027165.1. NCBI lineage: Bacteria > Pseudomonadati > Pseudomonadota > Betaproteobacteria > Nitrosomonadales > Sterolibacteriaceae > Denitratisoma > Denitratisoma sp. The sequence goes on along the minus strand of JAVSMO010000001.1, from coordinate 1,469,708 downwards.
GGTGAGGAGCAGCGGCAGAAGCAGGCGTTTCATCGGGCGGCGGCAGTCACGACGATGCCGCACTATAGCGGCCCCGCCCGGGACAGACCCTGACATATGTCAAGCCGCGGCGGCGCGGCGGCGCTTCAGCCAGAACAGGCTCGTGGCGAAGGCGCTCACGGCGACGAAGGGGAGGGCGATCTGGTTGAGCACCGTCCAGCCGGCGCTGGTGACGAGCACGCCGGAGCCGAAGGAGGAGCCGGCCATGGCGAAGAACATCAGGAAGTCGTTGAGGCCCTGGGTCTTGGCCTTCTCCTCGGGCGCGTAGGCCTCGGTGAGCAGCGTGGTGCCGCCGATGTAGAGGAAGTTCCAGCCGATGCCGAGCAGCAGCAGCGCCCACCAGAAGTGCATCAGGGTGATGCCCTGCACGGCGATGGCGATGCAGGCGGCCATGAGGAGGGCGCCGGCGAAGAGGACGTTGAGCACGCCGAAGCGGGCGATCAGGTGGCCGGTGAAGAAGCTCGGCGCGAACATGCCGATGACGTGCCACTGCAGGACGAAGGCGGTGTCGCCGAAGCCGAGGCCGCAGAAGTCCATCGCCAGCGGCGTGGCGTTCATGAGCAGGTTCATCACGCCGTAGCCGACGGCGGCCGCCAGCGCGGCGACGATGAACACCGGCTGCTTGGCGATCTCGCGCAGGGGCCGCCCGCCGCCGTGCTGCTCGGACTGACTTTGCGGCGGGAAGCGCAGGCTCGAAGCGATGGCCATGGCGACGAGGGCGAAGCCGATCAGCGAGGCGTACGAGGCGAGGTACTGCGGCTGCGCGAGGTCGCGCGTCACCTTGCCGACCGCCGGGCCGATGAAGCCGCCGACGATGCCGCCGGCCAGCGTCAGCGAGATGGCGCGGCTCTTCCAGTCCGGCGGCGCCACTTCCGCCGCGGCGAAGCGCAGGTACTGGCCGAAGGCCTGGTAGATGCCCGAGCAGAAGGTGGCGGCGCACAGCAGCCAGAAGCTCTGCAGGAAAATCGCCAGCGCGCCGATGGCGCCGCCGAGCATGCCGCTGAAGGCGCCGAGCAGGAAGCCGGCGCGCCGGCCGTGCAGCCGCATGAAGTGCGAGGCGGGCAGGGTCGAGACGGCGGAACCGAGCACGTAGCCGACCACCGGCAGGGTGGCGAGGCGCTTGTCCGGCGCCAGGGCGTAGCCGGCCAGGGCATTGATGGCGACGAGGGTGACGCCGTTGGTGAGCAGCAGCGCCTGGCAGGCGGCGAGGAGTGCGACGGCGCGGCGGGGAGCGGGCATGTTCGGTTCCGGTGTGAAATCAGAAAACCAGCACCTTGTCCGCCCAGGCGGTCCATTGCGCCAGTTCGTCCAGGGTGCCGCGATGGATGTCTTCGCCGAGTTCATCGGCGGCGATGCCGCGCGCGTCGAGGCAGGTGCCGCAGGCCGCCACCTCGCCGCCGGCGCGTGCGACGCGGCCCAGCATGTGCTGGACGTTGTAGTAGCCCTCGGGCACCTTCTGCCCGGCTTTGGCGCCGCCGGCGGCATCGCCCATGAGGAACAGGCGCACGGCCTGTCCTTCCTGGCGCGCCAGCGCGCCGGCCAGGCGCAGGCCGTTGTAGGTCGGTTCGGCACCATAGGGGGCGCCATTGAGGATGAACAGGGTGTTCATGACGATCCTCCTTTCAGGTTTCGACGGGGAGTCCCTGCGCGCGCCATTCGGCCACGCCGTCGGCTAGCTTGGCGGCGCGGAAGCCGCGCTTCTTCAGCAGGGCGACGGCCTCGCCGGACATCAGGCAGAAGGGGCCGCGGCAGTAGGCGACGACGGGCTTGTGCTTCGGCAGCTCGCGCAGGCGGGCGCGCAGTTCGGCGAGCGGGATCGAGCGGGCGCGCGGCAGGTGGCCGGCCGCGTACTCGTCGGCCGGGCGCACGTCGATCACGACGACGTCGCCGCGCGCCGCGCGGCGCAGCAGGGTGGCGCGGTCGGTGCCGATGAGGGCTTCGTCGGGCGCCGCCATCGATTGCAGGGCGGTCTGCAGCTCGAGCAGGCGCTCCTCGGCCAGGGCGCGCAGGCTCACCCAGAGGTCGGCGACGTGTGCGTCGGCGAGCCGGTAGTAGACGTATTTGCCGTCGCGGCGCGCTTCGACCAGGCGCGCCTGCCTCAGCGCCTTCAGGTGGGCGCTGGCGAGCTTGACGCTGCAGCGGGCGGCCTCGGCCAGCGCGTCAACGGTTTTTTCGCTCTGGCACAGCAGCTCGATCAGTTCCAGCCGCTTCGGGCTGGCCAGCGCCTTGCCGATGCGGCCGACCTGTTCGTACAGGGTATCTCTCATGACGGGCTATCATTCTAACGATCGTTGGAATGATAGCCGCGCCGGCACGGGGGCGCAAGCGTTGGTGCGGAAGGGGGCTATTCGACCAGGTCGCGGTAGGCGTGCCAGGTGGCGTGGCCGAGGATCGGGCCGGCGATGAGGATGCCGGCGAGGAAGGTGACGAGGCCGAGGCCGCCGAGCAGGGCGATGAGGCCGGCCCAGACGAACATCGCGGCCGGATTGGCGGCCAGCGCGCGCACGCTGGTGATGGCGGCGGTGACGGCGTCGAGGTGGCGGTCGAGCATCAGCGGCACCGTGATCAGGCTGATGGCGAAGGCGATCAGCGCGAACAGGCCGCCGACGGCGAAATAGGCGATGAGGAAGCCGAGGTGGTCGGTGGAGATCACGTGGCGCAGGAAGCCGCTCACGCTCGGCATCTCGCCGGAATAGAAGAGGGCGAAGACCACCATCGAGGCGCGCGCCCAGACCAGGAAGATGACCAGCAGGATGGCCGTGAATATGCCGAGGTTGCCGGCGTTGCCCTTCCAGGCCATCAGCGTGGGCACCAGGCTGCAGGGCTGCTGCTTCTCGTTGCGGCGGCTGACCTCGTAGAGCCCGATGGCGAAGAAGGGGCCGAGGATGAGGAAGCCGGAAGTGACGGCGGCGATGTATTCCGGCGCGCCGCCGAGGGCCAGCACCATCAGCGCGCCGCCGGCGGCGAAGCACAGGCCGTAGAACAGGCTGGCGGTGGGGCAGGAGAGCAGGTCGCGCCAGCCGCGCTTCAGCCACTGCAGCGGCTGCTCGATCGGCACGTCGCGGATCTTCGGGAAGGCCGGATACACCCCGGCCGGGGTCTCCTGCTGGGCCATCGTCTCGTCTCCTCTCTATGCCCCCGGTCCTGGCCGAAAGCTTTATATGTAAAACGATTCTAGCGGGGGGATATCCGGGAAGCAAGCACGATTCTTCCGGCTCAGGACTGGACGCGGATGCGGCTGGCCAGCGCCATCGCCAGCAGCGTGGCGGCGACCGCCAGATAGCCGACCTGGTCGTAGCGCAGGATGTGGCCGGCCGCGTCCTGGGTGATGATGAGGCCGCCGATGTAGGAGGCGACGCCGGAGGCAAACTGCTGCGTCGCGCCGGTGATCGAGAGGAAGGTGCCGCGCAGCCGCGGCTGCGCCGCCGAGGTGACGAGGGCCATGGCCGGCACCATGCGGCCGGGGACGAGGATGAAGAACAGCGTCGACACGACGATCATCAGCCACAGCGGGACCGGCACGAGGTGGGTCTGGATCAGCAGCGGCGCCATCGAGAGCAGGGCGACCGTGCGGTAGACGCGCACCTTGCCGTGGCGATCCGCCAGCCGCCCGATCAGGCGCGAGGTGAAGAAGGTGGCGGTGCCGCCGGCGAGGTAGATCAGGTAGAGGTCCTCCTGGCGGATGCCGACGTTGGCCACCGAGTAGATGGTGATGTAGGGAATCACCGTGAAGCCGGAGAACATGATCAGCGCCATGAAAGCCAGCGCCCGCAGGTGGTTGGCATCGCGCAGCACGCCGAGGATGGCGGAGAGGGGATGGGCGCGCTCGGTTTCGCTGATGACCGCCTGGCTCAGGTGGCCGCGCAGCGTCGGCAGCATCTTCCAGCCGGGCAGCAGCAGGAGGACGGCCATCGCGGCAATGAAAAGGAAGGGGATGCGCCAGCCGAAATGGGTGGCGAGCACCAGCGAGAGGGGCACGCCGGCGACGGTCGACAGGGCGAAGGCCGACATGATGGTGCCGCTGGCGCGGCCGCGCCGCTCGAAGGGGATGAGGTCGCCGACCATGGTCTGCACCATCGCGCCGAGCACGCCGCCGAAGGCGCCGGCGGCGCTGCGCGCCGCCATGAGGAACCAGAAGCCCGGCGCCAGGCCGCAGGCCAGGGTGGCCAGGGCGAAGAGGGCGAACATGCCGAGCAGCAGGCGCTTGCGCTCGAAGCGGTCGACGAAGGTGGCCGCCAGCACGCCGGAGAAGGCGGCGCTGAAGGTGTAGCTCGAGACCAGCAGGCCGAACTCGTGCGTGCCGATGGCGAGTTCGCGCATCAGGATCGGCCCGAGCGGCATCATCACCATGAAGTCGAGGATGTGCGCGAACTGGATGCCGGCCAGCGTCAGCAGCAGCAGGCGTTCGCGTGCCGGATCGAGGGGCTGGACGGTGCTCACCCGGGACTACTCGCTGCGCAGCGCTTCGAGCGGGTCGAGGCTGGCGGCGTGGCGGGCCGGGGCGACGCCGGCAGCGAGGCCGACGGCGACGGCGACCAGCTCGGCGAGCACGGCGTAAGCCCAGGGCGTGTGCACCGGCAGCGCAGGAAAAGTCAGTTCCAGCAGCACGGCGATGCTCCAGCCCAGCGCCAGCCCCGCCGCGCCGCCGAGGGCCGAGAGCAGCGCCGCCTCGCCGAGGAAGAGCAGCAGGATGCTCCGCTGCGTCGCGCCGATGGCGCGCAGCAGGCCGATCTCGGAGGTGCGCTCGGCSACGCCGATGGTGAGGATGGTGAGGATGCCSACSCCGCCCACCACCAGCGAGATGCCGCCGATGGCGGCGACSGCGAAGGTGATGGCGTYGAGCACSGTGCCGAASACCTCSAGCATCTTCTGCTGCGGCGTGAGGGTGAAGTCCTCGGCGCCGTGGCGGGCGACSAGGATGCGGCGGATGCCTTCCTCSACCTCGGCCAGCGGCGCCGTCGGCTCGTAGGTGACGTGGATCTCCATCAGGCYCTCGCGGTTGAACATGTCGAGSGCGCGCGMCACCGGGATGWACACCGTGTCGTCSAKGTCGAAGCCGAGGATCTGSCCCTTSGAYTCCATGACGCCGAYGACGCGGTAGCGCTCGCYGCCGACGCGGATGCGSSYGCCGAGCGGRTTSTCSGYGCCGAACAGCTCGSTCGCCACCTTCGAGCCGAGCACGACSAAGGCGCGCGCSGCGYGCGGGTCGTCGGGYGGSAGGWAKTCGCCGCTCGCCACGCGCATSGACAGCGCSCKGGCGAARTCCGGKCCSGTGCCGTAGAGCGTGACGCGGCGGCTCTTGCCGKSGWGCRCCACCTCGGCGTTGCCCTGCACCAGCGGGTCGGCCACCTGCACGTRGGGCGCYTTYTTCAGGGCGAKGGCRTCSTCGATGCTGAGCGGGCGCRMGGTGTTCACCGCGCCGAGCGAGGCGCCGTGGGTCTGGATGCGCCCCGGCGCGACGCCGATGATGTTGGTGCCGAACTGGGTGAACTCGKCGATGAYGAAGCGGTGCAGSCCCTCGCCGATSGAGGTGAGCAGGATCACCGAGGCGATGCCYACCGCGATGCCSAGCGCCGTCAGCGCCGTGCGCATCCGGTGCGCCTTGAGCGAGGCGAGGGTGAAGCCGATGAAGTCGCGGACGATCATCGCTTGGAGAGGGCCTGGACGGGATCGAGCATCGCCGCGCGCTTCGCCGGCACCACGGTGAACAGCACCGAGGTGACGAYGGCGGTGAGCGGGGCGGCRAYCACSGCCCACCAGGGCGCSGTGAASGGRATGTCGGGGAAGGCCTGGCCGATGGCGASCTGGCCGAGCTTGCCGRCGRSGAGGCCGMRGRYGGCGCCGCCCAGCGCCAGCATGATSGCCTCGGTGAAGAAGGCGGCGCGGAYSTGCKSSCCSGTGGCGCCGATSGCCTTSARCAGGCCGATCTCCTTGCGCCGCTGCGTCACGGCGATGAGCATGACGTTCATGATGAGGATGCCGGCCACGGCGAGGCTGATGGCGGCGATGCCGCCGACGGCGAGCGTGAGGGCGCGCAGGATGCGGTCGAAGGTCTCCAGCACGGCGTCCTGGGTGATCACCGTGACGTCGCGCTCGCCTTCGTGGCGCAGGCGGATGATCTCCTCGACGTCGGCCTTGGCATAGGCGATCTGCTCGCGGCTCTTCGCCTCGACGAGGACGCGGAACAGCGACTCGGTGTTGAACAGCGCCTGCGCCGCGGCGAGCGGGACGACGACGATCTCGTCGGTGTTGAAGCCGAGCGACTGCCCCTGCTTGGCCAGCACGCCGATGATGCGGAAGCGGCGGTCGCCGATGCGCAGCCATTCGCCGAGGGCCGGGCGGGCGCCGAACAGTTCGGCCGCCACCGTCGAGCCGATGACGCACACCGGCTGGCTGTGGCGCGGATCGCCCGGCGGCAGGAAGAGGCCCTGCGCGATGTCCATCTGCCGCACCTGGATGAATTCGGCGGTGGTGCCGAGCACCGGCGTCTCGCGCGTGCGGCTGCCGACGCGCACGTCGCCGGCGCCGACGATGAGCGGGGCGAAGCGCAGGACCGCGGGGCTGCGCTTGAGCGAGAGGGCGTCGTCGATGGTGAGGTCGCGCGGCGTCTTGCCGACCAGCACGCCGGGCATGGCGCCGGCCGTCTCGGAGCGGCCGGGCAGCACGATGATGAGGTTGGTGCCGAGCGAGCCGAACTGATTGACGACGTAGAGCCGCGCGCCTTCGCCGATGGAGCTGACCGCCACCACGGCGGCGACGCCGATGCCCATGGCCAGCAGGATCAGCGCCGTGCGGGCGCGGTAGCCGCCCAGCACCTGCCAGGCGAAGCGGAGGAGGTCGGCGAAACGCATGCCTACGCCTGCTCCCGGAAGTCCTCGACGATGGCGCCGTCCACCAGGCGGATGCGGCGGTGGGCGCGGGCGCCGATCTCCGGGTCGTGGGTGACGACGGCCACCGTGCCGCCCTCGTGGTGCACGCGCTCGAGCACCGCCATGACGTCCTGGCCGGTGTGGCGGTCGAGGTTGCCTGTCGGTTCGTCGGCGAGGATCAGCGTCGGCCCCATCGACATGGCGCGGGCGATGGCAACGCGCTGGCACTGGCCGCCGGAGAGCTGGTCGGGGCGATGGCCGGCGCGCGCCTCCAGGCCGTAGTCGGCGAGCAGCTTGTCGAGGCGCTTGCGCCGCTCGGCCGGCTCGATGCCGGCCAGCACCATCGGCAGCTCGATGTTCTGCTCGGCGGTGAGGCGCGGCACGAGATGGAAGAACTGGAAGACGAAGCCGATGGCCTCGCGGCGCACGCGCGCCAGCTCGTCGTCGGCGAGGCCGGTGACGTCGTGGCCGTTCAGCTCGTAGCGGCCGGCATTGGGCCGGTCGAGCAGGCCGAGGATGTTGAGCAGGGTGGACTTGCCGGAGCCGGACGGCCCCATGATGGAGAGGTACTCGCCCTGGGCGATGTCGAGGCTGACGCCGCGCAGGGCGTGCACCTCCTCGTCACCGACGCGGAAGATGCGTTCGATGCCGGTGAGGCGGATCATTTATAGAGACCCTGACGCAAGGAAACGCATGTGCGGCTAAGGCGTTTGGGATGCAGCGCTAGGCGCGGCCGCGCAGGCAGTGGTTGTTCCACGACAAGCGGCCGCAACGACGCGAGGCGCCCAAACGCCGACGCCCCGAAGGGTTGTGCTTGGATGGCGCGTCTGCGGCGTTGCGGCGCTTGCCCGTAGATGACTACGGGCGGCGCGCCGCGCCTAGCATCCATCGCCATCCAAGCACAACGCATCATGCGTTTCCTTGCGTCAGGGTCTCTTTGCGGCGGGTTTTTCCTCGGCCACCGCATGGGCGCCGGCCTTGACGCCGGCGCGCTCGAGCGAGGTGACGACGCGGTCGCCGCGGGCCACGCCGCTCCTCACTTCGGTGAATTCCCAGTTGCTCAGGCCGGCCTCGATCCTCCGCTCCTCCAGCACGCCGCGTTCGGTCAGTGCCAGCACGCGGCTGCCCGGCATGAGGGCCGAGGTGGGGATGCGCAGCACGTCGTCGCGGGCATCCACCACCACCTCGATGTCGGCGCTGTAGCCGACCAGCAGGTGGCGGATGTCGGCCGGGCTGTCGAACTCGACCTCCACCTCGACGGTGCGCGCCTGCTTCTCCAGCGCGAGGACGTAGGGCGCGATGCGGCGCAGCTTGCCGGTGAAATGCTTGCCGCGGTAGGCGTCGAGGCTGATGCGGCCGGTCATGCCGATCTTCAGCTGGGCGGCGTCCACCTCGTCGATGGGGGCGGAGACGTAGAGGCAGGAGTCGTCGATGAGGTCGATCGCCGGCAGCGTCGGGATGCCGGGCGGGGAGGGGGTCAGGTATTCGCCGACCTCGCCGTTCACCTCGGCGACGATGCCGTCGAAGGGCGCCTTGACGACGGTGCGCGAGGTGTCGGCGCGCGAGGCGCCGATGCGCGCGCTGGCCTCCTGCACCTGGGCGCGGGCGGAATCGCAGCCGGCCTGCCTGGCCTTGGCTTCGCTCTCGGCGCGGTCGACGCGCTCTTCCGAGACGAAGCCCTTGTCGCGCAGCTGGCGCGTGCGGGCGGCGTCGCGCTTGGCGGTGTCCGCCAGCAGGCAGGCTTCGCGCACATGCGCCTGCGCCGTGGCGCGCTGCTCGACGGAGATGCGCTCGCGCGCCGAGAGGTCGTCGTTCCACAGCTCGACCAGCACCTGGCCGGCCTTGACGCGGTCGCCCTCGCGCACCAGCAGCTTGTCGATGCGTCCGCCCATCGGCGGCGCCAGCTTGGCGCGGCGGCAGGCGGTGACGGAGCCGGCGCGGGTGTTGGCGACGGTGGTCTCGACCTTGCCGGTTTCGACGGCGGCCACGGTCACGGCGATGGGCTTCGGTCGCGTCAGGGCAAAAGTCAGTCCCGCCAGCACGGCGAGCACGGCCACGACGATCAGGACGGTGCGCAAGGCGGGCGTTTTCATGATGCGATGAAGCTCCGCAAGGCGTCGAGCACGGCGTCGGGGTATTCCGCCATGAGGGCGTGGCCGCTGCCTTCGATCGAAGCGATGCGGGCGTCCTGCATGGCGGCGGCGAGCTTCGGCGCGCCGCGCGGCGAGGTCATCATGTCGCGGCTGCCGACGACGAGCAGCGCCGGGCACCGCGCGGCGGCGGCGGCCTCCATGCCGCGCTGGTAGGCGTTGCAGGCATTGAGGTCGTTGAACAGCACTTCGGGCCCGGCGCGCTCCATCAGGCGGATGCTGGCGCCCATCATCCACAGGCCGGGCACGGTGTTGCCGCCGATGGCGCCGCGCGGACCGTGCGACCAGACGTTGACCATGCCCTCGGCCTTCGGCCGCGCCTCGCGCGCGGCGGTGAGCAGGGCCTCCGAGACGGGCATCGGCACGGCGGTGCCGACGAGGGCGATCTTCGCCACGCGGTCCGGGAAGCGCGAAGCGGCTTCGAGGGAGATCAGCGAGCCCATGCTGTGGCCGACCAGCGCCGCCTGCCGCACGCCGGCCGCGTCGAGCAGGGCGACGATCCAGTCGGCCTGCGCTTCCACCGTCGGCAGCAGCGGGCCGTCGGAGCGGCCGTGGCCGGGCAGGTCGACGGCGAGCACGGAAAAGCCGTGGTGGGCGAACCAGCGGCTCTGCAGGCCCCACACGCTGTGGTCGTTCTCGGCGCCGTGGATGAAGACGACGGCGGGCAGTTCCGGATTGGAAGGCTTGCCGCCGGTGTAGGCGTAGGTCTTGTTGTTGTTGACGGTGAATTCCATGGTCAGGTCTTTTGCGAAGCGCGCAGGCCGGCTTCGAGGTCGGCGATGAGGTCGGCGGCGTCTTCCAGGCCGATGGAGAGGCGCACCGTGCCCTCGTGGATGCCGGAGGCGCGCAGGGCCTCGTCGGACATGCGGAAGTGGGTGGTGCTGGCCGGGTGGATGACCAGCGACTTGGCGTCGCCGACGTTGGCGAGGTGCGAGAAGACACGCAGCGACTCGATGAATTTCCGCCCTGCGGCCCGCCCGCCCTTGAGGACGAAGCTGAACACCGAGCCGCAGCCCTTCGGCAGCAGCTGCTTCGCCAGGGCGTGGTCGGGATGGCTCTCCAGTTCGGGGTAGGAGACCGACTCCACCGCCGCATGGGCGGCGAGGTGGGCAACGACCTTTCGCGTGTTGTCCACGTGGCGCTGCATGCGCAGCGGCAGGGTCTCCATGCCCTGCAGGAGCTGGAAGGCGGTCATCGGGCTCATGCAGGCGCCGAAGTCGCGCAGGCCCTCGCGCCGCGCCCGCAGCAGGAAGGCGGCGACGGTGGATTCCTCGGCGAAGTCCATGCCGTGGAAGCCGGAATAGGGTTCGGTCAGGGTCGGGAATTTGCCCGCGTTGTTTCCTTGTCCCTCCCAGTCGAATTTCCCGCTGTCGACCAGCAGGCCACCGATGGCGACGCCATGGCCGCCGAGGAACTTGGTCGCCGAGTGGAAGAGCAGGTCGGCGCCGAGCTCGAAGGGGCGCATCAGGTAGGGCGTGGTGAAGGTCGAATCGACCATCAGCGGCAGGCCGGCTGAGTGGGCGATCTCCGCCACGCGCGGCACGTCGAGCACGTCCAGCCCGGGGTTGCCCAGCGTCTCGCCGAAGAGCAGGCGGGTGTTCGGCCGGATCGCCGCGCGCCAGGCATCGAGGTTGCGCGGGTCGACGAAGGTGGTCTCGATGCCGAAGCGCGGCAGGGTGTATTCGAGCAGGTTGTGCGAGCCGCCGTAGAGCGAGCGCGAGGCGACGATGTGAGAGCCTGAGCCCATCAGCGTGGCGACGGCGAGGTGCAGCGCCGCCTGGCCGGAGGCGACGGCGATGGCGCCGACGCCGCCTTCGAGGGCGGCGATGCGCTCCTCGAGCACGGCGTTTGTCGGGTTCGAGATGCGCGAATAGACGTGGCCGGCGCGCTCCATGTTGAAGAGGGCGGCGGCCTGGTCGGCATCCTTGAAGACGAAGCTGGTGGTGAGGTAGATCGGCGCGGCGCGGGCGCCGAATTGCGGGTCGGGAACCTGGCCGGCGTGCAGGCTCAGGGTGTCGAAATTGAAGGCGGATGTCTTGCTCATGCGGATTCGTCGGGTTCGATCATGCGTTCGAGGAGGGCGATGCGATCCTTCAGCTGCAACTTGCGCTTCTTCAGCCGCCGCAGCATGAGGTCGTCGTGCGGCGGGGTTTGCAGCAGGCGCTCGATGATGTCGTCCAGGTCGCGGTGCTCGACCTGGATTTCGTGCAGCTTCAGGCGCAGGGCGGCGATGTCTTCGGATTCCTTCATGCATCTATTATGCGGCGGCGCAGTGAAAAACAACAGAGCGGGCAGGGTTGAAATGGCTCTCGGCGTACCCACATTTGCACCACGGAGGTAGCCAACATGATGATCGTCTTCGACAATCCGGTGATGCATGTGGTCGACTACCCGGCGCAGGATGCCGTGGAGGTGATCGACAAGCGCGTGAACAAGGGCGTCCTGATGCGCAACGGCGCGGCGGAACGCTTCCGCGCCGAGCTGAAGGCGCTCGTCTCGGGCGAGCCCGACATCGAGGCCTTCGGCGACCTGCTCGAGGAATACGGCTCGCTGATCACCCAGCCCGCTGTTTACCATTGAACTAAAGTCAGTCCCCACAGCACGGCCATGCCCACCGCGATGGTGGCGAAGGTGCTGCGCGTCAGCAGGGCGACGGCGAAGCCGGCCAGCGCCGCCACGGTGCGCGGGCCGTCCAGCGTCGCTGCCAGCCCCGGCGCGCCGGCCAGCAGTTGCGGTGAAATGATGGCGGCGAGGATGGCCGGCGGCACGTAGTGCAGGATGCGCCGCAGCCAGAGCGGCAATTCCCCCTCGCCCAGCAGGGCCAGGAAGGACAGCCGGGTGGCGAAGGTCGCCAGCCCGAGCGCGGCGATCACGCCCCAGGTCGCGATTTCGGCCATAGCTTTTCCAGTGCGATGCCGACGGCGGCGCCGATCAGGGCGGCGGCCATCAGGTTCAATTTCAGCGGCAGGACGAGGAAGACGGAAGTCAGTCCCCCCGACACGGCGGCCGCCGCCATGGCGCGGTCGCGCAGCAGCGGCGCCAGCACGCCGATGAAGGTGAGGGCGACGACGAAATCGATCGACCAGCTGGCCGGCACCCGTGCGCCGAGGAAGATGCCGATCAGGCTGGCGATCTGCCAGAGCAGCCACAGCGTCGCGGCGATGCCGAGGAAGAACCAGGGGATGTCCTTGCGGCCGTCGAGGACCCGCGCCAGCGTCACGGCGAAGGCCTGGTCGGTGAGCAGGTAGCCGGCCAGCCAGCGCTCGAGGCGGGAGGTGCCGCGGAAGTGCTGCGCGAGGGTGGCGCTGTACATCATGAAGCGCAGGTTGACCACCCAGCCGGTGAGGACGATGACCCAGCCCGGCGCGCCGGCGGCGAAGAGCTGGGTGGCGACGATCTGCGAGGAGCCGGCGAAGACCAGCCAGGAGAGGGCGAAGGACTGCCCCGGCGTGAGGCCGACGCCGGCCGCGGCGGCGCCGCAGACCATGCCGAAGAGCAGGATGCCGGGGGCGAGCGGGATGCAGGCGCGTACGCCGGCGAGGAGCGCCTGCCGTCTGTCTGGGGTGGCCACGCGATTCTTCATTGTTGTTCGAACGCTATAATTATCTCATTCAAACGAAAGTTCCCGCCGATGAACAAGGCCTTCGTCAAGGAAGATGCGCCCGAGGAGGAGGACGGCCACCCGTCCGCCCCGGCGCTGCCGCACGGCACGAAGAACTACATGACGCGCCGCGGCTACGCTCTGCTCAAGGCCGAGCTGGAACACCTCGTCAAGACCGAGCGGCCGGCGCTGGTGCAGGTCGTCTCCTGGGCGGCCAAGAACGGCGACCGCTCCGAGAACGGCGACTACATCTACGGCAAGAAGCGCCTGCGCGAGATCGACCGTCGCATCCGCTTCCTCATGAAGCGGCTGGAGAGCGCCGTCCTGGTCGACCCGGCCGCGCAGGAGAACGCGGAGCAGGTGTTCTTCGGCGCCACCGTCACGGTGTGCGACGTCGAGGGCTGCGAGAGCACCTACCAGATCGTCGGCATCGACGAGGCCGATGCCGGCAAGGGCATGATCAGCTGGATTTCGCCGCTGGCGCGGGCCCTGCTCAAGGCGCGCGAGGGCGACGCCGTGCGCTTCCAAAGCCCGGCCGGCCTGCGCGAGCTGGAGATCGTCGAGATACGCTACGAGTAACCCCTGCCGCGGGGGCTTGAAAACGCCCGCGGCCGTCCCCATTTCCCCTCCCGTCTTCATCCGGAGAGCACCATGACCACTGCAACCAAAGAGACCCTCGGCTTCCAGGCCGAGGTAAAACAACTGCTGCAGCTGATGATCCACTCGCTGTACAGCAACCGGGAAATCTTCCTGCGCGAACTGATCTCGAACGCTTCCGATGCCTGCGACAAGCTGCGCTTCGAGGCCCTGCACAACGGCAGCCTGTTCGAGTCCGATCCCGACCTGCGGATAAAAGTCAGCTTCGACAAGGCGGCGCGCACCCTGACCCTCGCCGACAACGGCATCGGCATGAGCCGCGAGGAAGTGGTGAACAACCTCGGCACCATCGCCAAGTCCGGCACGCGCGAGTTCTTCCAGGCGCTCACCGGCGACCAGCAGAAGGACGCCCACCTGATCGGACAGTTCGGCGTCGGCTTCTATTCCTCCTTCATCGTCGCCGATCGCGTCACGGTGGTGACGCGCCGCGCCGGCCTGGCGGCCGACCAGGGCGTGCGCTGGGAATCGGAAGGCGCCGGCGAGTTTTCCATCGAGATGACGGATCGGCCCGCGCGCGGCACCGAGATCACCCTGCACCTGAAGGAAGGGCAGGACGATCTCCTCTCCGGCTGGAAGCTGCGCGAGATCGTCCGCAAGTACTCCGACCACATCGTCCAGCCGATCGTCATGAAGAAGGAAGAATGGAAGGACGGCGAACAGGTCGTCACCGACGAGGACGAGACGGTCAACCAGGCGAGCGCCCTGTGGGCGCGGCCGAAATCCGAGATCACCGACGAGCAGTACAAGGCGTTCTACAAGCACGTCGGCCACGACTTCGACGAGCCGCTGGCCTGGCTGCACGCCCGCGTCGAGGGCCGCCAGGACTACACCCAGCTGCTCTACATCCCGGCGCATGCGCCCTTCGACCTGTCGGACCGCCAGCAGCGCCACGGCGTCAAGCTCTACGTGCGGCGCGTCTTCATCATGGACGATGCCGAGCAGCTGCTGCCGGTGTATATGCGCTTCGTGCGCGGCGTCGTCGACTCCAACGACCTGCCGCTCAACGTCTCGCGCGAGATCCTGCAGGAGTCGAAGGACATCGAGGCGATCCGCGCCGGCTGCACCAAGAAGGTGCTCGGCCTGCTCGAGGATCTGGCCGGGAACCGGAAGGACGACTATGCGAGGTTCTGGAAGGAATTCGGCCGCGTGCTGAAGGAGGGCGTCGGCGAAGACCACGCCAACCGCGAGAAGATCGCCGGCCTGCTGCGCTTCGCCTCCACCCGTGCCGACACCGAGGAGGAAAGCGTCTCCCTGGCTGACTACCTCGGCCGCATGAAGGAAGGCCAGGACAGGATCTACTACGTCACGGCGGATTCCTTCCTCGCCGCAAAAAACAGCCCGCACCTGGAGATCTTCCGCAAGAAGGGCATCGAGGTGCTGCTGCTCTCCGACCGCGTGGACGAATGGGTGCTCGGCCATCTGACTGAGTTCGAGGGCAAGCCGCTGCAGTCGGTGGCGAAGGGCGGGCTCGACCTGGGCAAGCTGGAAGACGAGGCGGAGAAGCAGGCGCAGGAGGCCCAGGCCGGCGAGTTCAAGGAACTCGTGGAAAAGATGCAGGCCTCGCTCGGCGAGCGGGTGAAGGAGGTGCGCGTGACGCACCGCCTCATCGACAGCCCGGCCTGCCTGGTCGCCGACGAGCACGACCTGGGCGGCAACCTGGCGCGCCTGCTCAAGGCGGCCGGCCAGAAGGTGCCGGCGTCGAAGCCGATCCTCGAGATCAACCCCGACCACCCGGTGGTGCAGCGGCTGAAATACGAGGAACAGCACTTCGACGACTGGAGCGCCGTCCTGTTCGACCAGGCGCTGCTGGCCGAGGGCGGCCAGCTGGAAGACCCGGCGGCCTTCGTCAAGCGGGTGAACGCCCTGATGCTGGCGATGGGCGGCAAGTAGGCGCCGCGCCGCAGGGACTGACTATTCGTCCCGGCGGCGCCATTGAGCGGGGCGGGCGGCTCGGCTATAGTGCTGCCACCCCAACGCCATCGTCCCGCCATGAACAAAGCCAGTGAAGCACCCGAGGCGCGCGAGCACCGCCTGACCCTGCCCGAGGTGGTGGACGGCCTGGTGGCCGACGGCCTCATTCCCAAGGGCGTCGGCGAGGCCTTCAAGAAGGAGCGGCGCTACTTCAAGGGCGACATCCATCCGCTGGTCGTCATCGCCGACCAGAAGTGGAAGACGCTCGCCGAGCCGCACCGGGCGCTGACCCTGGAGCACCTGACCGAGTGGCTGGCGCGCCGCACCGGGCTCGACTACCTGCACATCGATCCGCTGAAGATCAACTTCCAGGCCGTCACGGAGGTGATGTCGAACGCCTACGCGACGCGTTTCCGCATTCTGCCGGTCGAGGTGACCACGCGCGAGGTGACGGTCGCCACCGCCGAGCCGTTCCTGCGCGAATGGGAAGCCGAGCTGAAGCCGATTTTGCGCAAGGAAATCCGCCGCGTCGTCGCCAATCCGCAGGACATCGATCGCTACCAGGTCGAGTTCTACAACCTGGCGCGC
This sequence comes from Denitratisoma sp., assembly GCA_032027165.1. Lineage (NCBI taxonomy): Bacteria > Pseudomonadati > Pseudomonadota > Betaproteobacteria > Nitrosomonadales > Sterolibacteriaceae > Denitratisoma > Denitratisoma sp. The sequence continues at coordinate 1,453,893 of JAVSMO010000001.1, read as the reverse complement.
TCGGTGAAGAAGGCCGAGCAGCAGGGCGAGGTGCGCGGCGGCGTCTCCAGCTTCGAGCAGCTGGTCGAGCTGGGCAAGGCCAACCGCCAGTTCGACGCCAACGACCAGCACATCGTCAGCATCGTCGACTGGCTCTGGCAGTACGCATTCGAGCAGCGCGCCAGCGACATCCACATCGAGCCGCGGCGCGAGCTGGGCATCGTGCGCTTCCGCATCGACGGCGTGCTGCACCAGGTGTACCAGATCCCGATGTCGGTGCTCAACGCCATGACCAGCCGCATCAAGATCCTCGGCCGCATGGACGTGGTGGAGAAGCGCCGCCCGCAGGACGGCCGCGTCAAGACGCGCACGGCGGACGGCCAGGAGATCGAGCTGCGCCTGTCGACGCTGCCGACCGCCTTCGGCGAGAAGCTGGTGATGCGCGTATTCGACCCGGAAGTGCTGGTGCGCGACTTCGCCGAGCTCGGCTTCAACGACGACGACAAGGCGCGCTGGACGCAGATGACCGACAAGCCGAACGGCATCATCCTGGTGACGGGCCCGACCGGTTCGGGCAAGACCACCACGCTGTATTCGACCCTGAAGCAGCTGGCCACGCCGGAAGTCAACGTGTGCACCATCGAGGACCCGATCGAGATGATCGAGTCGTCCTTCAACCAGGTGCAGGTGCAGACCAACATCGACATGACCTTCGCCGCCGGCGTGCGCGCGCTGATGCGGCAGGATCCGGACATCATCATGGTGGGCGAGGTCCGCGACATCGAGACGGCAGACATGGCGGTGCAGGCGGCGCTGACCGGCCACCTGGTGCTGTCCACCCTGCACACCAACGACGCGCCGACGGCGGTGACGCGGCTGCTCGACCTGGGCACGCCGGCCTATCTGCTGAATGCCACGCTGCTGGGCGTGATGGCGCAGCGCCTGGTGCGCACGCTCTGCCCGCACTGCAAGAAGGCGGCGCCGATGACGCCGGAGGAGGAGGATATCTGGCAGGCTATGGTCGCGCCCTGGAAGGCCGCCCGGCCGCAGCAGGTCTATCACCCGGTCGGCTGCCTCGACTGCCGCATGACCGGCTACATGGGCCGCGTCGGACTCTACGAGATCATGCTGATGTCGTCCGAACTGCGCAAGCTGATCACGCCGACGACGGACCTGGCCAGGGTGCGGGAACAGGCCCACCGCGAAGGCATGAAGCCCCTGCGCATCTCCGGCGCGATGAAGGTCGCCGCCGGCCTCACCACCCTCGAGGAAGTCCTCCAGGTGGCGCCGCCGTCGCAGAACGAGTGATCTCTCAGTAGCTCTTGCCGCCCTGGCCGTAGAACGGCGGCCAGCGGCCGACCGCGTTTTCCAGCAGGATCAGCTCGGCGTCGGTGTGGTTGATCACCGCGGCCGGCGCCATCATCTTGCTGCCGGCGGCGCCGATGGTGATCGGGTGGTCGTGGTGCTGGGTCTTGATCGCTTCCTTCTGCTTCGGATCGGCCTTCGGCGTCACTTCGGCCTCGCCGTAGCAGAGGCAGAAATAGGTGCTGGACTCTTCGGCCTCGATGTAGCAGCCGGTGCCGCGGATGCCGATGGTGGCGGTCGGCGTCACCAGTTGCAGGTTGCGCGCCGCGGCCTTGTCGCGGCTCCTGCCGAAGACGCTGAGGACCTTGCCGGTGATGATGCGCATGACCTGGACGCCGGCGTTGTCCTCGAAGGTGATCTTGGTCTTTTCGCGTTGCAGGAAAGCGTCGGGACCGATGATGTAGACGGCCTCGCCGCCTTCCCCGGTCATCACGGTCTGTCCCATCTTGATGTTCAGCCCGATCGAGGCGCGGGTGTTGTCGACGCCGACCGGGCCCTTGAGCCGGCGGAAGCCCGGCGTCGCCGGCAGCGATCCTGCCGAGAGGGCGTCTCGCACCAGGCCAAGGATGCCGCCGGCGCCCAGCGCGCCCGCGGCGACCAGCTTGAGCAGCGATTCGCGGCGGGCCAGACGTTCGATTTCCTGTTCGTTCATTGTGGGGTTCTCCGGTGAAGTCCGCTATTTTCCACTATTTGCTGAGCAGGCGCATGGCCCGTTCCAGGCCTTCCAGGGTCAGCGGGAACATGCGGCTGCCCATCAGGCTGTGCAGGATCGTGATGGAGTGGCGGTAGGGCCACAGGTGCTCCGGCTCGGGATTGAGCCAGACGGCGTGCGGGTAGGTGTCGAGCAGGCGCCGCATCCAGGTGGCGCCGGACTCCTCGTTCATGTATTCCACCGAGCCGCCCGGCTGCATGATCTCGTAGGGGCTCATGGTGGCGTCGCCGACCAGGATCAGCTTGTAGTCGGGGCCGTACTTGTGCATGACGTCCCACAGCGGGAAACGCTCGGAGTGGCGGCGCCGGTTGTCGCGCCAGACGTGGTCGTAGACGCAGTTGTGGAAATAGAAGTACTCGAGGTGCTTGAACTCGGTCTTGGCCGCCGAGAACAGCTCCTCGCAGACGCGGATGTGGTCGTCCATCGAGCCGCCGATGTCGAGGAACAGCAGCACCTTCACCTTGTTGTGCCGCTCCGGGCGCATCAGGATGTCGAGCCAGCCGGCATTGCGCGCGGTCGACGAGATGGTGCCGTCGAGGTCGAGCTCCTCCTCGGCGCCCTCGCGGGCGAAGCGGCGCAGGCGGCGCAGCGCCACCTTGATGTTGCGCGTGCCCAGCTCGAGGGTGTCGTCGAGGTTGCGGTATTCGCGGTTCTCCCAGACCTTGACCGCCGTGCGGTTGCCGGCGGACTCGCCGCCGACGCGGATGCCCTCGGGGTGGTAGCCGTGGGCGCCGAAGGGGCTGCTGCCGCCGGTGCCGATCCACTTCGAGCCGCCGGCATGGCGCTTCTTCTGCTCCTGCAGGCGTTTCTTGAATTCCTCCATCAGCTTGTCCCAGCCGAGCGCCTGCAATTTCGCCTTTTCCTCCGGCGTCAGGTGCTTCTTCGCCATCAGGCGCAGCCAGTCCTCCGGGATGTCCGCCTCCAGGCCGGGGATGCGCTCGACGCCCTTGAAGTATTCGCCGAAGGCCTTGTCGAACTTGTCGTAGTTCGACTCGTCCTTCACCAGGCAGGCGCGCGAGAGGAAGTAGAACTCGTCGATGCTGTGGCCGGCGACGTGCTTCTGCAGGGCCTCCAGCAGGGTGAGGAATTCCTTGGTCGAGACCGGCAGCTTGCTGGCCTTCAGGTGGTGGAAGAAGTCGATCAGCATGCGCGCCTACTTGTGGGCATGGTGGGGGTGGCTGAATGTCTCGCAGCGGTTGCGGCCGTGGTGCTTGGCCTTGTAAAGGGCGTCGTCGCAACAGCGTATCAGATCGTCGGGCGTGCGGGCGTGTTCCGGGTACGCCGACAGCCCGCAGGAAATGGTCGTTTCGAGCTGGAAGTCGCCGAAGGGCACGCGGGTGGCCTGGAAGGTCCGGCGCCACTCCTCGGCGCGCTCCAGCGCGACATCCAGCGGCATGCGCGGCAGCAGGACGAGGAATTCCTCGCCGCCGTAGCGGCAGGGAACGTCTTCCGCCCGGATGTCGCCCCAGAGCAGGGCCGCCAGTTCGCGCAGCACCTTGTCGCCGGCCTGGTGGCCGTAGGTGTCGTTCAGGCGCTTGAAATGGTCGATGTCGATCATGACCAGCGACAGGGGATAGCCTTCCCGCTTGGCGCGGGCCAGCTCGCGCTCGAGGGTCTCGTCGAGGTAACGACGGTTGAAGAGGTTGGTCAGTCCGTCGCGCACCGCCCGCTCGCGCAACTCTTCCTGCAGCCGGTGGATTTCCTCGATCTGGTGCTCCAGCGTCGCATTGGTGCGCTTCAGGTCGGTCTCCATGCGCTTGCGCTCGGAGATGTCGTGCTTGACGGCGACGAAGTGGACCGTATCCCCATGCTCGTTGCGGACCGGCGCGATGGCCATCAGTTCGGTGTACAGGCTGCCGTCCTTGCGCCGGTTGATGATTTCGCCGCGCCAGACACGGCCGGCGCGGATGGTGCCCCACAGTTCGTCGTAGAAGGGCCGGTCCTGCCGTCCGCTGTTGAAGATGCGCGTGTGCTGGCCGACCAGCTCCTCGGCGGCATAGCCGGCAATCGCCGTCAGGGCGGGGTTGACGTACTCGATGACCCCGTCCGGATCGCTGATGGCGATGCCTTCGGCGGCGGCCTCGATGGCGGCGCTGCGCGCGAGCAGCGCCGCCTCCAGCCGCTTGCGCTCGCGCAGGTCGGCGATGGCGACGAACAGGGCCGGCTGGTCGTTCAGCGTGCCAAGCGTGGCGGAGCGCTGGGTCAGCACCGGGGTGCCGTCGCTGCGCAGGAACTCGATGACCTGGTTGCGGACGGAACCGGTGGCGCGCAGTTCCTCGATGAAGCGCTGGCGGGCGGACGGGTCGGGATAGAAGCGCATGACGTTGCTGTCGAGCAACTCGTCGAGCGGCAGCCCGCCGAGATCGGCCGCAGCACGGTTGGCATAGACGATCCTGCCGTCCTCGGGGCGGGTGATCAGCAGGGCGATCGGCGTAGTGTCGGCAATGGTGCGGAATTTCCTGTCGCTTTCGCGCAGCTCGGCCTCGATCTGCTTGCGTCCGGCGATTTCCCGCCTGAGCTTGCGCGTCAGTCCGATGAAGCCGGCCAGCACGGCGGTGAGGATCAGCAGGGCGCCGTAGCTGGCGGCGGCGGCTGCCGTCATGCGCCGCTCGGCGCGCGGCGCCGGATCGTAGAGGAAGCCGTCGAGCGGGAAATCCCGCTCCAGCATGCCGAGGTCGGCATAGGTGTCGGCGATGTGCCGCCAGCGGCCGGGATTCATGTGGCCGATCTCGATGAGGTCCGTCCGCAGCAGTCCCTGCATTTCACGCGCCTCGTAGAGCAGGTGCTCGCGGCTCTTGCGCTTGCCGTGGCGGGCAATGATGAGGTCGGCGATTTCCTGCGGATGCTGCATGGCATAGGCCCAACCCTGGAGGCTGGCGTCGCGAAAGGCCTTCACCCGCTCGGGCTGTCGCGCGAGCAGCTCCGCGGAGGTGAACAGGTTGTCGCCGTAGAAGTCGATGCCGGCGGCGCGCGGGGAAAATTCGAGATAGGCGAACTTCTTCTGCTCGAAGAAGTAGGGCTCGTCGGTGCTGTAGGCGGTCAGCACGTCGGTGCGGCCGTCGATCAGGTCCTGGTGGTCGAAGCTGTGCGGCTGGATCTTGAGAAGCTGCTCGCTGATGCCTTCCTTGCGCAGGTAGGCGAAGACCTCGTCGGCATGCGGCTCGACCATGAGGCGCTTGCCGGCGAGGTCGTGCACGGTGCGGATGCTCGCGTCGCGGCGGGCGGCGAGGATGAAGGGCGAGTGCTGGAAGATGACGGCCAGCGCCACCACCGGCTTGCCTTGGGCGCGGGCCAGGAGCAGCGCCGAATTGGAGACGCCGAACTGGGCGCGGCCCTCGAGGACTTCCTTGACCGGGTCGGTTTCCGGGCCGGCCTCGCGGATGTCGACCTCCAGGCCGGCATTGCGGTAGTAGCCCTTTTCAATCGCCGCGTAGTAGCCGGCGAACTGGAACTGGTGCTTCCATTTCAGCTGAAGCGCGACCTTCTCCAGCGCGCCCGCGGGCAGCGGCAGCAGGGCGGCCAGGAGAAGGAGCAGGCGCATTTCGACCGCTTGTCAGCGATTCTGTCGCGCCATGTAGACGAGGCGCTCGAAGAGGTGCACGTCTTGCTCGTTCTTCAGCAGCGCGCCGTGCAGCGGCGGGATGGCCGCCTTCTGGTCCTTGGCGCGCAGCGCCTCGGGCGGAATGTCCTCGGCGACGAGGAGTTTCAGCCAGTCGAGCAGCTCCGAGGTGGAAGGCTTCTTCTTCAGGCCGGGTATCTCGCGCAGCTCGAAGAAGACCTCCAGCGCCTCGCGGATCAGCGCCTGCTTCAGGCCGGGGAAGTGCACGTCGATGATGCTCTGCATCGTCTCCTTGTCGGGAAACTTGATGTAGTGGAAGAAGCAGCGGCGCAGGAAGGCGTCGGGCAGCTCCTTCTCGTTGTTGCTGGTGATGAAGACGATGGGCCGATTCCTGGCCTTGATCAGCTCGCGCGTCTCGTACACATAGAATTCCATGCGATCGAGCTCGCGCAGCAGGTCGTTGGGGAATTCGATGTCGGCCTTGTCGATCTCGTCGATGAGGATCACCGTCGGCGTCTCGGCGCTGAAGGCCTGCCACAGCACGCCCTTGACGATGTAGTTGGAGATGTCGTGGACGCGGCTGCCGTGCTCGCCGCCGAGCTGGGAGTCGCGCAGGCGCGAGACGGCGTCGTATTCGTAGAGGCCCTGCTGCGCCTTGGTGGTGGACTTGATGTGCCATTGCAGGAGCGGCAGGCCGAGCGCCTCGGCGACGGTTTCGGCCAGCATGGTCTTGCCGGTGCCCGGCTCACCCTTGACGAGCAGCGGGCGCTGCAGGGTGATGGCGGCGTTGACGGCCAGCATGAGGTCCGGCGTGGCGACGTAATCGGTGGAGCCTTCGAAGCGCATGATGAAAATCCGTAGGGATGAAGAGGCAATTATAGATGCTGGGACTGCGGTTTATCCACAGCCGCGGGGGCGTTCCGCAGGCGTTTTTCGATACAATGCAGATTCCCTTCCGAGACAGGAGCGACGATGGAGCACGCGGATTTCTTCGATGCCGACCTCACCGACGAAGCGGCGGTCGAGACGCTGAAGGAAATTTCCGTGCCGCCCTGCCCGGAGATCATTGCCGAGCTGCTCGAGGAGGCCCGGCGCGAGGATATCGACTTCATCCGCATCTCGCGGCTGATCACGGGCGACGTGGCGCTTGCCGCCGCCGTGCTGAAGTCGGCCAATTCGCCGTTCTTCGCCCTGCGCCGCAAGGTGCAGTCGGTGCAGCAGGCGGTGGCGGTGCTGGGTCTGCGCAACCTGCTGAAGATCGTCTATGGCGTCGTGCTCAGGCAGAGCCTGGGCGGGCCGGGCGCGCCGCCGCTGGAGCGCTTCTGGGAGCGCTCCAACTACAACGCCGTGGTGTCGGCCTACCTGGCCGGCCGCCTGCCTGGCGTGTCGACCGACGATGCCTACACCTTCGGCCTCTTCCACGATGCCGGCATCGCCATCCTGACGCAAAAATTTCCCGACTACATCCAGACGATGATGCGGGCCAATGCCTCGACGCTGCCGGTGACGGCGATCGAGGACGAGCACCATCCTACCAACCACGTCGTCGTCGGCGCGCTGCTGGCGCGCAGCTGGTATCTGCCCGAGCAGGTCGTGTGGGCCATCCGCTATCACCACGAACCGTCGATCTTCACGACGCCGCGCAAGCATGCTACGCCGGACGTCTGCCTGCTGGTGGCGATCCGCCTGGTCTCCGAGCACATCGTCGCGCGCTTCCTCAACTATCCCGACGACGCCGAGTGGGAAAACAACAAGGAGGCGGCGCTGGGCCATCTCGGCTGGTTCGAGGACGACATCGACGACCTGGCGCGCGGCCTGGCGGTGGACCTGCGCGAGATCCAGGCGTATCGCTCTACCTGAGGGATCCGGCCTTCCGCCTGACGCATTCCACGTAGGCTTCGCCGTCCGGCGGAGACTGACTTTTCTGCGCACGCCACATCGCCTCGCCGAGGCATTCCAGCACGCCGTGCAGGGCGGCGTGGCGGTCGCCGCTGCGGGCGAGCAGCGCCTCGAAGGCGGCGCGCAGGCCGGGCGGCTGGTCGATGGAGAGCTGCTCCTCGATGGCCAGGTGCAGCGAGAGGTGCAGGAAAGGGTTGGCTTCGCCGGACTCCGGCGTCCACTCGCGCGCCAGCGCGGCCTCGCCGTCGTCGAGCAGCCCGTGGTATTCGGGATGCTGGGCGACGAGACGGATCGCCGCGTCTTCGAGGGGCGAAACGACTTCCTTCGCCCGGTGCTTGCGCCAGGCTTCGATGAAGAAGCGGCGGGCCTGGTCCCGGCTGGGATTAAACATCGGCGGCGAAGAGCGAAAGCACGGCGGCGTTGTGAACCTGCTCGTTGCCGTCGATGAGCGGCGCGATCTGGCCGCCGCCGTAGGCGCCGATCAGCGGCATCCCCGGGAAGCGCTCCCTGACTACCGCCAGGTCGCGGTCCTCGCCGCCGAAGAAGTAGGGGCCGCGGCCGAGGCAGGAGAAGAGCAGGCCGAAGTCCGGCGCCGCACCGAGCTTTCCCGACAGATCCTCGGCGAGGCGCCGCATGTCGCTTTCCGCCGCCAGGCCCTGCCGCATCGCCCAGAAAACCCGGTCGCCGTCGTCCAGCGGCAGCGTCAGCGTGACCGAGCGCTCGTCGTGGCTGGCGGCGATGATCGGCACCAGGGTGAAGCGGCCTTCCTCGATGGCGCCTTCCGGCCGGCCCTTGACGATGCCGGCCGCCAGGAGGTGGAAGGGCAGCTTCTCCATTTCCCGCATCTCCAGGGGCAGCTCGCGCAGCAGCGCATTGAGCGCGGGATGTTCTCCGGCTTTCAGCACGTCGCGGCCGTTGCAGGTTACCGGGCGCGGCTCGCCGAGGATGCGCATGCCGCGCGAGACGCCGATGGCGGCGCGGGCACCGGCGATGGCCGTTTCGCAGCGTCCGTCGACGGCCATCTTGCCGTGGCACCAGATGCGCCCGGCGCCGTGCGCGCTGTTGTCGGTCGACAGCAGGCCATAGCGTTCTCCGCCGTTCGACAGCCAGCCGCGGACGGCCGTGGCCGGCGTGGCCAGGCTGAGCAGCGGGGCGCCCGCCTCGGGATGCGCCGCCAGTCCGCAGTCGCCGCCGAAGACCATGGCGCAGGCGGCAGGGCGGTCGAGCACCCAGTCCTCCTCGGTGAGCACGCCCGGCGCGGTGCAGCCGGTCACCTGCAGGCAGTGCGCGGCGCGCGAGGCGGCCAGCACGGCGGCGTGGGCCTGGTGCACGAAGTCCGTGCTGAGGAAGAGCAGCACGCTGCGGGCGATGCCGGCGCCGGCGCGGGCGAGCGCCGCGCGCACGACATCGGCGGCCAGTTCCGGGTCGGCCTTGTCGGCCGAGGCCAAGGCTGTAGCGATCATCCCGCGGTTTTCTCCGGCCATTCGCACAGGTCGTTGATGAGGCAGTGCGGGCAGTCCGGCTTCAGGGCCTTGCAGACGTAGCGGCCGTGCAGGATCAGCCAGTGGTGGGCGTTGTGGCGGAATTCGGCGGGGACGGCCTTGAGCAGTTTCTCCTCCACCTCGCGCACGTCCTTGCCGGGGGCGAGGCGGCTGCGGTTGGACAGGCGGAAGACGTGGGTGTCCACGGCGATGGCCGGTTCGCCGAAGAGGGTGTTCAGCACCACGTTGGCGGTCTTGCGGCCGACCCCGGGCAGCGCCTCCAGCGCGGCGCGGTCGTGCGGCACCTCGCCGCCGTACCGGTCGAGCAGGATCTGCGACATGGCGGCGACGTTCTTCGCCTTCGACTTGTAGAGGCCGATGCGGCTGATGTAGGGCGTCAGCCCCGCCTCGCCGAGGCGCGCCATCTTCTGCGGCGTGCCGGCCGCCTTGAACAGCTCGCGCGTGGCGAGGTTTACGCTCTTGTCGGTGGCCTGCGCGGAGAGGATCACCGCCACCAGCAGCTGGTAGGGCGTCTTGTATTCGAGTTCGGTAGTCGGGGCGGGATTGGCCTGCGCGAAGCGCTCGAAGATCGTGCGGATTTTCTTCGGGCTCATCGCGGCATTCAGGCGGCAGCCTGGGCGGGCGCCGCCAGGCGGGCGCGTTGCTCGGCGCGGGCGTCCAGCCAGTTGCGTCCGGCGACCATGAAGCCGAGGACGAGGAAGGCGCCGGGCGGCAGGATGGCGACCAGGAAGCCGGGGTAATCCGCCGGCAGCAGCTGCAGGGCGCGCGTGCCGGGAATCACCATCTCGATGCCGGTGAACAGCAAGCCGGTGCCGATGATCTCGCGCAGGCCGCCCAGCACGGCGATGGCCACCACCATGCCGACGCCCATCATGGCGCCGTCCCAGGCGGCGACCAGCGGCGTGTTCTTGGCGGCGAAGGCCTCGACGCGGGCCAGCACGATGCAGTTAACCACGATGAGCGGGATGAAGATGCCGAGCACCAGATACAGCTCGTGCAGCCAGGCGTTCATGGCGAGGTCCACCATCGTCACCAGGGCGGCGATGATGAGGATGAACACCGGGATGCGGATCTCGTGCGGGATGAAGCTGCGCACGCTGGCCACCACGCCGCTCGCCAGCGCCATGACGAGTATGGTGGCCAGTCCCAGGCTGACGCCATTCACGAAAGAGGTGCTGACGGCGAGCAGCGGACAGAGGCCGAGCAGCTGCACCAGGCTGGTGTTCTGCTTCCAGATGCCGTTGTGGGCGATGTCGCGGAATGTGCTCATGGTTTGCCTTCCTCCTCCAGCTTCGATTGTGCCGGAAGTGCGTAGAGGCTGTCGCGGTGGCCGGCGGCGAACTGCAGGGCGCGGCGCACCGCGTTGGTGACGGCGCGGGCGCTGATGGTGGCGCCGGTGCGGGCGTCGAAGCGGCCGCCGTCCTTGCTCACCTTCCAGTCGGCCGCGGCCACCTCGCCGAAGCCCCTGGCATCGAACTGGCGTATCCAGGGCGAGGCCTTGTTGCGGTCCTTCTTCGGGTCGATGTAGTCGCCCAGCCCCGGCGTCTCCTTGTGGCTGACCACGCGCACGCCGATCACGCGGTCGTCGGCGCCGACGGCCACGAGCAGGCGGATGCGGCCGCCGTAGCCGTCCGGCGCCACCGCCTCGAACACCAGGGCCGCCGGCGCGCCGGCCTTGCGCGCGCGGAACAGGCGTACCGGGTCGTCCTGCGCGGCGAGGCCGAGCCCGGCGCGCGGCGCGACGTCGACCCAGTCTGCCAGCAGCGCATTGTCGTAGAGGGCGGCGGGCAGGACCTCGCCCACCAGTTTCATCTTCTCCGCCTCGGCGCTGGCGTCGATGGCCGGCTTGGTGGCCTTGTAGGTCGCCGCCATGAGCGTGGTGAACACCGCGGTGAATACCGTCAGGATGGCGGCGGTGCGCAGGGAGGCGCGGGCGGCATTCCGCTCGGTCATGGCGTTCCGCCCTTCTGCTCGTCCTTGTGCCCGAACACCGGCGGCTGGGTGCCCATGTCGATCAGCGGCACGCACAGGTTCATCAGCAGCACGCCGAAGGCCATGCCGTCGGGGTAGGCGCCGAAGGTGCGGATGATCCAGGCGAGGAGGGCCACCCCGGCGGCGAAGATCAGCTTGCCGCGCGGCGTCGTCGCGCCGGACACCGGATCGGTGAGGATGAAGAAGGCACCCAGCATGGCGCCGCCGGTGACGACGTGGAAGACCGGGCCGGCATAGCGGTCCGGGTTGGCCAGGCTGAAGCCGCCGGCGATCAGCGCCAGCACGCCGAGGAAGGCGACCGGCACGTGCCAGGTGATGACGCGCTGCTGCAGCAGCCAGAGGCCGCCGAGAAGGTAGGCCAGCGCGATCCACTCCCAGCCCTTGCCGCCGATGTTGCCGAAGCTGGCGTGCGAGCCGAGCACGCCGGCCACGGTGGCGCGCGCCTCCGGTACGTGCAACTGGGTGCGCAGGGCGTCGAGGGGCGTGGCCATCGTCACGGCGTCCTGCGCGGACTGACTTTGGAAGACGACGGCCATCTGCGCGGAGAAATCGGTGAATCCGACCGCCGGCCACTTCGACATCAGGGCCGGGAAGGCGATGATCGAGACGCAGAAGGCGACCATCGCCGGGTTGAAGGGGTTCTGGCCGAGGCCGCCGTAGAGGTGCTTGGCGACGACGATGGCGAACAGGGTGGCCGAGACGGTGAGCCACCATGGCGCGATGGGCGGGAAGGTCAGTGCGATCAGCCAGGCCGTCACCAGGGCGCTGCCGTCGGAGAGGAACAGGCCGACCGGCTTGCCGCGCAGCCTGAGCATGGCCGCCTCGCCGGCCAGCGCCGCGGCGGACGCCAGGGCGATCTGTACGAGGATGGCCGCGCCGAAGAACCAGACGTAGACCGCGATGCCGGGCACGAGGGCGGCCAGCACCTTGAACATGATGAGCCGGACGCTGATGGGCAAATGCAGATGGGGGGAGGTGCCGTTCATTTTTTATACCGGTTCCTCGGGGGGGGTCTTGGCGATCTCGCGCACCTTGGCGCGGCGCGCCTCGATCTCGCGGATCTCGGCCTGTTTTTCCGGTGCCAGGTTGTCGGTGTTCTTCGGCTGCACGCCTTCCTTCTGCGCGCGGGCGCGTTCGACGGCCGCGGCGATCAATGCCTTCTTGGCTTCGTCCAGATGCGGCAACGCCGGCGTTTGTTCCGCCGCGGCCGGAGATGGCGCGGCGGCGGCCGGCTTCTCGCCGCCGGCGATGGCCTGCCGGGCGGCGGCGGTCTTGGCGGCGAGGCGCTCGGCCTTTTCCTTCTGTTCGCGCTCGGTGCGGAAATTGCGGAATTCGAAGCGCAGGCGCGCCGCGTCGGAGGCGTTCTTCTCGCGTTCCAGCGCGCGCATCGAGGTCTTGGCGAAGCGATAGTAGTCCACCAGGCGGATGTTCGAGGGGCAGACGTAGGCGCAGCAGCCGCATTCGATGCAGTCGAAGATGTGGTATTCCTGCGCCTTGCCGAAGTTCTTCGCGCGCGAGAACCAGTACAGCTCGTGCGGCTGCAGCTCGGCCGGGCAGGCGCGGGTGCAGGCGCCGCAGCGAATGCAGGGCATTTCCTGGCCCGGCGGCGGAAACAGCGCCGGACTGGCGGCGAGGATGCAGTTGGCCGCCTTGGTGACCGGCAGGTCGGTGCGCGGCAGGGTGAAGCCCATCATCGGGCCGCCCATGACGTAGCGATCGGTATCGCCTTTTGGCCCGACCAGCGCGAGCAGGTCGTCGATCGGCGTGCCGATCAGCACTTCGAAATTCCCCGGCCGTTCGACGTTGCCGGTGAGCGTGACGATGCGCGAGACGAGCGGTTCGCCCAGTTCGACGGCGCGGTGCACGCTCCAGGCGGTGCCGACATTGAAGCATTGCACGCCGAACTCGGGGCCGATGCGGCCGTAGGGTATCTCGATGCCGGTGAGCACGCGGATCAGCTGCTTCTCGCCGCCGGCCGGGTAGCGCGTCGGCACCGGCACGACTTCGATGCCTTCCGATCGGGCGGTTGCGGCGCGCATGGCGGCGATGGCCTGCGGCTTGTTGTCCTCGATGCCGATCAGCACGCGCTCCGCCGAGGCGATGTGGCGGAGGATGGCGATGCCGCGCACGATGTCCCCGGCCCGCTCGCGCATCAGCAGGTCGTCGCACGTGATCCACGGCTCGCATTCGGCGCCGTTGACGATCAGGTTGCCGATGCGGCCGGAAGCGCCCGGCTTCAGCTTGAGGTGGCTGGGGAAGGTGGCGCCGCCGAGGCCGACGATGCCCGAGTCGCGCAGCAGGTCGCGCAGGGCGTCCGGGGATTCCGCCGCGTAGTTTGCCGGCACGCGCTCGATCCAGCGCTCCTCGCCGTCCGGCTCGATCACCACGCAGGGCGCCGACAGGCCCGAGGGATGCGGCAGCATGCGGTGTTCGATCGACAGGACGGTCCCCGAGGTGGGGGCGTGGATGGCGGCGGAAAAGCTGCCCTCGGGCGCGCCGATGCGTTCGCCCTTGAGCACCTTCTGTCCCGCCTTAACCAGCGGCAGCGGCGTGCCGCCCGCACTCTGGCGCAGCGGCACGACCAGCCGAGCCGGCAGCGGCGCGCGCACGATGGGCGCGCGCGTCGATTCGTCCTTGTGCGAGGCCGGCTTGACGCCGCCCCTGAACTTGAACAGGCTGGCGAGCATCAGGCCGGCTCCTTCAGCCTGATGGTCACCACCGGGTATTTCCACTTCCAGGTCTCCACCGTCTCCGGCACCGGCACCATGCGGATGCAGTCGACCGGGCAGGGCGGCACGCACAGCTCGCAGCCGGTGCACAGCGGCGCGACGATGGTGTGCATCTGCTTGGCCGCGCCGACGATGGCGTCCACCGGGCAGGCCTGGGTGCACAGCGTGCAGCCGATGCACAGGGCCTCGTCGATGACGGCCACCTGCTTCGGCTTTTCCACGCCGTGCTCGGCGGAGAGCGGCTTGAATTCCTTGCCGAGGAGGTCGGCCAGCTTGCGGATGCCTTCCTCGCCGCCGGGCGGGCACTGGTTGATCTCGGCCTCGCCTTTGGCGATGGCCTGGGCGTAGGGCTTGCAGCCGGGGAAGCCGCACTGGCCGCATTGCGTCTGCGGCAGGATGGCGTCGATCTTGTCCACCAGCGGATCGCCCTTGACCTTGAAGCGGACGGAGGCGAAACCGAGCATCGCACCGAGCACCAATGCGATGCCGGCCATGACGAGCAGCGCAGTCAACATCAGTACTTGTCCAGCCCGGCGAAGCCCATGAAGGCGATGCTCATCAGGCCGGCGGTGATCATGGCGATGGCCGTGCCGCGGAACGGCAGGGGCACGTCGGCGCCCTCGAGCCGCTCGCGCAGGCTGCCGAACAGCACCAGCGCCAGCGAGAAGCCCACCGCGCTGCCGAAGCCGAACAGCAGCGATTCGAGCAGATTGTGCTTGAAGGCGATGTTGAGCAGCGGCACGCCGAGCACGGCGCAGTTGGTGGTGATGAGGGGCAGGTAGATGCCGAGCACTTGGTGCAGCAGCGGGCTGGTCTTCTGAATCACCATTTCGGTGAGCTGCACCAGGCCGGCGATGACGACGATGAAGGACAGGGTGCGCAGGTATTCGAGGCCGTTCGGCAGCAGCAGGTAGCGGTCGATCAGATAGGACGCGCCTGAGGCGACGGTCAGCACGAAGGTGGTGGCCGCGCTCATGCCGATGGCCGTCTCCAGCTTCTTCGAGACGCCCATGAAGGGGCACAGGCCGAGGACGCGGCCGAAGACGACGTTATTGACGAGAACGGCGCCGATGACGATGAAGAGATAGCCGGTCATTTGGGAGTGCTGGATCGCGACCGCAAATTATCGCTTTTCGCGGCGCAGCATACAACCCTGGTGCGGTTATAGGCTTATGACTTTTATGAATTTCTCAGTGCATCCCGGGCAGGGGTGAAGGCGCGCCCGGTGTCTTCGGCAAGACCGGCGTGGGTCACCTTGCCGGCATGCACCTGCAAGCCCTCCATGAGTCCGGTGTCCTCCTCGAGCGCCCGGCGCAGTCCGAGGTTGGCCAGCCTGAGGGCATGGGGCAGGGTGGCCTGGGTCAGCGCCAGCGTTGCCGTACGCGCCACCGCCGAGGGCATGTTCGGCACGCAGTAGTGCACGACGTCTTCCTCGACGAAGATCGGATTCGTGTGTGAAGTCGGCCGCGAGGTTTCGGCGATGCCGCCCTGGTCGATGCCGACGTCGACGACGACCGAACCGGGGCGCATCCTGCGCAGCAGCGCACGCGAGATGCACTTCGGCGACAGCTTGCCGGGAATCAGCACGGCGCCGATGACGAGGTCGGCGTCGACGATGGCGTGCTCGAGCGTGAGCGGGTCGGCGACGCAGGTCGTGATGCGGCCGCGGTAGATGCGGTCGAGCGCGGCGATCTTCTCGATGCCGCGGTCGAAGACCGTCACCTGGGCGCCCATGCCGACGGCGATCTGCAGGGCATTGGCGCCGACGTTGCCGGCGCCGACGATGACCACCTTGCCCGGCGGCACGCCGGCGACGCCGCCGAGCAGCACGCCGGAGCCGCCGTTGGCCATCTGCAGGGCCCAGGCGCCGACCTGCGGGGCGAGGCGGCCGGCCACCCGCGACATGGGCGCCAGCAGCGGCAGCTCGCCATGCGCATCGGCGACGGTTTCATAGGCGACGCAGGAGAGGCCGCAGTCGATGACGTGCTGCAGCAGGTCGGGGTCGGGGGCGAAGTGCTGGTAGGCGAAGAGCAGCTGGCCGGGTCGCGTCAGGGGGAATTCCGCCGCCTGCAGTTCCTTGACCTTGACGACCATGTCCGCGCGGCCATAGGCCTCGGCGGCGCTCGCCGCGATGCGGGCGCCGGCGGCTACGTAATCGGCGTCGGCGAAGCCGACGCGGGCACCGGCATTCGCCTCGACGAGGACTTCATGGCCGGCCAAAGTCAGTGCGTGCGCCCCGGCGGGCGTCAGGCCGACGCGGTATTCGTGGTTCTTGATCTCCTTCGGGACGCCGACCTTCATGGTGCTCTCCTCAGAAATCCCGCGTCGCCTCGATGGCTTCCTTCACCAGCGCCGGGCCGCGGTAGATGAGGCCGGTGTAGAGCTGCACCAGCTGCGCACCGGCCTCCAGCTTGGCGCGTGCCGCCTTCCCGTCCATGACGCCGCCGACGCCGATCAGCGGGATCTCATTGCCGAGGTAGTGGGACAGGGCGTCGAGCACGTGGGTGGCCTTCTCGAAGACCGGCGCGCCGGAGAGGCCGCCGGCCTCGCCGGCATGGGCGAGGTGTTCGACGCCCGCGCGCGAGACCGTCGTGTTGGTGGCGATGGCCGCGTCGATGCGGTGGCGGCGCAGGGAATCTGCGATGACGAGGATCTGCGCCTCGTCCAGATCCGGCGCGATTTTCAGTGCCAGCGGCACGTAGCGGCCTTGCTGCTGGGCGAGGGACTCCTGCTCGCGCTTGAGCGGGGCGAGCAGGCCGTCGAGTTCGGATTCACCCTGCAGCTGGCGCAGGTCCTTGGTGTTGGGCGAGGAGATGTTCACCGTCACGTAGCTGGCATGAGCGTACACCTTGCGCAGGCAGGCGAGGTAGTCGTCGGCGGCGCGCTCGATCGGCGTGTCGAAGTTCTTGCCGATGTTGATGCCGAGAATGCCTTTCCAGGCGGCGCGCTGCACGTTGGCGACGAGGGCGTCGACGCCGTGGTTGTTGAAGCCCATGCGGTTGATGATGGCCCGCCGTTGCGGCAGGCGAAACAGGCGCGGCTTCGGATTGCCGGCCTGCGGGCGCGGCGTCACCGTGCCGATCTCGATGTGGCCGAAGCCCAGTGCGGCGAGCCCCTCGATGCACTCGCCGTTCTTGTCGAGGCCGGCGGCCAGGCCGATGCGGTTGGGGAATTCCAGACCCATCACGCGTACCGGCTTGCCGGCCGGCGCGGCACAGGCAACGGGCAGGTGCAGCGCACGTGCGGTGCGCAGGCTGGCGAGGGTCAGGTCGTGGGCGGTTTCGGCGTCGAGCGCGAAGAGGAAGGGGCGGGCGAATTCGTAGAGCATGGCGCGATTCTAACGCAAGGCGCCGATCGGCCCGGCCGGCTAGCGGCGCAGCAGGTCTTCGTCGTCGAGCTCGCGCCAGGCGCCGCCGACGCGTCCCTCGATGGGGCGGAAATTCGCCTTGTAGGCCATCTTGCGGCTTTCGCCGATCCAGTAGCCGAGGTAGAGGTAGGGCAGGCCGAGGGAACGGCACTGGGCCACCTGCCAGAGGATGCACCAGGTGCCGAAGCTGGCGCCGGGCACGTCCGGGTCGAAGAAGGTGTAGACCGAGGATAGCCCGTCAGTGAGCACGTCTACGATGCTCACCATGCGCAGGATGCCGTCCTGCCGGAATTCGACCAGCCGGCTGTCGACATGGCTTTGCAGCAGGAAATGGGCGTACTGCTCGCGGCTGTCCTGGTCCATGCCGCCGCCGGAGTGGCGCGAGGCCTGGTAGCGCTGGTAGAGCTCGTAGTGCTCCTCGCGGAAGGCCAGCGGCAGTTCGCTGGCGACGAGGCCGTCGTGGCGCGCTGCCGAGCGGCGCTGGGCGCGGTTCGGCGCGAAGCGGCCGACCGGCAGGCGCACGGGGACGCAGGCGCGGCAGGCATCGCAATAGGGACGGTAGGTGAAGATGCCGCTGCGGCGGAAGCCGGAGCGCACCAGTTCGCTGTAGATGCGGGCGTCGATGAGGTGGCTGGGCGTGGCGACCTGCGAACGGGCGACGCGGCCGGGCAGGTACGAGCAGGCGTAGGGCGCGGTGGCGTAGAACTGCAGCAGGGGAAAGGGCAGGTCCTTCAGCAGGCTCATGTGTTGTCCACACCAAACAGATTCTTCGCGCCGTCCCGCGGCCACATGCCGGGCCCCTGGCCTTCGCGGGTCCAGGTTGCCAGGCCGCCCGCCAGTTCGCGCCGCCGGATTTCGCGTGCGCCGAGCGACGCCAGGTGCGCGGTTTTCATCTGGCAATCTATCACGGCGAATCCGCGGCATTCAAGATAGCGCACCAGGTGGGCGAGGGCGATTTTCGAGGCGTCGGTGACGCGGGTGAACATCGATTCGCCGTAGAAGGCGCGTCCGATCGCCATGCCGTACAGCCCGCCGGCGAGCTTGCCGTCGATCCAGGTCTCGACGCAATGGGCATGGCCGAGTTCGTGCAGGCGGACGTAGGCCTGCTGCATTTCCGGGGTGATCCAGGTGCCGTCCTGGCCCGGCCGCGGCAGGCTGCATTCGCGGATCACCGTCGCAAAGGCCGTGTCGAGTCGCATTTCGTAGCCTCCGCGCCGCAGCGTCCTGGCGAGCGAACGCGCGATTTTCAGTTCCGCCGGAAACAGCACCATGCGCGGGTCCGGACTCCACCAGAGGATGGGTTCGCCTGCGGAGAACCAGGGAAAGATGCCGTGGCGGTAGGCATCCAGCAGACGCTCCGGCGACAGGTCGCCGCCGGCGCAGAGCAGGCCGTTGGGGCGGCGCAGCGCCTTCTCCACGGGCGGAAACGGCGCATCGCCTTCCAGCCAGGGAATCATGCGTTGCGAAAAACGACCACGTGGTCTACATCCAGGCGGATGCCGATCTTCTCGCCGATGGCGTGGTTGTGGTGGCTGGGCACCAGCGACAGCACGCGCTTGCCGCTGGGCAGCTTGAGGGTGTAGAGGAATTCGGCGCCGCGGAAGGCCTTCGCCACGACCTCGGCCTGCGTGGCGGCCGCATCGTCGTGCACAACGTCGTCCGGCCGCAGCAGGACCGACACGCGGCAGTCCTTGCCGCACTGCCTGCAGCCGGCGATGCAGTCGGTCGGGATGGAGCCGGACAGGGTGCCCAGTTCGATCCGCACCTCGCGCGAATTGATCACCTCGCCCTGCAGGAAGACGCCCTGTCCGACGAAATCCGCGACGAAGCGATTGGCCGGGCGGTGGTAGAGGTTGTACGGCGTGTCCCACTGCTGGATGCGCCCCTCGTGCATGATGCCGATCTCGTCGGCCACGGCGAAGGCCTCGTGCTGGTCGTGGGTGACCAGGATGGCGGTGATGCCGGACTGCTTGAGGATGTCGCGCACTTCCAGCGAGAGCCGCTCGCGCAGGTCGACATCGAGGTTCGAGAAGGGTTCGTCGAGCAGCAGCAGGTGGGGCTTCGGCGCCAGGGCGCGGGCCAGCGCGACGCGCTGCTGCTGGCCGCCGGAAAGTTCGTGCGGATACTTGCCGCCGGACCCGGCGAGGCCCACCGTGACGAGCAGTTCCTCGATGCGCGTGCGTCGTTCCGCTTCGCCGGCATGGCGCAGGCCGAAGGCGATGTTGTCGGCGACGCTCAAGTGCGGGAACAGGGCATAGTCCTGGAAGACCATGCCGATGCGGCGCTGTTCCGGCGGCACATGCCGCCCGGGGCTGCTGACGGGCGCTCCGTTGAGGTGGATTTCACCGGAACTGATGTGCTCGAAACCGGCGATGGCGCGCAGTACCGTCGTCTTGCCGCAACCGGAAGGGCCAAGCAGGCAGCCGATCGATCCTTTCTCGAGGGCGCAGGAAAGATCGATCACCACGGCGTGGTTGCCGTAGGCATGGGAAATGTTCTTGAGTTCGAGCAGGGGCATATAGGCTAATCGATTACAATTCGTATTATGCGTCAGCCAACCGTCTGGCGCACGAATCCGATGCAAGCCACCACGATAACCCTGCCTTCCTTCCGTTTCGCCTTCGGCGGATGGAGTGCGCTTGCCCTGGCGGCGCTGGTCATTGCCGTCCTGGCGGCGGCACCCATCGCCAGCGTCTGGGCCAACCTGTTCGCCGGCGGCACCGGCGACACCTGGGCGCACCTGGCGGCCACCGTGCTGCCGGAGTACGTCGCCAACACCCTGTGGCTATGCCTCGGCGTGGGTTGCGGCGTCATCGCCGTCGGCGTTCCAACCGCTTGGCTGGTCACGATGCACGAGTTTCCCGGCCGGCGCCTCTTCGAGTGGGCGCTGGTGCTGCCGCTGGCCGTGCCGGCATACGTCATGGCGTATACCTACACGGACCTGCTGCAGTTCGTCGGCCCGCTGCAGAGCGGATTGCGCGAGAGCTTCGGCTGGCAGAGGGGGGATTACTGGTTCCCCGACGTGCGCACGCTCGGCGGCGCTGTCGTCATGTTCACCTTTGTCCTCTACCCCTACGTCTACCTGCTTGCCCGCACGGCTTTCATGGAGCGCGCGAGCGGCATGCTGGAGGTCGGCCGCTCGCTCGGCCTGGGTGCCTGGGGCAGTTTCTTCCGTATCTCGCTGCCGCTGGCAAGGCCGGCCATCGCGGCGGGTACCGCGCTGGCCCTGATGGAGACGCTGGCGGACTACGGCACGGTGGCCTATTTCGCCGTGCAGACCTTTACGACCGGTATCTACCGCGCCTGGTTCTCGCTGGGCGACCGGGCCGCCGCCGCCCAGCTTTCCGTGGCGCTGCTGGGTTTCGTCGTGCTGGTGCTGCTGCTCGAGCGCATGAGCCGCGGGCGGGCGCGCTTCCACAATACGACCGGGCGCAACCGCCCGCATCCCGGACGCCGCCTGTCCGGCGCCCGGGCCGCAGGCGCGTTGCTTGCCTGTGTCCTGCCGCTGCTTCTGGGGTTTCTTCTGCCGGCCGGCTTGCTGCTGAAAATGGCGCTGAGCGAAGGTGACGCGCAGTTCGGCGTGCGCTTCGCGCAACTGGCCGGCAACAGTTTCACGCTGGCGTCGCTGACCGCGCTGCTGGCGGTCGGGTTTGCCCTGCTGCTGGCCTACGCTGCGCGAATGTCCCGCTCTCGCTGGCCGCAATTGTTGAACCGTTTCGTCGGCTTGGGCTATGCCGTGCCGGGCTCGGTGATCGCCGTCGGCGTGCTGATTCCGGTGACGAGGCTGGACAACTGGCTGGCCGGATGGATTGCCTCCTGGTCGGGCGCAAATCCCGGCCTGCTGCTCACCGGCGGGATTGCAGCGCTGGTCTACGCCTATCTTGTGCGCTTCCTTGCCATTGCCCTGCAGACAGTGGAGGCAAGCCTCGGCAAGATCACGCCGAGCATGGATGACGCCGCCCGTTCATTGGGCCTGGGGCAGGGCGCCACGCTCCGGCGGGTGCATCTGCCGCTGCTGAGCGGCAGCCTCCTGACGGCCGGCCTGCTGGTGTTCGTGGATGTGATGAAGGAATTGCCCGCGACGCTGGTGATGCGCCCATTCAATTACGATACGCTGGCGACGCAAGCCTATACGCTGGCGTCGGACGAAAGACTGGCGGAAGCTTCGACGGCCGCCTTGGCGATTGTCGCTGTCGGCGTCCTGCCATTGATTGCGGTGTCGCGGCAGATCGCGAAAGGTAAAACGGCGCAGGGGTGCTAGGAGGCTAGCCCCAGATCACCCGCCAACCCTTGCGCTCGATGTAGCGGGATACCTCGTGGTAGGGCTTGCCGATCATCCAGTGCAAGACCGGTCCGGCGCTGATGCAGGTCCACTTCGAACCCCGCTTGCGCCACAAGGCTTCGTCGTGGAAATTCGGTGCCGTCACCTTCATGACCTTGCCGTGAGCCGTTGCCGCCATGGCCAATCTCCATGTTGTCCTTGTGATCGTATTAACGACTGAGATTGTTGCCGGCATGAGTCGGTTCTAGGCTTTTCCTCCTAAAATTTTTCAATCGGCTCAGTGGGTTGTGCTTACATCGGCATGTAAACAGGAGGTTACCCGGCGAGCTTCAAGTCGTTTCCGAAATGAAAAAAAACCGGGCGCCGTCAGCGCCCGGTCTCCTTGTAGGACGGATTCCTACCGCCAGCCGGCGCGGTCGAATACCTTCTGGGCCAGGGCGGTGTTTTTGGACAGCGTGCCGACGTTGAGGCTGTCGGACTTGAAGGCGCCGAGCGACTCCAGCGCCGGGTTTTTTGCATTGACGCTCTTCACGGCAGGCCACTCGTTGTTGCCGTTGGCGAAATAGGCCTGCGCCTCGTCGCTGGCCAGGTATTCGAGGAACTTCACGGCGGCCTCCTTGTGCGGCGCGGTTTTCAGCATGCCGCCGCCGGAGACGTTGATGTGCGTGCCGAAGTTCTTCTGGTTGGGCCAGATCACGCCGACTTTCTCCATGGCTTTCTTGTCCGCCTCCTTGTCCGAGCGGAGCAGGCGGGCGATGTAATAGGAATTGGAGATCGCAACGCCGCATTCGCCGGCGGATACCGCCTTGATCTGGTCAGTGTCGCCGCCTTTCGGCGCACGGGCGAAATTGGCCACCAGGCCCCTGGCCCATTCCTCGGTCTTCTGCTCGCCCAGATGGTGGATCAGGGCCGAGCCGAGCGAGAGATTGTAGGGGTGGGCGCCGGAACGCACGCAGACCTTGCCCTTCAGTTTCGGGCTGGCGAGATCTTCGTAGTTCTGCACGTCGGCCGGGTTGATCGAAGCCTTGTTGTAGATGATGACGCGGGCGCGGGTCGAGAAGGCGAACCAGTCGCGGGAACGCAGGTTGTCGGGGATGCGTTCCTCCAGCGTTTTCGATTTCACCGGGGCGAACAGTCCCAGCGCGTCGGCCTGGGCGAGGCGTGCGGCGTCGACCGTGATGAAGACGTCGGCCGGGCTGTTGGCGCCTTCGTTTTTGATGCGCTCGAGCAGTTCGTCTTCCTTGCCCTCGATGCGGTTGATCTTGATGCCCGTCTGCCGGGTGAAGTTCTCATAGAGCGCTTCATCCGTCTGATAGTGGCGTGCCGAATAGAGATTGAGCGCCTTTTCCTGGGAGAGTGCAGGCAGGGCGCCGGCGGACGCAAGCAGAAACAGGCCTAGGCGTATCGATTTCATGACGGCTCCGTTGAACGAATTTGTATGGGCTGGATCCTATCAAAGATATTAAACGAATGCAAATCATTCGCATTAACAGTAATAATAAGGAGGCGCTGGCCGGCCTGTACATCGGGGTGGGACTTGGGAGAACTAGTTTGACGAAGGCGGGGTGCCGGCTGCCGCGATCCTGCGGGCGCCGTTGAAGCGTCGTGTCCAATAGCGCTGGCGCATGTCTTCCACCCGCACTTCCCCGCCCGAGGCGGGCGCATGCACGAAACGGTGTTCGCCCAGATAGATGCCGACGTGGGAGAAGCCCCGGCGCAGAGTGTTGAAGAACACCAGATCCCCGGGCTGCAGTTCGTCCTGATGCACGGTTTCCCCGATTCGGCTCATGTCGCGGGAGGTCCGGGGCAACACCAGCCCCAGGCTTTCCCGGAAAACATGGCGAACGAGGCCGCTGCAATCGAACCCGGTTTCAGGGGACTCGCCTCCGCGCCGATAATTGACTCCGACGAAAGTCAGGGCGCGCAACACCAGCTCCTGGGCATTCGTGGCATAGCGGCCAAACAATGTCTCCTCCCGCTGCTCGTTGTAGACATGCTCCGAGGCGAAGGAGGGAGAGGCCAGGGCCAGCAAACTCAAGCCGAAGGCAATCTTTCGAAAATTCATGGATTTGACTATAGATGGCGAGTCTGGCTTTGTAAAGCGGATTATGCGTTTCGACTTGAAGAACAAGGGGCAGCCTTATGACGGATAAAGAGAAATTGCAATGCAATTGGGTATAATCGATTCAATTCCCGAAAGCCTCGCCACTGGCGCGTAATACGACAGGAGATCCCCATGAGTCCGTTCAAGGCCTATCTGATCGACCAGAAAGAGGGCAAGACCGTTGCCGGTTTCACCGACTTCCAAGAAGACCGGCTCGACAAAGGGGAGGTGACGATCAAGGTCGCCTATTCCAGCGTGAACTACAAGGATGCCCTGGCCGCCACCGGCGCCGGGCGGATCATCCGCCGCTATCCCTGCATCGGCGGCATCGACATGGCCGGCACCGTTGCGAAAAGCACGGACGCCCGCTTCAAGGAGGGCGACCAGGTCATCGCCACCAGCTACGACATCGGCGTGGCGCATCATGGCGGCTATGCCGGGTACGGCCGCGTGCCGGCCGACTGGGTGGTGCCCTTGCCCAAGGGCATGTCCCTGTTCGAGTCGATGGCGCTGGGCACGGCCGGCTACACTGCCGCCCTGGGTGTGGTGCGCATGGAGGAGAACGGCCTGCAGCCGGCCAACGGCAGGGTCATCGTCAGCGGCGCCACCGGCGGCGTCGGCAGCATCGCCATCGACATCCTGGCCCGGCTGGGCTATGAAGTCGTTGCGCTCACCGGCAAGGAAAGCCAGGCGGATTACCTGAAGGGGCTGGGTGCGAAGGAAGTGATGCTGCGCGCCAGTCTCGATCTTTCCAAGATCAAGCCGCTCGACAAGACCTTGTGGGCGGGTGCCGTGGACAATCTCGGCGGCGACGTGCTGGCCTGGATCGCCAGCACCATGCAGCAGAACGGCGTCATCGCCAGCATCGGCCTGGCCGCGAGCATGAGCCTGAACACCACCGTGGCGCCCTTCATCCTGCGCGGTGCGAGTCTGCTCGGCATCGATTCCGGCTACACCGCCATGCCGCTGCGCCGCAAAGTATGGGAGCGCCTCGCCGGCGACATGCGTCCGGCGCACCTGGCCGGCATGACGCGCACCGTCAAGCTGGCCGACCTGCCGCCGGTTTTCGACGAGTTCATCAAGGGCCAGGCGCACGGGCGCGTCGTGGTCGATTGCGCCGGCTGATTCTTCTGCAATGAGCGAGACAGCCGCACCCGCCCTGCCGCGCGTGCTCATCGTCGACGATTCGCGCATGGTGCGCGCGACCATCGTCAAGCACATCAAGGGGCGGTTCGATCCGCGGGAAGAAGGCGACGGGGAGGCCGGCTGGCAGACGCTGATGCTGGATCCGTCCATCCAGGTGCTGATCTCCGATCTCACCATGCCGAAGCTCGACGGCTACGGCCTGCTCAAGCGCGTGCGTGAGTCGAACATCGCCCGCATCCGCGAGATGCCGGTCATCATGATTTCCGGCGACGAGGATGAGTCCGCACGCAATCGGGCCAAGGAAAACGGTGCGACGGATTTCATTACCAAGGGCATTGGCACCGTCGAACTGGTCTCGCGCCTCGAAGCCCTGGTCAAATTGGCGCAGACGCAAAGCGAGCTCGAGGCCATGGCCAAGCAGGTCATGGTCGACCCGGAATCCGGGCTTCCCACCGGGGAATACCTCAAGCAGCAGGGCCGGCAGGCGCTGGCGCTGGCGCAGCGGCACGGCGGCGAGATCAGTGTCATCGTCGTGGAGATCGATGACTTCGATGCCTTTGTCGGCAAGCTGGGTCGCGCCATCGGCGACCAACTCATCCGGCAGTTTCGGGCTGTGCTCTCCAAACGGGTGCGGCTGGAAGATACGGTTTCGCAGACCGGCCCGGCGCAGTTCACGGTGGTCTGCCCCGGCATCGGGCTCGAGGATGCCCGCGCCTTCGCCAACCGGCTGGACCAGACCATCCGCAATGCAACGATCAGCTATCGCGGCGAGCGCGTCGAGGTCCGGCTGAAGTTCGGCTTCGCCAACAGCAGGGACGATGAATGGCAGACCATGACCCATCTCCTGCAACTGGCCGAGGGGAGGGCCGTGCAGGAAGAGGAAATCGCAGCCGAGCCGATCGCGCCCGAAGCGATCGAGGAGGCTCCGCTGCCCGGCCTGGGGATCGAGGACGCCATGGCCTTGCTGCATTCGGGCGATGCGGAGGGCATCAAGCCGCATCTGGCGGCGATCGCCGCCCAGCTCATGCCGCTGCTCAAGCTCATCGATGCCGAACTCAAGCTCGGCATCGATGCGGAAAACGCCGAAGCCAGGCTGAAGAATCTCGGCTGAGACGGTCCAGCCCTCAGCCCCTCACCACCGGAATCTTGCCGATCCGCGCCTGCCACTCCAGTGGGCCGGTCTGGTGCACCGAGTTACCCTTCGAATCGACCGCTACCGTGACCGGCATGTCCTTCACCTCGAACTCGTAGATCGCCTCCATGCCGAGGTCGGCGAACGCCGCCACGCGCGCGGCGCGGATGGCCTTCGAGACCAGGTAGGCGGCGCCGCCGACGGCCATCAAGTAGACCGCCCGGTTGTCGCGGATCGCCTCGATGGCGGCGGGCCCGCGTTCCGCCTTGCCGACCATGCCGAGCAGGCCCGTCTGCTCGAGCATCTGGCGGGTGAACTTGTCCATGCGGGTGGCGGTGGTCGGGCCGGCCGGTCCGACGACCTCGTCGCGCACCGGATCGACCGGGCCGACGTAGTAGATGAAGCGGTTGGTGAAGTCCACCGGCAGCTTCTCGCCCTTGTTCAGCATGTCGACCATGCGCTTGTGGGCGGCGTCGCGTCCCGTGAGCAGCTTGCCGTTGAGGAGGAGGACGTCGCCCGGTTGCCAGCTGGCAACTTCTTCACGCGTGACCTTGTCGAGGTCGACGCGCTTGCCCTTGCTGGCGTCGTAGGTGATTTGCGGCCAGTCGGCCAGGCTGGGCGGGTCGAGTTTCGCCGGTCCGGAGCCGTCGAGATGGAAGTGGGCATGGCGGGTGGCCGCGCAGTTGGGAATCATCGCCACCGGCAGGGACGCCGCGTGCGTCGGGTAATCGAGGATCTTGACGTCGAGCACGGTGGTGAGGCCACCGAGTCCCTGGGCGCCGATGCCGAGGGCGTTGACCTTTTCATACAGCTCCAGGCGCAGTTCCTCGATGCGGTTGAGTTTTTCACCCTTTTGGCCGCGCGCGATCAGTTCGTGCATGTCCACCGGTGCCATCAGCGACTCCTTGGCCAGCAGCATGGCCTTCTCCGGCGTGCCGCCGATGCCTAGCCCAAGGATGCCGGGCGGGCACCAGCCGGCACCCATGGTCGGGACGGTCTTCAGCACCCAGTCGACGATCGAGTCGGAGGGGTTCAGCATGACCATCTTCGACTTGTTCTCCGAGCCGCCGCCCTTGGCCGCGCAGATCACCTCGACGTGGTCGCCCGCCACGATTTCGGTATGCACCACGGCCGGCGTGTTGTCCTTGGAATTGGTGCGGGCGCCGGCCGGATCGAGCAGCACGGAGGCGCGCAGCTTGTTGTCCGGGTTGTTGTAGGCGCGGCGCACGCCCTCGTCGACCATCTCCTGCACGCTCATCGCGGCATCCCAGCGGGCGTTCATGCCGACCTTGAGGAAGACCACGGCAATGCCGGTGTCCTGGCAGATCGGACGGTGGCCCTCGGCGCACATGCGGGAATTGATGAGGATCTGGGCGATGGCGTCCTTGGCGGCCGGGCTCTGCTCGCGCTCGTAGGCGGCGGAAAGCGCCTTGATGTAGTCGGCGGGATGGTAGTAGCTGATGTACTGGAAGGCGTCGGCGATGCTCCGGATGAAGTCTTCCTGGCGGATGGTTGCCATGCAGTGTCCTTTCAATGCTTCTTCGCCATCAGCAGCGAACTGGTCATGATCTTGTCGGTCCAGGCCATGGTCAGCGCCGAGACGAGGAAGGTGACGTGGATCACCACTTGCCAGAGGATGGCCCGGTCCTCCAGATTCCCTGCGTTGATGAAGGTCTTCAGAAGGTGAATCGACGAGATGCTGATGATGGCAGTCGCCAGCTTGATCTTCAGCACGCCGGCGTTGACGTGGGAAAGCCATTCCGGCTGGTCCGGATGGCCTTCCAGGTCCAGGCGGGAGACGAAGGTCTCGTAGCCGCCGATGATGACCATGATCAGCAGGTTGGCGATCATCACGACGTCGATCAGCCCGAGCACGATGAGCATCACGTCGGTATCGGTCAGGCCGCCCACCTTGCCCACCAGGTGGCTCAGTTCGATCATGAATTGATAGACGTAGACACCCTGGGCGATGATGAGCCCGAGATAGAGCGGGGCCTGCAGCCAGCGGCTCCAGAAAATGAAGCCTTCCAATGCCTTGATGGAGCGGGGAGCGGATTTTTGCATGTTTTCGAGAGGGCTTGGAGAATGCAAAATTCTAGCATCCATGCTGCAATGCGGCAGGGGGCGCGAACCGATTTTCGTCCTGTAAGTAGGACGTAAGCTTTTGTCTATAAATTGCATCTTTCGCTAAAATGGGCTGATTCAAGGAAATAATCCGTCCCAACAAGGCCAAGGCGAATTCAGCCCCCGAGGGTGCTTTGCAGGCGGTTTCGCCGCCACATTCCAGTACTAGCTAGATAGAGGAGAGGTCCAGATGTCCACGATCGAATCGGTCTTGAATGAAACCCGCGTTTTCCCGCCGCCCCCCGAGTGCGTCGCCCAGGCGAACGTGTCGGGCATGGATGCCTACCGGGAGCTGTACGCCAAGAGCGAAAAGGACTACCAGGGGTTCTGGGGCAAGATCGCCCGCGACAACCTGATCTGGCACAAGCAGTTCACCAAGGTGCTGGATGAATCCAACGCCCCCTTCTACACCTGGTTCGAGGACGGCGAGATCAACGTTTCCTACAACTGCCTCGACCGGCACCTGGAATCGAAACCCCACAAGACGGCCATCATCTTCGAGGCCGACAACGGCCAGGTCACCAAGATCACCTACAAGGAGCTCTATCACCGCGTCTGCCGCTTCGCCAACGGGCTGAAGAAGCTGGGCGTGCAGAAGGGCGACCGCGTGCTTATCTACCTGCCGATGTCGATCGAGGCGGTGGTGGCCATGCAGGCCTGCGCCCGCATCGGCGCGATCCACTCCGTGGTGTTCGGCGGCTTCTCGGCGAAGAGCGTGCAGGAGCGCATCATCGATGCCAAGGCCCGGCTGGTCATCACGGCCGACGGCCAGTACCGCGGCGGCAAGGAAATGGCGCTCAAGCCGGCCGTCGACGAGGCGCTCGGCATGGGGGGCTGCGGTTCCATCGAGAAGGTCATCGTCTACAAGCGCACCGGCGGCGAGGTGACCTGGAACGCCGCGCACGACATCTGGTGGCATGAACTGGAGGAGGGCCTGGCCGACGAGTGCCCGCCGACCTTTGTCGGCGCCGAGCATCCGCTGTTCATCCTTTACACTTCCGGCTCGACCGGCAAGCCGAAGGGCGTGCAGCATTCCAGCGGCGGCTATCTGCTGGGCGCGGTCATGAGCATGAAGTGGGTGTTCGACATCAAGTCGAACGACGTCTTCTGGTGCACGGCGGACGTCGGCTGGGTCACCGGCCACACCTATGTGACCTATGGCCCGCTGGCGATGGGCGCCACCGAAGTGATCTTCGAGGGCGTGCCGACCTATCCGGACGCCGGCCGCTTCTGGCGCATGATCCAGGACCACAAAGTCAGCATCTTCTATACGGCGCCGACGGCGATCCGCTCGCTGATCAAGGCCGGCGCCGACCTGCCGAAGAACTACAACCTGTCCAGCCTGCGCATCCTCGGCACGGTGGGCGAGCCGATCAACCCGGAAGCCTGGATGTGGTACCACAACACCGTCGGCGGCGGACGCTGCCCGATCGTCGATACCTGGTGGCAGACCGAGACCGGCGGCCACATGATTTCCCCGCTGCCGGGCGCCACGCCCACCAAGCCGGGTTCGTGCACGCTGCCGCTGCCGGGCATCATGGCCGCCATCGTCGACGAGACCGGCGCCGACGTCGAACTGGGCAAGGGCGGCTTCCTCGTCATCAAGAAGCCGTGGCCGTCGATGATTCGCAACATCTGGGGCGATCCCGATCGCTTCAAGAAGTCCTACTATCCGGACGATTTCGGCGGCAAGTACTACCTGGCCGGCGACGGCGCCAACCGCGACCTGGACGGCTATTTCTGGATCATGGGCCGCATCGACGACGTGCTCAACGTCTCCGGCCACCGCCTCGGCACGATGGAAATCGAGTCGGCGCTGGTGGCGCACCCGCTGGTGGCGGAAGCCGCCGTGGTGGGACGGCCCGACGATCTGACCGGCGAGGCGGTGTGCGCCTTCGTCGTGCTCAAGCAGGCGCGTCCGTCGGGCGCCGATGCCAAGAAGATCGCCGATGCGCTGCGCGTGCATGTCGCCAAGGAGATCGGCGCGCTCGCCAAGCCGAAGGACATCCGCTTCGGCGACAACCTGCCGAAGACGCGCTCCGGCAAGATCATGCGCCGCCTGCTGCGCTCCATCGCCAAGGGGGAGGAGATCACCCAGGACATCACCACCCTGGAGAACCCCGCCATCCTCCAGCAGCTGAAGGAGCCGGCGGCCTGAGCGCGGATGCGCATCAATCCAAAAGGGCGCTGCGGCGCCCTTTTTTTTGCCTCGCCGAATGGGTTGCAGGGGCGCACGCTATAATCGAAGCGGCATCGACGCCGGATATGCGTCAGGGGGGAGAGCCATGAATCGCGCCATCATCACGGGCCAGCGCCTGGCGGCGGTATTCCTGCTGGGCTGCGTGCTGTTCAACTATCCGCTGATTGCCCTCTTCAACAAGCCGGGCGAGCTGTTCGACATCCCGCTCCTCTATCTCTACCTGTTCGTGGTCTGGGCGATCCTGATCGGGCTGATGGCCCTGGCCATCGAACGCCGCAGGGACTAGGGGCCGGCGATGCTCCAGGGCTGGGTGATCGCGAGCGTCTCCTTCGCCTACCTGGGGGTGCTGTTCGCCATCGCCTACTTCGGCGACAAGCGCGCCGACGCCGGGCGCTCGGTGATCGCCAATCCGACGATCTACGCGCTGTCTCTGGCGGTGTACTGCACGACGTGGACCTTCTACGGCAGCGTCGGCCGCGCCGCCTCGACCGGCATCGGCTTCCTGCCCATCTACCTCGGGCCGACGCTGATGGCCGGCCTGTGGTGGTTCGTCATGCTGAAGATCATCCGCATCAGCAAGGCCAATCGCATCACCTCCATCGCCGACTTCGTTTCCTCGCGCTACGGCAAGAGCCAACTGCTCGGCGGCCTCGTCACCGTGATTGCGGTCATCGGCATCATTCCCTACATATCCCTGCAGCTGAAGGCGGTGTCCAACAGCTTCACCATCCTGCTGCATTACCCCGAGATCGTCATGCCGGCGCGGGCGGGGGCGCAGCCGCTGCTGCAGGACAGCGCGCTCTACATCGCCATGATCCTGGCGGCGTTCACCATCCTGTTCGGCACGCGGCATCTCGACGCCACGGAGCGGCACGAGGGCATGGTGGCGGCGATCGCCTTCGAGTCCCTGGTCAAGCTGCTGGCCTTCGTCGCCGTCGGCGCCTTCGTCACCTTCGGCATCTACAACGGCTTCGGCGACATCTTCGACCGGGCCGAGGCGGTGCCGAAGCTGAAATCGCTGATGACGGTGGCGGACAACGGCGCCAGCTACGGCAGCTGGTGGTCGCTGACCTTTCTCTCCATGCTGTCCATCATGTTCCTGCCGCGGCAGTTCCAGATCGCCGTGGTGGAAAACGTGAACGAGCGCCACCTGGCACGGGCGATCTGGCTGTTTCCGCTTTATCTCATCCTCATCAACATCTTCGTCCTGCCCATCGCCGTCGGCGGCATGCTGCATTTTCCGGACGGCAGCGTCGACGCCGACACCTTCGTGCTGACCTTGCCGATGGCCGAGCGCCAGGAGGCCCTCGCGCTGTTCGTCTTCATCGGCGGCCTGTCCGCCGCCACCGGCATGGTCATCGTCGAGACCATCGCCTTGTCGACCATGGTCTGCAACGACCTGGTGATGCCGGTGCTGCTGCGCTGGAAGGCCCTGCGGCTGCAGGAAGAGCAGGACCTTTCGTGGCTGCTGCTGTCCATCCGCCGCTGGGCCATCGCCGTCATCCTGCTGTTGGGGTACATCTACTTCCGTGCCGCCGGCGAGGCCTATGCGCTGGTCGGCATCGGCCTCATCTCCTTCGCCGCCGTGGCGCAGTTCGCGCCGGCGATTTTCGGCGGCATCTACTGGAAGGGCGGCACCCGGCAGGGCGCCATCGCCGGGCTGCTGGCCGGCTTTGCCGTGTGGATCTACACCCTGTTGCTGCCGTCCTTCGCCAAGTCGGGATGGTTGTCGCTGGATTTCATCAGCGAAGGCCTGTTCGGCGTCGCGCTGCTCAGGCCGCAGCAGTTGTTCGGCCTGGCCGGCCTCGACGAGATCTCCCACAGCCTGTTCTGGAGCATGCTGGCGAATATCGGCTGCTATGTCGCCGTCTCGTTGCGCAAGCGGCCGGACGTGGTGGAAACCAGCCAGGGCACGCTGTTCGTGGATGTGTTCCGGCATACCGAAGGCGCCGAGCGCTCGCGCTTCTGGCGCGGCAGCGCCCAGGTGCAGGACCTCCTGCCGCTGATCGGCCGTTTCCTCGGCCCGGAGCGGGCGCGCGAGGCGTTTCTCGCCTATGCCCGCCGGCGCGGCCTGGCCTCGCTCGATCAGTTGCAGGCGAACGCCGACCTGGTGCATTACGCCGAAACCCTGCTGGCGGGCGCCATCGGCGGCGCGTCCGCGCGGGTGATGGTGGCGTCGGTCGTGAAGGAGGAGCCGCTCGGCATCGACGAGGTCATGAACATCCTCGACGAGGCCTCGCAGGTGCGCGCCTATTCGCGCCAGCTCGAGCAGAAATCGCGCGAGCTGGAGGCGGCGACCGCCGAGCTGCGCGCGGCCAACGAGCGGCTGAAGGAACTCGACCGCATGAAGGACGATTTCATGTCGACTGTGACGCACGAGCTGCGCACGCCGCTGACGTCGATTCGCGCCTTTTCGGAAATCCTGCTGGAAGACCCGAAGACCAACCTGGCCAACCGCAGGAAATTCCTGGCCATCATCGTCAAGGAAACCGAGCGCCTGACCCGGCTCATCAACCAGGTGCTCGACATGGCCAAGATCGAGTCGGGCAATGCGGAATGGCATACTGCCGACATCGACCTGCACGAGGTCATCGAGGAATCGCTGGCCGCCACCTCCTCGCTGTTCGGCGACAAGCGGATCCGGCTGGAGAAACGGCTCGCCGAGGGCGTGCCTCGCGTAAGGGCGGATCGCGATCGTTTGATTCAGGTCATGCTGAACCTGCTGGCGAATGCGGTCAAATTCTGCGATGAGGACCGGGGTTGCGTGACGGTGCGGCTGTCGGCCGGCTCCGATGCGGTGCGGGTCGATGTCGAGGACAACGGCCCGGGCATCGCCGAGGCGGACCAGCACACGATTTTCGAGAAGTTCCGCCAGGTCGGCGACACGATGACTGCCAAGCCGCAGGGCACCGGACTCGGCCTGCCGATCAGCCGGCAGATCATCGAGCATTTCGGCGGGCGGTTGTGGGTGGAAAGCAGTTCTGGCAGGGGCGCGACATTTTCATTTATCCTGCCACTGAACAGGGAAGGCATGGGCCAGGAGGAGAGAGCGGAAAAATGACGAAACGGATACTGATCGTCGACGACGAGCCGAACATCGTGGTTTCACTTGAGTTCCTCATGAAGCGGGAAGGCTTCGAGGTGGCCGTTGCGTCGGACGGGGAGGCGGCGCTCAGATCGGTCGAGGAAAGCAGGCCCGACCTGGTGCTGCTGGACATCATGCTGCCGAAGAAGAACGGCTTCGAGGTGTGCCAGACGATCCGTGCCAATCCCGCCTGGCAATCGGTGAAGATCGTGATGCTGACGGCCAAGGGGCGCGACACCGAAGTCGCCAAGGGCACCGCCCTGGGCGCGGATGCCTACATGACCAAGCCATTCTCGACCAAGGATCTGATCGCCCAGGTAAGGCAGATACTCGGCGAATCCTGAGACCTTTCATGGCGGCGCAATCCGGCAAGCTCAAGCTCGCGCTCATCCTGGGCAGCGTCTATCTCCTGCTTGTGCTGCTGTTCAGCGCGCTCGGCACGGTCCTGTGGGCCGACATGAAGGAGGCCGAACGCCAGGCTTTCCTGGCCATCCTGCAGCCGCGCATCGAGCTGTCGATCCTGATCATCCTGAT
Source organism: Denitratisoma sp. (assembly GCA_032027165.1). NCBI lineage: Bacteria > Pseudomonadati > Pseudomonadota > Betaproteobacteria > Nitrosomonadales > Sterolibacteriaceae > Denitratisoma > Denitratisoma sp. Next base: position 1,420,182 of record JAVSMO010000001.1, on the reverse strand, counting down.
GACCTGGTTCGTGCTCGGCCTCATCGTGCACGCCGTCTACCGGGCCTATGCGCTGGCGCCGCTGGCGCTGCGCGAGCAGGCGCTGGTCATGGTCAACGCCAATCCCGGATTGCGCCTGCAGGAACTGGGGGCGCCGGAAATCAGGACCCTGGCCCAGGTGGTCAACGCCCTGGCCGAGCAGCGCGAATCCCTGCAGCGCGACGTCGAGGGCAGGATACGGGAGGCCAAGGCCTCCATCGAGGAGGAAAAGAACCGGCTGGCGGCCCTCATGTCGGAGCTGACGCAGAGCGTCGTGGTCTGCAACCTCGACGGCCGCATCCTCCTCTACAACAACCGCGCCCGGCTGCAGTTCAAGGCGCTGGCAGGCGAAAGTCAGTCTGCGCAGGACGGCGTCCTGATCGGGCTGGGGCGCTCGATCTTCGCCATCCTCGAGCGCAACCTGATCACCCACGCGCTGGAGAACATCCAGCAGCGCCTGGCGCGCGGCAGCCAGCAGCCGACGGCCAACTTCGTCACCGCCAGTCGTGCCGGACAGCTGATCCGCGTGCAGATGGCGCCGGTGCTCGGGGCGGCACGGGACGGCGGGGCGGAGAGAGAGCGCAGCATCGCCGGCTACGTCCTCATGCTGGACAACATCACGCGAAATTTCGAGATGGAGAGCCGGCGCGACGCCCTGCTGCAGTCCCTCACCGAGGGCAGCCGCGCCTCGCTCGGCAACATCCGCGCCGCCGTCGAGAACCTGCTCGATTACCCCGACATGGACGTCGGACAGCGCGACCGCTTCGTCGGCATCGTCCGCGACGAGGTGGCGGCGATGGGCCAGCGGCTCGACCAGACCGTCAACGAATTCTCCGACGCCCTCAAGGCGCGCTGGCCGCTCGAGGACATGCTGGGCGAGGACTTCATCGCGGCGGCGCAGCGGCGCATCGAGAAGAAGCTGGGCCTGCCGACCAAGCTCGACGAGGTCGCCGAAGGGGTGTGGGTCAAGGTGGACAGCTTTTCGCTGCTGCAGGCGGTGACCTACCTGGCGTCCCGCCTGCATGACGAATACGACATCCGGGAAATCCGCTTCCGCCTCCTGCCGGACGGCCGCCTGGTGCACCTCGACCTGGTCTGGTCAGGCGCCGTGGTCGGCAGCCAGACCCTGCTGGCGTGGGAGATCGATCCGATGAACGTGGCGGGCGAGAACAGTCCGCTCACCCTGCGCGAAGTGATCGAGCGCCACGGCGGCGAGATCTGGTTCGAGCGCGAGAAGGCCTCGCACCGCGCCTTCATCCGCATGCTGCTGCCATCCGCCCTGCCGCAGGAAACCGTCGAGCCCGCGGCGCTGCTGCACGCGGAAAGCCGCCCCGAGTACTACGACTTCAACCTGTTCCGGCAGACCGAGGAAAGCCGCGCCCTCGACGACCGCCTGCTGACCGAACTGACCTACACCGTCTTCGATACCGAGACGACCGGGCTGGAGCCCTCCGCCGGGGACGAGATCATCCAGATCGGCGCGACGCGCATCGTCAACGGCCGCCTCCTCAGGAGCGAATGCATCGACCAGATCGTCGACCCGCGTCGGCCGCTGCGGCCGGAGGGCATCCCCATCCATGGCATTACCGAGGAGATGGTGGCCGGCCAACCGACCATCGGGGAGGTGCTGCCGACCTTTTATGCCTTCAGCGAGGACACCGTGCTGGTCGCGCACAATGCCGCCTTCGACATGCGCTTCCTGCAGCTGAAGGAGGAGGCGACCGGCATCCGCTTCCGCCACCCGGTGCTCGACACGCTGCTGCTCTCCGCGGTGATCCATCCCAACCAGGAGTCGCACAAGCTGGAAGCGATCTGCGCGCGACTCGGCATCAACGTCATCGGCCGCCATACCGCGCTGGGCGACGCCATCGTCACCGGCGAGGTATTCCTCAGGATGATCCCCCTGCTGAACGAAATGGGCATCCGCACCCTGCGCGAGGCGCGCGAGGCGGCGGAGCGCACCTATTACGCCAGAATCAAGTATTGACCCGGACGACACCCATCATGGACGAACCYGCCCACCCATCCGCCAGGAGCGATTTCCAGGCGATGTACAGCCCCCTCGGCAGCTTGATCCGGCGCCAGCCGGTGACCGTGCCGCTGGACGCCACCGTGCGGCAGGCCATCCGCGTGATGGACGAGAAGCGCATCGGCTCGATCATCGTCGCCGACGGCGGAGGCAAGCTGCCCCTGGGGATATTCACCCTGCGCGACCTGCTGCACCGCGTGGCCTTGCCCGGCTGCACCCTCGACCTGCCGATTGCGGCGGTCATGACGGCGGGCGTCATCACCGTCAAGCCGAATACCACCGCCTACCAGGCGGCCCTCATCATGGGCAGCCGCGGCCTGCGCCATTTGCTGGTGGTCGACGACGCGGGCGAACTGATCGGCATCGTCTCCCAGAACGACCTCTTCGCGCTGCAGCGCTCCGGCCTCAACGACGTCACCGGCAACATCCGCGAGGCGAAGGACCTGGCCGCCCTGCAGACCTGCTCGAAGGACATCCGGCGCATGGCCGACACCATGCTCGGGCAGGGCGTCGCCGCCGAACAGCTGACCCACCTCATCTCGACCCTCAACGACCTGCTCACCCTGCGCATCGTCGAGCTGACGCACGACGAATTCGAATTGCCGCAGGTGAAGTGGTGCTGGATCGCGCTCGGATCGGAAGGGCGCTACGAGCAGACGCTGTCCACCGACCAGGACAACGGCATCATCTTCGATGCCGACGGCGGGGAGGCCGGGGAAGTGCGCAAGAGCCTGCTGCCCTTTGCCGAATCGGTGAACCGCAAGCTGGACGCCTGCGGGTTTCCGCTCTGCAAGGGCGGCATCATGGCGGGGAATCCGGAGTGGTGCCTGTCGGAAGAGGAGTGGCGGGGGAAATTCGCACGATGGATCCAGTCGCCCGAGCCGAAGGCGCTCCTCAACGCATCGATCTTCTTCGACTTCCGCCCCTTGTACGGCAACGAGGAACTGTCGCACAGCCTGCGCGACTGGCTGCTGGCTGCCAGCGGCAAGGCCACCCTGTTCCTGCGCCTGATGTCGGAGAACGCGCTGCAGTGCCAGCCGCCGCTGGGCCTGATCCGCGACTTCACCTACGACAACAACAAGGATTTCCCGCACACCATCGACCTCAAGATGCACGGCTCGCGGCCCTTCGTCGATGCCGCCCGCATCTTCTCCCTGGCCTATGGCGTGGATGTCACCAGCACGGCGCAGCGCCTGCGCGGCGCGGCCGAAGCCACCAGCCTGGGGGCGGACGTCGAGGCGATGATCGACGGCTTCTATTTCATCCAGCTGTTGCGCCTGCGCCACCAGCACGGCCTGAACGGCAACGACGCCGGCGCCAACCGCATCGATCCGGACGACCTCAACGAGCTCGACCGCCACATCCTCAAGGAAGCCTTCAAGCAGGCGCGCAAGCTGCAGGACAAGCTGCGGCTGGACTACCGCCTTTAGGTGCGCCGAAAAGTCAGTCGCCCGGGCACGGCGTGCCGGTTCAGAAACTGCCGCCGGTGGCGGCGAAGAGGCGGTCGCGCAGCTGGATCAGGCGCGGGCCGATCTCCTCGAAGATGCGGCTGCGCGTCATCTCGAAGGGCGGGCCGGCGCAGGTGAGGGCGAGGACCTTCGACTGGTCGCGCGAGATCAGCGGCACGGCGACCGAATAGACATCCTTGTTCCACTCGCCGAGCGAGACGCAGAAGCCGTATTTCTGGTATTCGCGCACTGCCTTCTCGAAACTGGCGCGGAAACCTTCCCAGTCCTCCTTGCGCCCGGTCTTGCGGTGCTCCTCCAGCATCGCGGCGCGCGCCGCCTCGGGCAGGCCGCAGTGGTAGGCGCGGCCCAGCGCCGTCATGCCGTAGGGCACGCGCGCGCCGACCTCGAGCCGCATCTGGAAGGTCGGGTTGCCCTGGCAGACCTCGAGGAAGACCATGTGCGGCTGGTCGCGCGCCGCCAGGCAAACCGTGGCGCGGGCGTAGTCGGCGAACTCCTGCATCAGCGGCCGCGCGATGGCGCGGATATCCTGGCTGGCGAGGAAGGAATAGCCCAGCGCGAGCACGCCCACGGAAAGGGAATACTTGCCCGATTCCGGCGAGTAGTTGAGGTAGCCGAGCTGGGTCAGCGTATAGGTCAGGCGCGTGACCGTCGGTTTCGGCAGGTGCGTGCGCTGCGCGATCTCGCTGTTGCCCAGCACCGGATGGCGCGGCGTGAAGGCACGCAGGATGTCGAGGCCGCGCGCCAGCGCCGTGACGAACTGGCGGTCCTTGGCGGCGCGGGGCTTTTCGGCAGGCGTCTTGCGGGCGGTCTTGGCCATGTTGTCCTTCCCTGGTTAGGCTTCCGGCAGGATGACGACCTTGCCCTTCACCTGCCGGTCCAGCAGCCGCTGGATGGCTTCCGGCGCCCGCGCCAGCGGGAACTGCTCGCTGACGACGGGGTTGATCCTTTTCTCGGCGAACCAGGCCATCAGCTGCTTCATGTTGCGGACATGGCCGCGCGGGTCATGGCGCACCGAGTCGCCCCAGTACACGCCGAGCAGCTGGCGTTCCTTGAGCAGCGCCAGGTTGAGCGGGATCTTCGGGATCTCGCCGGCGGCGAAGCCGACGATGAGCAGCCGCCCGCGCCAGGCCATGGCGCGCAGCGCCGATTCGGTGTAGCCGCCGCCGACCGGGTCGTAGACGACATCGACCCCCTTCTCGCCGGTGAGGGCGAGGCTGCGCTTGCGCAGGTCTTCCGTCGCGTAGTTGATCGTCTCGTCGGCGCCGAGCTGACGGCACAGCGCCAGCTTGTCCTCGCTCGAGGCGGCGGCGATGACGCGCGCGCCCATCGCCTTGCCGATCTCCACCGCCGCCGCGCCGACGCCGCCGGCGGCGCCGAGCACCAGCAGCGACTCGCCCGGCTGCAGGCGGCCGCAGTCCTGCAGGGCATGCAGGGAAGTGCCGTAAGTCAGCACCAGCGCGGCCCCCGTGGCGAAGTCCATGTTCTCCGGCAGCGGCATGAGCTTCTCGGCGGCCACGGCGCATTCCTCGGCGAAGCCGCCGGTGCCGGGAAAGCCGATGACGCGGTCGCCGGGCTTGAGGCCCTGCACGCCTTCGCCGACCTCCTTGACCAGGCCGGCCACCTCGGCGCCGGGCGAGAAGGGCAGCGGCGGCTTGACCTGGTAGAGGCCCTGCACCATCAGTGCGTCGGGGAAATTCAGTGCGCTCGCCTTGACGTCGACGACCACCTGGCCGGGGGCGGCCTTCGGCGAGGGGACATCCTGCACGGTCAGGTTTTGCGGCGGGCCATATTCGGCGCAGAGCAGGGCTTTCATCTTGACGTGCCTCTCAGAGCGGGGTCGGGTTGCGGTCCTCGAGGATGTCTTCCATCCTCAGGCGCACGGCCTGCTTGATGCGGGTGTGCGGGATGACATAGAAGCGGTCCGCAGCGACGGCGTCGAAGACCGCATTCGCCATGTCGTCCGCCGTCAGGCGGCCGGACTTCACGGCCTGGTCCATGCGGGCATGGTAGGCGGCGGAGGCGGCCGAGGGCGGTGCGGCCGTGCCGAAGCGTTCCGGCCGGTTGCGCTCCGAGGTGTGGATGGCCGTCGGCACCCAGGCCGGGCAGAGTACCGAGACGCCGATCCTCGCCTGCTGTGCCCGCAGTTCCGTGTACAGCGTTTCCGACAGCGTGACGACGCCGTGCTTGCTGACGTTGTAGGCGGCCATGGCCGGGGTGGACAGCAGGCCGGCGACGGAGGCGGTGTTCACGATGTGGCTCTCGCCGTCCTGCGTCAGCATGCGCGGCACGAAGTGACGGATGGCGTGCACCACGCTCCACAGGTTCACGCCGAGGATCCATTCCCAGTCGGCGGTGGTCAGCTCCCACGACAGCCGCGTCAGGCCGACGCCGGCGTTGTTGCACAGCAGGTGCACGCCGCCGAAACGGTCGAAGGCCGCGTCGGCGAGGGCGGCGATGTCCGCCTCGCGGCTGACGTCGACGCGCCGGGTGCACAGCGCCTCGGCCGCCACCGGCAGGGTCTTCGCCGCCTCGGCGAGCTTCGCCTCGTCGATGTCCGCCAGCACGAGGCGCATGCCTTCGCGCGCCGCCCGCTGCGCCAGGGCGAGGCCGATGCCGCTGGCCGCGCCGGTGATGACCGCCGTCTTGCCCTTCAAATCGTGCATAGTGTCGTTCCGCTAGAATTTGCGGGAAGATAGCATGAAGGCAAGCAAAACGAAACCATCGTTCGCATAGCGAAATCATGACGAGAGAAGCGGATGAAGCGCCCGGCTTTGCAGAGCGGGGCGGCAGCGTGAGCGCAAGCGCATCGGAGATCCCCGACTGCGTCGCCTGCGGCGGCTGCTGCGCCTGGTCGGAAACCTGGCCGGTGCTGATGGGCGAGGGCGACGGCGCCGGCATCCCGGACGACCTGATCGATGTCGAGCAATGGCGCATGCAATCCTGGGGCCATCGCTGCGCGGCGCTGGAGGGCGAGCTCGGCTGCCGGGTGCGATGCACAGTCTATGAGAACCGTCCGCTGGTATGTCGGGAGTTCCAGGCCGGCTCGGACGACTGCCACATGGTGCGGCGCGCGTTGCGCCTCGAGGCGGCCTGAGATGAAGGAATGGTTTCTCTACCTGATCGAATGCCGCGACGGCAGCATCTACACCGGCGTCAGCGTCGATGTCGAGGCGCGCTACGCCGCGCACGCCGCCGGCCGGGGCGCGCGCTACACGCGCTCGCACCCGCCGCTGCGCCTGCTGGGCAGCGTCGCCTTCCCGGACCGCTCCTCGGCACAGAAGGCGGAGCACGAGGTGAAGCAGCTGTCGCCTGGCGCCAAGCGCGCATTCGCCGGCGGCCTCGCCTGCGGCGAGCGTCCCGCCGAGTCGATGCTGGAGGTCTTTCCCGGCCTCTCCATCCCGCTCGACGAGATCGGGCTGCATGCGATTCGCGCGCAGGGGGCGGGCGGCCAGAACGTCAACAAGGTGTCCAGCGCCATCCATCTGCGCTTCGACATCGGCGCGTCCTCGCTGCCCGAGGACTGCAAGGCGCGGCTGCTCGCGCGGGGCGACCAGCGCATCACCGGCGACGGCGTGGTCGTCATCAAGGCGCAGCAGTTCCGCAGCCAGGAGAAGAACCGCGCGGCGGCGCTCGAGCGCCTGCGGGAACTCATAGCCGGCGCCGCCGTCGCACCGCGGGCGCGCAAGCCGACGCGGCCGACGCGCGGCGCGCAGAAGAAACGCCTCGAAGGCAAGACCCGGCGCGGCGCGATCAAGGCGCTGCGCGGCAAGGTCGTCGATTGAGAAAGGAAAACGATCCATGGGAATGATGAGCAGCGTGGTGGTGGCGGACCTGGACGAGGCCGCCGACATCGTCGGATCCGAGCGGCCGGTCGACGACTGGAAGGGCTTCGAGGCGCGCGGCCTCGACATGGCCAAGTTCGCCATGCTGCATGCCCTGCTGTCCGGACAATACTTCGACGAGGCGCAGCGTGACTTCGGCCTGCTGCATGCCGAGTCCGAGGAGGGACCGTGGCTGCTGCGCTTCCCGGCAGCCTCCGTGCGGCGACTGGCCGAGCTTGACGAGGCGGGGCTGGAGGCGGTCGGCGCGGAGCTTGCGGCGACCGAAGACTTCGAGGACGAGGAATGGGCGGTCGAGGACGTGCAGAAGCTCGTCCAGCAGATGGCCGAGCTGGCCGGCATGGCGACGGCGCAGGACAAGGCGGTCTTCCTCTGGATCGTCGCCGACGAATGAAGGGGTTCGCATGAAGCAAATCATCTACGGCGCCGACGGCACGCCGGAGTCCATGCAACTGGCCGAGGGCGAGCGGCCGCAGCCGGGCCCGGGTGACATCCTCATCGAGGTGCAATGCGCCGGCATCAACCGGCCCGACGTGCTGCAACGCTCGGGCCGCTATCCGCCGCCGCCGGGCGCATCAAAGATCCTCGGCCTGGAGGTGGCCGGCACGGTGGCGGCGCTGGGCGAGGGCGTCACGGAATGGAAAGTCAGTCAGCGTGTCGCGGCGCTGGTGCCCGGCGGCGGCTATGCCGAATACTGCACGGCGCCGGCTGCGCATGCCCTGCCGATCCCCGACGGCCTCGATATGGCGCAGGCGGCGGCATTGCCGGAGACCTGGTTTACCGTCTGGGCCAACCTGGTCGATCTGGGACGATTGAAGCAGGGCGAGCGGCTGCTGGTGCATGGCGGCTCCAGCGGCATCGGGCTGACGGCGATCCAGCTTGCGCGCCGCCTCGGCGTCGAGTGCCTCGTCACCGTCGGCAGCGAGGCCAAGGCGCGCTTCTGCCGCGACTTCGGCGCCGATCACGCCCTCAATTACCGCGAGGGCGATTTCGCCGCACGGGTCAAGGAGATCACCGGCGGCGAGGGCGTCGACGTCGTCCTCGACATGGTCGGCGCACCCTACCTGCAGAAGAACCTCTCGCTGCTGCGGCGCGACGGCCGCCTGGTGCTGATCGCCTTCCTCGAGGGCAGCAAGGGCGAGTTCGACCTGATGCCGGTGATGTTGAAGCGCCTCACCGTCACCGGCTCGACCATGCGCCCGCGCACGGTGGCCGAGAAGGCGGAGATCCGTGACGCCCTCCTCAAGAACATCTGGCCGGAGATCGCCGCCGGCCGGCTGCGGCCGCACATCCATGCGACGTTTCCGTTGGCGCAGGCGGGCGAGGCGCACCGCCTGATGGAGAGCAGCGCCCACATCGGCAAGATCGTGCTGCAGGTGAAGCCATGAGCGAACTCCGGATCGACATCGTCTCCGACGTCGTCTGCCCCTGGTGCTTCATCGGCAAGCGGCGCCTCGAGGCCGCCCTGCGCGCATTGAGGCAGGAGCGGCCCGACGTCGTGCCGCGGATACGCTGGCTGCCGTTCTTCCTCAACCCCGACACGTCGGAGGCGGGCGAGCCCTACCGGCCCTTTCTCGAGAGGAAGTTCGGCGGCCCGGAAAAGCTGGCGCAGCTCTGGGCGCAGATTGCGGAGGCCGGGCGCACCGCCGGCATCGACTTCGCCTTCGAGCGCATCGAGACGCGCGCCAACACTCTCAAGGCGCACCGGCTGATCCACCGCATGCAGGCACGCGGCGACGCCGGCGACCTGGTCGAGCGGCTCTTCGCCGCGCAGTTCCTGCACGGCGAGAACGTCGGCGACGCTGCCGTGCTGGCGCGTCTGGCCGCAGAGTGCGGCGAGGATGAAGCGGAAACACTGGCCTACCTGCGTGGCGACGAGGATGCCGCCGCGGTGCGCGCCGGCTTCGAGCGCGCGCAGGGGATGGACATCACCGGCGTGCCGTTCTTCATCCTCGCCGGCCGCTACGGCATCGGCGGCGCGCAGCCGCCCGAACTGATGCTCGGCGCCCTGCGTCAGGCGCTTGCGGCGGGCTAGAGGCGACACGTGTTCATCGGCCACTTCGGCATCGGTTTCGGCGCCAAGGCGGTGGCGCCGCGCGCCTCCCTCGGCACGCTGTTCCTGGCGGCGCAGTTCATCGATCTGCTCTGGCCGACCTTGCTCCTGCTGGGCGTCGAGCGCGTGCGCATCGAACCCGGCACCACGGCGGTGACGCCGCTCGTCTTCGAGCATTACCCGGTGTCGCACAGCCTGCTGGCCGTGGCGGCCTGGGCCCTGCTGCTGGCGCTGGCCTATCGCTTCCTGCGGCAGGATCGGCGCGGCGCGTGGGTCGTCGGCCTGGCCGTGCTCAGCCATTGGCTGCTCGATGCCGTGGTGCACCAACCCGATCTGCCGCTGTATCCGGGCAGCGCCGTCCTGGCGGGACTGACTTTGTGGGATTCCCTGACGGCGACCTTGGCGGTCGAACTGCCGCTCTTCATGGCCGGCGTCTGGTTCTATCTCAGGGCGACGCGACCCCGCGACCGGGTCGGGACATGGGGGCTCGGCGGGCTGGTCGGCCTGCTGCTCGCCATCTACGCCGGCAACCTGGCCGGACCGCCGCCGCCCGACGTCACGGCGATTGCCTGGGTCGGCCAGTTGCAGTGGCTGCTGGTGCTGTGGGCTTACTGGGTGGATGCGCATCGTTGCAACAGGTCCCCGGCCTGGACGCGATAAGGAATAAAAAAAGCTTGATTTATTGCCGAGTTACGGGTTCAATGCCGGTTCGCTCGAACTCAAGCTACAGAATGATGCGGTATGTAACTGCCATTTCGGTTCTGGGTACTCGAACGAACCGTCGGGCAGTCGCCCTTCAATTTTTTTAGGATAGGAAATATGGCAACAGGTACAGTCAAGTGGTTCAACGATGCCAAAGGCTTCGGCTTCATCACCCCGGACAACGGCGGCGAGGATCTCTTCGCGCACTTCTCCGCGATCCAGTCGAGCGGCTTCAAGTCCCTCAAGGAAGGCCAGAAGGTCTCCTATGACGAGGCCACCGGCCCGAAGGGCAAGCAGGCGGCGAACATCAAGCCCCTGTAAGCATCGAGGCAGAATTGAAAAACCCCGGCTTGCCGGGGTTTTTTTTCGCCTGTGAATCCGTGATCAGCCGAACACGATGACGCCGCGCGCGTTCTTGCCCGCGGCGAGGTCGGCGAAGGCCTGCGGCGCTTCGTCGATGGCGTAGGTGCGCGTGATCAGTTCGTCGAGCTTGAGGCGCTTCGCGCGGTAGAGCGCCAGCAGGCGCGGGAAGTCCTCGCGCGGGCGCGCCGAGCCGAAGTAGCTGCCGGTCAGCGTCTTTTCCTCGAAGGTCAGGCTCGCCGTGCGCACGGTGGTGTTGTCCTTCTGCGAGGCGACGCCGACCACCACCGCCGTGCCGCCCTTGCGCAGGCAGCCGTAGGCCTGGGCGGCGATCTCGCCGTAGCCGACGCATTCGAAGGCGTAGTCGGCGCCGCCGCCGGTGATCTTGCGCAGCGCCTTGACGACGTTCTCTTCGGTTTTCGCGTTCAGCACATGCGTGGCGCCGAACGTCCGCGCCATTTCCAGCTTGGCGTCGGCGGTGTCCACCGCCACGATCATCGCCGCGCCGGCGAGGGCGCAGCCCTGGATGGCGTTGAGGCCGACGCCGCCGGCGCCGAATACCACCGTCACCGAGCCGGCCTCCACGCGCGCCGTGTTCACCACCGCGCCGACGCCGGTCATGACGCCGCAACTCACCAGCGCGGCGCGGTCGAGCGGGATGTCCTTGTCGATCTTCACCACGTTGTCGGTGTGCAGGGTGGCGTATTCCGCCATGACGCCGCAGCCGGAAAAGATGTTGAGCGGCCGGCCCTGGAGATCCTTCGTGCGCACCGTGCCGTCGGGCAGGGTATAGGCGGCCTTCGCCGCCTGGTCGCACAGCTGCGGCCGCCCGGTCTGGCAATAGCGGCACTTGCCGCACATGCTGACGAAGGAGCTGACGACGGCGTCGCCGACGGCGATGCCGGTGACGCCTTCGCCGACCTCGACGACGATGCCGGCGCCCTCGTGGCCGAGCACGACCGGCGGCGGGAAGGGGATGGTGCCGGTGGTGACGGAATAGTCGCTGTGGCAGACGCCGCAGGCGGCGAGCCTGATCATGACTTCGCCGCGGCGCGGCGATTCGACCTCGATTTCCTCGACGACGACGGGCTGGTTGATTTCGCGGCAGATGGCTGCCTTGGCGCGCTGTGGCATGGCGGTTCCCTTAGGCGTATGCGGATGCTTGAATGAATTGTTGCAGATGCGTGTCGCTGTCGCCGGCGAGCAGTTCGATGGCGGTGAGGCGCTTGAACCAGTGGCTGACGACCAGCTCGTCGGTCATGCCCATGCCGCCGTGCAGCTGCACGGCCTGCTGGCCGATGAAGCGGGCGGCGCGATTGACGGTCACCTTGGCGGCGGCGAGCGCGCGGCGCCGTTCGTGCGCATCCTGCGCCGTGCAGCGCATGGCGGCAAGATAGCTCATGGATTTCGCCTGCTCGTAGTGCATCAGCATGTCGGCGGCGCGGTGCTGCAGCGCCTGGAAGCGGCCGATCGGCTGGCCGAACTGCTGGCGCGTGCGCAGGTAGTCGACGGTGGCGTCGAGGGCCGCCTTCATGATGCCGACGGCTTCCGCGCACAGCGCGGCGAGGCCGATGTCCAGCGCGCGCGCCAGCGCTTCGCGACCGGCGTCGAGGCGGGCCGCCGCCGGCAGGCGCACGCCTTCGAGCCGCACTTCCGCCGCGCGCGTGCCGTCCAGCGTCGGATAGCTGTCGAGCGTGAGCCCGGCCGCCTTGCGCGGGACGAGGAACAGCGCCAACTCGTCGTCCAGGCGGGCGGAGACGATCAGAAAGTCCACCGCGGCTGCGTGTGCCACCACGCACTTGCGGCCGTCGAGCAGAAAGTCAGTCCCTGTGACACGGCAATGCGTCGTGGCGCCGTTCGGCTCGTCGTGGGCGATGACGGCGATGATTTCGCCGGCGGCCATGGCCGGCAGCAGCTCCCCACCCTGCCGGCATTCGCGCAGCAGGGCGGTGGCCGTCACCGCGCTGGCGAGGTAGGGCTCGAGCGGCAGGCCCGGGCCGAGGGCGTTCATCACCAGCAGCGTGTCGGCCGGCCCGCCGCCGAGGCCACCATGCGCCTCCGGCACGTTGAGGGCCAGCAGGCCCAGGTCGGCGAGCTGCTGCCAGGCCTCGCGGCTCCAGCCCTCTGCGGAAGACAGGATGGCGCGGCGCTTTTCGAACGTGTAATCCTTCGCCACGAAGCGGCTCACGGTGTCCTCGAGCTGGCGTTGTTCTTCAGTGAAGGAGAAGTCCACGGTTACAACTCCAGGATCATCTGCGCGACGATGTTTTTCTGGATCTCGTTCGAGCCGCCGTAGATCGACAGCTTGCGCAGGTTGAGGTATTGGGCGGCGCGGTTGGCGGCGTGGGCCGGGCCGGGCGCCGCGCCCATGAAGGGCAGGGCGTAGGGGCCGACGGCCTGCAGGATCAGTTCGCTGATGGCCTGCTGGAGTTCCGTGCCCTTGATCTTCAGGATCGAGGCCTCCGGGCCCGGCGCCTTGTTCTCCGCCTCGGCCGAGAGCGCGCGCAGGTTGGTGATCTCCAGCGCCATCAGATCGATCTCGATCTCGGCGAGGCGCGCGGCGAAGAGCGGGTCTTCGATGAGCGGCCGGCCGCGCTTCGTCTCGACGGCGGCAATGCGTTTGGCGCGGGCCAGTTCGCGCTTGGCGATGCCGATGCCGGCGATGTTGCTGCGCTCGTGGCCGAGCAGGAACTTGGCGCAGGTCCAGCCCTTGTTCTCCTCGCCGACGAGGTTTTCGACGGGCACCTCGACGTCCTCGAACCAGATCTCGTTCACCTCGTGGGCGCCGTCCAGCGTGACGATCGGCCGCACCGCGATGCCGGGCGACTTCATGTCGATGAGCAGGAAGGAGATGCCGCGCTGCGCCTTGGCCTCGGGGTCGGTGCGCACCAGGCAGAAGATCCAGTCGGCGTGCTGGCCGAGGGTGTTCCAGGTTTTCTGGCCGTTGACGATGTATTTATCCCCCCGGCGGATGGCGCGCGTGCGCAGGGAGGCGAGGTCGGAGCCGGCGCCCGGCTCGGAATAGCCCTGGCACCACCACTCCTCGGCGGACAGGATCTTCGGCAGGAAACGCTCCTGTTGTTGCCGGTTGCCGAAGGCCATGATCACCGGCGCCACCATCTTGATGCCGAAGGGCACCAGGCGCGGCGCGCCGCCGAGCGCGCATTCCTCCTCGAAGATGTACTGCTCGACCGGGCTCCAGCCGGGGCCGCCGAATTCTTTCGGCCAGCCCGGCCCGCTCCATCCGCCGCGCTCGTACAGGAGGCGCTGCCATTGCAGGTGCTCGTCACGGCAGAGGTGAATGCCGTTCGCCACCTTGTCGCGGATGGCCGGGGGCAGCGCGTCGCGCACGAAGGCGCGCACTTCCGCGCGGAAGGCGTTTTCGGCATCGGTGAAGTCGAGGTTCATGGCCGGGAGCAGCCCGTAACGTACTGCATAGCGGAACTGTAGTTTGCTGGAATGGCGATGCTGCGCGAGTGTTGCGCATGCCATGTTAAGCTGTCAAGAGCGAAAAACGCGGCGGTAGCAGATCGGGATGCGAGTACCGCGATGCAGAACATGAACCGGAGGTGAGCCCATGGCCCTGACCCGCAAGAAGACCAAAGTGCCGAAAGTGCTGCCGGCGCCGCCGAAAGCCAAGGAAGACCGCCACTTCGTCACCGCGCTGGCGCGCGGCCTCGAAGTGCTCGGCTGCTTCCGCTCCGGCGACAAGCTGCTCGGCAACATCGAGATCGCCAAACGCTGCGGACTACCCAAGTCGACCGTCTCGCGCCTGACCTACACGCTGACGCGCATCGGCTACCTGCATTACGACGAGGTCTCCGGCAAGTACCGCCTCGGCACGGCGACCCTGGCGCTGGGCAGCAAGATGCTGGCGCGCCTCGACGTGCGCCAGCTGGCGCGGCCGCTGATGCAGGACCTGGCGGATTTCTCCGGCGCAGCCGTGTCGCTCGGTACGCGCGACCGTCTCAGCATGATCTACGTCGAGCACTGCCGCAGCCAGTCGGCCATCACCATCAGCCTCGACGTCGGCTCGCGCATCCCGCTCGCTACCACCGCCATGGGCCGCGCCTATCTCGCCGCAACCTCGGACGGCGAGCGCCACGAGCTGATGGACCGCATCAAGGAACTCGACGAGTTCGCCTGGCCGAAGATTCGCGAGGGCATCGAGGCCGGCATCCGGGAATACCGCGAGCTGGGCTGCTGCTGCTCCTTCGGCGCCTGGCAGAAGGACGTCAACGCCATCGCCGTCGCCTTCCGCCCCGGCCCGGGCATGCCACCGATGTCGATCAACTGCGGCGGGCCGGCGTTCACGCTGTCGCCGGAATTCCTCATGAACGAGGCGCGTCCGCGCCTGGTCGAGCTGGTGCGGCGCATCGAGGATTCCCTCGGCGGCTGATCATTTCAGCACGCCGAAGAGGTTCGAGAAGCCGTCGGTCCACGGCCGGAATCCCGGCCGCGGTGCGAGCGGTTCGCCGTCGTTCATCACCAGCGGCAGCGCCGCGGCGCGCTCCGGCGCCATGATCAGCACCCAGTCCGAGCTGTAGCAGGCGGGATTGTCCTCGTCCTTTTCCAGCGCGTAGAGCAGCGCCGTGCGGCCGTAGTGCCGCGCGGCGGCGGCCATCACCGGCTGCAGGTCGAGATAGCGGTTGGTGATGTGCACCGCCAGGATGCCGTCCGGCTTGAGATGGCGCAGGTAGGTCCGCATCGCCTCCAGCGTCAGCAGGTGCGCCGGGATGGCATCGCCGGAGAAGGCGTCCAGCGCCAGCAGGTCGAAGCCCTGGTCGGGTTCGCGCTCCAGCATCAGGCGGCCGTCGCCCAGCACCGTCTCGATGCGCGCCGGCGAGTCGGCGAGATAGCTGAAGTGGCTGTTCGCCAGTTGCAGCACCTGCTCGTTGATCTCGTAGATGCGCAGCGCGTCGCCGCTGCGCCCGTAGGCGGCCAGCGTGCCGGCGCCCAGGCCGACCATGCCGAGCTTCAGCGGCCGCGCCTGCGGCAGGGCGAAAATGGCGCGGCCGACGCCGGATTCCTCGCAGTAGTAGGTGTTCGGCACGTGGCGCGCCTCCCCCGCGAGGTACTGCTCGCCGTGGTTGATGCGCCCGTGCACCATCACGCGCTTCCAGCCGGGATCGCCGTCGTGCCGTTCGGAGACGCGCAACTGGCTGTAGAAGTTGCGCACGGTGACGATGTAGCCGTCGACGAATTCCTTCGACACCATGCCGAGGCGCCAGCCGTAGCCGGTCAGCGCCAGCACGAGCAGGATGCGCCAGTGCAGCCGCAGGCCGCGCCAGAGCACGAACACCGTCAGCAGTGCGCAGAGGAACAGGCCGATCGGCAGCTCGAAGTAGGCGCTGAAAAACGCCGGCGCCAGCAGGCCGACGAACATGCCGCCGAGCGCGCCGCCCAGCGAGAGCATCAGGTAGAACAGGGTCAGGTGGCGCGGATGCGGCTTGCGGCGAACCAGCTCGCCGTGGCAGACCATGCAGAACACGAACAGCGCGGCCGAGATCAGCGCGATCATGGCCGGCACCGCCATGCCCTCGTCCAGGATGCGGTCCATGCCGAAGAAGGCGACGGGCAGGGCGGCGAGGAACAGCGGGCGCACGTAGTAGCGCGGCGCGTCGAAGCAGAGGATGAAACTCAGCAGGTAGAGCGCCAGCGGCAGCACCCACAGGAAGGGCACCGGCGCCACGTCCTGCGTCAGGTGGCGCGTCATCGCCAGCAGCAGGGTCGACGCCGTCATTGCCAGGCCGGCCCACAGCAGGCAGTCGCGCCAGGACGGACGCGGTACGCCGGCCAGAGCCGCCGTCGTATGCTCGCGCTCCGGCGACACCTGCCGCCACGACCACCAGGCCGTCGCGCCGCAGGCGGCGACGAAGAGCGCGTAGCCGGCCGACCAGCCCAGGGCCTGGCCGCGCACCTCCAGGTAAGGCTCCACCAGCACCGGATAGCTGAGCAGCGCCAGCATCGAGGCCAGGTTCGACAGCGCATAGAGGCGGTAGGGCGTCACGCCGGCGAAGGCGCGTGCGAACCAGGCTTGCATCAGCGGGCCGGTGGTCGACAGCAGCAGGTAGGGCAGGCCGACTGCGGCGGTCAGCACGCCGAGCACGCTGAGGGTCGGATTCGCCTGTGCCGTCTCCTTCCAGGACGGATCGGCCGCCACCGGCAGGGCGAGCAGGCTCAGGAGCAGCAGCGCGGCGTGCACCAGCGCCTGCCGCCGCGGCGCCAGCGACTCGTGCAGCCAGTGCACGTACAGGTAGCCCAGCAGCAGTTCGGCCTGGAAGAACACCAGGCAGGTGCTCCACACCGAGGAGGCGCCGCCGAACCAGGGCAGGATCATCTTCGCCACCATCGGCTGGATCTGGAACAGCAGGAAGGCCGAGAGGAAGACGGTGAGGGCGAAGAGCGGCATCGCTGGGCAATAAATTGCAGGCGGCAGCCATCCTAATGGAAATGCCCGGCAAAGTGTTTATGATGGCGGAAAGCAAGAAAGCATCCGGGACAAGGGGGAGGGGACGATGAGAACCGCCTGTCTGATCGCAATCCTGGCCGGCGCGCCGCTCGGCGCGCCCGCGGCCGAACTGCCGCGCGGCGACTGCAAGCGCCCGGCGGCCCGCACCGACCTGTCCGCCTGCGACCTCTCCGGCGCCAAGCTGGCCGGCAAGGACCTGCGCGGCGCCCGCTTCGCCGGCGCCAAGATGGAGAATGCCGACTTCCGCAAGGCGCGCCTCGACAACGCCGACTTCGGCGGCGCCAACGCCAAGTGGGCCAACTTCAGCAAGGCCAGCCTGAAGGCCGCCGATTTCCGCAAGGCGGACCTCTTCCACGCCATCTTCGACGAGGCCGACCTGTCCGACGCGCGCCTGAACGGCGCCAACCTGTTCGGCGCCAACCTCATCGACACCCGTGCCGCGCGGGCCGACTTTGCCGGCGCCCAGCTGAAGGACGTCCTGATGGAGGGCATCGACCTCTCCGGCGGCTCGATTCGCGGCTGTTACGCCTTCCGCGGCGTGCTCTCCGGGGCGAAGCTGGTCGGCGCCGACTTCACCGGCGCCGACCTCACCGGCGCTGCCGCCGAGAACGCCGATTTCACCAAGGCGAAACTGGTCGGTACCCGGCTGTCCGGCGCCACCCTGCGCTTCGCCGTGTTCACCGAGGCCGACATGGCCGGTGCCGACCTGGCCAATGCCGACGTCTGGAGCGCCAACTTCACCCAGGTGCGCAACCGCCCGGCCTCGGTGCAGGAAGCCCTCATCGAGCCCTTCGTGGCGCGCGAACGGAAATGACATGGAAAAGATCTGGCTGAAAAGCTATTCCCCCGGCGTGCCGCACGAGATCGCGGTCGACGATCTCGGCTCGATCGGCGACACGTTCGAGGAAAGCGTGCGCCTGTACGGCGAGCGCACCGCCTTCGTCAGCGGCGCGGCCGGCGTCGGCCTCAGCTACCGCGAAATCGATGTCCTCTCGCGCAACGTGGCGGCGTACCTGCAGTCGGTGCTGAAGCTGGCGCCGGGCAGCCGCGTCGCGCTGATGCTGCCGAACCTCCTGCAGTTCCCGGTCTGCCTGCTCGGCGCGCTGCGCGCCGGCTGCGTGGTGGTGAACGTCAATCCGCTGTACACCGCCCGCGAGCTGGAGCACCAGCTCGCCGACTCGGGCACCGAAGCCATCTTCATCCTCGAGAACATGGCGCACGTGCTGGAGAAGGCCATCGCCCGCACGCCGGTGCGCCATGTCGTCGTCTCCGGCGTCGGCGACCTGCTCGGCTTCCCGAAGCGGCAGCTCGCCCACTTCGTCGTGCGGCGCGTGAAGAAGATGGTGCCACCGTTCTCCCTGCCTGGCGCCGTATCCTTCGACGCCATGCTGGCGCAGGGCGCTGCTGCGCGCTTCGAACCGGTCAAGGTGGCGCCCGACGACCTCGCCTTCCTGCAGTACACCGGCGGCACCACCGGCGTCTCCAAGGGCGCCATGCTCACCCATCGCAACCTGCTCGCCAACGCCCGCCAGGGCGCGGTGTGGAGCGACCCCTTCATCGACCCGGATGTCGAGTACGTCCTCGTCACGGCGATTCCGCTCTATCACATCTTCGCGCTCGGCGCGGCCGTCGGCCACCTCGGGCGCGGCGGCGTGAATGTGCTGGTGTCCGACCCGCGCAACACCGACGCCTTCGTCAAGGTGCTGGCGAAATACAGGTTCGTCGCGCTGCCGGCGGTGAACACCCTGTTCAACAGCCTGGTCCACCATCCGGATTTTCCCAAGCTGGATTTCAGCCGCCTGAAATTCGCCATCGGCGGCGGCGCGGCGGTGCAGCGCGCGGTGGCCGAGCGCTGGCAGCACATCACCGGCGTGCCGCTGTGCGAAGGCTACGGCCTGACCGAATGCTCGCCCACCGTCACGGTCAACCCGCTCGACATCGAGGGCTACACCGGCTCAATCGGCCTGCCGGTGCCGTCCACCGACATCTCGATCCGCGACGAGGACGGCCGGGAGCTGCCCATCGATACTCCCGGCGAACTGTGCGTGCGCGGGCCGCAGGTGATGAAGGGCTACTGGAACCGCCCCGACGAGACCGCCCGCGTCATGACGCCGGACGGCTACCTGCGCACTGGCGACGTCGCCGCCATCGACGCGAAAGGCTTCGTCCGCATCGTCGACCGCAAGAAGGACCTGATCCTCGTCTCCGGCTTCAATGTGTACCCGAACGAGGTCGAGCAGGTGGTGGCCATGCATCCGCAGGTGCTCGAAGCAGCGGCGGTCGGCGTGCCCGACGATGCCTCCGGCGAGGCGGTCAAGCTCTACGTCGTCAAGAAGGACCCGGCGCTCACCGCCGAATCCCTGGTCGCCCACTGCCGCGAATCGCTCACCGCCTACAAGGTGCCGCGGCTGGTCGAGTTCCTCGACGAGCTGCCGAAGAGCAACGTCGGCAAGGTGCTGCGCCGCGAGCTGCGCGAGCGCGGCAAGTAACGGATTTCCCCCAACGCAGGACAATCAAACCATGAACGACCAGCTTACCCTCTACATCGACAGCAACTGGGTCAGCCCCTACGCCATGTGGGCCTTCGTCGCGTTGAAGGAGAAGCGGCTGCCCTTCGCGCTGAAGACCGTCGACCTCGCGGCGAAGCAGCACCACGAGGCCGGCTACGAACACCTCACCCTCACCGGCAAGGTGCCGGCGCTGCTGCATGGCGACTTCGCGCTGGCCGAGTCCTCGGCGATCATCGAGTACCTCGAAGACGTCTTCCCCTCGCCGCCGGTCCTGCCGGCCGACGCGAGGCAGCGCGCCCGCGCCCGCCAGCTGCAGGCCTGGATCCGCAGCGACCTGACGGCCCTGCGCGAGGAGCGGCCGACCACCGTGATCTTCAAGGCGCCGGTGGACAAGCCGCTCAGCGAGGCCGGCCGTGCCGCCGCCGACAAGCTCGTCCGCGTCGCCGCCAGCCTGCTGGGCGAGGGCACCGGCCAGCTTTTCGGCGACTGGTGCATCGCCGACGCCGAACTGGCCCTCACCCTCAACCGGCTCGTCGCCAACGGCGATCCCGTGCCGGAGAACCTGAAGCGCTACGTCGAGGCGCAATGGGCGCGGCCGTCGGTGCAGGCGTGGTTGAAGCGGGACGCCTGAATCGCCGGTATCGGTTTACTCGACCGGCGGACAGGAAATGATGCGGCTGGCGAGCGCGATGTGATTGTTCTTCAGGTAGGCAAGAAATTCCGCTGCCGAGCAGTTTTCATCCAGTTCGGATTCTTCAAGGGGCAGCGAGAAAAACGAGATGTCGCGCTCGACGATCTCGAGGCCGCTTTGCGAAGCGATCTCGATGATGTCCCTGATCTTGTCGGCGAGCTTGCCGTTGGTCTCCGTGTAGGGCGCCAGTATCCAGAAATCGACGCCGTCGCGCACCACCAGGTCCGTCTTGCGGAACGCCTTCCTCATGGAGAGCAGAGTCGCGTCGAGCTTGTGCGAGGCCTCCTGGGCGCCGAACATGTCGCCCAGAACCCGGTGGTTGGCGAAGTTGACATGGACCAAGCCGAAGCGGACATGGTTGGTATAGCGGTGGGTGACCGCCAGCAGCCACTCCAGCGTGAAGAGGAATTTCTCGCGTAGGGCGAGGTCTTGCTGGGGCATGCGTCTCTCCTGGACGGTCTTGCGAATTGCCGTCCCCTATTTATGCTTATAGGCTACATTCCGGATGGATGCAATTTAAATTCAGCACGCCGTAATACATTGCTCTGCCGCGAACCGGGGCATGGCCTGTCGTTCCGGCCGGCGCGATGCTGGTACCATGGCTATCGCGTTTTGTTATGGGAAGCCCGGAACGGGGCCGCGCCATGAACCTCAAGCAACTCGAATACTTCGTCGCCGTCGCCGAATTGGGCAGCTTCAGCAAGGCGGCGGTGATCCTCAACATCGCCCAGCCGGCATTGTCCCGGCAAGTCCGCCTGCTGGAGACCGACCTGCACGTCACGCTGCTGATGCGCAACGGCCGCGGCGTGGTGCTGACCGAGGCCGGCAAGCGGCTGTTCGACCACAGCGTCGGCATCCTGCAGCTGGTGTCGCGCGTGCGCGAGGACATCGAGGCCTCGCGCGACGTGCCGTCCGGGCGCATCGTCGTCGGCCTGCCGCCGAGCATGGGGCGGCTGCTGACCCTGCCGCTGGTGGAAGGTTTCCGCCGCGCGCTGCCGAAGGCGCGCCTGACCATCGTCGAGGGGCTGTCGGCGCACCTGGCGGAGTGGATCTCCACCGGCCGGGTGGACATCGGTCTGCTGCACAACCCGGAGCCGCAGCCGGCGCTGGAGGTGACGCCGGTGCTGGAGGAGCCGCTCGGGCTGGTCAGCCCGGCGGGGAAGGGTGCCGCGAAGGGAGGCGCGAAGAAAGTCAGTCTCCGCGGCACGGCGACGCTGGCGGAACTGACGCGCCTGCCGCTCATCCTGCCCGAGCGCACCCACGCCATCCGCAAGCTGCTGGAGACCCAGGCGGCGCTGGCCGGCCACAAGCTGGGCGTCTCGCTCGAGGTTTCCAGCGTGCAGTCGATTCTCGACCTGGTGCGCGCCGGCCACGGCCATGCCGTGCTGACGCCCTCGGCGCTGGCCGCCTCGGGCAACGCGGCGGCTTTCCGGCTGCGGCCGATCGTCGAGCCGCGCCTGACCAGCACGCTGTGCCTGGCGGTGTCGGCGCACAAGCCGGCGACGCCCCTCTCCCGGCACGTCTTCCGCATGCTGCGCGAGCTGGTGACGGCGACCGGCAAGGCGCAGAGTCCGCCTTCCCATAACAAATTGCGATAACTGATAGCGCCCCCCGCACCTAGGCGGGGGCCAGGCGGGTGGGGAGAATCGTCCCCATGACCCTCCGCCTCCACGGCATCTCCTCGATGGCGACGCGCCTGGTGCTGGCCGAACTGGCCGGCGTCTTTCGCGCGCGCAGCGGCGTCGACGTCGCCTTCGAGTCGGTCGGCGGCGTGGATGCCGCGAAGCGGGTGCAGGCCGGCGAAGCCATCGACCTGGCGGTGCTCGACGCCGACGCGCTGGAGAAGCTCGCCGCCACGGGGCGCGTGGTGGCCGGCAGCCAGGCCGCGCTGGTGCGCTCGGGCGTGGCGATCGCCGTCCGCGCAGGCGCGCCGCGGCCGGATGTCTCTTCCGAAGAAGCCCTGAAGCGCGCCGTGCTGGCCGCGCCCAGCATCGGCCATTCCACCGGCCCGAGCGGCACGGCGTTGCTCAAGCTGCTCGAGCGCTGGGGCCTCCTCGACGCGTTGCGCCCGCGCATCGTGCAGGCGCCGCCCGGCGTGCCGGTCGGCAAGCTGGTGGCGGACGGCACGGTCGCGCTCGGCTTCCAGCAGTACAGCGAAATGATGAACGTGCCCGGCATCGACGTGCTCGGCCCGATGCCGCCCGGCTGCGAAATCGTCAGCGTCTTCTCGGCCGGCCTCTGCGCCGCCTCGGCCCAGCCCGAGGCGGTGCGCGAGCTGATCGACTTCATGCATTCGCCGGCCGCCGACGACGCCAAGCGCCGCCACGGCATGGAACCGGCGTGAACGGGAGAAAATCGTGATCATCGACATCCACGGCCACTACACCACCGCGCCAAAGGCGCTGGAAGAATGGCGCAACCGCCAAATAACAGCACTGAGCGCCGGCATCCAGGACCCGGCGCAGATGCCGAAGGCTGCCGAACTGAAGATCGGCGACGACGAGCTGCGCGAGAGCATCGAAAACAACCAGCTGCGCCAGATGAAGGAGCGCGGCTCCGACCTCACCGTCTTCTCGCCGCGCGCCAGCTTCATGGCCCACCATATCGGCGACTTCAAAGTCAGTTCCGCCTGGGCGGCGATCTGCAACGAACTGTGCTTCCGCGTCTCGCAGCTCTTCCCGGACAACTTCATCGGCTGCGCCATGCTGCCGCAGTCGCCCGGCGTCGACCCGAAGACCTGCATTCCCGAGCTGGAGAAGTGCGTCAGGGAGTACGGCTTCGTCGCCCTCAACCTCAACCCCGATCCCTCCGGCGGCCACTGGACCTCGCCGCCGCTCACCGACCGCCACTGGTACCCGATCTACGAGAAGATGGTCGAGCACCGCATCCCGGCGATGATCCACGTCAGCACGAGCTGCAACGCCTGCTTCCACACCACCGGCGCGCACTACATCAATGCCGACACCACGGCGGTGATGCAGCTGATCCAGGGCGACCTGTTCAGGGACTTCCCGGACCTGAGGTTCGTCGTCCCGCACGGCGGCGGCGCCGCGCCCTACCACTGGGGTCGCTACCGCGGACTGGCGCAAGAGCTGAAGAAGCCGCTGCTGAAGGACCACCTGCTCAACAACGTCTTCTTCGACACCTGCGTGTACCACCAGCCGGGCATCGACCTGCTGACGAAGGTGATCCCGGTGGACAACATCCTGTTCGCCTCGGAGATGATCGGCGCCGTCAAGGGCGTCGACCCCGAGACCGGCCACAACTACGACGACACCAAGCGCTACATCGAGGCGACGCTGAACCTYTCGGCGGAGGACCGCYACAAGGTCTACGAGGGCAACGCCCGCCGCGTCTACCCGCGCCTCGACGCSGCMYTSAAAGCRARRGGRAAGTGACATGTACGAACTKGGCGTCGTCTACCGCARCATCGAACGCACCGACCCGGCCACGGCCGATGCGCTGGYSCGYTTCGGCTCGGCCACSGTGCACGAGGCGATGGGCCGCGTCGGCCTGMTGAARCCGTACATGCGGCCGATCTACGCCGGYGCCCAGGTSTCGGGCACCGCSGTSACCGTGCTGCTGCAYCCCGGCGACAACTGGATGATGCACGTCGTCGCCGAGCAGATCCGSCCCGGCGACATCGTCGTCGCGGCGATCAGCGCCGAGTGCASCGACGGCTACTTCGGCGACCTGCTGGCCACCAGCTTCATGGCGCGCGGCGCCCGCGCGCTGGTGATCGACGCCGGCGTGCGCGACGTTCGCACMCTGACGGAAATGAAYTTYCCGGTGTGGAGCAAGTGCATCAGCGCCAAGGGCACCATCAAGGCGACGCTCGGCTCGGTGAACATCCCGGTGGTGTGCGCCGGCCAGCTGGTCAATCCGGGCGACGTGATCGTCGCCGACGACGACGGCGTCGTCTGCGTGCCGCGCGCGCTGGCGGCGAAGACGCTGGAGGCTGCCGCGGCGCGCGAAGACAACGAAGGCGTCAAGCGGGAAAAACTCGCTGCCGGCGTGCTCGGCCTCGACATGTATGACATGCGCCCGGCGCTGGCCAAGGCCGGCTTGAAATACATCGACTGATGACCCTGCCCGCGCCCTCCCTGCACTGGACATTCGCCCTCGTCGGCTATGGCGAGGTCGGGCAGATCCTGGCCGAAGACCTGCGCAAGATCGGCCTCGCCGTGGCCGCCTGCGACCTCAAGGCCGGCGACGGCGCCGGTGCGGCGATGCGCCGACACGCGGCGGACCATGGCGTGAGCCTGTCCGGTTCGCATTCGGAAGCCGTCGCCGGCGCCGACCTGGTGATCTCCGCCGTCACCGCGAGCCAGACGGTTGCCGCCGCCGCGGCCTGCGCGCCCGCGCTCAAGGGCGGCGCCTTCTTCCTCGATTTCAACTCGGCCTCGCCCGCCGCCAAGATCGAGGCGGCCGGCCTGGTCGACGCCGCCGGCGGGCGCTATGTCGAGGGTGCGGTGATGACCTCCATCCCGCCCTATCGCATCCGCGTGCCGTTGCTGCTCGGCGGGCCGCACGCCGCGGCGCTCGAAGGGCATCTCGGCGTGCTCGGCTTCGACGCCAGGGTCGCCTCGGCGAAGCTCGGCGTCGCCTCGGCCACCAAGATGTGCCGCAGCGTGATGATCAAGGGCCTGGAAGCCATGGTCATCGAGAGCTTCACCGCCGCGCGCGCCTACGGGGTCGAGGACGCGGTGCTGGCCTCGCTCGCCGAGACCTTCCCCGGCATCGACTGGGAGAAGCAGGGCGCCTATTTCTTCCAGAGAGTCATCCAGCACGGCCGCCGCCGCGCCGAGGAGATGCGCGAAGCGGCGCAGACCGTGCGCGAGGCGGGGCTGGAACCCTGGTCCGCCGCCGGCACCGCCGAGCGCCAGGCCTGGATGGCCGACCTCGCCGATGCCGGGCTGTTCGACGACCGCAACGCGCCCCGCAAGGATTGGCGCGCAGACGCCGACCGCATTCTTGCGGCAGCCGAAAAGTAATCCTGACCGAGAGACCCATGGACCCCGACTGGCTGCCCTTCCACCCCAACCCCTCGAAGCCCGCCTTCAGAGTGCCGGCCGGCGCCGTCGACGCGCATTGCCACGTCTTCGGCCCGGCGGCGCAGTTCCCCTTCGCGCCGGAACGCAAGTACACGCCCTGCGACGCTTCGAAGGACCAGCTCTTCGCCCTGCGCGACTTCCTCGGTTTCTCGCGCAACGTCGTCGTGCAGGCCACCTGCCACGGCAACGACAATCGCGCCATGGTCGATGCGCTGCTGCATTCGCAGGGCCGGGCGCGCGGCGTCGCTTCGGTGAGCCGCGACGTGACCGACGACGTGCTGCAGGCGATGCACAATGCCGGCGTGCGCGGCGTGCGCTTCAATTTCCTCCGGCGCCTGGTGGACTTCACGCCGAAGGAGGTGCTGATGGAGATCGCCGGCCGCATCGCGCCGCTCGGCTGGCACGTGGTGGTGTACTTCGAGGCGCAGGATCTGCCGGAGCTGTGGGACTTCTTCACCGCGCTGCCGACCGCCGTGGTGGTCGACCACATGGGCCGGCCCGACGTGGCGAAGCCGGCCGATGGCCCGGAGTTCGCGCTGTTCAGGCGGCTCCTGCGCGAGCACCCCAATGTCTGGTCCAAGGTGAGCTGCCCGGAACGGCTGTCGAAATCGGGGCCGCCAGGCTACGATGACGTGGTGCCTTTCGCGAAGCGCATCGTCGAGGATTTCCCCGACCGCGTGCTGTGGGGCACCGACTGGCCGCACCCGAACCTGAAGGGCCACATGCCCGACGACGGCGGGCTGGTGGATTTCCTGCCGAAGATCGCCGTCACGCCCGAACTGCAGCGCAGGCTGCTGGTCGGCAATCCCATGCGGCTCTACTGGCCGGAGGAAAACTGAAATGGCCCTGGAAAAACCCTACAAGGACATCCCCGGCACGACCATCTTCGACGCGGACCAGTCGCGCAAGGGCTACCACCTCAACCAGTTCTGCATGTCGCTGATGAAGCCCGAGAACCGCGCCCGCTTCAAGGCGGACGAGCGCGCCTACCTCGACGAGTGGCCGATGACGGAAGAGCAGAAGCAGGCCGTGCTGGCGCGCGACCTGAACTGGTGCATTCGCCTAGGCGGCAACATCTACTTCCTCGCCAAGATCGGCGCCACCGACGGCAAGAGCTTCCAGCAGATGGCCGGCAGCATGACCGGCATGAGCGAGGAGGAATACCGCGACATGATGATTTCCGGCGGCCGCTCCATCGAGGGCAACCGCTATATCGGGGAGAAGAAATGAGCGCGAGGATCACCGCCAGCGTCTATACGTCCCACGTGCCGGCCATCGGCGCCGCGCTCGATCTCGGCAAGACCGGCGAGCCTTACTGGCAGAAGGTGTTCGCCGGCTACGAGCCCTCCAAGGCCTGGATGAAGGCCAACACGCCCGACGTCATCTTCCTCGTCTACAACGACCATGCCACGGCCTTCAGCCTGGAGATGATCCCGACCTTCGCCATCGGCTGCGCGGCGGAGTTCAGGCCGGCCGACGAGGGCTGGGGCCCGCGCCCGGTGCCGGTGGTGAAGGGGCACCCGGAGCTGGCCGCCCACATCGCCCAGTCGGTGATCCAGGACGACTTCGACCTGACCATCGTCAACAAGATGGACGTCGACCACGGCCTCACCGTGCCGCTGTCGCTGATGTTCGGCCAGCCGTCGGAATGGCCCTGCCCGGTGATCCCCTTCGCGGTGAACGTGGTGCAGTATCCGGTCCCCTCGGGCCGCCGCTGCTTCGCCCTCGGCCGCGCCATCCGCAAGGCGGTCGAATCCTACGACGCGCCCCTCAAGGTGCAGGTGTGGGGCACCGGCGGCATGAGCCACCAGCTGCAGGGGCCGCGCGCCGGCCTCRKCRATYGMKWRYTMKMMRYCSYMKKCSKYSRMYKMCTSMKCSMMRMWMMSKMSSGSYYKTCGSMSATKSCGSACAKCRASYRYRKRYRMRWGRSWGGYKSSKAKSGMAYCKARSTGGWSRTKYKRCKSAYCGCMYSMSSKGCSRKKRKMRRCGRRWKWRCCAMYMWRKMRCCSRWMRKGKSSMWKCGMWTSTWKMRYGTCYCRRCSMSSAWMMSCRYCRTGGSMSAKYTRWYCCWRGWGRMMSMAWWRYKGSCMWMMYCRYWWMRKWYGCSSKSSYCGSRSYCGSGRCCKWYKGYATCRARSAMSYMRRSRCGWYMARSMTGRYCSRMRGCKTSGAGKTGKTSKSRSTRWYCGSCYKCGWSMGSRYYRMRMMSYMGKMGGTRRYCKMSAWSWACKSSMYCKGCYRCGTYSCCASYKMMYKMGCCGMKWSMMTRGCKYKYMRGRMSKYCGMKRYSGYGAKCMKRWKSRCKYSSWYSYMRWYGSMYSCSRSSYRKKSSAYMMMGTKSSYKWRMGCMSKMRMSCMMGTKYRSRYRGWGMYCMCSSYSSCMKASWMGYTSWAKGWSKSCKWSRMGGWKGCKGMSYYGCWKWMSGMGRSYRGSCTKSTYRSSWYGTSMGSSYASASGYSMMKCTYMAMSYYSWGCYWYSMSWGRCTRYMMRRGRMRRYMYSGKMSRRYGWWWKYSSCWKMMRSMRSWTGKMMKYKYWGAYCTWCTYMWYSMGMMSYMSMWWSAKSWMCRYSCKGRSYYMGYYSMRSWRMWRGRCSRACYMSSWSYTSWGGYMYYRMGCCRSCSWCWCMGTMRAMSWGYKYSCSWGGMWSWSSKGMRSYSRMAYSRKMSMKSYCMAYRYSMTGMWSGKGCSRRTMYRWMSSWCYYKSGSMAYYRYSMKRKRMATSTSRAKMYAGYKGRMGYYRRRSWSSKRMSCSCYSKKMRCRSTGKCSYYRYSSTYYAWCWWCRMCRGCMMSMWCGGCAMCTKYYKCCGSYACWYSGKSRAYMSSRSCWCMWWYAKSSSCSRMKMYSRYKMCCTRRWKRWSKSCRARRRCRWSWKSRYYSMYRKRTSKWMRRTGSMYGWRWYKAYSRRCGSMWYSSRRCTKCAKSRCSSMGMRTTSKKYGSMGYSATSSGYSWRKSKCKYRWACMSAWYKMGAKSKKKRYRMRRGWSMKGCCCTGCTACCGCACGCTGCACATGCTCGAACAGCAGCTTCAGCGTTAACCACAAGAGAGGAGAGATGACCATGAAAACCAGCCTGAGAAGCATCCTCGCGGCCGCCCTGCTTGCCGGCGCCGCACCCCTGGCGCACGCCGCCGACGTGACCCTGCGCTTCCACCAGTTCCTGCCGCCGCAGGCGACGATCCCGGCCAAGGCCATTACGCCGTGGGCGCAGAAGGTCGAGAAGGAGAGCGGCGGCCGCATCAAGGTGCAGCTGTTCCCCAGCATGCAGCTCGGCGGCAAGCCGCCCGAACTGTACGACCAGGCCAAGAACGGCGTCGCCGACATCGTGTGGACCGTGCTCGGCTACACGCCGGGACGCTTCCCGAAGACCGAAGTGTTCGAACTGCCGTTCAGCAGCGGCCTCGCCGAGCCGGCCTCGCGCGCCTTCCAGGAGTTCGTCGAGAAGCACGCCATGGACGAGTTCAAGGACGTCAAGGTCATCGCGGTGCACGTGCACGGCCCCGGCCTCATCCACAGCAAGGACCCGATCACCAGGCTCGAGGACATGAAGGGCATGAAGGTGCGCGGCGGCTCGCGCGTCATCAACATCATGCTCGAGCAGCTCGGCGCCACGCCGGTCGGCATGCCGGTGCCGGCCGTCGGCGAGGCGCTCTCCAAGGGCGTCATCAGCGCCACGACGATTCCCTGGGAAGTGACGCCGGCGCTGAAGGTGCAGCAGATCGTCAAGAACCACACCGGCTTCGCCGGCGACCAGGGCCTGTACACCCAGACCTTCGTGGTGGCGATGAACAAGGGCGCCTACGACAAGCTGCCGGCCGACCTGAAGAAGGTGATCGACGCCAACAGCGGCATCGAGACGGCGGCGCTGTTCGGTCGCGCCATGGACGAGGGCGACAAGGTCGGCCTGTCGCTGGCGCAGAAGGCCGGCAACAAGATCCACATGCTCGACGCCGCCGAGACCCAGACCTGGCGCCGCACCGCCTCCGGCGTGCGTGCCGTCTGGTACAAGGAAGTGGGCAGCAAGGGCATCGACGGTCCGAAGCTGGCGGAAGAAGCCGAGGCGCTGATCGCGAAGCATTCGAAGAAGAAGTGATCCTGCAGCCGGCCGGCCGTCGAAGCGGCGGCCGGCCGGCGTTTCCTCCATGAGCAAGTTCATCTACGACACCAGCCGCCGGATGGCCTGGTTCGGCGCCTTCGTGCTGGCCCTGCTGGCCGCCATGAGCGTCTTCAGCATCGCCGGCCGCGCGCTCAGCTTCGCCGGCCTCGGTCCCGTTCCCGGCGACTTCGAACTCGTCGAGGCCGGCACCGCGCTCGCCGTCTTCTGCTTCCTGCCCTGGTGCCACCTCAAGCGCGCGCATGCCCATGTGGCGATGTTCTGGCATGCCTATCCGGCTGCGCTGCGCCGTTTTCTGGAGATCCTCGGCGACGCGCTGATGTTCGGCGTCTGGCTGCTCCTGGTCTGGCGCATGGGACTGGCCATGCTGGAGTATCGCGAGAACGGCGAGGTCAGCTTCATCCTGCAGATGCCGGTCTGGTGGGGCTATGCCGCCTCCTTCGTGCCGGGCGTGCTCGGCTGCCTGGCCTATGCCTGGCGGCTGCTCGAGACGCTCGGCCTGGCCGCGCGCCCGCAAGGTTTCACGGCGGAAGAGGGGGCGCATTGATGGATCCGCTGACCCTCGCCGCCTGGTCCTTCCCCGCGCTGCTGCTGCTGATCTTCCTGCGCGTGCCGATCGGCCTGTCGATGCTGGCGCTCGGGCTCGCCGGCTCCTGGCTGGTCTATGGCAGCCTTGGCCCGCTGCTCAACCAGATGAAGACGCTGGCCTACAGCACCTTCTCCAGCCACTCGCTGTCCATCGTGCCGCTGTTCCTGCTGATGGGCCAGTTCGCCTCGCTCGGCGGCATGTCGCAGGCGCTGTTCAAGGCGGGCGAGGCCCTGCTCGGCCACCGCAAGGGCGGCGTGGCGATGGCGGCCATCGGCGCCTGCGCCGGTTTCGGTTCGATCTGCGGCTCCTCGCTCGCCACCGCGGCGACGATGGGCCAGGTGGCGCTGCCCGAACTGCGCCGCGCCGGCTACGAGGGCGGGCTCGCCAGCGGCGCGCTGGCGGCCGGCGGCACGCTCGGCATCCTCATCCCGCCCTCGATCGTGCTGGTGATCTACGCCATCCTCGCCGAGCAGAACATCGCCAAGATGTTCGCCGCCGCCTTCGTTCCCGGCATCCTGGCGGCGCTCGGCTACATGCTGGTGATCGGCATCGTCGTGCGCCTGCGGCCGCAATGGGGCGGCCACCGCTTCGCGCCGCTGCCGTGGCCGGAGCGGCTGCGCGCCCAGCGCGATGTCTGGCCGGTGGTGGTGATCTTCGTCGTCGTCATCGGCGGCATCTACACGGGCATCTTCACGCCGACCGAGGGCGCCGCCGTCGGCGCCGTCGCCACCGGCCTGCTGGCCTGGTGGAAGGGCGGCCTCGACCGCGCAAAGGTGCAGCGCGCCTTCGAAGCCACGGCAAGCGGCACCGGCATGGTCTTCATGATCGTGCTCGGCGCCGCCGCCTACAACACCTTCCTTGCCCTGTCGCAGCTGCCGCAGGAACTCGCCACCTGGGTCGGCAGCCTCGGCCTCAGCCCCTTCGCCGTGCTGTGGGCGATCCTGGTCTTCTACCTGGTCTTCGGCTGCGTCATGGACTCGCTGTCGATGATCCTGCTGACCATCCCGATCTTCTTCCCGATGGTCTCGGGGCTCGACTTCGGCCTGCCGCCGGAAGAAATGGCGATCTGGTTCGGCATCCTGGTGCTGATCGTCGTCGAGGTCGGCCTGATCACCCCGCCGGTGGGCATGAACCTGTTCGTCATCCAGTCGATGGCGCCGGACATCCCCATCCGCGACACCTACCGCGGCGTCGCCCCCTTCGTCGTAAGCGACCTGCTGCGCGTCGTCCTGCTGGTGGCTTTCCCGTCGATCACCCTGTTCGTGCTGAGGATCTGAGATGGAAAAGCGGCGCATCGGCCCCTTCGACGTCTCCGCCCTCGGCCTCGGCTGCATGAACCTCAGCCACGCCTACGGCACGCCGCCGTCGGAAGAGCAGGCCGCGGCGCTGCTGCTGCGCGCGCTCGACCATGGCATCACGCACTTCGACACCGCTGCCCTGTACGGCTTCGGCAGGAACGAGTCGCTGCTCGGCAAGGTGCTCAAGCCGCATCGGCAGAAGATCTTCCTCGCCAGCAAGTGCGGCATGACCGGGGTGGACGGCAAGCGCGTCATCGACGGCCGGCCGGAGACGCTGAAACGCACCTGCGAGGAAAGCCTGCAGCGCCTGCAGACGGACGTCATCGACCTCTACTACCTGCACCGCTGGGACAGGCAGGTGCCGATCGAGGACAGCGTCGGCGCGCTGGCCGGGCTGGTGCAGGAGGGCAAGGTGCGCATGATCGGGCTCTCGGAAGTCTCCGCCGCCACCCTGCGCCGGGCGCACGCCGTGCATCCGATCGCCGCGCTGCAGTCGGAATACTCGCTGTGGACGCGCAACCCGGAGATCGCCACGCTGGCGGCCTGCCGCGAGCTGGGCACGGCCTTCGTCGCCTTCAGCCCGCTCGCCCGCGCCTTCCTCACGTGCAGGCTGCGCGACCCGGACATCGAGCTCGAGGCGAAGGACATCCGCCGCCAGATGCCGCGCTTCGAGCCGGCCAACTACGAGAAGAACCTGGCGCTGCTGCCCGAGTACCGGCGCATCGCCGACGATGCCGGCTGCACGCCGGCCCAGCTCGCGCTCGCCTGGCTGCTGGCGAAGGGCGAGCACATCCTGCCGATCCTCGGCACCCGGCAGCCGGAGCATCTCGACGAGAACGCAGGGGGTGCTTCAGTCAGGCTCGACGGCGGCATCGTCGCCCGCCTGGACGCGCTGATCAACCAGCAGAGCGTCGCGGGGCCGCGCTACAACGCGGCCACGCAAAGGGAGATCGACACTGAAACGTTCTAGGAGACAGACGATGACCTCGGGCAAACCGAAGCGCGAGATCCCCGGCACCACGGTGTTCGACGGGGAGCAGGCGCGCAAGGGCTACGCGCTGAACAAGATGTGCTTTTCCTTCAACTCAGCGGAGAACCGTGCCGAGTTCCTCAAGGACCAGGACGCCTACTGCGCGAAGTTCGGCCTCAACACCCAGCAGCGCGAAGCCGTGCGCAGCCTCAACGTGCTGCAGATGATCGAGGCCGGCGGCAACGCCTATTACCTCGCCAAGCTCGGCGGCATCTTCGGCCTCGACATGCAGGACATCGGCGCGCAGCAGACCGGCATGAGCAAGGACGAGTTCAAGGCCAAACTGGTCGAGGCGGGGAGAAAATAGTCATGGCAAGCATCGTCGGCGCCGTCAACGTCACCCACGTCCCCTACATCGGGCGGGCCATCGCCAACAACCTGCAGCAGGACCCGTACTGGAAGCCCTTCTTCGACGGCTTCCCGCCGGTGCGCGACTGGCTGGCGAAAGTCGCTCCGGA
Source organism: Denitratisoma sp. (assembly GCA_032027165.1). Classification (NCBI taxonomy): domain Bacteria; kingdom Pseudomonadati; phylum Pseudomonadota; class Betaproteobacteria; order Nitrosomonadales; family Sterolibacteriaceae; genus Denitratisoma; species Denitratisoma sp. Next base: position 1,387,495 of record JAVSMO010000001.1, on the reverse strand, counting down.
CGTGGCGGTGGTGATCTACAACGACCACGGCCTCAATTTCTTTCTCGACAAGCAGCCGACCTTCGCCATCGGCGCCGCGCCCGAGTACCGCAACGCCGACGAGGGCTGGGGCATCCCGACCCTGCCGCCGTACCGGGGCGACCTGGATCTCTCCTGGCACCTGATCGAGTCGCTGGTCGGCGAGGAGTTCGACCTCGTCACCTGCCAGGAGATGGTGGTCGACCACGCCTTCACCCTGCCGCTCGAGCTGCTCTGGCCGGACCGGCATCCCTGCCCGGTGCGCACCGTGCCGGTGTGCATCAACACCGTGCAGCACCCGCTGCCCACGGCGGCGCGCTGCTTCAAGCTCGGCCAGGCCATCGGCCGCGCCGTCGAGTCGTGGGATTCCGATGCAAAGGTGGTGGTGATCGGCACCGGCGGCCTGTCGCACCAGCTCGACGGCCAGCGCGCCGGCTTCATCAACAGGAAGTTCGACCTGCTGTTCCTCGAGAAGCTGATCGCCGATCCGCTCTGGGTGACGCGCTACTCCATCCTCGACCTGGTCGAGCTGACCGGCACCCAGGGCGTCGAGCTGCTCAACTGGCTCGCCGCGCGCGGCACGCTGCTGGGCGAAGTGCAGAAGGTGCATGCCAACTACCACGTCCCGATTTCCAACACCGCCTCCGGCCTGCTGGCCATGGAGGGCATCTAGCGCCCCGACAACAACAGAGAGACTGAACATGAGAACGCAAGTCGCCATCATCGGTGCCGGACCCTCCGGCCTCATCCTCGGCCAGCTCCTGGCCAAGGCCGGCATCGACGCCGTCATCCTCGAGGCGCACACGCCCGAATACGTGCTCGGCCGCATCCGCGCCGGCGTGCTCGAGCAGGTGGCCGTCGACCTCCTCGACGAAGCCGGCGTCGGCGCCCGCATGCATGCCGAGGGCCTGCCGCACGACGGCTTCGAGCTTCTCGTCGGCGGGGTGCGTCACCGCATCGACCTGGCCGGCCTCACCGGCGGCAAGCGCGTGATGGTGTACGGCCAGACCGAGCTGACCAAGGACCTGATGCAGGCCCGCGCCGCGGCCGGGCTGAAATCGGTGTACGAAGCGAAGGACGTCAGCATCCACGACTTCGACACGAACAAGCCGCGCGTGCGCTACGTCAAGGACGGCCAGAACCACGAGATCGAATGCGACTTCATCGCCGGCTGCGACGGCTTCCACGGCGTCTGCCGCGCCAGCGTGCCGAAGACCGCCATCACCAACTTCGAGCGCGTCTATCCCTTCGGCTGGCTCGGCCTGCTCTCCGACACGCCGCCGGTCTCCGAAGAGCTGATCTACGCCAAGACCGCGCGCGGCTTCGCCCTGTGCAGCATGCGCTCCCGCACGCGCAGCCGCTATTACCTGCAGGTGTCGCTGACCGAGCGCGTCGAAGACTGGTTCGACGACAAATTCTGGGACGAGCTGCGCCGGCGCCTTGACCCGCAGGCGAACGGACGGCTGGTCACCGGCCCGTCGATCGAGAAGAGCATTGCCCCGCTGCGCAGCTTCGTCGCCGAGCCGATGCGCTTCGGCCGCCTGTTCCTCGCCGGCGATGCCGCCCACATCGTGCCGCCGACCGGCGCCAAGGGCCTCAACCTCGCCGCCACCGACGTGCGCACCCTGTCGCGCGCCCTGATCGAGTTCTACTCGGGCAGCGAGGCCGGCATCGACCACTATTCGGCGCGCTGCCTGCGCCGCATCTGGAAGGCCGAGCGCTTCTCCTGGTGGATGACCCTGCTGCTGCATACCTTCCCCGATACCAACCCCTTCGAGCAGCGCGCGCTCGATGCCGAGCTGGACTACGTCGTGCATTCCCTCGCCGGGCGCACCACCCTGGCGGAGAACTACGTCGGGTTGCCGTTTGAGGATTAGAAATGCCCCGTCATTCCCGCTGAGGCGGGAATGCAGCTACGCTCGAACAAAGACATTGGACTCCGGGTTCCGCTGCGCGGCCTCGGAATGACGGCTCCTGGCCGATTGCGTGTGTTGAATCCGTTCTGTCCAAACGACCGCTTCTGCCGCGCAAGCTCCTCAGAGTTGCTGGAGTACGCCCAAAACGGTCGGATCGCTCGAAAAAATGCAAGGAGGAGCTTGCTAGCGGACAGCCGACCTTGGCCGCCGAAAAATTAAGTAGACTTCGTCAATGGCCTATCTAAAAAGATTGCTTGGCGCTGCCCTTCTGGGTTTCATCGTGTGGGTGCTTTACCTGACCTTTCCGGAATGGTCGAGCATTTTCGCTTCGGCCCCTGCCACCTTTAGCGCGGAGAATTGGCAGGGGGCCCACAAATATCGACGCGAAGCGATGGCCAGGGATATTCTTGAGCGGAGCCTCTATGTCGGCATGCGGCGTGAGGACGTCTTGAAGTTGCTTGGCAAGCCGGAGCAACAATCCGATCGCGCTCTCCATTACTTCGTGGCGCTCACTGCTGCCGACTATATGGTGCTGACCTTCGAGATCGATGAAGGAGGGCGAGTTGCCAAAGCATACCTGCGGCAAAGTTAGGCCGCTCTGAGCCGGATTCACCCTCTTGCGCCATGGCGGGACGCAAACGGTCTATTGGGCATTACTTCTATCCCTTCGCTTCACCGGGTTAGCGTGGCGGAGACGTCTATTTCGGCCGACATGCAGTGCTACCCTCAAAAGTCAGTCCCCGCAACACGGCGCTTCCCATCAGGCTTATCGAAATGAATGACTTCGCCCCGGATCCGGGGCTGGCGCGCCGGATGGGTTGGCGGTAGATTCGCCGTCGGTTCTCCATTCCAGGCCAAGACCCGCCATGTTCGACCCCCAGCTACGAAACCCGCGACATCGCCGTCTCCGGCACGCGCATCCATGCGCGCGTGCGCGCCAACCCCGGCCGGCCGGCGCTGCTCCTGCTGCACGGCTACCCCGAGACGCACGCCATGTGGCACAAGGTGGCGCCGCGGCTGCAGGAGGATTTTGCGCTGGTGATCCCCGACCTGCGCGGCTACGGCGATTCGGGCAAGCCGCCTTCCGGGCCGGAGGCGGCGAACCAGTCGAAGCGCGCCATGGCGCGCGACATGGCGGAGCTGATGACCGCGCTCGGCCACGCGCGCTTCCGCGTCGCCGCGCACGACCGCGGCGCGCGGGTGACGCACCGCCTGTGCCTCGACCACCCCGAGCGCGTTCTTGGCGCCTGCGTGATGGACATCGCGCCGACGGCGACCACCTTCGCGCTCACCGACCAGGCGCTGGCGACGACGTATTTCCACTGGTTCTTCCTGATCCAGCAGGCGCCGCTGCCCGAGCGCATGATCGCCGCCGACCCGGCCGCCTGGCTGAAGGGCTGCCTGTCGCGCTGGAGCCTCGGCAACGAGGCGGCTTTCGATGCGGCCGTGGTGGCGGAGTACGTGCGCTGCTTCTCCGACCCGGAGGCGATCCGCGCGAGCTGCGACGACTACCGCGCCGCCGCCGGCCTCGACCTGCGCCACGACGCCGAGGACGCCGCCGCGCGCATCCGCTGCCCGCTGCTGGTGCTGTGGGGCGCAAAGGGCTTCGTCGGCCGCACGTACGACGTGCTGGCGCTGTGGCGCGAGAAGGCCGCCGACGTGCGCGGCGAGGGCCTCGACTGCGGCCACTTCCTGCCCGAAGAGGCGCCGGCGGAAGTGGCGGACAGGCTGCTGCAGTTTTTCAGGGCGAACAGGGAATAGGTTCGCCGCGCGATCTGGTATCTTCCCGCCTCATGACGAATCCCAGCCCGACCTCCGGCGACGGAGAGAAGAGCCCGTTCAAGGGCAAGACCGGCCTGCGCCGCATCTGGAACGCCTGCCGCTATTCGCTGGACGGCCTGGCCGAAGCCTGGCGCCACGAGAACGCCTTCCGCCAGGAAGTGTTGCTGGCGCTGGTGCTGATCCCGGCCGCCTTTTTCATGCCCGTCGGCGGGACGGGCAGGGCGCTGATGGTCGGCAGCGTGCTGCTGGTGCTCGTCGTCGAGCTGCTCAACTCGGCCATCGAGGCGGTGGTCGACCGCATCTCGCTCGAACATCACGCCCTCGCCAAGCGCGCCAAGGACGCCGGCAGCGCGGCCGTCATGCTGTCGCTGGTGAATGTCGCGGCGGTGTGGGCGCTGGTGCTGTTCGGCTGATTTCCGTTTCACGCCATTTTCACGCCGTCTTGAGGCGGGCTTGACGGCCCGCTTGCTAAGGTTGGGCCCGTTCGCATCCGGAGCCCTGCCATGCCTGTCCTGCCGTCCGTCCGCCAGCTCAACCGCTTCTTCCTCCTGTCGTGGCTGATCGCCGTCGTCCAGGTGGCCGGCCTGCAGAGCGCGCGCCAGTTCGCCTCACCCGCCGTCGCCGGGTGGACCCTGGCGGCGACGGCGAGCTACGCCTTCATCTACCTGCTGCCGGCGCTGCTGGTCGTGCGTCTGCTGCGGCGACTGCTGGCGGGGCGGCCGTGGCGCGGCGCCGGACCGCTGCTGGCCGCGGCGGCGATCGTCCTGACCGGCCTGACCCAGGCGCTGCTCTACGCCGACCGCCTGATCCACGACATGTACGGCTTCCACATCAACGGCTTCGTCATCGACCTGGCGACGACGCCGGGCGGCATCGCCGCCCTCGGCGCCGGCTGGACCACCCAGCTGACGGCGGCCCTGATAGTCAGTCTCCTCGTCACGGCGCAGGCCGCCGCCTATGCCTGGACGGCACGGCGCAGCCCGCCGGAGGCGGCGGGCCGCAATCCCTGGCGCTGGGCGCTGCTGGCGCTGGTGCTGCTCGGCACCGGCGAGCGCGTCGCCTATGGCTACAGCGCAGCCTCCAACTACCAGCCCATCCTCTTCGCCAGCGAGCACTATCCGCTCTACCAGCCGCTCACCTTCCGCAAGCTGGCGAAGCGCCTCGGCATCGCCTCCAACACGGAAGAGGCGCAAAGCCTGCGCGTGAAGGAGGGCAGCCTGGCCTATCCGCTCGCGCCGCTGCGCGTCGAGCCGCCTGCGGCGCCCCTGAACATCGTCTGGCTGGTCGCCGAGTCGCTGCGCTTCGACATGCTCGACCCGCAGATCATGCCGCGCCTGTGGGCCTTCTCCAACGACGCCCTGCGCCTGGAGAAGCACTTCAGCGGCGGCAACCTGACGCAGATGGGCGTCTTCTCGATGTTCTACGGCCTCTACGGCAGCAACTGGTTCCCGATGCGGGCGGCGCAGCGCGCGCCGGTGCTGATGGACGTGCTGCAGCGGCAGAACTACCAGTTCGCGCTGCACACCAGCCAGCGCTTCACCTATCCGGCCTTCGACAAGACCGTCTTCGCGAACATGCGGCCGGAGGACATGCACCCCCTCGAGGTCGGCGCGCCGCCCTGGCAGCGCGACGCGAAGAACATCGACGAGCTGCTCGGCTTCATCGACCGGCGCGACCCGGCGCGCCCGTTCATGGGCTACATGTTCTTCGAGTCCACCCATGCCCCCTACGATTTTCCGCAGGAGGCGGCCATCGCCCGGCCGTACCTGGAGAACTTCAATTACCTCACCGCCGACTTCGCCACGCAGACGCCGCAGATCAAGAACCGCTACATCAACGCCGCGCACCACGTCGACGGCCAGATCGGCCGCGTCATCGACCATCTCAAGGCGAAGGGACTGCTCGACAGGACGATCGTCATCGTCCTCGGCGACCACGGCGAGGAGTTCATGGAGCGGGGCCGCTGGGGCCACAGCGCCGAGTTCAACCGCTTCCAGACCGGCACGCCGGCCGTGATCCGCGTGCCCGGCCAGGCGCCGCGCACGGTCGCCGGCATCACCAGCCACCTCGACATCCCGGCGACCCTGATGCCGCTGCTCGGCGTGAAGAACCCGCCCTCCGACTACTCGCACGGCTACGACCTGCTGGCGCCGGGCTACCACCGCGACTATGCGGTCGCCGCCGACTGGAACCGCATCGCCTACCTCGGCAGCGACTTCAAGGTGTCCTTCCCGGTGAATGCCCTCGGCGCCATCCGCAACGAAGTCACCGACGGCGACGACCGCCCGCTGGCCGATTCCTCCGGCGTCATCAAGGCGATCCGCACCGCCATGCTGGAGATCATGGGCAACCTGTCGCGCTTCAGCCGCGCCCCGTCCTGAACCAAGCGGTGGTAGTCTTGCCGCCGGAAGGGAGAAGGACACGGCAATGCGACTGCTGGTGGTGGAGGACAACCGCGACATCCTGGCCAACCTGGCCGACTATCTCGCGCTGAAGGGCTATGAGGTCGACTGCGCGCAGGACGGCCTCACCGGCCTGCACCTGGCGGCGACGAACCATTACGACCTGATCGTGCTCGACGTCATGCTGCCGGGCATGGACGGCTACGCCTTGTGCCAGCGCCTGCGCGAGGGCGAGCGGCGCGATACGCCGGTGATCATGCTCACCGCGCGCGACGCCCTCGACGACCGCCTGCAGGGCTTCCGCACCGGCGCCGACGACTACGTCACCAAGCCCTTCGCGCTGCCCGAGCTGGCGGCGCGCATCGAGGCGGTGCTCAAGCGCACCCGCGCCGGCGGGCGGCGCCTGCTCAAGGTCGCCGACCTCAGTTACGACCTCGACACGCTCGAAGTCGCCCGCGCCGGCCAGCCGCTGAAGATCGGGCCGATCGGGCTCAAGCTGCTCGCCGTGCTGATGCAGAAAAGCCCGGCGGTGGCCACGCGCGAGGCGCTCGAGGCGGCGCTGTGGGGCGACGCGCCGCCCGACAGCGACAGCCTGCGCAGCCACATCCACACCCTGCGCCAGCAGATCGACAAGCCCTTCCCGAAGCCGCTGCTGCACACCGTGCACGGCGTCGGCTTCCGCCTCGCCGAGCAGGACAAGCCGGAATGAACGGCGACCAGAGCCTCGCGCGGCGCATCGTCGCGTCGTTCGTGCTGATGGCGCTGGTGGTGGCGGGCCTGTTCTCGCTGACCGTGGTGATGTCGATCAGCTACACCGAGGAGAACTACGCCTCGGCCTCGATGAGCAAGCGGCTCGACGACATCCTCGGCTCGCTCGACAAGGGTCTGCCGTTCCACCTCGACCCGGACACCGAACTCTACGTGCGGGGGCCGGACGGCCAGCCGCCGCTGCCGGCCTGGCTCGCTCATGTCAGGCCCGGCTTCCAGGAGGCCTACCGCGACGGCGACGAGCACCACGTCGTGGCGCGCGAGGAGGGCGGCACGCTCTACGTGCTGGTGCAGGACCAGGAGGAGTTCGAGCGGCGCGAGGACGTGCTCTACGTCGTCATCGCCTTCGCCTTCGCGCTGAGCCTGCTCGCCGCCTGGGGCCTCGGCCTGTTGATGGCGCGCCGGGTGATCGCGCCGGTGATCCGGCTCTCCGAACAGGTACAGCACCGCGAACAGCTGCTGACGGCGGCGCCGCCCCTGGCCGCCGGCTACGCCCCCGACGAGGTTGGCCGCCTCGCCGCCGCCTTCGACGCCACGCTGGGCGAGCTGCGCCAGGCCCTCGAGCGCGAGCGCTTCTTCACCAGCGACGTCAGCCACGAGCTGCGCACGCCCCTGATGGTGATCGCCAGCACCTGCGACGTGCTGCTGGCGCAGGGGCTGGCCGACGCGAAGCAGCAGATCCAGGTGCGCCGCATCCAGGCCTCCTGCGCCGAGATGCAGGAACTGGTCGAGACCTTCATGCGCCTGGCGCGCACGCCGGAAGGCACGCTCGACGACGGGGAAACCACGCTGGCGCAACTGGCCGGCGAACAGGTCGACCGGCTGCGGCCGGACGCGGCGGGGCGCGGGCTGGAACTGACGCTGGTCAGCGAGGGCGACGATGCCGGCCATTACCCGGCGCCGCTGCTGCGCGCCGTCGTTTCCAACCTGCTGCGCAACGCCATCCACTACACCGACCGGGGCTTCGTCCGCCTGGTGCTGCGCCAGGGCGGCTTCAGCGTCTGCGACTCGGGCGCCGGCATCCCGCCCGAGAAGCGCGAAACGGTGTTCCAGCCCTTCGTGCGCGGCGATGCCACGCGCGGGGACGGCCTCGGCCTGGGCCTGTCGCTGGTGCAGCGCATCTGCCAGCGGCAGGGCTGGCGCATCCGCCTCGACGAACGCCAGGACGGCGGCTGCGAGTTCCGGGTGGATTTTTCCTAGGACTTTCACGTTTTTTTCACGCCAGATTGACGCGACCCTGATGTGACGGTCGCTAGAGTGGGCATCGATCAGCCGACACGGCTGGAAGCCCGCTCACATGCCATACGAAATTGCTGCCGCAGCGCCGATCGGCGCCCGTTTTCCGACTAACGCCTCGATCGACTGGAAGGCGCTCGGCCGGGCCTACCTGTTCTTCTGGTACTTCTCGGGCGTCATCCACGTCCTGCTCGTCGCCAGCGGCGCCACCGGCTTCTCGCCGCTGCGCCACGGCATACTCGACAGCCTGCTGTGGCTGATTCCGATGCTCCTGTTTCCGCGGCAGGGGCTGCGGATTGCCGGGGCGACCGGTCTGGTCCTGTGGGCGTGCTCGCTCGCCGGCCTCGGCTATTTCGCCATCTACCGGCAGGAATTTTCCCAGAGCGTGCTGTTCATCGCCTTCGAGTCGAATCCGGCGGAGGCGGGCGAATTCGTCGCCAACTACTTCGCCTGGTGGATGATTCCCGCTGTACTGGCCTACACGATGGGCGCGCTGTGGCTGTGGCGGCGCCTGCGGCCGCTGGCGGTGCCGCGCGGTGCCGCGTGGCTGTTGTCGCTGGCCATCGTCTTCCTCATCGCGCTGCCGGGCACCTATCGGCTCCTCTACAAGCACAAGCCGCTGACCGGCGACACCCTCGTGCGGGCGCTCGCCAGCAGCCTGGAGCCGGCGGTGCCCTGGCAATTCGCCGTCGGCTATTACAAATACGAGCGCCAGCTCGCGGTGATGCAGGACCTGCTCGAGCGGAACCGCGGCTTGCCGCCCGTCGCCAATCTGGTCGACGCCCACGCCGGCCGTCCGTCGACGCTGGTGCTGGTCATCGGCGAATCGACCAGCCGGCTGCACATGAGCCTGTACGGCTACCCGCGCCGGACCTCGCCGCGCCTGGAGTCGATGCGCGACCAGCTCGCCGTGTTCAACCGGGTGATGGCGTCGCGGCCCTACACCATCGAGACGCTGCAGCAGGCGCTGACCTTCGCCGACCAGGAAAACCCGAACCTCCACCTGACGCAGCCGTCGCTGATGAACATCATGAAGCAGGCCGGCTACAAGACGTTCTGGGTCACCAACCAGCAGACGCTGTCCGGGCGCAACACCATGCTCACCAACTTCTCGCAGCAGACGGACGAGCAGGTCTACCTGAACCATACCCGCTCGCAGAATTCCTACAGCTTCGACGAAGAGGTGCTGGAACCCTTCGCGCGCATCCTGCAGGACCCGGCCGAGCGCAAGTTTATCGTGGTGCACCTGCTCGGCACGCACATGGTCTACGAGTACCGCTATCCGCCGGAATTCGGCGCATTCAAGGACAAGGCGGGATTGCCCGGCTGGGTCGCGGACGGCCAGTTGCCGCTGATCAACCATTACGACAACGCCGTGCGCTACAACGACCATGTCCTCGCCAGCCTGATCGAACGGCTGAATGCCCAAGGCGGCCGGTCGATGCTGCTCTATTTCTCCGACCACGGCGAGGATGTCTTCGACTCGCCGGGCCATGACTTCGCCGGCCGCAACGAGGCCCGGCCGACGCTGCCGATGTATGCCGTCCCCTTCGTGCTCTGGCGCTCCGCGGCCTGGCGGGAAGCCTTCCCCCGGGATTTCGCGCGGCAGGCCGATCGCCCCTACCAGACGGCCCATCTCATCCACACCTGGGCCGACCTGGCCGGGCTCAGCTTCGACGGCTACGACCCGACCAAGAGCCTGGTCAATGCCCGCTTCCGCGAGCGTCCCCTGCTGGTGGGCGATCCCGCTTCGCCGAAGGGATTGCGTGATTTGCGCGAGATGTTCCCCTAGCCGGCCCGCTGCCGGGCGACGCCATGAACCTGACTGAGCCAAAGCGGGAAATCGGCGGCAACGCCCTGCTGCTGCTGACCTGCCTGCTGCTGGTCGCCGGCGGCAACGCCCGCTTCGTCGCGCAGGTCCTGCATGCTTTTCCCCTGGACGCTGGCACTTTGCTGCCGCTGCTCTCGCTGGCGGTCGCCTTTCTGGCGTTCAATCTCGTCCTGTTCGGCGGGCTCGCCTTCGGGCGCATGACCAAGCCGGTGCTGATCGCGGCGCTGCTGACCGCCTCGGTCACCGCCTATTTCATGGACAGCTTCGGCACCGTCATCGGCGAGGACATGCTGCGCAACGCCGCCCAGACCGATGTCGGCGAAGCGTTCGACCTGGTCACCTTCAAGCTGCTGGCCTACTTCGTCCTGCTGGGCGTCCTGCCTTCCGCCCTGGTCTGGCGGGCGCCGCTGGCCTGGCGCGGATGGCGGCGCGAACTGATCGGACGGGCGAAGCTGCTGGCCGTCTGCCTGCTGGCGATCGCATTGATGGTGATGGCGTTCGGCGGTTTCTACGCATCCTTCATCCGGGCGCACAAGGCCTTGCGGAGCTATGCCAACCCCGCCTATCCGCTGCTGACGGCGCTCAAGCTGGCCGGCAGGGCGAACGAGGCGACGGCCGGCATGAAACCGGCGGCCGTCGCGCCGGATGCGCATATCTCCAAGGACGACCGGCACCGCGAGCTGATCGTCCTCGTCGTCGGCGAGACGGCGCGGGCCGACCGTTTCTCGATCAACGGCTACGCGCGCGACACCACGCCGCGCCTGCGCGAGGCCGGCGCGATCGGCCTGCCCGATTTCCGTTCCTGCGGCACCTCCACGGCTATCTCCGTGCCGTGCATGTTCTCGCCGAGGGGCATGGCGCGGTTCGATCCGAAGCGGGCCGCCGGAGAGGAGAATCTGCTCGACGTCCTGCAGCGCGCCGGCGTGAACGTGCTGTGGCTGGACAACAACTCGGATTCGAAGGGCGTCGCCTTGCGCGTCCCCTACCGGGACTACAAGTCCCCCGCCAACAACACCGTATGCGACACCGAATGCCGCGACGAGGGCATGCTGGTGCCGCTGCAGGATTACATCGACAGCCATCCCACCGGCGACATCGTCATCGTCCTGCACCAGATGGGCAACCACGGGCCGGCCTACTACAAGCGCTATCCGCCGGCGTTCGAGAAATTCCAGCCGGCGTGCAAGAGCAAGGATCTGGGCGCATGCAGCCGGGAGGAGATCGGCAATGCCTACGACAACGCCATCCTCTACACCGACCATTTCCTGGGCAAGACGATCGAACTGCTGAAGCGGAACGATGCGAAATTCGAGACCGCGCTGTTCTACCTGAGCGACCACGGCGAATCCCTCGGCGAGGGCGGGCTCTACCTGCATGGCCTGCCGCGCCCCCTCGCGCCCGACAGCCAGGTGCACGTGCCGGCCATCCTCTGGTTCGGCAGCGGCTTCGACGAACTCGACCAGGCGGCGCTGATGCGCAAGCGCGGGCAGCGCTTCACGCACGACCACCTGTTCCACACCGTCCTCGGCTTCCTGGAAATCAGGACGAGTGCTTACAAGCCGGAACTGGACATCCTGGGCGGCTGCCGGAAAGAAGAGTAGAGGCCGCCCTCTGCGCGCCCCGAAAGTCAGTCCCCGCGGCACGGCGGGGCGGCGCTACTTCGCCGCCGCCAGCATCGCCGCGCGGCTCGCCGGCGTCTCCAGGCTGATGCGGCCGAGCTTGCCGCCGCGGTAGTCGGTGAGCAGGATCATCGCGGCCTTTTCCAGGTCGAGTTCGCCGGCGTGGCGGCCCTTCGTGATGCAGCCGCGCTTCTTCGCGATGGCCTCGACGGCGGCGACGCCGTCCAGGCCGTCGACGTCGATCTTGTAGCGCGCGGCGAGCAGGGCAGGGTAGCGCTGCAGGAGCAGCCCGGCCAGGAAGATCCCCACTTCGGAATCGATGACGGCGTTGCGGCCGATGGCGTGGCTGGCGGCGAGCATGAAGCCGTCGCTGTCGTGCTCGATCTTCGGCCACATCAGGCCCGGCGTGTCGGTGAGGGTCATCGTCGGGCCGAGGTCGTGGCTCATCTGCGTCTTGGTCACCGCCGGCTCGTCGCCGACGGCGGCGACGCGGCGCTTGAGGAGCGCGTTCATCAGCGTCGACTTGCCGACGTTGGGGATGCCCATGATGAGCATGCGCAGCGGCTTGAAGGTGTCCTTGCGGTGCGGCGCCAGCGCGCGGCACAGGGCCGGCACGCGCGCGGCCTCGCCCGGCTGCTTGCAGGAGATCGCCACCGCCTTGACGCCGGGCTGGCCGTTGTAGAAATCGAGCCAGGCCTGCGTGACGTCCGGGTCGGCGAGGTCGGCCTTGTTCAGCAGCTTGAGGCAGGGCCGCTGGCGGTGCAGGCGCAGCTCGCGGATCATCGGGTTGCTGCTGGCCTCCGGCAGGCGCGCATCGCACACCTCGATCACCACGTCGGTCAGCGCCATGGTTTTGGCGGCTTCCTTGCGGGCCGAGGTCATGTGGCCGGGGAACCATTGGATGCTCATGGGCGTTTCGTATCCGGTTGGTGGGCGCCGGCGCCGACGACGCGGATTTCCTCATCCGCGAAGCGCACCACCGCGCCCGCCCGCAGCTTGCGGCGGATGCGGGTCTCGACTTCGCCGTCCACGACGACGGCGCCCTCGGCGATCGCTGCCTTGGCGGCGCCGCCGGAGGGCACCAGGCCGAGCAGCTTGAGGAGGTCGTTGAGGGGGATGAATTCTCCCCTGAGTTCAAAGCGGTGAAGAGCCATGGTGCGCGATTATAGTCGCGCCGCGCCGCGGCATCGGATCTGCATGAACGTCACCGAGCGGCGGAAGCACGGCAGGGCCAGGCTGAAGAACACTGTGCCGAAGCACTACTGAAATCCCGCTGCAAAAGTCAGTCCCCGCGGCACGGCGACAAATCGTCGCATGCGACGCCAGGTCGCAGGGTGTGCCGGCCGGAGCGAAATAGAATGCGCCGGCCTACACAATCACTGCGGAAAAAATCATGCATAGCCTGACCCGCCTCGCCAAGAGGCCGTTGCCGTTCCTCATCGCCCTCCTGCCGTTCGCGGTGCATGCGCAGGAGAACAGCCTGGGCGAGATCGTGGTGTCCGAGCCGAAGATCGCGGTACCCCTGAATTCGGCGGGCGTCGGCGCGGCCGAGCTGCAGTCGCTGCGTCCGGCCACCAGCGACACCGCCAGCCTGCTGCGCAACACGCCGGGCGTCAGCCTCTACGGCGCCGGCGGCGTCTCCAGCCTGCCGGCGATCCACGGCCTCGCCGACGACCGCCTGCGCATCAAGGTCGACGGCATGGACCTGATCGCCTCCTGTCCCAATCACATGAATCCGGCGCTGTCGTACATCGACCCGACCAACGTCGGCACGCTGAAGGTGTATGCCGGCATCACGCCGGTGAGCGTTGGCGGGGACAGCCTCGGCGGCACCATCGTCGCCGAGACGCCGGCGCCGGAATTCGCCGCGCCGGGGCAGGGCAGCCTGGTCAAGGGGCAGGCGGGTGCGTTCTACCGCAGCAACGGTAACGCGCGCGGCGGCAACGTCACGGCCACCATCGCCACGGAGAACGTCAGCGTGACCTATTCCGGCGCGCTGAGCGAATCCGGCAATTACACGTCCGGCGGCAACTTCCGCACGACGACGGCGACCGGCCGCCCCGGCCACACGCTGTCGCGCGACGAGGTCGGCTCGACGGCCTACAAGACCGCCAACCACACGCTGGGCGTCGCGCTGAAGCACGCCAACCACCTCGTCGAGGCGAAGCTGGGCTACCAGGACATGCCCTACCAGCTCTATCCGAACCAGCGCATGGACATGCTCGAGAACACCCAGCACCGCCTGAACCTGCGCTACCTCGGCCGGTTCGACTGGGGCGGCCTGGAGGCGCGCGCCTATCACGAGAAGGTCGACCATTTCATGGATTTCGGCGACGACAAGCGCTATTGGTACGGCTCGCTCTCCGGCGCCGGTACGCCATGCTCGCCGATCCGCTTCGCCGGCGATCCGGCCGGCACCTGCGCCGCCGGCATGCCGATGTACACGGAAGGCAAGACCAGCGGCGCCTCGCTCAAGGCGGACATCGCCCTCTCGCAGCGGGACCTGCTGCGCGTCGGCGGCGAGCTGCAGCGCTACCGGCTCGACGACTGGTGGCCGGCCTCCGGCGGCGGCATGGGCCCCGGCACCTTCTGGAACATCAAGGACGGCGAGCGCGACCGCACGGCGCTGTTCGGCGAGTGGGAGGCGCGCCCCGGCCCGCAGTGGATGACCCTGCTCGGCGTGCGCTACGAGCGGGTGCGCTCGGACGCCGGCGACGTGCGGGGCTACCGCACGACGGCCGGCGCGCCGGGCAGCCAGATCGCCGATGCCGCGCGCTTCAACGCGCGCGACCATGGGCGCAACGACGACAACTGGGACTTCACCGCGCTGGCCCGCTACACGGTGGATGCGACGCGCGACATCGAGTTCGGCCTGGCCCGCAAGGTGCGCTCGCCGAACCTGTACGAGCGCTACACCTGGTCTACCTGGCCGATGGCGGCGACGATGAACAATTTCGTCGGCGACGGCAACGGCTACATCGGCAACCCCGACCTCAAGCCGGAGAAGGCGCACACCCTGAGCGCCACCTTCGACTGGCATGCGGCCGACCGCAGTTGGGAGTTCAAGGCGACGCCTTATTACACGCGCGTCAGCGACTACGTCGACGCCGTGCGCTGCACGACGGCCCTCCTGCCCGGCTCGTCCTGCCCGGCGGTGAACGCGGCGACCAACCAGTTCGTTCAACTGCGCTACGCCAACCAGTCGGCGCGCCTCTACGGACTGGACCTCTCGGGCCATGTGCCGCTCGGCAAGACCGGATGGGGGGCGTGGGGCCTGAAGGGCCTGCTCAACTATGCCAACGGCAGGAATCGCGACAGCGGCGACGGCCTCTACAACATCATGCCGATGAATGCCCGCATCACCCTCACGCAGCAGGTCGGCGGCTGGGACAATGGCATCGAGCTCGTGATGGTGAAGGCGAAGAACGGCGTCTCCGACGTGCGCAACGAGATCAGGACCGACGGCTACAGCCTGGTCAACCTGCGCGCCAGCCATTCCTGGAAGCAGACGCGGGTCGACTTCGGCATCGAGAACCTGTTCGACAAGTCCTACGACCTGCCGCTCGGCGGCGCCTATACCGCCCAGGGCACGACCATGAGCATGAACGGCATCCCCTGGGGCATCGCCGTGCCCGGCATGGGGCGTTCGGCCTATGCCGGCATCAGCGTGAAGTTCTAGTCGAGCCGGCAGTCGCGCCGGCCCAAAATCAGCCCCCGCGGCACGGCGCGGCGCTTCAGTCGTAGCGCCGCGCGATCATCTCGGCGGCGCAGGCGGGCTTGTGCTGGCCTTCGATCTCGACGAGGGCGTGCCAGGCGTACTGGATGCCGCCGGGGATGTCTTCCAGGCTGGCCAGGGTGAAGCGGCTGCGGATGCGGTCGCCGGCACGGACGGGGGCGGAGAAGCGCACGCGGTTGAGGCCGTAGTTGATGCTCATGCGGCCGCCCTGGACGTCGAGCGTCTCCATCATCATGTGCGGCAGCAGCGAGAGCGTCAGGTAGCCGTGGGCGATGGTCGCGCCGAAGGGCGACTCGGCCTTGGCGCGCGCCGGGTCGACATGGATCCACTGGTGGTCGCCGGTGGCGTCGGCGAAGCGGTCGATGCGGTCCTGGTCGACCTGCAGCCAGTCGCTGACGGCGACTTCCTTGCCGACCCACTGCTTGAGTTCTTCCAGGTTCTTGATGGTGATCTTGGGCATACTCAGTTTCCGATGAATTCCCGGATCATACGGTTAACTTCCTCCGGCCGCTCGTGGATGACCCAGTGCGTGCCGTCGGGGATGCGCTTGACGGTGAGCTGCGGCACCAGGGGGTCGAGGCCGTCGAGGAGGCCGGGCAGGAGCGCGGTGTCGCGCTCGCCCCAGATCACCAGGGTCGGCACGCGCACCGTGAAGGCGGCCGGGTCGAGCTGAATGGCTGAGGGGCCGGGCTCCTCGGGGGTGGGCGGGTGCAGCGGAGAGGCGCGGTAGAAGTTCAGGCTGGCGTCCATGGCGCCGGGCTGGGTCCACGCCTCGCGGTAGCGCGCCAGCAGCTCGGGCGTCAGCCAGCGCGGATCGGCGGTCGACTGCGCGAGCATGGCGGCGAGTCGCGCGCAGTCGTTTTCCAGCAGCTTCTCCGCCGCGCCGGGTTTTCGCAGCCAGAGCATGTACTGGCTGGCTTTCTGCTGGGCCGTGCTGTCGCGCAGCTCGCGGGCGAAGGTCACCGGGTGCGGCGAGTTGATGATGACCAGCTTATCGACGTATTCCGGATGCTCGGCGGCGAGGTTCCACGCCGCGGCGCCGCCCCAGTCGTGGGCCACGACGATGGCGGGGCGGCCGCCGAGGTGGTCGATCAGCCGGCGCAGGTCGGCGACGAGGTGCTTGGGCCGGTAGGCCTTGACGTCGGTGGGTTTGCCGGAGAGGTTGTGGCCGCGCAGGTCGAGGGCGACGGCATGGCGGTCGCGCGAGAATTCCTCCAGCTGGTCCTGCCAGGCGTGCCAGAACTCGGGAAAGCCGTGCACGAACAGCATGAGCGGGCCGTCGCCGGCGTCGACGTAGTGCAGGCGGACGTCGTCGAAGTCGACGTAGTGGTGCTGAAGGTTCACGCCGCCACCAGGCGCTTGCCGTCGAGCCGGGGGACGACGTCGTAGAGGCTCTTCTGCGCGGCGAAGTCGACCTCGCGGTCGAGCCGGCGTTCGAGCATCATGCGGCCGACGCGGGCGCGGCGCAGGCATTCGCCGGCCTCGCATTTCTCGTGCAGCAGCATGGCGGCGAGGGCGGCGTCGGTGAATTCATGTTCCTGCGCCTGCTGCGCGAAGAGCGAGACGAGGTAGCCGGCGCCGTAGAAGTCTTCCAGGTTGAAGTTGTCGGCCGAGCCGGAGCAGACGATCAGGACCGTCTCGTCGCCGTGGTGCGCGGCGATGTGCTTGACCACCGCCTCGCCGTTCAGCAGCGAGCCGACGTAGACGTGGTCGGCCTCGCGCGACTTGGCGACCGCCACCGTGCCGTTGGTGGTGGAATACACCAGCGTCTTGCCGGCGAGGTTTTCCGCGAGCAGGGCCAGCGGCGTCGGATGCACGAAGCCGGGCAGGGTGTCGGCGTTGAGTTCGCCGGAGAGCACGCAGGATTCGGCCGGGTGGCGCGCCGCCTCGGCCTGCGCCGCCGCGCCGTCGAGCGTCGGAATCACCTCAGCGGCGCCGTGCGCCATGGCGGCGACGATGCTGGAGGTGGCGAAGAGGATGTCGAGCACGACCACCGTCTTGCCCGGCAGGCGCTGCGAATCGAGCTCTTCCTTTTTCAGGAGGACGTGGATCTTCGCCATCAGTGGCTTCTTCGACGGAGCATGCCGTAGCCTTCCATCTGCATGACTTCCTCGTTGTTCTGGTTGAGCACTTCCCAGCGGTTGCGCACCAGGCCGATGTGCGGCTTGCTCTCCATCGGCCGCGCCTCCAGCGTGACGCAGCGCACGCGCAGGGTGTCGCCCGGGCGCACCGGCTTCAGCCAGCGCAGGCTGTCGACGCCGGGCGAGCCGAGGCTGGCCGTCTCCAGCAGGTAGGCGTCGCAGGTCATGCGCATGCACAGGGCGCAGGTGTGCCAGCCGCTGGCAATGATGCCGCCGAACATGGAGTGCTTGGCCGCCTCTTCGTCGATGTGGAAGGGCTGCGGGTCGAACTCCTTCGCGAAGCGGACGATGTCCTCCTGCGTCAGCGTGATGCCGCCGAACTCGATGACCTTGCCCGGGGGAAAGTCTTCCCAGTAGTACTTGAAGTGCTTGCTCATCCTTCGGACTCCTCTTTCGGTTTGGCGGGCGGCATCAGGGCGAAGACGCCCGAGGCGCGCAGGATGCGGCGTTCGCCGACGTGCAGGTGGCAGTTGGCGTAGGCGAGGCGGCTGCCGATGCGCAGGATGTCGACGTGGGCCTCGACCCAGTCGCCCGGCAGGGCGCTCTCGATGAAGTCGGTGGTCAGGCTCACCGTGACGATCGGCTGCGGCGGCGTGCGCGAGTGGTAGAGCACGATGCCGAGCGCGCTGTCGGCCAGCGTGACCAGCATGCCGCCATGCACGATGCCGCGGCTGTTGGTGTGGCGTTCCTCGATGCGCAGGCCGACGACGATCTGGCTGCCTTCCCGCTTCCAGTGGAAGGGGCCGAGTTGCGTGAGGTAGTGGCCGAGGTGCGGGATCGGCGTGAAGCCGGCGGGGATGGCGTCGCTCATGGTCAGGAGAACTTCGAAAAATCCGGCTTGCGCTTCTCGAGGAAGGCGCTGAAGGCCTCCTTCGCCGCCGGCGAAGCGAGCTGGCGCTTGAATATCTCGCCTTCCGCCTGCATCGCCTGCGGCACGAGGGCGGCGACGGATTCCTTCAACAGGCGCTTGGTCTCGCGCAGCGAGGCGGCCGGCAGGGTGGCGAGCTTCTGCGCGCGTTCCTGCGCGTGGGCGAACACCCCGGCGTCGGGCAGCACGGCGTTGACCAGGCCCATCTCGCAGGCCTTGGCGGCGCCGAAGGGCTCGCCGAAGAACAGCAGCTCGGCGGCGCGCGGGTGGCCGACCAGGCGCGGCAGCAGCAGGCTGGAGGCGGCCTCCGGACACAGCGCCAGGTTCACGAAGGGCAACTGGAAGCGCGCGCCTTCGCCGGCGTAGACCAGGTCGCAATGCAGCAGCATCGTCGTGCCGACGCCGACGGCGTTGCCGGTGACGGCGGCGACGAGGGGCTTGGGTGCGGCGGCGATGTTGCGCAGGAAGCGGAACACCGGCCGGTCGGGGTCGTCGGCCGGGCCGTTGAGGAAGTCGGCGAGGTCGTTGCCGGCGGTGAACACCTCGGGCTGGCCGTGGATGAGGACGACGCGCACGGCGTCCTCATCCACGGCGCGCTCGAGGGCGTCGGCCATGGCGGCGTACATCGGGCCGGTGAGGGCGTTCTTCTTCTCCGGCCGGCGCATCTCGATGCGCAGGACGCCTGAAGCGAGTTCGGTGTGGATGTGTTCGCTCATGTCGATTCCCTTAGAACCATTCGTTCCGCATCTCCCGGCAGCTCGGCTCCAGCGCGCGCAGCAGGGCGTGCTGCGGCTGCGTCTTCGGCAGCTCCCACTGGAAGAAGTAGCGGCAGGCGGCGAGCTTGCCGCGGTAGAAGTCTTCGTCGGCCTTGTTGCCAGAAGTCAGTCCCCGGCATGCGGCGACGGCTTGTTTCAGCCAGATCCAGGCGACGACCGTGTGGCCGAACATCTCGAGGTAGACGCTCGAATTCGCCAACGCGGCGTCGCCGTCGCGGCCGAGCGCCTCGGCCAGCGTGCGCGTGGTGACGCCGACCTCGGTGATGGCGGCGCCGAGCGCCAGCGCATGCCCTTGCAACTCCGGAATGGAACCGGCCTCCTGCACGGTCTTCTGCACCTCGCGGGCGAAGCGCTTCAGCGCCGCGCCCTCCTGCATCATCACCTTGCGGCCGAGCAGGTCGAGGCCCTGGATGCCGTGCGTGCCCTCGTGGATGGGGTTGAGGCGGTTGTCGCGGTAGAACTGCTCGACCGGGTATTCGCGCGTGTAGCCGTAGCCGCCGTGCACCTGGATGGCGAGGCTGTTGGCCTCCAGGCACCACTGCGAGGGCCAGGACTTGGCGATCGGCGTGAGGAGGTCGAGCAGCAGGCCGGCGTCGCGGCGGGCATTCTCGTCGGGCGCGCTGTTCTGTTCGTCGACCAGCCGTGCGCAGGTGAGGCACAGCGCGTAGCCGCCCTCGACGTAGGCCTTCTGCGCCAGCAGCATGCGCCGCACGTCGGCGTGCTCGATGATCTTCAGTTGCGGTGCCTGCGGGTTCTTCGAAGCCGGGTGCCGGCCCTGCGGCCGCTCGCGCGCGTAGTCGAGCGCGGCGAGGTAGCCGCGGTAGCCGAGCATCACGGCGCCCATGCCGACGCCGATGCGCGCCTCGTTCATCATGTGGAACATGTACGACAGGCCCTTGTGCGGCTCGCCGACCAGCTCGCCGCGGCATTGGCCCCCATGTGTACCTGAGCCGAAGCTGAGCATGGTCGACGTCGTGCCGCGGTAGCCCATCTTGTGGATGAGGCCGGCGAGAGCGACGTCGTTGCGCTCCCCGAGGCTGCCGTCGTCGTTCACTAGATATTTCGGCACGATGAACAGCGAGATGCCCTTCACGCCGGGCGGGCCGCCGGGGATCTTCGCCAGCACCAGGTGCACGATGTTCTCGGAGAGCTCGTGGTCGCCGGCGGAGATGAAGATCTTGTTGCCGCTGATGCTGTAGCTGCCGTCCGCGTTCGGCTCGGCGCGCGTGGCGATGTCGGACAGGCTGGAGCCGGCCTGCGGCTCGGTCAGCGCCATGGTGCCGAAGAAGCGGCCGGCGAGCAGGGGCTTGAGGTACTTCTCCTGCTGCGCGGGCGAGCCGAAGCGGCGGATCACGTTGGCGTTGCCGATGCTGAGAAAGGGATAGCCCGAGGTCGACACGTTGGCGCCCTTGAAGAGCGAAAAGCAGGCCTGCGTCATCGTCACCGGCAGCTGCATGCCGCCGAGCGCGTAGTCGTGGGCGGCGGCGGTGAAGCCGGCGTCGATGAAGGCCTGCAGGGCTTCCTTCACCTCCGGGATCATGGTTACGCGCTGGCCGTCGAACTGCGGCTCGTGCTCGTCGGCCTTCCTGTTATGGGTGGCGAACTTCTCCGCGGCGATGGCCTCGGCGGTGTCCAGCGCGGCGAGGAAGGTCTCGCGCGAGTGGTCGGCGAAACGCGGCCGCGCCGTCAGCGACTCGGCGTCGAGGAGCTCGAAGAGGACGAACTCCAGGTCGCGGCGGTTGATGATGCGTGCGGTCATGCGGACCGGCCTCCCCCTTTGGAAAAGGGGGAGGGGAGGGGGATTTTGCGGCGGTGGCTGACCGAAGGCTGCTGAAATCCCCCCTGGCCCCCCTTTTGCAAAGGGGGGAATGTGGCGTGGGGGTGATCGATTCGCATCACGCAGCCAACAAGGTGTCGCTGAACAGCCCGAGGTGGTGGTCGGTGTTGCCGAAGGTCAGCTCGATCATGGTCAGGCGCTTGAAGTAGTGGCTGACGTTGAGCTCGTCCACCACGCCCATGCCGCCGTGCAGCTGCACCGCCTGCTGGCCGACGAAGCGCGCCTGCTGGCCGATGTAGGCCTTGGCGGCGGAGATGGCGCGGCGGCGCTCGGCGTCGTCGCTGGAATCGGCCTTGACCGCGGCCATCATGGCCATCGAGCGGGACTGCTCGGTGGCGATGACCATGTCCACCATGCGGTGCTGCAGGGCCTGGAAGCGGCCGATGGGCTGGCCGAACTGCTTGCGCGTCTTCAGGTATTCCAGCGTCGCCTCGTCGAGCGCCGCCATGATGCCGACCGCCTCGGCGCACAGTGCGGCGATGCCGTAGTCGAGCGCCCGCTCGACGAGCGGCAGGGCGCCGCCCTCGGGTCCGACCAGGGCCTCCGCGTCGACGGCGACGTTGTCGAGGCGGATTTCGGCGGCGCGGCTGCCGTCCTGCGTCATGGTGTTGCGCACGGTCACGCCGGACGCCCTGGCGTCGACCAGGAACAGCGAAATTCCCTTGCCGGTGTTCGCCGTGACGAGCAGGCTGTCCGCCGCGCCGCCGCCGAGCACCACGCCCTTGGCGCCGGAGAGCTTCCAGCCGGCGCCATCGGCCTTCGCCGCCGTGTCCACGCGACTGACTTCATAGCGGGCGCCGCGCTCGTAGTGGGCGAGGGCCAGCATGCGCTCGCCGCCGGCGACGGCGGGGAGGATGTCTTCCTTCTGCGCGGCGCTGCCGGCGTCGCGGATGAGGCCGCCGGCGATGACGACGGTGGAGAGGTAGGGCTCGAGCACGAGGCCGCGGCCGAAGGCCTCCATCACCAGCAGGGTGTCGACGGCGTTGCCGTTCAGCCCGCCGAAGTCCTCGGGGAAGGGCAGGGCGAGCAGGCCGAGGTCGGCGAACTGCTTCCAGTGGTCGCGGCTGAAGCCCTCCGCGGATTTCGCCAGTGCGCGGCGCGCTTCGAACGGGTAGTCCTTGGCGATGTAGCGGGAGAGGGTGTCGCGCAGGGCGTTCTGTTCGTCGGTGTAGTTGAAGTCCATTTGTTTATCTCACAGGCCGAGGATCATCTGCGCGATGATGTTCTTCTGGATTTCGTTGGAACCGCCGTAGATCGTCGTCTTGCGGTAGTTGAAGTAGTGGCCGGAGAGCGGCGCGGCGTAGTCGGCGCCGACCGGCTCGCCGGTCCACGCCGCATCGAGCGCCTCGGGCAGCCAGGGCAGGGCGTAGTGGCCGAGCGCCTGCATCTGCAGCTCGGCGATGGTCTGCTGGATCTCGGAGCCCTTGATCTTGAGGATCGAGGCTTCGGGTCCCGGCGCCTTCTTCTCCTTCTCGGCGGAGAGCACGCGCATGTTGGTGATCTCGAGGGCCATCAGCTCCAGCTCGACCTGGGCGATGCGGTCGCGGAAGCGCACGTCCTCGATCATCGGGCGGCCGGCGGACGTCTCCTTGCGGGCGATTTCCTTCAGGTGTTTCAGCGCCGCCTTCGAGCGGCCGACGCCGGCGATGCCGGTGCGCTCGTGGCCGAGCAGGAACTTGGCATAGGTCCAGCCCTTGTTTTCCTCGCCGACGAGGTTCTGCACGGGCACCTTGACGTCCTCGAACCAGACTTCGTTGATCTCGTGCTCGCCGTCGTTCATGATGATCGGCCGCACCGTGATGCCCGGCGTCTTCATGTCGATGAGCAGGAAGGAGATGCCCTCCTGCGGGCGGCCCTCCGAGCTGGTGCGCACCAGGCAGAAGATCCAGTCGGCGTACTGCCCCAGCGTGTTCCAGGTCTTCTGGCCGTTCACCACGTAGTGGTCGCCCTGGCGTTCGGCTTTCGTCTTCAGCGAGGCGAGGTCGGAGCCGGAGCCCGGCTCGGAATAGCCCTGGCACCACCAGTCGCTGCCGTCGACGATGCGCGGCAGGAAGGTGTCCTTCTGCGCCTGGTTGCCGAAGGCCTGGATCACCGGCGCCACCATCTTCAGGCCGAAGGGCAACTGCAGCGGCGCGCCGGCCTCGGCGCATTCCTCCTCGAAGATGTGCTGCTGCACGGCGCTCCAGCCGGTGCCGCCGAACTTCTGCGGCCACATCGTCGCGCCCCAGCCCTTCTGGTGCAGCACCTTCTGCCAGCGCACGAAGTCGTCCTTGGCGAGGCGCTTGCCGGATTTCACCTTGGCGCCGATGTCGGCCGGCAGATGAGAAGCGACGAAGGCGCGCACCTCGGCGCGGAACGCCTGTTCTTCGGGGGTGTAGTTCAAATCCATGCGGGTCGTTCCGTCGAGTGGGTTATTTCTTGGCGGCCTTGGCGGCGGCGTAGGCGTCCTGCGCCGCCTTGCGGTCGGCGTTGACCTTCTGCGCGTGGGGCCGCTCGCCGACCATCTTCAGGTAGGCCTTGGCCTCGGGCAGGAATTCGTCGATGAAGTCGCGGCCGTAGGCCTTCTTCGTCGCCATCGACAGCAGCGGCAGGTGCACGAAGGCGGCGCAGTCGGCATGCGTGAAGTCCTTGCCGCCGATGAAGGGCTCGAAGCGCGCGAGGTGCGTGAGGCTGCGCACGCCCTTCTCCAGCTGTTTCTCGACTTCCTGCTTCGTCTCGTCCGACACGCTGCCGCCGAAGAACACCTCGTAGTAGAGGCGCCGCGCCGGCAGCTCGATGTGCAGCTCGAGGTGCTCGATCAGCTCGCGGATGCGGGCGCGCTCGAAGGGATCCTTCGGATAGAGCGGCGGCTCGGGGTAGACCTCCTCGATGTACTCGGTGAGCACCTGCGATTCGGTGAGCACGCCCTTGTCGGTGCGCAGGAAGGGCACCTTGCCCATCGGGGAATCCTTGCGGAACTCCTCCTTCTGCGAGGGATAGGCGAGCTCCTCCTCGAAGGGCACGCCCTTCTCGAGCAGGGAGAGCTTGACCTTGTTGTAGTAGTTGCTGACGGCGAAGCCGCAGAGCTTGAGCATGGACGTCTCCTTTACGCTTTGGGGGCCGGCTTGAATTGCAGCGCCTTGTACTCGAGGAACTCCTCGAGGCCGTACTTGCCCAGTTCGCGGCCGTTGCCGGACTGCTTGTAGCCGCCGAAGGGCGCCAGTGCGTTGAAGGCGCCGCCGTTGATGTCCACCTGGCCGGTGCGCATGCGGCGGGCGAAGGCGATGGCGCGCTCGTCGCTGCCGGCCCACACCGCGCCGGCGAGGCCGTAGGGCGTGCCGTTGGCGATGCGCGCCGCTTCGTCCTCGTCCTTGTAGGTAACGATCGACAGCACCGGGCCGAAGATCTCCTCCTGCTCGATGGTGCTGCCCGGCTTGACGCGGCCGAACACCGTCGGCTGCACGTAATAGCCCTTGGCGAGTCCCGCCGGCGCGTCGGGGCCGCCGCAGAGAAGTTCCGCGCCCTCGGCGATGCCCTTGCGGATGAAGTCCTGCACGCGGTCGCGCTGGGCGGCGGAAATCACCGGGCCGAGCTTGCTCGTCTCGGCGAAGGGATCGCCGACGGTGAACTTGGCGGCTGCCTCGGCGGCGAGCTTGGCCACCTCGGCGTAGCGCGACTCGGGCACCAGCATGCGCGTGTGCGCCGTGCAGGTCTGGCCGGAGTTGAGGAAGCAGGCGTTCACCGTGCCGCGCACGGCGGCGGCGAAGTCGGCGTCGTCGAGGATCACCGCGGCCGACTTGCCGCCCAGTTCCAGCGCCACGCGCTTGACGGTCTGCGAGGCGAGTTCCGAGACGCGCTTGCCGGCGCGGGTGGAGCCGGTGAAGGAGACCATGTCCACCTCGGGGTGGGTGACCATCGCCTCGCCGACCACCGGACCGAAGCCGGTGACGAGGTTGAAGACGCCCGCCGGCAGGCCGACCGAATCGATGACGTCGGCGAGGATGAAGGCGTTGAGCGGGGCGACTTCCGAGGGCTTCAGCACCACGGTGCAGCCGGCGGCCAGCGCCGGCGCGACCTTGGCGGCGATCTGGTGCAGGGGGTAGTTCCACGGCGTGATGGCGGCGACGACGCCGATCGGCTCGCGCACGACCAGCGAGTGGCCGACCTTCTCCTCGAAGGCGAAGTCGCCGAGCATGCGCGCGTACATGCCGAAGGTGCCGATGGGCGAGCCGGCCTGGATCAGCGTGGAGAGTTTCAGCGGCATGCCGACCTCGCCGGAAATCGTGCGGGCGATGTCCTCGGTGCGCGCCTTGAGGCCCTCCTGGATCTTCTTGAGGAAGGCGGCACGCTCGGCGACCGGCGTGGCGGCCCAGCCGTCGAAGGCGCGGCGCGCGGCGGCGACGGCGGCATTCACGTCGGCAGCATCGCCTTCGGGGATGCGCCCCATCACCTCTTCGGTGGAGGCGCTGATGACGTCGATGGTTTTCTTGCCGGAGGGGGCCGTCCAGCGGCCGTCTATATACAGCTTGTCTCTGTTTTCCATGGGGGTGTCCGCTCGTGTTGTTTACAAAATGCGAATCGAACGATACCATGCTTTCGAATAAAGCGAAATACGATTCCGCACAGCGAAACTTCACGCAATCAGCACAAGCAAGGACCTGCACTTATGACCCAAGCTGCCTATTCGACCCACGGCGCCATCGCACTGATTTCAATGAACAACCCGCCGGTCAACGGCCTCGGCTACGAGCTGCGCAGCGGCATCGTCGCCGGCCTCGACCAGGCCCTGGCCGACCCGAAGATTTCGGCCGTCGTGCTGATCGGCAACGCCAGGGCCTTCTCCGGCGGCGCCGATATCCGCGAGTTCAATTCGCCCAAGGCCCTGGCCGAGCCGAACCTGAACACGGTGATCCGCATCGTCGAGGCCAGCAGCAAACCGGTGATCGCCGCCATCGGCGGCGCCTGCATGGGCGGCGGCCTCGAGCTGGCGCTCGGTTGCCATTACCGCGTTGCAGTGGCCGGGGCGCAGATCGCCCTGCCGGAAGTGAAGCTCGGCATCCTGCCCGGCGCCGGCGGCACGCAGCGCCTGCCGCGCCTGCTCGGTCCCGAGGCGGCGCTCAACATGATCGTCTCCGGGACCATCGTGCCGTCCGAGCAGCTGAAGGGCACGCCGCTCTTCGACGAATTCATCGACGGCGACCTGCAGGCCGGCGCCCTGGCCTTCGCCGAGAAGGTGGTGAAGGAGAAGCGGCCGCTCAAGCGCGTGCGCGATCTGAAGATCGACTACCCGAACGCCGACGCCTTTTTCCAGTTCGCCCGCAACACCGTCGGCGCCATCGCCAAGAACTTCCCGGCGCCGCTGAAGTGCGTCGACGCCGTCGCCGCCGCGGTCACCAAGCCCTTCGACGAGGGCATGAAGCTGGAGCGCGAATCCTTTGTCTACCTGGTGCAGACGCCCGAGTCGAAGGCCCTGCGCCACGCTTTCTTCGGTGAGCGCGCCGCCTCGAAGATCGGCGATGTGCCGGAAGACACGCCGACGCGCGCCATCGCCAGGGTCGGCGTCATCGGCGCCGGCACCATGGGCGGCGGCATCACCATGAACTTCCTCAATGCCGGCATCCCGGTCGCCATCCTCGAGACCAAGCAGGAGGCGCTGGAGAAGGGCGTCGGCATCATCCGCAAGAACTACGAGAACTCGCTGAAGAAGGGCAAGCTGACGCAGGAGAAACTGGACCAGCGCATGGGCCTCCTGAAGCCGACGCTGTCCTACGACGACCTGAAGGACTGCGACCTCATCATCGAGGCCGTGTTCGAGGAGATCGGCGTCAAGGAGCAGGTGTTCAGGAAGCTCGACGAGGTCGCCAAGCCCGGCGCCATCCTGGCCAGCAACACCTCGACGCTGGACGTGAACAAGATTGCCAATTTCACCAAGCGCCCGCAGGACGTGGTCGGCATGCACTTCTTCAGCCCGGCCAACGTCATGAAGCTGCTGGAAGTGGTGCGCGGCGCCGCCACCGCCAAGGACGTGCTGGCCACCGTCATGCAGATCGCCAAGAAGATCAGGAAGACGGCCGTCGTCTCCGGCGTCTGCGACGGCTTCATCGGCAACCGCATGATCGAGCACTACGGCCGCGTCGCCGGCTTCCTCGTCGAGGAGGGCGCCACGCCCTGGCAGGTGGACAAGGCCCTCGAGAAATGGGGCATGGCGATGGGTCCCTTCCGCATGGGCGACCTCGCCGGCAACGACATCGGCTGGGCCATCCGCAAGCGCCGCTACGTCGAGAAGCCCGACGTGAAGTACGCGAAGATCGCCGACAAGCTGTGCGAGCTGGGCCGCTTCGGCCAGAAGACCGGCTTGGGCTGGTACCGCTACGAAGCGGGCAAGCGCGACGCCATTCCCGATCCGGTAGTCGAGAAGCTGATCGAGGACTATCGGGCGGAGCAAGGCATCGTGCCGCGCAAGATCGGCGACGCCGAGATCGTCGAGCGCTGCATCTTCGCCCTGGTGAACGAGGCGGCGCGCCTGCTCGAGGAGGGCATAGCCCAGCGCGCCTCGGACGTCGACATGGTGTACCTCACCGGCTACGGCTTCCCGCTGCACCGCGGCGGCCCGATGCTCTACGCCGACCAGGTCGGCCTCTACAACGTCGTGCGCGCCGCGCAGCGCTTCGCCGCCGAATCGGGCGACAAGTTCTGGCAGCCGGCGCCGCTGCTGGCGAAGCTCGCCGCCGAAGGCAAGACCTTCAATTAAGAATTCCAGGAGCAGACAATGACCG
The DNA here is from genome assembly GCA_032027165.1 of Denitratisoma sp. Lineage (NCBI taxonomy): Bacteria > Pseudomonadati > Pseudomonadota > Betaproteobacteria > Nitrosomonadales > Sterolibacteriaceae > Denitratisoma > Denitratisoma sp. Next base: position 1,359,810 of record JAVSMO010000001.1, on the reverse strand, counting down.
ATGCAGTGATCGTTTCCACCGCCCGCACCGCGCTCGCCAAATCCTGGCGCGGCAGTTTCAACATGACTCACGGCGCCACGCTCGGCGGCCACGTCGTCAAGCACGCCGTCGAGCGCGCCGGCGTCGACCCGGCCGAGGTCGAGGACGTCATCATGGGCTGCGCCACGCCCGAGGGCGCCACCGGTTCCAACATCGCGCGGCAGATCGCGCTGCGCGCCGGCCTGCCGGTGACGGCCGCCGGCGTCACGGTGAACCGCTTCTGCTCCTCGGGCCTGCAGACCATCGCCATGGCGGCGCAAAGGGTGATCGTCGACAAGGTGCCGGTGATGGTGGCCGGCGGCGTCGAGTCCATCTCCTGCGTGCAGAACGAGGCCAACCGCCACATGATCATGGAGGCCTGGCTGAAGCAGAACAAGCCGGAGGTCTACTGGCCGATGCTGCAGACCGCTGAAACCGTCGCCAAGCGCTACAACATCGCCCGCGAGCTGCAGGACCAGTACGGCGCGCGCAGCCAGCAGCGCGCCGCCGCCGCCCAGGCCGCGGGCAAGTTCGACGACGAGATCGTGCCGATCACCGTCACCGCCGGCATCGCCGACAAGGCGACGGGCCGCCTGTTCACCAAGGAAGTGACGGTCTCCGCCGACGAGGGCATCCGCGCCGACACCACCTACGAGGGCGTGGCGAAGATCAAGCCGGCGATTCCGGGCGGCGTCATCGCCGCCGGCAACGCCAGCCAGTTCTCCGACGGCGCCTCGGCCTGCGTGGTGATGGATGCGAAGCTCGCCGAGAAGCGCAACCTCAAGCCGCTCGGCATCTTCCGCGGCTTCGCCGTCGCCGGCTGCGAGCCGGACGAGATGGGCATCGGCCCGGTCTTCGCCATCCCGCGCCTGCTCGAGCGCACCGGCGTGAAGCTCGCCGACGTCGGCCTGTGGGAACTCAACGAGGCCTTCGCCGTGCAGGTCATCTACTGCCGCGACAAGCTGGGCATTCCGGATGAGTACCTCAACGTGAACGGCGGCGCCATCGCGGTGGGCCATCCCTACGGCGTTTCCGGCGCGCGCCTGGTCGGCCATGCGCTGATCGAGGGCAAGCGCCGCGGCGTCAAGTACGTCGTCGTCACCATGTGCATCGGCGGCGGCCAGGGCGCGGCGGGTCTCTTCGAAGTTTGTTAAGGGGTAACGACATGAACGTGAAGAAACTGTTCGACCTCACCGGCAAGGTCGCCCTCATCACCGGCGGCTCGCGCGGGCTCGGCCTGCAGATGGCCGAAGCGCTGGGCGAGATGGGCGCCAGGGTGGCGATCACCGCGCGCAAGGCCGACGAGCTGAAGGAGGCCGAAGCGCACCTGAAGGGCAAGGGCATCGAGGTGCTGACCGTCACCAACGACCTCTCGAAGTTCGACCAGATCCCCGGCATGGTGGATGCCGTGCTGGCGAAGTTCGGCACGATCGACATCCTGGTGAACAACGCCGGCGCCACCTGGGGCGCGCCGGCCGAGTCCTATCCGGACGAAGCCTGGAACAAGGTGATGAACCTCAACATCAACGCCATGTTCTTTTTGAGCCGGGAAGTCGGCAAGCGCTGCTTCATTCCGAAGAAGTCCGGCAAGATCATCAACATCGCCTCGGTGGCGGGGCTCTCCGGCAGCCCGCAGGGCATGTACACCGTGGCCTACAACACCAGCAAGGGCGCGGCGGTGAACTTCACCCGCACGCTGGCGGCGGAGTGGGGCCGCTACAACATCAACGTGAACGCCATCTGCCCGGGCTTCTTTCCCTCGAAGATGTCGCAGGGACTGCTCGACCAGATCGGCGACCGCATCGTCTCCGTCACGCCGCTCGGCCGCCTCGGCGGCGACGAGGACCTGATGGGCACGGTGGTGTTCCTCGCCTCGGAGGCCTCGCGCCACATCACCGGCCAGTACATCGCCGTTGACGGCGGCGCCTGCATTTCCAAGTGAAGCGCGCCAAGTTCTTCGGGCTGGACATTCCCTTCATCGACCTGCTGCAGGCGAAGGCCGAGCACTGGGAGAAGGGGCGGGCGGTGGCCTCCGTCGTGGTCCGCCCGGAGCTGCACAACAGCTGGCAGTACGCCCACGGCGGCGTGGTGATGACGCTGCTCGACGTCACCATGGGCTCGGCGGCGCGCAGCATGGTGCCGCACGCGGCCGGCGTGGTGACGGTCGATATGAGCGTGAGCTTCATCAGCGCCGGCCACGGCCGACTGACGGTCGAGGCGCGCGTGCTGCGCAGCGGCGCCTCGATCATCTTCTGCGAGGGCGAAATGCGCGACGAAGCCGGCGAACTGGTGGCGAAGGCGATGGCCTCGTTCAAGGTGAAACGCAAAGTCAGTCCCGGCGAGACGGCGACATAAGGAGAATATCCATGAGCGAAACCAACAAACAGATCCTCCTCGCCAGCCGGCCGACCGGCTGGGTCGAGGAAACGAACTTCAAGCTGGTCGAGACCCCGGTGCCGGCCATCGCCGACGGCCAGGTGCTGGTGCGCAACCATTTTCTTTCGCTCGACCCCTACATGCGCGGCCGCATGAACGACGCCAAGTCCTACGCTTCGCCGGTGAATATCGGCGACGTCATGATCGGCGGCACGGCGGGCGAGGTGGTGGCCTCGAAGAACCCGAAGTTCGCCGTCGGCGACAAGGTGGTGGGCATGCTGGGCTGGCAGCTCTACGGCATCAGCGACGGCACCCAGCTGATGAAGGTCGACGACCGCCACATCCCGCTCTCGGCTTACCTCGGCACGGTCGGCATGCCGGGCGTCACCGCCTGGTACGGCCTGATGGACATCTGCCAGCCGAAGGCCGGCGAGACGGTGGTGGTGACCGCCGCCTCGGGCGCCGTCGGCAGCGTCGTCGGCCAGCTGGCGAAGATGAAGGGCTGCCGCGCCGTCGGCATCGCCGGCGGGACGGAGAAGTGCCGCTACGTCGTCGACGAACTCGGCTTCGACGCCTGCGTCGACTACAAGGCCGGCAATCTCTGGAAGGACATCAAGGAAGCCACGCCGAAGGGCATCGACTGCCTGTTCGAGAATGTCGGCGGCGAGATCTTCGACACCCTGCTCGGACGCATGAACGCCTTCTCGCGCATCGCCCTGTGCGGCCTCATCGCGCAATACAACAGCGAGCCGTACCCGATGAAGAACATCGGCTCGGTGCTGATCAACCGCATCAAGATGCAGGGCTTCATCGTCTCCGAGCACATGGAGCGCTGGCCGACGGCGCTCGCCGAGCTGGGGCAGGGCGTCGCCAGCGGCAAGATCAAGTACCGCGAAACCGTCGCCCAGGGCCTGGAGAATGCGCCGAAGGCCTTCATGGGCCTGCTCAAGGGCGCCAACCTCGGCAAGCAACTCGTCAAATTGACATGAGCGAAAAGTTCACCGGCACGCGTGCCGTCTCGCCGCAGCACGCCTTCGACAGCGGCCGCCTGGCCGACTGGCTGCGCGCCCACGTCGAGGGCTTCGCCGGCGAACTGACCGTCGAGCAGTTCAAGGGCGGCCAGTCCAATCCGACCTTCCTGCTGAGTGCCGGAAACAAGAAATACGTCATGCGGCGCAAGCCGCCCGGCAAGCTGCTGCCGTCCGCCCATGCCGTCGACCGCGAGTACCGCGTCATCTCCGCGCTGGCGCAGACCGACGTGCCGGTGGCGAAGAGCTACGCCCTCTGCGAGGACGATGCCGTCATCGGCACCGCCTTCTACGTCATGGACTACGTCGAGGGCCGCATCCTCTGGGACCCGGCGCTGCCGGGCCTGGCGCCGGCCGAGCGCACGGCCATCTTCGACGAGATGAACCGCGTCATCGCCGCCCTGCACAGCGTGGACTACGCCGCCGTCGGGCTGGCCGACTACGGCAAGCCGGGCAGCTACTTCGCGCGCCAGATCGACCGCTGGAGCAAGCAGTACCGCGCCTCGGAGACGGAGAAGATCGAGGCCATGGACAACCTGATGGCCTGGCTGCCGGCCAACATCCCGGCCGGCGACGAGACCTCCATCGTGCACGGCGACTACCGCCTCGACAACGTCATCTTCCACCCGAGCGAGCCGCGCATCCTCGCCGTGCTCGACTGGGAGCTGTCCACCCTCGGCCACCCGCTCGCCGACTTCGCCTACCACTGCATGACCTGGCGCCTGTCGCCCGGCCAGTTCCGCGGGCTCGTCGGCTACGACCTGGCGGCGCTGGGCATCCCGACCGAGCGCGAGTACGTCGCCCGCTATTGCCAGCGCACCGGCCGCGCCTCGATCCCGGCGGCCGAGTTCGAGTACTACCTCGCCTTCAACATGTTCCGCCTCACCGCCATCCTGCAGGGGATCATGGCGCGGGCGCTGCAGGGCAACGCCTCCAGCCAGGAAGCCGTCGAGACCGGCAAGCGCGCCCGCCCGCTCGCCGAGGAAGCCTGGCGCCAGGTGGAAGCCATATTGGCGGGGAAGCTATGAGGGACGGCGTTTCGATTCCGGCGGCTGTTGAAATCCCCGCTGACTCCCCTTTTGCAAAGGGGGGAAGGAAAGGGAGCCCCCCTTTGAAAAAGGGGGATTGGGGGGATTTGAAGCACGCCTGCGCACACGATTTTCACTAGAGGATCAACATGGATTTCGCACACTCGGAAAAAGTCAGGGCGCTGCAGCAGCGGCTGAACGCCTTCATGGACAAGCACGTCTACCCGAACGAGGCCGCCTTCGAGGCCGAGGTCGAGGAGAACCGCAGGAAGGGCAATCCCTGGGTGCCGACCAAGGTCGTCGAGGGCCTCAAGGAGAAGGCCAGGGCGGAGGGGCTGTGGAACCTGTTCCTGCCCGAGTCGAAGTTCGGCGCCGGCCTGACCAACCTCGAGTACGCGCCGCTGTGCGAGATCATGGGCCGCTCGCCCATCGCGCCGGAAGTCTTCAACTGCTCCGCCCCCGACACCGGCAACATGGAAGTGCTGGTGCGCTATGGTTCGCCGGAACACCAGCAGCAATGGCTGCTGCCGCTCCTCGAAGGAAAGATCCGCTCCGGCTTCGCCATGACCGAGCCGGCGGTGGCCTCCTCGGACGCCACCAACATCGAGGCCAGCATTCGGCGCGATGGCAACGAATACGTCATCAACGCGCGCAAGTGGTGGACTTCCGGCGCGCCCGACCCGCGCTGCAAGATCCTCATCTTCATGGGCAAGACCAGCCCGGACAACGTCAACCGCCACCAGCAGCAGTCGATGATCCTGGTGCCGATGGACACCCCGGGCGTGACCATGCTGCGCGCGCTGACGGTGTTCGGCTACGACCACGCCCCGCACGGCCACGGCGAGGTGGACTTCAAGGACGTGCGCGTGCCCGTCTCCAACATCCTGCTCGGCGAGGGCCGCGGCTTCGAGATCGCCCAGGGCCGCCTCGGCCCGGGCCGCATCCACCACTGCATGCGCCTGATCGGCCTGGCCGAACGCGCCTTGGAGCTGATGTGCAGGCGGGCGCTGAAGCGCGTCGCCTTCCATCGCCCGGTGGCCGACCAGGGCGTCACGCGCGAGCGCATCGCCAACGCCCGCATGCTCATCGACCAGGCGCGCTTCCTCACGCTGAACGCCGCCTGGATGATGGACGTCGCCGGCAACAAGGTGGCGAAGAAGGAGATCGCCATGATCAAGGTGGTGGCGCCGAACATGGCCTGCCAGGTGATCGACTGGGCCATCCAGGTGCACGGCGGCGGCGGCGTCTCCGACGACTTCCCGCTGGCGCATGCCTACGCCCACGCCCGTACCCTGCGCTTCGCCGACGGCCCGGACGAGGTGCATCGCAACCAGATCGCCAAGTACGAACTGGGACGCTATCTAGAAGAGAAGTAATGTCCGGCCGGCACTTCGCCTTCTGGCCGAAGGGCCAGCCGCGCGGCATGAGCGTGCCGGCGACCTCGGTGTTCTACAACGCCGAGGTTTCGGCGGCGCGCTATCCCGACAAGCCCTACCTGATCTTCTACGACACGCCGCTCGGCTTCGCCGAATTCCGCGACGAAGCCGAGCGCCTCGCCGGCTGGCTGCAGCAGGAATGCGGCGTGAAGAAGGGCGACCGCGTGCTGCTCTTCATGCAGAACAGCCCGCAGTACGCCGTCGGCTACTACGGCATCCTGCGCGCCGATGCGGTGGCGGTGCCGGTGAACCCGATGAACCTGACCAACGAGCTGCGCCACTACGTCAAGGACAGCGGCGCCGCGGTGGCGCTCGTCGCGCAGGATCTGTACGCGCAGATGGCGCCGCTGCTGGGCGAGGGGCTGCAGCACATCCTGGTCGCCGCCTACTCCGACTACCTGAAGCGGCCCACCGACCTCGAGGTGCCGGAATTCGTCGCCGCGCCGCGCCGGGAGATTCGGGATGACGGCGTCGCGCTGTGGGCCGATGTCCTCTCCGCCAATCTCCGCCCGGGCCCGTCGACGGCCGGCCCCGACGACCTCTGCGTCATGCCGTATACCTCCGGCACCACCGGCCAGCCGAAGGGCTGCATGCACAGCCACCGCACGGTGATGCACACCCTGATCGCCGGCGAGTACTGGTTCTCCTCGAAGCCGGACCTCGTGCGCCTGGCGGTGCTGCCGTTCTTCCACGTCACCGGCATGCAGAACAGCATGAGCGGGCCGCTGTTCACCGGCGCCACCGTGGTGCTGCTGCCGCGCTGGGACCGCGAGGCCGCCGCCCGGCTGATCGCGCGCTACAAGGTCGGCGCGTGGACGTCCATCCCGACCATGGTGGTGGATTTCCTCGCCAACCCGCGCCTGGGCGAGCACGACCTCTCCAGCATCCAGCGCATGAGCGGCGGCGGTGCGGCGATGCCGGAGGCGGTGGCGCAGAAGCTCATCGACACCCTCGGCGTCACCTTCGCCGAGGGCTACGGCCTCACCGAGACCATGGCGCCGACGCACATCAATCCGCCCGAGCGGGCGAAGAAGCAGTGCCTCGGCATCCCCATCTACGACGTCGACAGCCGTGTCGTCGGGCCTGACTTTCGCGAGCTGCCGCCGGGCGAGGCGGGGGAGATCGTCACCAGCGGACCGCAGGTCTTCCTCGGCTACTGGAACAACCCGCAGGCCACCGCGGCGGCCTTCGCGGAAATCGACGGCAAGCGCTTCTTCCGCACCGGCGACATCGGCCGCATCGACGAGGACGGCTACTTCTTCATGGTCGACCGCGCGAAGCGCATGATCAACGCCTCCGGCTACAAGGTCTGGCCGGCCGAGGTCGAGGCGCTGCTGTACGGCCATCCGGCCATCCAGGAGGCCTGCGTCATCGGCGCGAAGGACGCCCATCGCGGCGAGACGGTGAAGGCCGTCGTGGTGGTCAAGGAAGCGAGCCGCGGCAAGGTGAGCGAGCAGGACATCGTCGACTGGGCGCGCGCCAGCATGGCCGCCTACAAGGCGCCGCGCATCGTCGAGATCGTCGATGCCCTGCCGAAATCCGCCACCGGCAAGATCATGTGGCGGGCGCTGCAGGAGAAGGAAGCTAGCGCAGCCTGAACACCACCGGCAGGAGCACCTCGCGCGCGCCGGCGTCCGGCAGGCGGCCCATGGCGAAGGCGGCCTTCACCGCCGCCTCGTCGAGGATGCGATGGCCGCTGCCGGCGGCGACCTGGGCGTCGCGGACCGTGCCGTCGCCGTCCAGCGTCAGCAGCAGGCGCACCTCGCCCTCGAGGCCCCGCGCCACCGCCTCGGGCGGATAGAACAGCACTTCCGACAGCTTGCGCTGGGCCGCCTCCTCCGGCGTGCGCGGCGCCGCGCGGCGGCTTTTCGCGTCGACGGGTTTCGGCGGCGCCGGCACTGCCCTGGTGGATGCCGTTTCCGCCAGCGTGTCCTTCAGCAGAGGCTCCGGCGGCCGCACCGTGGCGGGCGGCAGCAGGCGCGCGCTGATCGCCGTGTTGCGGAGACTGACTTTTTCCTGCGGCAGGCCGAGGCCGAGCAGGGCGAGGTGCAGGGCCAGGGAGGCCGCCAGGGCGAACGGAAAGCGGAGGGAAGGCAAGGTTTCCAAATCCGGATCAAGACCCCGAAAGCCATATTTTGCTATAAATGCCCCATGAGATACGCGTTATGCCTGCTGGCCGCCGTCGCCTGCCTGCTGCGCCCGGCCTGGGCGGCGCCGCCCACCCCCCTCGAATACGGGGTCGCCGTCGAGGCCGGCAACAGCCTGGCTGTGAAGAAGTGGCTGGACGAAGGCCTGCCGCCGGACTATCTGGCCGACCGCATCGGCAGCGGCCTGATGATCGCGGCCTGGAACGGCAACCTCGAACTGATGCGCCTGTTCCTCGATCGCGGCGCCGACGTCCATCTCGCCAACCGCTTCGACGAGCAGGCCCTGCAGCTGGCGGCCTGGCGCGGCCACGCCGACGCCGTGCGCCTGCTGCTCGAGCGCGGCGCCGTCGTGAACCGCGACGGCAAGCGCTGGGGGGCCTTGCACTATGCCGTCTTCGCCGGCCGCGACGAGATCGCCCGCCTGCTGATGGCGAAGGGCGCCGACATCAACGCCCGCACGCCGAACGACTCGACGGCACTGATGCTGGCGGCGCGGGAAGGCCAGGCCGACCTCGCCCGCGCGCTGCTCGACGCGGGCGCCGACACGCAGCCGGAGAACGAATGGGGCGACAACGCGCTCGCCTTCGCCATGCGCAACAGGAACTACGGCATCGCGAAAATGGTGTCCAGCGCCGAGGAGTTCGCGCGGGCGGCGAAGCGGCCGGAGGCCTTCGGCGAGGCGAAAAAATCCGTCCTCGCGCCGCCCGAAATCGGCGAGATCGTCGAGAAGATGCGCCAGGCGCAGGCGGCGGGCAAGCCGACCGGCGAACTGCGCAAGGCGCTGCATGCCGCCATCGCGCTGCACCGCCACGACAGCGAGGTGCAGACCCTGAAGACCAAAAAGGGCAAGGGCGGCAAGCCCGAGGTGCTGGTGATCACCGCCGAGCGCAAGCAGGCCGGCCGCGAGCGCGCCGAGCTGCTCTACGAAGCCGTCAAGGCCGGCGCCGCCGTCACCACGCCGGCGGAAGTGGCCGGCAGCACCGGCGGGCCGTCGGAAATCAGCGGCATCCTCGAGCGCATGCAGAAAGAGAAGGGCAGGAAGGGGAAGAAACGCTCCGCCGCCGAACTGCGCAAGGAACTTCACGAAGCCGTCGCCAAATTCAAGCAGGAAGCCCGGGCCGTCCCCGTCAAACCCGCTGAGTAGCGCCCCTCATGCCCGCCCCGGGCGGGGTGGCGGAGTCGGTACTGATTGTCCTATAATTGGTACCGATATAGATACCGTATGAGGCACCCCATGAATACGCTTACCGCCGCCGAACTCAAGCGCCGCGGCATGGCCGCGATTGAAGATGGCCTGCGCCGCGGGCCGGTGCACCTGATGAAGCACAACAAACCTTCTGCCGTGGTGCTCTCCGAAGAGGAATACGCCCGCCTGGCGCAAGGCAAGGCGGGCGCCGCCCCTGTCGGCATGAGCGCCGTCCAGTGGCTGCTTAGCCAACCCGCCACCGGTACCAAACGGAAGGCGCAGATCGACAAGGCGCTGCGCGAGGAACGCGAAGGTTGGGCGTGATCGCCTTTTTCGATGCCAGCGCCCTGATCTATCTGATCGAGGGCGCGGAGCCGTTCGCCGGCCGGGTGCGCGCCGAATTGGCGCAGATCGCCAGGAAGCACCCGAAGATGGGCGCGGCGGTCAGCCGCCTGTCGTGGCTGGAATGTCGCGTACGGCCCGCACGCAACAACGAACTTGCCACGCTGGCGGCATTCGATGCCTTCTTCTCCCGCCCGGACCTGGTCTGGGTGGAGCTCGGCAAGGACGTGGTCGAACTGGCGACCGCCATTCGCGTCAAGCACGGCTTGCGCACGCCGGACGCGCTCCAGGCGGCAAGCTGCCTCCAGCTTGGCGCCAGGCACATTTTTCTCACCGGAGATGCTTCATTCGGGAAGGTTGCCGGCCTGAATGTCAGAGTGCTGAAGTAGCCCTCAGGTCAGCAGCACCGCCACGATCCCCGTCACGAAGATCCCGTCGAAACTGCCGGCGCCGCCGATCGACGCCATCGGTTCGCCGAGCCGGCCGATGTCCTTCAGCCGCAGGATGTCGGCGCCGATCAGCACGCCCAGCGTGCCGCCGATGTAGGCCAGCGCCGGCGCCTGCTCCGGGTCGAGCATCACCGCCGCGACCGCCGCCGTCAGCGGGGCGACCAGCACCGGCATGGCGATGCCGACGCGCGGGATGGAAAAGCTGATGCCGTAGGACACCATCGCCACCGTCGCGACGGCGACGATCGTGTGCAGCACGCCCGGCTGGCTGAGGTTGAACAGATAGAGGGAAAACGCCAGCGGCACCACGCAGCCGCCGACATTCACGGCGATGACGGTCCTGCCCGGTAAGACCTTGATGCGCCCAAGCAGCGCGCGCGGGATGTCGCGCAGCCGCTTCTCCTGCTCGGCGGGATCGGTGCGCACGGTGAACAGCGGCAGGTTGAGCAGGCTGCCGAACAGCGTGACCATCAGCAGCAGCACCGCCGAATCCGCCGACAGCCCCAGCTTGTGGAAGGCCAGCTGGAGGACGCCGATCTGGACGAAGGCGACCAGGAAGGCGAGGGCGACGACGAGCAGCAGCAGGCGGATGGGGGACACGCGGAACGTCCGTGCAGTCCGCTAGCCCTGCTGCTTGTAGGCGACCAGCTCGTGGCGCTGGGTGATGACGAATCGGCCGCGGTTGCGCACCACCCATTCGTGTTTCACGTAGAAGTTCAGGCCGGGCACGACCCACAGGTTGACCTCGAGCTGCGAGCCGATGCTGCGGTTCCAGCCGCGCCCCTCGATCTTGAAGGCATCGAACTCGCCGGCCGGCACCTTGACCTTCTCGCGGCCGACGATTTGCAGTTCGTAGTAGGCATAGGTGACCTGGCCCTTGTCCGTCCGCTTGAAGCTGGCCGTCCATTTCTTGCCGAGCTGCAGCTCCGCCGGCAGGAATTGCAGGGGCGCATCGAATTCGAGCTGCCCCATCTTCAGCGTGTTGCCCATGGTGTCGGTGACGATGGCGCCGTCATTGAACTCGACCCGGTCGGCGTCCTCGTCCACGCGGGTGATGCGGTTGGTGTAGCGCTTGACCTCGGCGCCCGTGAGGTAGTCGGATTCCAGGAAGCTGGCTTCGTCGCCGACCGTGTATTTGCGGCCGAGCGGGTGGGTGCCGGCCGAGTAGGGGTTGGCGGAAGGCGCCGGCAGCGGCGCCGGCGCGGCCATCGCCTTGGCCGCGGGCTTCGCTGCGTCGGCCCGGCCCATCCCGGCCTGCACCGGCGGGGGAAGCTTGGGCGCCGGCGGCGGGCGCCGCTCGACGCCGGCGAGCAGGCGGCCGAGCCGCACCTGGGCGATCTCGCTGAACTTGCCGTTCGGGTATTCGCGCAGGTAGGCGACCCAGTCCTCGGCGTTCTTCGAGTTCTTGATGCGGGCCCAGGCGGCGAGCTCCGCCTCGAACTGCTTCTCCAGCTCCGCCTCGCCCAGCTTGCGCGCCCCGGGGAAAAGGAAGATGTCGCTTTCCAGCGAGGTCGACTCCCAGGGGATCTGCTGGCCGCGCGAGGCGAGGCGGACGTTCAGGCGCACCCGCTTGAAGGCGTCTTCGATGCGCGTCTCCCGCACCGAGAATTCGCGCAGCAGGTTTTCCGTGTACAGCCCGTGCTTGCCGCCGTTGCCGTCGGCGGCGACGTTGCCCGGCGAGGTGGCATAGGCGAGCAGGCTGTCCGGCGGGGCGTCGAACTGGCTGAGGCCCTGCTGCGACGGCTTGTAGGTCGCGCCGAAGGGATTGTCGCGGCAGGCGTCGAGGATGACGACGAAGGCCTTGTCCTTCGTCTTGGAAAGGTGGCCGAGCAGGTGGCCGAGGTCGATGCAGCGGCTCTTGATGTCCTCGGTGGACGCCACGCTGACGTCGACCGGAAGCAGGTAGTTGCGCCAGTCGACCTGCACGCCGTGGCCGGCGTAGTAGAACAGCGCCAGCTTGACGTCGCTGCCGGCGACGGCCTTGCCGAACGCGTCGATGGCGCCGGCGAGCGTCGCGCGCGAGGCATCCACCTGCAGGTCCACGCCGAAGTTGGCCTGGCGCAGCACGTCGGCCATGGCGCGCGCATCGTTGGCGGCGTTGGCGAGCGGCGACGAAGCGTAGGCATTGTTGCCGACGACCAGCGCGATGCGCGAGGGGTCGCTGGCGGCCAGCGCGGAGAAGGGGCGCGCGGCCAGCACGGCAGGGGCCAGCGACATGGCCTTGAGCAGGGTTCTGCGGGTATTCATGTTCCGGTTTTCTCCCGGGCGAAAGGAGCGAGCATTATCCGCGATGCAGTGCGGTTTTCAACAGCCGGCACGGCTTCAGGCATAATGAGGCTCATCCCGTGAGCCACCGGAGCCTTCTCGATGGACCGCACCGAGCGCTTCTACCGCATCGACCAGCTGCTCAACGAAAAGAAGATCGTTCCCTTCTCGGTCCTCGAGGAGAAGCTGGAGGTCTCCCGCGCGACGATCAAGCGCGACCTCGAGTACATGAGGAACCGCCTCAACGCGCCCATCGTCTGGGACCGCGAGGCGGGCGGCTACAAGTTCGCCGGGCGCGAGGGCGGCGCGGCGCAGTACGAGCTGCCCGGCCTGTGGTTCTCGGCGCAGGAGGTGCACGCCCTGCTCACCATGCAGCATCTCCTCATGAACCTCGACACCGGCGGGCTGCTCGGGCCGCACATCGCGCCGCTCTTGGCGCGCCTGCGCGCGCTGCTCGGCACCGCCGACGACACCACCGAGGAGATCCACAAGCGCATCCGCATCCTCGGCATGGCCTCGCGGCGCCTGGCGCTCGACCACTTCGCGGTGGTCGGCTCGGCCCTGCTGCGGCGCAAACGCCTGCTCATCGCCCACTACGTGCGGGCGCGCGACGAGACCATCGAGCGCGAGGTGTCGCCGCAGCGGCTGGTGTACTACCGCGACAACTGGTACCTGGATGCCTGGTGCCACCTGAGGAACGACCTGCGCAGCTTCGCCGTCGACGCCATCCGCCGTGCCGAGATCATCGAGCAGCCGGCGCGCAACGTGCCGGAGAAGACGCTCGACTCCGTCCTCGGCGCCGGCTACGGCATCTTCTCCGGGCGCAAGGTGCAGTGGGCGAAGCTGCGCTTCACGCCGGAGCGGGCGCGCTGGGTGTCGATGGAGCAGTGGCATCCCAAGCAGAAGGCGCGCTTCGACAAGGACGGCAGCTACCTGCTGGAGATTCCCTACTCGGACAGCCGCGAGCTCGTCATGGACATCCTCAAGCAGGGCGCCGGCGTCGAAGTGCTGGCGCCGGCCGCGCTGCGCAAGGACGTCGCGGCGCAGCTGAAGGCGGCGCTCGACCTCTATTGATCTTCCGCAGGCTCACGCCCTGAGCCTGCCGCCTTCTATCCTGTGGCACATGGAAAGGAGGTCGATCATGAATCCCGATTTCGTGGTGTTCTGGGCGACGACGGGCATGTCCGTCGCGCTGTGGATGTTCGCCTAGGAAGTCAGTCGCCGCCTTGCGGCAGGCCCTCGGCCGGCGCCGGGGCGGAGGCGGCGTGCTCGCGCAGGGAGGCTTTGCGCAGGAGGTCGGCAAGCCGGGCGCTGGCCAGGTTGAAGGCACCCTCGGGCGCCAGGTTCTGCTTCACCAGGTCGAAGCGTTTTTCCCGTATGTTGTGCACGATCTCGCCGGCGACATGGTGGAATTCGGCATGCGCCTCGATGATCTGGCCGTGGATCTCGCTCGGCATCAGGCGGTAGCCCTCTTTGGCGAGCCAGCGGCCGAAGTCGCATTGGTCGGTGACGCCCGCCAGTTCGGTGTCGAAGGCGGTCCGGCCGTTCAGGTAGTCCTTGAACCGCGTGCGCCAGGCGGCATGGGCGTGCAATGCCGCATCGATTTCTTCCCGCATTCCCATGACATTCCTCCTGACGGGTTGCCGTCTCGATGGGAAATATCGGCGCTGCCGTGGAATCCTTGAGGGCATATTAGAATCCGGGCAATGAAATCACTCGACCGCCACCACCTGCAGCGCTTCTGGGCCATCGCCGCCCCCTACTGGCGCCACGAAGAGCGATGGAAGGCCTGGGGCCTGCTGGCGCTGCTGGTGCTGCTGCTGCTCGGCCAGACCCGCTTCGCCGTGCTCTTCAACGAGCAGACCGGCGAGTTCACCTCGGCCCTGGCGGCGCGCGAGGAGGAGCGCTTCTGGGCCGCCATCCGCTACTGCCTCGGTCTGCTGCTCTTCGCCGTGCCGGTGTACGCCTTCTACTACTATGTGCGCGACAAGCTCGGCATCCTCTGGCGGCGCTGGCTCACCGGCCGCTTCCTCGACAGCTACTTCGCGCAGCGCCACTACTACGAGCTGAACGCCAACGCCGCCATCGACAACCCGGACCAGCGCATCGCCGAGGACATCAACACCTTCACCCAGCGCACGCTGTACTTCCTGCTGATCCTGATCGGCGCGGTGCTGCAGCTCTTCGCCTTCAGCGTCGTGCTGTGGGAGATCTCGCGGGTGCTGGTGTACTTCCTCGTCGTCTACGCCATCTTCGGCACCACCGTCACGCTGGCGGTGTTCGGCAGGCCGCTGCTCGGTCTCAACTTCATGCAGCTGAAGCGCGAGGCCGACTTCCGCTTCGGCATGGTGCGCGTCCGCGAGAACGCCGAATCGATCGCCTTCTACCGCGGCGAGGCGCAGGAATCGCAGCAGGTGCGCCGCCGCTTCGCCGCCGCCTTCGACAACTACAACCGGCTGATCCGCAGCCAGCTCTTCCTCAACCTGTTCCAGTACGCCTACGGCCTGCTCACCATCGTCCTGCCCAGCGCCATCATTGCCGGCGAAGTGCTCTCCGGAGAGTTGGAGGTCGGCGCCGCCGTGCAGGCCGCCGGCGCCTTCGCCGCGGTGCTCTCCGCCATCTCGGTGGTGATCGAGAACTTCGAGGGCTTGAGCCGCTTCGCCGCCGGCATCGACCGCCTCAACACCTTCTCGCGCGTGCTCGCTGCCGAGCCGACCTGCCGGGCGCGCAGCCCGAGCCTGATCGAACCGGCGCAGGGCGACCGGCTGGCGCTGGAGCACGTCACGCTGCTGACGCCCGGCGGCGAGCGCACCCTGGTGAAGAACCTCTCCGTCGCCATCGACCACGGCGAGGGGCTGCTCATCGTCGGCGAGAGCGGCAGCGGCAAGAGTTCCCTGCTGCGTGCCATCGCCGGCCTGTGGTACTGCGGCAGCGGCCGCATCGTGCGCCCGCGCCCGGAGGACATCCTGTTCCTGCCGCAGCAGCCCTACATGATCCTCGGCACGCTGCGCAGCCAGCTGCTCTACCCGCAGCAGGAGCGGCCGGTGCCCGACGCCGAGCTGCTGCGCCTGCTCGAGCGGGTGAACCTGCCCGACGTCGCCGAGCGCTTCGGCGGCCTCGACGCCGAGCGCGACTGGGAAAAGGTGCTCTCCATCGGCGAGCAGCAGCGCCTCGCCTTCGCCCGCGTGCTGATCACGCGGCCGCGCTACGTCATCCTCGACGAGGCCACCAGCGCGCTCGACGCCGCCAACGAGGAAAGCCTCTACCGCCAGCTCGCCGCCATGCAGACGACGCTGGTCAGCGTCGCCCACCGCGCGAGCATCCTCAAGTACCACAGGCAGGTGCTGGAGCTGTGCGGCGAGGGGGAGTGGCAGCTGCATCCGGCGGAGGGGTACGACTTCCGGCACTGACGAAAGTCAGTCGCTGCAGGACGGCGCCTGCCATGTGTTTTCTTTCGGCAGAGCGGGTGCTATCATTGATAGCATCCTGGTCAGCGTATGGAGGTCCCTATGGCTCAACTCCTGGTTCGTGATGTCGATGAGGCCCTCGTCAAGGCCTTGCGCGAGCGGGCGGCCCGTCACGGCCGCAGTGCCGAGGCCGAGCACCGCGATATCCTGGCAAAGGCGCTGCGCCGGACAAGGCGGAAAAGCTTCGCCGAACTATTGGCTGCCATGCCCGACGTGGGAGCGGACGAGGATTTTGCGCGGGGCGAAGACCCCGTAGAGGCGCGGCGTGTATCTCGTTGATACGGACGTCATCAGCGAAGCCCGCAAGGGCGGGAAGGCCGACTCCGGCGTGCTAGCTTTCCTTCGCGAGGCCGCCGGGAACGACGATGCGCTCTACCTGTCCGCCATCACGGTCGGCGAACTGCGGCGCGGGGTCGAGATCATTCGCCACCGCGGCGATCGCGCGCAGGCCGACCAGCTCGAACACTGGTTGCAGCGCGTGCTCGACGAATACGCGGAGAACATCCTTCCTCTCGATGCGGAGACCGGGCAGGTCTGGGGACGCTTGCGCGTACCCCATCCCGAGGACCCGCTCGACAAGCAGATCGCCGCAACCGCGTTGATCCACGACCTGACGCTGGTCACGCGCAACGTAAAGCACTTCGAAGGCCTTGGCGTCCGGTTGCTGAATCCGTTCGGGCGTACCGGCTGACGGGCGCTGCGCTACGGAGGCACGGGGGAAAGTCAGTCGCTGCGGTACGGCGATGGCTGGCGGCTTTCAACTTTTCGGACAGGAGAGCTTCTTGACGACCCAACGCCAGGCAATCTTTTTGTCCCACGGCGCAGGACCCTTGCCGCTACTGGGCGACACGTCCCACGAAGAGATGGTCCGCTGCCTGAAGCAGATCGCGGCGACGGTGGGCAGGCCGTCGGCAATCGTCGTCGTCAGCGCGCACTGGGAAGCAGGCAACGCCACCCTGACTTCGGCTGCGAATCCGGCGCTGATATACGACTATCACGGCTTTCCGCAGGCATCCTACGAGATCGAGTACCCCTGTCCGGGCGCGCCCGCGCTGGCGGCACACATCGCCGGGCAACTGGCCGCGGCGGGCATCCATGCCGATCTGGACGGCGAAAGGGGATTCGATCACGGCCTGTTCGTGCCCTTGAAGATCATGTATCCGGGCGCGGACATTCCCTGCGTCCAGCTGTCCCTGCTGAAAAGCCTCGATGCGGCCGAACACATCAGGATGGGGCGGGCCCTTCAAGGCCTGGGCGATGGATCGCTGCTCGTCATCGGCTCCGGGTTCTCGTTCCACAACATGAAGGCATTCTTCGCGCCGGAGACGGACAGCACCAGGGCGATGAATGAAGCGTTCGAAGCCTGGCTGCTCGATACCTGTGGCAGCACGGACATGAAGGAGGAGGCGCGGACGCAAAGGCTTGTCGATTGGGAGGACGCACCTTTCGCGCGCCATTGCCATCCCCGGGAGGAGCATTTGCTGCCGCTCCACGTTTGCTACGGGTTTGCCGCAACGGCCTGCCTGAAATCGTTCGAATTGCGGATCCTGAACAAGAAATCGAGCATGTACCTCTGGCAAGCCGGAAGCTGACCGAGCCTGGACGCCGGCCCAGGCCCGGGCGCCGATCCTCGGCGCCCGCGAAAACGAATTCAGAAAAGACCCGCCTTCAGGATATGCCGTAACTGAAGCGGTCTGCGGACCGAATGAAAGTCAGTCGCCGCAGCACGGCGATGGGTTTTGGTAGCCGGCTTTTCGGCCGAAGCAGGCGTTGCCGTGGGCAGCAAAATATTTCCGCTTTGTGCCCTAAGCGGAAGTAGCAAGCACGAAAGAGCGTACGTTCAACGTTCGACGTTGCCGGCCGGCGGAGGCCGAAGGCCGGAGCGAATATGCAAGCGCAGCTTGCAGACGATCCGGTTGACGGAGGGGTTGGGCATCTGGTGCATAGCGACTCGCTAGAGTTGTACGGAAAGCTGCCAGTTCATCGACTTTGTGCGCGCCAAGATCTCAGGAACAGAGGTCAACAGGAGTTCGCCAGAAAGCTTGTTGTAGAGCGCTACACGATGACGCTGCTGCAAAGCTTCGGCTGCGGCAATTTCGCCCTCTGTCAGGGCGAAGAAGAAGCCAGAGAAGCCAGGGCGAACACGCGTCTGATTGGCTGTCTTGATCTCGATGAAAGTCATTTCTGGCAACGCCGCACGCACGGCAGCCGGATTACCGAAGTCGAGGCGGTCAGCATCTTTACAAGCAATAGCATCGAAACTGGAGCCCTTGATCTTTACGCCAGACTCGGACAAAGCGGCTAGGAGGACTTTCAATCCAGCGCCCTTCGGCCTTGGAACCCAATGCTCCATTTCAGCTAGCGCGGTGAGCTCGCCAGCGGCGCCTGATTGATTGGCCAGCCTAGCAAGGTGCTGTCGCTTGGCCAGAATGACAGCGAGCGGATTCATCTAGATGCCCAACGTTTTAAATCACCGGCCTGCGCGGCTTTTCGCGCAGGCCGGTGGATTGATGGGTTGGGCGTACCCATCACGCACCACGATTCCTACAGGGGAATGTTCCCCAGTTCATGTAGAGCATTAGGTGTTGGCTAAGATCACCGAAATCGAAATTTCGTGTAGCCAGAGTGTAGAAGCCATCTTGTACCAAGCGGTAATAGAAGTCTGATAGCGGAGCAAGTGTCGTGGCGGTTGCGAGCTGTTGACCTGCCTCCAACCATACATGGGCACCGAGTGGACCTTCGCTAGTTGTTTGATCTCGATCATGAACTCGAAGAACGCAGATGCTGCTTGCGGGATCTTGGGGTGAATGTCCATCGAAGTAGTGATCTGCAACCGTGTCAAGGGTGATGCCTGCGCGATAGGCAAAGGCCAACTGAATTATGCCGCCCCATTCTCCCGAACTTGGAAATGCCTCGGTCTGCACCCCCGAAACAATTAAAGCGTTTTTTCGAATCTTTAGAATTTCCTTCTTCACCAGTGTCAGCTTCACTTCAATCGTTGCGATGACCGAATGCAACATCGTTAGGACCGAACCATCCTCGTTTTCAGCAAGAAGCGGGTAACGGGAGTCGATGACCATGACGTCTAGTTCGGGAGACAACTGCCCAGAAGGCGTAACGAAGTGCCCTGACACGGAACGAAAGGAAATGGGCAGATACCGATTGAGAAAAGAGCAAAGAGCCGTTTCGCCGTTCTTACCAAAATTTTGAGAATTTTTTGATGAACTGTAAGCCTTGTCGACTGCCGCAAGAATGCTCGCCTCTTCATGGGCGAAGATTGGATTGATGTGTCCGTGACGTTGTTGTTTAAACCCGGTCATGTGATGTGTTGATGGTTCAGTACGCCCAACGTTTAGCTTGAGGGGCCGCCCGGCGGCGCAGCCGACGGGGAACCGAGAAGCGCAGCTTCTCGGCGGTCCCCTCGAAGCGATAGTTAGAACTCATAGATTTCACTGAACGTACGCGGACTATTGAAGATTGCAATTGCCGGCACTTCTGCGGCTAATACCTCAACTATATTATTACCTCCGCATACGATGTAGTGCTCAAGTTTTGCATTTTCAAACACRGCTTTCATTCCAAGACGCAGATTGCGCATGACCAGTGGCGAATTAACCCATTTGTAGCTTGAGCTCGCCTTTAGTGTATGGCCACCAGCTRCCACCCATTGTGGGTCAGTTGGCGCATTGAGTTCTTCATAAACCATCACTAGCGGCGCATCTTTGAAAACGACTGAATAGCCAGGATATTTCCCAAGGCCTTGCGGCATTACGATCACAATCAGAGAGTTGTCAGAAGCTGAGAATATTGGTTGTACAGCAGGGAAAAGCATGTCTACGAATGGTGTATCCCACCGAACAACTGTTGACTGGTCAGAGACGTGCGGCGCCATGAGTTCTAACAGTTATTAGACGTACCCATGGGTCCGGATATGAATTGATATTGAGCCAAGAGTATGCTCCGGTAATTCATTAATACGCAAGGCGTCTTGCGTAACGGGGTCCGTATAACAACTCCAATATCCCGGACAGCAGGAACTAGGCGAATCGGTCCGCTTCTGACCGAATGCGGAAATCTTCGTCCGCTAGTCGCAGCATCCGCTTAGGCCGAATTCCGGCCTGACGGCCTTTCCCGGATCAATAGTCAGTCCCCGCGGAACGGCGACTCAGTTGCTGTCCGGAATGTCGAACGGCCTTGGCGCACCGTCGAAGAGCTGCCGCAGGATGGCCGCTTCGCGCGTGGCGACGGTGTCGAGGAATTCGGTCGGGTCGCCCATGCGGTGGAAGGCGTTGTAGCCGTCCTCGAGGAACATGTGCAGCTCGGCCAGGCCGGCCAGTTTGGCGGGGCCGCGCATCAGGCGCAGGGCGGCATGGATCAGCGGCTTGCGGGTCAGCGCGGCGAGGGCCTCGCCGATCTCGCCGATCAGCCGGAGCTGCAGTTCGCGCTGGGCCCGCTTGCCGCAGCGGCGATAGGCTTCGGCATAGGCCTTTTCGGTGATCTTCGCCATGGCGCGGGCGCGGCGCAGTTCGGCCACCATGGCGGCGTCGAATTCTTCCGAGAGGGCGTCGACCTCGATGGCCAGGGCGATGGTGCGGATGCCGGCGGCGGGCAGGGTGGCGGAGAGCGTCGGCAGGATGCGCTCGACCTCGTGGTCGCGCTCGCTGAAGTCCTTGGGGCCGTAGAGGTCGGTGAGGAAGAAGCGCGCGGCGTCGCGGTAGCGCTCGGAGTCGAGCAGGTCGCGGTAGGTGGCGGCAAGGCGGTCGGCCTGCCAGGCGCGCAGGCGCAGGCGGTCGGCGGCCATGCGCGGATCGGCAGTGACGGCGGCGCGCAGCGCCTTGGCCTGGCCCAGGTGCCGGCGCAGCAATGCGACCCAGCGCTCCTTTCCCTCCTTGTCCATGGGTGGATTATCTTCCCCGGAACCGGGCGCGGAAAGCCTTTAGAGCCAATTGCCTAACCCGCGGCAAAACGGCTCGGCTACACTGGTGCATCGGGGGGACGCCCCCAGTGCGATGGAAGGGCGATGGGCACCATGGAAATGCAACCTGCCGGCAGCCTGACCGAGATCCACGCCCGGCTGCGCGAGGCGGCGGCGCGCGACGCCAATCCGGATTGGCGCGCGCGCGATGCCTGGCTGGCGTCGCTGGAGCGGCTGATCCGCGAGAACCAGCCGGCCATCGCCGAGGCGATCCGCAGCGACTTCGGCAACCGTTCGCTGCACGAAACCCAGCTCCTCGAGCTTTTCCCCAGCTTCGAAGCCATCCGCCATGCCCGCCGCCACCTGAAGTCGTGGATGCGGCCGGAGCGCCGCGCCGTCTCGATGTGGTTCCTGCCGGGCCGCGCCCGCGTGCTGCACCAGCCGCTCGGCGTGGTCGGCATCATCGTGCCGTGGAACTATCCGCTGCTGCTGGCGGTGGGGCCGCTGGTGGCGGCGCTGGCCGCCGGCAACCGCGTCATGGTGAAGATGTCCGAATTCACGCCGGCCATGTCCGCGCTGTTCGCCCGCCTGGTCGAAAAGTATTTCGCCGCCGACGAGGTGGCGGTGGTGCAGGGCGACGCGCAGGTGGCGCAGGCCTTCGCGCTGCTGCCGTTCGGGCATCTCCTGTTCACCGGTTCGACGAAGGTCGGCTACAGCGTGATGCGCGCCGCCGCCGAGAACCTGACGCCGGTGACCCTCGAATTGGGCGGCAAGTCGCCGGCCATCCTCGGGCCGGACTATCCCCTCGAGACATTCGCCGAGCGCGTCGTCGTCGGCAAGACCATGAACGCCGGCCAGACCTGCATCGCGCCCGACTACGTGCTGGTGCCGGCCGGTCAGGAGCATGCCTTCATCGCCGCGGCGCAGAAGGAGGTGAACGCCTGCTATCCGGACATCCTGCGCACGCCGGACTATTCGTCGATCGTCAGCGAGCGGCATTACCGCCGGCTGCTCGGGCTGATCGAGGATGCGAAAAACCAGGGCGCCGAAGCGGTGCCGCTCGCGTCCGCCGCCGAACCGGACGCGGCGACGCGGCGCATACCGCCGGTGGCGCTGCGCAACGTCACGCCCGGCATGCAGGTGATGCAGGAGGAGATCTTCGGGCCGATCCTGCCGGTGGTGCCCTACCGCGACCTCGACGAGGCGATCCGCTACGTCAATGCGCGGCCGAACCCGCTGGCGCTGTACTACTTCGACCGCGACCGCGGCCGCATCGACCATGTGCTGGAGCAGACGCTCTCCGGCGGCGTCACCATCAACGACACCATCCTGCACATCGCCCAGGACAGCCTGCCCTTCGGCGGCGTCGGCGAGAGCGGCAAGGGCCACTACCACGGCTTCGAGGGCTTCGAGGCCTTCTCGAAGAAGAAGGCGGTGTTCTTCCAGTCGCGGGTGAACGGCATGGGGCTGTTCAAGCCGCCCTACGGCGCGCTGTTCGAGCGCATGGTGAAGTTTCTGATCCGCTGATGCCGACGAGAAGACAATTCATCAAGGCAGGCCTCGTCGGCGGCGCGGTGCTGACGGCGGCGGGCCTGTTCTATTCGCGCAGCCTGAGGGAAGCGCCGGGCAGCGCCGTACCGCACAGACTGACTTTGCAGGAGCGCAGCATCATCGGCGCCATCGTGCCGGCCGTGCTGGCCGGCGTGCTGCCGGCAGCGGGCGAGGCGCGCAGCCGGGCCATTGCGCAGACCGTCGATGGCGTCGGCGTCGCCATCGCCGGCCTCTCCGCCGCGGCGCAGAAGGAGCTCGGCGAGCTCTTCGTGCTGCTCGGCTTCGCGCCGGCGCGCGTGCTGCTGGCGGGGCTGCGGCCGAGTTGGGAAGAGGCCGCGCCGCAGGAGGTCGCCGCCTTCCTCGAGGGCTGGCGCTTCAGCCGCTTCGCCCTGCTGCGCAGCGCCTACGCCGGCCTGCACGACCTGGTGCTGGGCGCCTGGTACGGCACGCCCGAGACGTGGGAACGCATCGGCTACCCCGGCCCGCCGGAGATGCTATGACGATCCGCGATCCGTTCATCGAAGGCATCAACGCCGGCTGGCAGGCGATCGACGCGTCGAAGCTCGTCGCCGACCGCGAGCTCGAGGCCGACGTCGCCATCGTCGGCAGCGGCGCCGGCGGCGGCATCGCGGCGGAGATCCTGACCAAGGCCGGCCTGAAGGTCGTCGTCGTCGAGGAGGGGCCGCTGAAGACCTCGACCGATTTCAAGATGCGCGAGGCCGACGCCTACCCGCAGCTCTACCAGGAGTCGGCGGCGCGCAAGACCAAGGACAAGGCCATCAACATCCTGCAGGGCCGCTGCGTCGGCGGATCGACGACGGTGAACTGGACCAGCAGCTTCCGCACGCCGGCGACGACGCTGGCGCACTGGCAGCGCGAGTTCGGCCTGATGGATCTGACGGCCGAGGCGATGTCGCCGTGGTTCGACGCCGTCGAGCGGCGCCTGAACATCCGCTACTGGGACATCAGCCCGAACGAGAACAACAAGCTGCTGCGCGAGGCGGCCTGGGAACTCGGCGTGCCGGTGGCGCCGATTCGGCGCAACGTCAAGGGCTGCTGGAACCTCGGCTACTGCGGCATGGGCTGCCCGACCAACGCCAAGCAGTCGATGCTGGTGACGACGATTCCGGCGGCGCTGGCCGGCGGCGCCATCCTGGTCCACCGCCTGCGCGCAGAGCGGCTGGTGCTGGCGCAGGACAAGGCAGAGGCGCTGGAGTGCACGGCAATGATGCCGGAAGGCATCCATCCGCTGCCCTGGCGCGTGCGCATCCGGGCGAAGCATTTCGTGCTGGCGGCCGGCGCCATCGGCACGCCGGCGCTGCTGCTGCGCAGCGGCGCCCCCGATCCGCGGCGCCTGCTCGGCCGGCGCACCTTCCTGCACCCGACGACGGTGGCGGCGGCCGTCATGGACCACGAGGTGAAGGGGTACGCGGGTGCGCCGCAGACCATCTACTCCGATCATTACCTGGACAGCGTCGCCGTCGACGGGCCGATCGGCTTCAAGCTGGAGGTGCCGCCGATGCACCCGGTGCTGTTCTCCACCACGCTGCAGGGCTACGGCGAGGCGCATGGCAGGCTGATGGCGGAATTCCCGAACACCCATGCGATGCTCTCGCTGCTGCGCGACGGCTTCCATCCGGACAGCCCCGGCGGCAGCGTGCAGCTGGGCGACGGCGGCGCGCCGGTGCTGGACTATCCGATCACGGATTTCGTCTGGGACGGCGTGCGCCGCTCCTGGCTGGCGATGGCGGAACTGCAGTTCGCCGCCGGCGCGAAGCGCGTCTATGTCGTGCACGAGCAGTGCGCGGGGTATGCGAACATGGCGGAGGCGAAGGCCGGCATCGAAGCACTGCCGCTGAAGAACCAGCTGGCGCGCGTGGTCAGCGCGCACGTCATGGGCGGCTGCGGCATGGCGGCGGAAGAGCAGCGCGGCACCACCGATTCCTGGGGGCGCTATCGCGGGCTGGCCAACCTGACGGTGTGCGACGGCTCGCTGTTCCCGACCAGCATCGGCGCCAACCCGCAGCTGTCGATCTACGGCCTGGCGGCGCGCAACGCCAGCCGGCTGGCCGAGGAACTCACGAAACGGCCGGCGCCGGCGCTGGCCTGAGGAGGACATCTTGGCCGCTTCGACACTTCACCGTTTGATGCTGGCCGGCGAAGCCGTGCTGTACCTGCTGCTGGGCTGGCTGCTGGTGAGCCGCTGCGGCTGGGCGGCGCAGCAGGCCGTCGGACTGGCAATGATTCTTGCCGTGCTCGGCCGCGCGCTCATCATCGCCACCACCTTCGCCTTCTCGCGCGCCTATGCCGCACCGCAGCCGGCGGGCTGCGCCATCGGCGCCGGCCGCGGCATCGTCATGGCGCTGCGCGAGCTGGCGGCCTTCTGCCTGCTGTTCTCCGTGGTGATGCCCTTCGAGCGCTTCTTCATGGCGGCCGACCGCGTCGGCCGCGCCGAGGGCGGGCGCCTGCCGGTGCTGCTGGTGCACGGTTACCAGTGCAATCGCGGCTTCTGGTTCGAATTGCGCGGCCGCCTGGCGCGTGCCGGCTGGCAGGTCGGCACGATCAGCCTCGCCCCGGTGTTCAACGACATCGACGGCTACGTCGAGCAGCTTGCGCGCCGCATCGACGAGGTCTGCGCCGCCGCCGGCACGGAGCGGCTGATCCTGGTCGGCCACAGCATGGGCGGTCTGGTGTCGCGTGCCTACCTGCGCCGGCACGGCAACGCCAAGGTGGCGAAGCTGGTGACGCTGGGCTCGCCGCACCGCGGCAGCCGGCTGGCGGTGCTGGGGCTGGGCGAGAACGGCCGGCAGATGGTGCCCGGCAGCGCCTGGCTGGCCGGCCTCAATGCGCCGGGCGCGGTGCCGCTGCCGGAGACGGTGTCGATCTACAGCTGCCAGGACAACTACGTCATGCCGCAGGACAGTTCGGTTCTGGAAGGGGCGAAGGTGGTGCCGCTGGCCGGCATCGGCCACCTCGAGATGGCCTTCTCGCCGGAGATCGAGCGGCTGCTGCTGGCGGAGCTTGAAGCCTAGAGCAGCTTCAGTACTTCCTCCCCGTGGTTGGGGCAGTTGGGATCGTCGAGGACGTGGGCGATCCTGCCCTTCTCGTCGATGATGAAGGTCACCCGCTCGTTCATGCCCGTCAGGGCGCGCGCCACGCCGAACAGCCCCGAGCCCGCCACGCCGTAGGCCTTGGCCATGGTCCGGTCGGTGTCGGCGAGGAGGGGAAAGTTCAGCTTGTATTTCGAGGTGAATTTCTTGTGCGAGGCCTCGTCCTGCGAGGAGACGCCGAGGATCGCCGCGCCCTTTGCGGCGATGTCGCGGTTGAAGTCGCGCAGGCTGCAGGCCTGGGCGGTGCAGCCGGGCGTGTCGTCCATCGGATAGAAGTACAGCACGATTTTCTTGCCGCGGAAGTCCGACAGCCGGATGGTGCTGCCGTCGGTGGCGTGGCAGGAAAAGTCGGGGGCGGGGTCGCCGGGTTTGGGTCGTGCGCTCATGGGGTGCTCCTGTCGGGGTCGGGGTGTCTTTATCGTTAGAAGTGGATGCCGCGCATCAGCTGGCTGAAGGCGATCTGGTCGGCGGTCTGCTGCGCATCGCCTTCCTTCCTGCCGGTGGCCGCGGACGAGTCGGGGAACATGCGGAAGCTGGTGTTCATGATGATCTGCGCCACCTTCGGCGAGACGGCGTGCACCACCTGGCCGAAGACGCCGAGCCGGGTGGCGATGCGCACCGGCTTGCGCACGATGGCTTCCACCACCAGGTCGGCGGCTTCCTCGGGCGTGAGCGTCGGCACGTTCTGGTAGAGCTTGGTCGGCGCGATCATCGGCGTGCGCACCAGCGGCATGTTGATGCTGGTGAAGTCGATGCCGCGGTCGGCGAACTCCGAGGCGGCGCAGCGCGAGTAGGCCTCCAGCGCCGACTTCGAGGCGACGTAGGCGGAGAAGCGCGGCGCATTGGTCAGCACGCCGATCGAGGAGATGTTGACGATGTGGCCCTTCTTCTTCTCGATCATCTTCGGCAGGAAGCCCATGGTCAGGCGCAGCGCGGCGAAATAGTTCAGCTGCATGCAGCGCTCGAAATCGTGGAAGCGGTCGAAGGAGTTCTCGATGGCGCGGCGGATCGAGCGGCCGGCGTTGTTGATGAGGATGTCGACGCCGCCGTATTCCTCGTTGACCTGCCGGACGAAGTCGTCGCACTGCGCGAAGTCGGAGATGTCGGCGGAGTAGGCGACGAGTTCGAGGCCGTCGGCCGCGAACTCGCGCTTGGCCTCGGCCAGCTTCTCCTCGTCGCGGGCGACGATGACGGTGATGGCGCCGGCCTCGGCCAGCTTGCGCGCGGTGGCCTTGCCGATGCCCGAGGAGCCGCCGGTGACCAGCACCACCTTGCCCTTGACCTGGCCCTTGAGGGTGCGGTCGATGAAGAGGTCGGGGTCGAGGTGGCGCTCCCAGTAGTCCCACAGCCGCCAGGCGTAGTCCTCCAGCGGCGGCACGGCGATGCCGGTGCCGGCCAGCGCCTTCTCGGTCTCGCGGCAGTCGAAGCGCGTCGGGTAGTTCACGAAGTCGAGGATGTCGTCGGGCAGGCCGAGGTCCTTCATGAGGGCGTTGCGGATGCGCCGCACCGGGGTGAGGGCCATCAGGCTCTTCTTGACGCCGCGCGGGATGAAGCCGAGCAGGGCGGCGTTGATGCGCATGCCCATGTCCGGCGCGTGGGCGGCGCGGGCGAGGATCTGCAGCACGTCACCGACGCGGTGCGGGTGCGGGTCGGTGAGGTGGAAGCACTTGCCGTCCTGGCCCTCGAGGTGGGCGATGTGGTCCATGGCGCCGACGACGAAATCCACCGGCACGATGTTGATGCGGCCGCCCTCGAGGCCGACGGTCGGCATCCACGGCGGCAGGATCTTGCGGATCTTCTGGATGATCTTGAAGAAATAGTAGGGGCCGTCGATCTTGTCCATCTCGCCGGTGCGCGAGTCGCCGACCACCGAGCTGGGCCGGTAGATGCGCCAGGGCACCTTGCATTCCTTGCGCACGATGCCCTCGGCCTCGTGCTTGGTGCGGAAGTAGGGGTGGTCGAGGTTCTCCGCCTCCTCGAACATGTCCTCGCGGAAGATGCCCTCGAACATGCCGGCGGCGGCGATCGAGCTCATGTGGTGGAAGCAGCGCGCCTCGACGGCCTCGGCCAGGTCGAGGGTATGGCGGGTGCCGACGATGTTGACGGCCTCGTCCTCTTCGGCGGAAGCGGCCAGATCGTAGAGGGCGGCGAGGTGGAAGAAGTGGTCGATGCGGCCTTTCAGCCTTTTCTGCTCGGCCCGGGAGACGCCGAGCTGCCTTTCCTTGAGGTCGCCGACGACGGGAATCGCCCGGCTCCTGTCGACGCCCCAGAATGCGTAGAGGGCTTCGAGCCTCTCCGGGTCGCTGGCGCGGGTGAGGAAATGCACCGTGCTGCCGGGGCGGGCGAGCAGCTTTTTGACGAGACGCTTGCCGATGAAACCGGTCGCACCGGTGACGAAATAGTCCATGCGGGCCTCCTCTTGAAGAAGAAATATCATACATGGGAAGCCTGCGGCCGCGCAGGCCCGGGCAGAGGCTTTTCTAGAGTGAACTCCCCAGCTTTTTAGTGTGCCTTGCCTAATTATTCCCGCTAGATTGCCAATGCAGGACGGCAGTCCGGAAGGTTCGCAATACAACTTTGCACAGGAGGCAGCACCATGGTCAAGAAACTCAAGGCATTGGCAGGCGGCGCGTCGGCGGACAGCGAATTTGCGCAGACGGTCCGCGAATCGGCGCAGCAGATCTGGTTGGCGGGGCTTGGCGCGTTTGCCAAGGCCCAGGCCAGCGGCACGAAATTCCAGGCGGAGGGTATGAAAATGTTCGAGGCGCTGGTGAAGGAGGGCGAGGCCCGCCAGTCGTTCGTGCGCAAGGTGACGGGCAAGAAGATGGCCGAGGCGGCCGCCAAGGCGTCCGGCACCTGGGACAAGCTGGAGCAGGTCTTCGAGGATCGCGTCGCCCGCTCGCTGTCGAGCCTCGGCGTGCCGACCAAGAAGGACATCGAAACCCTCTCGAAGCGCGTTGCCGAGCTGACCGAGGTCGTGCAGAACCTGAGCGGGGAGAAGCCGGCTCCGCGCCGCCGCACCGCGAAGAAGTAAGCGTCCCTCCGGCTCGAGGGACGGATCATGGTGCAGGCGCGCGCTGCGCGCGTGAAGGGGCGCAAGGCCGTTCCTTCCCGCGTGGGGCTGGCTCTTGCCGGGGGGGGACCCCTGGGGGGGATTTATGAACTCGGAGCGCTGCTGGCGCTGTCCGAGTCGCTCGAGGGCGTCGACTTCAATGCGCTCGACGTCTATGTCGGCGTGAGTTCCGGCGGCTTCCTCGCCGCCGGGCTGGCGAACGGGCTGACGCCCGAGCGCATGCGCCACATGTTCATCGAGAGCGACACCGCCGAGGAGCCCTTCGAGCCGCAGCTGCTGCTCAAGCCGGCGTTCCGCGAATATGCCCTGCGCGCGCTGTCGGTGCCGCCGCTCCTGCTGGCCTCGATCTGGAACTACCTGGCGAACCCCTGGAGCCAGAGTTTCTTCGAGTCCTTCCAGCGCCTGTCGCAGGCCATCCCGACCGGCATCTTCAACAGCGCCGGCATCCACCAATTCCTCAGCCGCATCTTCACCGCGCCCGGCCGCAGCAACGATTTCCGCCAGCTGAAGCGCCGCCTGTTCCTCGTCGCGACCGACCTCGACTCGGGCGAGTCGGTGGTGTTCGGCGCGCCCGGCCGCGAGCATGTGCCGATTTCCACGGCGGTGCAGGCCAGCGCGGCGCTGCCGGGGCTGTTCCCGCCGGTGGAGATCGACGGCCGGCATTACGTCGACGGCGCCCTGAAGAAAACGCTGCACGCCTCGGTGGCCCTGAAGGAGGGCGCCGAGCTGGTGCTGTGCGTCAATCCGCTGGTGCCCTTCGATTCCGAACTGGCCGGCAAGCGCGGCGCCGGCCGCCGCCACAAGCTGGTGGAGGGCGGCCTGCCGGTGGTGCTGGCGCAGACCTTCCGTTCCATCATCCACTCGCGCATGCAGGTGGGGCTGTCCAAGTACCAGACCGATTACAAGCATGCCGACGTGGTGCTGTTCGAGCCGAACAGCGACGATGCCGAGATGTTCTTCACCAACATGTTCAGCTACGCCAGCCGCCGCCGCCTGTGCGAGCACGCCTACCAGAAGACGCGCATCGAGCTCTACCGGCGCCGCCACGAGCTGGGGCCGATCCTGGCCAGGCACGGCATCCGCATCCGGCTGGAGGCGCTCAAGGAGAAGCGCTCCCTGATCCACCATGACGTCGCCGGCCATGCCGAGAAGGAGGACACCCTCCTGGCGGCGAGCCATCGCCTGGGAGATTCCCTCGGGGAACTGGAGCGCTGGCTGAAACGGCGGGCGGAAACGGGGCGCAAGGCGGCCTGACGCCGGTTTTTCCCCCGGCGAGGGAGTGTTATGCTTTGCAGGCCATGGAGAAGAAACCGAAACGGCGCACCCGCGAGCGCATCCTCGAAGCCGGCCTGCGGCTGTTCAACGAATTCGGCGAGCCCAACGTCACCACCTCGGTGATCGCCGACGAGCTGAACATCAGCCCGGGCAATCTCTACTACCATTTCCACAGCAAGGACGAGATCGTCAACGCGCTCTTCGCCGAATTCGAGCGCGAGATCGAGGGGACGCTGACGGCGCCGGCCCGACGTGCGCCCAACGTCGAGGACATGTGGCTGTTCCTGCACCTGCTCTTCGAGGAAATCTGGAAGTACCGCTTTCTTTACCGCGACCTCGACGACCTGCTGTCGCGCAACCGGCTGCTCGAGGTGCATTTCAAGCAGATCCTGGCGCACAAGGTGAAGACGGCGGCGGCCCTGTGCGAGGGGCTGGTGGCGACCGGCGAGATGCAGGCCAACGCCGGCGAGATCCAGGCGCTGGCGACCAACATGGCGGTGATCGCCACCTACTGGCTGCCCTTTGAATATGCCCGCGACCCGCGCCGCCGCGACGCCGGCAGCGGCCTCGGCCGCGGCGTGTACCAGGTGATGTCGATGATGGCGCCCTTCCTGCTGGGGGCGTCGCGCCTGCACCTGCAGCAGCTTTCGAAAGAGTACGTCGAACAATAGAACGAGGAGTCACGATGGCCAAAGGAAACTGGAAGAAGTTCCCCCATGCGGACAAGGCTTATGTTTACGCCGGGGCGGCGCTGAAGAAGAACTGGGAGCGCCTGCATCGCGGCGACCGCGAGCCGTTTCCCGCCGACGAGCAGGTGCAGGAAGCCTGGCGGCTCTACCACCAGGGCGAGTTCCAGCCGGCCTGCGAATTGGGCCTCTCGCTCGGCCTGCCCGGCTATGCCGTCGCCAACAAGGCGGCGACCATCTACGCCACTTACCTCGAGGACAACGAGAAGAAGAAACTGGCGCTGTTCGAGGAGGCCGCCGCGCGCGGCGAGGAGCAGATGGCGAAGATGCCGAAGTATCCGAATGCCTTCTACTTCCACGCACTGGCGCTGGGCCGCTACAGCCAGGGCATCTCGGTGGCGAAGGCGCTGGCGCAGGGCCTCGGCACCAAGGTGCGCGACGCCCTCACCGCGGCGCTGAAGCTGAACCCGGACCACGCCGACGCGCACATCGCGCTGGGTGCCTTCCATGCCGAGGTGATCAACAAGGTCGGCGCCATGGTCGGCGGCCTGACCTACGGCGCGAAGAAGGATGCGGCCGTCGAGCACTACGAGAAGGCGCTCAAGCTCAATCCGGATTCGGCCATCGCGCGCATCGAGCACGCCAACGGCCTGGTGATGCTGTTCGGCGAGTCGAAGATGAAGCAGGCCGAGAAGCTCTACCACGATGCCGCCGCCTGCAAGCCGGCCGACGCGATGGAGCGGCTCGACGTCGAGTTGGCGAAGGCAGAGCTGGAAGAGTAGAAGTCAGTCCGTGGAGGACGGCGGAGGGGCCGCCGCCTGGGCGGCGGCGGGCCTTTTGCGCGGCTGTCGCGGCTTTATTTCGGCTTTGCGCGGCGCGGCCGGCAGTTCCTCCTTCAGGCCCAGCTCGATTTCCTCCGGCGTGCGCAGTTCCTCCCAGGGCTCCAGCAGCAGGGCATACAGCAGCTTCTCGAATTCCGGCTGGAAGCGCGAGACGATGTTCTCCGGGTCGGTGACGAAGTGGCGGTCGGTGACGAGGCCGAACTGCACGCGGCCGTTGTAGCTGAGGATCGACACCCCGACGCCGATGTCGCCGCTCTGCGGCACCCAGAACATCTGCTGCGCGAGGCGCGTGCCGGCCATGTAGAGCGGCTGCTGCGGCCCCGGCACGTTGGTCATCACCGCGGAGGCCTTGTTGGCGAGGATGTCGAGGGCGATGTCCTGCACGAATTTCGGCGCCATGCCGGTGGCGGCTAGCACGCCGAGGGCGACGACGGGCTGGTAGGAGCCCTTCAGCTCTTCCATGCGCCGCCGCACCTCGAACACCCGTTCGAACGGGTTCTCCATGTACACCGGCAGCAGCAGGGTGACCAGGCCGAAGCGGTTGCCGAGCTTGCCCTCGTCGGCCTTCGATCGCATGTTGACCGGCACCATGGCGCGCACCTCGACGCCGTCGAGGGCATCGCCGCGTTCCGCAAGGTAGACGCGCATCGCACCGGCCACCGAGGAGAGCAGCAGGTCGTTCACCGAGCAGCCGAGGGCGCGGCCGACGGCCTTGATCTCGTCGAGCGGCATCGGCTCGGACCAGGCCACGGCCTTGGTGCCGCCCGGCTTGCCCTTGAAGCGGGTCGGCGAGTCGGCCGGCATGATGAGCAGGTTGGCGAGTTCCGCCGCCATGCCGGCGCCCTGCCGGCTGTAGTCGAGCAGCTGGGCCGGGTGGGTGAGCAGCTCGAAGTACTTGAGCCAGGCCTGGGTGCCCAGGTTGATGGCCGTGATCATGCCCTGGGTGACCGGCTCGAAGACGCGGTTCCAGAAGAAGCTGTCTGGGCCGTCCTCCTTCGCCATGTCCAGCGGCGGGCCGGGCCGGTCGGGGGCGTCGGGCGAGAGGTCGGTGAGCGAGAGCATGACGCCGATGAGGGCGATGCCGTCGGCGATGCAGTGGTGGATGCGCACGACCAGCGCGGAGCCGCCGTCGTAGCGGTCGACGAGGTGGAAGCTCCACAGCGGACGGTTCGGGTCGAGCGGCGTGGACATCAGCTCCGCCGCCATCTTCTGCAATTCGACCTTGTGGTCGCCGGGCGGCAGGACGACGTGGTGCAGGTGGCCGTCGAGGTCGAATTCGGCGTCGTCCTCCCACCAGGCGCCGGTGGCGTCGTGCACGACCTTCTGGCGGAAGCGGCGGAACGGCAGCAGGCGCGCCTCGAGCGTGCGCCGCAGGCGGCCGTAGTCCATGGCGCCGTCGAACATCATGATGCCGACGATCATCATCAGGTTGGTCGGCCGGTCCATGCGCAGCCAGGCGGTGTCGACCGGGGAGATGCGCTCGCGCTTGCTCATCGGATTACGGGTCCGGAGGGGGTGGACGGTTCGCTTATAATACCGGACGGACGGCGGCCCGGGCTCGGCCGCCGCGCACAATCCGGGAGGAAAAAAATGGCAGACCTGCAGGCAAGCTTCGAGGCGGCGGTGGCGGCGTCGAAAACGCTGAGCGAACGGCCGGACAACCGGACGCTGTTGCAGCTGTACGCCCTGTACAAGCAGGCGACGGCCGGCGACGTCGAGGGCAAGCGTCCCGGCTTCAGCGACATGATCGGGCGTGCCAAGTTCGACGCCTGGGCGGCGATCAAGGGCACCGGCAAGGACGATGCGATGCAGCGCTACATCGCCCTGATCGAATCCCTGAAGGGCTGATCACACCTTCGGGCCGGCGTCCGGCCCGAAGTTCTCGTCGAAGAAGCGGTGGATCTCCTCCTCGACGCGCGGCTTGATCGCGAAGAGGAGGAAGCCGAGCCGGACACGGATGTGCACTTCCTTCTTTTCCACGACCAGTTCCCCGCTGACGCCGCTGCGCTTGAAGGTGAGGACGTTGTCGTCCCACTCGTAGGCCAGGTCGAATTCCTCGTCGAGCTGGCGGGCGATCTTCTCGGCGGCCTGGCGGGCCGCCTTGGCGGTCATGGTGTGGCTGCGGCGGATCAGGATGTCGCTCATCGGTGTCGTCCGGATTTCGGAAGGGTTCCGGGATTGTATTCGAGTCGTTCCGCCCCGTCAGCGGCCGTGAGATTTCGCACATTCCCGCTCCCGGCGCGAGACTAAGATAGGCGGCATCGGGGCGGCCTTCGCCGCCGGGCAAGTCGACCATGTTCAGCATTCCGGTCCAGACCGCGATCGTCAATTCCATCATCGGCAACGCCGTCCTGGCGGGGATCTTCCTTTACCTGTGGCGGGTGGACCGGCGCGAGAAGGCGCTCGGCTACTGGGCCGCCGCCTACGCGGCCAGCGCCTGCCGCGTCATCTTCCGCATGATCGGCCTGGCGGGTTATCCGGCCGCGATCTACGGCGAGGCGCTGTTCGGCACGGCGGTGGTGGTCCTGCTGGGGATGGGGGCGCGCGTCTTCATCGGCGGCACCTTCGCGGCGCCCTGGCGGATCGGGCTGCTGGCCGCGGCGGCGATGGGCACGATATCGGGTTTGGCCGCAGCGGGCCGTCTGCCCCTCATCGTCCCCTACCTGATTGCCGGGGCGGTCTTCTTCTTCGCCGGCCTGGCGATGCTGCGGCGCGGGCGGGAGTTCCCGGGCGTCGGCTACAGCATCGTCGGCTTCCTGTTCGCCCTCTATGGCGGCTATGTGCTCGCCTTTTCCGAGCTGGCGGCGGCATCCGAGGATCCGCGCTCCTATGTCTTCGGACCGATCATCAACCTGGCGATCGGCATGGTGCTGCTGGTGGTCACGCAGCGCAAGCAGCACCTGGAGGCGGAGAAGCTGACGGCCGCGCTGCTGCGCGAGGCGGAAGGGCGCCGTGCCGCAGAGGATGTGGGCATCCAGAGCGAGCAGCGCTACCGCGCCATCGTCGATACCACGCGCAGCCTGATCGGGCTGCTGACGCCCGACGGCACGCTGATCGACGTCAATCGCACGGCGCTGGAACGGGCCGGCATCCGCCGCCAGGATGCGGTCGGCAGGCCGTTCTGGGATACGCCGTGGTGGGCGCACGACGATGAGCAGCGGCAGCGGCTGCGGCAGGCCATCCGGCGGGTGTCGGCGGGCGGCCACGACCGCTTCGAGGCGACCCATCCCGCGGCCGGCGGGGAGCTCAGCTATTTCAACTTCTTCCTGACGCCCATACGCGACGCCGCAGGACAGGTGGTCTACCTGGTGTCCGAGGCCCACGACGTCACCGCGCGCAGACGGGTCGAGCAGACGCTGCATGCTGCCGAGCAGCGCTTCCGCGCCATCAGCGAAGGCTCCATGCTCGGGGTGTTCGCCACGGACGCGGAGGCCACGGTCACGTATTTCTCGCGGCGGGCCATGGAAATCACCGGCATCACCGAAGCCGACGCCTTGAGCGGCCGCTGGGCGGAGTACGTGCATCCGGAGGACCGGGAACAGCACAGGCAGCAGTGGCGGATGGCCCTGGCGGAACGCAAGCCCTTCGTCAGCGAGCGCCGCTACGTGCGGCGGGACGGCAACCTGTCCTGGGCGCGCGTCCACGTCGCGCCCATCGTCGAGGGGGACAGCCTGCTCGGCTTCGCCGGCACCATCGAGGACGTCAATGCGCGCAAACAGTCGGAGCAGGCCCTGCGCGAGAGCGAGGAGCGCTTCTCCAGCTTCTTCGCGCTGTCGCCCGAGCCGTTTGCCGTCGCCCGCTATCCGGGCGGGGAATACCTCCAGGTCAACGAGGCCTGGGAGCGCACCTTCGGCTATAGCCAGGGCGAGGTGGTCGGGCGCAGCGCGCTGGACCTCGGCCTGTGGGAAAACCCCGAGGACCGCAGCCGGATGTACGAGGACATCCTTCGCCGCAACCAGGCCCGCAGCGGCGAGATCCGGCTGCGGCGCAAGAACGGCGATTTCATCGTCGTGCAGATCTCGGCGCGGGTCGTGACGGTCGGGCAGGCCCGGTACATCCTGTGGGGCACCCACGACGTGACCGAGCGGCGGCGCATGGAGAAGGCGCTGCAGGAGAGCGAGGAACGGGTGTCGCGGGTGTTCTACCTGCTGCCCGACCTGGTGACGATCAGCAGCCTCGACGAGGGCCGGTTCGTGGACATGAACCATCAGTGGGAAACCATGATGGGCTACACCCGCGAGGAGGCGGTCGGCAGGCCGACGGCCGAGCTCGGCATCTGGGTGCATCCGGAGCAGCGCCAGCGGCTGGTCGAGGACGTGATGCGCGAGGGCATGGTGCGCAGCCGGGAAATTTCCATACGCCGCAAGGACGGCCGCGAGATGATCTGCGAGGCCTCCGGCAGCATCTTCGACTGGCAGGGCCAGCGCCTGCTGCTGCTGGTGACGCGCGACGTGACGGCGCAAAAGGCGCTGGAGCGGGCGCGGGCGGCGGCCGAGGCGGGCCTGCGCGAGAGCGAGGAAAAATTCCAGAAGTTCTTCGCGCTCGGTCCCGAGCCGATGGCCGTGGTGCGCTACGAGGACGCGGTCTATATTGACATCAACGAGGCCTGGTTGCGCAAGTTCGGCTACCGGCGCGAGGAGGTGGTCGGGAAAACCCCCCAGGAGCTGGATTTCTGGGTGGACTTCGAGGAGCGGCGACAGGTGATCGAGACCCTCGGCAGGACCGGCGAGGTCGACGGGCGGGAAGTCTGGTACAAGGCCAAGGACGGCACGCCCATCCTGGCCGACATCTCCGCCAAGGTCTTCGAGCTCAACGACACGCGCTACGTGCTGTGGGACGTGCATGACATTACCGAGAAGCGGCAGGCGGAGGCCTTGTTGCGCATCTCCGAGGAGAAGTTCTCGACGATCTTCCATCGCTCGCCGGTGGCTCTCGGCGTGACCTCGATCCCGGAAGGTGTCTACCTCGACGTGAACGAAACCTGGGAAAGGCAGTTCGGCTATCCGCGCGAGCGCATGCTCGGCAAGACCAGCCTGGATATCGGGCTCTGGCTGGATCCGAGGGAAAGGCGCCAGCTGTTCGCCGACCTCGATGCGCATCCGCAGGTGCTCAACCGCGAGGTGCGCTTCCGCCGCGGCGACGGGGCGGAGATGCTCTGCGAACTGTCGGGGCAGGTCTTCGAGCTGAACGGCAGGAAGGTGCTGCTGTGGGGCGCGCATGACGTGACCGAGCATCGCCGCACGCAGTGCGAGATCGAGGAGCTCAACATGCGGTTGGAGGCCCGCGTCTTCGAGCGGACCGCCAGGCTGGCCAGCGCCAACGCCGAACTGGCGGAAACCCTGGAGTCGCTCAAGCTGGCCCAGCATGAACTGGTCCGAGCGGAGAAGCTCGCCGCGCTGGGATCGCTGGTGGCGGGCGTCGCCCACGAGCTGAACACCCCGATCGGCAACAGCGTGACCGTCGCCAGCACCCTGCAGGACAAGACGCATGAGTTCGGCAGGGCGGTCGCGGCGGGCAGGCTGAAGCGATCGACCCTGGACAATTTCCTGGAGGATGCGCGCACCGCCAGCGAATTGCTGCTGCGCAGCCTGTCCCAGGCGAACGACCTGGTCAGCAGCTTCAAGCAGGTGGCGGTCGACCAGGCCAGCGCCCAGCGGCGCCGCTTCGACCTCAAGCTGGTTGTCGAGGAGGTGGCGACCACCCTGGCGCCGATGCTCAAGAAAACACCATTCAAGCTCGAACTGGAACTGGCCGATAACGTCGTTATGGACAGTTACCCGGGTTCGATCGGCCAGGTGATAACGAACCTGGTGACCAATTCGCTGGCCCATGCCTTCGAGGGCCGCGAGGCAGGCACCATGCGCCTGAAGACACGGCGGCGCGGCCTGCACGGGGTGGAACTGATGTTTACGGACGACGGCGTGGGCATTCCGGAAGACGACATGAAGCGGGTCTTCGATCCTTTCTTCACCACCAAGCTCGGCCGCGGCGGCAGCGGCCTGGGGCTGCACATTGTCTACAACCTGGTGACGCGGGTGCTGGGCGGCCGCATCGAGGCAAGCAGCCAGCCCGGCAGCGGCACCCGCTTCCAGGTCAGCCTGCCCATGAAGGCGCCCGACCAGGCCGGGCGGGAGCCATGAGCCGGGGCGCCCGGAAGGCGGGCAAGGACGACTTCATCGACATCGTCGACGATGCGGGGGCGGAGCGTCCTGCGCCGGCCGGGACGGTCCCGGCATGGCGGATCCTGATCGTCGACGACGAACGCGAGGTGCACTCGGCCACGCTGTTCGCCCTCAAGGACCTCATCATCGCCGGCCGGCCGCTGGAATTCCTGCATGCCTATTCGGCCGAGGAGGCGCGCAGCGTCATGGAAAGGACGCCGGGCATTGCCGTCGTGCTGCTCGACGTGGTCATGGAAAAGGGCGATGCCGGCCTGCAGCTGGTGCGCATCATCCGCGACGAGCTCGGCTGCGCCGATACCCGCATCATCCTGCGCACCGGCCAGCCGGGC
Source organism: Denitratisoma sp. (assembly GCA_032027165.1). Lineage (NCBI taxonomy): Bacteria > Pseudomonadati > Pseudomonadota > Betaproteobacteria > Nitrosomonadales > Sterolibacteriaceae > Denitratisoma > Denitratisoma sp. The sequence goes on along the minus strand of JAVSMO010000001.1, from coordinate 1,322,105 downwards.
TATGCACCCGAACTCGAGGTCATCCGCGACTACGACATCAACGACTACAAGACCAAGTCGGAACTGACGCGCACGCGCCTGATCACTTCGCTGACGACGGCGATCCGCTCCTACGAGCAGATCCGCCTGGTCCTCGAGAGCGAAAGGGGCATGGACCGGATCGTGCGCTCGGCGCCGATGCTGCTGGCGCAGCGGAACATCGAGGATTTCGCCGACAAGGCGCTCGGCCTGATGGCCGAGCTGCTCGGCGACGCGGGGGCCGACGGCGTGTTCTGCACGCGGCGGCTGCCGAACGGCGACGCGAACGGGGAGGACCAGCTCTTCATCGCCGCCGCCATCGGCGCGTTCGCCCCGTTCGGCGGGCAGGACGTGGTCGCGATCAGCGATCCCGGCCTGCTCGAGGCGCTGGAGCGCTGCGGCATGTCCGGCGGCCGCCTGCACGAGAGCAATGGCATCGCCTTGTGCGTGGGCAGCGGCGAGAACCGGGCGCTGCTGTATTTGCGGACCGGCCGGCCGCTGAACGATCTGGGGCGCCGGATGGCGGAAGTCCTCTCCGTCAGCATCGCCACCGGCCTGGAGAACGTGGCGCTGTTCCAGAAGCTGGATTTCTTCGCCTACTTCGATCCGCTCAGCAGGCTGCCGAACCGGGCGAACTTCGTTTCCAGGATCGACGACTGCCTGCGGCGCGGCGAAAAGGACCGGACGGTGGCGGTGGTCGAGGTCGACCACTTTTCCGACATCAATGCGGCGCTGGGACACCCGACGGGCGACCTGCTGCTGAAGGCCGTCGCCAAGCGCCTGCGCGCCGGCTTCCCGGACGAGGTGACGCTGGCGCGGGTCTCCGGCGGCACCTTCGGCCTGCTCGGGCCCGACGGCCTGCTGGAACCCGCGCAGGTGCTCGCCTTGTTCGAGGAGCCGAGCGTGGTGGATGGCCAGTCGCTGATGATCCAGCCCTACATCGGGCTGGAACGGCTGAGCGAGGCCGAGGGCAGCGGCGCCGACGTGTTCAAGAACGCCACCATCGCGCTTTCGCGTGCCAAGAACGAGCGGCGCGGGCACTGGCAGTATTTCACGCGCGACATGCAGGTCGCCGCGCAGCGGCGCCTCGGCCTGCTGCACGACCTGCGGCATGCCGCCGAGGCCAAGCGCGGCCTGTCCCTGCATTTTCAGCCGCAGGTGGACATCGCTTCCGGCAGGGTGGTCGGCGCCGAGGCCCTGATGCGCTGGCAGAACGACCGCGGGGAGGACATACCGCCGAACCGCTTCATTCCGGTGGCGGAATATTCCCACCTCATCATCGAACTGGGGGAATGGGTGCTGTGTTCCGCCTGCGAGCAGCTGCGCGACTGGGACCGCGCCGGCCTGCCGGGGCTGCGCATGTCGGTCAACGTCTCGCCGGCGCAGTTCCGCGACCCCGACTTCATCGGCATGGCGCGCCGCTGCATCGTCGGCTCGGGCGTCGACCCGGGGCGCATCGAACTGGAGATCACCGAGAGCATGGCGCTGACCGAGACCGAAACGGTGGTGGAGACGCTGCGCCGGATGAAGCGCTTCGGCGTCAGCATCGCCGTCGACGATTTCGGCAGCGGCTTCTCCTCGCTGGGGCATTTGCAGCGCCTGCCGCTCGACCGCCTGAAGATCGACCGTGCCTTCGTGGCCGACCTGTCGCCCGGCAGTTCCGGCTCGACCATCGCCGAGACGATCGTCAAGCTGGGCCACCTGCTCGGCCTGACCGTGATCGCCGAGGGCGTCGAGACGCGGGAGCAACTCGACACCCTGCGGCGGATGGGCTGCCAGGAGGTGCAGGGCTTCTACTTTTCCCCGCCGGTGCCGGCCGGCGAGTTCCCCGCGCTCCTCAAGAAAAGACTCTAGGCCGCCTTCAGCGCCTGGTCGAGGTCGGCGATCAGGTCGTCGATGTGCTCGATGCCGATGGACAGGCGGATCATGTCTTCCGACACGCCGGCCTTGGCCATCTCGTCCGCCCCCAGCTGGCGGTGGGTGGTCGTCGCCGGGTGGCAGGCCAGCGTCTTGCAGTCGCCGATGTTGACCAGCCGCGTGACGAGCGCGAGCGCGTCCTGGAACCTCCCGCCCGCGTCACGACCGCCCTTCACGCCGAAGTTGAGGATGCCCGAGGCCTTGCCGCCCATGTACTTCTGCACCAGCGGAAAGTCCTTGTGGTCCTTGAGGCCGGCGTAGTTCACCCAGCCCACCTTCGGATGCGACTTGAGGAATTCGGCGATCTTCACGGCGTTCTCGCAGATGCGCTCCATGCGCAGGGCCAGCGTCTCGACGCCCTGCAGGATGAGGAAGGCGTTGAAGGGGGAGATCGCCGCGCCCATGTTGCGCAGCGGCACGACGCGGGCGCGGCCGATGTAGGCGGCCGGTCCCAGGGCCTCGGTGTACACCACGCCGTGGTAGGAGACGTCCGGCTCGTTGAGGCGCTTGAACTTGGCCTTGTGCTCGGCCCAGGGGAACTTGCCGGAGTCGACGATCATGCCGCCGATGGAGTTGCCATGGCCGCCGAGGTACTTGGTCAGGGCGTGCACGACGATGTCGGCGCCGTGCTCGAAGGGCCGGCAGAGGTAGGGCGAGGGCACGGTGTTGTCGACGATCAGAGGAATGCCGTGGCGATGCGCGATCTCGGCCAGCTTCTCGAAGTCGGTGATGTTGCCGAGCGGGTTGCCGACGGATTCGCAGAAAATCGCCTTGGTGCGTCCGTCGATGTGCATTTCGAAGGCATGCGGCTCGCGGTAGTCGGCGAAGCGCACGTCGATGCCGTACTGCGGCAGGGTATGGGCGAACAGGTTGTAGGTGCCGCCGTAGAGGGTGCTCGCAGAGACGATGTTGTCGCCGGCCTCGGCGATGGTCTGGATGGCGTAGGTGATCGCCGCCATGCCGGAGGCCAGGGCCAGGCCGGCAATGCCGCCTTCCATCGCGGCGACGCGCTTCTCCAGCACGTCCTGCGTCGGGTTCATGATGCGGGTGTAGATGTTGCCCGCCACCTTGAGGTCGAACAGGTCCGCGCCGTGCTGGGTGTTGTCGAAGGCGTAGGAGGTGGTCTGGTAGATCGGCACCGCCACGGCCTTGGTGGTCGGGTCGGGGCTGAAGCCGCCGTGGACGGCGATGGTTTCGAGTTTCATGTGGTTGGTCTCTTGAGTAAAAAGTCAGTCTTCAGGATGCGGCGACCGCCTGCTTGAGCGCGGCCGCCATGGTTTCGTCGAAGGCCACCAGCAGCACCTGTTCTAGGCCCGGGTTGTCCGCCAGCGCCTGGCGGCATTCGGCCACGGCGATGCGGGCGGCGGCTTCCGGCGGATAGCCATAGACGCCGCAGCCGATGGCCGGGAAGGCGAGGCTGCGCAGGCCATGCTCCTTCGCCAGGCGGAAGCAGTTGCGGTAGCAGGAAGCCAGCCGCTCCGGCTCGCCGCGGTTGCCGCCGTGCCAGACCGGCCCGACGGTATGGATGACGTGCTTCGCCGGCAGGCGGAAGCCGGGGGTGAGCTTCGCCTCGCCGGTCGGGCAGCCGCCCAGCGTCCGGCAATGCGCCAGCAGTTCCGGGCCTGCCGCACGGTGGATGGCACCGTCGACGCCGCCGCCGCCGAGCAGCGACTCGTTGGCGGCATTCACGATGGCGTCGACGGCGAGGCGGGTGATGTCGCCGGAGGCGACCTCGAGGCGTCCGGGCATGGCTACTTCAGTTTGGCGTCGCGCAGGATCGACAGCCAGGCCTCGCGTTTTGCTTCGGACAGCCGGTGGGTCTTGGCGGCGTAGGCGAGGATGTGCACGCCGTCCTTGGCGACGACGACGCGGCGGTATTCGAACTGATGCCCGGTGATGCGGCAGTCGCCTTCCCACTGCAGCAGGACCGTTTGCGGTTCCTGCTGCAGCGGCTTCACCTTGTACGGCCGGCAATGTTCGTTGAGGAATTCCAGGAAGGCGGGGAGGTAGTCATCCGGCGTGAAGGCCATGCGCTGGTGGCCGATGACGAGTTTTTCGTTCCAGAAGTATTCGCTCTCGCCGGGCGCGACGTAGACGCGCTCGGTGAGGCGGCCATCGCGGTTCTCGGCGGCGAGCTTCCAGTCGCGCGGATCGAAGGGGATGTCCCAGCGCTCGGGTGTCTGGGCGAAGGCCGGGGCGGCCATCAGGAACAGGGCCAGGGTTCTGAAGCGCATCATGTGCAGTCCCGATGAAAACTACGCGCTAGTATAGAGCCTATCCCTTCACGCAGACCAGCGGCTCCAGCCGCGCCACCTTGCGCGCCAGGCCGGCGGCGTCGGCGGCATCGACCACCGCCGAGACGTCCTTGTAGGCGAGCGGCGCCTCCTCGGCGACGCCGCGCAGGCTGGGGCTGCGGATGAGGATGCCGCGCCCGGCCAGTTCGTCGACGAGGGCGCGGCCCTGCCAGCGCCGGGAGGCCTCGTGGCGGCTCATGGCGCGCCCGGCGCCGTGGCAGGCCGAGCCGAAGGCGCGCGCCATGCCGGTGGCCAGCCCGGCGAGGATCCAGGAGCCGGTGCCCATGCTGCCGCCGATCAGCACCGGCTGGCCGGCTTCGCGGAATTCCGGCGGCAGTTCCGCATGGCCCGGGCCGAAGGCGCGGGTGGCGCCCTTGCGGTGCACGAAGAGGCGCCGCTTGCGCCCATTCACCTCGTGCGTCTCCTCCTTGCAGGTGTTGTGCGAGACGTCGTAGAGCAGCGGCAGCCGCGCTTCCGGCAGCACTTCGCGGAAGGCGGCGCGGGTGAGGTGGGTGAGGATCTGCCGGTTGGCCAGCGCGCAGTTGATGGCGGCGCGCATGGCGCCGAGGTAGCGCCGGCCCAGCGACGAGGCGAGCGGCGCGCAGGCCAGCTCGCGGTCCGGCAGCTCGATGCCGGCCGCGCGCGCGGCGATCGTCATTTCCTTGAGGAATTCTGTGCCGATCTGGTGGCCGAGCCCGCGCGAGCCGCAATGGATGCTGACGACGACGTCGCCGGCCCCGATGCCGTAGGCGGCGGCGACGGCGGCGTCGAACACCTCGGCGACGTGCTGCACCTCGAGGTAATGGTTGCCCGAGCCGAGCGTGCCCATCTCGTCGCGCTGGCGCTTGCGCGCCTGTTCCGAGACGGCCTTCGGATCGGCGCCTTGCATGGTGCCGCGCTCCTCGATGCGGGCGAGGTCGGCCTCGCCGCCATAGCCGCGCTCGACGGCCCAGCGCGCGCCGCCCTTGAGCATGGCATCCATCTCCGCCGCCGACAGGCGCAGCTCGCCGGTGCTGCCGACGCCGGCCGGGATGCGCGCGAACAGCGTGTCGGCCAGGCGCGCCTGGACGCGGACGATGTCTTCCCGCCGCAGGCCGGTGAGCAGGGTGCGCACGCCGCAGGAGATGTCGAAGCCGACGCCGCCGGCCGAGACCACGCCCTCGTCCGGATCGAAGGCGGCAACGCCGCCGATGGGAAAACCGTAGCCCCAGTGCGCGTCGGGCATGGCATACGAGGCCTGGACGATGCCGGGCAGGGCGGCGACGTTGGCCGCCTGCTCGAGCACCTTGGCATCCATCGCCTGCATCAACTCGCGGGAGGCGTAGATGACGACCGGCACGCGCATGCGGCCGCGCGCCGGGTAGGCCCATTCGTAATCCGTGCGCCGTTCGAAAGCGGAAAGATCCATCGACGATCCCTCAGACGTCCACCACGCATTGCGCCAGCCAGCTGCCGTCGGGCAGCCGGCGCACGTCGAGTTCGGTATAGGTGGCGCCCTTGATCTCGACGGCGGGGCGGTGCTTTTGGATATCCACCGGCTCGCCCCAGGCCGTGGCCTCGAGATGACCGTCGGCGATGCGGACCTCGAAACGGGCGAACAGCATGTGCCGCGTCGCCATCTCGTAGATCAGGGCATTCAGCCAGTCGCAGAACAATAGTGCATCGTCGGGCGCGCTGCAGGCGATGCGCACGGCGCGTTGCGGCGCGACGCGCTCCAGGTCGGTGAGCACGGCGGTCAGGGCGAGCGCCGCCTGCTCGAAGGCGGCCTCGCGCGTGGATCCCAGGCCGCGCACGCCGATGTCGGCTTCATGGCGGAAATGTTCCCAGTGCGGAATCATCGGGCGATGTTATCCGCTCGCCACATCCTTGTCTTGCTTTGACGCCGGATTCCGGTGTTAAACTTGCCCACGTTTCATCATTCCCTGGAAAACGCATGCTGCAAGCCGGACAAGCCGCACCCGCCGTCGAGTTGCCCGACGCCGACATGGAGTCGTTCGACCTGGCGGAGCTGCGCGGCAAGAAGCACGCCGTCCTCTACTTCTATCCGAGGGACGACACGCCCGGCTGCACCATGGAGGCGATCGATTTTTCCGACCACGAGGACGAGTTCGCGCGCCACGGCTGCGTCGTCATCGGCGTGTCGCGCGACGACTGCATCAGCCACGCCGAGTTCCGCGACAAGCACGGCCTCTCCGTGCGCCTGCTGGCGGACACGGAGGGGGAAATCTGCAAGCGCTACGGCGTCTGGCAGATGAAGGAAAAGGACGGCGTGAAGAAGCCGGGCATCGTGCGCTCGACCTTCATCATCGACAAGAAAGGCGTCTTGCGTCACGCATTGTATGGCGTCAACCCGAAAGGCCATGCGCTGGAGGTCCTGGCGCTGGTCAAGCAGCTGGACTAAAGTTAAAGGCAAAAGGAACCGCCATGCAGATCGCCAAGGACACCGTCGTCACACTCAACTACCGCGTCACCGATCCCGACGGCAACCTCATCGACGACGGCCAGCGCCCGCTGGTCTACCTCCACGGCGGCTACGACGGCATCTTCTCGCGCATCGAGGAGGCGCTGCACGGCAAGACGGTCGGAGAGCAGCTGGAGGTCAAGCTGCAGCCGGAGGACGCCTTCGGCGAATACGATGCGGAGCTGGTGCGCGTCGAGCAGCTGGCCATGTTCCCCGAGGGCATCCAGGTCGGCATGCAGTTCGAGCGGGCGACCGAGGACGGCGACGACGACATGGTGTACACCATCACCGACATCGAGGGCGACAAGGTGGTGGTCGACGGCAACCATCCCCTGGCCGGCACTGCGCTGGTCTTCAATTGCACCGTCTCCGACGTCCGCGCGGCGACCGCCGAGGAACTGGAGCACGGCCACGTGCACGGCCCCGAGGGACACCACCACCACTGAGCGGTCGCCGCCTTGCGGCGACTGACTTTCCTCTCCGCGGCTTACTTGGCGAGCCGCGCCAGCTCGTAGAGTTTTTCCAGGGCCTCGCGCGGGCTCAGTCCGTCCGGATCGAGCGCGCGCAGGGCGTCGAGCGCCGGGTGGGGTTCCGCCTCGACCGGCTCCGGCGCGGCGGCGAAGAGGTCGCCCTGCGGACCCGTGTCGATTTCCCGATTTTCCAATTGGCGCAGGCGGCGCTTGGCCTCGCGGATGACGCTGCCGGGGATGCCGGCGAGTGCCGCCACCTGGATGCCGTAGCTCTGGCTGGCCGGGCCTTCCTCGACGGCGTGCAGGAAGACGATGCTGTGGCCGTGCTCGACGGCATCCAGATGCACGTTTGCGCACTCGGCGTAGTCCTCGGCCAGCCGCGTCAGCTCGAAGTAGTGGGTGGAGAACAGGGCGTAGCCGCGGTTCTTCTCCAGCAGGTGGCGGGCGATGGCGAAGGCCAGCGCCATGCCGTCGAAGGTGGAGGTGCCGCGGCCGACCTCGTCCATCAGCACCAGGCTGTGTTCGGTGGCGCCGTGCAGGATCGACGCCGCCTCGGTCATCTCGACCATGAAGGTGGAGCGGCCCGAGGCGAGGTCGTCGGAGGCGCCGATGCGCGTGTAGATGGCGTCGACCGGACCGATGCGCGCAGCCTTCGCCGGCACGAAGGCGCCGCAGTGGGCGAGCAGCACGATCAGCGCCACCTGGCGCATGTAGGTCGACTTGCCGCCCATGTTGGGGCCGGTGACGAGCAGCATGCGCCGGGTTGGGTCGAAGCGGCAGTCGTTGGCGATGAAGCTGTCGACCTGGACCTCCACCACCGGATGGCGGCCGGCCTCGATCTCGAGCGAGAAGGAATCCGAGAATTGCGGCCGGCACCAGTTGGCGCGCACCGAGATGGCGGCGAAGGCGGCGAGGCCGTCCGCCAGCGCCACGGCGCGGGCGATGCGCTGCAGCGCCGGGATGTCGTCCGCCAGCCGCGTCAGCAGTTCCTCGTAGAGCAGCTTTTCGCGCGAGAGCGCGCGCTCCTGCGCCGACAGCGCCTTGTCCTCGAAGGCCTTCAGTTCCGGCGTGATGTAGCGCTCGGCGTTCTTCAGCGTCTGCCGGCGGCGGTAGTCGTCCGGCACCTTGGCCGTATTGGCGTGACTGACCTCGATGTAGAAACCATGCACGCGGTTGTACTCGACGCGCAGGTTGGCGATGCCGGTGCGGGCGCGCTCGCGCGCTTCCAGCTCGAGCAGGAAGGCGCCGCAGTTCTGCTGGATGGCGCGCAACTCGTCGAGCTCGGCATCGAAGCCCTCATGGATGACGCCGCCGTCGCGCAGTACCGCGGCAGGTTCCGGCGCAATCGACCGCGTCAGCAGATCGAGGCACTCCTGTGGCGTGGCGAGGTCGGCGCGCAGGGCGGCAAGGCGGGCGGATTCCGCCGCCGCCAGCGGCGCGCGCAGCGCCTCCAGGCCGGCCAGGCTGTCGCGCAGGGCGGACAAGTCACGCGGGCGCGCGCTGCGCAGGGCGATGCGCGCGGTGATGCGCTCGACGTCGGTAAAGCCGCGCAGCGCCGACTGCAGCGCGGCGAAGGGGCCGTTGCCGGCCTCGCCGGCGAGTTCCGCGACGGCTTCGTGGCGCGCCGCCGCGGCGCTGCGATCGGCGAGAGGATGGTGCAGGCAGTGGCGCAGCCAGCGCGAGCCCATGGAGGTGCGGCAATCGTCGAGCAGGGAGAGCAGGGAGGGCGACGGCTCGCCGCGCAGGGTCTCGGTCAGCTCCAGGTTGCGCCGGGTGGCGGCGTCCAGGCGCAGCCATTCGCTTTCGCGCTCGAGCGTGAGGGTGGTGATGTGGGCCAGCGCCTGGTTCTGCGTGGTCTTGGCGTATTGATACAGTGCGCCGGCGGCGGCCAGCGCGGCGGTCGGCGCCTCGGGCCCGGCATCCGGCAGGAAGGCGGCGAGGTCGCGCGTGCCGAAATGCAAAGTCAGTCCGCGCGAGGCGGCGTCGCGGTCGAAGTGCCAGTCGGGCAGGCGCCGGATTGGCGCCGCGGCCCCCGCCGGGAAGCCCTCGGGGGCGCCGTCGGGCAGCAGGATCTCCGCCGGGCGCAGGCGCTCGAGTTGCGCGGCAAGGGCACCAGGACCGACTTCCAGCAAGCGGAAATCGCCGTTGGCGAGGTTCAGCCAGGCCAGACCGACCAGGTTTTTCTGCGGCGCGAGCGCCAGCAGCAGGCTGTCGGTCTTGTCGTCGAGCAGGGCCGAATCGGTGAGGGTGCCGGGGGTGACGATGCGCGTCACGGCGCGCTCGACCGGCCCTTTCGAGGTGGCCGGGTCGCCGATCTGCTCGCAGATCACCACCGATTCGCCCAGCTTCACCAGCCGCGCCAGGTACTGCTCGACGGCGTGGAAGGGCACGCCGGCCATGCGGATCGGCCGGCCGGCCGACTGGCCGCGGGTGGTCAGGGTGATGTCGAGCAGGCGGGCAGCCTTCTCGGCGTCCTCGTAGAACAGCTCGTAGAAGTCCCCCATCCGATAGAACAGCAGCAGGTCCGGGTACTGCGCCTTCAGGCGCAGGTACTGCTGCATCATCGGGGTGTGCTGGGACAAGTCGGTTTGGGCGTTCATGGCGGCCGGCGGGAAGGCGCGTATCTTAGCCGAGATTGGCGGGGAAGGCCGTTGCGTTGCGCCACAACAACCCGGAAGGCCTTGTGGACATTAAAGAAACCCGCAGGTTTGCCGATAGGATCATTGATAAAGGCGGTATCATTATTTCGATTACCGGCTGACCATTGATTCCATCCTGCCCCGACCCTGCAGGGATTCGTAACGGCGCGAGCCTTCACGCTCGCGCCGGGGAACTCCCTCCCATGCAGGCTGAAGAGCAGACAATCCAGGCAGGCGCACCGGTCGAGGCATCGACAGGGCGGCGCTTTGTGCGCCTGACCATCAGCCGGAAATTCCTGCTCGTCTTTGCCGCCCTGGCCGTGGTCGGCGTGTCGAACTGGCTGGTCATCGACTCGACGTTGTCACTGCTCAGGGGTGCGACGACCCTAGTCAATGTCATCGGCAGCATACGCTGGACCAGCCAGCGCATCCAGCTGGACACCATCCGGATGGCGGAGGGCAAGTCCAGCCGGGCATCGGTGGAGCAGGGCCTGGAACGACTCGACGAGGTGATCCGCACGCTTTCCGGCGGCGGCAATGCGCTGGGGTTCGAGGTGCGCGAACCGCCTGAAGAATTGCAGCCGCTGATCGAGCCCTTGCGCCTGATCCTGCACGACTACCGTGCCGAAGTGAACGCCGCGCTGGACGTCTTCCGGGCCGGCCGCGACCCGGATCGCGCCCTCGACGCGCTGTTCGAGCGCGGCAACGAGATGCTGACCCGCGCCGATGCCCTGGCTGCCGTGCTGAGCCGCCAGATCATGGAGATCGAGAACAGCGCCGCCTTCGGCCTGTATCTCCTGGCCTTCCTCGACCTGGCCATCCTCGCTGCCGCCCTGCTGGCCATCCGCGTCCAGATCGTGCAGCCATTGCAGAAGCTGACGCTGGCCAGCCAGCGCTTCGCCAAGGGGGACTACGACATCCGCACGAAGCTCGACTCGGCAGACGAGATCGGCGACCTGGCGCGCACCTTCGACCGCATGGCCGGCGACATCCAGCGCGACATGAGCCGGATCGCAGGCAATGTGACCGAACTCGAGAAATCGCAGGCGCTCCTGCGCAAGGTGCTGGACACCCTGCCCGTCGGCGTCTGGGTGACCGACGGCGGCGGACGGGTCATCGTGGAGAATCCGGCCGGCCAGCGCATCTGGGCCGGGGCGGAACGGTCCGCAGTGCAGGGCCGGGGGAAATACAAGGGCTGGTGGGCGGACAGCGGCAAGCGCATCGAACGCGGGGAATGGGCGCTGGAGCGCGCCATCTCCGGGGGGGAAACCTCGATCGGCGAAGCGATCAACATCCAGTGCTTCGACGGCAGCTTCAAGACCGTGCTGAATTCGGCGGCGCCGCTGGTGGGACCGCAGGGCGAGATCGAGGGCGCCATCGTCGTCAACGAGGACATCACCGAGCGGCAGCGGGCGGCCGAGGAGCTGCGCGTCAGCAAGGAACTGTTCCAGACCACCTTCGATTCGGCGGCGGTGGGCATCACCCTGTATGACCTGACCGGGCGCTTCCTGCTGGCCAACAGCGCCTTGTGCGAGACGCTCGGCTACAGCGAAGAGGAATTGCTGCACAAGCGCCTGAAGGAGATCACCCACCCGGACGATCTGGCCAAGGCCGCCGAATTCGAGCGCCAGGTGCTGGCGGGGAAGCTCAGGCACTACGGGATCGAGTTGCGCCTTTACCATCGGCAGGGACATGTCGTCTGGGGCGTGCTGTCCGTCGCCCTCGTGCTGGACCGGGAGCAGGCGCCGCTGTATTTCATCGGGCAGGTCCTCGACATCACTTCGCGCAAGACGATGGAGCAGGAGCTGATCGAGTCGCGCACGCGCCTGCGCGAACTGGCGGCCCACCACGATGCCGTCCGCGAAGGGGAGCGCAAGCGCATCGCCCTGGAGATCCACGACGAGCTCGGGCAGCTCCTGACCGCCCTGAAAATGGACATCTCCCTGCTGCGCATGCAGTCCGGCGCCGATCCGGAGGTCGGCCGGCGCACGGACGACATGCGCGAGCTGGTGGAGAAGACCATCCGCGTGGTGCGCCAGGTGGCGAGCAACCTGCGGCCGGCGGCGCTCAACCTGGGCATCGGGCCGGCGCTGGAGTGGCTGGTGGAGGATTTCGGCCAGCGCACGGGCATCGCCTACGAACTGAACCTCTCCGGCGGCGAGATCGACCTGGACGACGCGCTGGCCACGGCCGTATTCCGCATCGTGCAGGAGTCGCTCACCAACGTGATGCGCCATGCCGACGCCGCCTCGGTCGCGGTTTCCCTGAAGCGCGACGGGGATGCGCTGCGCCTGGAAGTCAGGGACGACGGCCGCGGCTTCGACTACGAGGCGGCAAGCCATGGTCCTTCCTTCGGTTTGCTGGGCATCCGCGAGCGGGTGCAGGTGCTGGGCGGCTCGCTCACGATCGACAGCGGCGCCGGACGCGGAACCACGGTCTCGATTCACATTCCCCATTTACCCGAAGGACAGACATGATCCGGATACTGATTGCCGACGACCATGCCATCGTGCGCGGCGGCCTGAAGCAGATCATCGCGACCACGACGGACATCGTTGCGGCCGGCGAGGCCACCCACGGGGCGGAGGTGATCGACAAGGTCCGGCAGGCCGACCCCGACCTGCTGCTGCTGGACATGACGATGCCCGGCCTGAGCGGGGTCGACCTGGTGCGCCGGGTGCGCGGCGACAAGCCGGACCTGCCGATCCTGGTGCTGAGCATGCATAACGAAGGCCAGGTGGTGTCGCGGGCCTTGCGCGCCGGCGCCTCCGGCTACGTCACCAAGGACAGCGATCCGGCCATCCTCCTCTCCGCCATCCGCAAGGTGGCTGGCGGCGGCCGCTTCATCGACCCGGCCCTGGTCGACGCCATCGTCTTCGAGGTCGGCGACAGCGACAAGGCGCCGCACGAATGCCTCTCCGACCGCGAGTTCCAGGTGCTGCGGAGGATCGTCGGCGGCGAGGCCATCGGCGAGATCGGCGCCTCGCTCAACCTGAGCGCGAAGACCATCAGCACGCACAAGATGCGGCTGATGCAGAAGCTCGGCGTGGACAACAATGCCGACCTTATCCGCTATGCCATCCGGCACGGCCTGGCGCAGGAATAGCGCCCTTCCCCTTTTCTCTCCTTGTAGGTGTTTGTCTGACATGCCGTAGGCGTATTCCGACGGCAAGGACGGTTAATGCCTAAAGCAATATCCGGCATTTCCGACTCCTGAACCCCAAGCCTGGCGTCGTTACTCAGTCTGACAGGACGGAACACGTGACGATGAGATTGCTGATAGTTGAGGATTCGCGGCCGGTGAGCGAACGGCTGCGCACCATCATGGCGAGCCTGCCCGGCGTGCAGGCCGAGGTGGCGGGAGATCTGCGCCAGGGCACCGAGCGATTCCGCGAGCTGAAACCGGAAATGGTGATCCTCGACGTCCAGTTGCCGGATGGCAGCGGACTGGATCTGCTGGAGACGATCAAGCACGAGCGGCCGACGACCCGCGTGCTGATGTTCAGCAACTACGCGCTGTATCGCAAGCGCTGCGTGGCGGGCGGGGCGGATTACTTCTTCGACAAACCGATGGATCTGGAAAGCCTGACGGCGACCGTCAGGCGATTGGCGGAGGTGGAAGCATGACGGACAAGAATGTTCCGGCAATGAGCGAGGCGGGCCTGCCGTGGCTGCATGCGCCCGCAGTCGCGGTGCTGGGCGGGATCCTGCTGCTCGCCGCGGGGGACGGCGGCGGCATCCGCGTCGCGCTGGCGACGCTGCTGGTGGTGGCCGGCGTCGTGGCGGGCCGTTTATCCCTGGCCGCCTGCCGGCGGCATGTCCGACAGGTCCTGGAGCAGGCGGAGGCGGAGCACCGGGCCGAGGCGGCCGCCAGGGCGGCCGAACGCCGCGGGGACGGACTGGATGCGCTGTGTCGAAGCGTCCTGCCCGTGTGGGCGCGGCAGATCGATGCCGCGCGCAGGCAGACCGAGGACGCGATCACGTCATTGTCCGGACGCTTCGCGGGCATCGCCGAGAAGCTCGAGGCGGCCGAGGCGGCCTCGCGCGATGCCGCCGGCGGCATGGGCAGCGGCGGCATGGTGGCGACGCTGGAGGCCAGCCGGACCGAACTGGAGGCCATCACGCGCTCCCTGCACAAGGCCCTCGAGAACAAGCGGGAGATGCTGCGCGAGATTGCCTGCCTGGCGGGGTTCACCGGCGAACTGAAGCAGATGGCGGCCGACGTCGGCAGCATCGCCGGCCAGACCAATCTGCTGGCGCTGAATGCCGCCATCGAGGCGGCACGGGCGGGCGAAGCCGGGCGCGGCTTCGCCGTGGTCGCCGACGCCGTGCGCAAGCTGTCGACCCAATCCGGCGAGACCGGCAAGCGGATCACCGAAAAGGTCGATGCGGTCAATGCCGCGATCGCCGCCACGCTGGATGCGGCGGACCAGACGGCGAAGCTCGACGAGACGACCATCCGGGGCGCCGATTCGGCGGTGGCGGGCATCCTCGGGCGGTTCTCCACGGCGGCGGATGCGCTGGGAACGTCGTCGGAGATCCTGCAGCGGGAAAGCACCGGCATCCGCGGCGAGGTGACCGACGTGCTCGTTTCGCTGCAGTTCCAGGACCGCGTCAGCCAGATGCTCGTGCACATCCAGAACGACCTGGAAAAGCTCGGCCAGCAGGTTTCCGCATCGGGCGGCGGGAACGCAGCCTTCGATGTCGAAGGCTGGCTGAACCAGCTGGCGAACACCTACACCATGGTCGAGCAGCATGCCGTCCATGCCGGCGGCCAGGATGCGCGGCCGCAGGAATCCGAAATCACCTTCTTCTGACAGGAGAGCAAGCATGGCAAAGACGATTCTCGTGGTGGACGATTCCAGTTCGCTGCGCCAGGTCGTGGGCATCGCCCTGAAAGGGGCGGGCTACGACGTGATCGAGGCCTGCGACGGCAAGGATGCGCTCGGCAAGATTGCCGGCCAGAAAGTGCATCTCATCATCAGCGACGTGAACATGCCGAACATGGACGGCATCACCTTCGTCAAGGAGGTGAAGAAGATCCCGGAGCACAAATTCGTGCCGATCATCATGCTGACGACCGAATCGCAGGAAGCCAAGAAGCAGGAAGGACAGGCCGCCGGCGCCAAGGCCTGGGTGGTCAAGCCATTCCAGCCGGCGCAGATGCTGACCGCGGTTTCCAAGCTGGTGATGCCCTGAGGGCGGAGAGGAAGGGCGACATGGAGATCAGCGTGCAGAACACGAACGGCCGGTGCGCGGTGGCGCTCGGCGGCGAACTCACGATCTACGCTGCCGCCGAACTGAAGGAAGGCCTGATCGGCGCCGTCGGCGCATGCGCCGAAATGGAGATCAACCTTTCGGCCGTATCGGACATCGACACGGCCGGCCTGCAGGTGCTGGTGCTGGCCAAGCGCCACGCCGCCGCCGCGAACAAGACATTGCAGCTCGTCGGTCACAGCCGCCCGGTGATGGAACTGATCGAACTATATGACATGGCGGCCCTGTTCGGCGATCCGGTGGTGATCCCGGCGCAGGAACCGGGCCGCACCGCGAATGGAGGCAAGGCATGAACCTCGAAGCCGCATTGCAGACCTTCATCGTCGAAAGCCGGGAGCTGCTCCTGAGCATGGAGGATTCCCTGCTGGAACTGGAGCGGCACCCCGACGATGCCGACGCGATGAACGCCACCTTCCGCGCCATCCACACCATCAAGGGCTCGGCCGGGCTGTTCGGGCTCGACGACATCGTCCGCTTCACCCACGTGGTGGAAAGCCTGCTCGACCGCGCCCGCAACAACGAAGTGCCGGTGAACGACACCCTGACCGCGCTGATGCTGGAGTGCGGCGACCATATCGGCCATCTGGTCGGCACCGCCGCAGGCGACCAGCCGGCCGACCCGGCGGCGATGGAAGCGCGCCAGGCGGCCCTGCTCGAACGTCTCGGCAAGTTCTCCCCGGCCGGCGTGCCCGAGGTCGCGCAGGCCATCGAGCCGCCGGTCGAGCAGGAGGCCAGCCTGGCCCGGGACGGGGGCGAGCCGGTCGGCAACGGCGCCTGGCACATCTCCCTGCGCTTCGGTCGCGATGTCCTGCGCAACGGCATGGACCCGGCCTCGTTCCTGCGCTACCTGACCACGCTGGGCGACGTCGTCAGCACGACGACCCTGTGCGATGCCATGCCCGAGGCCGCCGAAATGGACCCCGAGTCCTGCTACCTGGGCTTCGAGATCGACCTCAGGAGCGAAGCCAGCAAGGAAACGATCGAGGGCGCCTTCGAATTCGTGCGCGAGGATTGCCAGATCCGCATCCTGCCGCCGAACAGCCGGATCGGGGAATTCGTCCAGCTGATCGCCGCCCTGCCGGAAGACAACGACCGCATCGGCGAAATTCTCGTTGCCAGCGGCGCCGTCACGCAGGCCGAACTGGCGCATGCGCTGGCGGAGCAGCAGCAGGCGGCCGGCGGCAAGCCGCGCGTCGGCGAGATCCTCGTCGAGGAGAACGTCGTGCAGGAGGCCGTGGTCCAGGCGGCGCTCGACAAGCAGAAGCAGATCAAGGACAAGCGTGCCACCGAGAATCGCTTCATCCGGGTCGACGCCGACAAGCTGGAGGAATTGATCAACCAGGTCGGCGAGATGGTGATCGCCGGCGCCTCGGCGACGCTGCTCGCCCGGCGCACGGCCGACGGCGCCTTGCACGAGGCCATGTCGCTGATGGGGCGGCTGGTCGAGGAGATCCGCGACAGCGCGCTGAGCCTGCGCATGGTCGAGATCGGCGAGACCTTCAATCGCTTCCAGCGCGTCGTGCGCGATGTCAGCCGGGAACTGGGCAAGGAGATTGCCCTGGCGATCAGCGGCGGCGAGACCGAACTGGACAAGACCGTCGTCGAGAAGATCACCGATCCGCTCACGCATCTCGTGCGCAATTCCATCGATCACGGCATCGAGCCGGCTGAGGTGCGCGCGTCGCGCGGCAAGCCGGCCGGCGGCACCATCCGCCTCAACGCCTTCCACGAATCGGGCAGCATCGTCATCGAGGTTGCGGACGACGGCGGCGGATTGAACCGCGACAAGATCCTCGGCAAGGCGATCGAGAAGGGCATCGTCGCCCCGACGCAGACGCTGGCCGACCATGAAATCTACAACCTGGTCTTCGAACCCGGCTTTTCCACCGCGGAGCAGGTGACCAACCTGTCCGGACGCGGCGTCGGCATGGATGTCGTCCGCCGCAACATCGAGGCCCTGCGCGGCAGCATCGATCTCGACAGCCGCCCGGGCGAGGGCACCACCTTCCGCATTCGCCTGCCGCTGACGCTGGCCATCATCGACGGCTTCCTGATCGAGGTGGGCGAATCCTCCCTCGTCGTTCCGCTCGACATGGTGGTCGAGTGCC
Organism: Denitratisoma sp.; assembly: GCA_032027165.1. Lineage (NCBI taxonomy): Bacteria > Pseudomonadati > Pseudomonadota > Betaproteobacteria > Nitrosomonadales > Sterolibacteriaceae > Denitratisoma > Denitratisoma sp. Next base: position 1,304,921 of record JAVSMO010000001.1, on the reverse strand, counting down.
TCGAGCTGTCCGAGGCGGACCGGCAGTCGGCCGAGACGCGCCGCTACCTGAACCTGCGCGGCGAAGTGCTGCCCTTCATCCGCCTGCGCGAACTGCTGGCGATCGAGGGCGAGCCGGCGCGGCGGGAGAACGTCGTCGTCGTGCAGTTCGGCGGCCAGAAGGCCGGACTGGTGGTCGACCAGCTTTTAGGCGAGTTCCAGACGGTGATCAAGCCGCTGGGGCAGGTTTTCCGCCACCTGCGCGGCATTTCCGGATCGACGATCCTGGGAAGCGGCGAAGTGGCATTGATTCTGGATGTGCCGGCACTCGTTCAGCAGGCGGCGAGCCGGGAAAACGAACAAACCGCCAGCGTCATGCAATCCGTCCGGCCAGGAATGGCCCCAACTGCAATCTTGTAAGGAGGTACCGTTATGTTTAGCAACATGAAGATAGGAGTGCGACTTGCGCTGGGCTTCGGCATCGTGGTGGCCCTCCTCGTCGCCATCGCCGTGATCGGCGTGACGCGCCTGGCCAATCTCAACGCCTCGATGGAGAACATCACGAAGAACATGTGGCCGAAGGTGCTGCTGCTGCAGGACGGCCTGGCCGGCGTGAACGAAATCGGGCTCAGCGCGCGCGACATGCTGCTGGCCGAGGACAAGGGCGGCCAGCAGCGCGCCAAGGAGCGCATCCTCGCGGCGCGCGTCAGCATCGCCAAGGCCTGGGATACGCTCAAGCCGACGCTGGCGCATCCGAAGGGCAAGGAGATGTTCGAGCAGATCCTGCAGGCACGCGAGCGCTACATCGGCACGCAGAACCAGATCATCAAGTTCGTCGAGGACGGCAAGGTCGAGGAAGGCCGCGCCTTCCTGGATTCCGGCTTCCGCCCGGCGGCGACCGAGTACCGCCTGCGGGTCAACGACCTCGTCAAGTTCCAGGGCGACCTGATGACCGAACTGGGCGAAGCGGCTTCGGCGGAATACCAGCAGGCCCGCACGCTGACGCTGTCGATGGCCATTGCCGCCTTCCTGTTCGCCTTCGGCATCGCCTTCTGGATCGTGCGCAGCATCACCCGGCCCCTCAATGAGGCGGTCTCGGTGGCCAATCGTCTCGCCGAAGGCGACATGGCGGTGCGCATCGAGGTCACCTCGCGCGACGAGACCGGCAAGCTGTTGGAGGCGATGAAGAACATGGTCGAGAAGCTCTCGCAGATCATCACCGAGGTGCGCAGCGCGGCGGACAACCTGTCGAGCGCCTCGGAAGAGGTCAGCGCGACGGCGCAGTCGCTGAGCCAGGGCTCGAGCGAGCAGGCCGCCAGCGTCGAGGAGACCAGCGCCTCGATCGAGCAGATGAGCGCCTCGATCAGCCAGAACACCGAGAACGCCAAGGTGACCGACGGCATGGCCTCGAAGGCCGCCAAGGAGGCCGGCGAGGGCGGCGAAGCCGTCGGCCAGACCGTCTCGGCGATGAAGAGCATCGCCGAGAAGATCGGCATCATCGACGACATCGCCTACCAGACCAACCTGCTGGCGCTGAATGCCGCCATCGAGGCGGCGCGTGCCGGCGAGCACGGCAAGGGCTTCGCCGTCGTCGCCGCCGAGGTGAGGAAGCTGGCCGAGCGCAGCCAGGTCGCCGCGCAGGAGATCGGCGAGGTGGCCAAGGGCAGCGTCGCCCTGGCCGAGAAGGCCGGCAAGCTGCTCGACGAGATCGTGCCGTCGATTCGCAAGACCTCCGACCTGGTGCAGGAGATCACCGCCGCCTCCGAGGAACAGTCCGCCGGCGTCGGCCAGATCAACACCGCCATGAGCCAGCTCAACCAGACCACGCAGCAGAACGCCTCCGCCTCGGAGGAGCTGGCGGCCACCGCCGAGGAGATGAGCAGCCAGGCCGAGCAGCTGCAGCAGACAATGTCCTTCTTCAAGACGGGCAGTGCGCCGGCAGGCCGCGCCGTGGCGGCGCGCAAGGAGGGCAGCAAGCTGAAGACCAAGATCGCCCATATCAAGGACAGCGGCGCGCGCCTTGCTTCCAGCCTGGCCGAGCCGGTCCCCGGCGAAGCCGAGTTCGTCAAGTTCTAGGAGATGGCCATGGGTGCTTTGGTCAAAGCCGGACAGCAGCTGCCTGCGGAGCAGCAGGCAGCTGCCGAGCAACAGCAGTACCTGACCTTCGTGCTGGGCGGCGAGATGTTCGCGATCGGCATTCTCTGTGTGAAGGAGATCATCGAGTACGGCGATCTCACGGTGGTGCCGATGATGCCGGAGTGCATTCGCGGGGTCATCAACCTGCGCGGCGCGGTGGTGCCGGTGGTCGATCTCGCCTGCCGTTTCGGCAGGCGTTCGACGGATCTCACCCGCCGCACCTGCATCGTCATCGTGGAGGTGGAAGGCGAGGGCGAGCGGCAGGACATCGGCGTGATCGTCGATGCGGTGAGCGAGGTGCTGGAAATCCAGTCCAGCCAGATCGAGCCGGCGCCGGCGTTCGGTGCCCGCATCCGCACCGACTTCATCCACGGCATGGGCAAGCTCGACGGCAAGTTCGTCATCATCTTGAACGTCAACAAGGTGCTGTCCCTCGACGACCTGGCCCTGCTCGGCCAGATGGTCGGGCAGGAATCCGCCGATGCCCTGACCGCCGCCGCCTGAAGGAAATTGCCTGACGCGGGGAGGCCAGCAAAAACAAAACGCCCCCGCGCCGTTCCTGCGGCAATGTAGCGACAACCCGGCAATAGAGAGAGGGAGGATACCGAGATGAAGATGAAACTCTTAAGCAATATGCGTATCAGCCGCAAGCTCGTGCTGATGCTGGCCATCCCGCTGGCTGCCTTGCTCTATTTCGCCGTTGCGGGAATGAGCGAGAAGGCGGCTGCCAAGGATGACATGGCGCGGCTCGAGCAGCTCGCGCAACTCGCCGTAAAAGTCGGCAATGTCGCACATGAAATGCAGAAGGAGCGCGGCATGTCGGCCGGTTTCATCGGCAGCAAGGGCGAGAAATTCGCAACCGAGCTGTCATTGCAACGGCCGGCGACGGACCGGAGCATCGGCGAGATGGAAGCCCAGCTGAAGGAATTCGATTTGTCCGCCTTTGCCGGGCTGAAAGAGGATCTCGAGGCGGGAAGAGGCGGGCTTGCCCAGCTCAAGGGCAAGCGCGAGGCGGTCAGTGCGCTGGACATTGCCGGCGCCGAGGCGGTCTCCTACTACACCAAAACAATCGGCGCCTTCCTCGTCGCGGCAGGAAGAATCGGCACGCTGAGCAAGAACGGCACTGCAGCGGTCGGCGCTTCGGCCTATGCCAATCTGCTTCAGGCCAAGGAGCGCAACGGCGTCGAGCGCGCATTGCTGACCAATGCCTTCGCCGCAAACCGGTTCGAGCCGGGCGCCTTCAACAGGTTTCTTGCCAACAGTGCGCAGCAACAGGCTTATCTGGCGGTATTCCAGTCGTTCGCCGACGCCGGGCAGAAGGAGTTCTTCATGAAGAAGATGGCCGCCAGGGAGGTGGCGGATGTCGACGCCATGAAGGCGGTGGCCATCGAGCGGGCGAGCGTGGGGAACTTCGGCGTCGAAGCCGACCGCTGGTTCAAGACGATGACGTCAAAAATCGACCTGCTGAAGGAAGTCGAGGATCGTCTTGCGGGAGACCTGATCGCAACCTCCGGCAAGCTGAAAAGCGAGGCTAGCATCGCCATGATGGCGTTCACGGTCATCGCGGCGGTTGCCCTGTTTCTCTCGGCGTTGCTGGCCTTCCTGATCGTACGCGGCATCACCCGGCCGCTGAACGAGGCGGTCTCGGTGGCCAACCGGCTGGCCGAGGGCGACCTGGCGGTTCGCATCGAGGTCACCTCGCGCGACGAGACCGGCAAGCTGCTGGAGGCGATGAAGAACATGGTCGAGAAGCTCTCGCAGATCATCACCGAGGTGCGCAGCGCGGCCGACAACCTGTCGAGCGCCTCGGAAGAGGTCAGCGCGACGGCGCAGTCGCTGAGCCAGGGCTCGAGCGAGCAGGCCGCCAGCGTCGAGGAGGCCAGCGCCTCGATCGAGCAGATGAGCGCCTCGATCAGCCAGAACACCGAGAACGCCAAGGTGACCGACGGCATGGCCTCGAAGGCCGCCAAGGAGGCCGGCGAGGGCGGCGAAGCCGTCGGCCAGACCGTCTCGGCGATGAAGAGCATCGCCGAGAAGATCGGCATCATCGACGACATCGCCTACCAGACCAACCTGCTGGCGCTGAATGCCGCCATCGAGGCGGCGCGTGCCGGCGAGCACGGCAAGGGCTTCGCCGTCGTCGCCGCCGAGGTGAGGAAGCTGGCCGAGCGCAGCCAGGTCGCCGCGCAGGAGATCGGCGAGGTGGCCAAGGGCAGCGTCGCCCTGGCCGAGAAGGCCGGCAAGCTGCTCGACGAGATCGTGCCGTCGATTCGCAAGACCTCCGACCTGGTGCAGGAGATCACCGCCGCCTCCGAGGAACAGTCCGCCGGCGTCGGCCAGATCAACACCGCCATGAGCCAGCTCAACCAGACCACGCAGCAGAACGCCTCCGCCTCGGAGGAGCTGGCGGCCACCGCCGAGGAGATGAGCAGCCAGGCCGAGCAGCTGCAGCAGGTCATGTCGTTCTTCAAGACCGGCGAACCGGCGTCCGCGCGCACGGCGAAGGCTGCGCGCAGGGAAGGCGGCAAGCTCAAGGTCGGCGATTTCGCCATGGTGGCCTGAGACTCATGCAAGCGATGGCGATGGCTTCGAATGAAAGAAAGGAGGCGGGATTCCGCCTCCTCGACAGTGAGTTCTCGCAGTTCCAGGGCCTACTCTACCGCCTGGCGGGCATCAGCCTGTCGCCGGCCAAGAAGGCCCTGGTCTGCGGCCGGCTGGCCAAGCGCATCAAGCACCACCGGCTCGACAGCTACGGCGACTATTTCCAGCTGCTCACCAGCGGTCGCGAGCCGCAGGAGCTGCAGATCGCCATCGACCTGCTCACCACCAACGAAACCTATTTTTTCCGCGAGCCGAAGCATTTCGAGTTCCTGCGCTCGCGCATCCTGCCGGCGCGGCGGCCCGGCAGCGCCTTCCGCGTCTGGAGCGCGGCCTGCTCGAGCGGCGAGGAGCCCTACAGCATCGCCATGCTGCTGGCCGATTGCCTGCGCGAAGCGCCCTGGGAGATCGTCGCCTCGGACATCAGCACGCGCGTCCTGGAGCGTGCCCGGAACGGGCATTACGCGATGGAGCGGACGGAGCACATTCCGCAGGATTACCTGCGGGCCTATTGCCTGAAGGGCGTCGGGCGGCAGGAGGGCTTCTTCATGATCGACAAGCGGTTGCGGGGCAAGATCGACTTCAGGCAGGTCAACCTGAACGAGCAGCTGCCCCGGCTGGGCGAGTTCGACGTGGTCTTCCTGCGCAACGTGATGATCTATTTCGACGTCGAGACCAAGCGCAAGGTGGTGCAGCGCCTGATGGCGGCGATCAAGCCGGGCGGCCACCTCCTGATCGGCCACTCGGAAAGCCTCAACGGCGTCTGCGACGACCTGCAGGTGGTGGCGCCGTCGATCTACCGCAAGCCATGAGAAAGCCGCCCCACGTCATCGAGGTGTTCCTGCAGCCGGGGGAGTGGTATTTCGGCGACCGGCAGACGCGGATGCGCACGCTGCTCGGCTCCTGCGTCTCGATCACCTTGTGGCATCCCGGGCTGCTCATCGGCGGCATGTGCCATTACATGCTGCCGGAACGCGCCGCCCGCCGCCAGTCCAGCCCGGACGGGAAATACGCGGACGAGGCGTTCTGGCTGCTGCTGCGCGAAATCGAGAAAAGCGGCACGGCGCTGCACGAGTACGAGGTAAAGATGTTCGGCGGCGGCAACATGTTCCCGTCCCAGAAACGCTGTCGGCAGGACCACATCGGCCAGAAGAATGCCGCCTTCGGCAGGCAGCTGCTGCACAGCCATGGCGTGCGGGCGAAAGCGTCCGACCTGGGCGGCATCGGCCATCGCACGGTGGTCTTCGACATCTGGAGCGGGCATGTCTGGGTGAAGAAGTTTTCGCAGAACGTGGCGGCGGCGTGCGGCGACTGCGAGATTCGCGATGCGTGCTTCGATCCCGGCCGGAGCGAACCTGCGCGGGGAACGGTGAATGCTTAAGAACGGTTCAAAGGTTGGCGTCTTCATCGTCGACGATTCGGCGGTCGTGCGCCAGGTCGTCTCCGAGGTGCTGGGCGGCGATCCCGGCATGGAAATCTTCGGGGTCGCCTCCGACCCGATCTTCGCCCTCGACAAGATGAACAAGCGCTGGCCGGACGTGATCGTCCTCGACATCGAGATGCCGCGCATGGACGGCATCACTTTCCTGAAGAAGATCATGGCCGAGCGTCCGACGCCGGTGGTGATCTGCTCCTCGCTCACCGAGAAGGGCGCCGAGACGACCATGGAGGCGCTGGCGGCCGGCGCCATCGGCGTGGTGACCAAGCCGGGCATCGGCGTGCGGCGCTTCCTGATGGAGGATTCGGCCGCCGAACTGGTGCATGCCGTCAAGGCAGCCGCCAGTGCCCGGGTCAGGCGGAGCAACGGCAGCGCACCCGCTGCCGCCCCGGTCGCGCCCAAGCTGAATGCGGACGTGATCCTGCCCAAAGCGGAGCACGCGCTGAAGCAGACGACCGAACGCATCATCGCCATCGGCACCTCGACCGGCGGCACCCAGGCGCTGGAGGTGGTGCTGACCGGCCTGCCGCGCACGGCGCCCGGCATCGTCGTCGTCCAGCACATGCCGGAGAAGTTCACCGCCTCGTTCGCGGCGCGGCTGAACTCTCTTTCGCAAATGGAAGTGCGCGAAGCGCAGAACAACGACCGCGTCGTGCCCGGACGGGCGCTGATCGCCCCGGGCGGACGCCACATGCTGCTCAAGCGCAGCGGCGCGCAGTACTACGTCGAGGTGGTCGACGGACCCCTGGTCAATCGCCACCGTCCCTCAGTCGATGTGCTGTTCCSCTCGRYRSMKMWRKWYGYSKRYAAGARMSMSRTRSKMSKYMKMRKKRSYSGMMKGRSCSMYGRYSRMKCGCSMSSSYYSMWSRRWMKRYRYGMTGYYSSSSYCKRYRSCGWRGYKCRSSRSSARGMRMGCMRYGKSSKYYAYSRYRWSCSGMAKGRGSSRSKRMRRCKCGSSSSGSCKGAWSGAARTSYWSSMYKCSGSCRSMTMYMCSGYGRSRYMGKMCGMKKCGMSYRRYRKCGWCYRYSGCMKSCMSRRSRMSSCSRKGRMACKCGRYKSRRYSSATSSRRSWYWWGSMYTMKGMYMGMYYTMCGRYGMGRYMRTMMGMWKMSMMKSMKMKYKRCCSYMGCSRMSWCGSYMMMSCSWRGSCAMGMSWYYSRMTCSMWGMKSSMKAWSGMWTATSRTYKYSYYRMKWYGSKRCAWTMWSMWGMCMRGMMSCWKYRSSCCAKMSMRSTSSYYCAWGCGWMKSYWMGMSWMSSRSKCGYWSMWYGMGMYYRYWKRTSSWWKWSYSKWYYSSKTWSWYYSKSCWKSSCRKRASCMGSRKSYSRYWSYGCYGSYYMWTGCGWCYGWYSSYSRRSRAGRMRTTCYWYSWGMYTWTYGSTKYMMKRSYGYTSMSCKKYSTSSSSRMMTGGCATSWSSYSGRYMYGGCYRTGYCGRMYAYKSSGKSCRWSGCYSSSSWRRWAAWTSTKMCYGRYWKYYKSYKYYSKSKSRSYSASCGSMYYSRYSMMSWGRCRKYWCGKCKWSWYSRSSRTGWCRMRCRSGMKSGGSRTSSCMKCSRYRMYWAWYKKGMCCGGCWGSWYGMRSYGRYTSASYCMSYGSAKYMMKGCSGMRRSGKKMMKGSYWKYKMRRKSKSRSMCKYGSSMKMRRRSYYSSMKSSRSAYMTMKCYSKSMYSGSYSRRMSRRSCRAYKSMCTSCSYRGRSTRSSSSGRCAGGKKSYRKSGSATSRARAKSGYGGCMWKGMCSSMARRMCKSKSSKSRRMKAKCKSYMYSATSSSSSARMSKSSMWWCKGSMKSSGSMGGMYGSSMKSRCMGSWKCYSKYRSRKSRRAAKSSKRSMARGSMSRSCRGSAMGCYRSKGAAMRWSYKGTMMMRYKCSGSWWSSTSGAYTYKSKRKYGSKSRKWMSSGWYCKSCKYRYCMYYYRCSKSSGRATCSKMSRMSSSYKRRSGSMAMKSSMGKSRRMMWSYRSKYMAKYTSSRSKYGSKSRRCKYGMYRKKSSYRRYKRCKKTCSYKCKYKCSAYSMGMYYGSRSAKCKYSSSYCSGYYKWSGMMRSYRKSGYCRRCCAGMWCGWSMTYKRCWKKCGSSMARYGSSMSMSGMKSMGCRGSWWYYSCKSRMKCGMSRRGAKSKGWYRSSYMRMYTYKSCCTKSSRSKSSAKSRYMRMCCRGWKYSRGYKSKRMTYWCSSMWRMKGRMSGCMGRWKYGMAKRWRYYMMKRMARMRYKWKSRGRWRYKRCSSRMWWYKYSCSKGRMGRKSSRRYWKRSCSCSSTSYCGSYRKYSWKMRSYSMKGCSKRRRGCMGGAKKSRRTWTKYSAMKASAWWWKKYWCRSMMWCSRMYSSSKMCGSSMRKGRMGMGGCGAWYKGCYGMSCYSSMRMMAKMMTGRSGWSCSGYYYKGRGMSRGMGKCRGYWTYYSMCSMSWTYWGGMMSAMCYKSSSAKSMKSMCSSMWWTSGYSSGSMKMAMYRMKGAKSYSRMMRARSRMWRGCRRGCCGWKSYGGRRRWSSKYMRGCAKMWCSCCSYWYYRGRRCRAASKGKGSMSGAKCRCMCRYKKCRKCKSMRYSAAYMRRRMYGKSAMCKRGMRSMMKYMRGCYRWKSCGKWGMYCRYSASSYRSRMSSSCSKMYKSGMGSRAWSRRYGGYYKWGCSMRYSYGSYRGMKSAGMRMWKCRARSSKKGMRCYRRRASSSWWYMGCTRKWCYRTTKMSCMCGMMYYSSGMGYGCSRCYSYGCGSRWKSRMSRSYTKWKCSASKMYSYKSKMGRMSWRYYSCRMGKGTYRCGCMRRGAMRKMMKCRSKGRRCYRWTYRRCCYGMRYMYGRWGTSSSRYYCKGYKCWYGRKSSACYKGMWCRMSSRCMKSCKYSMMSKSWSSYGCRKGTCWCSMWSGRRRAYSSSCWGSRRGCSGATSGMSMYRMRMMYSWTKTSSMSKWYGKYWYKSRAWRCMYKSKCRSMMRCGCMKSSRWSYWSRCRGSKRMRSGYSWYMRKSSASRMMKKSCYRYMGGCKGMYGSMRRSASRRCSSYKWWSSWSKMTKYYWYGKRMRMSMYRMYSGSSMMSGMYTSGAMRTKMASKRCGMMGMSMRRYWGKKCRSMCMYTKCCAKCGGCTGCMSSRASSRSRGSRGYKMRMGKGKMYYSKYMKYGSSCKWSMRMKGSKCCGSMKYMKMSWYGMMSTRCRYSGMSRMSSYGTYYGGSCSSWWYCRGCRKYKGMMSRRRSSGCMRSWKTYYRWKKSRMCCKGSRWCSSSMWTKSKMKSRWCSRCSKYMYCGWMSCSMYGCWTSGCSGSCGMSKSWKGSCKGAAWCGSYRYKSRMCSWRSRRGMCRCYYTSYMKKWSRCSMTSSGRSMMRAMKKSWMKYWMCKMMGYKCSCSRMMSGASRYYKMGCSKGCSMYGGWKSCSKKRWACRYYKYSSACCCKGMAARWYKCSCYRYMSKMGSSGMKMMSGSMRMWSSRYWRWKKYYKYASSGCKMYRCRGRRGAKSRRKYKYKYCSYSKKRCCRKYSTMSAYMTYCGRCCSSSRRAWKWWSSSSAKMSKMSCRKSSRMYKCCKSYGSRKYGRSSKKSYMSGSSKRYWMKGRKRWKSRGKYKCYTSGCSKSACCRKSCKMRRMAYSSSSSCGYMKKMKSRRKCRRWGCSRWSSRYSYGMKYMYYSSSSGSSGGSSSSSSCSGSSGRYYMTGGYRWTYGKKYSCSWKSYGRCRCMGRSSSWRSAMSSGCYRSGYAYTMSCGKYSAMKSSSRYKRSMYKSWKYWYCCRYYSSSSGRGMMGRYSRGCGAKSCYKRCKRKYKKYKCYSAKCKGMSGMWGRSSMYRYMSKYKMYMKSMAYYMSSSYYKMSRSSGKSTRYWYGSTYTKYCMMKKSRSMSRGMMKATGMSSRWSRCSWASYSGYTGYGMKSAKSRKYSKWYSGGMRSAYSRYKKWSCYYWMYSSSGCYWYCGRSMGKRKSWKMSGTCKGKSMCGGSRRASRKCSWATKCCGMWYMCGRMGSCSKKRTGRRGAKSWKYSYTSSRKAKSRSSACGSTSYYTTCCKSYSSWRSMSGCRRSRGSWGASSKSSKGGYSGSMGRARWTYSMRWKSMSMWYMCSGMKSSCRRRYKGRSMGMKSMGCWSSRKATCGRSRCGCTCKWKKCSYMKCGMGRWSSCSWSGKGYGRGMRGYKSRTSRCMGSAWYWWSMRMRGMCWKCASSGMKYGMMMGSYSKSCKRSSMSMRYYKGMYSKMGSSSMTCSRGRYSYMGCKCSMYKYCYKGSYGCSGSWRSTGSMYMRSYGCAKMRMGWRSMSMYKGYRSRKSGKSWSCRGSSYSSYKCGSCAKYKKGCCGKSKSGMRYYCKGMKMTCKCKYYCSYWSYGKCSSYSSSWGCKKGSMARSYKYRRWGCRKRSCCRKRKYGCMKSKGMYGYMSSSYCKSWMKGCRYCSSSYSSKKKSKRRYTSTSSRRTCKSRTKCGSWKCSKSKCKSSSWGSKKSKRAACSWWSWKRYMKWCMMKGMYSKCMRSTRWSGYSCYSKCKGMAWRMSSMYMCKSSTYGCYGWTTSTSKMGWYGSAKSSGGKKCCRGYSSYGMWGKYSSKRWMSKMAMTSMYSKYCAAYKSCSKCMRGKATKSSSYKGSCKGCRRMASSMKRSSMRTSGMCKYYWSTKKSKRKGCMKSSKGSKYCMKCSCYGRRGKSCGRAYCKTSMATSSCRGSMAMSKGMYGSCGRGRTTMSSKSSMCTKYGSYWSYSKGSCARYSGRCKMYMGWKSSYSRKYYYSSWSCKKCCTSMSCGGKSGGMRMMCCKYKYRWRRMRKSARYSSSRYSRSKASGKYRCGGCMWYKWKKCYTYTKKKCYWKMCSSSSWTSKWGCSSSAWTKMSGACMRRSYYRMRMSKTCGSMAMSSSGMWWRWRAWRWSMKTSSMSMMAKTRMKGYKYGKCAWYRAKKMMTTWWKWMWKYMYSMRMYWKTYGMRGGRWKKMSRRYWRRRKSASMRMTKYKSMWRRRKSAMMRKRAWARSCWKGRRSMARKYGRYGWYWRKSAWYWWKSMRTTRAYMWRSCSYGWMRCRTYYKWMGKSKSWYCARKYGGMRKRSSSMKSTKSMKKMMKSACMGSMRARSMMRGRAGRSMKGMSGMRRMARSKRYWKYGYYKYKRMCYYKYCGCSWMGCKYCYKKCKYSSSWYCWMGCSGMAYKSGYSGYYGCCGYMMRGRYWSMMGMSYWMSGWRSMGSYGAMKAMRWMKSKSMMSMSWWYSRRSCKSWTCGCCRMGYKMYSKKCWYSSRKCMKSGCYKMRYYRRKGSKSSSCGCMRMRRYYSMRRSSKKSYSWGCCGSMSMWWMSRYCTGKMWSSMCMRSGMGRCKSRWYGSSSMKYKWYGYYMWYYGRGCRGGSMTKMRKYAMSSSRSCGMKSCGSWMSCSMKRRRSGRYSRSMYGMMSSYAMKKYYYRTAKRGMCSGRKSSRMTSSWYRRGYWYSYYSRSMAWYWKSSSSGSCWKGMMGKRCCSSWSCGMWKCGRKMKCSRWSAMYKWMSSSAKGMSKKCAWYYKYMAKAKMGASRKMKKCRRYGCYSRMRYYSKSCSRSARMKMYYSGCGSYKSKSMKGRCCRYKSYGMWYSRMSRYYRSRSMSTKKACMRRRRMGKYMRYMMGSMRSRYCKRSMKMKYMMSCKSMSSCWSSRKSMSSYMRSSSMKRKCRKYGSYGWYSRCCWKGMKRMKSKRSCGCKMMKSMKKRGMMRMKRRARGCRSSAAGGCKSGCYKRCSRWYSAYSCYRACSSYKGMSMWKYYMMGCGMSWKSAYMRGSKKCSSSMWSKRSWYSSYGRYKMGCRKCWWGMGSRKMTKSRASYGCGMMGGMWRGSYGWCGAKSKMKRCCWWCGGCTGCSRTTTCMMGCSYYTSKWSMRGKKKYSCGMMMYSMYYSYSGWKWARMKKCYMSCGSGYAYKYRRMWSYKSSSSRWMRGSSKCRWGRWSSRCSKYCGGSTSSSSTTKSCMRSSTYKYYKRSGRTGYKSYKSSWSMMSSSYKSKKRRAAKKCSCCCKCGYWSSKRRARSWYSRSMSKYAGRSSYWYRRRSYSYKSMSKKSKMSSCWKGKCCRKKYCGKMRWGKAWKCGRKYRSYRRSGKSSYSRWRKMMGGCKSYCYSGTYKYSGRRSRAMSRSASGTRRAKYYYSRRRYTYYYMWGTKMRWCRSRKRKYCSYKCSSSRRYKYMRKMKWGSRMMAGGKTKSMRRRMTYYKSSWRKSYKKKSWWSGSRYRMMGGYRGGTKMRKWSYGRRWKKYSMAKRTGRWWYWRKWAGYMCCSMRMCSSCTSCGGMKYGGSAWMSRTTTCRMGRCKTTYCSMARSWWWRRMAGRSMYKYCKGWGRSKTSSGWKTRASYRRSSWRRAWSKTRYYRKRWKCAMSMMMWYCSYYGMSSCGMSSYMYSYMYTKMSSSMSGKYCMSCWMGWKGKSKWKRWSRGMCMCAACGGCTGCGGCAAATCCAACGTGATCGACGCCGTGCGCTGGGTGCTCGGCGAATCCAAGGCCACCGCCCTGCGCGGCGAGTCCATGCAGGACGTCATCTTCAACGGTTCCGGCCAGCGCAAGCCCGTCGGCCGCGCCAGCGTCGAGCTGCATTTCGACAACAGCCAGGGCCGCGCCAGCGGCCAGTGGTCGCAGTACGCCGAGATCGCCGTAAAGCGCGTGCTCGACCGCGACGGCGAGTCCTCCTACTACATCAACAACATGCACGTCCGCCGGCGCGACGTGATCGACCTCTTCATGGGCACCGGCCTGGGCCCGCGCGCCTACGCCATCATCGAGCAGGGCATGATCTCGCGCATCATCGAGGCCAAGCCGGAGGAGTTGCGCTTCTTCCTCGAGGAAGCGGCGGGGGTGACCAAATACAAGGAGCGCCGCCGCGAGACGGAGAACCGCCTCTCCGACGCCCGCGAGAACCTCGCCCGCGTCGAGGACATCCGCAACGAGCTGGGCAATCAGATCGAAAAGCTGGAAGGCCAGGCCGAGGTGGCGAAGCAGTACCACGAGCTGCACGCCCAGCTGACGCGCCGGCAGAACCTGCTCTGGCTCTACAAGCGCAACGAGGCGCGCGACCAGCGCGAGAAGCTGGCGCGCAACGTCGAGCAGTCCGTCACCAGGCTGGAGGCCGAGACGGCCAGCCTGCGCGACCTGGAAGCCCGCGTCGAGACGGCGCGCAGCGCCCACTATGCGGCCAGCGATGCGCTGCATGGCGCACAAAGCGAGATGTTCGCCGCCAATGCCGAGGTGGCGCGGCTGGAATCCGAACTCAGCCACCTGCGCGACCTGCGCCAGAAGGTCGAGTCGCGCCTCGCCCAGTTGGAGGCCGAGGACAGCCACTGGCGCGGCCAGTCGGAAACGCTCGACCGCGACGAAGCGCGCTGGAAGGAGTTGCTGGAGAATGCCGCGCAGCGCGTGCAGGGTGCCGCGGCGCGCCACGCCGAGGCCGCCGCCCGCCTGCCCGAGGCGGAGAGCGCCCTCAAGGCGGCCGAGGAAACGGCCCAGGCCCTGCGCCGGGAGCTGGCCCAGGCCGAACAGGGCCTGCGCGTCGAGGAAGCGCACAAGAGCCACGCCGACAAGACCCTTGATGCGCTGGGCCAGCGCCGCGGCCGGCTGGAGGCCGAACGCGGCCAGATCGAGCAGCCCGACGCCGCCGCGCTGGCGGCCCTGCAGGCCCGTGTCGCCGAACTTGGCACGCAAGTCGAGGCCAGGCGCAGCCGCGTCGAGGAACTGCAGCGGCGCCTGCCCGAGCACGAGGCACAGCGGCGCGAGGCGGCCGAAACCCAGGCCAGCGCGCAAAAGCGCCTGACCGAGGCGCGCGCCCGCCGCGACGCCCTCAAACAATTGCAAAGCCGCGTCCAACAGGAAGGCAAGCTGGGCGACTGGCTGAAGCGCCACGGCCTCGATGCCGCCGAGCCGATCTGGTCCAGCCTGAAGGTCGAGCCGGGCTGGGAGACGGCGCTGGAAGCCGTGCTGCGCGAACGCCTCGGTGCGCTCGCCGGCGTAGACCAGCCGACCGCCGAGCGCGTGCTGGCCGATCCGCCGCCGGCGACCCTGGCGCTGGTCTTCGCCAGCGACGTCGCCTCGGCAGGCGAGACCACCGGGCTCGATGCCGACACGCCGCTGCGCGACAAGGTCCGCTGCAGCGACCCGCGCTGGGAAGCCGCCCTCACCGAGTGGCTGTCCGGCGTCTATGTGGCGAACGATCTGGCCGGATTGGCGGCACGCCGCGCCGGCCTGCCCGGCGGACGCCTGTGGGTAAGCCAGGCCGGCCACGTCGTCTCGCGCCACAGCTTCGTGCTTTATGTTCCCGAGGCGCGCACCCATGGCGTCATCGAGCGCCAGCGCGAGATCGAGCAGCTCGACGCCGAATGCATCGGCCTCGAGGACGAGGCGCAAATTGCCGCGGCGACGCTGGCGGCGGCCGAGTCCGGCCTGGCCGAACATCGCGGCCACCTTGCCGAGGCGCAGCGCGAGGCGCAGGAGCTGCAGCAGTCGGCGCATGCCGCCCAGGTCGAAGCGGTCAAGCTGGGCGAGGCGGTGCAGCGCTACGAGGCCCGCATTGCGCAGATCAATGCCGACCTGAATGAAATCAACACCGGCGAGGAAACAGAGCGCAGCCGCCGGCAGCTGGCCGACGGCGAGGTGGCGCGACTGACTTCCGTCGTGCAGGAACTGCGCGCCAAGCTGGAGGCGGCGATCGAGGAAAGCCACAAGCGCGATGCCGCCCTGCGCGAACAGCGCACCGTCGAGCAGGCGCTCTCGCGCGAACTGCAGGAATCGCGCTTTGCCGAGCGCGAGTGCGCAGGGAAACTGGAAGAGATCGGCCGCTCGCGCGAAGTCGCGCGGGAGCAGGTCGAGCGCATCACCGGCGAGACGGCCGCACGCCGCCAGGAGAGCGAATCCATCAGCGAGGGCGCGACCGAGCAGCAGTTGCAGCAGGCCCTGGCGGCGCGCCAGGGCTGCGAGAGCACGCTGGCGAGCCACCGCGATGCGCTGGAAGGCGCCGCCACCGAGTTGCGCCAGCTCGAGGAAGCGCGCCTGAAGACCGAGCAGGGCCTGAACCCGTTGCGCGATCGCATAAGCGACCTGCGCCTGAAGGAGCAGGCTGCCCAGCTCAACGAGGAGCAGTTTTCGGCCCGTCTCGCCGAGGCCAATGCCAACGAGGAGGAACTGTCGCCGGAACTGACGCGCGAGGTGAAGGAGCCGCTCCTGGCCGGCGACATCGCGCGCCTCGGCGCCGAGATCGAGGCGCTCGGCCCGGTGAACCTCGCCGCCCTCGACGAACTGAACACTTCACGCGAACGCAAGGGTTTCCTCGACAGCCAGACCGAGGACCTGACCCAGGCCATCAACACGCTGGAAGACGCCATCCGCCGCATCGACCGCGAGACGCGCGAGCAGCTGCAGGATACCTACAACAACGTCAACCGCCAGTTCGGCATCCTCTTCCCGCAGCTCTTCGGCGGCGGCGAGGCCAAGCTGATCCTCACCGGCGAAGAGATCCTCGACTCCGGCATCCAGGTCATGGCGCAGCCGCCCGGCAAGAAGAACAGCACCATTCACCTGCTTTCCGGCGGCGAGAAGGCGCTGACCGCGATCGCCCTGGTGTTTTCGATGTTCCAGCTCAATCCGGCGCCGTTCTGCATGCTCGACGAGGTCGATGCGCCGCTCGACGACAGCAATACCGAGCGTTTCTGCGAGATGGTCAAGCGCATGTCGGCGCAGACGCAGTTCCTCTTCATCACGCACAACAAGATCACCATGGAGATGGCGCGCCAGCTGGTCGGCGTCACCATGCAGGAGCAGGGCGTCTCGCGCGTCGTCGAGGTCGATATCGAGGAAGCGCTGCGCATGAGCGACGAAGCCGTGCCGGCCTGAGCGGGGTACAGACATGAGCGACCTGCAACTCTCACTGATCGGCCTGGGCATCGTCCTGGTGGGAGGCGTGTTCGCCTACAACAAGTGGCAGGAACGCAAGCACCGCATGCTGGCCGACCGGGTTTTCCGCGGCGACCATCCGGATGTCCTGCTCGGCCGAAAGCAGGCCGAGCCTCCCGCCTCCGGCGAGGCGGCTGCGGAACGCCTCGAACCCGGCATCCAGCCGGCACAGGGCGACATGGGCGAGCCGATGGCCGCAGTGTCCGGCAGCGAAGCACCGGCCGACCTGCAAGGCATGCAGACTGCGGCGGAGCCGCCGGAGGAGTTGGCCGATCCGGCCATCGATTGCATTGTCCGCTTCGAGTCGGCCGAACCGATCGGCGGACCCTATTTGTGGCAGGCCCAGCACCAGGCCATGGGCAAGCTGACCCGGCCGCTCGCCTGGTGCGGCCTCAACGAGCGCACCGGCACCTGGGAGCGGCTGACGGCCAATGGCGTCGGCGATTACCGCCGCTTGCGCGCGGCGCTGCAACTGGCCGACCGGCGCGGCCCGCTGACGGATTCCGAGCTGACCCTTTTCTTCAACGGCGTGCAGCGGCTCGCCGACGAATTCCTTGCCGTGGCCGACCTGCCGGTGCGCAACGACGTGCTGGCGCGCGCGGCCGAGATCGACCGCTTCTGCGCCGGCGTCGACATCCAGATCGGCGTCAATGTCGTCGCCAGCGGCGCGCCGTTTGCCGGCACCAAGCTGCGCGGGCTCGCCGAGGCGGCCGGCATGGTCCTGCGCGAGGACGGCATGTTCCACGCCGTCGACGACAACGGCACCACGCTCTACACCCTCTCCAACCTCGAGGCGGCGCCGTTCGCCGCCGAGGAACTGAAGTCGTTCGCCACCCACGGCATCACGCTCACCCTGGACGTGCCGCGCGTCCTCGGCGGACCGCGCGTCTACGACAGCATGATCGTGCTGGCCAAGCAGTTCGCCATCAGCCTCGGCGGCTCGCTGGTCGACGACAACCGCGCGCCCCTGCCTGACAGCGCGCTGGCCCTCATCCACGACAAGATCGTCGAGATCGAGCAGCGCATGGCGGGACAGGGCCTGACCGCCGGCGGAACGCAGGCGCTGCGCCTCTTCTCCTGACCGCCATGCCGGCGACGCGCGAAGCCGCCGAGAGGGCCGAGGCGCTGCGCGCCGAGATCGAGCGCCACAACCGCGCCTATTACGTGCTCGATGCGCCGACCGTGCCGGACGCCGAGTACGACCGCCTCTTCCGCGAACTGCAGGCGCTGGAGGCGCAATACCCGGAATTGCAAACGTCCGATTCGCCGACCTTGCGCGTCGGTGGCCGTCCGTTGCCGGAGTTTGCACCGGTGCGCCATGCCGTGCCGATGCTCTCCATCAAGACCGAGACCGATACCGGACCGGAAGGCGCCAGGAGCTTCGACGCGCGCGTGCGGCGCGCGCTGGGACTGGAAGAGGGCGCACCCCAGGTCGAGTATGCCGCCGAACTGAAGTTCGACGGTCTCGCCATCAGCCTGCGCTACGAGGACGGCGTTCTGGCGCGGGCCGCGACGCGCGGCGACGGCGAGACCGGCGAGGACGTCACCCAGAACGTGCGCACCATCCATTGCATCCCGCTGCGTCTGAAGGGACGGCCGCCCGCCCTTCTTGAAGTGCGCGGCGAGGCCTACATGAGCCGTCCGGACTTCGAGCGCTACAACGCGCGCCAGCGCGGACTGGGCCGGCCGGCGCTGGTCAATCCGCGCAACGGCGCCGCCGGCAGCATTCGCCAGCTCGACCCGAAGATCGCCGCGGAACGGCCTCTGTCCTTCTACGCTTACGGAGTGGGCGAGATGCGCGGCTGGGACATGCCGCCCCGGCACAGCGCAGTGCTCGATGCGCTGGCGGCCTTTGGCATCCCCGTCTGCGAGCATCGCGCCGTGGTGCGGGGCGCCGACGAACTGATCGCCTTCCACGCCGGCATTCTGGCAAATCGCGATGCGCTGCCCTTCGACATCGACGGAGTGGTGTACAAGGTCAATTCCATCGCCCTGCAGGAACGTCTTGGATTCGTCAGCCGCGAGCCGCGCTGGGCGGTGGCACACAAATATCCGGCGCAGGAGGAGCTGACCATTGTCGAGGGCATCGAGGTTTACGTCGGCCGCACCGGCGCCATCACCCCCGTGGCGCGACTTGCACCCGTCTTCGTCGGCGGCGTTACGGTGACCAACGCCACGCTGCATAACGAGGACGAGGTGCGGCGCAAGGACGTCCGCATCGGCGACACGGTGATCGTGCGCCGCGCCGGCGACGTCATTCCCGAAGTGGTCGCCGTTGTGAAGGATAGGCGCAACGGCAACGAGACTCCTTTCGTCATGCCGGTCACCTGCCCTGTGTGCGGCTCGGCCATCCGCCGTCTGTCCGATGAAGCGGTGGCGCGCTGCACCGGCGGCCTCTACTGCCCGGCACAGCGCAAGCAGGCCATTCTGCACTTCGCCTCGCGCCGTGCCCTCGACATCGAGGGACTCGGCGAGAAACTGGTGGACCAGCTGGTCGAGCGCGGCCTCGTCAGGAACGCCGCCGACCTCTACCGGCTGGAGGCTCCGACCCTGGCCGAACTCGAACGGATGGGCGATAAGTCGGCGCAGAACATCGTCGACGCCATCGGACGATCGAAGAAGACGACCCTGGCGCGGCTGATCTTCGCGCTGGGCATCCGCAACGTCGGCGAAGCCACCGCCAAGGATCTGGCCCGCCGCTTCGGCAGCCTCGAGGCGCTGATGAACGCCGGCATCGAGGACCTGCAGCGCGTGCCCGACGTCGGTCCGGTGGTGGCCGAAAGCATCGCCGGATTCTTCGCCGAGGCGCACAATCGCGAGGTGATTGCCCGCCTCGAGGAGGCCGGCGTCAGCGGGCATGCCGAATCGCGCTCGGCCGCCGTGCTGCAGGGACTGACTTTTGTCCTGACCGGCACCCTGCCGCGGCTGACGCGAGAGGACGCGACGGCACTGATCGAGGCGGCCGGCGGCAAGGTCAGCGGCTCGGTGTCGAAAAAGACCAATTATGTCGTTGCCGGCGAAGAAGCCGGCTCGAAGCTGGACAAGGCCCGCGCGCTGGGCGTCCCCGTCATCGACGAGGGCGGACTGCGGCAGCTGCTCGGAACGTAAAACAAATGGAGCTTGTTAGATGAAGAAAATCACCAAGGCCGTCTTCCCGGTCGCCGGCATGGGCAGCCGCTTCCTGCCGGCAACCAAGGCCAGCCCGAAGGAGATGATGCCGGTCGTCGACAAGCCGCTCATCCAGTACGCAGTGGAGGAGGCGGTGGCCGCCGGCATCACCGACATGGTCTTCATCACCGGCCGCAACAAGCGCGCCATCGAAGACCACTTCGACAAGGCCTACGAGATGGAGAGCGAGCTCGAGGCGAGGGGCAAGCACGAGCTGCTGCGACTGGTGCAGGACACCGTCCCGTCCCACATCAACTGCATCTACATCCGCCAGGCCGAGCCGCTCGGACTGGGCCACGCCGTGCTGTGCGCCGCTCCGGTGGTGGGCGACGAGCCCTTTGCCGTGCTGCTGGCCGACGATCTGATCGACGCCGATCCGCCGGTGCTGCGGCAGATGGTGGAGGCATTCGGCAAGCATGAATGTTCCCTCCTCGGCGTGCAGAACGTGCCCCTCAGCGATACCGGCGCTTACGGCATCGTCAGCGTCGAGCCGGATCGGCACGGCCTGCAGAACGTGACGGCCATTGTCGAGAAGCCGGCGCCCGAGAAGGCCCCCTCGAATCTTGCCGTGATCGGCCGCTATGTCCTGACGCCGCGCATCTTCCATCATTTGCGCCGGGTGCAGGCCGGCGCAGGCGGGGAGATCCAATTGACCGATGCCATCGCTGCGGTGATCGAGGAGGAGCCCGTGCTGGCCTTCCCCTTCCATGGCGTCCGTTACGACTGCGGCTCCAAGCTGGGTTATCTCAAGGCGACCATCGCCTATGGCCGGAAGCATCCGGAGGTCGGCCAGGCCTTTACCGAGTACCTTGCCAGCCTGAACGTCGGGGGGCGCGCCTGATGCTTTCCGCGGAGGAGGCACAGCGGATTCTCGACGAGGCCGACCTGGTCGTGCCGGAAGGGATGGCAGCGACGGCAGTACGCCGCGTCGCCGGCGAGATTGCCGCGGCAATGCGCGGCACGCATCCGCTGGTGCTCTCGGTGATGGGCGGTGCAGTGATCTTCACCGGCCAGCTCCTGCCGCTGCTGGATTTCCCGCTGGAATTCGATTACCTGCACGTTACCCGCTACGGCGACACCACCACCGGCGGCGAACTGTCCTGGATCGTCGCGCCGCGCGCCAGCATCGCCGGCCGCACGGTGCTGGTGGTGGACGACATCCTGGATGAAGGCATCACGCTGGCGGCGGTGAAGCGGCGCCTGCTTGAGCAGGGCGCGAAGGATTGCCGGATCGTCGTCTTCGCCGACAAGGACCTCGGCCGCGCGAAGCCGGTGGCGGCGGATTTCGTCGGCGTACACCTGCCCAACCGCTACGTCTTCGGCTTCGGTATGGACGTCAAGGGTGCCTGGCGCAACCTGCCGGCGGTCTATGCGGTGAAGGGCCTGTAGGCCCGTATCCGGCTCAGGCGGCCTCGCGGCCGGCGCGGCGGCGCTCGTGTTCCTTCAGGTGGCGCTTGCGCAGACGGATCGACTTCGGCGTGATCTCCACCAGTTCGTCGTCGGCGATGAACTCGACGGCGGATTCCAGGGTGATCTGGATCGGCGGCACCAGCATGATGGCCTCGTCCTTGCCGGAGGCGCGCACGTTGGTGAGCTGCTTGGTCTTGACGGGGTTCACCACCAGATCGTTGTCGCGGCTGTTGATGCCGATGATCATGCCCTCGTACACCGGCTCGCCGGGGCTGACGAACATGCGGCCGCGTTCCTGCAGCTTCCACAGCGCGTAGGCGACCGCTTCGCCCTGCTCGGCGGAGATCAGCACGCCGTTCCTGCGCTCGGCGATGTCGCCCTTCATCGGTGCGTAATCGTCGAAGACGTGGCTCATGATGCCGGTGCCGCGCGTCATGGTGAGGAATTCCGACTGGAAGCCGATCAGGCCGCGCGCCGGGATGCGGTACTCGAGGCGCACGCGGCCCTTGCCGTCCGGCTGCATGTCCTGCAGGTCGCCGCGGCGCTCGCCGAGGGCCTGCATGACGGCGCCCTGGTTGGTTTCCTCGCAGTCCACCGTCAGCATCTCGTAGGGTTCGCACTTCTCCCCTTCGATTTCCTTCAGCACCACGCGCGGGCGCGAGACGGCCAGTTCGTAGCCTTCGCGGCGCATGTTCTCGAGCAGGATGGTCAGGTGCAGTTCGCCGCGGCCGGAGACCAGGAAGATGTCGGCGTCGGGCGTGTCCTCGACGCGCAGGGCGACGTTGCTCATCAGCTCGCGGGCGAGGCGCTCGCGCAACTGGCGGCTGGTGACGAACTTGCCTTCCTTGCCGGCGAAGGGCGAGGTGTTCACCTGGAAGTTCATGGTCAGCGTCGGCTCGTCCACCGTCAGGAGGGGCAGGGCCTCGGGCTGCTCGGGGTCGCAGAGGGTGACGCCGATGCCGACTTCCTCGATGCCGTTGATGAGCACGATGTCGCCGGCCTCGGCGACGTCGGTCAGCACGCGCTCGAGGCCGCGGAAGACCTGCACCTGGTTGACGCGCGCCTTGACCGGCTCGTCGTCCTCCGGCCCGTTCATGACGAGCACGTTCTGCAGGGGGCCGAGGCGGCCGCGCGTGATGCGGCCGATGCCGATGCGGCCGACGTAGCTGGAATAGTCGAGCGAGCAGATGCGCAGCTGCAGCGGGCCCTCGGCGTCCACCTTGGGTTCCGGCACGTGCTTGAGGATGGCCTCGAAGAGCGGGCGCATGTCGCTGCCGGGCTTGTCCGACTCGAGCATGGCGTAGCCGTTGAGGGCCGAGGCGAACACCACGGGGAAGTCGAGCTGCTCCTCGGTGGCGCCGAGCTTGTCGAAGAGGTCGAAGGTATGGTTGATGACCCAGTCGGGGCGCGCGCCGGGACGGTCGATCTTGTTGATGACGACGATGGGCTTCAGGCCCAGCGCCAGCGCCTTGCGCGTGACGAAGCGCGTCTGCGGCATGGGTCCCTCGACGGCGTCGACCAGCAACAGCACGCCGTCGACCATCGAGAGCACGCGCTCGACCTCGCCGCCGAAGTCGGCGTGGCCCGGCGTGTCGACGATGTTGATATGGGTGCCTTCGAACTCGATGGCGCAGTTCTTCGCCAGGATGGTGATGCCGCGCTCCTTTTCCAGGTCGTTGGAATCCATGACCCGTTCCGCCACCTGCTGGTGGGCGGCGAAGGTGCCGGACTGTTTGAGGAGCTGGTCGACGAGCGTGGTCTTGCCGTGGTCGACGTGGGCGATGATGGCGATGTTGCGGATGGCGCGGGTCATTGTGCGGTGCGGCAAGAAAAAAGTCCGGCAGTATAACACCTTAGCGCATCCCGGCTAAGCCCCATGCTAGAATTATCCACAATCGCCATTTTGATAAATAGATTTAAAACAAATGCTTGCAATCATCGGAGGCAGCGGCCTGACCCAGCTGGCGAATTTGGCCGTCGAAAGGCGCGAAGTTGTGCGCACCCCCTACGGCGAGCCGTCCGGCCCGCTCACCTTCGGACGGCTCTGCGACAGGCCGGCCGTGTTCATCGCCCGCCACGGTTACGGCCATACCATCCCGCCGCATGAGGTGAATTATTGCGCCAACCTGTGGGCGCTGAAGCAGGCGGGCGCCACCAGCATCGTTTCAATCGCCTCGGTGGGGGGCATTCGCGCCGATCTCGGCCCAGGCAACATAGTGATTCCGCACCAGATCATTGACTACACCTGGGGCCGCAAAGCCACCTTTCACGAAGGCGGCGACACGCCGGTGGTGCATATCGACTTCACCCAGCCCTACGACCCGGAACTCCGCCAGGTGCTGCTGGAGGCGGCGCGCGACGCCGGACAGGCGGTGACCGACGGCAGTATTTACGCAGCGATGCAGGGCCCGCGCCTGGAGACGGCGGCGGAGATCGATCGCCTGGAGCGCGACGGCGCCGACATCGTCGGCATGACCGGCATGCCGGAGGCGGCCCTGGCGCGCGAACTCGAGCTGCCGTATGCCGCCATCACCGTGGTGTCGAATCACGCCGCCGGGCGCGGCGACAGCAAGCTGGGCATCCAGTTCGCCACCCTGGAGGACATCCTCCGGGAATCGATGGAACGGGTGCGTCGCATCATCGAGATGATCTGCATCGAGCAATAGATAGGCTCTCATGATCCGGGAAATACTCAGGATGGGCGACCCGCGCCTGTTGGAGAGGGCGCGTCCGGTGGAGGCCTTCGGCACGCCGGAGCTGCATGAGCTGATCGACGACATGCAGGAGACCATGCGTGCCGCCAATGGCGCCGGGCTGGCGGCGCCGCAGATCGGCGTCGGCCTGCGCGTGGTGATCTTCGGCTTCGAGTCGAACCCGCGTTATCCGCAGGCCGAGCCGGTGCCATTTACCATTCTCGTCAATCCCATGCTGGCACCGCTCGCCGATGAAATGGAAGAGGGCTGGGAAGGCTGCCTGTCGGTGCCGGGTCTGCGCGGCGTGGTGCCGCGCTGGGCACGCCTGCGCTACAGCGGTTTCGATGCCGACGGCGCGCCGATCTCGCGCGAAGCAACGGGCTTTCATGCCCGCGTCGTGCAGCACGAGTGCGACCACCTGGATGGCATCCTGTATCCGATGCGCATCCGCGATTTCACGCAGTTCGGCTACACCGATGTCCTCTTCCCGGACGCCGACATCCCGGAAGACTGAATCAGGCTTGCTGCAGAAGGGTGCGATCCGCCTCGCGCAGCCGGCGCGAGAGGATGCGCGAGATGTTGCGGAAGATCTTGGCGCTCACCACCGGGTTCTTCCAGCAGGCGCTTTCCGGGATGCGGATCAGCACGCAATCCGCGGTGGCGGTGACGGAAGCCGAGCGGGGATCCTTGTCCACCAGCGACATCTCGCCGAAGCTGTCCCCCGAACCGAGCGCCGCCAGTTCGCTGGCTTGTCCGCCACGGCCCTTCTTGGCGACCGTCGCCGCACCCTCCATCATCACGTACATGAAGTGGCCCGTGCTGCCCTCGTTGAGGATGGCGTCACCCGGTCCGAAAGTGCACTTTTCGGCATTGGCGAGGAGGTCGATCAGTTCCTGCTGGCTGAGTTCGGCAAAGACCGGCACGCGGTCGATCAGCCTGGACATGATCCGTTGCAGATCCTGGAAGGTGAAGGCCTCCTTGATCCAGGTTCCCATGCCCGTCCCGCGGATCAGAGGAAGATGCAGGACTCGAGGTGGCCGGCAAGTTCCTTGTCGGTGGCCTTCGTGTAGTCCTTCTCGAAGCGGTCGGAGACGATGTTTGCCGTCGGACCATCGAGCTTTTCGTTGAGCAGTCCCATGAAGGCGGGCGGGGCGACCAGGATGACTCGCCCTGCCTGACCGCTGCTGCGGCCATGGTTCAGTTCGCGCGCCAGTTCCTGGGCGAAGTGGCGGGCCTCGTTGGTTTTCGGGTCGGTCTTCGGCTGGCTGGCACGATGACCGTTGCCCGGGCTGTGCATCTGGCCGGGCCGGTCGCTGACGAGGTCGGAGGCCTTTTCGCGGCTCTCCGGGTGTTTCATGTCCTTGACGAGTACGAGCCCCTTCTTGGGACCGGTATTGGCATAGAGCTTGGCTTGGCTGGCGTTGGCGACAAGAATCCAGGTGGTGGCCATGTAGGTACTCCCTTGAAGATGCTAGACTTATTCCGAACGACTGAATGCAACGTTTTCAGTTTGTCACAAAACCGTCCTCATGGCGACAAGCCGGCAGGGGGCAGCCAGAGGCGACAGGGGATAAAAGCAGTCATGTTTCTTTTCAGCAAAGACGAAGATTCACCCCGCATCAAGCAGTTGCGGACATTGTCGCTGTTTTCAACCCTGAGTCCGCGCGAACTGAAGACGGTCGATGGATTGCTGCACGAGCGCAGCTTTCTCAAGGACGAGGTGATCTTCGACCAGGGCGAGGAGGGGCAGGCGCTCTATATCATCGAGTCCGGCAAGGTGCTGATCTGCCGGCAGGGCCAGGCGACTGGCGGCAAGATCGCCGAACTGGGCGAGGGACGCCTCTTCGGCGAACTGGCGCTGCTGGACAATTCGCCGCGCGCCGCGCAGGCCCGCGCCGCGGAGAACTGCGCCATGGCGGTGCTGTTCCGCGCCGATTTCCTCGGCCTGCTGGAGACCCACGCCGTCATCGCCTCGAAGATCTCCCTGCAGTTGGCGCGCCACATCGGCCAGCGCCTGCGCGAGACCGTCACCGCACCGGGAAGCCAGTCGGAATGAACCGCAGTTCGGGGCCGGTCGTCTGGATCGGCATCATCGCGTCGACCTGCCTGCTGCTGCTCCTCTTCAAGAAGATCCTCTGGCTGGTGGTGCCTTTCCTGCTGGCGCTGATCATCTATTATTTCCTGCAGCCGGCGACGCACCGCCTGGTGCTCAACGGCTTCCATCGCAAGACCGCTGCCGCCATCACCGGCGGCGGCTTCATCGTGCTGCTGCTGATCTGCGCCGCCCTGCTGTTCCCCTGGGTCAGTTCGCACGCCGTCAGCTGGCAGGCCTCCCTGGCGCGCTACGTCGAGGGCGGCAGCCTGCTGCTGCAGAAGACCATGGACGGGCTGGAGGCGCAGTTCGATTTCCTCGAGCGGGCCAGCCTGAGCCGCAACGTCAGCGAGCAGATCGCCGCCTTTACCGAAACCTTCGCCCAGCGCTATCTGGCCGACTTCGTCGTCACCCTGGCCGCCTGGCTGCCCTCGCTGCTCCTGGCGCCCTTCCTCGCCTTTTTCTTCCTGCGCGACGGGCGCCGCTTCACCAAGTTCATCGCCAATGCCGTGCCCAACGCCTTTTTCGAGCGCACGCTCTACCTGATGCACGAGATGGACAAGACGGCGCGCGCCTATTTCCAGGGCCTGATCAGCCTGACCATCCTCGACACCATCGCGCTCGCCATCGGCCTGTGGGTGATCGGCTTGTCGGCACCCCTGATGCTCGGCCTGGTCTGCGCCGTGCTGGCCTGGGTGCCCTATGTCGGCTCCATCCTCGGCTGCCTGCTGGTGGTGCTGGTGGCGGCGACGGACTTTCCGCTCGACCCGTGGATGGCCTACGGCGCGATCATCGTGTTCATCCTGGTGCGGCTGCTCGACGATTTCGTCTTCATGCCGCTCACCATCGGACGCAGCCTGCGCATGCATCCCTTGCTCACGGTACTGATGATTTTCGTCGGCGGCGCGGTGGCCGGCGTGGCCGGCCTGATGCTGGTGCTGCCCCTGCTCGGCATCGCCATGGTGGTGGGTGAAACGGTCGGCATGATCGTCACCGATCCGCGCCTCCAGGCGCGCCATGCCTACGCCCGGCGGCTCAAGGCGCAGCAGGCGGCGGCCGACCTTCAGGCCTGATTGCGCATGCGGTCGGCGAGGCCGTCGTTGGCCTCGTAGGGCCTGCCGCGCAGCGCTCCATCCTTCACGTGCCGTTCCATCGCTTCCCGCGTTTTGAGTTCGCAGGGCGTCTTCGTTGCAATTCCGGAAGTCTCAGACTGACCGTGCCGGCAGGGTGACGCGCGCGATCAGCCCGCCGCCCTCTCGCGGCAGCAGGTCGAAGCGGCCGCCATGGCCTTTTGCGACGCGGTCTACGATGGCCAGGCCGAGGCCGGCCCCGGATGCGCCGGTTCTGGCCGCGTCGAGGCGC
Organism: Denitratisoma sp.; assembly: GCA_032027165.1. Taxonomy (NCBI): domain Bacteria; kingdom Pseudomonadati; phylum Pseudomonadota; class Betaproteobacteria; order Nitrosomonadales; family Sterolibacteriaceae; genus Denitratisoma; species Denitratisoma sp. Next base: position 1,278,194 of record JAVSMO010000001.1, on the reverse strand, counting down.
GTAAATGGCTGCTTGAGGCGTTCGATTTCCTCCTGCGGAATGCCGGGTCCGCGGTCCATGACGTCCAGCACGACGTTCGTCCCCTCGCGTCGCGTCGCGACCTCGACCGCGCCGGCCTCGCCGCCATGGTGCAGGGCATTGTTGATCAGGTTGCCGGCGAGGCGGAGCAGGGCCAGCGGGCGCAGCATGAACGGGGGCAGTTCGGCCAATCGCAGGTCGATGCGGGCGCCGCGCCGCTGCAGTGGTGCGGCGACATGGGCGATCACGGCATTCAGGTCCGTCGGCTCCGCCGGCTCGCCTTCCGTGTCACGAGCGAAGTCGAGGAACTGGCCGATGATCTTGTCCATCTCGTCGATGTCGGCAGCGATGCCTTCCCGCGCGGCTTCGTCAGCGGTCATCTCGGCAGCCAGGCGCAGCCGGGTGAGCGGGGTGCGCAGGTCGTGAGAGATGCCGGCGAGGATGAGCGCGCGGTCCTCGTCCAGACGTGCGAGGTCGCTCGACATCTGGTTGAAGGCGTGCGTCACGCTGCGGATCTCGCCGGGGCCGGTTTCGGCCAGCGGCGGAGGGCGGCGGCCGAGGCCGATGTCGTGCGCGGCGCCGGCCAGCGCCTTGAGCGGCCGCGTGACCCGGAACATGATGAGGTAGGCGCCGGCCAGCGCCAGCAGAAGGGCGGCAGCGCCCCAGCCCAGCCATTGCAGGGGAATGTTGCGCTCGACGCGTTCGCGCGGCAGCATCAGCCAGTACTCGTCGCCGCCATCGATGCGGAAACTGACCCAGAAGCCGGCCTTGCCGTCGCGGTTTCGCGTCATGCGCGTGTCGCCGCCGAGCTGCCGGCGCACCTCGGCGGCGACCAGCTGGAGGAATTGCGAGCGCTCCGGCAGCGGCGCGACCACCTCGTTCTCCTCGACCGGGTAGATGCGGATACCCTCGCGGTCCGACAGTTCCAGCAGCAGTTCGCGCCGTTTGTCGGGCTGTGCGGTGACGAGGGCGCTGCGCGTGAGATTGACGACGCTGACCACCATCTGGGCGAGCTGGCGGGCACGCGGCTCCCGCTCCAGGCTGTTGAAGATCGCCGCCCAGGCCGCCACGGCCAGGATCATGAGCGTGGCAAGCAGGAGGAAGGTGCGCCAGAGGAGGGTCTGCGGCAGCAATTTCATTGCTGCTTGCCGTCGGGGACGAACACGTAGCCGTATCCCCAGACGGTCTGGATGTAGCGCGGCTTGGCGGGATCGTCCTCGACCAGCTTGCGCAGGCGCGAGACCTGTACGTCGATGGCGCGGTCGAAGACCTCGTATTCTCGGCCGCGCGCCAGTTCCATCAGCTTGTCGCGCGAAAGCGGCTGGCGCGGGTGTTGCAGCAACACCTTGAGCACGGCGAACTCGCCGGTGGTCAGCGCGTGTTCCTTGCCCTTGCGTGTCAGGATCCGCGTGGCGAGGTTGACGCTGACCGAGCCGAAGCTGACTTCACCTTCCTCGGTTGCGGGCGCGCCGGCGGGCAGCGGCGCGGCGCGGCGGCGCAGAACGGCATGGATGCGCGCGACCAGTTCGCGCGGATTGAAGGGCTTGGGCAGATAGTCGTCGGCACCCATCTCCAGGCCGACGATGCGGTCGACGTCGTCGCCCTTGGCGGTGAGCATGATGATGGGTATGTCGTCCTTGCTTCCGCGCAGGCGGCGGCAGACCGATAGGCCATCCTCGCCGGGCATCATCAGGTCGAGCACGATCAGGTCATGGCGTTCGCGTACCAGCGCCTTGTCCATGGCGGCGGCGCCATCCACCCCCTTCACGGCGAATCCCTGTTCGTCGAGGTAGCGCTGGAGCAGGTTACGCAGCCGCTGGTCGTCGTCCACGACGAGAATCTTCAGTCTGTTTTCAGGCATGGGCGAATCCTACCGTCAGTGTCCCTGCCTTTCCAGTCGGATCGATCGACTTGGTAAGAACGTGTTGCGGTCAGGCAAGCATGAAACAAATTTTTACAAACTACGGGGAATCGTTCACAGGCTGCTTACAGGGGCCGCTTACGATGCCTCCAGTGCCCGGGCGATCGGGTGCCGGGAACCGAACGGGGAGACGGAAGACGACCTTCGTCGGTCGGTGCTCCCGACCGCGGCCTGCAACGCGGCCTTAACAGGCCGGGCCGGCACATTTAGAATGAACGGCATGACAACCGGCAACGTCAGGCGAAGCATGCGGTGCATGCCTGCAATGAAAGGATGAGCGCGTGAAGCAACTGGTTTTGCTCGCAGGAGTTCTCGTGGCACTGGCGGCGAGCATGCCGGCACTGGCTCAGCCGGGCGGCCGCGAGCGCGCCTGGGGTGACGAGCGGCAGCAGCGCGAGTACCGTCCGGATGAGGGCAGGCAGCGCCGGCAGCAGGACGGCATGTCGGGCGAGCAGGGCCGCGCCGGGCGCCTTACGCCGGAAGAACGCCTGCAATTGCGCCGGGATATCCGCGAGCATGGACGCGATGTTTATCGAGATCGCCCGAAACGTTTCTAGAGGGATGCCATGAAAGCCGCCGTTCGCCTGATGTATTTCTCATTGCTTGCAGTCCTTTCCATGCCGCCTTCTTCCCTGGCCGCCGGGGCACCCAGGGAAGGCGCACCGCCCCAGGCCAGCGCCGAGAAAGGCCAATCGCAACAGAAAATGAAGGAGCGTGTGCTCGAGCATATCGATGCCAAGATCAGGATCCTGCAAAAGGCGCGGTCGTGCGTACGCGCCGCATCCGGCATGGCTGCCATGGCCGTCTGCCATGCGCAGGAACGGAAACAGATGAAGGATCTGCGCGACAAGGACCGCCAGGCAATCCAGGCCGGCAAGGGCTGAGGGCAGGGCCAGGTGCCGGCAGGCAGGACGCGCAGTTCGCCGAAGGAAACGCCATGGATATGAAGCAGGTCAACGCCGGCAAGCTGCGCGCCATCGGCTACGATCCCGGCAAGCGGCTCCTGCGCGTCGAGTTCGACGACCGCAAGCTGGTCGAGTATGCCGGCGTGCCGCAGGAAACCTGGCGGCGCCTGAGCACCTCGGGATCGATGTGGAGCTATTTCCGCGACAACGTCGAGGAAGAGTATGCGGCGCGGCGCGTGAAGTAGCAGGCTTGTCCTTGATTCGGACGCCATCGGACGCGTTCGACGTTGCGGCGCAGGCTAACATCGGCGCAGCCGATGTTAAGCGCCGAAATCGCGGCCGGAGCCACAACGTCGAGGATGAGTATGCAGCCCGGCGCATCGGGTAATTCCCCCGTGGAGTCCGACGGCGTCGGGTAAAATCCCGCACGTGAAACTCCTCGCCCTCGAATCCTCAACCGATCTTTTCACCGCTGCGCTTTTCCTCGATGGCCGCGTTGTCGAGCAGGAAGGCGCGCGCGGTCTCCCGCATTCGGAAATCGCCTTGCCGCTGGTGCAGGCCCTGCTGGACGATCAGGGTACGGCACTGGCCGACCTGGACGGCATCGCCTTCGGTGCCGGGCCCGGGGCCTTCACCGGCCTGCGGCTCGCCTGCAGCATGGCGCAGGGACTGGCCGTTGGCGCCGGCCTGCCCGTCCTCGGCATCGCCAGTCTCGAAGCCCTGGCGCTGGGAGCGGGCGATGGCCTGGTGTATGCCTGCGTGGATGCACGCATGAACGAGGTCTACAGCGCCGCCTACCGGGTTTGCGGGGAGTCCATCGAGACGGCCGTGGCGCCTGCGGTGACCGCGCCGTCGCAGGCGCCGGTGCCGCCGGGGCAGGGCTGGATCGGCTGCGGCAGCGGTTTCGCCGCCTATGGCGCGGCGCTCGCCGCGCGGCTGGGCCCGTCGATGCTCCGCGTGGACGGCATGGCGCGTCCGCGAGCCGGCGCCCTCTTGCGGTTGGCCGTGCCGCGATTCGCGCGGGGCGAAGGCGTCGATGCCGCGCTGGCGGCGCCCCTGTACGTGCGGGACAAGGTGGCACGGACCACCGTCGAGCGCCTCGCCGCGGGGGGCAAGGCATGAGCGCCGTCCTGAGAAACGTGCCGGATTTCGAGCCGATGCGGCCGGAGGACATCGATGCCGTGCTGGCCGTCGAGCAGCGTGCCTTTCCTTTCCCGTGGTCGCGCGCCAATTTTGCCGACTCGCTGGCGTCCGGCTACAGCGCCTGGTGCTGCAGGATCGAAGGCGAACTGATCGGCTATGCCGTCATGATGCTGGTGCTCGACGAGGCGCACCTTCTCAACATCACGGTGGCGCCCGACTGGCAGCGGCACGGCTATGGCCTGCTCATCATGCATCATCTCTTCAGCCTGGCGCGCACGCACGGGGCCAGACGCATGTTCCTCGAGGTGCGGCCCTCCAACGTGTCCGGGCAGGGCCTGTACAGCCGCCTGGGGTTCGAGACGATCGGCCGGCGGCGCGGCTACTATCCGGCCGGGGAAGGGCGTGAGGACGCCGTGGTGATGGCACTGACTTTATGAGCAGGCGAGAGAGCATCCTGAGGGAGATGGGCCTGGCGCCGCTGTGGCGGCTGCGGGACAAACCTGCCGCTGCGGCAGAAACGCCGGCGGAAACCGCCCCGGCCGCCGCCCCGGCGGGGGACGAGCGGGCACTGCGCATTGCCGCCATGGGCTGGGACGAACTGAAAGACGCGGTAGCCGGCTGCCGCGACTGCCGCCTGTGCGAGCGGCGCAAGCAGGCGGTGCTCGGCGTCGGCGACGTCGACGCCGACTGGCTCTTCGTCGGCGAAGGGCCGGGCGCAGAGGAGGACGAGAAGGGCGAGCCCTTCGTCGGCCAGGCCGGCAAGCTGCTCGACGCCATGCTGGCTTCGATCGGCCTGCAGCGCGGCCGCAAGGTGTACATCGGCAATGCAGTGAAATGCCGCCCGCCCGGCAACCGCACGCCCGAGCCGGAAGAGACGGCCGCCTGCTTCCCCTACCTGCAGCGGCAGATCGAGTTGATCCGGCCGAAGCTCATCGTCGCCCTGGGCAAGCCGGCGGCGGAGACGCTGCTCAACGCCGAAGTGAAGGTCGGCGCCGCGCGCGGCCGGCTTTTCGATTACCGGGGCATCCCGCTCATCGTCACCTACCACCCGGCCTACCTGCTGCGCAACCTGACGGACAAGGCGAAGGCCTGGGAAGACCTGTGTTTCGCGCGGCGCACCATGCAGGGATCTTCCGATGTCGTCGCATAACGAAGGTTCGGTCCGGGCCATCCTCTACGCGCTCGGCGCCAACTTCGGCATCGCCGTGTCCAAGTTCGGCGCCGCCTGGTGGACGAACTCCGGTTCCATGCTGGCCGAAGCGATCCACTCGACGGCCGATTGCGTGAACCAGGTCCTGCTGCTGCTTGGCATGAAGGAGGCGAGGCGGCCCGAGAGCGTCGACCATCCTCTGGGGCATCACCGCGTCACCTATTTCTGGTCGATGATCGTCGCGCTGCTGCTGTTCTTCATGGGCGGCGCCTTCTCCGTCTACGAAGGCCTCGAGCGGCTGCGCCATCCGCACCCGCTGGAAAACGGGCTGGTGGCGCTGCTCGTGCTCGGCGTCGCCGTCGTGCTGGAGGCCTTCTCCCTGGCCGGTGCCATGCGCGAGATCCGCAAGGTGGCGCACGGCAAGCCCTTCCTGCGCTGGTTCCGCGAGACGCGCGAATCCGAGCTGATGGTGGTGGCGGGCGAGGACATCGCCGCCCTAGCGGGACTGACTTTGGCTTTCTGCGCCGTCGCCGCCGCGCTGCTGACCGGCAACCCGCTGTGGGATGCGCTCGGCACGATCAGCGTCGGCGTGGTGCTGATGGCCATCGCCGTGCTGGTGATGATCGAGGTGAAGGGGCTCATCGTCGGCGAATCCGCCTCCCCCGAACTGCGCGAGGACATCCAGCGCTTCGTCGCCGCGCAGCCCGAGGTGGCCGAGGTGCTCAACGTCATCACGCTGGCCTGGGGCGACAAGGTGGTGATCGCCGTCAAGGCGCGCATGGCGGAGGCGGAGCGCATCAGCGGCGCCGAGCTGGTCGGGCGCATCAATGCCGTCGAGGCGCGCATGCAGGAGCGTTTCCCCGCGGCGAAATGGGTATTCTTCGAGCCGGACGTCCGTTGAGCGCCTTGAAACCGGCGCCTCCGCCCTTACGTTAAACCCGCACCACAACCGAAGGAGATCGCGATGCGCCTCAAGCTACTTGCCCTGCTGGTCCTTGCCGCCAGCCTGCTGTCCGGCTGCGGCTACAACCGGATCCAGACGACCGATGAACAGGTCACGGCTGCCTGGTCGGAGGTGCTCAACCAGTACAAGCGCCGCGCCGACCTGATCCCCAACCTGGTGCAGATCGTGCAGGGCTATGCCGCGCACGAAAAGGAGGTGCTGACCAAGGTGACCGAGGCGCGCGCCCAGGTGGCTGGCATCAAGGCGACCCCGGAACTGGTCAACGATCCCCAGGCCTTCGCCCAATTCCAGGCTGCCCAGGCCCAGCTCTCCGGCGCGCTGTCTCGCCTGCTGGTGGTGGTGGAGAATTATCCGAACCTGAAGGCCGACGCCAGCTTCCGCGACCTGCAGGCGCAGGTGGAGGGGACGGAGAATCGCATTACCGTCGCCCGCAACCGCTACATCAAGGCGGTGCAGGAATACAACACCACCGTGCGCGTCTTTCCCAGCAATCTGACCGCCATGCTGTTCGGCTACAAGACCAAGGCCAACTTCACGGTCGAGGACGAGAAGGCGCTGTCGACGCCGCCCGCCATCAAGTTCGACGGCGGCGCCAAGCCGGGCGCGGCCGCCGGCAAGCCGGCAGGCAGCGCCCTTTCGGCCGGCTATTGAGCCTGCATGGGTTTCGCCGCGAGGCTGCTGCTTGCGCTCTGGCTGCCGGTTGCCGGCGCCCTGGCGGCGGATGACCTCGTTGCCGTGCCGCCGCTCAAGGCGCGGGTCACCGACCTTGTCGGCATCTTGAGCCGCGACCAGGCGGCGGCGCTGGAAGCCGACCTGGCCCAGTTCGAGAAAAGCCGCGGCAGCCAGATTGCCATCCTGTTGCTTCCCTCCACGAAGCCGGAATCCATCGAAGCCTATGGCATCCGCGTCGCGGAAGCCTGGAAGATCGGGCGGCAGGGCGTCGACGACGGCGTCATCGTTCTCGTCGCCCGCGACGACCGCGCCCTGCGCATCGAAGTCGGCCGGGGCCTGGAAGGGGCGCTGCCCGATGCCGTGGCAAAGCGCATCATCGAGGAAACCATGCTGCCGCGCTTCAGGTCGGGCGATTATTTCGGCGGCTTGCAGGACGGCGTGTCGCAAATCATGACGGTCATCGCCGGCGAGCCGCTGCCACCGCCCCGGAGACGCATGCAGGGCGCTGCAACCGCCGATTCCTGGGAGGACCTCCTGCCGCTGGCCATGTTGTTCGTTTTCGTCGGGGGCGGCCTCCTGCGAGCCCTCTTCGGCAGGCTGCTCGGCGGCGCGCTGGCGGGCGGCGTGGCCTTCTTCGGCGGCTGGCTCCTGCTCGGCAGCGCATCGGTTGCGCTGGTGATCGCCCTGGTCGTGTTCTTTCTGACGCTGTCGGGCATTGCCGGTGCGCATGGCCTGCACGGCTACGGGGGGCGGGGCGGGTCCGGCGGCGGCTTCTCCGGTGGCGGGGGCGGATTCGGCGGCGGGGGGGCATCGGGACGATGGTGAGCCTTTCACGACTGCTGCGACATCTGCTGACGCCGGACTGGCAGGTGGGCAAGTGTTTTCCTGCGCGGGTCATGCAGGCGGTGGAGGCGTCCATCGCCGCCTCCGAAACGCGCCATGCCGGCGAGATCCGCTTCGCCGTCGAAGCCGGTCTGCCGCTCGCCTCGCTATTGCATGGCGAGACAGCCCGGCTGCGTGCCGTAGAGGTTTTTTCCCGGTTGCGCGTGTGGGACACCGAGAACAACAGCGGCGTCCTGATCTATGTCCAGCTGGTCGACCGCGAGGTGGAAATCCTCGCCGATCGCGGCATCAACGCCCTGGTGCCGCAGGCCGAGTGGGACGCCATCTGCCATCGCCTCGAGGAGAGCTACCGCAACGGGAACTTCGAGCAGGGGACGATTGCCGCCATCGAGGAAATCGGCATCCGCCTGGCGCGGCACTTCCCGCCGCTTGGGGCCAATCCGAACGAACTGCCGGATCGGCCGGCGATTCTCTGATCAGTGGTGGGCGTTGACGTTTTTCGCGGCGGCGAGGAGCTGCTGCAGTTCCTCGCCGTGCTCGCGCATGTTGCGGCGGTGCCAGAAGCCGACCAGCAGCATGGTCAGGCTGACGAAAACGCCGAACAGGATGATCACCGCGTAGATCGACAGGTCCAGATAGACCAGCAGGGCGTACAGGCCGAGCATGACGAGGATGCTGGTGTTCTCGTTGAAGTTCTGCACGGCGATGGAATGCCCGGCGCCCATCAGGATGTGGCCGCGGTGTTGCAGCAGGGCGTTCATCGGCACGACGAAGAAGCCGGCCATGGCGCCGACTGCCACCATCATCACCAGCGCCACCGGCAGACCGGTGACGAAGACCATGCCCATGACGACGATGCCCATGGCGATGCCGACCGGCAATACCCTCACCGACTTGTCCAGCGAGACGGCTTTTGCGGCGATGACCGCGCCGGCGGCGATGCCGAGCGCCACGACGCCCTGGAGCACGGTGGCCTTGTCGAGCGGCAGGCCGAGCGCCTTGTCGGCCCACTTCAGCACGATGAACTGCAGGGTGGCGCCGGCGCCCCAGAACAGGGTGGTGACGGCGAGCGAGATCTGGCCCAGCTTGTCGCGCCAGAGCAGGCGTACGCAGTGCCAGAACTCGCGCATGAGGTACATCGGGTTCCTGTGCAGCGGCTTGTGGTCGACGCCGGTGTCCGGGATGTAGAAGTTGAAGACGGCGGCGATCAGGTAGAGCAGGGAGATCACCAGCATGGCCACTTCAGCGGGCGTGTCGACCGTGGTTTCGATGCCAGGCAGGTCGACGGTCAGGAGATAGCCGCTCACCGTCGGGTTGATCAGCACGCCGCCCAGTACCGTGCCGAGGATGATGGCGGCCACCGTCAGGCCCTCGATCCAGCCGTTGGCGATGACCAGCTTGTCGTGCGGCAGGTACTCGGTGAGGATGCCGTATTTCGCCGGCGAATAGGCTGCGGCGCCGAGGCCGACGATGGCATACGAGAGCAGCACGTAGTAGTGAATCGGGATGCCGAGAAGATCCAGGTTCGGCACCGTCGACACCAGCAGAAGGAAGCAGCCGGCGATCTTGATGGTGTTGCTGATCAACATGACGCGTCCCTTGGCCATCGAGTCGGCGAAGGCGCCGACGAAGGCCGCCAGGGCGACGTAGGAGACGGTGAAAAACAGTTTCAGCAGCGGCTCGTACTGGGCGGGCGACTGGATGTCCCGCAGCATGGCGATGGCGGCGATGAGGAGGGCGTTGTCCGCCAGCGCAGAGAAGAACTGCGCCGCCATGATGATGTAGAAGCCGAGATTCATTCAGCGATATGCCGCAGAGCGGTGTGTACGGCCGGCATCTTTTCTTATAAGACTGGGGTGGCGGCTTTATACCATGAAGCGGAAAGCGTGTCAGAACCCTGCGCCCACGACGGAATTTCGTAATGGATTCAGTCTGCAACTGAAGTAAAACTGGCGAATCAGGCTACCTTATGCTTCCAATTTGTGCTTGAATAACAGCTTATAAGAATTATGAGGGGAGCCGATTATGGCCGATCGGAGATTGCAGGTCTTCCACGCAGTTGCTAAGCAACTGTCGTTTACCAAGGCGGCGGAAGTGCTGTTCATGACGCAACCCGCCGTGACCTTCCAGATCAAGCAGTTGGAAGAACATTTCAACACCCGGCTGTTCGACCGCGGCCACGGCAAGATTTCGCTGACGCCGGCCGGCGAGACGGTGCTGGAATACGCCGAGCGCATCCTCGGCCTGTCGTCGGAGCTGGACGTGCGCCTGGCAGAAATGACAGGGCAGATCGGCGGGCCGCTGCTGGTCGGGGCCAGCACGAGCATCGCCGAATTCATGCTGCCGCGCATCCTCGGCGAATTCAAGTCCCAGTATCCCAATGTCAAGCCGCGCCTGATCGTCGCCAACTCGGAATCGATCGAGACGCGCGTGGCCGAGCATACGCTGGACATCGGCCTGATCGAGGCACCCTCGCACCAGGGCAACCTGCAGTGCGAAATATGCTGCGACGACGAATTGCTGGTCGTCTGCGCGCCGGGTTCCCCGCTGGCCAAGAACAAGGAGCTCACGCCGCAATTGCTGGCGACGCACCCCTTCGTCAGCCGCGAGCCGGGTTCCGGCACGCGCGAAGTGACGGACAACTACTTCCGCAGCGCCGGCGTGCCGCCGGAGAGCCTGAACATCGTCATCGAATTGGGCAGCCCGGAGGCGATCAAGGGCGTGGTCGAGACCGGCATCGGCTTCGCCATCGTCTCGCGCGCCTCGGTGGCCAAGGAGAAGCGGCTCGGCGACCTGCTCGCCATCCCGCTCAAGCCGCGTCTGACCCGCACGCTGTCGATGGTCTACCCCAAGGAAAAATTCCGCTCGCGGCTCGTCAACACCTTCGTCGAGTTCGCCACGGCCAAGCTCAAGCAGTTCGCGGCGAAACAAGGCTGACCAGCCGGCTTCGACTTGACCCGCCCGATCCGCGCCACCATCGACCTGTCCGCGCTGCGCGGCAACTTCGCCGTTGCCCGGCAACGCGCGGGAGGGGTTGCTCTGTGGGCCGTCATCAAGGCCAACGCCTATGGCCATGGACTGATGCGCACGGCCGAGGCACTTGACGATCTCGCCGACGGTTTCGCCTTGCTCGACATCGACGATGCCGTTGCATTGCGCGAAGCCGGTTTCCGCCAGCCCATCCTTTTGCTGGAAGGTTTTTTCGAGGCCGACGAACTGCCGCTCCTCGTCGAATACGGCCTGACGCCGGTGGTGCACTGCCTGGAGCAGGTGGAGATGCTGACGGGCGCCGCCTTGCCGGCGCGGCTGCCGGTTTACCTCAAGCTCAACACCGGCATGAACCGCCTTGGTCTCTCCGCCGAGGAATTCCTTGCCGCCCTGACTGCACTGGAGACGACGCCCAGCGTGTCCGGCATTACCCTGATGACGCATTTCGCCGATGCCGACCTCGCCCGAGGCATCGACTGGCAGATGGCGCGCTTCGAGGAGACCGTGCAGGGCTGCGACCATCCGGTCAGCCTGGCCAACTCGGCGGCGCTGCTGCGCTATCCCGAGGCACGCCGCGGCTGGGCGAGGCCGGGCATCATGCTCTACGGCTCCTCCCCATTTCACCAGGACGAGAGCGCGGAGGCGCTCGGCCTGCGCCCGGTGATGACGCTTTCCAGCCGGCTCGTTTCGGTGCAGGAACTGGCGGCCGGAGAGCGCGTCGGCTATGGCGGCATTTTTACGGCGGAGCGGCCGATGCGCATCGGCATCGTCGCCTGCGGCTACGCCGACGGCTACCCGCGACACGCCCCGAGCGGTACGCCGATCCTCGTCGAGGGCCGGCGCACGCGCACCGTCGGCCGCGTCTCGATGGACATGATCATGGTCGACCTCGAGGGCATCCCCGACGCCGGCATCGGCTCGCCGGTCGTGCTGTGGGGCGAGGGCCTGCCGGTCGACGACGTTGCAACGGCCGCCGGCACCGTCAGCTACGAGTTGCTCTGCGCGCTGGCCCAGCGGGTCCCCGTGATCGAAAAGGAATAGCGGGCTCACGCAGCGAGCCCGCCTGCCGGTAGTATTCCCGCATGGCCAAACAAAAGACCGTCTACACCTGCACCGAATGCGGCGGCAGCGCGCCGAAGTGGCAGGGCCAGTGCCCGCACTGTTCCGCCTGGAACACCCTCGTCGAAACCCTGGCAGAGTCTGCGCCGACCAACCGCTTCTCGGCCATCGCCGGCAGCGGCCGGCTGCAGCGCCTGGCCGAGATCAGCCCGCGCGAGGAATCGCGCGTCGCCACCGGCATCGAGGAATTCGACCGCGTGCTTGGCGGCGGCCTGGTGGCCGGCGGCGTCGTCCTGATCGGCGGCGATCCCGGCATCGGCAAGTCCACCCTGCTGCTGCAGGCGCTGGCGCAGCTGGCCGGGCGCCAGCCGGCGCTGTACGTCTCCGGCGAGGAGTCCGGCGAGCAGGTGGCCCTGCGCGCCCGGCGCCTGCAACTGGAGGTCGGCGGCCTGCAGCTGCTGACGGAGATCCATCTCGAGAAGATCCTCGCCGCCCTGGCCGAGCACAAGCCGCGCATCGCGGTGATCGACTCGATCCAGACGCTGTACTCCGATGCCCTGCAGTCGGCGCCCGGCTCGGTGGCGCAGGTGCGCGAATGCGCCGCGCAGTTGACGCGTTACGCCAAGCAGGCCGGCACCTGCATCGTCTTCGTCGGCCACGTCACGAAGGAGGGCGCGCTGGCCGGGCCGCGCGTGCTGGAGCACATCGTCGACACCGTGCTCTATTTCGAGGGCGATCCCAATTCCAGCTTCCGACTGGTGCGCGCCGTGAAGAACCGCTTCGGCGCGGTGAACGAGCTGGGCGTCTTCGCCATGACCGACAAGGGCCTGCGCGGCGTGTCCAATCCGTCCGCGCTGTTCCTCTCCCAGCACGACCGGCAGGTGGCCGGCTCCTGCGTGCTGGTGACGCAGGAGGGCACGCGGCCCCTGCTGGTGGAGATCCAGGCGCTGGTGGACGAGGCGCATTCGCCCAGCCCGCGCCGGCTCTCCGTCGGCCTCGAGCAGAACCGCCTGGCCATGCTGCTGGCGGTTCTGCACCGCCATGCCGGCATCGCCTGCTTCGACCAGGACGTCTTCGTCAACGCCGTCGGCGGCGTCAAGATCAACGAGCCGGCGGCCGACCTTGCGGTGATGCTGGCCATCGTCTCCAGCCTGCGCAACCGGCCGCTGCCGCAGAAGCTGATCGCCTTCGGCGAGGTCGGCCTGGCCGGCGAAATCCGCCCGGCGCCGCGCGGGCAGGAACGCCTCAAGGAAGCCGCCAAGCTCGGCTTCACGCACGCGCTCATCCCGAAGGCCAACGCACCGAAGCAACCAATCCGCGGCATCGAGGTCATAGCCCTGGAACGGGTCGAGCAGGCGGTGGACAAGATGCGGGAACTGCAGTGAACAGCTGGCACCTGTCGTGGCAGATGCTGAAGCGCGATTTCCGCGCCGGCGAGTTGCGCCTGCTTGGCCTGGCACTGCTGATCGCCGTCGCCAGCCTGTCGAGCGTCAGCTTCTTTTCGGATCGCTTGTCGCGCGCCCTGGCACGAGAGGCGCACCAGTTGCTCGGTGGCGATCTGCTGCTGCTGGCCGACCATTCCTGGGACAAATCCTATCGCTCGGAAGCGGAACGGCTCGGCCTGCGCGTCATCGGCAGCGTCAGTTTCCCGAGCATGACGGCGGTGAATGGCGCCAGTCACCTGGCCGACATCAAGGCGGTCGAACCGGGCTACCCCCTGCGCGGGGCGCTGAGGATTGCGCCGGCGCTCAACCAGCCCGATGCGGAAACGCAGGAGACGCCGGCGCGCGGCACGGTCTGGCTGGACGAGCGGCTGGCGGCGGCACTGGAGGCGAAAGTCGGCGACGTCGTGCAGCTCGGCAACGCCAGGCTCGCCGTCTCGGCGGTACTGACTTTGGAGCCGGACCGCGGCGTGAACTTTTTCAACATCGCGCCGCGCCTGATGATGCAGGCCACCGACCTGCCGGCCACGCAGCTGATCCAGGTCGGCAGCCGCGTCACCTGGCGCCTGCATCTGGCCGGCGAGGCCAAGGCCGTCGCCGCCTACCAGAAGTGGGCGGAAAAGCGCCTGGGACGCGGCGAGCGCATCGAGAGCCTCGACAATGCGCGGCCCGAGGTGCGCAACGCCCTCGACCGCGCCGAGAAGTTCCTGCGCCTGGCGGCGCTGCTGGCGGCGGTGCTGGCGGCGGTCGCCGTCGGCCTGGCATCGCGCCGCTTCATGCAGCGGCACCTCGACGGCTGCGCCGTGATGCGCTGCCTCGGTGCGCGCGAGGGCCAGCTGCTGCGCATCTACCTCGGCGAATTCCTGCTCTTCGGCGCCATCGTCTCGGCCCTCGGCTGCCTGGCCGGCTTCGGCGCCCAGTATGCGCTGGAGCGCCTGCTGGCGAATCTGCTGACGACCGCCTTGCCGGCGCCTTCTCCGCTGCCGCTCGTCTATGGCTTCGCCCTTGGACTGGCGCTGCTGGCCGGCTTCGCCCTGCCGCAGCTGATGCGCCTGCGCAACGTGCCGACGGTGCGCGTGCTGCGGCGCGAGTGGGCGGATGCCGAGCCGCTGGCTTGGGGCGGCTATGCCTTCGGCGCTGCAGTGCTGGCTGGCCTGATGCTGTGGATGGCGGCCGACCTCAAGCTCGGGCTGTGGGTGCTCGGCCTGTTTTCGCTCGCCGTCGCCATCTACGCTGGCGTGGCGCGCCTGGCGCTGGCGGCGGCCGGTCGCCTGCGCGGTGCGGCGGGCGCCGGCTGGCGCTACGGCATCGCCTCGCTCGCCCGTCGCCTCGGCACCAGCCTGATCCAGGCGGTGGCCCTCGGCCTCGGCATGACGGCGCTGCTGCTGCTGACCCTGGCGCGCGACGACCTGCTGGCCTCCTGGAAGCGCAGCATGCCGCCGGACGCGCCCAACCGCTTCATCATCAACATCCAGCCGGAGCAGCGCGAGCCGGTGCGTGCGCTGTTCGCCGCCAAGGGGCTGGAAAAGCCCGAACTGCTGCCGATGGTACGCGGCCGCCTGGTGGCGGTGAACGGCCGGCCGGTCGCAGCGGCCGACTACGCCGAGGAGCGCGCCCAGCGCCTGGTCGAGCGCGAGTTCAACCTGTCCTGGATGGCCGAGCTGCCGGAGGGCAATTCGCTCACGGCCGGCCGCTGGTTCGCCGCACAGGACGCCGGCCAGCCGCAATTCTCGGTGGAGCAGGGGCTGGCCGAGACGCTGAAGCTGAAGATGGGCGACGTCCTGAGCTATGAAATCGCCGGCCGGCGGCTGGAGGCGAAGATCACCTCGCTGCGCAAGCTCGACTGGGATTCGATGCGCGTGAATTTCTTCGTCGTCACGCCGCCCGGCGTGCTGGAACCGTTTCCGACCAGCTACATCACCAGCTTCCATCTGCCGCAGGAACGGGCCGGCTTCGTCGGCGAGCTGGTGGCGGCGCATCCCAACCTGACGGTGATCGACGTCGCCTCCATCCTGCGCCAGTTCCAGTCGGTCATGGACCAATTGGCGCAGGCGGTGCAGTTCGTCTTTGCGTTTTCCCTGATCGCCGGGCTGGCGGTGTTGTACGCCGCGCTGGAATCCACCCATGACGAGCGGGAATACGAGATCGCCGTGCTGCGCACCCTCGGCGCGCGCAACCGCCAGTTGCGTGCAGCGCTGGCGGCGGAGTTTGCGGCGCTGGGCGCCATCGCCGGCGTGGTGGCGGGGGTCGGTTCGGCCATCATCAGCTGGCTCCTGGGGCGTTTCGTCTTCCAGATGCCCTATGAGCCGGCCTGGCTGGTGCTGCCGGCGGGGGTCTTGGGCGGCATTCTCGGCATCACCCTGGCCGGGCTGGCCGGTACCGCACGCACCCTGCGCGCACCGGCGTTGCAGAGCCTGCGTGCGCTGGCGTGATTTTCGTGATAAATATCACGAAAGGGATAGGCAATCGAAAATCCCGCTGCTATACTCGGCATTAAAAATATAATGTAAACCTCTGTGATGGCGTGGTTTTTCCGTGCCTGGGCTCCATGGGGGGATATGAGGGGTTCATGCCCGATTTCTGGACGGCGGCCGCACTGCTCCTGGCAGTCGCGGCGGTAAGCTTCATCCTCTGGCGAATCGCCGCGCTTCACGCGGCGACGAAGGACCTCCCATCCCGCATCGAATCGGCACTGGCCGAGAATCATCGCGCCATGCTGTCCGACCTGCACGACGGCCTCAACCGCCAGGGCGACCGGCTGCTGTCGCAGAGCGCCGAATCCGGCGAGCGGCTGCAGAAGACGCTGGCGGAGCTGAATGCCTCTTTCCAGGCGAAGCAGGACCAGTTGCGCGCCGAAGTCCTCGAACAGATCATGCTGAAGCTGGCGGAGCAGGCGCGTGCCGACCGCGAACTGCTGCAATCGGGACTGGCGCAGGCCACGACCCAGCTGTCCGCCAGCATGGAAAGCCTCACCCGCAGCATCAACGAGCGCCTCGAGCAGATCAGCGGCCGCGTCAGCGAGCGGCTCGACGAGGGCTTCAAGAAGACCAACGAGACCTTCGCCAACGTCATGGCGCGACTGGCCACCATCGACGAGGCGCAGAAGAAGATCGACGGCCTCACCACCAACGTCGTCAGCCTGCAGGAACTGCTCGGCGACAAGAAGGCGCGCGGCGCCTTCGGCGAAGTGCAGCTCGAGGCCCTGGTGCGCAACACCCTGCCGCCCGGCAGCTTCGAGTTCCAGTACACCCTCTCGAACGGCACGCGCGCCGACTGCGTGCTGAAGCTGCCCGAGCCGACCGGCCTGGTGGCGGTGGACTCGAAATTTCCGCTGGAGAACTACCACCGCATGTTTGCGCCGGAGGCCTCGGAGTTCGAACGCCGTGCCGCGCAGACTGACTTTCGTGCCGACCTGAAGAAGCACATCGACGCCATCGCCGCGAAGTACATCCTGCCCAACGAGACCTCCGACGGCGCGGTCATGTTCGTGCCGGCCGAGGCGGTATTCGCCGAGATCCACGCCTATCATCCCGAGACGGTCGGCTACGCCATGCAGAAGCGCGTCTGGATCGTTTCGCCGACGACGCTGATGGCGGTGCTGAACACCGCGCGCGCCGTCCTGAAGGACGTCGAGACGCGCCACCAGATCCACATCATCAAGGACGCCCTCGGCAAGCTGTCGAAGGACTTTGTCCGCTTCGACGAGCGCATGCAGAAGCTGGCGGCGCACATCGACCAGGCGCAGAAGGACGTGCAGGACGTGCAGATCAGCAGCCGCAAGATCAGCGGCCAGTTCGCCCGCATCGAGGGCGTCGAACTGGACGGACTCGAGACGCCGCCGGCGATCGCTGCCGTGCCGTTGCGCAAGGCGGGCGAGGAATGATGTCGGCGCGCCGCCAGCTGATCGTCCGGCGTGCCCTGGCTGCCCTGGCCGTCCTCGGCTCCTGCGGCGCGGCCCTGGCGTTGGGTCCCGCCGACGAAGGCCGATCCATCAATGTTTTCTGGTTTGCCGGGCTGGGCGGAGTGAGCGCCTTCGGCGGCTGGCTGGCCTGGAACTCGATCGCCTCGTCCGGCCGGCTGCGCGACCAGCTCAACCTGATCGATACCGCCTTCCGTTGCGTCGACGTCGCCGTGGTCGGCCTCGACGACCGCGGCAACATCTTCTTTGCCAATGCCGCCGCGGCCAAGCTGGCGGACGTCGAGCCAATGGCGCTGACCGGTCGCGCCTTCGCCGAGGCTTTTCCTCTGCGCAGTGCCGCGGACGGGTCGCCGGTCGAACTGGCGCAGCTGCAGGCGGCCTGCGGCGAGGAGGCGTCTGCCGTGCGGGCAGTGCTGCGCGACGCCGCCGACAACGAGCATGTGCTCGACATCAGTTGCGCCTGCGAGGACAGCGGCCGCAGCCAGGTCAGCTTCCTCGCCATGGAAGACGTCTCCGTGCCGCGCGGCATCTCGCTCGAGCTGTTCTGGCAGGCCAATCATGATGCCCTGACCGGCCTGGTGAACCGCCGCGGCTTCGAGGACCAGCTGCGCAAGGCGATCGCCGTCGGCGGCGAACCGGACAAGCAGCATACGCTGCTCTTCATCGACCTCGACCGCTTCAAGCTGATCAACGACAGCGGCGGCCATGCCGCCGGCGACGAATTCCTGCGCCAGATTGCCGCCGTGCTGCGCCATCGCGTGCGCACCACGGACGTGCTGGCGCGCATGGGCGGCGACGAGTTCGCCGTGCTGTTGCACGCCTGCCCGGTGGAGCAGGCGCTGCGCATTGCCAACGCCATCCGCATGGATGTTTCCAATTTCCGCTTCGTCTGGCGCGAAAAGGTCTTCCATGTCGGCGCCAGCATTGGCCTGGTGGTGCTGTCCGACCCGACCGCCAGCGCGGAAGAGGTGATGGAACAGGCCGACGCCGCCTGCTACACGGCGAAGGAGGCCGGCCGCGACCAGATCCGCGTCTATCACGCCAAGGCCGCCAACCATCAGCCGCGCGCCGACATGAACATCGTCGAGACGATCCACGACGCCATCGAGCGCAACGGCTTCCGCCTGTTCCGCCAGCGCATCGCCGGCCTCGGCGAGGCGGGCGCCAAGGCGCGGCATTTCGAGCTGCTGCTGCGCATGGTCGACCGCGAAGGCAAGATCGTGCCGCCGATGGTGTTCATCCCGGCCGCCGAGCGGCACAACATGATGCAGGCCATCGACCGCTGGGTGCTGGCCAACGCGCTGCCGGCGATCCGCCGCGAATGCGAGGCGACGCCGGACAGCCTGCCGGTGTTCGACATCAACCTGTCCGCCGAGAGCATCAACGACAGCCGCTTCCCCGCTTTCGTGCGCGAGCAGATCGCCCTGCACAAGGTGCCGGCCGCGGCCATCTGCTTCGAGATCACCGAGACGCTGGCGGTGGCCAACCTGACCAAGGCGGCCGAGCTGATCCGCGAGCTGAAGGAGCTGGGGCTGCGCTTCGCCCTGGACGACTTCGGCGCCGGCATGTGCTCCTTCGCCTACCTGAAGCACCTGCCGGTGGACTACGTCAAGATCGACGGCGCCTTCGTGCGCGACATGTTCGCCGAACCGATGAACATCGAGGTGGTGTCGGCCATCAACAACATCGCCCACTCGCTCGGCATGCAGACCATCGCCGAATTCGTCGAAACCGAGGGCGCGCTCAACCGCCTGCGCGAGATGGGCGTCGACTTCGCCCAGGGCCACGCCGTCGGGCGGCCGTTCTTCTTCAGTTAAACCAGTCCCTCGAAGGGCTGCACGTCGACCGCTTCGCCCGGCTCGACGTTGCCGCGCTCGTGTTCGACGACGATGATGCAGTTCGCCTCCGACATCGAGCGCAGCACGCCGGAGCCCTGCGTGCCGGTTGCGCGAACCTTCCATTCGCCGTTTTCCCGGAACAGGATGCCGCGCTGGAATTCGCTGCGGCCGGGCCGCTTCTTCAGCGGCGTGACGCAGGGCACGCGGAATTGCGGCAGCGGCTCGACCGGCGCGACGCCCATCATCTTCAGCAGCGCTTCGCGCACGAACTCGTAGAAGGTCACCATCACGGCGACAGGATTGCCCGGCAGGCCGAACAGCCAGGCCGTATTTTTGTCGCTGCCGATCTTGCCGAAGGCCATCGGCCGGCCGGGCCGCATGGCGATCTTCCAGAACGCCACTTCGCCCAGCTTTTCCATCATGCCGCGTATGAAGTCCGCCTCGCCGACCGAAACGCCGCCGCTGGTGAGGATCACGTCGGCCTGGACGGCGGACCGGCGAAAGGCCGCTTCCAGTGCGTCCGGATCGTCGCGCACCACGCCGAGGTCGATCGCCTCGCAGCCCAGGCGCGTCAGCATGCCGTAGAGGGTGTAGCGGTTGCTGTCGTACACCTCGCCCTCCCCGAGCGGCGTGCCGACCGAACACAGCTCGTCGCCGGTGGAGAAGAAGGCGACGCGCAGGCGCCGCCTGACGTTGACTTCGGCGACGCCTAGCGAAGCGATCAGGCCGAGCTCCGCCGGGCGGATGACCTTGCCGGCGCGGATCGCCGGCGTGCCGGCGCGCAGGTCCTCGCCGGCGCGGCGGACGTGCTGGCCCTGCCGCTGCTTCGGCGGGACGACGATGCGATCATTCTCGGCGCGCACCAATTCCTGGATCACCACCGTGTCGGCGCCCTCGGGGATGACGCCGCCGGTCATGATGCGCACGCACTGGCCGGCCTCGAGGCTGCCCGCGAAGGTGCGCCCGGCGAAAGCCGTGCCGGCGAGCCGAAGCATGGTTTCGCCCTCGGCGGCGAGGTCGGCGTAGCGCACGGCATAGCCGTCCATGGCCGAGTTGTCGTGGCCGGGGACGTTGGCCGTCGCGAGGACGTCCTCGGCCAGCACCCGGCCCAGTGCATTGCGAACGAAGAGGCGTTCAGTGCCGGCGACCGGCTCGACGAGGCCGAGGATCAGTTTGCGGGCCTGCTCGACGGAGAGGGATTCCGGATCGTAGCCGTCGGCGCAGGAGAGTGTCTTCAGAAGCGAAGTCATGGTTCGAGTTGGTTCAGTTCTTCAAGCGTGTTGATGTTGGCGAAGGCGCGCTCGTCGGGGAACGGCACCTCGGCCACCTTGAGCGCGGCATACCAGGCGTCGACCTTGCGGCCGCCCGCCTCGAGAAAGGCCGTCAGGCCGTCCAGCACCTCGCGGCGCACCAGGGAGAATACCGGATGCGGCTGATCGCCGGTCTTCGCCACCGCGAGGTCGGCGCCGGCCGCCTCCAGCGCGCCGCGCAGTTTGCCGACCAGGTCCTCGGGCAGGAAGGGCGAGTCGCAGGGCGCCGTGACCAGCAGCGGCGTCTCGCAGGCGAGCAGGCCCGTGTGCAGGCCGGCCAGCGGGCCGGCGAAGCCGGCGATGCGGTCGGGGACGACCGGGTAGCCGAAGGCGGCGTAGGCCTCCAGGTTCTGGTTGGCGTTGATGAGCAGGGCGTCCACCTGCGGCGCCAGGCGCGCGATGGCCCACGCCGCCATCGGCTTG
The DNA here is from genome assembly GCA_032027165.1 of Denitratisoma sp. Lineage (NCBI taxonomy): Bacteria > Pseudomonadati > Pseudomonadota > Betaproteobacteria > Nitrosomonadales > Sterolibacteriaceae > Denitratisoma > Denitratisoma sp. The sequence goes on along the minus strand of JAVSMO010000001.1, from coordinate 1,257,599 downwards.
CCGCGGAAGGGCTGCAGGCCCTTGTCGCGGCCGCCCATGCGCCGGCCGAGTCCGCCGGCGAGGATGAGGCCGGTGATCTTCATGCGGTCGTCGCGTGCGATTTGTGAAAGCGCTGCGCGCCGGTGAACAGGAGGTAATGCTTGCCCTGGGCGCGTCCGATCATGGTGAGGCCAAGCTTGCTCGCCAGGTCGTAGCCCATCTGCGTCAGGCCCGAGCGCGAGACGAGGAAGGGGATGCCCATCTGCGCCGTCTTGATGACCATTTCCGAAGTGAGCCGGCCGGTGGTGTAGAAGACCTTGTCGCCGCCCTCGAGGCCGTCCAGCCACATCCGGCCGGCGATGGCGTCCACCGCGTTGTGGCGGCCGACGTCCTCGACGAACGTCAGGATCTCGCAGCCGCGGGCGAGGGCGCAGCCGTGCACCGCGCCGGCCTGCTTGTAGATCGATTCGTGGTGGCGCACCGCATCGAGCAGGCCGTAGAGCGTGGCCTCGTCGAGGCGGGCCGCCGGCAGCGAGATGCTCCCGATTTCATCCATCAAATCGCCGAATACCGTGCCCTGGCCGCAGCCGGTGGTGACGGTGCGCTTGCCCATGCGTGCCTCGAGATCGCCGGCGGAGCGGGTCGTCGTGACGGCCACCGAATCCGTCTCCCAGTCGACCTGCACGGCGGCGATGTCCTCCAGGCGCTCGACCAGGCGCTGGTTGCGCAGGTAGCCGATGGCCAGCGCCTCCGGCGCGCCGCCCAGCGTCATCAGGGTGACGATCTCGCGCTTGTCGAGGTAGAGCGTCAGGGGATGCTCGCCGGCGATGGGCGTCGGCACCACTTCTCCGTGCTCGTTGACGGCGGCGATGGTGACGGTGGCCGGGCGGGCGGCGTCGGTGAGTAGCGGGCGGTACGACACGAGGGATCAGCCCCCCGTCATCGACATGAAGCGGACGACCTTCGGGTCCTGCATCTGTTCGTTGAAGTCGTGGCCCTTCGGCTTGATGCCCATCGAGTCGACGATGGCCTGGCGCAGCGGCGCGTCGTCGCCGGGATGGGCGCGCAACACCGGCATCAGGGGCAGGGCATCGTTCTGGCCGAGGCAGGGATACAGCTCGCCCTTGCAGGTGATGCGCACGCGGTTGCAGCTGTCGCAGAAATTGTGCGAGTGGGGCGAGATGAAGCCGACCTTGGTCTTGGTGCCAGGGATGCGCCAGTAGCGCGCCGGCCCGCCCGTGGTCTCGGCCGAACTGACCAGCTCGAAGTGCGGCCGCAGCAGCGCCAGGGCGTCGTCCGAGCTGAAATAGGTATCGGCGCGCGGGTGGTCCACCGTGCCGAGCGGCATCTCCTCGATGAAGGACAGGTCGATGCCCTTGCCGACGGCGAAGCGCGCCAGGTCGGCGAACTCGTCGTCGTTCACGCCGCGCATCATCACCGTGTTGAGCTTGATGCCGTCGAAGCCGGCGGCGATGGCGGCGTCGATGCCGCGCAGCACCTTGTCGATCTCGCCGACGCGGGTGATCGACTTGAAGCGGTCTGCGCGCAGCGTGTCCAGGCTGATGTTCACGCGCTTGACGCCGGCCTCGCGCATTTCGGCGGCGTAGCGCTCGAGCTGCGAGCCGTTGGTGGTGACCACCAGTTCCTTCAGGCCTTCGAGCTTGCCCGCCTCGCGCATCAGCCAGAGGGCGTTTCGCCGCACCAGCGGCTCGCCGCCGGTGATGCGCACCTTGGTGACGCCCATGCCGACGAAGCTGCGGATGACGCGCAGGCATTCCTCCAGGCTCAGCAGATGGTCGCGCGGCAGGAATTCCATCTCTTCCGCCATGCAGTAGAAGCAGCGGAAGTCGCAGCGGTCGGTGATCGACAGGCGGATGTAGGTGATGTGGCGGCCGTACTTGTCCACCAGCGTGCCGGGGGCGTGGCTGGAGGTGGCCGGCGTCGTCGTCGGCACGAACTGCTCGAGGCCGACGGGAACCGATTCGGGATTCAGGGATTCGTTGCGCATGGCTGTTTCACATTCGACATTTCAACTTTCCGACAATTCATGACTATATGCAAGGGGCTGCATCAAAAACGAAACCCTTTCCTTTACAGGGACATGGGGCGCCGTGCCGGAGTGACTGACTTTGCCTCCGGACGCAGTGAAAGCCATAAGGAAGACAAAGTGTCCTAAGAGCGCGGGACAAAATGTCTCAACCGGGACGAAAAATCGCTGCGGCTTATGCATAACTACTTGAAATATAAAAAGCCTTTTTTTCGGCATGGATATTGCAAACATTTGTCCTGATTCACCAAACCGGCCCGCGAGGCCACCACAAGAGGAGGGAACGACGTGCAAGTCACCAGGCGGCAGTTCTTCAAGATCTGCTCCGCCGGGCTAGGGGGATCCAGCATCGCCATGCTGGGCTACTCTCCCACGGCAGCCCTGGCGGAAGTCAGAGAATTCAAGCTGGCCCGCGCCACCGAAACGCGGAACATGTGTCCGTACTGCTCGGTGAGCTGCGGCGTATTGGCCTACTCGATCGGCGACAAGTCGAAGAATGCCAAGGCCGAGATCATCCACATCGAGGGCGATCCGGACAACCCCGTCAACCGCGGCACCCTGTGCCCGAAGGGCGCGGGACTCCTCGACATGGTGCACAGCCCGAACCGGCTGAAGCATCCGGAAGTGCGCGAGGCCGGCAGCAGCGAGTGGAAGCGCATCTCCTGGGACGAGGCTATCACGCGCATCGCCAAGCACATGAAGGCGGACCGCGACGCGAACTTCATCGAGAAGAACGCGGAAGGCACCACGGTCAACCGCTGGAACACCTTCGGCTTCCTGGCGAGCTCCGCTGCGGCCAACGAGCCCGGTTACCTGACGTCGAAAATCCTGCGCGGACTCGGAGTCGTAGCGCTCGACACCCAAGCACGCATCTGACACGCCCCCACGGTATCCAGTCTGGGTCCGACATTCGGGCGTGGCGCGATGACCAACCATTGGGTTGACATCAAGAACACCGATCTCGCCATCATCATGGGCGGCAACGCCGCCGAGGCCCACCCCTGCGGCTTCAAGTGGGTGATCGAGGCCAAGAAGGAGCGCAAGGCCAAGCTGGTCGTCGTCGATCCGCGCTTCACGCGCTCGGCATCGGTGGCGGACTTCTACGCGCCGATCCGCGCCGGCACCGACATCGCCTTCCTCGGCGGGGTCATCAATTACCTGCTGGCGAACGACAAGATCCACCACGACTACGTCAGGCACTACACCAACGCGGCCTTCCTCATCGACGAGGGCTTCAAGTTCGACGACGGCCTCTTCTCGGGCTACAACGCCGAGAAGCGCAGCTACGACAAGTCGACCTGGAAATACCAGCTCGACAAGGACGGCTATGCCAGGGTCGACGAGACCCTGCAGGACCCGCAGTGCGTCTTCCAGCTGATGAAAAAGCACTACTCGCGCTACACGCCGGAGCTGGTGAGCAAGGTCACCGGCACGCCGAAGGAGGACTTCCTCAAGATCTGCGGCATGATCGCGGAGACGGCGGCGCCGAACAAGACCATGACGGTGCTCTATGCGCTGGGCTGGACCGAGCATACCGTGGGCTCGCAGAACATCCGCACCATGGCCATGATCCAGCTGCTGCTCGGCAACATGGGCATGGCCGGCGGCGGCATCAACGCGCTGCGCGGCCACGCCAACGTGCAGGGCATCACCGACATGTGCCTCTACTCCGAGGTGCTGCCGGGCTACCTGTCGGCGCCGACCGACGCCGACAAGACGCACGAGGAGTACCTCGCCAAGCGCACGCCCAAGGCGCTGCGGCCGGGGCAGATGAACTTCCCGCAGAACTTCCCGAAGTGGTTCAACAGCCTGATGAAGGCCTTCTACGGCAACGCCGCCACCAAGGAAAACGGCTTCTGCTACGACTGGGTGCCGAAGAAGGACGGCGCCTACGACGCCATGGCGATCTTCGAGCGCATGCACCAGGGCAAGATGACGGGCTTCGCCTGCCAGGGCTTCAACCCGCTGGCGTCGATGGCCAACAAGCGCAAGATCGGCGACGCGCTGGCCAAGCTGAAATACCTCGTCATCATCGATCCGCTGGCGACCGACACCTCGGAGTTCTGGAAGAACTACGGCGAGTTCAACCAGGTCGACTCCGCGCAGATCCAGACCGAGGTGTTCCGCCTGCCCGCCAACCTGTTTGCCGAGGAGTCCGGCAGCTTCACCAACTCCGGCCGCGTCGTGCAGTGGCACTGGAAGGCGGCCGACGGTCCGGGCGAATCGAAGGGCGACGCGGAAATCCTGGCGGCGCTGTTCCTCAAGCTGAAGGAGATGTACGCCAAGGACGGCGGCAAGTTCCCCGACGCCATCCTCAACCTCGCCTGGCCCTACCGGCAGCCGTCCAGGCCCGCCCCCGAGGAACTCCTCATGGAGATCTCCGGCAAGGCCCTGGCCGACGTCACCGATCCGGCCGACAAGACCAAGGTGCTGGTCAAGGCCGGCGACCAGGTGCCCGGCTTCGCCCTGTTGCGCGACGACGGCTCCACCGCCTGCGGCAACTGGATCTACGGCGGCTGCTGGTCGCAGGCGGGCAATCTCACCGCGCGGCGCGACGCCTCCGATCCGTCCGGCCTCGGCCAGACGCTCAACTGGGGCTTCGCCTGGCCGGCCAACCGGCGCATCCTCTACAACCGCGCCTCCGCCGACCTGGCCGGCAAGCCGTGGGATCCGAAACGCACGGTGATGAAGTGGACGGGCACGGCCTGGGGCGGCAACGACATTCCGGACATGCGACCGAACGCCGCGCCGGAAGAGCACGTCATGCCGTTCATCATGGCGCCGGAAGGCGTGGCGCGGCTGTTCTCGCCGATCATGGCCGACGGCCCGTTCCCCGAGCACTACGAGCCCTTCGAGTCGCCGCTGGACAACAACCCCTTCCACCCGGGCAACGCCAAGGCGAAGAGCAATCCGGCGGCGCGGGTGTTCAAGGGCGACATGGACAGTTTCGGCACGGCCAAGGACTTCCCTTACGTGGCGACCACCTACCGCCTGGTCGAGCACTTCCACTTCTGGACCAAGCACGCGCACATCAACGCCGTGCTGCAGCCCGAGCACTTCGTCGAGATCGGCGAGGCGCTGGCGAAGGAGAAGGGCATCAAGGCCGGCGACAAAGTGAAGGTGCGCAGCAACCGCGGCTACATCAAGGCCGTCGCGGTGGTGACCAAGCGCATCCGCAGCCTGGACGTGGACGGCAGGAAGGTGCACACCATCGGCATTCCGCTGCACTTCGGCTTCAAGGGGGTGACCAAGCCCGGCTTCATCACCAACACCCTGACGCCGTACGTGGGCGACGCCAACTCGCAGACGCCGGAATACAAGGCGTTCCTGGTCAACATCGAGAAGGCCTGAGGGAGGAACCATGGCACTGCAATCGCTAGACATCAAGCAGCGCTCGGCGACGACCACTCCGGCGCCCTCGGTGCGCAAGACCACGGAGGTGGCGAAGCTGATCGACGTCTCCGCCTGCATCGGCTGCAAGGCCTGCCAGGCGGCCTGCATGGAGTGGAACGACATCCGCGACGAGGTCGGCATCAACTACGGGGTGTACGACAACCCCGTCGACCTGACGGCCAAGTCGTGGACGGTGATGCGCTTCGCCGAAGTGGAGGAGAAGGGCCGGCTGGAATGGCTGATCCGCAAGGACGGCTGCATGCACTGCGGCGATCCTGGCTGCCTCAAGGCCTGCCCGGCGCCGGGCGCCATCGTCCAGTACGCCAACGGCATCGTCGACTTCCACGAGGAGAACTGCATCGGCTGCGGCTACTGCGTCACCGGCTGCCCCTTCAACATCCCGCGCATCTCCAAGGAGGACAGCAAGGCCTACAAGTGCACGCTGTGCTCCGACCGGGTGGCGGTGGGCCAGGCGCCGGCCTGCGCCAAGGCCTGTCCGACGGGCGCCATCCAGTTCGGCTCCAAGGAGGACATGAAGGACTACGCCGCCAAGCGCATCGGCGACCTCAAGGAGCGCGGCTTCGACAAGGCCGGGCTCTACGATCCCGCCGGGGTGGGCGGCACCCACGTCCTGTACGTCCTGCACCACGCCGACCGGCCGCAGCTCTACAACGGCCTGCCGGCGGACCCGGGCATCAGCCCGCTGGTGTCGCTGTGGAAGGGCATGGCCAAGCCGCTCGCCTCGCTGGCATTGGGCGCGGTGGCGCTGGGCAGCCTGTTCCACTACGTCATGAAGGGTCCCAACGAGGTGTCGAAAGAGACCGAGAGGGAAGTCGAGAAGGAGGGAAGCCAATGATCCGCGATCCGAAGGACCTGCAGCGCTACACCCCGCAGGAGCGGGCCAACCACTGGGTGGTGGGGATCAGCTTCATCCTCCTCGCCCTCTCCGGCCTGGCCTTCTTCCACCCGGCGTTCTACCCGCTGACGTACCTCTTCGGCGGCGGCACCTGGGCGCGCATCCTGCATCCCTACATCGGCGTCTTCATGGCCTTCTTCTTCGTCCTGATGTTCCTGCGCTTCAGGAAGCTCAACGCCATGACGAAAACCGACAAGGAGTGGCTCTCGCGCATCGGCGAGATGGTGGACGGCGACGACCACAACATGCCCGAGCAGGGCAAGTACAACGGCGGCCAGAAGGCGATGTTCTGGGCGTCGGTGGTCTGCATGGTGCTGCTCCTCGTCTCGGGCGTGCTGATCTGGCGCGCGCAGTTTTCGCCGCCGCTCGAGCTCGTCCGTTTCGGCGCCGTGGTGCATGCGGTGGCCGGCGCGGCCATGATCGCCCTGATCATGATCCACGTGTATGCCGCCATCTGGGTGAAGGGCACCATCCGCGCCATGTGGTACGGCACGGTCACCCGCGCCTGGGCCAAGCAGCACCATCGCGCCTGGTACCGCGAGATGACCGGCAAGTAATGAGGTAAGCTGCAACAACCTGCGGGCTGCGACGCCCGCAGGTTTTCTTTTCGGAAAAAATGACCACACTCCTCGAACCCGGACAAATCCCCCAGGCCAGCGGCGAGCCGCCGCGTGTCCTCACCGCCGATGCCAGGGACGTCTTTGCCCACCGCGCGCGCCGCTTCGCGCAGCTGGCGGAGGGCCATCCTCTCGGCGACTACCTGCGCTTCATGGGCCGCCTCGCGCAGGCGCAGCAGAAGGCGCTCGATGCCATGCCCGCCGTGCCGGTGCCGGACGACGCGGCCAAAAGTCAGTCGCGCCAGCACGGCATGCCGCTGGTGCCGGCGCAGTCCTGGCCGCGCGACGCGGCCTGGCGCGGCGCCTTGCGCGCCATCCTCGATGAAGTCGCGCCGGCGGCCAGCGAATCGGCCGCCGCGACGATCAAGGCCTTGCAGGCCATGGACCATGCGGCCCTCGATGCCCTCGCCGAACGCGTGCTGCGCACCGAGCTCTATGGCGAGCAGGCCGACAAGCTGCCCTTCGTCGCCGCCGCCCTGCAGGCCTATTGGACGAAGCTGTCCGCGCAGCTCGGCCATGCCGCCTTGGCGCCGCTCGACGTGCCCGGCGTCTGCCCCTGCTGCGGCGCGCTGCCCTCGGTGAGCGTCATCGGCGCCAACGCCGAGGTGCCGGGCCTGCGCTACCTGCACTGCTCGCTGTGCAACACCGAATGGCACATGACGCGCGCCCAGTGCACCGCCTGCGACGCCGGCGAGAGCGCCGTCGCCTACCAGCGCATCGAGGGCGATCAGGGCCTCGTCCAAGCCGAGACCTGCGACGTCTGCAAGTCCTACCTGAAGATCGTCCGCCGCGACAAGGACGCCGCCGCCGATCCGGTCGCCGACGACCTCGCCACGCTGGCCCTCGACATCCTGGTCGACGAATCGGGCTGCTCGCGCAGCGGGCCCAATCTCCTGCTGGTGCCCGGCGGGGGTTAATATTCCTTTTTCACTTTCTGCCCGGTCCGGGTGAAAGCATGAACGAACTCAAGAACCTTCCGTCCGTCGACCGCCTCCTGTCCGAGGCGACCCTGCAATCCCTGCTTGCCGAGCATGGCCGCGCCGTCGTCACCGACGCCGTGCGCACCGAACTGACTTTCGTGCGCGAGGCAGTGAAGGGCGGGGCGGCGCTGCCTTCGGCTGCCGCGCTCGTTGCCGCCATCCGGCGGCGCGTCGCGCACCGCATGCGGCCGCGCCTGCAGCCGGTGTTCAACCTCACCGGCACCGTGCTGCACACCAACCTCGGCCGCGCCGTGCTGCCCGAGTCCGCCGTCGACGCCATTGCGCGCGCCGCGCGCGCGCCCTGCGCCCTCGAGTACGACCTGGAGAGCGGCGGGCGTGGCGACCGCGACGACGTCGTCGACGGCCTGCTGCGCGAATTGACCGGTGCGGAGGCCGCCACGGTGGTGAACAACAACGCCGCGGCGGTGTTCCTGCTGCTCAACACCCTGGCGCAGAGGAAGGAAGTCGTCGTCTCGCGCGGCGAGCTGGTCGAGATCGGCGGCGCCTTCCGCGTGCCCGACATCATGCGCCGCGCCGGCGCGAAACTGGTCGAAGTCGGCACAACCAACCGCACGCATTTGCGCGACTTCGACGAGGCCCTCGATGCGAAGACGGCGATGGTGATGAAGGTGCACACCAGCAACTACGCCGTGCAGGGCTTCACCGCCGCCGTGCCGGAAGCCGGGCTGGCCACCTTGGCCCACGCACACGGCGTGCCCTTCGTCGTCGACCTCGGCAGCGGCACGCTGGTGAACCTGGAACAGTGGGGCCTGCCGCACGAGCCGACGCCGCGCGAATCCATCGCCGCCGGCGCCGACCTTGTCACCTTCTCCGGCGACAAGCTGCTCGGCGGGCCGCAGGCGGGGCTGCTGGTCGGCCGCCGCGAGCTGATCGCGAAGATCAAGAAGAACCCGCTCAAGCGCGCGCTGCGCGCCGGCAAGCTCACCCTCGCCGCGCTGGAGGCGACGCTCGCCCTCTACCGCGACCCCGAGCGCCTGCCGCAGCGACTGGAAGCGCTGCGCCTGCTGACGCGCCCCGAGGCCGAGATCCGCGCCCAGGCCGAACGCCTTCTGCCGGCCTGGCAGTCCGCGCTGGCCAAGTGGCCGCTCGACGCCGCCATCGAGCCGACGCTCTCGCAGATCGGCTCCGGCTCGCTGCCGGTCGACCGCCTGCCCAGCGTCGCACTCGTCGCGCGCCCGCGCGGCAAGCGCTCGGGCATCCTGCACAAGCTCGAGGAGGCGCTGCGCCTCCTGCCCGTGCCCGTCATCGGCCACATCGCCGACGACGCCCTGCGCCTCGACCTGCGCTGCCTGCGGCAGGAGGACGAGGCCGCCTTCACCGCGCAGCTGCATTTCCCCCCTTTGGAAAAGGGGGGCCAGGGGGGATTTAATCCGGCCGCTGTCGACGCTGGACCGCAAAAAATCCCCCTCATTCCCCCTTTGCCAAAGGGGGAGGACTAGTGATCGTCGGCACCGCCGGACACATCGACCACGGCAAGACCACGCTGGTCAAGGCATTGACCGGCGTGGACTGCGACCGCCTGAAGGAAGAGAAGGCGCGCGGCATCACGCTCGACTTGGGCTACGCCTATGCCGACGAGGGGCGCCTCGGCTTCGTCGACGTGCCCGGCCACGAGCGGCTGGTGCACAACATGCTGGCCGGGGCCACCGGCATCGACTTCGTGCTGCTGGTGGTGGCCGCCGACGACGGGCCGATGCCGCAGACGCGCGAGCACCTCGCCATCGCCGACCTGCTCGACCTCGGGCGGGGCGCCGTCGCGCTGACCAAGGTCGACGTCGTCGCGCCCGAGCGGCGCGCGGCGGCGCGGGCGGAGATTGCCGCGCTGCTGGCCGGCACCGCGCTGGACGGCGCGCCCGTCTTCGAAGTCTCCGCCACGCAAGGCGAGGGCGTCGCAGCGCTGCACGACCATCTGCTGGCCGAAGCCGGCCGGTTCGCCGCGCATGCCGCGGCCGGCGGCTTCCGCCACGCCATCGACCGCTGCTTCACCCTGCAGGGCGTCGGCCTGGTGGTGACGGGCACCACCTTTTCCGGCGCGGTCGCCGTCGGCGACGATGTCGTCGTCACGCCGCCCGGCTTCAAGGCCCGCGTGCGCGGCATCCACGCCCAGGACCGCAAGGCCGAGTCGGGCGGGGCGGGCGAGCGCCTGGCCCTCAACCTCGCCGGCGATTTCGGCAAGGAGGACATCGCCCGCGGCATGTGGATCGTCGATCCGTCCCTGCATGCGCCGGTCGCGCGTTTCCACGCCCGCCTGCGCGTCCCCGCTTCGGCGGAAGCGCCGATCCGCCACTGGATGCCGGTGCATGTGCACCTCGGCGCCTCCGACATCCTCGGCCGCGTCGCGCTGCTCGAAGGCGAGCAGTTGGCATCGAGCGAAGCCATGCTGGCGGAGATCCTCCTCGAGAAGCCGGTCGGCGCCCTGTGGGGCGACCATTTCATCCTGCGCGACCAGTCGGCGACGCGCACCCTCGGCGGCGGCCGCGTGCTCGACATCTTCCCGCCCACGCGCCACAAGCGCGCGCAGGAGCGCCTCGATTACCTGCGACTGCTCGACCAGGCCGATCCGCGGCCGGCGCTGACGCATGCGCTCGCGCGCCAGCTCGCCGGCGTGAACCTCGACCGCTACGCGCTCAGCCGCAACTTCGCGGCGGAAGAGGCGCAGGCGCTGTGGCGCGACATGGGCCTGGTCGTCGTCGACGAGGCGGGCGGCCGCAACGGCTTCTCGCCGGAGAACTGGCAGGCCCTGCGTCAGCGGCTGCTGGATGCGGCGCGCGCCGAGCATGCGCGCGCCCCCGACATGATCGGCGTCGAGCGCGACCGGCTGCGGCGCCTGGCGCTGCCGACGCTCTCGCGCGCCGCCTTCGACAGACTGATTTTCGAATTGCTCGGCAGCGGCGACCTTGCGCAGAGCGGCAGCTGGCTGCACCTGCCCGAACACCGCGCCGCGCTCGCCGTCACCGACGCCGACCTCTGGCGCACGTTGAAACCTTTGCTGGAAGCCGAGCCCTGCAACCCGCCGCGCGTGCGCGACGTCGCCCGTGCCACCGGCATCGCCGAGGAAACCGTGCGCGGCCTCATGAAGCGCGTCGCCCGCGTCGGGCAGGTTTACCCCGTGGCGCACGACCATTATTTTGCGGCGGAGGCGGTGGCCGACCTGGCGGGGCGCGTCGCCCGCCTGTGCGCGCGCGACGGCACCGCCCGCGCCGCCGCGTTGCGCGACGAGATCGGCGGCGGCCGCAAGGTCGCCATCCACATCCTCGAATTTTTCGACCGCGTCGGCTACACTCGCCGCGTGCGCGACGAGCACGCCCTGCGCGGCGAAAGCGAACGGCAATGGATAATTTGAACAACGGAAGAGATCGCACCCCGGTGGGGCGCTCGGTCTTCAAAACCGGGAGGGGCGGCCAAGCGGTCCCTGGTGGGTTCGACTCCCACTCTCTTCCGCCATCCAGATATGGCGACTGAAACCTTCCGCGGCAGCGTCCCCGCCAACCTCCTCTACGACACCCGCCACGACATGTGGGTGCGGCGCGAGGGCGATGAGGTCGTCATCGGCGCCACCGCCTTTGGCCTGCACCTCGCCGGCGAGGTGCTTGCCTTCACGGCCAAGCCGAAGGGCGCCGAGGTGGCGGCCGGGCGCGGCCTCGGCACCGTCGAATCCGCCAAGACCGTGCTCGCCGTGCACTCGCCGGTGGCGTTCCGCCTCGACACGCCGAACGAGGCCGCCGAGGAGCGGCCCGACCTCATCAACCGCGATCCCTACGGCGCCGGCTGGATGGCGCGCGGCGCGCCGCTCGATTGGGATGCCGACGCCGCGCGCCTCGTCGATGCCGCCGCCTACGTCGCCCACATCCGCGCCATCGAGCCGGCGGCGGTGATCGAGCCATGATCGGCAAGCTCGCCATCCTCGTCTGGTCGCTCTCGCCCGAGCGGCCCGAGCTCGCCGCCTCGCCCTTCGTGTACGCCGCCACCGCCTGCGCCATGGACTGCGAGGTGGAGATCCATTTCGCCGGCACCGCGGTGAAGCTGCTCGCACCCGGCGTGGCGGAAGCCATGCACCCGAGCGCCGGCCGCGAGCGCTCGATTTACGATTTCATGCGCGATGCGGCAGAGCAGGGCGCTGCCTTCTACGGCTGCCAGATGGCGCTGCGCGCCCACGGCCTGGTCGATTGCCCACTCATCCCGGAGTATTCAGGCGCCGCGGGCGCCGCGGCCTTTGTTGCGCGCACCCTCGATCCGGAATGGCGCACCATGATTTTTTAAAACAGAGAGCCGCACCCCAACCCCAACAGAGGAGAGACAACATGAAAACCACCCTGATCCTGGCCGCCGCCGCGGCCGTCCAGCTGTCAGCCTGCGCCGGCAGCTCGCGCAGCAACTCCTCGGCCGAAGCCCTGCTCGGCCCGACGAAGGGCCATACCGCCACCGGCACCGTCGTCTTCGTGCAGAAGGGCCACGACATCGAGGTGACGGCGCACGTCGCCGGCCTCACGCCCGGCGCGCACGGCTTCCACATCCACGAGAAGGGCGATTGCAGCGCGCCCGACGGCATGAGCGCCGGCGGCCACTTCAATCCGACCGGCCAGCCGCACGGCCACCCGCACAAAGGACCGCACCACGCCGGCGACATGCCGATGCTGGAGACCGATGCCTACGGCAATGCGAAGCTCATCGCCGTCCTGCCGGGACTGACTTTCGAGGGCGCCAACGGCATCGTCGGCAAGGGCGTCATCGTGCACGCCGCGCCCGACGACTTCAAGACCCAGCCCACCGGCAACTCCGGCGCGCGCATGGCCTGCGGGGTGATCGTCAAGCGCTAGGTCGTGTCAGTCCCCGGCGGCCTCTGGCCGGCGGAAGCTGACGAAGTTCGGCGCGATCGGCATGGCGTGGTCCACGCGCATGTTCAGCGCAAAGGGTTGGCCGAAGTCGTGCATCTCCTTCAGCGCGATGCGCTGCGGCGCGCAGGTACTGCCGGGTTCGGTCTGCTTCAGCGTGTCGACGAAGGGCGAGCCGCCGCCCGGCCTGGCCCACGACAGCGTCACCACGCCCTTCGGCACGGCCACCGGCAGGACCAGTTCCGTTTCGTTCCATGCGGGCTCGAAGGTCTCGGCGGCTGCGGCCGGTGCGGCCACCGTCCAGGTCGAGCGGTGCGCCGTGCCCGAAGCATCCTTCCAGTAAACCTGCAGCGTCGGGACGGGCCGCTCGGCCGGCCACAGCAGGTGCACGTCGCCGCCGCGCACGCACAGCGTCGAGAAGTCGCCGCGCGAGACGTCCTCGACCCGCACCCCCTGGGTCTCGAGCGCCACCCGGCTGACCCGGATGCCGGCGGGCGCCTGCCAGTGCACCGCCCACAGTTCGAATTTGTCCGGCAGCACCAGGCGGCGGGCGGCAGATTGCGTGTAGGGCGAGGGCGCCTCAGGCGTCGTGTCGGGGGGCGGCCGGTTGCGCATCGAATGCAGGTGCGCGCCGAGAGACTGCGTCAGCACGCTGCCGATGGCCGGCGGCATGCCGGCGATCAGCAGGCCGCTGAAGGCGATCCAGGCCGAGGCGCCGCGCGACAGACCCGCCATGCGCCCGACCAGCCAGTGCAGGCCGAAATAGGCCAGCGGGCCGACGGTAAGCAATACCAGGTAGGCCACCGCCAGACCCTCCATGCCGCGGATTCCAATGGCGGAGAAGGTGCCGTACATCGCCGCGATGGTCAGCGCCATGATCGGCAGCGTGGCGACGCGCAGCTTCAGCCAGGGCGAGCCCAGCCCGAGCTTGCGGAAGTGGCGGCCTTCGTAGGCGATGATCAGCGCCATCGCGACCAGCGCGACAAGCGCGATAAGGCCCCAGAGCATCAGGGTCGAGGGCGGGGGGTTGTCCGGAAAACCGAGCATGGCCGCATCCTAACCCATCTGCCAGCTTGACAGCGCGCGCGCCGTCTCCTACATGTGAAGTATCCGAGTCGAGTCGGAATGGCCAGGTAAGGAGATCGCGATGATGAACCCGACAACAGAGAGAAATTCAAACAGACAAGGCATTGCCGACAGCAGGGCTTTTCCCCATGCGCCGGAGGACTGGTCGCCAGGCACCGCCGAGGAAATCGCCCGCGCGGAAGGGATCGAACTGAGCGACGATCACTGGGAAGCCGTGCGCGGCCTGCAGGAATATTTCGCCCGGCACGAGGGCGACCCGATCATCTCCTTGCGCGAGCTGCATGACGCCCTGGACGAGCGCTTCCACTCGCGGGGCGGGATCAAGGCGCTCTACCTGATGTTTCCGGGCGGGCCCATCGCCCAGGGCTGCCGCATCGCCGGCCTGAAGGCGCCCTATCTTTCCAAGGACCTCAGCTTCGGCAGCGTGTCCTGAGCCAGCACCACCGACGTCTCGTTCTGCCGCTCGGAGATCGTCCAGTATTTCCGCAGCAGCGCCGTCTTCTCCGCCGCGTCGACGAGGCGGAAGCCGTGGCGCGCGTAGAAGTCGATGGCCCAGGCGGCGGCGCGCCAGGTGCCGACCAGCACCGGGCGGTCGGTCAGCGACAGCAGGTGCTTGAGCAATTTGCCGCCGATGCCGCCGCGCCGCGCGCGCGTGGCGACGTAGGCATGGCGGATCAGCGTCACGTCCTGCACATCCTGCATGCCCATCACGCCGAGCAGTTCGCCGTCCTCGAACCAGCCGAAGAAGCGCACGCCGGCGGCGATCTCGCCGCGCAGCTCGGCTTCGGACATGTACGGCTCGTGCAGGCAATCCTCCGGCACATGGCCGCGATAGGCCCGCGCCGCGTCGTTGATGACGGCGAACATGGCGGGGATATGGGCTTCGCTGCAGGGCGCGATCATTTGTCCGGCAGCGTCCCGACGAACTTCAAACTTTCCGCCACCCACCGCTTCAAATCGCGGTCCTCCTCGTAGCCGGGCGGGTCGACGAACACGTAGCCCTTCATCGGCCGGCCGGTGAAGTCCATCGGCCGCGCATGCGGCCGGCGCAGCGCCTTCTCGTAGTTCGCCGGGCCGACGCGCGCCATCAGCGCCTCGCCGACGATGCCGACGAACATGTGGCCGCGCGCGAGCAGGCACAGCCCGCCGAACATCTTCTTTTCAGTGATGCCGGGGTTGTCGGAACAGAGTTCGCGCAGGCGCTCGGCCAAGCCTTCGTCGTAGGCCATGGTTATCTCCCACCTGCCACGTCGAGGATCGCTCCCGTCGAATACGAGGCCTCGTCGGAGAGCAGCCACAGGATGGCCTTCGCCACTTCTTCCGGCTGTCCGCCGCGCAGCATGGGCACGGCCGACTTCACCCGATCCACCCGGCCCGGCTCGCCGCCGTCGGCGTGAATGTCGGTGTAGATCACGCCGGGCCGCACGGCGTTCACGCGGATGCCCTCGGCGGCGACCTCCTTGGCCAAGCCGACGGTGAAGGTGTCGATGGCGCCCTTCGAGGCCGCGTAGTCGACGTACTCGTTCGGCGAGCCCAGCGTCGAGGCGACGGAGGAGAGGTTGACGATTGCGCCGCCCGATCCGCCGTGGCGCGTCGACATGCGCTTCACCGCCTCGCGCGCGCAAATGAAGCTGCCGGTCACGTTGGCGGCGAGTACGCGCGACAGGCGCGCGGCGTCCATCTCGTCGACGCGCATGTGCTTCTCAAGGATGCCGGCGTTGTTCACAAGCGCCGTCACGCGCCCCAGCTCCGCATCCACCCGCTCGAAGAGCCGCACTACATCGGCTTCGGCGCTCACGTCAGCGGACACGGCAATCGCCTTCCCGCCGTCCTGTGCGATCTCCCGCACGACCGCCTCCGCCGCCTGGCTGTTGCGCAGATAGGCAATGCACACCGCGTAGCCCTCGGCCGCCGCCAGCCGCGCCGTTGCGGCGCCGATGCCGCGGCTGCCGCCGGTGATGAGAATGATCCTGTCCATGCCGCTAATTGCCTGCGCGCCTCGCCAGGAAATCGAAGATCCTCTTCCGCGTGTCTTCGGTCACGGCCTGGTCGTACAGGTAGGTCACGCGCTCACCGTTGTAGGCGGTCTTGGTGAAGCCGTGAAGCTCGGACTGGTCCCAGCCATGGGTGGCATCCGGGTACAAGTGCCATTCGACCGGCGCGCCGGCTTCCTTGAGCCTGGGCAATCGCTCCAGGCATGAAGCCGGGGGCGTTTCGTTGTCCTTGCCGCCCATGAGCATCAGCAGCGGGCGATCGCTGTCGGGCTGGAGAATCTGCACGCCTTGCGGCCGCTTGCGCGTGGGCGCCAGGGCGCAGAAACCGTAAACGGAAACGGCCGAGGCGATCGGCGGCACGCCCGGCCGCAGCGCATTCGCGACGCTTGAACTGGCGGCCCAGGTGGCGACCAGCGCGCCCTTCGAAAAGCCCAGGATGGAAATGCGCCTGGCGTCGACATACGGCAGCGTGGCGAGATGGGCAACGGCGTCGAGCGCATCCTTGATCAGGCGCGCATTCGCGATCTGCGGCGGCGAGCCGCAATCGTTCTTGAGGCCGCGCATGGCATCCGGCACCAGTACGACGTAGCCTTCCTTCAGTGCCTCTTCCGCCCAATAACGGATGTGCTGCTTGACGCCCCCGCAGGTGTGGAAGACGACGAGTGCGGGCAGTTTCCCGGAGCCCTTGCCGCCCGGCGTGAGCAAGGCGTTCGACAGGCTGGTAAAGGTTCCCAGTTCCGTTGCCTCTGCCGGGAAGGAAAGGTCGTCGCCTTGCTTCAGTTCGGCCTTCAGCGTTTCCGGCGTCCCGTATTGGGCAAGCGCATTCGCGCCGGGCACGCCCAGCAGGAGCAGAGCCAATCCAAGCATGAAACCGTTTTTCTTCATCGCATTTTCCTTTCTGGTCCGGGCTGAAGCATGTGTCGCTGGAAAAAAGTCAGTCGCCGGAACACGCCTCGGCGCACAGCTCGTCGGCCGTCCGCACCCGGGCGAACAGGCCGTTCAGGCCGGCGAGGTAGGCGAGCTGCACGGCGGCGGCCTCGATGCGCTGCGCACCCAACTGCAGATCGCGCGTGGCGCAGGCATCCGCCGCGAGCGAACACTGGAAGCCCAGGTCGACCGCCGCGCGCACCGTGGAATCCACGCACATGTGCGTCATCATGCCGGCGAACATCAGCTTCGTCGCCCCGGCCGCGCGCAGCGCCTCGAGCAGCCCCGTCTCGCGGAAGCTGTTCGGGAAATGTTTCACTACCACCGGCTCGCCCTCGTTCGGCCGCACCGCGTTGTGGATCTCGGCGCCCGGCGTGCCGGGCAGAAAGAAGGTCGCCCCGGGGCGCGTGGCGATGTGCTGGACATGGAAGACTGGTTGCCCTTGCTGCCGAAAGGCCTGCAGCAGCCGCGCCGCCTGCGCGACTGCGGCTTCCGCTCCAACCAGTTCCATCGTGCCGCCGGGGAAGTAGTCGTTTTGCAGGTCGATGAGTACTAGGGCTGTGGTCATGTTGCGTCTATTGGGGTTGGGTGTAGATTTGGGCTAGCCTCAATCAATTGAATTGCAGCCGATTCCGCAAATTTAATCATTTCTGAGGCACTTGCACACCGTCGATGAAACGTAGCGCGGGCGCGTCGAGATCCGGATCTGTGCTTGCGCCGCGGTGTGAATAAGCAGCAAAAAAACCGACCTCCTTCTGCGAGGGGTGGCGACAATACATGGAAACGACCTGCAATTTCATCGGCTCTCGCGTTCCGGATGTCGTCAGTGCCTCCTTGTCGTTGTAAAGGCACTTGTAACGCACGCATGGGTATCCGCGCAGGTCGGTGAACTCATAATTCGCCTCTAGAGGCTCGAAACGGGACGGAGGGTTGACCATGTCGATCCGTTCCCTGATCAGTTGGACGAACTCCACCCTGTTTTCGGCCGGAGTGAGTCTGAATAATATGGCCTGTGCTGCGTAGGTTTCGTCCCGCTCAGCACCTCGGCGGACGAATGCCAGGCCGCTGTTCCCGGCGGGGGCGAACACCCATCCTTCGGAGTCAGGCGCTCGAACACTGAGCAAGCTGCCTGTAAACACTTGTCCGGGCGTGATGGGTTGCCCGGGGGATTGGGCTTGAACTGCAGCTGACCATGTCGCGCAAAGAAAAAAAACCAATCCTGCAAGGCTGCGTGTCATATTTCCCCTTCATAAGTCAGTTGGATCCTGTGACAGGACGTTGCCGTTCGATTCGTCAATCAGCCTCATTCGGCAATAGACATCCCAGACGGCTTCGATACGGTATTTCCCTCCGGACACCAGCCTGACGGTGTGGTACGTGAACAATCTCGGCGTGTCGCTCCCACCGGGCTCCGGCGAGGCGGTGCAGACGAAACGGAATGTATGCAGACCGGGATCCACCTCGATGCTCGAAGCCCACATGCTTGCACTTTGGCCGTCGACCGTAAAAACGCGCGCTCCGCAGACTCGACTCGTGCGGAATGCAGATAAGGGGCCGCATAAGATCGAGCCGAAATTGGAAACAACCGCTGGCGGGCTGCCGCCCTTCGGGCCTTCATAGCTTGGGATGTTCGTGCAGCCGGTCAGGAAAACGACGATACCCAGCATTCGGAGGGTTGCTTGCATATCCGGCTCGATGTTTATGAAGTGGCCAAGGGTTAATTGTCGGCACCAAGGCCGCCCTTTTTGTACCATGTCATCGCTTGCTGCACGTCTTTCTCGACCCCCCATCCGAGTTCATACATGGTTCCGATTGCAGTGCACGCTTCACGATAAACATGGGTGCCTTCTTCAAGCGCCTGTGCCCGCATGAAGCATGCCAAGGCGGATTGGTACTCGCTTCGTGAGGACAATATCTTGCCGCGACGCAAAAGGTTCTCTGGACTGGCAAGCGGGTCGTCCGTCCCGCAATGCCTTCCTCCGAGTTCGTCGAGTTTCCTCGTTTGAGCCTCATCCTCTTCCATGGCCCTACGCTTCGCCTGTTCGTCCAGATAGGCGATTGCCTGGCTTCTGGTCATTCCGGAATTGTTGCAGAGGATGTGGCCGGTAATCGTGGTGTTGTAGTGTGGGGCGGACAGCGGTATGCCCGGTCGAACGTAGACCGTTGCCGCTCCCTGGTATCCGGCATCCTCTGATGCGACAATCTCCTGATACTGGTTGTGTCCGCAGAGCTGGTCGGCTCGAGCCCGCCATGTATCGATGGCTGCGCCAAAGGTTGGCCACAATGATCGGTTCGAGGAAGCCGTCATGCGATACAAACCAGGAAGGATTTCCTGGTCATAAAAGCCACCGCCGGAAGGATTGAAGCCATCCGTTTTCCGATTGTGGGTCGATGCGCAGCCGGCCTGGATGGCCACGACAATCATTGCGCACCATGTCAGAAATTTTCTGCCTAGCATGCTGCACTCATTGCGGCGAAACAGACAATATGATTTGGCCAATGTATCCGCATTGATACTTTTCCTGGCCGGCTCCCCCGCTTTGGTAGTAGGCAAACCCGGGGCCCACAAGAAGCAATGGCGGGGCCACAGTTCCCGTCGTAATGGCCAGTAAATTGCCTATACGGCGGGTTTCGGCGTGCATGACGGCGTATAGCGCTTCGGAAGGCACCGGGGCCATTGATCGCCATTGCCCACCTTCTTTTGTTGCTCCTGGGTGGTAAGACAGCATGAATAATTCAGTCGTGATGGGCTTGAAGTCCTCATCGTAGAACGTAACTGATGGACAGAAAACCTGAGGCTGCTCCAGTTTGGTGGCAGCCCAAAACGTACGCACGGATAAATTGGATCCGGCGCGATTTGATGGCGGCAGCTGGAAAGCGGCGAAATAGCTCTTCCCTGTATGGAAATTGAAAACCGGGCTAGATTCCGAAAAGGATGTCTTGATTTCTTCACCTTGTTTCAGAACTTCGAATCTGAATTGCGAGGCGTCAACGCAGCAAGGTGCAATCCCTGAAAGTTGCTCAATTTGACGGGGGAGGGACGAACATCCATAAAGTCCGATGGCAATAACGGTAGTAACCAACACCCATGCCATATTTGGCGATCTGATCTTGGAGGCGAGAAGTCTGTTCGGCAAAGCAAAGATGGGAATCATTGGCGATTATTGCCCAACATGCTAGTTCAGGAGCGCCATAGCCCGAAGGGCGGTGGGAGCAGAGTGGTGCAGTTCCCGGCAGCCGCCTCGAGGCGATTATTAAGGCGAAATCGCACGTGAATTCTGATGTTACGGATTGGCATCGACTTTGCTGCACGAGAGGATGCCAGCAACAGGCAGTTCATCAATGTGTCTTTCGGATATTTCCCATTTTCGAACGTTCACACTGGTCGATTCCGTGACAATGGGAACTGGTACATTCGATTTGCCGGCTGCTATAGGCAGAATGTCCACCATCGTGTTCGTACGTTCGGTCTCACTGACTTCAACGAAATATTCCATGTTCGGCCGAACCTCAAGAGTAGTCGTACCAACGTACCGGCGGTTGGAGCCTACCGGCGAATTGGCCGCCAACGCATACGGCCCTGGCTTGATGGAAATGACAAAGTATTCGCCTGCCCCAAGGAGGCCAACCCTTCTTCCGTCAAGAAGGATTTCAACGTAAATGTGCGATTTATCCTGTTGCGTGGCGCGGAAGAAATAGAGATTGGCCCTTCCTGTCTCTGGCCTGGATTCACGCAAGAACATTGTTTGTCCTAAAGCGGAAAGCGAAAGCATTGCGACGAGGATGCCAAGAATTCGAAATCGAAATGGACAGCGCATCGGACGGGGATCTAATGTCATAGATAACCGGTACGTCTTTATGAGTTCCTTATCTTTGCTGCTGAATGACCTTTAGCGCGTCTGCAAGGGACAGACCTGATGATGCACACACTATGTAACCTCGCCGTGTAGCAACAAATCTACCCGCCCCCCAAGGCTCTGCGGACGATTCCTCAACCTGCAATTCCTCATATTCCATACCTTTACAAAGCGCCATGGCTCGTGCCTTCCAAGTCTTCCGAGCAGAAGAATAATTCGGAAAAGGCGCAAAATTGCTATCTGCTTGCAACCAGTGAAGGCCCGGTTTGATTTCGTTGTCGTAAAACCCACCTCCGAGTGGGTTGAAGCCATCCGTTTTGATGTTGTGCATTGAGGTGCAAGCGGAAAGAAAGACGAGAATGCCTTGGATTGCAGTAAGGAAGCATGAACGCATAAAGATGATTTCAACGTGTTTGGAGTTGAGCGGCCCCCCGCCAGGGGCGAAGTCGCGAACGCAGTTCGCGAGGCCGCTCGAACGACGCGTTAGGCGTCATTTGTGCCGGCGAGAGTAAATCAGCAATTCTTAATCGCTCGAATGCCAAATTTTCATGCGGTTCCCTTGCTCTTTTCGCGGAGCGCGGAAGATCGGGATGCATAACTCCGTTATGCCTCGCGCTCTGCAGCGCTCCGCTATATAGCAGAGCGGTCCGCACTTTATAAAGCATCTTCAATGCATTTATCATTATCTGTTTTGCGTACGGCCGAGGCGCATATGATCGTCTAACGTAAAGTAGTCGTCATTAAAAGGTATCCATATGTGGATACAAGCATCCATATATGGATACTGGTGTCTATATATGGCAACCGGGAGGTATCCATATCTAGGCACATTCAGGAGCGTTGCCTATATCGGCAAATCGGGAAATCATTGCAGCAATATACCATCCGGATACCTGTGCCAACAGGCTTCCTGGCAGGCGGGGACATCCGAGGAAAAGTCAGTCCCCGCAGGACGGCGGGCAGGGGGTGTTACGGCGCCTTGCGGACGACTTCGAGCCGCGCCGGCGGCAGGGGGCGATAGCCTTCGGCGCGGCCGGTGATTTCCTGCCAGAGTTCGCCGAAGGGGATCTTGCGTTCGCGGTCGCGGGCGACCCATTCGGTGGGGACGGGCTGGGCGGGCTTGAAGCGCACGCCCCAGATCGGTTCGAAGGCGTCGGTGGCGAGCGAGTAGCGGGCGTCGGCGACGACGCTCGCGTCGCGCGACGCGCGTGTGACCCAGCCGGCGGAAAAATAGCGGAAGCGCTGGAAGTCGCGGCGCACGCGCGGGTCGGCGCGCTCGGCGTCGGTGAGGTGGCGCTCGTCCATGTGCGCCATGCGCGGGCCGGCCTTCCATTGCGCTTCGCCCGAGAGCGGCACGCGCACGCGGTCGGCGAAGAGGGTGTCGCCGCTGCGGTAGAGGGTGCGCCAGACGAGCGGGTTGCCGACGGTGGGGAAGAGTTCCCGGCGGTCGACGGCGTGGCCGCGCGATTGCGCGATGCGGTCGAGGGCTTGCTCCGCGCGGTCGCGCTGCCAGCCCGCCGCGCCGACATAGGCCAGGCACAGCGTCAGCGCGGCGACGGCCGGCGCGCGCGATTGCCTTCGCGCGGCGAAGAACAGGCCGAGCAGCAGGAACAGGGTGAACAGCGGCCCGATGGTGGTCATCAGGTTCCACGATTCGCGCACCGGCGAGAAGGGCCACGCGAGGTGCGTGCCGTAGGTGGTGCAGGCGTCGAGCACGCCGTGGGTGGCGTAGCCGAGGAGGCCCGCCGCCAGCACGCCGCGCCATTGTTCGCGGAATTTCCGCAAAGTCAGCCACGGCAGGGCGGCGAGGGCGCCGCCGAGCGGGATGGCGACGAGGGAGTGCGTGAACTGGCGGTGGTATTCGATGTTGAGCAGCGGGTCGGCGTCGCTGCGGATGAAGAAGTCGACGTCGGGCAGCATGCCGGCGGCGGCGCCGATCATCCAGCCGGCGTGGCCAAGGCGGCGACCGAGCACGGCCTTCGCGGCGACGGCGCCGAGCAGGCCGTGGGTCAGCGGGTCCATGTGCGAACGCAGCCTTGCGGTTGGCGCATGTCGCCTACTTGCGCTTGCAGGCCACCGGCCAGACGGTCTTGCTGCCCGGCGGGAAGATGCCGCCATCTTCGCCGACGATGGCGGGGCGGACGGTGCGGCGCGCCTCCGGCAGCTTGCGCACTTCGGACAGGTCGCGGAAATCCCGCAGGTAGAGGAGCAGGGCGTCGTCGAGGACGGCGTCCTTGCCGCTCACCATCGAGGCGAACATGCCCCTGATCTCGTACTCGCCGCTGGGGCCGAAGTAGGTGGACAGGTGCAGGTGCGGATAGCCGGTCGCGCCATAGTGTCCACCGGCCGTGCCGGTCGCACCCGAGGGGCCGACCGTCTGACCGGCCTTCACGCGCTCGCCGACCTTCAGCTTCGGCAGGGCGGAAAAATGCTGGTATTTGCTGAACACCCAGTACGGCAGGCCGGTGTCTTCCGGCGAATGGCGCAGCCAGAGATAGATGCCTTCCATGCGCCCGCCTTCGCCGAGCGCGATGACTTCGCCGTCGGCGATGGCCAAGAGCGGCGTGCCCTCGTCCAGGCTGAGGTCGATGCCGCCGTGCAGCCCGCCGTTGCGGTCGTTGGGCCGGCGGCTGCCGTCGTAGCGGGTGGGAGACGCGAAGGGGCAGGAGATGGGCTGGCAGGCATGGCCTTCGGGGAAGGCCGCTTCCAGGCCGCTGGCGTCGATGGCGTGGTCGCGCCGCTCGACGGTGTCGCGGGCAGGCGCGGCCGCATCTTCGCCGTTGCGCTTCCCCTGCATGGCATCGGCCCGTCCGCCGCCCATGCCCTTGCGTCCGAAGCCGCCCATCTGCGCCTGCGCCGGCATGGCCAGCAGCATGGCGAGCAGCACGAGCGGCAAAGCCGACGGTATTTTCGTCATGGCCGGCGCCTACGCCTTCAGCTTGGCGTTGAGGTGCGGCGCGATGATCTGCAGCAGCTGCACGAAGACCTTCGGGTTGCCGCCGACGATGTTGCCGGTGTCGAGGTAGTTGGCTTCGCCGCCGAGGTCGCCGACGAGGCCGCCGGCCTCGGTGATGAGCAGCGCTCCGGCCGCCATGTCCCAGGGCGCAAGGCCGAGTTCCCAGAAGCCGTCGATGCGGCCGGCCGCCACCCAGGCGAGGTCGAGCGCGGCGGCGCCGGGGCGGCGCACGCCGGCGGTCTTGTGCATCATGTCGCGGAAGATGCCGAGGTAGGCGTCGACGTGCTCGAAGTAACGGAAGGGGAAGCCGGTGCCGATCAGCGCCTCGTTCATCTTGGCGCGCTTCGAGACGCGGATGCGCCGCTCGTTGAGGTAGGCGCCGGCGCCCTTGCTGGCGGTGAACAGCTCGTTGCGGTTCGGGTCGTAGATCACCGCGTGCTGCAGCACGCCCTTGTGCGACTGGGCGATGGAGATGGCGTACTGCGGGAAGCCGTGGATGAAGTTGGTGGTGCCGTCGAGCGGATCGATGATCCAGACGTGCTCGGAGTCGCCGGAGGCGCCGGACTCCTCTGCTAGAATCGCGTGGTCCGGATATGCCTCGCGCAGCACGCCGATGATGGCCTCCTCGGCGGCCTTGTCGACCTCGGTGACGAAATCCTTGTCGCGCTTGGCGCTCACCTTGATCTGTTCGACGTCGCGCGAGGCGCGGTTGATGATGCCGCCGGCGCGTCGCGCGGCCTTGACGGCGATGTTGAGTGTCGGGTGCATGGGCGTCCGTTAATGAGCGTGCCGCATCGGCTGCGGCGAAGAAGGCCGCATTGTATATGAACAACACACTCGACCGCATCCGCATCGTCCTCTCCCACACCAGCCACCCGGGCAACATCGGCGCCGCCGCGCGCGCCATGAAGACCATGGGGCTGTCGCAGCTGTACCTGGTGAATCCCTGCGCCGATCCCGACGGCGTGGGGCGCGCCCGCTCCTCGAATGCGCGCGACGTGCTGGAAGGCGCCGTCGTCTGCGGATCGCTGGAGGAGGCGCTCGAAGGCACGGTACTCGCCGCGGCGATGACGGCGCGCATGCGCGAGCTCGCGCCGCCGCCGCTGTGGGCGCGCGAGGCTGCGCCGAAAATCGTCGGCGCAGCCTCGCATGGCGATGTTGCACTGGTGTTCGGCAACGAGACGGCGGGGCTCTCCAACGAGGAAGTGGCGCTGTGCCGCCTGCCGGTGATGATCCCGACCAATCCCGACTATTCCTCGCTCAACCTCGGCGCGGCGGTGCAGGTGATGAGCTACGAGCTGCGCCTGGCGGCGCTCGACCCCGGCGCGCCGCCGGCGCCGGAGAACCCGCCGGCGACGGCCGAGGAGATCCGCCATTTCTACGCGCACCTCGAAGCCGCCGTCACGCAGAGCGGCTTCCTCGACCCGGCCCACCCGAAGCGCCTGATGCCGCGCCTGCGCCGCCTGTTCGACCGCATCGCACTCGAGCGCGACGAGGTCAGCCTGTTGCGCGGCATGCTGAAGACCTTCATGAAAAAACCCGGCGATAAAGTTGACTAAAACCGAGGGTTTTTTGTAACATTTCAGCGTTTGCTGATACTAGGAATCCGAGATGTTCAGCCGCCTGCGTGAAGACATCGCCTGCGTTTTCGACCGCGATCCCGCCGCCCGCAACACCTGGGAGGTGCTGACCTGCTATCCGGGCCTGCATGCGCTGATCTTCCATCGCGTTTCGCACTGGCTGTGGGGCCACGGACTGAAGTGGCTGGCGCGCCTGAACTCGCATTTCGCGCGCTGGATCACCGGCATCGAGATCCATCCCGGCGCGACGATCGGCCGCCGCTTCTTCATCGACCACGGCATGGGCGTGGTGATCGGCGAGACGGCGCTGATCGGCGACGACTGCACGCTGTACCACGGCGTCACCCTGGGCGGCACCTCCTGGAACAAGGGCAAACGCCACCCGACCCTGGAGCGCGGCGTGGTGATCGGCGCCGGCGCCAAGGTGCTGGGCCCGATCACGTTGGGCGAGGGGGCCAAGGTCGGCTCGAACGCCGTGGTGGTGCGCGACGTGCCGGCGCGGGCGACCGCCGTCGGCATCCCGGCCCGCATCGTCGAGGACCGCAGCGAAATTGCCCGTGAAATCAAAGCCGGCCAGATGGGCTTCTCGGCCTACGCGGTGACGCGCAACGAGGACGACCCGCTGTCCCAGGCCATCCACGGCCTGCTCGACCATGCTGTCGAGACCGACCGGCGCCTGGATATGTTGTTGAAATGCCTTGAACAAACCGGAGTCTGCAAGGCGGACGAGTTGGCCACGGCCGACAAGTTCGATCCGCAGTACTTGAGCAAAATAGTTGACTAAATAGTTGACCGAACTTATTGGTCTTTGTATAGTCGACTTAAATGTTCAAGTATTAGGCGCGCAAGCGTCTTTTTTGGAGAGGATCCAAACATGAGACTGACGACGAAAGGCCGCTTTGCGGTGACGGCAATGATCGATCTGGCCCAGCGCCAGACCAACGGACCGGTGACGCTGGCGGGCATCAGCGAGCGCCAGAAGATTTCCCTGTCCTACCTGGAGCAGCTGTTCGGCAAGCTGCGCCGCCACCACATCGTGGCGAGCGTGCGCGGCCCCGGCGGCGGCTACCGCCTGGCGCGCGGCATGAACGAAGTCTCCGTCGCCGACATCATCGCGGCGGTGGACGAGCCGCTGGACGCCACCAACTGCGGCGGCCGCGAGAACTGCGCCGACGAGCAGCGCTGCATGACCCACGACCTGTGGACCAACCTCAACAAGCGCATGCACGAGTACCTGGCTTCGGTGTCCCTGCTCGACCTGGTGAACCAGCCGAAGGCCAAGGCCATCGCTTCCACGGTGGCGATCGACGACCGCCTGCGCGGCGCACGGCACGGCAACGTGGCGGTGTCCGCCTGAGGAAAGCTTCTCCGTGTTCGCCCCGGCCTACCTCGATCACAACGCCACGACGCCGCTCGACGCGCGCGTGCTGGAGGCCATGCTGCCGTTCCTCGGGGAACGCTACGGCAACCCGTCCAGCCGCCACGAGTACGGCCGCGCGGCGCGCGCCGCCATCGATACGGCGCGCCAGCAGGTCGCGGCGGCGGTGGGGGCGCATCCGACCGAGGTGGTGTTCGCCAGCGGCGGCTCGGAGGCCAACAACCTCTTCATCAAGGGCGCGGCGGCCTGCCTGAAGCCCGGCACCGTGGCGGTGTCGGCCATCGAGCACCCCTGCGTGCGCGAGCCGGCGGCCGACCTGAGGCGGCTCGGCTGGGACCTGCACGAGATCGCCGTGGATGCCGAGGGCCGTGTCGTGGAGACTGACTTTTCCGCGGCGCTGGCGAAGAAGGCTGCGCTGGTGTCGGTGATGCTCGCCAACAACGAGACCGGCGTGCTGCAGGACATTCCCGCGCTGGCGGCGCAGGCGCGCGCCGCGAAGGCCTGGTTCCATACCGACGCGGTGCAGGCGCTGGGCAAGGTGGCCATCGACTTCCGCGCGCTGAATGCCGCCGGGGTGAACGCACTGACTATATCGGCGCACAAGATCTACGGCCCGAAGGGCGCCGCCGCGCTGGTGCTGGACAAGCGCATCGAGTTGAAGCCGCTGATTTCCGGCGGCGGCCAGGAGCGCAACCTGCGCTCGGGCACCGAGAACGTCGCGGCCATCGTCGGCTTCGGCGCGGCCTGCGAACTGGCGACGGCGCGGCTGGAAGCCGATGCCGCGCAGCTGGCGGACCTGCGCGGCCGGCTGGAGCAGGGCCTGGCGGCCTCGGGTGCGGCAATCTTCAGCCGCAATGCGCCGCGCCTGCCGAACACGACATTCTTTGCGCTGGCCGGCATCGACGGCGAGACCCTGGTGGCGCAACTGGATCGCGCCGGCTACGCCGTGGCGAGCGGCTCGGCCTGCTCGAGCGTCTCGCCCGAGCCCTCGCACACGCTGCTGGCGATGGGCGTCGAGGCCGGCATGGCGAAGGGCGCGCTGCGCGTCTCGCTCGGCCGCGCCAATACGGAAGAAGACGTCGCGCGCTTTTTGCAGGCGCTCGGCGAAACGACGAGAAAACTGAAAGGGCTGGCCGCCGTGGCCGCCTGAGAATATTGGAGAAGAGCATGCTGAAATTCCCCATCTACCTCGACTATTCCGCGACGACCCCGGTCGACCCGCGCGTCGCCGAGCGGATGATTCCCTGGCTCGTCGAGAAGTTCGGCAACCCGGCCTCGCGCTCGCATGCCTACGGCTGGGAGGCGGAGAAGGCCGTCGAGGAAGCGCGGGAGAATGTCGCCGCGCTGGTGGGCGCCGACCCGAAGGAGATCGTGTGGACCTCCGGCGCCACCGAGTCGAACAACCTCGCCATCAAGGGCGCCGCCTTTTTCTACCAGGGCAAGGGCAAGCACCTGGTCACGGTGAAGACCGAGCACAAGGCGGTGCTCGACACCATGCGCGAGCTGGAGCGGCAGGGCTTCGAGGTGACCTACCTCGATCCGCAGGAGAACGGCCTGGTCGACCTGGAGCAGTTCAAGGCGGCGCTGCGCCCCGACACCATCCTCGCCTCGGTGATGTACGTGAACAACGAGATCGGCGTCATCCAGCCGATCGAGCAGATGGGCGAGATCTGCCGCGGCAAGGGCGTCCTCCTCCACGTCGACGCCGCCCAGGCGACCGGCAAGGTGGCGATCGACCTCGGCAAGCTGAAGGTCGACCTGATGTCCTTCTCGGCGCACAAGACCTATGGCCCGAAGGGCATCGGCGCGCTCTACGTGCGGCGCAAGCCGCGCATTCGCCTGGAAGCGCAGATGCACGGCGGCGGCCACGAGCGCGGCCTGCGCTCCGGCACCCTGGCGACGCACCAGATCGTCGGCATGGGCGAGGCCTTCCGCTTCGCGCGCGAGGAAATGGCGAGCGAGAACGAGCGCATCCGCATGCTGCGCGACCGCCTGTGGAAGGGCCTCTCCGACATCGAGCAGGTCTTCCTCAACGGCGACCTCGAGCAGCGCGTACCGCACAACCTCAACGTCAGCTTCGCCTTCGTCGAGGGCGAGTCGCTGATGATGGCGATCAAGGACGTGGCGGTGTCGTCCGGCTCGGCGTGCACCTCGGCCAGCCTGGAGCCGTCCTACGTGCTGCGTGCGCTGGGCCGCCAGGACGAGCTGGCGCACAGCTCGATCCGCTTCACCATCGGCCGCTTCACGACGGTCGAGGAAATCGACTACACGATCCAGCTCCTGCACCGGCAGATCGGCAAGCTGCGCGAGATGTCGCCGCTGTGGGATATGTACAAGGAAGGCATCGACCTGAACACCGTCCAGTGGGCGGCGCACTGAGTTTTTGAAGGAGCAGCGAAAATGTCATACAGCGAAAAGGTTCTCGACCACTACGAACATCCGCGCAACGTCGGCGCCTTCGACAAGGAGGAAGACGGCATCGGCACCGGCATGGTCGGCGCGCCGGCCTGCGGCGACGTCATGAAGCTGCAGATCAAGGTGAACAAGGAGGGCGTCATCGAGGACGCCAAGTTCAAGACCTACGGCTGCGGCTCGGCCATCGCCTCCAGCTCGCTCGTCACCGAGTGGGTGAAGGGCAAGACGGTGGACCAGGCGCTGGAGATCAAGAATACGCAGATCGCCGAGGAACTGGCCCTGCCTCCGGTTAAAATCCACTGCTCGATACTGGCCGAGGACGCCATCAAGGCGGCTGTGGCCGATTACAAGAAGAAGCACGACGCGTAAAGGTGAGGACATGGCAGTCACATTGAGCGAAAGGGCGGCGAAGCACGTCTCCAATTTCATCGCCAAGCGCGGCAAGGGCGTCGGCGTGCGCATCGGCGTGAAGACCTCGGGCTGCTCCGGCATGTCCTACAAGCTGGAGTTCGCCGACGAGGCGGCCGCGGAGGACATCGTCTTCGAGAGCCACGGCGTCAAGGTGCTGGTCGACCCGAAGAGCCTGCCCTACGTCGACGGCACGGAACTGGACTACGCGCGCGAGGGCCTCAACGAGGGGTTCAAGTTCAACAACCCCAACGTCAAGGACCAGTGCGGCTGCGGGGAAAGCTTCAACGTCTGACCGCCAGCGCACGATGGTTCCGGATTTCAGCCAGGATTTCTTCGCGCTGTTCGGCCTCAAGCGCGCCTATCGCATCGACGCGTCGCAACTCGACCAGGCGTACCACGCGATGCAGAGCAAGGTGCATCCGGACCGGCATGCCCACCTGCCCGAGACGGAGCGCCGCCTGTCGATGCAATGGGCGACGCAGGTCAACGAGGCCTACCGCACGCTGAGGAAGCCGCTCGCGCGCGCACACTACCTGCTTCGGCTGGCCGGCACCGATACCGAGCACGAGAGCAACACGGCGATGCCGCCGGCGTTCCTCATGGAGCAGATGGAGTGGCGCGAGGCGGTGGCCGAGGCGCGCGCGGCGGGCGACCATCACGAGCTGGAGAAGCTGATGCAGCGCCTGGAGAAGACCGCCGACGGCATCCTCGGCGAGATCGAGCGCGACATCGACGCGAGAAAGGACTATGCGTCGGCGGCCGACGCGGTGCGCCGCCTGATGTTCATCGAGAAACTGGAACATGAAATAGAAGACGCGCTCGAAGCGCTCGAAAGCCAAAACTAACAACTTCCTCATGGCGCTACTGCAGATTTCCGAGCCGGGCATGTCCGCGGCCCCGCACCAGCATCGGCTGGCGGTGGGCATCGACCTGGGCACCACCAACTCCCTCGTCGCCACCGTGCGCAACGGCATCGCCGTCGTGCTCAACGACGAGAACGGCCGCAGCCTGCTGCCCTCCATCGTGCACTACAAGGCGGATGGCGGCGTCGATGTAGGCTATGTCGCGCAGGGCACCCAGGCCAGCGACCCGCGCAACACCATCGTCTCCGCCAAGCGCTTCATGGGACGCGGCCTCAAGGACGTCTCCCACATCGAGTCGATGCCCTACGACTTCCTCGACGCCGAGGGCATGGTGCGCCTGCGCACCGTCGCCGGCGTGAAGAGTCCGGTGGAAATCTCCGCGGAAATCCTCAAGTCGCTGCGTCTCCGCGCCGAGGCGAGCCTCGGCGGCGAGCTGGTCGGCGCCGTCATCACCGTGCCGGCCTATTTCGACGACGCCCAGCGCCAGGCCACCAAGGACGCGGCCAAGCTGGCCGGGCTGAACGTGCTGCGCCTGCTCAACGAGCCGACGGCGGCCGCCATCGCCTACGGCCTCGACAACGCCTCGGAAGGCGTCTATGCCGTGTTCGACCTCGGCGGCGGCACCTTCGACATCTCCATCCTCAAGCTCTCGCGCGGCGTCTTCGAGGTGCTCGCCACCAACGGCGACGCGGCGCTCGGCGGCGACGACTTCGACCAGCGCGTGTACTGCTGGATCCTCGACGATGCCAAGATTCGCTTCCCCAGCATCGAGGACACGCGCAGCCTGCTGCTGAAGGCGCGCGAGGCCAAGGAGATGCTGACCGGCCACGACGTGGCGCCGATCCACGCCGAGCTGTCCACCGGCGAAAAGGTCGACCTGACGCTGAATATCGACACCTTCGCCGACATCACCAAGACCCTCATCTCGAAGACCCTCGGCCCGACGCGCAAGGCGCTGCGCGACGCCGGCCTGACGGTGGACGACATCAAGGGCGTGGTGATGGTCGGCGGCGCCACGCGCATGCCGCAGGTGCAGCGCGCCGTCGCCGACTACTTCAAGCAGGAGCCGCTGACCAACCTCGACCCGGAGAAGGTGGTGGCGCTGGGCGCGGCCATGCAGGCCAACGTGCTGGCCGGCAACCGCGCCGGCGCCGACGACTGGCTGCTGCTCGATGTCATTCCGCTCTCGCTCGGGCTGGAGACGATGGGCGGCCTCACCGAGAAGGTGATCCCGCGCAACTCGACCATCCCGATCGCCAAGGCGCAGGAATTCACCACTTTCAAGGACGGCCAGACGGCGATGAGCTTCCACGTCGTGCAGGGCGAGCGCGAGCTGGTCGCCGACTGCCGCTCGCTGGCCAAGTTCGAGTTGCGCGGCATTCCGCCCATGGTGGCGGGGGCGGCGCGCATCCGCGTCACCTTCCAGGTTGACGCCGATGGCCTGCTGGCCGTGTCGGCGCGCGAGATGACCTCGGGCGTCGAAGCCTCCATCATGGTGAAGCCGTCCTACGGCCTCACCGACGACGAGATCGCCGGCATGCTGAAGGAGTCCATCGACAAGGTCGACGCCGACGTGCAGGCGCGCAACTTGCGCGAGCAGCAGGTCGAGGCCGAGCGCCTGATCGAAGCCGTCGAGGCGGCCCTGGCCGCGGACGGCCGCCTGCTGCGCGCCGGGGAACGCGCCGACATCGACGAGGAGATCGCCTCGCTGAAGAAGCGCATCGCCGGCACCGACCATCGCGCCATCAAGGCGGGCATCGACTCGCTGAACGCCGCCACGCAGGATTTCGCCGCCCGCCGCATGGACCAGGGCATCAAGCGCGCGCTCACCGGACAAAAAATAGTCGAGTTCAAGATATGACCCAGATCATCGTTCTCCCGCATGTCGAGCTGTGCCCGGACGGGGCGGTGATCGACGTCCCGCCCGGCACTTCCATCTGCGACGGCCTCCTGCAGAACGGCATCGAGATCGAGCACGCCTGCGAGAAGTCCTGCGCCTGCACCACCTGCCATGTGGTCGTCCGCGAGGGCTTCGACGGGCTGGCCGAGGCCGAGGAGAAGGAGGAGGACCTGCTCGACAAGGCCTGGGGCCTGGAGCCGCATTCGCGCCTGTCCTGCCAGGCGCTGGTGACGCAGACGCCGCTGGTCGTGGAAATCCCGAAGTACACCATCAACATGGTGAGCGAGGGTCACAAGAAATGAAGTGGACCGACATCAACGACATCGCCATCGAGCTGGCCGATGCCCATCCGGACGTCGACCCGATGAAGATCAACTTCGTCGACCTGATGAACTGGGTGAGGGCGCTGCCGGACTTCGACGACGACCCCGGCCATTGCGGGGAGAAAATTCTGGAGGCGATCCAGACCGCCTGGATCGAAGAGAAGGAATGAACCGCGACGAAGGCGGCCTGCAGCGCAACGTGCTTGGCGGCCCGCTCGGCGTGTGCAGCGAGAAGCCGGTGACCGGCTTCTTTCGCACCGGCTGCTGCGACACCGGCCCTCAGGACGTCGGCCGCCACACCGTCTGCATCGTCGCCAGCGAGGAATTCCTCGCCTTCTCGAAGAGCCGCGGCAACGACCTGTCGACGCCGATGCCCGAGTACGATTTCCCCGGCGTGCAGCCCGGCCAGCGCTGGTGTCTGTGCGCCGCGCGCTGGGTCGAAGCCTACAACGCCGGCATGGCGCCGCAGGTGGTGCTCAACGCCACCAACGAGGCGACGCTGGATCTGATCCCGCTGGAAGCGCTGAAGCGCTACGCCGTCGACCTGCACTGACCATATGCCCAGCAAAAAGGCCGCCCTCGGGCGGCCTTTTTGCCTGCACGGAACGGCTCAGTCCAGCACGTGCGACACCAGGCCGTCGGCCAGCTTGGGCTCGAACCAGGTCGACTTCGGCGGCATCACTTCGCCGGCGTCGGCGACCGACATCAGGTCTTCCATGTCGGTGGCGTGCAGGGCGAAGGCCGCCGCCATCTCGCCGCTGTCGACGCGGCGCTCCAGTTCCTCCAGGCCGCGAATGCCGCCGACGAAGTCGATGCGCTTGTCGCGGCGCAGGTCCTTGATGCCGAGCACCGGCCCGAGCAGGTGGTCCGAGAGCAGGCTGACGTCGAGCCGCGCCACCGGGTCCTCGGTCGGGATGTGGTGCGGGTGGATGGTCAGGCGGTACCACTGGCCGGGCAGGTAGAGGCTGAACTCGCCGCGCTGCGACGGTTTCGTGCGCGGCGCGCACATCGAGACGACGAAGCGCTCGGTCAGGCGCGCCAGGAAGCCGTCGCGGCTGAGGCCGTTGAGGTCCTTCACCACGCGGTTGTAGTCCATGATGCGCATCTGGTGGTGCGGGAAGATCACGGCGAGGAAGTAGTTGTAGTCCTCCTCGCCCGTGTGGTGCGAGTTCTTGGCGTGACGCGCGGCGGCGACGCGCGAGGCGGCCGCCGAGCGGTGGTGGCCGTCGGCGATGTAGAGCGCATGCATGGCGTCGAAGGCCAAAGTCAGCCGCTGCAGCACGGCGGCGTCGCGGATCGCCCAGATCGTGTGGCGGATGCCGTCGTCGGCCGTCACGTCGGCGTCCGGCTCCCCGGCCGAAGCCTGCGCCAGGATGGCGTCGACTTCCGACGAATCGGGATGGGCCAGCAGCACCGGACCGGTCTGGGCGTTGAGCGCCTCGATCTGGCGCACGCGGTCGTCCTCCTTGTCCGGCCGCGTGAACTCGTGCTTGCGGATGCGGTTGCTGTCGTAGTCGGCGACCGAGGCGGCGGCGACCAGGCCGGTCTGGCTGTGGCCGCCCATCACCAGGCGGTAGGCGTAGTAGCAGGGCGCGTCGTCCTGCTTGAGCACGGCCTCCCGGATCATGCGGTCGAAGTTTTCGCGCGACTTGGCGTAGACCTGCGGCGAGTAGTGGTCGATCTCCGGCGGCAGGTCGATCTCGGCCTTGGAGATGTGCAGGAAGCTGTTCGGCTTGCCGGCGGCCCGCACCCGGGCCTCCTCGGCGGAGAGCACGTCGTAGGGCGGGGCGGCGATTTCGGCGGCGCGGCCGGGCGCCGGGCGCAGGCCGCGGAAGGGTTTGATGAGCGACATGTTGCTTGTTCTTCTGGTCAGGCGTTGCGGTTCGGCAGGATGTCCTTCAGCACCTCGCGGGCCTTGCGGATCATGGTTTCGGTGGTGGGCCAGTCGACGCAGGCGTCGGTGACGGAGCAGCCGTACTTCAGCTTGGAGAGGTCCTCGGGGATCGGCTGGTTGCCGCCCTCGATGTTGCTCTCGATCATCAGGCCGACGATGGACTGGTTGCCCTCGCGGATCTGGTGCACGCAGTCCGACATCACCAGCGGCTGCAGCGCCGGRTCCTTCAGCGARTTGGCGTGCGAGCAGTCGATGACGATGTTSGGCGCGATCTTCGCCTTGGCSAGSGCSCGYTCGACCATGCAGACGCTGACGGTGTCGAAGTTSGAGCGGCCGTCGCCGCCGCGCAGCACGACGTGGCCGTAGGGGTTGCCCTGCGTGCGCACGATGGCSGAGCGKCCCTGCATGTTGATGCCGAGGAAGCTGTGCGSGCTGGCGGCSGACTTGATGGCGTTGATGGCCGGCTGGATGTCGCCGTCGGTGGCGTTCTTGAAGCCGACCGGGGTGGACAGGCCTGAGGACATCTCGCGGTGGGTCTGCGATTCCGAGGTGCGCGCGCCGATGGCCGTCCAGGAGATCAGGTCGCCCAGGTACTGCGGCGCGATCGGGTCGAGCGCCTCGGTCGCCGTCGGCAGGCCGAGCTCGGTCACCTGGAGCAGGAATTCGCGCGCCTTCTGCATGCCTTCCTCGATGTGGAAGGAGTCGTCCATGTGCGGGTCGTTGATGAAGCCCTTCCAGCCGGTCGAGGTGCGCGGCTTCTCGAAATACACGCGCATCACCAGGTACAGCGTGTCGCTCACCTCGTCGGCCAGCTTCTTCAGGCGCTGCGCGTAGTCGTAGCCGGCGACCGGGTCGTGGATGGAGCAGGGGCCGACGACGATGAAGATGCGCGGATCCTTGCGGTCGAGGATGGCCTTGATGGCCTCGCGGCTGGCGAAGACGGTGTCCGAGGCCTTCTCGGAGAGGGGCACGCGGGCGTGGATTTCCTCGGGGGAGGGCATCAGGTCGAAGGCCCCGATGCGGACGTTTTCTAGCGGTTGCTGGGTCATGACTGCTTTTTGGATGGTGAAACGGGGGTATTCAATAGCGAAATGATCTCACGGATCGCCGCTGCACGCTCGGGCAGGGCGGCGGTTTCGCGGGAAACGACGAGCCTGTCCGGTCCGGCCAGCTTCCAGCGGCGGTCCTGCTGCACGAGCTGGATGATGCGCGCCGGATCTATCGGCGGGTTCGGTATGAACTGCAGCTTGATGACGGCCTCGGTGGCGTCGATCTTGGCCAGCCCGACGGGACCGGCCAGGATGCGCAGGCGATGGGTCTCGAGCAGGGTGCGCGCCTGATCCGGCAGCTCGCCGAAGCGGTCGATCAACTCCTCCTGCAGGCGCAGCAGTTCCTCCTCGCTGTCGCAGTTGGCGAGGCGCTTGTACAGCGTGAGCCGCTCGTGCACGTCGCTGCAGTAGTCGCTGGGCAGCAGGGCCGGGGCATGCAGGTTGATTTCCGAGGTGATGCCGAGCGGCTGGGAGAGGTCGGGCTCCTTGCCTTCCTTCAGCGCGCGCACGGCGGCGTTCAGCATCGAGGTGTACAGGTTGAAGCCGACTTCCTGGATCTCGCCGCTCTGCGATTCGCCCAGCACCTCGCCGGCGCCGCGGATCTCCAGGTCGTGCATGGCGAGGAAGAAGCCGGARCCGAGCTCCTCCATGGCCTGGATCGCCTCSAGSCGGCGCTGCGCCTGGGCGCTSGGYTTSGCRYTGCGGTCGGTGAGSAGGTAGGCGTAGGCCTGGTGGTGCGAGCGGCCGACKCGSCCGCGCAGCTGGTGCARYTGSGCCAGGCCGAACTTGTCGGCGCGGTTGATGAKGATGGTGTTGGCGTGCGGGTTGTCGATGCCGGTCTCGATGATGGTCGTGCACAGCARCAGGTTGTGGCGCTGCTGSGTGAATTCCTTCATGACGCGCTCSAGCTCGCGCTCGGGCAGYTGGCCGTGGCCGACGACGATGCGCGCCTCGGGCAGSAGCTTSGCCAGGCGCTCGCGCACCGTCTCGATGGTATCCACCTCGTTGTGCAGGAAGTACACCTGGCCGCCGCGCTTGAATTCGCGCAGCACCGCCTCGCGCACGATGCCGTCGGAGTGGGGCACGACGAAGGTCTTGATGGCCAGGCGCTTCTGCGGCGCGGTGGCGATGACGGAGAACTCGCGCAGGCCCTCCAGCGACAGGCCGAGGGTGCGCGGGATCGGCGTGGCGGTCAAAGTCAGCACGTCGACCTCGGCGCGCAGCGCCTTCAGCGCCTCCTTCTGGCGCACGCCGAAGCGGTGCTCCTCGTCGATGACGACGAGGCCGAGGCGGGAGAATTTGACGTCTTTCTGCAGCAGGCGATGGGTGCCGATGGCGATGTCGACCTTGCCCTCGGCGAGCTGCTGCAGGGCGGCCGTCTGTTCCTTCGCGCTCCTGAAACGGGACAGCTCGACGATTTTCACCGGCCAGTCGGCGAAGCGGTCGCTGAAGGTGTTGAAGTGCTGCTCGGCGAGCAGCGTGGTCGGCGCCAGCACCGCCACCTGCTTGCCGTCCATGACGGCGGCGAAGGCGGCGCGCAGCGCCACCTCGGTCTTGCCGAAGCCGACGTCGCCGCAGACCAGGCGGTCCATCGGCTTGCCGGACTTCATGTCGGCGACGACCGCGGCGATGGCGGCGGCCTGGTCCGGCGTCTCCTCGAAGCCGAAGCCGTCGGCGAAGGCCTCGAGGTCGTGTTCCTTGAAGCTGAAGGCATGGCCCTGCCGCGCGGCGCGGCGGGCGTAGAGGGCGAGCAACTCGGCGGCGGTGTCGCGCACCTGCTGGGCGGCCTTGCGCTTGGCGCGGTCCCAGCGGTCGGTGCCGAGCTTGTGCAGTTCGACCAGCTCCGGCTCGGAGGCGCTGTAGCGCGAGATGAGGTGCAACTGCGCCACCGGCACGTAGAGCTTGTCGCCGCCGGCGTATTCGAGGTGCAGGAATTCCGTTTCGCCCTCGCCGAGGTCGAGGTGCACCAGGCCCTGGTAGCGGCCGATGCCGTGGCTCTCGTGCACCACCGGGTCGCCGATCTTCAGCTCGGTGAGGTCGCGCAGCCAGCCTTCGAGGCTGGCGCGGCGGGCGTCGGTGCGCCGTCCGCGTGGCCGCGCCGTGGCGGCGTACAGCTCGTTTTCCGTGACGACGGCCAGGTTCGCCCCGGGCAGCAGGAAGCCGGCCGAGAGCGGCGCCACCGCCAGCAGGAGTTTCTCCCCTGTTGTCGTGCAGCCGGCGAAGTCCGCGCAGGAGGCGGGCGTCAGGCCGTACTCGGCGAGGTACTGCAGCAGGGTCTCGCGCCGGCCCGGCGATTCGGCCAGCAGCAGGATGCGGCCGTCGAAGGAGGCGGCGAAGGCCTTCAGCTTGTGCAGCGGGTCGTCGGCGCGGCGCTCGACGGCAAGATCGGGCAGCGGCTCAGCCGGCGTGCCCGCTTCCGCCGTGCCGGCAGGCAAAGTCAGTCTGCCGAAGACGGCGGCGGCGACGAAGAACTGCTCGTCTGAGAGGAACAACTCGGCAGGCGGCAGCAGCGGCCGGCTGCGGTCGCCGCCGAGCAGGCGGTAGCGCGAAGCGGTGTCGGCCCAGAACTCGCGGATGGCGCCGGGCACGTCGCGGTGCAGGCACAGCACCGTGTCCTTCGGCAGGTAGTCGAAGACCAGCGCCGTCTTCTCGAAAAACAGCGGCAGGTAGTACTCGATGCCGGCCGGCGCGATGCCGTTGGAGACGTCCTTGTAGATCGGGGAGCGCGAGGGATCGCCCTCGAAGGTCTCGCGGTAGCGGCCGCGGAAGCGCGTGCGGCCGGCTTCGTCCAGCGGGAATTCGCGCGCCGGCAGCAGGCGCACCTCCGGCACCGGATAGACGGTGCGCTGCGAGTCGACGTCGAAGCTGCGCAGGGTCTCGACTTCGTCGTCGAACAGCTCGATGCGGAAGGGCAGCGTCGAGCCCATCGGGAAAAGGTCGATCAGCCCGCCGCGCACGCTGTACTCCCCCGGCGAGACGACCTGGGTGACGTGCTGGTAGCCGGCCAGCGTCAGTTGCGCGCGCAGGGCGTCGACGTCGAGGCGCGCGCCCTGCTTGAGGAA
This sequence comes from Denitratisoma sp., assembly GCA_032027165.1. Taxonomy (NCBI): domain Bacteria; kingdom Pseudomonadati; phylum Pseudomonadota; class Betaproteobacteria; order Nitrosomonadales; family Sterolibacteriaceae; genus Denitratisoma; species Denitratisoma sp. The sequence continues at coordinate 1,219,119 of JAVSMO010000001.1, read as the reverse complement.
AAAGGTGTGCGCCGCGAGATACTCCGCCGGCGGCAGGCGGTGCAGCGCCGTGGTGGCCGGGATCAGCGCGATGTCGCAAGCGCCGCGGCTGATCTCGTAGAGCGTGGCCAGGCGCTCGGAAATCAGGTCGTGGTGCGGCGAGAGCGTGTCGTAGGGCAGGGTCTCCCAGTCCGGCAGGAGATGCACGCGCAACTGCGGCGCGAACCAGGCGATCTCTTCCTGCAGGCGCTGCGCATCGAGCGGATTGGCCGTGACCACCGCCAGCATGCGGCCGCTGCCCGCGGACTGCGCCAGGGCGAGGGCGTCCGCCGATCCCGCCAGCGCGGGCAGATCGAGGCGCGCGCCGGGCCTGGGCAAAGCGGGCAGCTGCGGCAGGAGCGCAGAGGAGGCGGTGATCATGGGAGGCGAATCGGGAGGGCTTGCAAAACGCGGCTTTTCAAAGAGCGAATTATACCGGTCTGGACAGGCGTTCAGGGCGGGGTTAAGGTGCTTCGGTCAGAGGGAGGAGCAATGATTTTCAGCGACAGGGAAGAGGCCGCCCGCCGGCTGGCCGACAAGCTGGCCGCCTACAAGGGGCAAAACCCGCTGGTCCTCGCCATCCCGCGCGGCGCCGTGCCGATGGCCAAGATTGTCGCCGACGCGCTCGGCGGCGAGTTCGACGTGGTGCTGGTGAGGAAGCTCGGCGCCCCCGGCAACCCGGAATTCGCCATCGGCGCCATCGACGAGACCGGCTGGGCCACCCTCGGTCCCTATGCCGCCATGGCCGGCGCCGATTCCGGCTACATCGAGCGCGCCAAGGCGCGCGAGCTGGAGACCATCCGCAAGCGTCGCGCCCAGTATTCGCCGCTGCACCCGCCCATCGATCCCGGGGGCCGCATCGTCATCGTCATCGACGACGGGCTGGCCACCGGCTCGACCATGCTCGCCGCCCTGCATGCCCTGCGCCAGCGTGCGCCGCAGAAGCTGGTCTGCGCCGTGCCCGTGGCGCCGCCCGACACGCTGGAGAAGGTCGGGGAACAGGCCGACGAAGTCGTCTGCCTCTACGCCCCGGAGAACTTCCAGGCCGTCGGCCAGTTCTACGCCGACTTCGGCCAGGTCGAGGACGATGAAGTGATTGCTCTGCTGTCTGAAAGGAAAAATCCATGAAACTGCTTGCGATGGGATTCGCCCTCGCACTCGCCGCCTGCGGCGTTTCCGAAACCGCCACCGTTGCCGCCACCGCCGGCTCGGCCAAGGCCAAAGAGGCCGAGCAGGCCAAGAATGCGCCGGCGCAGGTGCAGGGCAGGGTGGACGAGTCGTTCAAGCAGGCGGAGCAGAAGCGCGAAGCGGCCGAAACGCGCTGAATCCAGTCGGCGCGAAGCCGGAACCAATCGCCCGCTGCGCCATCAAATCGGCGTGGCTCATGCAAGGATCCCAACATGATCGGCGGCATTGCCTGGATCGCGGCCGCGGTGGCCAGCCTCGCCGCAGGTGCCTTCCTGGTTTGCCCCGCCGGAGAATGCCGCACGCTCGCCTTCGACGAGGCCGCCCTCGTGCTGGCTCAGGGCTGGCAAGCACGATGGCTCGATGCCGGCTTTGCTGCGCTCACCTGGCTGGGTTCGCTGTATGTCCTGATTCCGCTGTCGCTGCTGCTCGCCTGGCGGACGCGGGCGCCATGGCGCGGCTACCTGCCGCTGGCGGTGGTCGGAGCGGCCGTGCTGGCGCATGCGGCCAAGCTGATCGTCCTGCGGCCGCGCCCGGATCTCTATCCCGCGCTCGCCGACATGCCGGCTGATGCCAGCTTTCCGAGCGCCCACGCCATGCAGGCGGCGGCCTTCGTCGTCGCCTGGTTGTGGCGTCCGGGCGCCAGCCCCGGCATCGGCGCGTTGCTGGCCGCCGCCAGCCTGGCGCTTCTGGTTTCCTTCTCGCGCATTCACCTGCAGGTGCATTTTCCCAGCGACGTCGTTTTCGGCGCAGCGGCCGGTATCTGCTGGGCGATGGCGCTGCGGAGTCTGTTTCTTCGCAGGGCGGCCCTGACATGAGGCACAAGTTCCTCGGCATCGGCGAGCCGGGCTACCACCCCGTGCGCAAGCTGCGCACCATCGTCTCCGGCCTGCGCTACGCCATCCTCTACGACTGGTCGGTCACCTACAAGCTGGTGCTGTCGGCCTTTGTCCTCGCCGGCGCCTTCGCATTGCGCGCCTGGGTGGACTTCCTGCTCATCCTCGTCGCTACGGCCTTCGTCGTCTTCGCCGAGATCGTCAACAGCGCCATCGAGGCGCTGTGCGATTTCGTCGAGGAGCGCCACAACGAGAAGATCAAGGTCATCAAGGACATGGCGGCCGCCGCCGTCGGCATCGCGATGTTCGCCTGGCTGGCGGTGATCGTCGTCGAGCTGGCGCGCTATTTCCAGCGCTAGGCGGCGACCAGCCGCCGCAGGCCGCGCATCAGGCAGCCGACGGCGGGCAGCTTCATGTAGAGCTCCTCGGCGGCGTCCCAGTAGTCGCGGTGGTAGGTGACCTTGCCGGCGGCGTCGAAGCGCAGATGGCTGACGCCGCGCAGGACCTGGTCGCCGCCGCCGGCCAGGCGCCGGCTGCGGAAATGGAAGGTCCACACCAGCACGGCGCCGTTGTCGGCGACGATGCGCTCCTCGACACGGAAGCGCGGCGCCTCCACCTGGCCGAACATGTGGCCGAAGATGCGTTTGATCGCCGGCAGGCCGCGCACCTCGTTGAAGGGATCCTTGAACCAGGCGTCTTCGGCGTAGAACGCGCCGAAGCGCGCGATGTCCGCTGACGAGAGGTTTTCGTAGAAAGCGATCAGTTCGTCGAGTTGCGCCATCTCACGCTCCCGTGAATCGCTTGACGAGGGGGAAGTAGAGGCGGTGCGGCAGCAGACGAAGCAGCTTGAGCACGCAGGTGAAGCGCTTCGGGAAATGGATCTCGAAGGCATCCGTGGCGAAGCCGCGCAGGATTTCGCGCGCCGCCTCCTGCGGGGTGATCAGCGCCGGCATGGCAAAGTCGTTCTGCACGGTGAGCGGCGTGGCGACGAAGCCGGGGTTGATCACGCGCACGCCGACGCCGCGCGGAGCGAGGTCGAGCCAGAGCGTCTCGGCGAAGTTGATCAGCGCCGCCTTGGTCGGGCCGTACACCAGCGCCTTGGGCAGGCCGCGGTAGCCGGCGACGCTGGAGACGAAGGCGAGCTGGCCGGTGCCCTGCTTGAGCAGCAGCGGCGCCAGCGCCGCGGCGAAGGCCATGGCGCCGGAGAGGTTCACCGCGATCATGCGCGCCGCCGCCGCCGCGTCGTAGTTCCAGGCGCGCATCGGCACGTAGTCGCCCGCCAGGTAGATCGCGACATCGACGCCGCCCCAGTCGGCGGCGAGCCGGTCGCGCGCGCGGGCCGTCGCCTCCCCGTCGGTGGCGTCGCAGGGCAGCGCCAGGGCCTGCGGCAGTTCGCCGGCGAGCGCCGCGATGCGCTCGGTGCGCCGCGCCGAGAGGGCCACCTGCGCGCCGGCCGCAGCCAGCGCGCGCGCCAGCGCCTCGCCGATGCCGCTGGAGGCGCCCATCAGCCAGACGCGTTGGCCCCGCCAGTCGCGGATCGGCGCGTTCATCGCTTGCGGAAAGAGAGCGTCACTTCGCCGAGACGGAAGCCCCATTTCGACATGACGGAGCGGTTGAGCATCACCTGCTCGTCCATGAGGAACATCCAGTCGTCGAAGTCGACGTGCCAGGTCCTGCCGTCCACCGGCAGCGCCAGCACGTAGCGCCAGCGCAGGGCGTTGCCGGCCGCCTCGCCGACGGCCGTGCCGATGACGTCGTCGGCGCGGCCGCTGTAGCGTCCCCCGGCCTCGCGCACGATGGTCCACACGCGGCGAGAGGTGCTGCCGTCGGACCAGGCGAATCTTTCATCGAGCGTGCCGGTGTCGCCCTGCCAGCTGGCCTCGATGACGACGTGGAAGCGCTTCACCACCTCGCCCGAGCGGTCCTGGAACATGCCCCAGCCGTCGAGCGTGCCGTTGAAGTAGCGGGCGAGGTCGAGTTGCGGCTGCTCGGCGCGGTATTTCTCCACCGGCACGCCGGCGCAGCCGGTCAGCCCGAGGGCGAAGGCGAGGGCGTACAGGGTCTTCATGGCGATTCCTCCAGGGTGTGGCGCCAGCGCCAGGCGAGCGCGGCGGAGACGAGCTTGAAGCCGACCGGCAGCAGGCAATACACGGCGGCCAGCGCCGCCGTGCCGCCGGCCTCGCTCGGGCGGTAACCGAGCCAGGCGAGCAGCGGCAGGCCGATGCCGGCGGCGAGCGCAAGATTCAGTTTGGTGGCCAGGCCCCACCAGCCGAAGTAGCCGCCGGCGCGTACGCCGGTTCGCTCGCGCTCGGCCAGGTCGGCGAGCAGCGCCGGCGGAAAGGCGAGGTCGGCGCCGAGGGCAAGGCCCGACAGCAGGCAGATGGCGGCGAAGGCAGCGACGTCGCCGGCGCCCAAGCCGTAGGCCCAGACGAAGGCCAGCGAGGACAGCGCCATGCCGACGATCCAGGCGCGCACGCGGCCGATCTTCCGCGCCAGCGTCACCCAGGCGGGCAGGCCGGCCGCGCCGGCAACGAAATAGAGGGCGAGGAAGGCGCCGCCCCAGGCTTCCGCCTGCAGCACGTCGGCGACGAAGAACAGCACCAGGGTGGCCGGCAGCGCGGCGGCGATGCCGCTGGCGAGGTAGACCGCGAGCAGGCGCCGGAAGGCGGCGTCGCCGAGCGCGGCGAGCGGCGGCGCGGCATTCTGCGTTCTGGCCTCGAGCCGCGGCGGGCGCGGCGCGCCGAGCAAAGTCAGTCCCGCCAGCACGGCGAGCGTGGCGACGAAGACCCAGGCCAGGCGCGACAGCCCGCTCGCGGCATCGGCGGCGAGCAGGCCGGGCAGCACCGCGGCGATGACGACGCCGAGCAGGCCGAAGCCCTCGCGGCTGGCAGTGAGCAGGGTGCGCTCGCGCGCGTCGCGGCCGAGTTCGGCGCCCCAGGCCTGCAGGGCGATGGTGGCCAGGCTGTAGCCGAAGTAGGTGAGGGCGAGCGCGCCGGCGAGCCACGGCAATGCGTGCGCCGCGGGCGGATGCATGAGCGCCAACATGCCCAGCGCCAGGCAGGGCAGCGCCAGCAGGATCATGCCGCGCCGCGCCTGGCGCCGGTCGCCCCACCAGCCGATGAGCGGATCGAGTCCGGCGTCGAGCAGGCGCGCGGCGAGCAGGACGGCGCCGAGCAGGGTGAGGTCGATGCCGACCGACTCGGCGTAGAAGCGCGGCACATGCACGTACACCGGCAGCGCCGCCATCGCCAGCGGCAGGCCGAGCGCGCCGTAGGCGAGCCAGTGGCGCGGCGCGAGTGCGGTGTTCACTCCGGCGGCCCCTGCAGCAGGGCGCTGCGCACGGCCGGTGCGCGCGTGCGCGGATCGAGCCAGATGTCGAAGAAGCGTTGCGCGAACTCGGCGTCGGCGATGTCGCCGAGCAGCCGCTCGCGGAAGTAGAAGCGCGTTCCGCCGGACGGCAGGTGGATGCCGGTGAGGGTGTCGCCCGGCGCGACGTCGGGAAACAGCGCGCGCATCGCCGCGCCCCAGCGCGCCAGCGCCGCTTCGTCGGCGCCGAGGCGGCGCATCTCCTCCTCGCTGGCGCGGACGATGCGCTCGCCGGGGATGGCGCGCCGGTATTCCAGCACCAGGGCGAGCGGCGGCCGGGGTTCCGCCGGCGCTTCGCCCGCCACCCACAGCGTGGCGCGGTAGAGCTTGAAGCCGAGCCAGCTCATCTCGCCGCTGCCCCAGCGCCGCCAGTCGGTTTCGGCGCGCACCGCCTCGGGCAGCGCCTGCGCCGGCGCGGCGAGCAGCATGAGTAGGAGCAGCCAGGGCCTCATCGCGCGCGCGCCAGCTCGAACTGCACGACGTCGGTGGAGCCGGCGGCAAAGCCGGCCTCGCAGTAGGCGAGGTAGAAGCGCCAGAGGCGGCGGAAGCGCTCGTCGAAGCCGAGGCGGGCGATCTGCGGCCAGGCCGCCTCGAAGCTGCGCGCCCACTCGGCCAGGGTGCGCGCGTAGTCGCGGCCGAAGGCGAAGGCCTCGCGCACCTCCAGTCCGGCCTTGTTCGCCTGTTTCGTGAAGGCGGCGGCGGACGGCAGCATGCCGCCGGGAAAGACCATCTGCTGGATGAAATCGGTGCCCCTGCGGTAGCGCGCGAAGAGGTCGTCGCGGATGGTGATGACCTGCGCCACGGCGCGACCGCCCGGCGCCAGGTTGCGCGCCACCGCATCGAACCAGGCCGGCCACCAGCGCTCGCCCACCGCCTCGAACATCTCCACCGAGACGATGTGGTCGTAGCGGCCGGCGAGGTCGCGGTAGTCGGTGAGCGAGAGCCGCACGCGCTCGCCGAGGCCGGCGCGCGCCATGCGCTCGCCCGCATAGGCGAGCTGGGACGGCGAGAGCGTGATGCCGTGCACTTCCAGCCCGTCGCGCGCCGCCAATTCGGCGAAGCCGCCCCAGCCGCAGCCGATCTCGAGCACGCGCTGGCCGGGCCGCGCGGCCAATTTTGCGAGGATGCGGCGGTTCTTCGCGTCCTGCGCGTCCTGCAGCGGCCGCTGCGGTTCGTTCGCATAGAGCGCCGAGGAGTAGCTCATGCTCGGGTCGAGCCAGAGGCGGTAGAAGTCGTTGCCGAGGTCGTAGTGGGCCAGGATGTTGCGCTTCGCGCCGGCGCGCGTGTTGGCGTTGAACAGGTGGCGCAGGCGCGCGCCGGCGAGTGCCCAGGCGCTGCCGTAGAGGGCGCGCGCGATGACATTGCGGTTCTCCGCCAGCAGGGTGAGCAGGGCGGCCGGGTCGGGCGAGGTCCAGCGGCCGTCGATCCAGGCCTCGGCCAGGCCGATGTCGCCGCGCGCCAGCACTTCGTCGAAGACGCCCCAGTCGGCGACGTCCATTGAAGCCTGCCGTGGCCCCTCGCCGCAGCGCTGGCGCAGCCCGCCCGGCAAAGTCAGTTCCAGCGCGCCGCCGCGCAGTCCATCGAGCAGGCGCAGCGCTGCCCGCGCGCGGCGCGGCAGCGCGGTGTTCGGCAGGTCGAGTGTCAGGGTTTCGTTCATCGCGTCGTCTCCTCGAGCGGGGGTTCGGGTTTGCGGAAGAAGGGCACGCGCTTCAGCCACAGCCGCAGCGCCTGCCAGTGGATGCGCGCCATCACGCCCAGCGTCATCCACGGATAGCCGAAGAAGGCGCGCATGAGGCGCGCGCCGGTGAGCGGCGCGGCGCGGCCGGAAATCGCCGTGTGCAGCAGGTCGCCGGCGGCATCGGCGAGGTCCACGCGCGCCAGGCGGCGCGGGTCGTCGAGGCGGGCGCGGAAGCGGAAGCGGTAGACGCCGTCGAGCGCCATGAAGGGCGAGACGTGGAAAACCTTTCGCGCCGCCAGCGTCTCGTCCTCGCCGATCGGGCGGCCGTCGGCATGGGCGACGAGGTAGTTGTGGCGCTCGCCGAAGGTGTTGTTCACCTCGGCCAGTACGGCGAGGAGGCGGCCTTCGCGGTCGTGGCAGTACCAGAAGCTGACCGGGTTGAAGACATAGCCCAGCATGCGCGGAAAGCACTGCAGCCAGATCTCGCCGTCGGCGGCGATGCCCTCGCGCGCCAGCAGCGCACGGATCCAGGGCAGCGGATGAGAGCCGTCGCGCGCGCCGTGGTCGGCGTAGCGGAAGGAGAACAGGTTGGGCCGGTTCAACGAGAAAAAGGGCGCCGCGGCTTCGTCCAGCCGGTCGAGCGGCAGCAGCAGGCCGAACACCGGATAGACGAAGCGGTGCTGCGCCGGCCGCAGCCGGCGGTGCATCACCGTGCCGAAGAGGATTTTCGCCGAGCTCATGCCGCCTTGCCCAGCTTGCCGTGCCAGGGCGCGCGGCAGCCGAAGGCGCCGGCCACGGCGAGCCCGGAGCGCAGGCCGTCCTCGTGGAAGCCGTAGCCGCTCCAGGCGCCGCAAAACCAGACCCGGTCGCGCCCCGAGAGGGCGGGCAGCTCGTGCTGGGCGGCGATGGCCGGGCCGTCGAAGATCGGGTGCGCGTAGGTGAACGAAGCGAGCGTCTTGTCCTGCGCCGGCGCCCGCTGCGGATTGAGCGTCACCACCACCGGATGGCGGAAGGGCAGCGGCTGCAGGCGGTTGATGAGGTAGGACACCGACACCGGGCCGGCCTCGGCGCCTTCACGGCGCGACAGGTAGTTCCAGGCCGACCAGAGGCCGCGGTCGCGCGGCAGCAGCGCGGCATCGGTGTGCAGCACGGCGTGGTTGGGCTGGTAGCGGATGGCCGAGAGCACGCGCCGCTCGTCCGGGCTGGCGTCCTCGTCGAGGATGTCCAGCGCCTGGTCGCTGTGGCAGGCGAGCACGACGTGGTCGAATTCCTCCGTCTCGCGGTCGTGCGCCAGCAGCAGGCCGCGCGGCGTGCGGAAGACGCGCCGCACCGGCGTGCCGAGGCGAATGTCCTCGATGCCTGAAGCGAGCTTGCTGACGTACTCGCGCGCGCCGCCCTTCACGGTGCGCCACAGCGGCCTGTCGAAGACCTGCAGCAGGCCGTGGTTGTGGCTGAAGCGCACGAAGGTGGCGAGCGGGTGATCGAGCATGCGGCCGGCCGGGCAGGACCAGATCGCCGCCGCCATGGGCAGCAGGTACCAGTCGCGGAAGGCGCGCGAGTAGCCGCCGGCGTCGAGGAAGGCGCGCAGCGTCAGTGACTCGTCGGCCTCGCGCTGCAGCCAGTCCACGCTCTCCCGGTTGAAGCGCAGGATGTCGGACAGCATGCGCCAGAACTCCGGCCGCACCAGGTTGCGCTTCTGGCCGAACACCGTGGACAGGCTGGAGCCGGCCCATTCGAGCCGCGGCGCCTCGAGGCTGACGGCGAAGGACATCTCGCTCTCGACGCTGTCCACGCCGAGATGCGCGAACAGTGTCGTGAGGTTGGGGTAGGTCTTGTGGTTGAAGACGAGGAAGCCGGTGTCGACCGGATGGGTGACGCCGTCGAGCGTGACGTCGACGGTGTTGCTGTGGCCGCCCAGGCGCGGCGCCGCCTCGTACAGCGTGACGGCGTGGCGCTGCGCCAGCAGCCAGGCAGCGGAGAGGCCCGAGATGCCCGCGCCGACGACGGCGATGCGCTTGCGCCGGGAAATCATTCCGCCTCCCCGTTGCTGCCGCTGATCTCGGCGTAGGCCGAGTGGTTGTGGATGGATTCGAAGTTCTCCGACTTGACGGTCCATGCGGCGACGCGCGGCTCGCGCTTCAGGCGCAGGGCGATGTCGCGCACCAGGTCCTCGACGAACTTCGGGTTGTCGTAGGCGCGTTCGGTGACCCACTTCTCGTCCGGGCGCTTGAGCAGGCCGAACACCTCGCAGGAGGCTTCCTCCTCGGCCAGGCGCAGCAGTTCGTCGGGCGACATCGGTTCGCGCAGGCGCACGGCCAGCGTGATGTGCGAGCGCTGGTTGTGGGCGCCGTAGTCGGAGATCTTCTTCGAGCATGGGCACAGGCTCGTCACCGGCGCCACCACTTCCATGTGCAGCTCGGCGGCGCGGCCCGGGCGCTTTTCCGCGCGCAGGCGGACGTCGTAGTCGAGCAGGCTCTCGACGCCGGAGACCGGCGCCTCCTTGGAGACGAAGTAGGGGAAGGCCAGCTCGATCTCGCCGCTGTCGGCCTCGAGGCGGCGCAGCATCTCGTCGAGCAGGCGCAGCAGGCGTTCCATGGTCAGGGCCGGGCGCTTCTTTTCCAGCAACTCGACGAAGCGCGACATGTGCGTGCCCTTCACTTCGTGCGACAGGCCGACGGCCATGTTGACCTCGGCCACGGTGTGCTGCACCTGGCCACGGCCGTCGAACAGGGCGAGGGGATAGCGCAGGCCCTTGACGCCGACCTTGTCGATCGCCTGCTGGCGATGGTCGGCGCTGGCCTGGATGTCGGGCAGGAAGATTCTTTCGGGTGCGTTCATGCTTGTCTCCATTGCGGTTGGGTCGTCGAAATCATTTGTTCAGCCGGCTACTGTGTCCGGACGCGGTGGCGCTTTGCCGCAGGGCGACGGCACCGCGCCCCGGACGGGGTTGTGATAGAGCAGCATCAGACGGATGCTTTCGCTGTCCTGGACAAAGCTGCAGCCTCTGGGTTCGGCTGCCTGTGGCGCTGACGACGCCTGCTCCATGCCTACAGCCATGAATGCTGCAAATAGCGCGCCGACAAATAGAATGGAGTGAGCCGTTTTCATATGATGTCCTGGACAAACATTGAACTTGTGGCTAATATAGACATCAGATCTTTACTTGTCAAGTAATTGTCCAGGACAAATATGAACAAAACTTTTCTGAGCATCGCGGCCGTGGAGCGTGAAACCGGGCTGGGCAAGGACACCCTGCGCGTCTGGGAGCGCCGCTACGGCTTCCCCCGGCCCGAACGCGACCAGCACGGCGAGCGTGCCTATCCCCTTGAACAGGTGGAGAAACTGCGTCTGATCAAGCGCCTGATGGGGCAGGGCTGGCGTCCCGGAAAGCTGCTGGCGACGGCCGATGAGGACCTGGCCAGCCTGGCCGGGGCGGCCCAGACGCCCGTCGCGGCGGAAGACAAGGGTGCCCTGGCGGCCGGCGTGGTCGAACTGATCCGCAGCCACGACACCCCGGCCCTGGGCAGCGCGCTGCGGCAAGCCCTGCACCGCCAGGGCCTGCAGCAGTTCGTCCTCGAGTCGGTCAGCGCACTCAACCGCGCCGTGGGCGAGGCCTGGATGCGCGGCGAGATACAGGTCTTCGAGGAACATCTGTACACGGAACAGATGCAGGCCCTGCTGCGCCAGGCCATCGCCTCGCTGCCGCCGGGCACGGGACGGCCGCGCGTCCTGCTCACCACGGTGCCCGAGGAGCAGCACGTCCTCGGCATCCTGATGACCGAGGCGCTGCTCACGCTGGAGGGCGCGGCCTGCGTCTCGCTCGGCACGCAGACGCCGCTGGCCGACATCCGCCAGGCGGCGCTGGCGCATCGCGCCGACATCGTCGCCCTGTCGTTCTCGTCGGCGTTCCCGCAGCGTCAGGTGCTGCCGCTGCTGGAGAAGCTGCGCGAGATGCTGCCGCCCGCCATGGAGATCTGGGCCGGCGGCGCCGGCGTCGAGCGGCTCGCCGCACCGGACGGCGTGCGGCTCATCACCGAACTGGCGCAGGCGGTGGAAGCGCTGGCGGTCTGGCGCACCGGCACACCGGCGGCCTGAGCATGGCCCCGCGCCAAGGCGGCGCGCTGGCCTGGCTGCGCCGCGACCTGCGCCTGGACGACAATGCCGCGCTCGGCCATGCGCTGGAGAAACACGAGCGCGTCTTCTGCGCCTTCGTCTTCGACACAGAGATCCTCGACCCACTGGCATCGCGCACCGACCGGCGCGTGGATTTCATCTGGAATTCCGTGCGCGAGCTGCGCGAGCGACTGCGGGAGGCGGGCGGCGACCTGATCGTGCTGCACGGGCGCGCGCGCGATGTGCTGCCCAGGCTGGCGGCCGACCTTGGCGTGGGGGAAGTGGTCGCAGCGGAGGATTACGAGCCGGCGGCGGTGCGCGACGACGAGGTGGCCGAGCGGCTGCGCGCTTCAGGCATCGGCTTCACTGCCGTCAAGGACACGGTGGTCTTCGCCGGGAGCGAGCTGCTCACCCAGGGCGGACGGCCGTTCACGGTGTTCACGCCCTACAAGAATGCCTGGCTGAAGCTGGTCGGCGAGGCGGAACTGGCGCCGCGGCTGGACGAGGCGAATCTGAAGCGCCTGGCGCGGCCGCCGCACGAGACGCACCTGCCTGAGCTGAACGAACTCGGCTTCGCACCGACCGATCTCGCCGCTTCGGGCATCCGGCCGGGCGAGACGGGCGCCCAGGAAACCCTGGCGGCCTTCCTCGGCCGCATCGACGCCTACCACGAGCAGCGCGACTACCCGGCGCTCGATGCCGGCTCGGGACTCGCCATCCACAACCGTTTCGGCACGATCTCCATCCGCCGCCTGGTGCACGCGGCGCGCGAACGCCGCACCGCGGGGGCTGACCTTTGGCTGGCGGAACTGATCTGGCGCGACTTCTTCTTCCAGGTGCTGCACCATCACCCGCGCGCGGCGCGGGAGGCCTTCCGGCCGCAGTTTGCGGACATCCCCTGGCCGAACGACGAAGCCCTGTTTGCGGCCTGGCGAGAGGGGCGCACCGGCTACCCGCTGGTCGATGCCGCCATGCGCCAGCTGAACGCCAGCGGCAACATGCACAACCGGCTGCGCATGGTGGTCGCCTCGTTCCTGGTCAAGGACCTGCTGGTGGACTGGCGCTGGGGCGAGCAGTACTTCGCGGCGAAGCTCAACGACTTCGACCTTGCCGCCAACAACGGCAACTGGCAGTGGGCGGCCTCGACCGGCTGCGACGCCCAGCCTTATTTCCGCATCTTCAATCCCGTCGCGCAGTCGGAGAAGTTCGACAAGCAGGGGGAGTTCATCCGCCGTTACGTGCCGGAACTGGCGAACGTCCCGGTAAAATCCATCCACGCGCCGTGGCGCATGAGTCCGGTCGAGCAGGCCGCCATCGGCTGCGTCATCGGCCGAGACTATCCCGCGCCGGTGGTCGACCACGCCGTCCAGCGCGAACGCGCCCTGGCGCTCTACAGGAAGGCCCGCCCATGAAGACCCGCCACGCCGACGTCGAACCCTACGTCACCAAGGACGGCTCCGAGATCCGCGAACTGATGCACCCCGACCTGCACGGCAGCCGCAACCAGAGCCTGGCCGAGGCCGTCGTGCCGGCCGGTACGCGCACGCTGCTGCATCGTCACCGCGAGACCGAGGAGCTCTACCACGTTACCTCGGGCGAAGGTCTGCTCACGCTCGGCGAGGAAAAGATAAAAGTCAGTCCCGGCGACACGGCGCTGATTTCGCCCGGAACGCCGCACTGCATCGAGGCGACCGGCACGCAGGCGTTGCACATTCTCTGCTGCTGCAGCCCGGCCTACCGGCACGAAGACACTGAAATTCTCGATCAGTCCTGATGCCTTTCGCGCCAGTGGCGCGCCGCGAACACCGTCAGCGTGACGGCGGTGAGGGGGATGACCACGGTTGTCATCGCCGTGCCGAAGGTGTCGAGCAGGTCGTGCTGCTGCGATGCCAGCAGCAGGTAGGCCGTGTAGGCGAAGAAATAGGCCAGGAAGAGCGCGCCTTCCCAGCGCGCGATGACGTGCCCCGTGAAAAAGATCGGCAGGCAGGCCAGCGCGACGCCGATCATCACGAGAAGGTCGAAGTTGAGCATCGCCGGCGGCACCGGCAGGGCGTGCGGCGCCGCCAGGCTGGAGAGGCCGAGCACGCCGAGCAGGTTGAAGGTGTTGCTGCCGATGACGTTGCCGACGGCAATGTCGCGCTCGCCGCGCAGCGTGGCGACGAGCGAGGTGGCCACCTCGGGCATCGAAGTCCCGGCGGCGACGATGGTCAGGCCGATCACCATCTCCGAGAGGCCCAGCGCGCGGGCGAAACTCACCGCCGCATCGACCAGCCAGTTGGCGCCGAGCACCAGCAGCGCCAGTCCGCCGCCGATCAGCGCCAGCTGCACCGCCCAGTGACGATCCCAGGCGCCGGCGGCCGGCGCGGCGAATTCCTGCGCGTATTCGTCCTGCGTCGCCCGGCTCTCCCGTCGGCTCTGCCGGATGAGGAAAACCGTGTAGGCGGCGAGCAGGCCGAACAGCAGGGCGCCGTCGGCGCGGCCGATGCCGCCATCGAGGGCCACTCCGAACACCAGCAGCGAGGCGCCGATCATCAGCGGCACCTCCTGGCGGATCAGCTGCGGCGCCACCAGCAGGGGCGCCACCAGCGCCGAGAGGCCGAGGATGAAGAGCACGTTGAAGATGTTGCTGCCGACCACGTTGCCCAGCGCGATATCCACCTGGCCGCCCCAGGAAGAGCGCACCGACACGGCCATCTCCGGCGCACTGGTGCCGAAGGCGACCACGGTGAGCCCCACCACCAGCGGGGAAATGCCGAACGACAGTGCCAGCTTCGAGGCGCCGCGCACCAGGAGCTGGGCGCCGGCGACCAGCATGGCCAGGCCGAGCACAAACATTGCGATGGTCATTTGGATATCCAGGCTGTTGCGGACGCGGCAGCATAGCCGAATTCGGGCCCGTTCTGAAAAATCGGCCCGTGCGGGGCGCCGGAGCGTCTGGCGGCCTGTAGAATCCGCGCGACAGCGGCAAGGCGCACGGGGCCTGTAGCCATTTTTCCTGACGACATGCAGAAGCGGGCGATCCTAGAAAGCGCGGAAGGCTACATGCTGGTCGCCGGCCTGGTCCTGGCCGGCCTGCTGCTGCTCGGCTTCGGCATCGGCTGGACCCTGTTCCCGGACGACATCCTCCAGTACGCCGCGATGACCGGGCTCAACCTGCTGATCGGCCCGGGGGCGGGCATGAGCTTCGGCTACGCCAGCGGCATGAGCCACCTGCAGGTGGTGCCCCTCAACATGCTGGTCGAGACCCTGCACGTTCTCGTCTTCTACCCGCTGTTCGTCCTCGGCTGGCGACACCTGCTCGACCTGCCGGCGCTGAAGTCCTTCGTCGCCCGCATGCGCGAGGCGGCCGAAATGCGCGGCGGCATGGTGCGCAAGTTCGGCATCGCCGGCCTGATCGTCTTCGTCTTCGTGCCGTTCTGGATGACCGGGCCGGTGGTCGGCTCGATCATCGGCTTCCTGATCGGCCTGCGCCCGTGGGTGAACCTCGCCATCGTACTGACGACCACCTACGTGGCCATCAGCCTGTGGGCCCTGCTGCTGAACGAACTGAACGCCTGGGCGGCGACCTTCGACCGCCTGGCGCCGTGGGCGCTGCTGCTGGCCATCGTCCTGATCGTCGCCGCCGGCCACCTGCTGCATCGGCGCCGGAGCAGCCGTGCGGCAGGCCCGGCGGGGCGAAACTGAATCGGGCGCGAGACGCGTTCAGGCCGCGCGGTCGCCGGGCGGTTCGTCCTGCGGGACGTAGCGGTCCAGCCAGATCCAGTGGAGTGCCTTGTCCTCGGTCAGCTTCGCCAGCGACTCGCCGTAGCCGAGCAGGTTGCGCAGCGGTCCCTCGGCGCGCAGCACGCACACGCTGGGATGCTCATGTTCCTCGAGGATTTTCAGCTTGCGGCCGGCGAGGTCGTTGCGCACGGCATCCAGGTGGCGGGGGGCGGTGCGAACGCGCAGGAGCATGATCGGCTCGTACACCCGGTTGCCAAGGCTCATGTAGCGAACCCTGGGCGGCAGCAGCTTCAAATCGTCGCCGTAGAGATCGCACAGCATGGCCATCGGCTGGGCCAGGGCGTCTTCGTTTTGCGCGCGCATCAGCAGCCCTTCCAGGGTGGCCTCGAAGGCGATCAGGTCGGAGGGATGCAGCACGCGCATGACCTGGCGGGCGAAGCCCATCTGGAACGGGCTCGAGGTAAGCTGCACCAGTTGCTCGATGGGAAACTCGGAATGCTCCATGCGTCCGCCTATGTGAGCGAGGCCTCGGGCTGGTAGACCAGCGCGGCGATCCGCAACTGCAGGTTGCCCCGTTCCGTCTCCACCACCACGGCGTCGCCCACCGCGCGTCCCAGCACGGCGCAGCCGATGGCGGACAGCACCGACAACCTTCCGGCGGGCGGATCGGCCTCTTCCGGGAAGACCAGCTCGATCTCCTTCGAGGTGCCCGAGAGGACATCCTCGATGCGGATGCGCGAGTCCAGGGTGACCACGTTGCCCGGCGTGTCGGACGATTCCATCAGACGCGCCATCGTCATCAGCTCGTCCAGGACATGCAACTGCCTCTGGATGCGCTGCGACTGCGATTTCAGCGCTTCTGCCATGTGGGCGAGGCGTTCGGCATCGGGCCGGGTGAGTCGGATCGCGTGCCGCATGCTCATTCCAGGGGGGCTACCGTGCGCTCGACGCGAAGCTGCCGGCTGCGTCCGTCCGGAAACGGCCAGTCGATGGCCTGGCCTTCCGCCAGTCCGAGCAGGGCGGAGCCGACCGGGGCCAGCACCGAGATCTTTCCGCTGGCCATGTCCGCCTCATCGGGGAACACCAGTTCCACTTCGCGCCGTTCGCCCGAGCTCTCGTCCAGGTAGGTCACGCGCGAGTGCATCCTGACGACATTCTCAGGCATCTGTTCCTTCGGGACGACAGTAGCCCGGCTCAGCTCCTCGGCCAGGTTCTCGCCGGCGGCCAAGGCGCGCAGGCGGACATAATCCAGGTCGGCAATCATCAGGTCTTCGGATTTCATGTCTAACATCCCGTTCCAAAAAGGAAAAGCCCCGCCGCTGGGGTGGGGCACGGGAGTAATCATACGCAGGGTGGCGGTGCCGGATAAGCCTCTTCAAACGAACATTACTGTTTCCGTGAGGGATACAATGCCGGCATGCGCGACCTGAACCTCATGGCTGTATTTGCCCATGTGGCGGAGACCGGCAGTTTCTCGGCTGCCGCCCGCCGCCTGGGCATGTCGCGCTCGGCGGTGAGCAAGGCCGTGGCCAAGTTGGAGAAGGAACTGGGCGCGCGCCTGCTCAATCGCAGCACCCGGCACCTGAGCATGACCGAGGTGGGTGCGGCCTACGTCGAGCATTGCAGCCGCATCCTCGACGAGGCCGTTCGCGCCGAGCAGGTGGTCGACCACCTGCATGCGCAGCCGCGCGGCGTGCTCAAGGTGGCGGCCTCGGTGGCGTTCGGCACGCTGCATGTCGCGCCCGCGCTGGCGGATTTTCTCGGCCGCTATCCCGAACTGGACATCGACATGACCATCACCGACCGCGCCATCGACATGGCGGAGGAGGGCTGCGACGTCGTCGTGCGCGTCGCGCGCGACCTGCCGCCCAATCTGGTCGCGCGCCGCCTGGCGCCGGTGCGCCGCAAGCTGTGCGCCACGCCGGCGTATTTCGGGAAGCATGGCGTGCCGCGCATTCCGCAGGACCTGGCGCGCCACAACTGCCTCGACTACACCCATTCCGGCGAGCAGGGGCTGTGGCGCTTTACCGGACCGGAGGGCGACATCGCCGTGCCGGTCTCCGGCCGGCTGCGCATCAACGACGACGAAGCCCTCTCGCAGGCGGTGCTGGGCGGGCTGGGCCTGGCGCTGCTGCCGACGTTCATCATCGGCAAGGACCTGCAGGCCGGGCGCCTGCGTGCCGCGCTGTCCGAATACATCCCGGTGGAACGGCACGTGTATGCGCTCTACCTGCCGACGCGGCACCTGCCGGCCAAGGTGCGTGCCTTCATCGATTTCCTGCTGGAACGCTTCGGCCCCGATCCCGACTGGGACCGGGATTAGCGTCGCGTATGAGCCGCGGATCGGTGCGGACGGCCGTTCAATGCGGCATCGGTTCCGGCGCCGCCAGGCGCAGGCCGACGTTGAGGACGGTCACGCGGTGGCCGAGCAGGACCACGCTGCCGCGGCGGCGGTTGTCTCCGGTGTCGCTGTACTCGAAGGCATAGGCCCGCTGCAGCAGGAGGCGGCCGTCCTCGTTCCGTGCCGGCTTCAGGCCGGCGATGGCGACCGTGTCGTCGAGCAACTGCAGGCCCTCCGACTGGCAGGCCGCCCGCGCGGCGGCGATGCCGATATCCCTGGCCTTGAGGCTGTCCAGCCACAGCCAGATGCCGCCGGCCACGAGCAGCAGGCCGAACAGCTCCAGCAGGGGCAGGCCGCTCATCGGTTGGAATTCTGCATCAGCCTCGCTTTGCTCTGCGCGCCCGCCTTGTTCTCGGCGCTGACGCGCCTGCCGAAGCCGTCGCGCTCGGCCGTGCTGCGCTTCGTTGCCTCGATGCTCTTGATGCAGCGCCAGCGCTTGCCGGACTTGGTTTCGATCTGCCGCATTTCCGCCCGCGGGTGGTGGACGCCGCAGTGATAGCAATAGGCTGTTTCAGACATCTATGCCCTGGTCTTTCCCGGTGTTTCGAATCAGGCTTCGTACTTGAACGACATCGACACGCGCGCACGGTAGGCGACCACCTTGCCGGACTTGTCGATCTTCATGTCGAGCTTGGTGATTTCGGCGACGCGCAGGTCGCGCAGCGTCTTGGCGGCCGCCTCGACCGCGGTACGGGCGGCGTCCTCCCACGATTTCGGGCTCGAGCCGACCACTTCGACGATTTTATAGACGGCGTCCCCGGATTTCTTCGATGATTTCTTGGCCATTTCAAGTCTCCTGACGGTTCGATATCGTGGTGGTCCGGCGCCTTGCGGACCATGCTTGATCATAGCCCTTTTGGGCGGTTTCAGGCAGGGGTTCCTTTGTTAGGATAGGCGACCCGGCGGCAGTCCGGCCCGGTGCATGAGTCACTGAGATACGCAGCCATGACCCTGAACGGCACGCCCGAGTTTCGCCCCCTGACCGGCCTTTACGAGCCGTCCGCCATCCAGCAGCTTCCCGATGGGCGTTTTCTCGTTCTCGAAGATGAGAAGGCGCATCCGTTCAGCCTGGTCACGATCGGCCCCGATGGCGCCGTCTCGGCCACGCCCCTTCGCCAGAAGCCGCCGGACCTGCCGAAGCTGAACGATCTCGAAGGCATCGCCCTCGACCGGTCGGGCCATGTCTACGCCATCACCTCGCATTCGCGCAACGGCGACGGCGACGAGAAGTCCTCCCGCGAACGGCTGGTCCGCTTCTGCATCGAAGGCGACCGTGCGCTCGCGCCCAGGGTGTCGAAGGCGCTCAAGCCCGCCCTGCTGGCGGCGCACCCCGTACTGGCCGCCGCAGCGGAGATACGCGACGTCAAGGACGCCGGCGGGCTGAACGTCGAGGCGCTCGACCTCACTCCCGACGCGCAGCGCCTGCTGATCGGCTTTCGCAGTCCCTTGCTCGGCAAGCGGGCCCTCGTCGCCTGCGTCGAGAACCCCGCGGCGATTTTCGAGTCGGGCGAGGCGCCCCGAATCTCCGCCACCCTGGAGAAGCTGGACCTCGGCGGCAACGGGATACGCGGCATGTCCTATTTCCCGGGCCTCGACGGATACCTCCTCATCGGCGGGCCGGTCGCGCGCGAGCCCGTACAATTCCATCTCTGGTTCTGGAGCGGCCGCTCCGGCACCCCGGCGCGCCGCGTCACGATTTCCGGACTGTCCGGCCTGGAAAGGGCCGAGGGCGTCTGCCCGGCGACGATCCATGGCCGCCAGCGGATCATGATCGTCAGTGACGACGGCAACCGGAAGGAGGGGCGCTTTGCCCGCTTCCTGCTGCTCGATCCCGGGCAATTGCGGATTGCGACCTAGCGTCCCATGTGCCCTGTTACCCGCGGCGGGAAGGGGGATAATGTCCGGCGTCGCCACCTTCCCGTCATCCAAAAAGGAGGACCGCCATGACACCGCTGCCCAGCCGCCTCTGCCTCGCCCTGTTTGCCGCCAGCCTCTCGACTGCCGCGCTGGCAGAAGTCCTCTCGCCCGTCGGCGCCTGGACCACCATCGACGACGAGACGAAGAAGCCGAAGTCCGTCGTCCGCATCGTGGAAAAGGACGGCGTCTATTCCGGCATGGTCGAAAAGATCTTCGACCCGGCCAAGCAGGACTCGAAGTGCGACGAATGCGCCGGCGACGACCCGCGCAAGGGCAAACCGGTGATCGGCATGACCATCCTCACCGGCCTGAAGCAGGACGGCGACAACGTCTACGCCGGCGGCACCATCCTCGACCCCGCCAACGGCAAGACCTACAACGCCAAGGTGACCGTCACCGAAGGCGGCAGGAAGCTCGAGATGCGCGGCTCCGTCCTCTTCATCGGCCGCACCCAGACCTGGGTGCGGGCGGACTAGCGTCGCAGTTTCTTTATCAGGGGAGGCCGGCATGAGCGAAGGCGTCATGAGCAACCCGGTGGTCATCCAGATTTTCCTGGAGACCCTTTACCAGTTTTTCTTCGTGTTCGGCCTCATCGGCATCGCGGTCGGCATCGGGCTGGTCTTCAGCCACGCGCGCATGCAGCAGCTTTCCAGCCGCGCGAACCAGTGGGTATCCATGCGCCGCAGCACGAAATGGCTCGCAATCCCGCGCGACAGCGCGGCGGCGGAACGGCGCTTCCGCTACCTGCTGGGGACGGTCTTCGTGCTGCTCCCGGCCTTCTCCCTGTTTGTCCTGATCGCGAAAATCGACGGCAACACGCTCGCCGCGGCCTTGCACCTGGCGGCTGCTTATCCGAATGCCGCCATGCTGCTGGAGAGCGTGCGCTGGTTCCTGATCGCGGGCAGCATGTTGGCGGTCGCCGTCGGCGTCATGCTGCTTTTCTTCCCGAAGGCCCTGCAGGCGCTCGAGGCGCGCACCAATCGCTGGTACTCCACCCGCAACATGGCGCGCGGCGGGGAAGTCGAGCATTTTGGATTTGACGCGTGGGTCGAATCGCATCCCCGCGCCATGGGCCTGGCCATCGCGCTGGGCGCCCTCTTCGTGACGGCCCATTTCGGCATGCTGCTGTTCCAGCGCGGCTGATCTGCGTCAGACCTTCTTCAGGTAGCACGCCTTCAGCATGAAGCTGCCGGCGTCCATCCTGCAGCCCACCTCGTGGTCGCCGCTGCCGGCCAGGCGGATGCTCTTCACCTTGGTGCCCATCTTCAGCGTGATCGACGAGCCCTTCACCTTCAGATCCTTGATCAGTACCACGGCATCGCCGTCGGCCAGCACGTTGCCGTTGGCGTCGCGCACCACCGCCGCCGCATCCTCATCCGCGCCCGCCGCCGCCATCGGCCACTCATGGCCGCAATCGGCACAGACATGGTTGGCGCCGTCCTGATAGACGTTTTCCATGGCGCATTGGGGGCAGGGCGGAGTGGTGGGCATGGTTGTGTCCTGATTGGGTTCGTCGGGGGGGCTGCAAGGGTAAACGGAACTAACGGCGTTCGGCAACCTGCCGGGGAAAGTCGGTCTGCGTGACGCCCCGAAGGAAGTCCCCTTGGGGGATACGGCGGCTTGCGGACACGGCGCCGCTTAATCGTCCTTGCGCCTTATCGGCCTCGCGGGTTCAGGTGCTCGCGGTTGCCTGACCGTCGGCTGTTCGGGCCTGATCGGGGGCGGCGGCCTGTGCGGGGCGGCGCGCGGCCGGGTGAGGATCACGGTCTGGCCGGTGCCGGCGCCGGCGTCGGCGGGCGGGTCCATCCCGCAGGCCTCGTACATCAGGTGCTTCATTTTCTCGATGGCCTCGGGCGAGCGCGACTCGAGTTCGTAGTTCCGCCGCGCGTCGCGGCATTCCTGGCTGGCGCCTTTCTCTGCGCGCAGGTCGGCCTGGGTGCGGCCCGTGACGGGCTGCACCTGCTGGTTTTGCTCGGCTTCCGCTATCCACTCCCAATGCTGTGCGGTGACGGCCAGCCCCTTGGCGCGCGGCAGGTCGCGGGAGGCGATCGCCGCCTTGACCGCTGCGTCCAACTGGCGCATGACCGGCGAGGAGGCGCTGTCGGTGGCGGGGTGCGCTGCGCTGCCCGGGGGCGATTCCGGCGTGCCGATGCGGGGTGACTGGCCGCAGGGAAAATCCTGGTAGGTGACCTTGCCCCTGGCATCCACGCACTTGTGGAACTGCCCCTGCGCGGAAACCGGCGCTGCGGACAGGGTCAGCAGAAACGCGAATGCGAGGCGGGCGGGATGCGGGGCCATGCGGTCCGTCGGGTGAAGGAGGTCGGCAGCAGACTACACCGGGCCCGAACGTGGAACAAGCTGGACGCTCAAGCCTTCGCGGTCTTGAGATGCGCGGCAAACCACCGCGCCGCGTGCTCCGCCGCCTGCTCCAGCGTGCCCGGCTCCTCGAAGAGGTGCGTCGCGCCCGGCACGATCTCCAGCTTCTTCTCGCAACGCAGCAGGTCATACGCCAGCCGGTTGAGGTCTATCACGACGTCGTCCCGGCCGCCGACGATGAGCAGGGTCGGTGCGTGGACCAAAGTCAGTGCCTGCGGGCCGGCGAGGTCGGGGCGGCCGCCGCGGGAAACCACGGCGGCAATGCCCGGTCGCTTGGCCGCCGCCTGCAGGGCCGCGGCGGCGCCGGTGCTGGCGCCGAAGCAGCCGAGCTGCATGGCCTTCGTTTCCGAATTGCCTTCCAGCCAGGCGAGGGCGGCGAGCAGGCGTTCGGTGAGGAGGCCGATGTCGAAGCGCGTTTCGTAGGTGCGGTCCTCCTGCGGCGTGAGCAGGTCGAAGAGCAGGGTGGCGATGCGGTGTTCGTGCAGGACGCCGGCGACGTACTGGTTGCGCGGGCTGTGGCGACTGCTGCCGCTGCCGTGGGCGAAGGCGACGACGCCGAGCGGCTTGTCCGGCAGGGACAGCGTGCCGGGGAGACTGACTTTTGCGGCCGGGATGAGGACTTCCATCAGGCGCCCATGCGCACGCGGACGGGAATGCGGCGGCGGCCGAACTGGCCTTCGTATTTGCCGAAGCGGCCGGCAACGGGCGTGCCGCAGTGCTGGCAGTGGCCTTCCTCGGTGAGGTCGTAGGCGAGGATCTGGTGCCAGTCGCGCACGATGACGCCCTTGCCGCAGCCGGGGCAGAAGGTGGTGCCGCCCTCGGCGTCGTGCACATTGCCGGTATAGACGTAGCGGATGCCCTCGTCGAGGGCGATGCGGCGCGCGCGCTGCAGCGTGGCGGCCGGCGTCGGCGGCAGGTCGTCGAGCTTGTAGTCGGGATGGAAGGCGGTGAAGTGGATGGGCACGTCGCGGCCGAGCTCCCTGACGATCCACTTCGACATGGCCTCGATCTCGGCGGCAGAGTCGTTTTTGCCGGGGATGAGGAGCGTGGTCAGCTCGAACCAGCAGTCGGTCTCCTGTTTCAGGAAAGTCAGTGTGTCCAGCACGGGTTGCAGGTGGGCGCCGGTGAGCTTGAAGTAGAAATCCTCGGTGAAGGCCTTCAGGTCGACGTTGGCGGCGTCCATTTTCGCGAAGAACTCGCGCCGCGCCTCCGTCCCGATGTAGCCGGCGGTGACGGCGACGGTCTGTACGCCGCGTTCGTGGCAGGCGTCGGCGACATCCATGGCGTACTCGGCGAAGATCACCGGGTCGTTGTAGGTGAAGGCCACGCTCCTGCTGCCGCCCTCGGCGGCGACGCGGGCGATCTCTTCCGGCGAGGCCTGGTCCATCAGGCGGTCCATGTCCTGCGACTTGGAGATGTCCCAGTTCTGGCAGAACTTGCAGGCCAGGTTGCAGCCGGCGGTGCCGAAAGAAAAGACGCTGCTGCCGGGGAAGAAGTGGTTGAGCGGCTTCTTCTCGATCGGATCGATGCAGAAGCCGGAGCTGCGCCCGTAGGTTGTGAGCACCATGCCGTCGCCTGCGCGCTGGCGCACGAAGCAGGCGCCGCGCTGGCCGTCGCGCAGTTTGCAGTCGCGCGGGCAGAGGTCGCACTGGATGCGGCCGTCGTCGATGAAATGCCACCAGCGGCCGGGATACTGCTCCATTACCGGCCTTCCTTCCACTTGGTCACCTCGTAGCGCGAGATGCTCACTTCTTCGTGCCAGAAGTTGGGCGGCAAGCCGGCCTTGCGCTTGAGCTGCTGCATGAACTGCTGCGGTTCGGGCAGGCTTTCCCACACCTGCGGCAGGAAAGTGCTGCGGTGGCGGCCGTACTGGAAGACGATGCCGTCGACGCCGGGTCGCAACTGGGCCATGAAGTCGGCCTCGTCGCGGAAGGCCAGCGGCAGGGCCGGCGTCAGCAGCGAGACTTCGACCGAGGTGAATTCGAATTCCCCGGCCGAGAGAGGCGTGAAGCGCGGGTCGCGGAAGGCGGCGGCGAGGGCGTTCTCGCGCACGTCCTGAGCGAGCGGCCGGTGCGCCTCGAGCGAGCCGATGCAGCCGCGCAGATTGCCCTGCTGGGTGAGGGTGACGAAGGTGGCACCCGGATCGTGCAGCCGCGCGTGGCTGGCGTCGGCCGCAGCCGGTTGGCCGAGCCGCTCGCCGATGGCGGCGCGGGCCAGGCGCAGGAGGATGGCGCCGAGTTCAGTGTTGGGCATGGGGCTTCTCGGTGAGGGCAAACGAGGCGTAGCCGACGACGCGGGAGCGGTCGCCGGCGGTGTCGCCGGAGTTGCGCAGGTCGAGCAGTTCGATCTGCATGCCGCGCCGCTTGGCGCAGAGCAGCAGACCGTTGATCGGCGTCGCGCCGCAGGCCTGCTCGTGCTCGACGGACGGCTCGAAGGCGAGGATGGCGCCGACCGTGCCCTTGTCGATGCCCTGCGCCGTGGCGTAGGCATGGAAATGCGAGAGGTCGGAACTGATGAGGATCAGCGTTTCCGGCCCGCCCCAGAGGAGATCGAGCACCTCGGCGACTTGGGCGGGCGTCGCCGTGCCGACGGCGAAAGGCAGCAGGGCGAAATCGTCGAGCACGCTCTGCAGGAAGGGCACCTGCACCTCCAGCGAGTGCTCCAGGTTGTGCGCCACGTCGCTGGCGGTGACTTGTGGCAGCTCGAGTGCGGTGGCGGCCCCTTCGGCATCGATGCGCACGCCGCCCAGCGGCGTGGCGAAGGCTTCGGCCACCGGGAGGGCGAGGCCGCGGATCGGCACGCGATGCGCCGGGCCGAGCAGCACGACGCGGCGGATGCTGCTGTGCGCCGGGGCGAGCAGGGCATAGGCACTGGCGGCGACCGCGCCGGAATAGGCGTAGCCGGCGTGGGGGACGATGAGCGCCTTCGGCGCCGCATGCCTTGCGGCTGGCACGGCGGCCAGGTAGGACTGTATGTCCCGGGCGAGTTCCGCCGCATCGGCCGGGTAGAACATGCCGGCGACGGCAGGCGGGCGGATGTGCAGGGAAGGGTTCATTGTCGTCACAGGTTGGGCGATTGTTGAAGGAATCAAGCCTCTCTTTTAATTATAGGAAGCCGGCTACGATGCGCTTATCGCCGTATTGCGGCGCAGCATCGAAATCTTCCCGGTTTGAGAAATATTGTTTTACTATATGAAAAACAAGTCCAACTGCCCGCCACGTATAAGAAAAACTTTGGGTAATCATATATAAGACTTTGTTGTTGCAACGCCGCGAAATTCCTATACTTCCTCAAACACGAGCGTAAGTAGCGCAACCGCGCTGTTTGCGTGTCACCCGGCCTGGCGCACCACGCCAGGCTGTCCAGTAAGCCGGATCCGATCTCCGGCTGCACCGTGAGTGGCTGCCGCCGCCGCGCCCGCAAGGCAAGGTCCGGTACCCGCCAGGTTCCAGAGTCTGTTTTTTTTGCCCGGGACGCGCTCGGTGTGTCCGCGTGGCTTCCAGACCCTGGTGTAGTCATGGTTATTTGAACCTTAAAGGTTTTGACTCGCAGCATGGGATCGATCTCGAACCTCGCTTATGCCGGCGCCTTCATGGCGCTGCTCGGCGTTGCCCTCGCGGGCGTGATCGCCTTCGCCAACCGGCGGCTCTACGTCTATGAAGACCCGCGCATCGACCAGGTCGAGGAACTCCTGCCGAAATCCAACTGCGGCGCCTGCGGCACCGCCGGCTGCCGCAACTTCGCCGAGAAGGTCGTCGCCGGCGAGATCATGCCGGCGCAGTGCACGGTGAATGCGCCGGCGCAGAACGTCGTGATCGCCGACCTGCTCGGCGTCGATGCCGGCTCGGTTGAGAAGCGCGTCGCGCGACTGGCCTGCGCCGGCGGCCGCCACGTCGCCTTCATGCGCGCGCGCTACGCGGGCCACACCTCCTGCCGCGCCGCGGCGGTGGTGAGCGGCGGCGGCAAGGACTGCGCCTGGGGCTGCCTGGGGCTGGCCGACTGCGCCGAGGTCTGCGACTTCGACGCCATCCACATGGACGCCCACGGCCTGCCGGTGGTGGACGCCGACAAGTGCACCGCCTGCAACGATTGCGTCGAAGTCTGCCCGAAAGGTCTGTTCTCGCTCGAGCCGGTCTCGCGCAAGCTGTGGGTGGCCTGCAAGAACCTCGCCGACGGCGATACCGCCGAGAAATCCTGCGAGGTGGCGTGCACCGCCTGCGGCAAGTGCGTCGTCGATTCCGCCCCCGGCGTGATGAAGCTGGAGAACAACCTGGCGGTGATCGACTACGCGCAGAACGCGCGCGCGGCGAAGCAGGCCATCGAGCGCTGCCCGACCGGCGCCATCGTCTGGTTCGACAACCCGAATTTTTCCATCAAGGGCGCGGAAGCGAAAAAGATCCTGCGCCAGAACGAATTACCACTTATCTCCGCGTGAGGTGATGCCATGCTGAAGAAGCTCAAGGAATACAAGCTGTTCGAGACCGCCCCCGGCTCCGGCAAGGAGAAGGCCAAGGTGAAATACCCGGGCGTGCGCGACGCGGTCGACGGCAACACCGCCGTCATCCATGTCGAGCGCGAGGCGTCCGACGCCGCCGGCGCCTACCCGATCACGCCGTCCACTCAGATGGGCGAATACTGGGCCGAGGCTGTCGCCCAGGGCCACCTCAACATCTCCGACCGCCCGCTGATCTTCATCGAGCCGGAATCCGAGCACGCCGCCGCCGGCGTCACTGCCGGCATGTCGATGACGGGCCTGCGCGCCACCAACTTCTCGTCGGCGCAGGGCGTCGCCTTCATGCACGAGTCGCTCTACGCCGCCGTCGGCAAGCGCCTGCCCTACGTGCTCAACATGGGCTGCCGCGCCATCACCAAGGCCAGCCTCAACGTGCACTGCGGCCACGACGACTACCATTGCGTGGACGACACCGGCTTCATCCAGGTCATGGCGAAGGACGCCCAGGGCGCCGCCGACCTCAACCTGATCGCGCGCAAGGCCGCCGAACTGTCGCTCACCCCGGCCATCGTCGGCCAGGACGGCTTCCTCACCACCCACCTGATCGAGTCGGTGCGCCTGCCCGAGCGCGAACTGGTGGCCGAATACCTCGGCAAGCCGGACGACCTCATCGACACGCCGACGCCGGCCCAGGCCATGCTCTACGGCCCGAAGCGCCGCCGCGTGCCGGCGATCTGGGACGTGGACACCCCGCTGCTCTCCGGCTCGGTGCAGAACCAGGACGCCTACATGCAGGCGGTGGCCGGCCAGCGGCCGTATTTCTTCGACCACATCGAGCAGATCACCGACCGCTGCATGACAGAGTACGCCGAGCTGACCGGCCGCCAGTACAAGCGCGTGTCGACCTACCGCTGCGAGGACGCCGAGTACCTGATCCTCGGCATGGGCAGCATGATCGTCCAGGCCGAGGCCGTCGCCGACTGGTTGCGCGAAAACCGCAAGCTGAAGGTCGGCGTGGTCGACCTGACCCTGTTCCGTCCCTTCCCGGGCGACCTGCTCGGCGCCATCCTCAAGGGCAAGAAGGGCGTGGCGGTGCTGGAGCGCACCGACCAGCCGCTGGCCGAGGACCTGCCGCTGATGCGCGAGGTGCGCGCCACGGTCACCAAGTGCCTGGAGAACGGCGCCGCAGACGGAAAACTTCCCTACGAGGGCTACGCCGCCTACGCCTCGGCGAAGGACATGCCGCGCCTCTACTCGGGCTGCTACGGCCTGGGTTCGCGCGACATGCAGCCGGAGGCGCTGATCGGCGCCGTCGAGAACATGCTGCCGAACGCGCCGCAGAAGAAGTTTTTCTATCTTTCCGTGGACTTCGTGCGCGACACGCCGGCCAACCCGAAGGACGAGATCCACAACCAGAACATCCTCGAGGCCTACCCGCGCATCCGCGAGATGGCGGTGCGCGGCAGCGAGAACCCGAACCTGCTGCCGAAGGACTCGATCACGGTGCGCATGCACTCGGTCGGCGGCTGGGGCGCCATCACCACCGGCAAGAACCTGGCGATGACGCTGTACGAGCTGCTCGGCTGGGACATCAAGGCCAACCCGAAGTACGGCTCGGAGAAGAAGGGCCAGCCGACCACCTATTACCTGTCGGCGGCGCCGGAGCCGATCCGCGTGAACTGCGAGTACGTGTACGTCGACGTCGTGCTCTCGCCCGACCCCAACGTGCATGAGCACTCCAACCCGGTGGCGGGCCTGAAGAAGGGCGGCGTCTTCATCGTGCAGAGCAACCGCTCCGCCGAGGATCTCTGGGCGAGCTTCCCGCTGTGGATGCAGAAGCAGATCGTCGACAACGACATCCGCGTCTTCTACCTCGACGCCTTCCAGATCGCCCGCGAGGAGGCCGGCTCGGCCGACCTCCAACTGCGCATGCAGGGCATCGCCTTCCAGGGCGCTTTCTTCGCCGCCTCGCCGGTGATGAAGAACGCCGGCCTGACCGAGGAGAAGCTGTTCAAGGCCATCGAGGACCAGCTGCAGGCGAAGTTCGGCGGCAAGGGCAAGCGCGTGGTGGATGACAACCTGCGCGTGGTGCGCCGCGGCTTCAGCGAGCTGAAGGAAATCACCGAAAAGTCAGTCGGCGCGACACGGCGCAACCTGCGCGACAAGGCCGCCGGCCTGCCGGTGATGCTCAAGCAACTGCCCGAAGGCGACGGCCGTGTCGCCGACATCCACCGATTCTGGGAGCAGACCGGCAGCTTCTACGCCTCCGGCAAGGGCTCGGACAACCTGGTCGATCCCTTCATCGGCGCCTCGCTGGTGCCGGCGGCAACCGGCGTCTTCCGCGACATGACGCAGATCCGCTTCGAGTACCCGGAATGGATCGCCGAGAACTGCACGGCCTGCGGCAACTGCTACACGGAGTGCCCGGATTCCGCCATCCCCGGCCTGGTCAGCACGGTGGCCGACGTCTTCAACACGGCGGTGACGCGCGTCGAGCGCGGCGGCCGGCCGACGCGCTATCTCCGCCGCGCCGTGCGCACGCTGGAGAAGAAGCTGCGCGGCATGATCGACGGCGACGGCGTATCGGTGCGTCCGCTCATCGACGACGCCATCAACGCCACCGTCGCCGAGGCGCCGGAGGCCGAGCGCCAGGGCCTCGCCGAGGAGTTCCGCCTGTTCCGCGAGTCGCTCGGCGACTTCCAGTTCGGCACCACCAAGCCCTACTGGACGCAGAAGGAGAAAAAGGGCAAGGGCAGCGGCGGCCTGTTCTCGATCACCATCAACCCGTACACCTGCAAGGCCTGCGCGCTGTGCGTGAAGGTCTGCGAGGACGACGCCCTGCGCATGGTGACGCAGACCGAGGAATCCACCGAGCGCCTGCGCCGCGACTGGAACTTCTGGCTCGACCTGCCGACGACGCCGAAGGAGTACGGCCGTATCGACAGCCTCGACGAGAAGATCGGCGCGCTGGAGACGCTGCTGCTCGACAAGCAGAACTACGGCTCGATGCCCTGCGGCGACGGCGCCTGCCTCGGCTGCGGCGAGAAGACCGCCATCCACCTGTTCACCGGCACCGTGACCGCGCTGATGCAGCCGCGCGTGGAGAAGCACGTCGCCCACCTCGAGGACCTGGTCGGGCGCCTGGAGAAGCACATCCGCATGAAGCTGACCGAGTCGGTGGACCTCTCCGACACCGGCGCCGTGCTGCAGGCGGTGAACGCCACCAAGGACCAGGACCTGACCCTGGCCAGCCTGGCGGCGAAGATCATGGAGAACAAGCCGTCGCGTCCGCTCGACCCGGCCTGGGTGAAGTGGGCGACCCAGCTGATTGAGAAGCTGAAGGACCTGAAGTGGCGCTACGCCGAGGGCCCGGCCAAGCGCGGCCGCGCCGCGATGGGCATCGTGAACTCCACCGGCTGCACCTCGGTGTGGGGCTCGACCTATCCTTTCCATCCGTATCCCTTCCCCTGGACCAGCCACCTGTTCCAGGACAGTCCGTCGGTGGCGATGGGCATCTTCGAGGGCCACATGGCGAAGATGGCGGAGGGCTTCAAGGCGGTGCGCATGGCCGAGCTCGAGCTCGCCGGCGAGTACAGCGCCGAGAAGCACGAGGACTTCTTCCGCCGCTTCAATTGGCAGCAGTTCTCCGAGGAAGAATGGCTGCTCTGCCCGCCGGTGGTCTCGCTCGGCGGCGACGGCGCCATGTACGACATCGGCTTCCAGAACCTGTCGCGCGCCCTGATGTCGGGCATGCCGATCAAGGTGCTGGTGGTCGACACCCAGGTGTATTCGAACACCGGCGGACAGGCCTGCACCTCGGGCTTCATCAGCCAGATCTCCGACATGGCGCCGTTCGGCGCCGCCCAGCGCGGCAAGCAGGAGACGCGCAAGGAGATCAGCCTGATCGGCATGGCGCACCGCACGTCCTACGTGATGTCGGGCACCATCGCCCACACCAACCACCTGATCGAGAGCTACATCGACGGCCTCAACTCGCGCCGGCCGGCGCTGTTCAACATCTACGCGGTGTGCCCGCCGGAGCACGGCATCGGCGACGACAAGAGCGTGGACCAGAGCAAGCTGGCGGTGGAGGGACGCGCCTATCCGCTGTTCCGCTTCAATCCGGATGCCGGCACCACCTTCTCGGAGTGCGTCAGCCTCGAGGGCAACCCGGCGCTCGAGCAGGACTGGCCTACCTACACGCTGAAGTACGTCGACGAGCAGGGCGCCGAGCAGAAGATGGAGCTGCCGATGACCTTCGCCGACTTCGCCGCGACGGAAGGCCGCTTCGGCAAGCAGTTCAAGAAGGCGCCGCCGGAGACCTGGAACGACGACATGGTGGCCATCGCCGACTTCCTCCAGCTCGGCAAGGACGAGCGCGAGGGCAAATTCCCCTTCATCTGGGCGACCGACCAGAAGAACCGCCTGACCCGCCTGCTGATCACCGAGGACCTGGTGCGCGCCACCGAGGAACGCCTGAACTTCTGGAAGCAGCTGAAGGACGTCGCCGGCCTCAATCGGGCCGAGGTGGACACCGAGATGCTGGCCGACCAGGTGCGCGCCGAGTTGCTGGCGAAGATCACCGCCAGCCTGGGCGTCGGCGGCATGGACATGCCGGCAGCGAACGCGCCGCTGCCGCTGGCAGCCCAGCCCGCCGCCCCGGCGGCGGACGGCTACGAGCCGGTGTGGGTCGAGTCGCCTGAGTGCACCGCCTGCGACGAGTGCACCAGCATCGCGCCGAAGGTGTTCGTCTACAACGACCAGAAGCAGGCCATCGTGGTGAACCCGAAGGGCGCCAGGTTCGCCGATATCGTCAAGGCGGCGGAGAAGTGCACCGCCGGCTGCCTGCATCCCGGCACGCCCTGGAACATGAGCGAGCCGGGCATCGAGAAGCTGATGGCGAGGGCGGCGAAGTACAACTAAGCCCGACATGAAGCTGCTCTCCTACTTCCGCGGCGAGGCTTTCCAGCGCGGCGTGCATCCGCCCGGCTGCAAGCACACCGCCGACACGCCGATCCGCCGGCTGCCCTTCGCGCCGCGGCTGGTGGTGCCGCTGTCGCAGCACATCGGCAAGCCGTCGCGGCCGATCGTGCGCGTCGGCGAGGAAGTGCTGCGCGGCCAGCCCATCGCGGAAGCCGAAGGCTGGCTGTCGGTGCCGCAGCACGCGCCGGCCACCGGCGTGGTCGAGGCCATCGAACTGCGGCCGAGCGCGCGCGGGCCGTGGACCGAGTGCATCGTCATCCGCGTCTACGAGGCGTCCACCCAGGAAGTGCTGTGGGGCACGCCGCAGGACCTGGACGCCTTCCCGCCGCAGGAGATCGTGCTCGCCGTGCAGCGCACCGGCATGGTCGGGCTGGGCGGTGCCGCCTTCCCCAGCCACGCCAAGCTGACGGTGCCGGAGGGCGCCAAGGTGGAGACGCTGGTGGTGAACGGCTGCGAATGCGAGCCGTACCTCACCTGCGACCACCGCCTGATGGTCGAACAGGCGAACGACCTGATGATCGGCATCCGCCACGCCATGCGCGCCACCGGCGCGCGCCGCGCCATCATCGGCGTCGAGGACAACAAGCCGGAAGCGGCCGAAGCGATGCGGCGAGCGCTGCCGCCGGGCAGCGAGATCTTCGTCGAGGAAGTGCCGACCAAGTACCCGCAGGGCTCGGAGAAGATGCTCATCACGGCGCTGTTCGGCGTCGAGGTGCCCTCCGGCAAGCTGCCGCTGTCGCTCGGCATGGTGGTGAACAACGTCGGCACGCTGGCGGCGCTGGGCAGGCTGCTGCCGGCCGGGCAGGGGCTGATCGAGCGCGTCGTCACCGTCACCGGACCCGGCGTGGCGCGGCCGGGCGACTACCGCGTGCCGCTCGGCACGCCGATCTCCTTCGTGCTCGACTACGCCGGCGCGCCCGCGCAGGCGAGACAAGTGATCCTCGGCGGGCCGATGATGGGCCAGTCGGTGGCCTCCCTCGACGTGCCGGTGACCAAGGGTGTTTCCGGCGTGCTGGTGTTCCGCGGCGAGGACATGGCGGGCCGGGAAGGGCGGCGCAGCTATCCCTGCATCAAGTGCGGCGAGTGCGTCGAGTCCTGCCCGATGGGGCTCAACCCTTCCATGCTGGGCATGCTCGCCGCGCGACGCGAATACGACGCGATGGGCGAGCAGTACCACCTCGGCGACTGCTTCGAGTGCGGCTGCTGTACCTATACCTGTCCGTCCAACATTCCGCTGGTGCAGCAGTTCCGCGTCGCCAAGCAGATCCTGCGGGAGAAGGCGGCAGCGTGACTGTTCAGACCGAAATCCGCAGCGCCCCGCACATCAAGGGGCCGCGCAGCGTCGAGCAGATCATGGCGAACGTGGTGTATTCGCTGCTGCCGATCTGCGCCTTCTTCGTCTACCAGTACGGCATCTCGGCGGCGGCCTCGATCCTGGTCGTCACGGCGTCCTGCCTGCTGGCCGAGCGGGCCTTCGTGCGCACCGGCACCCAGGCCGGCAGCCTGTCGGATTTCTCCGCCACCATCACCGGGTTGCTGCTGGCGCTGACTTTGCCGCCCGGCTTCCCGCTGTGGATGGGCGTCGTCGCCGGCGTTTCCGCCATCGCGCTGGGCAAGGCACTCTTCGGCGGCATCGGCTTCAACGTCTTCAACCCGGCGCTGGTCGGCCGCGCCTTCGTGCAGGCAGCCTTTCCGGCGGCGATCGCCACCTACACGCCTTCGTTCCTGCCCGGGCGCTTCACGCAATTCATCCCGTCCTCGCTGGCTTGGCCGCTGATGGCGCCGGCCGATACCGCGGCCTGGCTGAAGGCCATGCAGTTCGATGCGCTGGCCAGCGCGACGCCGCTCGCCAAGTGGAAGTTCGAAGGCACCCTGACCGCCGCCGGCGACCTGCTGACCTCGCTCGCCGGCCACATGGCGGTGGGGCCGTCGCCGGTGCTGATCCTCGCCTGCGGCGCCTATCTCGCCCTGCGCCGTTTCATGGACTGGCGCATTCCGGCCGCCGTGCTCGGCAGCGCCGGCCTGACCGCCTGGCTGATTTATCTCGCTGGCGGCACGAAGTACCCCGATCCTTTCTTCATGCTGTTCTCCGGCGGCCTCATCCTCGGCGCGGTCTACATGGCCACTGACATGGCCACTTCGCCGGTGACGCCGCGCGGCATGTGGGTGTACGGCGGCCTGATCGGCGTGCTGACCGTGGTGATCCGCTACTACAGCGGCCTGCCGGAAGGCGTCATGTACGCCATCCTGATCGGCAACGCGGCGACGCCGCTGATCGAGCGCATCACCCAGCCGACGCCGTTCGGCAAGGGCGCCTCGATCCGGGCGCGCAAGTCGGCGTCCTACACGCTGCATCCCGACTACATCTCGCGCGAGGAGGCCGGCGCGAAAACGCCGAAGAAGCGCTTCTTCAAGAACAAGCCCAAATGAGCGCACCCGCAACCCCGCCCCAGGCCACGCCGGCGACCTCGCTGCTGAAGACGCTCGGCCTCGTGTCGACCGTCTGCGGCCTGATCATCGTCGGCGCCTACCAGGGCACCTACGATGCCGCCGCGGCGAACCGCCGCCTGGCATTGGAGCGGACGGTGTTCAAGGTCGTGCCGGCGGCGAAGTCGATGGTCGAATGGCAGTCGACGCCCCAGGGCATCCGCCCGGCCGGCGGCGAGGCTGTGGCCGGCGCGGTGAAGTTCTATGCTGCCTACGATGCAGAAGGCGTACTGGCCGGCATCGCCGCCGAAGGGGCGGCCAAGGGCTACGCCGACACGGTGCGCATCCTCTACGGCTACTCGCCCGCCTGCCAGTGCATCACCGGCTTCGGCCTGGTGTCGTCCAAGGAGACGCCGGGCATCGGCGACAAGATCGTCACCGACCAGGAGTTCCTCGCCAACTTCGCGGCGCTCGACGTCAAGCTCAACGCCGAGCTGTCGGCGCTGGCCAACGAGGTGAAGGCCGTCAAGCACGGCACGAAGACGAACCCCTGGCAGATCGACGCCATCGCCGGCGCCACGGTGACCTCGCGTGCCGTCGGCAAGGCCATCAACGACAGCGCGCAACTGCTGCTGCCGAAGCTGCTGCCCGAGATGGAAAAACTCCGGAAAAACGAATCATGAGCGATCTCTCCCAGGCGCGGACCTTCGACGAATTCATGGAGGGCATCTGGCGC
Organism: Denitratisoma sp.; assembly: GCA_032027165.1. Taxonomy (NCBI): domain Bacteria; kingdom Pseudomonadati; phylum Pseudomonadota; class Betaproteobacteria; order Nitrosomonadales; family Sterolibacteriaceae; genus Denitratisoma; species Denitratisoma sp. The sequence goes on along the minus strand of JAVSMO010000001.1, from coordinate 1,184,907 downwards.
CAGAACCCGGTGTTCGTCATGGTGCTGGGCATGTGCCCGGTGCTGGCAGTCTCGGTCTCGGCCATCAACGCGCTGTCGATGGGCCTGGCGACGATGTTCGTGCTGGTGTGCTCCTGCGGCCTGGTGTCGCTCATCCGCAAAATCGTGCCGAAGGAGGTGCGCATCGCCACCTACATCGTCATCATCGCCACCTTCGTCACGGTGGTCGACTACGTCATCCAGGCGGTCAGCCTCGAGATCTACGAGGCGCTCGGCGCCTTCATCCAGCTGATCGTCGTGAACTGCATCATCCTTGGCCGTGCCGAGGCGCACGCCTCGAAGCACCCGCCGGTTACGGCGATGGTCAACGCGCTGGGCATGAGCATCGGCTTCGTCATCGGCCTGTTCGCCCTCGGCGCCGTGCGCGAGGTGCTCGGCGCCGGCACGCTGTTCGGCGTATCGCTGTTCGGGCCAAACTTCCAGCCCTGGGTGGTGATGGTGCTGCCGCCCGGAGGCTTCATCGTGCTGGGAGGCTGGCTGTTGCTGTTTTCGGCGCTGAAGCGCCGCAAGGAAGCGCGTCTGGCGGCGCAGGGGGGCGGCCATGGCGACTGAATCGCTCGGCCAGATCTTCCTTGCCGCGGTGCTGGCCAACAACTTCGTGCTGGCGATGTTCCTCGGCCTGTGCCCCTTCCTCGGCGTCTCGGCGCGGCTCGACACGGCTTTCCCGATGGGCGTGGCGACGACCTTCGTCATGCTGGTGGCCTCGCTCTGCGCCTTCGGCTTGAACCTGCTGCTGACGATGTTCCAGCTGGAATTCCTGCGCCTGATCTCCTACATCGTGGTGATCGCCTCGGCGGTGCAACTGGTGGAAATGTTCCTCAAGAAGACCAGCCCGGCGCTGTTCCGCGCACTCGGCATCTACCTGCCGCTGATCACCACCAACTGCGCGGTGCTCGGCGTGGCGCTGTTCCAGACGGCGCGCGAGTACAGCTTCGCCCAGGCCATGGTGTTCAGCTTCGGCGGCGGCGCCGGCTTCACCCTGGCGCTGGTGCTGATGGCCAGCGTGCGCGAGCGCCTGCAGCTCTCCAGCGTGCCCGGCGTCGTGCAGGGCACGGCGCTCTCGCTGATGCTGGCGGGGCTGCTGTCGATGGCCTTCATGGGCTTTGCCGGGCTAGGCGGCTAATGACGACCTACCTGCTCACCATCGGGCTGATCTTCGCCCTCCTGGCGGGCGGCATTGCCGTGCAGAATCTCTACCGGCGCTTCGCTAAACGCCATCCCGAGCTGGGCCCGTTCCGAGAGGAAAAGGCTTGCGGCAGCTGCTCTGCCGGCAGCGGCTGCAGCGGTTCCTCCTGTTCCACGATTTCCCGTTAATCCGGCCTGGTTCCGTCGTCGCGCGACGACACTCGCCGCCGTTCGATTTGGCGTCTAGAATAGTTCCGTCAGAGGGGGTGGCATGCTGCTTGGAAGGGTACTGCGGGATGGGGTTTTGGCTCCCCGACCTGGGCTCGAACCAGGGACACACGGATTAACAGTCCGTTGCTCTACCGACTGAGCTATCGGGGAATTGCCGAGGCGCGAATGTTAGACATTTCGTCGCAGTGCGTCAAGCCGTTTGCTTCCGAATAATGTGTAGAATCGCCGCAATTACCTGGTTCGCATAAAAATGGACAAGAAAACGGTTTTCGTCAAAACCAAGGAGGGGGAAGAGGCGATGCGCCAGCGCACCCGCCTCGTCCAGCGCAACCTGCGCAGCATTCTCATCATGGTCGACGGTCAGACCACGGTGGCGGAGTTGTCCAGGCGATTCGGCGACAAGAATGCCGCGGAGGCTGCTCTTGCCGAACTGCTGGCCGGCGGCTTCATCGCCGAGCAGTTGGACCAACTGGACTTCACCAAGGTGCAGCCTCCTGAACTGAAGAAGGAGCCGGTCGAGGATGTGCCTGAGCTGACGAGCCAGATCACGCCGCCGCCCGCCCAGAATCCGCTGCCCGCTCCGCCACCTGCGGCCGAACCGCCGCCCCTGCAGCCGGTGATCGAGGAAATCGAGCTGACCGCCCCGGAATATGAATCCCTGCCGCCGCCCGCTCGGCCGGTGCCGCGCCCCCAGCCTGAGCGGGCTGCAGCCGGAGCAGGCTGGATGGGCAGGATCAAGACACTCTTTGCCAAGCCGGAAAAGCCGGCAATCCGGCCTCAACCGGAAAAGGAGAAGAGGAAAGCGGAGCGACAGGAGGAAGAGTACGAGGGGGAGTCGATCGGCGGCGCCGACCTGGAGCCGATCAGGCGCGGTCGGAAATTCAATATCGGCTGGCCTGTTCTGGCCTTGTCCGCCGTCGTCGGCATTCCCGTCCTGCTGGTGCTGACTTTGCTGCTGTATCCCTATGGCCGCCATCTGCCGGCCATCGAGCGAAATGCCTCGGCCTATCTGCAAGCTCCCGTGAAGGTCGGCGATATCGGCTTTTCATTCCTGCCGCGCCCGCATATCGCGCTGCGCAACATCAGTGTCGGCAAGGACGAGGCGCCCCTCAGCATTGCGTCGGTGCGAGCGGTGCCGGATTTCTTCTCCCTGCTGGGCGAGAGGAAGGTTTTCCACGAACTGACCTTCAGCAAGATCGCCGTAAAGGATGCCGGGCTGGGGAAGTTGGCCTTGGCCGCTGCCGGAAGCCCGCCTGCGGAAATCCGTCACATTTCGCTGAGAGAGTTGAGTCTGGCGGCGGGCGATGCCAGACTGGGTGGTCTCAACGGCGAGATCAAGATGACCGCTTCGGGCACGGTGGAGACCATCCAGTTGAGCAACTCGGATGCGTCCCTCAAGGTCGACCTGCAGCCTCAAGGCGAGGCTTATCGGGTCGCAGCCACCGGGAACAACTGGACATCTCCTTTCAATCCGAAACTGACATTCCAATGGCTGGAGGTACAGGGCGAATTGCGGCCTGCCAGCCTGGCGCTGGGCAAGATCGACGGCAGGGCCTACGAGGGATTGGTCGAGGGGAAGGCCTTGCTGGGCTGGTCCGGCGGCGCGACGCTCAGCAGCGATCTGGAACTCAAGCGACTGAGTGCGGACAAGCTTCTGACTGCACTTGGATCGGCGCTTTCCGCCGAGGGCGAGCTGAGCGCACGACTGAAACTCGCTGCCAAGGCGGGCAGTCTTGGCAAGCTGGCCGAGGCGCTGCACGTCGACGGAACCTTCGAAATGAAGCGCGGCACGGCCAAAGGCTTCGATCTGGGCGAGGCCGTGCGCAACACCGGGCGCGGTCCGACGCGGGGCGGCGAGACGAAATTCGAACAGCTGTCGGGAACCGTCGATGTTGATCCGAAGGATTGTCGCCTGGGCAATCTGCACCTGGTGTCCGGCCTGCTGACGGCCGGGGGCAGTGTCGGCATCGCCCGCAGCGGTTCGTTGGGCGGCGCCGTGAATGTCGAACTGAAGAGCTCGGCGGCGACGCTTAGAGTGCCGCTGGCTGTCGGCGGCACGACGAAGGATCCGATGCTGACGCCGAGTCGCCGATAATCCGCGCAGGATTGCAAACGGAAACGGGCGCCCGAGGCGCCCGTTTGCTTTCGGCGCTTGCGCGCGTTATATCTTGATGACGGCGGCAATCGCGTCGGCGACATAGTCGAGGTTACGCGTGTTCAGCGCGGCAAGGCAGATACGCCCGGTGCTGACGGCATAGATGCCGAACTCGGTCTTCAGGCGCTCGACCTGCTCGGCAGTCAGGCCGGTGTAGGAGAACATGCCGCGCTGCCTGGCGACGAAGGAGAAGTCCTGTGCGACCCCGCGGGCCGCGAGCTTGCCGACCAGACCGGTGCGCATGGCGCGGATGCGGTCGCGCATGCCGGCCAGTTCCTCTTCCCACGTCTTGCGCAACTCGGGGCTGGAAAGCACTGCCGCGACGACCGCGCCGCCGTGGGTCGGCGGGTTGGAGTAGTTGGTGCGGACGACGCGCTTCACCTGCGACATCACGCGCGCCGATTCGTCCTTGCTTGCGGTGACGATCGACAGCGCGCCAACCCGTTCGCCGTAGAGCGAGAAGGACTTCGAGAAGGAGCTGGAGACGAAGAACTGCAGGCCGGAGGCGGCGAACAGCTTGAGGACCAGCGCGTCGGGCTCGATGCCGTCGGCGAAGCCCTGGTAGGCCATGTCGATGAAGGCGACCAGGCCGCGTGCGCGGACGACTTCGAGCACTTCCTTCCACTGCGCTTCCGAGAGGTCGGCGCCGGTCGGGTTGTGGCAGCAGGCGTGCAGGACGATGATCGAGCCGGCTTGCAGGCCTGCCAGGCAGGATTTCATTCCGTCGAAGTTCACGCCCTTTGTGGCGGCATCGTAATAGGGATAGTTTTCCACCGCGAAGCCGGCTGATTCGAAGAGGGCGCGATGGTTCTCCCAGCTCGGGTCGCTGATATACACCTTAGCCGCCGGCAGCAGGCGCTTCAGGTAGTCGGCGCCGACCTTGAGGGCGCCGGTGCCGCCGAGCGCCTCGATGGTGACGACGCGGCCGTCCTTGACCAGGGCGGAGTCGGCTCCGAACAGCAGGTTCTGCACGGCCTGGTTGTAGCTGGCCGGTCCCTCGATCGGCTGGTACCCGCGCGCGGGCATGGATTCGAGGCGGGCCTTTTCCGCCGCACGCACGGCGGCGAGCAGGGGAATCTTGCCGTTGTCGTCACAATATACGCCGACGCCGAGGTTGACCTTGGTGGTGCGCGTGTCGGCGTTGAAGGCTTCATTCAGGCCGAGGATAGGGTCGCGGGGGGCCAGTTCCACCGCTGCAAAAATCGAGGATGTCATGACGAATCGAAAACCGGGAATGAAAAGGCGGGCGTATTGTACCTGCGGCGCGGCTCTGCCCCAAGTGAAGGCGTTTATCGGCTTATAGGGCAAGGAACGGCTTTGCGCCCGCCTCCATTACGGCGGATTCCAATGCGATTACAATCGCATCATGACGCGCAATTTTGCCTTGGTGCCTGCTGCCGGAACGGGTACCCGCATGGGCGACGGACAGCCCAAGCAATACCATCTGCTCGCCGGGCGGCCCATGATTCGGCACGCCCTCGAGGTGCTGTGCGCCTCGCCCCGCATCCAGCGGGTGTTCGTCGTCCTGGCCGAGCGGGACGATCTCTGGGAACGCTTCGACTGGTCGGAACTGGGCGTCAAGCTTTCCATCCTGCGCTGCGGCGGGCCGACGCGGGCGGACAGCGTGCTGAACGGCCTGACGGCCATCTCGGCCGTGGTGAAGCCGGACGACTGGCTGCTGGTGCACGATGCGGCGCGGCCCTGCCTGTCTGCGGCGCAGCTCGATGGTTTGATCGAACGGGTCGGCAATGACGAGACGGGCGGCATTCTTGCCGTGCCGGTGGCCGATACACTGAAGCGGGCCGGTCCAGATGGCCGCATTGAGGCGACGATGCCGCGCGAGCACCTGTGGCAGGCGCAAACGCCGCAGATGTTCCGCTACGGCCAGCTGCACGAGGCGCTGTCCCGCTGCCGGAGCGTCACCGACGAGGCCGGCGCGCTGGAGGCGCAGGGACACCGTCCGCTGCTGGTGGCTTCAGACGCCAGCAACCTGAAGGTGACCTATCCGGCCGACCTGGCCCTTGCGGAAAAAATCTTGCTGGAAAGGAAAGGAACGTGATGCGCATCGGCCAAGGCTTCGACGTACATGCCCTTGTGCCGGGCAGGAAACTGATCATCGGCGGGGTGGACATCCCCTTCGAGCGCGGTCTGCTCGGCCATTCCGACGCCGACGTGCTGCTGCATGCCGTGACGGACGCCTTGCTCGGCGCTGCCGGCCTCGGCGATATCGGGCGGCATTTTCCCGACAGCGATGCGCGTTTCAAGGGGGCCGACAGCCGCAAGCTCCTGCGCGAGACGGCGCGCTTGCTGGAAGCGGCGGGCTATCGCACGGTCAACCTTGACGCCACGGTGATTGCCCGCGCACCGCGCATGGCACCGCACGTGGCGGCGATGGCGGCCAACATCGCCGCCGACCTCGGCATCGCGCCCGGCGACGTCAACATCAAGGCCAAGACCACCGAGGGCCTCGGTTTCACCGGCCGCGGGGAGGGCATCGCCGCCCAGGCGGTCGCCCTGGTCGAGCGTGTCGGCGGGTAAGACGCACCGCGTCTTCTTTGCCCTCTGGCCCGACGACGACGTCGCGCGACGGTTCGACGAGGCCGGGCGCCGGGCACATTGGGCGCTGGGCGGGCGCCGCATGCGGCGGGAGACCCTGCACCTGACCCTGGCCTTCGTCGGCGACGTCGCGCCCGATCGTCTCGCTGAATTGTGTGAGATCGCCGGCGCAATATGCCTGCCGGCCTTCGATCTCCTGTTCGACCGTGGCCAGTGCCTGGCGCGCAAGCGGATCTTCTGGGCGGCGGTCGGCACGATTCCCGTGGCATTGCGCGATTTGGCTGTCGGGCTCAAGGAACGGCTCGGGTCGGCGGCGTTTCGCACCGAAGACAGGCCTTTTGCCGCCCATGTCACGCTGCTGCGCCATGCCAATTGCGCGGTGGCGCCCGGAGACGACCTGCAGATCGAATGGCCGGTGCGGGATTTCGTGCTGGTCGAATCGGAACTGAAGCCGGAAGGTGCAAGCTACCGCATCGTCGGCCGCTGGCCCCTGCAAACCGGCAGTTGACAGGAAGCTGTCAGACCTGCAGCCTTTCGAGCAGCTCCGTCTCCAGACGCAACAGGGTGGCCGTCTTGGCCAGTTCCACGCCGCTGATCAGGAAGGTGTCTTCGACACGTTCGCCGAGGGTGGCGATCTTGGCGGTGTGAACATTGATGTTGTGTTCGTCCAGAGTGCTCGCCACGGTGAACAGCAGGCCGGGCCTGTCCGCCGCGATGACCGACAGCAGGCATTGGCCGGCCTTTTCCGTCGAACGAATTTGCACTTCCGGGCTGATCGGGAAGTTGCGCACCTGGCGCGAGATGCGGCCGCTTGACACTTTTTCGGGCGCCACTCCGCAAGCCAGCCGGGCCGCCAGGTCATGCTCGATTAGGCTGATCATGTCCCGGTAGGCCAGTGTGCCGTCCGGATCGAGCAGCATGAAGCTGTCGAGCGCGTAGCCGTGCCGGGTAGTGTGGATTTTCGCTTCGACGATGCTGTAGCCGAGTCGGCTGAAGAAACCGCACAGGCGGGCGAAGAGGTGAGGCTGGTCCGGTGCATAGACCATCACCTGCAGGCCTTCTTCGCCGATGTGAGGCAGGCGTGCCTTCACTACGGGCTGCAGCGGCGAGGGCCGGTGGTAGAGGGCGCGCGTGTGCCAGGCGATCTCCTCGGCGTCGTGGCGCAGGAAGTACACCGTATCCAGTTCCTTCCAGAAGGCGTCCTCGATGCCCTGGCGCAGGCCGAAATAGCGCAGGAGGCGGCGCGCCTCCTCCTGCCGCTCGCTGATGCCCATGGCCTGCTGCGGCGAGGCGCCGCGCAGCAGGCGCAGGCTGGCGTTGTAGAGGTCCTCCAGCAGCTTGCCCTTCCAGCCGTTCCAGACTTTGGGACTGGTGCCGCGGATGTCAGCTACGGTGAGCAGGTAGAGCGCCGTCAGGCGGCGTTCGTCGCCGACCAGGTCTGCGAAGGCGCGCACCACGGCAGGGTCGGCCAGGTCCTGTTTCTGCGCGACGTTCGACATCGACAGATGGTGCTCGACCAGCCAGACCACCAGCGCCGTATCCTCTTCGGCCATCTCATGCTCGCGGCAGAAGCGACGTGTGTCGGTCATGCCCAGTTTCGAGTGATCGCCGCCACGTCCCTTGGCAATGTCGTGGAAGAGGGCGGCAAGGTAGAGCAGCCAGTGCTTCTCGAAGCCGGCCATGAGGCGGCTGCAGAAGGGGTATTCGTGGGCGAACTCAGGCAGGGTGAAGCGGCGCAGGTTGCGCACCACCATGAGGATGTGCTGGTCCACGGTGTAGACGTGGAACAGGTCGTGCTGCATCTGGCAGACGATGCGGCGAAAGGCCGGAATGTAGCGGCCGAGGATGCCGTACTGGTTCATGCGCCGTAGCTCGTGCACCAGGCCGCGCTTCTGCTGGAACAGCTGCAGGAAGGCGGCCCGGTTGCAAGGGTTCCGGCGAAAGTCAGGCCCGACGAGACGGCGCGCCCGCCACAGGGCGCGCAAGGTGCGCGCCGTCATGCCCTTCAGTTCGGACCGTTGCTGCATGAGCAGGAAGCTCTCGAGGATGGCCGAGGGGGTTTTCTCGAAGACGTCCTCGTTGCGCACGTCCAGCAACTCGTGGTCCATCTGGAAGCGGGCGTTGATGATGATCGGCACCCTGTTCGGTTCTGGGAAGATTTCTGCACCGAGGTTCTGCAGCAAGATGGTGTTGAGCTGGGTGACGGATTTCGCCGTTCTGTAATACCGCTGCATGAGCAGTTCGGATGCGCGCCGGGTTCTGCCGGCGGCGATGCCGAAGCGGCTGGCAATGGCTTCCTGGTGATCGAAGAGGAGCCGGTCCTCGCGCCGCCCGGTGAGGTAGTGCAGACGGATGCGGGCATGCCTGAGGAAGGTCTCGAGGCCCTTCAGTTGCAGCGCCTCGCCACGGGTGATGTAGCCGCGGCGGGCCAGATCATTCCAGGATTCGCCCAGGCCGGCCGCGCGGCTGATCCACAGGATGACCTGCAGGTCACGCAGGCCGCCGGGACTCTCCTTGCAGTTGGGCTCCAGGGCGTAGGGCGTTTCCTGGTGTCGCACGTAGCGTTCGTCCTGCTCCAGACGCTTGCCCTTGAAGAAGGCCTTGGGATCGAGCTGTGCCCGCATTTTTCCGGCGAAATCGGTGAACAGGCTGCGACTGCCGCAGATCAGGCGGGCTTCCAGCAGGTTGGTCTGCACGGTGATGTCGCGCGAGGCCTCGTCGGCACATTGCCAGACGGTGCGGACGCTGTGGCCGATGTCCAGGCCGATGTCCCACAGCAGGCCGATAAGATCCTCGAGCTGGCGCTCGGTGTCCCGGGCGACGCTGTCCGGCAGGAGGAAGAGGAGGTCAACATCGGATGCAGGGAACAGTTCGCGCCTGCCATAGCCGCCGACTGCGACCAGGGAGAGTCCCAGCGGCAGGCGGGCCTCCTGCCAGAGTGTTCTGAGAACATCGTCGACCAGCTGGCTGTGACCGCGCAGCAGCCTGAGCGCATCGCCTTTGGCTTCGTAAGACTGGCGCAGAGCTGCCTGGCCGCTGGCCAGTACGCTCTTGAGACGGCCGGCATGTTGCCGCAGGGGGGTGGTTTCCCCGGTCGGCGCAGACTGCATGCTCAGCCCCGGAGCTCCGGTTTGGGCGGCGAGCCGGCAGACAAGGTCAGCACTTCAGCACCGGATTCGGTCACCAGCACGGTATGTTCCCACTGGGCGGACAGGCTGCGATCCTTGGTGACGATGGTCCAGCCGTCGGGAAGTTCCGAGATGGCTGCCTTGCCGGCGTTGATCATCGGCTCGATGGTGAAGATCATGCCGGGGCACAACTCCGGCCCGCTGCCCGGTCGGCCGTAATGCAGCACTTGCGGTTCTTCATGGAATTGGCGGCCGATGCCGTGGCCGCAGAACTCGCGCACGACCGAAAAACCGTTCGACTCGGCGTGGCGCTGGATGGCATGACCGATGTCGCCCAGATGGGTGCCCGGCCTCACTTGTTCAATGCCCAGCCAGAGACACTCGTAGGTCACCGCGCAAAGCCGCTTGGCCAGGATGCTGGCTTCCTTGCCGACGATGAACATGCGCGAGGTATCGCCGTGCCAGCCGTGCTTGATGACGGTGATGTCGAGATTGACGATATCGCCTTTTTTCAAGGCCTTGTCGCCCGGCACGCCGTGGCAGACCTGGTGGTTGACCGAGGTGCAGATGGACTTGGGGTAGGGCTTGTAGCCGGGCGGGGCGTAGTTCAGGGGTGCCGGAATGGTGCCTTGCTCGTTGACCATGTAGTCGTGGCACAGGCGATCGAGTTCCGCCGTGGTGATGCCCGGTTTGACGTGGGGTTCGATGTAATCGAGGACTTCCGAGGCCAGTCGGCCGGCGACCCGCATCTTTTCAATTTCTTCGGGGGTCTTGATGACGATGCTCATGTCTCTGGGGGTGCGGTACATAGGGGTGCTCAAAGATGAATTATGCTTGAAAATGCAAGGAAAAAACCGTTATAATGCGCGACTTGCCAGCCTTCGGGCCGGCAAAATTCACACGCCCGGCGCCGAAAGGGTGCCCGCAACAACGCAGCACGGCCGGGCGGAGGCCAACCCTTATCGGAGAATCTGATGTCTACGACCATGCGTCAAATGCTGGAGGCGGGTGTCCATTTCGGCCACCAGACCCGTTTCTGGAATCCCAAGATGGCCCCCTTCATCTTCGGCCATCGCAACAAGATCCACATCATCAACCTGGAAAAGACCCTGGTCAAATACCAGGAGGCGATGAGTTTCCTGCGCAAGATGTCGTCGAACAAGGGCACCGTGCTCTTCGTCGGCACGAAGCGCCAGGCGCGCGAGATCGTGCGCGAGGAAGCCCTGCGTGCCGGCGTGCCTTTCGTCGACGAGCGCTGGCTGGGCGGCATGCTGACCAACTTCAAGACGGTCAAGCAGTCGATCAAGCGCCTGAAGGAGCTCGAGACGATGTCGCAGGACGGCACCTTCGAGCGCCTTGGCAAGAAGGAGGCGCTGATGCTCCAGCGCGAGTTGGTCAAGCTGGAGAAGAGCATCGGCGGCATCAAGGACATGAACGGCCTTCCCGACGCGATCTTCGTCATCGACGTCGGCTACCACAAGATCGCCATCACCGAAGCCGGCAAGCTGGGCATCCCGGTGGTCGCCGTGGTCGACACCAACCACACCCCCGAAGGCGTCGCCTACGTCATTCCGGGCAACGACGATTCCAGCCGGGCCATCCGCCTGTATGCGCGCGGCGCGGCCGATGCGGTGCTGGAAGGCCGCAGCCAGTCGGTGCAGGAAGTCGTCGCCGCGGTTTCCGACGACTTCGTCGAGGTTGACGAGGGCGGCGAAAGCGCAGCGGCCTGAGCATCGGACAGAAAGAACCCCGCGGGGCGGCACGGCCGCCCCGCTGTGCATCAACAGCATGAATTCAGGAGCAAGCATGGCGGAAATCACCGCTTCGATGGTTAAAGAACTGCGCGAGAAGACCGACGCGCCGATGATGGAATGCAAGAAGGCCTTGACCGAAGCCGGCGGCGACATGGCCAAGGCCGAGGAGATCCTGCGCGTCAAGCTGGGCAACAAGGCCAGCAAGGCCGCCTCCCGCGTGGCGGCCGAGGGCATGGTCGGCGTCTTCATCGCCCCGGATGCCAAGCTGGGCGCGATCATCGAGGTCAATTGCGAAACCGATTTCGTCGCCAAGAACGACGACTTCCAGGCCTTCACCAAGGCTTTGGCCGAACTGGTGGCGAAGCAGAACCCGGCCGACGTCGCCGCCCTGTCGGGACTGACTTTGAACGGCGCCACGGTGGAAGCCACGCGCACGGCGCTGGTGGGCAAGATCGGCGAGAACATGTCAATCCGCCGCTTTGCCCGCTTCGAGGCGAAGGGCAAACTGGTGAGCTACATTCACGGCGGCGCCAAGATCGGCGTGCTGGTGGACATGACGGGCGACGACGCCTTGGCCAAGGACGTCGCCATGCACATCGCCGCTTCCAAGCCGAAGGCGCTGGACGCTTCCGGCGTGCCGGCCGACCTGCTGGACACCGAGCGCCGCATCGCCGTCGAGAAGGCGCGCGAAGCCGGCAAGCCGGAGGCTATGCTGGAGAAGATCGCCGAGGGCACGGTGCAGAAGTACCTCAAGGAAGTGACCCTGCTCGGCCAGGTGTTCGTCAAGGCCGAGGACGGCAAGCAGACCATCGAACAGTTGCTCAAGGCCAAAGGCGCCTCCATCGCCGGCTTCCAGCTCTACGTGGTCGGCGAGGGCCTGGAGAAGCGTTCCAACGACTTCGCTGCCGAAGTGGCCGCCCAGGCCGCCGCGGCCGCCGCCCGCTAAGCATGGGAACACCCGCCTACAAGCGCATCCTGCTCAAGCTGTCGGGCGAGGCCCTCATGGGCAGCGAAGCCTACGGCATCAACCGGGAGACGCTGGCGGGGATCGTCGCTGAGATCAAGTCGGTCGCCGACCTGGGGGTCGAGATCGGCGTGGTCATCGGCGGCGGCAACATCTTCCGCGGCCTGGCCGGCAGCGCCTCCGGCATGGATCGCGCCACCGCCGACTACATGGGCATGCTGGCGACGGTGATGAACGCCATGGCGCTGGCCGACGCCCTGCGCCAGGCCGGCCTAAACGGGCGCGTCCAGTCGGCGCTGAACATCGAACAGGTGGTCGAGCCCTACATCCGCGGCAAGGCCATCCGCTACCTGGAAGAGGGCAAGATCGTCGTCTTCGCAGCGGGCACCGGCAACCCGTTCTTCACCACCGATACCGCCGCCGCGCTGCGCGGCTCCGAGATCGGCGCCGAGATCGTCATCAAGGCGACCAAGGTAGACGGCGTCTATACCGCCGATCCGAAGAAGGATCCGACAGCGAAACGCTACCACCGCGTCAGCTTCGACGAGGCGATCGGCAGGAACCTGCAGGTGATGGATGCCACGGCGCTGGCCCTGTGCCGCGACCAGAAACTGCCGATCAACGTCTTCAGCATCTTCAAGTCTGGCGCGCTGAAAGCGGTCGTCCTCGGCGAGGACGAAGGCACCATGGTTCATTGTTGAGGAGAGATCAGGATGATCCCGGAGCTCAAGAAATCGACTGAACAGAAAATGCAGAAATCGCTCGAGGCGTTGAAGAACGACCTCGGCAAGGTGCGCACCGGACGGGCCCACGCCGGCATCCTGGACCACGTTCAGGTGGACTACTATGGTTCCATGATGCCGATCAACCAGGTGGCCAACATCAACCTGATCGATGCCCGCACCATTGGCGTGACGCCTTGGGAAAAGAAGCTGGCGCCGGCCATCGAGAAGGCGATTCGCGATTCCGATCTGGGGCTCAACCCCTCCTCGGTGGGCGATACCGTGCGCGTGCCCATGCCGGCCCTGACCGAGGAGCGCCGCAAGGACCTCATCAAGGTGGTGCGCGGAGAGGCGGAAAATGCCCGCGTGGCCGTGCGCAACCTGCGGCGCGACGCCAACCATGCCCTCAAGGAGGCCATGAAGGCGAAGACCATTTCCGAGGACGACGAGCGGCGCGCGCAGGAAGACGTGCAGAAGCTGACCGACCGCACCATCGCTGAGATCGACAAGGCGCTCGCCCAGAAGGAAAGCGACCTGATGGCCGTCTGACGGTCCATCACGCGGCGCCCGGAGAAGCTGCCGTGACCCTTTTTCCCAGTTCCACGCAGGAAATTCCGACGGTCGGCGACGTGCCGCGCCATATCGCCATCATCATGGATGGCAATGGCCGCTGGGCCAAGAAACGCTTCATGCCGCGCGTGGCCGGCCACAAGCGCGGCGTCGAAACCGTGCGCGAAATCATCAAAGCCTGTGTTCAGCGCGGCGTTTCCTACCTGACCCTGTTCGCCTTCAGTTCCGAAAATTGGCGCCGGCCCCAGGAGGAAGTGTCGTTCCTCATGCAGCTTTTTCTGCGAGCACTGGAAGATGAAGTGGTCAAGTTGCATGAAAACCGTATCCGTTTCCGCGTCATCGGCGACCTCTCCCGGTTTGATCCGCAGATCGTTGCGCTTATCAAGCGAAGCGAGGCGCTGACGGCCGGGAACTCCGCACTGACCCTCACCATTGCGGCCAACTATGGTGGTCGATGGGATATCCTGCAGGCGGTGGAGAGGATGCTGGCCGCCAATCCGGACAAGAGGGGCAGCTTCACCGAGGCCGATCTAGCCGCCCATCTGACCCTCAATTACGGCCCGGAACCCGATCTTTTCATACGCACCGGCGGAGAGCAGCGGGTCAGCAACTTCCTGCTGTGGCAACTGGCCTACAGCGAGTTCTATTTCACTGACACGCTCTGGCCGGAGTTCGATGCGGCCGCGCTCGATCTGGCCATTGCCTCATACCAGCAACGGGAACGCCGCTTCGGCCGCACTTCCGAACAGCTCCAGACGGATGGCACGCCGGCAAGGCCGGAGGATCCGGCCCGTTCCTCGGCCGCAAGCGAGAATGCTTAAGGCGCGGGTCGTCACCGCATTGCTTCTCCTGGCGGGTTTCCTCGCCGTGCTTTTCCTGCTTCCGTTTTCCGGCTGGCTGCTGTTTGCCTCCGTGGTTGCCGGCGTTGGAGCCTGGGAGTGGGGTGGCCTGATGAAACTGGACGCCCCTGGCCGGCGGAACTACGCATTGGCCTTGATGGCCTTGTGCGCTGTTCTCGGCTGGCTTGCTTTCGACATCGGGACGGGGGCCACCCGCCAGGTGGCATTGCTGTCGGCGATTTTCGTTCTGGCTACGGTGTTTTGGCTGTTGGCCGTTCCGCTCTGGCTGAGAACAAAATGGCCGACCTCCGCCCGAATTCCCGGCCTGCTGGCAGGAGCTGCCGTTCTTATTCCAGCCTGCCTGGCGCTGATGCAACTGCGTGTATTTGCACCGCTTTTCCTGCTGGCTTCCATGGCCTCCGTTTGGGTGGCCGACATTTCAGCCTATATCTGCGGACGCACCTTTGGTCGCCATAAACTGGCGCCAGCCATCAGCCCGGGAAAGACCTGGGAAGGAGCGATGGGAGCTGTTGCCGGGGTATTGATCTATGGATTGGCAGTCGCATGGGCCGCCGGCAGAATGCCGACCACTTCAGGTGCCTGGATCCTGTTCACGATGTCTCTGGTCGTGCTCACGGCCGTCAGCATTCTTGGCGATTTGTTCGAGTCGCTGGCCAAACGACAGGCAGGCGTCAAGGACAGCGGAGCGACCCTGCCGGGGCATGGCGGTGTGCTTGATCGAATCGACAGTCTGACCTCCACCTTGCCTCTGGTCGCCCTTGCAGTGCTTCTTTGGGAAAGGCAGACGCCATGAGCCCCCCCAGGCAAAAGCTAGTCGTGCTGGGCGCAACCGGGTCCATCGGCGTCAATACCCTCGATGTGGTCTCGCGTCATCCCGATCGCTACGAGGTACTCGCGCTTTCGGCCCTGAACAGGATCGATCGACTGGCCGAGCAGTGTGCCCGGTTCCACCCACGTTTTGCAGTGGTGGGGTCGGATGAGGCGGCTGCCAGCCTGAAAGAGTTGTTACGCCAATCCGGTAGCGGGACAACCGTTCTGGCCGGTGTGGAATCTCTGGAAAGAATTGCCAGCCTGCCCGAGGTCGATACCGTCATGGCAGCCATCGTCGGTGCCGCTGGCCTGCGTCCGACCTTGGCGGCGGCCGGGGCGGGCAAGAGAATTCTCCTTGCTAACAAAGAAGCGCTGGTCATGGCTGGGCCGGTCTTCATGAAAGAAGTGCAGCGGAATGGATCTGTCCTGCTTCCGATAGATAGCGAGCATAACGCGATATATCAGTCACTTCCAAGAAATTATTCAAGTAATTTAGAGGACAGCGGAGTGCGCCGTATATTGCTTACTGCCTCCGGCGGGCCGTTCAGGCAAATCCCATTAGAGGATCTCGAACAGGTGACACCCCAGCAGGCTTGTGCCCATCCGAACTGGGTGATGGGTCGCAAAATATCGGTCGATTCGGCAACCATGATGAACAAGGGCCTGGAAGTAATCGAAGCACATTGGCTGTTCAATGCCCCCCCTGATCGCATCGAGGTCGTCATCCACCCGCAAAGCGTAATCCATTCCATGGTCGAATACGCCGACGGCTCGGTCATCGCCCAGCTCGGCAACCCGGACATGCGCACCCCCATAGCCTATGCGCTGGGTTTTCCAGAGCGCATTGAGGCGGGCGTCGAGCCTTTGGATCTCTGCAGAATCGGCACCTTGAATTTCGAGCGCCCCGATTTTCAGCGCTTCCCCTGTCTCAGGCTGGCATACGAGGCTTTGGCAGAGGGAGGAAACGCACCGGCCGTCCTGAACGCTGCAAATGAGGTTGCGGTCGAAGCTTTTTTGGGCGGGAAC
The DNA here is from genome assembly GCA_032027165.1 of Denitratisoma sp. Taxonomy (NCBI): domain Bacteria; kingdom Pseudomonadati; phylum Pseudomonadota; class Betaproteobacteria; order Nitrosomonadales; family Sterolibacteriaceae; genus Denitratisoma; species Denitratisoma sp. Next base: position 1,168,967 of record JAVSMO010000001.1, on the reverse strand, counting down.
CTTGGATTTACCCGCATTCCTGGGGTGATCGCCCAGACGCTGGCTGATGTTCCTTGGAAAGAGGTCGCAAGCTTGGAGGACGTTCTGGCGGCCGATGACGCCGCGCGCGAAGTGGCGCGACTTCATGTAGCCGTTCTCGGCCATTCCGCATGAGCAATTTCCTGTTTTATCTGGGTGCGTTCGCCTTGGCTTTGGGGTTGCTGATCGTGGTGCACGAAGCCGGGCATTTTGCGCTTGCCCGCTGGTGCGGCGTCAAGGTGCTTCGCTTTTCCGTCGGCTTTGGCAAGCCCCTTCTGTCGTGTCGCTTCGGTCGGGATCAAACAGAACTGGCTTTGGCGATTTTCCCCTTGGGCGGGTACGTCAAGATGCTTGATGAGCGGGAAGGGGAGGTCGAGGCCGCAGAGTTGCCGCGCGCATTCAATCGACAGCCGGTGTGGAAGCGATTTGCCATCGTTCTGGCCGGCCCCGTGGCCAATTTCTTGCTGGCGATCTTCATGTACTGGGTTCTCTTCGTCCATGGCGTGGAAGAACCCAGGCCCGTGCTGGGCAAGCCTGCGGCACAGTCGATGGCCGAACAGGCCGGGTTCAAGGAGGGGGAACTGGTTCGCAGCATCAATGGCCAGGCAATTGCTTCATGGCAGGAGCTGCGCTGGGAACTGTTGCAACAGGCGATTGCCAAGAGCGGAGTCACTATGGAAGTGATCAACGATAGGCAAGAGGTATCCTTCCGAAAACTCGACCTTGCCTCAATCGACACCTCCGACCTGGAAGGGGACATCCTTCAGCAAATGGGTTTCCGCTTCTTCCGGCCGCAATTACCGCCGGTTGTCGGCAAGATTGCTCCCGGCGGGGTGGCCGACTTGGCTGGCCTGCGCGAAGAGGACAGAATCCTGGCCATCGATGGCGTGCCGATTGCAAGCTGGACGCAAGTGGTGACGATTATCCGAGAGGCGCCGGGACGGCCCCTCGGTCTTGCTGTGGACCGCCAGGGCAAGACAATCAGCCTGTCGGTAACGCCGACTGAAGTGGATGATCGTGGCAAGCGCATTGGCCGCATCGGCATCGGAGTGCAGGAGGTGGCGGTCGACCGTGCGGCACTGACGATCGTAGTCAGATACGGACCGCTCGAATCCCTAGTCAAGGCCTCCGGCCAGACTTGGGAAACTTCCGTTTTCAGCCTGACAATGTTGGGACGGATGATCGTGGGGGGAGTGTCCTGGAAAAACCTGAGCGGGCCCGTAACGATTGCGGATTATGCAGGGCAATCGGCAAAGCTCGGGCTGGCGTATTACATCAAGTTCCTGGCTCTGATCAGCATCAGCCTGGGTGTCCTCAACTTGCTGCCTATACCCTTATTAGATGGCGGACACTTGATGTATTATATTGTCGAGATAATCAAAGGTGGTCCGGTTTCCGAACGCGTGATGGAGATTGGCCAGCAGATCGGCTTGGCGTTGCTGGCCATGCTGATGGCTTTTGCCTTTTATAACGATATCAACCGCCTTGTTTCCGGCTGAATCAATGAAAAAGAAAATACTCCCGGGCCTGCTAGCCGCGCTCTTTTCCGCTTCCGGCTTCGCCTTTCAGCCTTTTGTGGTGAAAGACATTCGAGTCGAGGGCATTCAGCGTACCGAAGCCGGCACGGTATTCAGCTATCTGCCGGTAAAGGTCGGCGAAACCATGACCGACGAGAAGGCAGCCCAAGCCATCAAGGCGCTTTTCGCCACGGGATTTTTCAAGGATGTTCGGATCGAGGTCGAGAACGATGTGATCGTTGTCGTCGTGGAAGAACGCCCGGCCATTGCCACCGTGGATTTCGTTGGCATCAAGGAGTTCGACAAGGACGCCCTGAAAAAAGGTCTAAAGGAAATCGGCCTAGCCGAATCACGCATTTTCGACCGCTCGATGCTTGAAAGGGCCGAACAGGAGCTTAAGCGGCAATATCTGAGCCGTGGCCGTTATGCCGTCAATATCACCACCACCGTAACGCCCCTCGAGCGAAATCGGGTCGGCATCAACTTTGCGGTTGATGAAGGCGATGTTGCCAAGATCCGGCAAATCAATATCGTCGGCGCACAAGCCTTCAAGGAAAAGGATCTGCTCGACTTGTTCGCTCTGCGCACCCCAAACTGGATCAGCTGGTACACGAAGAACGACCAGTATTCCAAGCAGAAATTGTCCGCCGATCTCGAATCGCTCAAGTCGTATTATCACGACCGCGGCTACATTGAATTCGACATCGAATCCACCCAAGTTTCCATCAGCCCCGATAAAAAAGACATTTACATCACCATCAACGTCAAGGAAGGCGAAAAATACACGGTTTCCGCCGTCAAGCTGGCGGGCGAACTGACTTTGCCTGAAGACGAGTTGCGCAAATTGGTCAGGATCAAGCCAGGTGAGGTGTTTTCCAGGGAAAAGCTGACCGAAACCACCAAGCAAATCAACGAAAAGCTTGGCAACGATGGCTTCGCGTTTTCGAATGTCAATGCGGCGCCGGAGATCGACAAGGAGAAGAAACAGGTTGCCTTTACGATCTATATCGACCCAGGCCGGCGTGTTTATGTGCGGCGGATCCACGTAACCGGCAACACGCGGACCCGTGACGAGGTCATCCGTCGGGAGGCCCGGCAGATGGAAGGGGCCTGGTACGACGGTGAGAAGATCAACAAGACCCGGACTCGTGTGGACAAGCTGGGTTATTTCGACGAGGTTAACGTCGAAACGCCGGCTGTGCCCGGCACTACCGATCAGGTAGACGTTAACCTGAATGTGAAAGAGAAGCCAACCGGCAATGTGATGCTCGGCGCCGGCTTTTCAAGTTCCGAAAAACTTGTGCTGTCCGGCTCTGTATCGCAGAACAATATTTTCGGTAGCGGCAAACATCTGTCTGTTAACGTCAATTCAGGCAAGGTCAACAAGGTTTACTCGGTCTCCTTCACGGACCCCTATCACACTGTTGACGGCATCAGCAGGGGGTTTGACTTTTACCGGCGAGACACCGACCCAACTTCGACAGCGATTGCGAACTACAAAACCTCATCGTATGGATTGGGTGTCCGGTACGGATTCCCCATCGCAGAGGACAATTCCATTGGCGTCGGTTTGTCGTTCGATTCCACCAAGGTAAAAACTTTTTCCAACAGCCCTCAGCGATACATCGATTTCGTAAATCAGTTCGGCTCAACGAACACCACATTACTGCTGAATACCACCTGGGCAAACGACCAGCGGGATAGTCTGATTTACACTACGAAAGGATCGTTACAGCGGGCCTACGGCGAGGTGGGCTTGCCCGGCGGCGATCTGAAGTTCTACAAACTCAACTACCAGCATCAGAAGTTCTTCCCGCTCACAAAGGACATTACCCTGATGCTGAATGGCGAATACGGTTTCGGTGACGGCTACGGCGGCGAACCGTTGCCGTTCTTCCGGCATTTCTATGCCGGAGGCATCGGATCGGTCAGGGGTTTCAAGTCCGGCACTCTCGGCCCGCACGACGTCTACCCAAACCACAAGGATGCGCTGGGCGGAAACAAGCGGCTTGTTGCAACAGCCGAATTCCTGATGCCTATTCCAGGCATTGGCTTGGATAGGTCTTTCAGGTTCGGAGGATTCGTCGATGCCGGGCAGGTTTGGGCTACGGGGGCAAAAATGCGCCTGTCCGATTTGCGGTACAGTGTAGGGGTGTCCGTTGCCTGGTCTTCGCCGTTCGGGCCACTCAAGTTCAGTATTGCTCAGCCCATTAATAAAAAATCAGGTGACCAGATCGAGCGCTTCCAGTTTCAGATGGGTACGGCATTCTGAGATTATTTATTCGCAGGAGAATTATGTTGAAAAAAATTGCTATTGTTGCCTTGGCCGGTCTCATGGTGATGGCCATGCCGGCACATCATGCCGCTGCCGCAGAGACCAAGATCGGCTTCGTGAATACGGAGAAGATCTTCCGCGACGCCGCTCCCGCGGTGCGGGCGCAAAAGAAGATCGAGAAGGAATTTGAAAAGCGCGATCAGGAAATGCAGCGCCTTGCCAAGCAACTCCAGACCACCCAGGAGTCCTTGGAGAAAAACTCGGTTACCATGTCCGAGTCGGAGAAACGTAACCGGGAACGTGAATTCAATGAACTGAATCGCGAATTCCAGCGCAAGCAACGCGAGTTCCGCGAGGACCTCAACCAGCGTCGCAACGAGGAACTCGCTGCCGTTCTCGAGCGGGCAAACAAGGCAATCAAGGCGATTGCCGAGGCCGAAAAGTTCGATGTGATCCTTCAGGAAGCCGTGTATGCCGCCCCGCGCATCGACATCACCGACAAGGTCATCAAGGCCTTGGCTGACGGCAAGTAAAGCAGCACATGCATGAGCGAGCGTGCTGACGGCTTTGCGCTCGATGAAATCGTCTCGCGCTTCGGTGGTGCGCTGATCGGCGACGGCAGCCTCCGCGTAGTTCAGGTGGCAACACTTGAGAATGCGGGGCCTGCCGAGATCACTTTTCTGGCAAATCCAAAGTACCGCAAGCAGCTCCAGGCCTGCCGGGCCGGTGCTATCGTGCTTTCTTCCGAAAACGCCCGCGATTGCACACTCCCCTGCATCGTCAGCGACAATCCCTATGCCTACTATGCGCGGGTCGCACAGTTGCTCAATCCGCCCCCGCGACTCCCTGGGGGTATTCATCACTCGGCAGTTGTCGAAGCGGAGCTTCACCCCAGCATATATGTTGGAGCAGGAGCTTATATCGGCAGAGATGTGCGCATCGGTGAAGGCAGCGTCATTGGCCCGGGCTGCATCATTGGGGACGGCGTCGAGCTCGGTGCGCAGGGGCGACTTTACGGCAACGTCACGATCTACTCGGGATGCAGGATCGGCATGCGTGCCATCGTCCATTCCGGCGCCGTGATCGGTGCCGATGGCTTCGGGATTGCGCGCGAAGCCGATGGGAGCTGGACCAAAATTCCGCAGATTGGCCGCGTAATCGTTGGCGATGACGTTGAAATCGGTGCCAACACCACCATTGACCGCGGTGCGCTCGACGACACGGTCATCGAAGACGGCGTCAAGCTCGATAACCAGATCCAAATCGGTCATAACGTGCGCGTCGGTGCCCACTCTGCAATGGCCGGCTGCGTCGGCATTGCTGGCAGTGCCCGTATCGGGCGACGCTGCACCATTGGCGGCGGTGCAATCATACTGGGACACCTGACCATAGCCGACGACGTGAATATTTCCGCTGCCACGTTAGTCACGCGGTCGATCAACCAGGCCGGCACCTATACGGGTGCCATCCCGTTCGAGTCGCATCGAGACTGGCTGAAGAATGCCGCCCATGTCCGCCATCTGGATGCGATGGCGGATAGAATCCGCGAACTTGAAGCGCGGCTGGCACAACTGGAGAAAAAAACTTGAGCCGAATGGACATCCACGAAATACTCGAACACCTTCCGCATCGGTATCCGATTTTACTGGTCGACCGGGTTCTTGAAGTCATACCCGGTGAGCGCATCGTCGCCCTGAAGAACGTCAGCGTCAACGAGCCATTCTTCCCCGGCCATTATCCGCACCATCCGGTGATGCCGGGAGTGCTGATCGTCGAAGCTCTGGCGCAGGCCGCCGCCATCCTTTCCTTCAAGACGCTGGGCGGCAAGCCGGACGACAAATCCGTGTATTATTTCGTCGGCATTGACGGAGCCCGCTTCAAGCGCCCCGTCAGCCCCGGAGACCAGTTGATTCTGGAGGTGTCCATCCAGGCGAACAAGCGCGGTCTCTGGAAATTCGCGGCGCAAGCCAAGGTCGAGGATCAGGTCGCAGCCGAGGCCGAGCTCATGTGCACGGTGCGTACCATCGAATGAGCAACCCGCTAATTCATCCGACGGCCATCGTCCATCCGAATGCGCGTCTAGGCAGCAATGTTGCAGTTGGCGCTTATACGATCATCGGAGAACACGTCGAGATCGGCGACGACACCTGGATCGGACCGCATGTTGTCCTCAACGGACATACCCGCATCGGGAATGGCAATCGGATTTTTCAGTTTTGCTCGATCGGGGAGATGCCCCAGGATAAAAAATACGCCGGAGAGCCGACACAACTCGAGATCGGGGATCGCAATACCATCCGCGAATTCTGCACGTTCAACTGCGGTACCGCGCAAGACGTCGGAGTAACCCGGCTTGGATCTGACAACTGGATCATGGCCTATGTGCATCTGGCCCATGACTGCCAGATCGGCAACAACACCATCTTCGCCAATAATGCCCAGTTGGCCGGCCACGTCCATGTCGGCGATTTCGCGATACTGGGCGGGTTTACCGTAGTACACCAGTTCGTGCGCATCGGCGCCCACAGCATGACGGCGATGGGCAGCATCCTCCTGCAGGATCTGCCGCCATATGTCACGGCCGCCGGCAATACAGCCAAGCCCTTCGGCATCAATTCGGAAGGGCTCAAACGTCGTGGTTTCAGCAGTGACGCCATTGCAGCCCTCAAGCGATCCTATAAACATATCTATCGCTCCGGGGCGACTCTGGAAGAAGCGAGGTCGACGATATCCCGGGAAGCCGAGGCCCAGCCGGCGCTGGCCTTGCTTGCCGATTTTCTCGCCACGCCCGGCCGGGGCATCATCAGATAGGTTTCGTTCGTGTCAGGAAAGATCCGGATTGCGATGGTCGCCGGGGAGGCCTCAGGCGATTTGCTGGCCAGCCACCTCATCCAGGCCCTCAAGCGCCGTCTTCCGGACGCTGACTTTTACGGCATTGGCGGGCCGAAAATGCAGGCGGCCGGCTTCCAGGCGCAGTTTCCCTCGGAGAAACTCGCGGTGCGCGGCTATGCGGAAGTGCTCCGGCATTACCGCGAGATCACGGGCATCCGGCGGCAACTGCTGACCGGATTGCTTGCCGATCCGCCGCAGGCCTTCATCGGCGTCGACGCGCCGGATTTCAACCTCTTCCTCGAAAAGCGGCTGAAGGCGCGCGGCATCCCGGCCATTCACTACGTCAGCCCCTCCATCTGGGCCTGGCGCGGCGGCCGCATTCGCGGCATCGCCCAATCCGTGTCGCATATGCTGGCCTTGTTCCCCTTCGAAGAAGAAATCTACCGGCACAACAACATTCCGGTCAGCTACGTCGGCCATCCCCTGGCCGACGTCATCCCGCTCGAAGTGAATCGCCCGGCCTTGCGCGAGAAGCTCGGCATCCCGCAGGATCAACTGGTGTTTGCGCTGCTGCCCGGCAGCCGGCAGTCGGAACTGCAGTACCTGGCCGACACCTTCATCGAAACCGCCAAGCGCCTGAACCAGCGCTTTCCGCATGCGCGCTTCCTCGTGCCGCTGGCCACACGCGAAACGCGGGACATGTTCGAACTGGCGCTCTACCGCTTGTCGGCCCAGGACCTGCCGATCACGCGCCTGTTCGGCCATGCCCAGGATGCGATGGGCGTGGCGGACGGCGTGCTGGTCGCCAGCGGAACGGCCACCCTCGAGGCGGCCCTCCTGCAAAAACCGATGGTCATCGCCTATCGCATGTCGCCCTGGTCCTGGCGACTCATGCGCCGCATGAAGTATCAGCCCTGGGTGGGACTGCCGAACATCCTGTCAGGGCGCTTCGTCGTGCCGGAATTCCTGCAGGACGATGCAACGCCTGACAATCTGGCGCAAGCCTTGGGGAATCTGGTCGAAGATCAGGAAACCTGCCGCCGCATTGCCGCAACATTCGACCGACTGCACCAGCAACTGAGGTTGAATTCGGCGGAGCGGGCTGCCGACGCGATCCTGCCCTACCTGAACGGGACGGAAGCATGGGCCTCGGCGCCGCAGGCAGTCTGATTTGCGGCGTCGACGAGGCGGGCAGGGGCCCGTTGGCCGGTCCGGTCTATGCCGCCGCCGTCATCCTCGATCCGGCGAATCCCGTCGAGGGGCTGGCCGACTCCAAAAAGCTCAGCGAGAAAGCCCGCGACAGGCTCGCGCCGCTGATCCGCGAGCGCGCCCTGTCCTGGGCAGTCGCGAGTGCTTCAGTTGAGGAAATAGATGCCCTGAACATCCTGCAGGCCACGCTGCTGGCCATGCGCCGCGCCGTCGAGGCGCTGGGCCTGCAGCCCGAGGAAGTCCTGGTCGACGGCGCGCACTGCCCGCGAATAGCGTTGCCCGTCAGGGCAGTGGTGAAGGGCGACAACACCGTAGCCGCCATTTCCGCCGCCTCGATATTGGCGAAGACGGCGCGCGATGCGGAGATGCTTCGTCTGCATGTTCAGTACCCCCAGTACGGCCTCGATCGGCACAAAGGGTATCCAACGGCCGCACACCTCGCGGCCCTGCGGGAACATGGGGTAATCAGCATCTACCGCCGCAGCTATGCCCCAGTACGGAACTTGCTCAAGCAGTCCTGAAGCCCAATTCCATCATCAGGTTCTGCCAGGATCGGCGTTCGCGTGCGGGAGCGACCAAGGAACGCCGCCGCTTTACTGCCGCTCCAAGGCGAGACAGGAACCTGCGATTGCCCATGATCTGCTCCAGCATCCTGGCAAGACAGGCATCGTCGCCTACCGGGAAATAGGCCGGGTACTCTTCGCCGAGAAGTCCGCGATTGCCGGGGATATCCGATGCGATCACGGGCACACCTACGGCGACCGCCTCCGAAACCACATGCGCACCGCCCTCCATTTTCGAACTGATCACCATGACGTGACTGCGAGACAACAGACGCATCGATGCCCAGTGGGGCAGCTCACCGACCCAACGGTAACGCGGCTCGTTGCGCATGTGCCGGTTTGCTTCGCGGCCAAACTCCGGCGCAAGTGACTGTCCGGCCTGGACAACCTCGATTTTCGCATCGGGCAGCAGACGGATCGCTTTGACAGCGCAAAACGGATCTTTTTCCTCGCGCAAATGGCCAAGGACACAAACGCGGAATGTGCGAACTGGAGGGCAAGGAGCGAGGGATGTCCTGACCGACTGATAAATAACGCGTGTCTTGCGTCGCTGTTCCGGCGTCAATTCCGCAAGGGCATCCTCCTGCAGCACGACCAGCCGGGTTGCCATGTTCAAGGATGCCGCGGCAGCCACATCCTCGTGGATATCTCGGTAGAGATCGGTGCCGGTCAACGCCAGTACGGCCGGAAGGTCAGGGTGATGTTTGCGGAAGGCGCTCAGATCACGATGGCTTTTGCGCGCATGAAGGGCGATTAGCAGATCGCAAGGCTGGCCATCCCATCGCGTCAGGACCGAGACACGACAGCCGAGATCGCGCAGGATCCGTGCCCAGCGTACCGCGGTATTGCGGTTGCCGGCCCGAGAACCGGCCGGGGCTGGAGTAACGATGACGACTTTGGCCACAGGCATGAGATTGTCACTATACTTTTGAACCACGATGAAGAAAATTACTTCCCGCGACAATGCCACCTTCAGGCAGCTTAGGCTGCTTGCGGAATCCTCGCGTGAAAGACGCAAGCAGGGCAAGACCGTACTAGACGGCATTCACCTGGTATCAGCCTGGATCGATCGCTTTGGCCCGCCAAGCCTGCTTGCCGTCAGCGAGAGTGGTGCGCAACAGGCCGAAGTAGTCGATTTCCTTGCGTTGCATCCGAAAACCGTGGCGCAAGTGTTCAGCGACGCCCTGTTCAGGGAAGTCAGTCCCGTCATCACGCCGACCGGCATTCTCGCCGTGGTTCCCATTCCGCACCCGCCTTCGTCTGAAACGGGAAAGGGCTCCTGCGTCCTTCTTGAAGCCATACAGGATGTCGGCAACCTGGGCTCGATCTTGCGCTCCGCTGCAGCGGCCGGGATCGTCGACATTTTTCTTGGCCCCGGCTGTGCCCAGGCCTGGTCTCCACGGGTCCTCCGCGCGGCCATGGGGGCTCATTTCCAGTTGCGAATTCACGAACATGCCACGCTGGCTGAGGTTATCAGCAATTTCAACGGGACCAGCGTGTCCACCCGGCTCGACGCGGCTGCCACGATCTTCGAACTCGACCTGGCCGGGCCTGTGGCGTGGGTGTTCGGCAATGAAGGAAGCGGGCTGACGGCGGACATGGCCGTCTTGACTCACCAAGCTGCTCGCATTCCCATGCCAGGAAAGTCCGAATCGCTCAATGTTGCGGCGGCGGCCTCGATCTGCCTGTTCGAGGAAGTACGCCAGAAACTGTCCGCGCGCGTCCCTCAGAACACGTGACGATCGAGCTTGACTTCCTGCATGATCGTCGCAGCGATTTCCTCGATGGATTTCGTTGTTGAGTCCATCCAGCGCACGCCTTCCCGCTGCATCAGCTTCTGAGCCTCCTGGATTTCAAACCGGCAGTTGGCCAGGGAGGCATACTTGCTGTCGGGTCGCCGCTCCGTACGTATCTGGTGCAGCCGCTCCGGCGTAATGGTCAGGCCAAAAAGCTTGTCGCGATGACGATAGAGCACCTCTGGCAGCCTCTTTCGCTCAAAATCCTCTGGAATCAATGGGTAATTCGCGGCACGGATGCCGAACTGCAGGGCCAGGTACAGGCTTGTGGGTGTCTTGCCGCTGCGCGAAACGCCGACCAAAATCACCTCGGCCTTGTCCAGATTCTGATCGGAGGCGCCATCATCATGCGCCAGAGTGAAGTTCACTGCCTCGATCCGATTGGTGTAATCCTGGCTGCTGGCCTGACCATGAGAACGGCCGATGGTGTGTGAGGATTTCGCCCCCAACTCGTCTTCAAGCGGCACGATAAAAGTTTCAAAGAAGTCGAGGAAAAGCGCATCGGCTTCGCTCAGCAGCTTTCCGATATTGGGATCCATCAATGTCGTGATGACAATCGGACGAGTCCCATCGCGTTTTGCGGCTTGCTGGATTTGCATCAGGCAGTCCTGCGCCTGGGCCAAGGTGGAAACGAAGGGAATCCGCACCTGGCGAAAGCGGATACCTTCGAATTGCGTGAGCAGGCTGTGTCCCAACGTTTCCGCGGTGATGCCGGTGCCGTCTGAAATGAAGAAGACGGTTCGGGCTTGTCCTTCCGGCATTGGCAAATCCCCAGACGATAAAAGCGGTAAAATTTGTATTTTATAGCCCTTGGCACTCTGGAAAGCGTGAAATGAGTCAATACGTAATCGCGTTCGACGCCCTGCGCATGAACGACGTCGATAAAGTGGGTGGCAAAAATGCCTCCTTAGGCGAAATGATCAGCCAACTCGCCCACTTGGGCGTGCGGGTTCCCGGCGGCTTCGCCACGACGGCCCAGGCCTATCGGGATTTCCTGATGCATCAGGGCCTGGATCGGCGCATCAATGCCTTGCTCGACAGCCTGAACGTCGATGATGTCGAGGTATTGGCCGCGACCGGAGCCAAGATCCGCGGCTGGATTGCCGATCAGCCCTTTCCGGAGCAGCTCGAACAGGAAATCAAGACGCATTACCAAGCACTGGCCGGAAGCGGGGCGGCGGATGCCTCCTTTGCCGTCCGCTCAAGCGCCACGGCAGAAGACCTGCCGGATGCCTCCTTCGCCGGGCAGCAGGAAACCTTCCTCAACATCCACGGCCTGGACAATGTGCTCCATGCCGTCAAGCACGTCTTCGCGTCGCTGTACAACGATCGCGCCATCGCCTACCGCGTGCACAAGAGTTTCCATCATGCCGATGTCGCCCTGTCCGCGGGAATCCAGCGCATGGTGAGAAGCGACGTCGGGGCGGCCGGTGTCATCTTCACCCTGGACACGGAGTCGGGTTTCCGCGATGTCGTTTTCGTGACGGCTTCATACGGTCTTGGTGAAACCGTCGTCCAGGGTGCGGTCAACCCCGACGAGTTCTATGTGCACAAGCCCAAGCTCGCCGAAGGGCGCCCGGCCATCATCCGCCGCAACCTGGGTTCGAAGCTGATCAAGATGGAGTTCGCCGACGCCAAGCAGGCGGGCCGCTCGACCCGCACGACAGACGTCGCCGAGTCCGACCGCAACCGCTTCGCCCTCACCGATGCTGACGTGCTGGAACTGGCCCGCTATGCCGTCACCATCGAGCAGCACTACGGCCGGCCGATGGACATCGAGTGGGGAAGGGACGGCAACGACGGCAAGCTCTACATCCTGCAGGCGCGGCCGGAAACCGTGAAGGCGGGCGAGAGCCAGCACGTCCTGCAGCGCTACCGCCTGAAGCAGCATTCGAAGGTGATCGTTTCCGGACGCGCCATCGGCCAGAAGATCGCCACCGGCCCGGTGCGCATCATTCCCGACGCTTCGCAGATGTCCAAGGTGCAGCCGGGCGACATCCTCGTCACGGACATGACCGACCCGAACTGGGAACCCGTCATGAAGCGCGCAGCGGCGATCGTCACCAACCGCGGCGGCCGCACCTGCCACGCCGCCATTATCGCGCGCGAGCTGGGCATCCCCGCCGTGGTCGGCTGCGGCAACGCGACCTCATCCATAACGGAGGGCGAATCGGTCACCGTCTCCTGCGCCGAAGGCGATACCGGCTACATCTACCGCGGCATCCTCGACTTCGAGGTGACGACGCAGGAACTGGGCAACCTGCCCAAGCTGCCGGTGAAGATCGCCATGAACGTCGGCAATCCCGAGCTGGCCTTCGAGTTCCAGGGCATTCCCAACGCCGGCGTCGGCCTGGCGCGCATCGAATTCATCATCAACAACGTCATCGGCATCCATCCCAAGGCGATCCTGGAGCTGGATCGCGTGCCGGCCGGCCTGCGCGACGAGATCAATCGCCGTTCGCGCGGCTACGCCAGCCCTAAGGATTTCTTCATCGAAAAGCTGGCCGAGGGCGTGTCGACCATCGCCGCCGCCTTCTGGCCGAAGCCGGTCATCGTCCGCCTGTCCGACTTCAAGTCGAACGAATACCGCAAGCTGCTGGGCGGCGAGATCTACGAGCCGGAGGAGGAAAACCCGATGCTCGGCTTCCGCGGTGCCTCGCGCTACGTCGCGCCGTCATTCCGCGACTGCTTCGAGCTGGAATGCCGCGCCCTGAGAAAGGTGCGCGACGACATGGGCCTGACCAACGTCGAGATCATGGTGCCGTTCACCCGCACCGTGGAGGAAGCGAAGGGGGTGGTCGGCCTCCTGGCGACGAACGGACTCAAGCGTGGCGAGAACGGGCTGCGCCTGATCATGATGTGCGAGATTCCCTCGAACGCCCTGCTGGCGGAGCAGTTCCTCCAGCACTTCGACGGTTTCTCGATCGGTTCCAACGATCTGACCCAGCTCACGCTGGGCCTGGATCGCGATTCCGGTCTGGTCGCCAACCTGTTCGACGAACGCGATGCCGCCGTGAAATCCCTGCTCAGCATGGCCATCAAGACCTGCCGCCGGCTGGATAAATACGTCGGCATCTGCGGCCAGGGCCCGTCGGACCACATCGACTTCGCCGAATGGCTGATGGATGAGGGCATCGTGACGATTTCGCTCAATCCTGATACGGTGGTGGATACCTGGATGCGGCTGGGCGCGCATCTGGCGCAGCAAGGCAAGTAGGCAACCTACAAGGAGGCGGCATGCAACCCGAGTGGTGGCATTGGGCGGTACTGGGCATCGGGCTGATCATCGCGGAACTCGCCATTCCGGCGTTCTTCATCGTCTGGTTCGGCCTGGGCGCGCTGTTGGTGTCGCTCGTGCTGCTGGTGGCGCCTTCCCTCAGCCTCACCACACAGTTGCTGACGTGGACGCTCGCCTCGGTGGCGATGGTCGTGCTCTGGTTCCGCATCTTCAAGCCCGGCATGCACAAGACGCGAATCGGCATGTCCGACTCGAACATCGTCGGCGAGGTCGGCATGCTGATCCGCGACGTGGCACCCTTCCAGAAAGGGCAGGTGCGCTTTCAGAAGCCGCTGGTCGGCTCAGAGGTGTGGGAATGCATTTCCGATGAATCGATCAAGTCCGGCGAGCGCGTCCGGGTGCTCGGCATCGAGGGCAGTTTTCTCAAAGTAGGCAAGGCCTGAGGGGGAGTCATGAGCGCAGGATTTATCGTTGTCGTAGCGGTACTGGTTTTCGCCTTGGTCACGGTCTGGAAGGGCGTGCGCATCGTGCCGCAGGGCGAAGAATGGATCGTCGAACGCCTGGGAAAGTACAACGGCACGCTGCATCCGGGCCTCAACATCGTTGTTCCCTATATCGACCGCATCGCCTACAAAGTAGTGACCAAGGACATCATTCTCGACGTGCAGGAACAGGAAGTCATCACCAAGGACAACGCGGTGATCCTCACCAATGCCATCGCCTTCATCAAGGTCACCGATCCGGTCAAGGCCGTTTACGGCGTAGTGGACTTCGCCGAAGCCATCCGCAACCTCATCATGACGACCCTGCGTTCGATTACCGGCGAGATGGAACTCGACCAGGCACTGTCCTCCCGCGACAAGATCAAGGTGCGCCTGCGCGAGAGTATTGCGGATGAGGCAGTTGACTGGGGGCTGACGGTGAAGTCGGTGGAAATCCAGGATATCAAGCCTTCAGCCTCGATGCAGAAGGCCATGGAGATGCAAGCCTCCGCAGAACGCGAAAGGAAGGCCATGGTCACGCGGGCCGAAGGGGAAAAGCAGTCGATGATCCTGCAGGCTGAGGCGCGCGTCGAATCCGCGCGTCGCGATGCGGAAGCACAGGTCACGCTGGCAGAGGCTTCGTCTGAGGCAATCAAGCGGGTCGCCCAGGCGATCGGTGACCGAGACACGCCGATGCTCTACCTGCTGGGGGAGAAGTACATCACCTCGATCACCCGCTTGGCCGACTCGGAGAACGCCAAGATGATTGTCCTGCCGGCGGACGTTCAGGAAGCCGTGCGCGGGGTGCTGGGCAGGTTCAAGGCCTGATCAGGCCTTCACCCGCATCAGGCGCTGCTTCTCGCGCTCCCAATCGCGCTTCTTCTCGGTTTCACGCTTGTCATGCTGTTTTTTGCCGTGGGCCAGCCCGATGGCGATCTTCACGCGTCCTTTGGCGTAATGCAGATCGAGGGGAACCAGGGCATAGCCGGCGCGCTCGACCTTGCCGATCAGCTTGCTGATCTCTTCGGCATGCAGCAACAGCTTGCGCGTGCGCACCGGATCGGGATGGATATGAGTCGAGGCCGTTGGCAGCGGGCTGATATGGCACCCGATGAGGAAAACCTCCTCGCCGCGCAAAATCACATAAGCCTCCTTCAACTGCACCCGTCCGGCGCGGATCGCCTTGACTTCCCAGCCCTCCAGGACCAGGCCCGCCTCGAAGCGCTCCTCGATGAAGTAGTCATGGAAGGCCTTCTTGTTGTCGACAATGCTCATGATGGCTTTTGCGCTAGAATTCGCAGGATTCTATAGCATGTGGCGATCATGGCCGAAGTCAGGAAGTCCGTCCTGATCGAATACAGCGCCGGACAGATGTTCCGCCTCGTCGATCAGGTGGAGGATTATCCCCGGTTCCTGCCGTGGTGCGGCGGCACGGAGTTGATTCATCGCGACGAATCCAAGACGGTTGCGACACTGCACATCAACTACCACGGGATCAAGGCGGATTTCTCCACCGAGAACGACAAGGAAGCTCCTCATTTCATGAAGATCAACCTGCGGCACGGCCCCTTCGAGCACCTCGACGGTTGCTGGCATTTCAAGCCCCTCGGCGAAACGGCCTGCAAGGTCGAATTCCAGCTTCATTATGAATTTTCCAGCAAACTGCTGGAGAAGGCCCTGGGGCCGGTTTTCCA
Organism: Denitratisoma sp.; assembly: GCA_032027165.1. NCBI lineage: Bacteria > Pseudomonadati > Pseudomonadota > Betaproteobacteria > Nitrosomonadales > Sterolibacteriaceae > Denitratisoma > Denitratisoma sp. The sequence continues at coordinate 1,153,343 of JAVSMO010000001.1, read as the reverse complement.
CCATATTGCCAACACCTTCGTTGACTCGTTCGTAAAGCGGGCGGGGCAGATCTATCCTCAAAATGGCTGAATCCGAATCGCTGTTGATCGAAATTGCCTTTGCCCTGCCGCACAGGCAGGAACTGGTGCATGTACAGCTGCCCGCCGGCAGCACCGTCCAGCAGGCTATTGAAGCTTCAGGATTGATGCAGAAGTATTCCGAGATCGACCTAAAAAGAAACAAGGTCGGCGTTTTCGGCAAACTGAGCAAACTCGACGCGCCGCTGCGGGATCGCGACCGCGTCGAGATTTATCGGCCTCTGATCGCCGATCCGAAGGAAGTCCGCAAAAAGCGTGCGGACGAGGGCAAGGCGATGAAGAAGGGCGGGGGAGACCTGGAAGAAGGCTAGGGCGAGCCTATTTGCACCAGGACTGAACGGATTTCCTGGCTTTTTCGATCTCCTGGGCCCGCATTTCGTCGTCCAGCGGAATGCGCTCCCCTGTCGAATCAATCCGGCTCATGCGCTGGCCGGACTCCAGCGCATTGAGCTGGTTTCTGGCGTCGTCGCAATTACGCCTGTTGTCTTCCGCGGTGCTCCTTTCCTCCGCCGCCTTGGCTCGCGTCTTTTCCGCCTCAGCCTGACGTTTGCGGAATTCCGCCTCTTGCTCAGCCAGGCTGCGTCCGGCGGCACCGGATGTCTGCGCAGAGTCGGACTGTACTCCTGCACGCATTCGCTTGGCATCGACACCCGGCGGCGGGGTATCCGAGTAATGGACCTTCCCGCTGGCATCGCGCCACGTATAAACCTGGGCTGAAGCAGCAGTCGCCAGACAGGCCAGGATCAACAGGGTTATTGCGCGCATTACCTTCACCTCCGTTTGCCGCCAAAAGGCCACCTGCGTATAATACGGATTTGGAACTGAGGTTGAAAGCCATGCGAGTGATAACCAAGGCACTCACATTCGACGACGTCCTGCTCGTCCCCGCGCACTCCACCATCCTTCCCCGCGATGTCAGCCTGGCGACCCAGGTATCGCGCAACATCCGCCTGAACATCCCGCTGGTGTCGGCGGCCATGGACACCGTGACAGAGGCGCGCCTCGCGATCGCCTTGGCGCAGGAAGGCGGTATCGGCATCGTGCACAAGAATCTGCCACCCCGTGCCCAAGCCGCAGAAGTGGCCAAGGTCAAGCGTTTCGAGTCAGGGGTGCTGAAGGATCCGATTACTATCCCGCCCGACATGCCAGTGCGGGAAGTGCTGGCCCTGACCCGGCAGCACAAGATATCGGGCCTGCCGGTGGTCGAAGGAAACAAGGTTGTCGGTATCGTCACCAACCGCGATCTGCGTTTCGAGACCAAGCTCGACCAGCCGGTGCGCAATATCATGACCCCGCGCGAACGCCTCGTTACCGTGAAGGAAGGCTGCAATCCGGAAGACGCCAAGGCACTGATGCACAAGCACCGGCTCGAGCGAGTGCTCGTCATCAACGGCGACTTCGAGCTGCGCGGCCTGATCACCGTGAAGGACATCCTCAAGTCCACCGAGCACCCTTCCGCCTGCAAGGATAACTTTGGACGCCTACGGGTCGGTGCGGCCATCGGCGTCGGTCCCGGCACGGAAGAACGCGCAGAACTGCTGGTTGAGGCCGGCGTCGACCTGATCGTAGTCGATACCGCACACGGTCATTCACAGGGTGTGCTTGACCGCGTCAAGTGGGTCAAGACGCATTTCCCCCGGGTGGATGTTGTCGGCGGCAATATTGCCACCGCCAATGCGGCGCGCGCCCTCGTCGATCACGGCGCCGACGGCGTCAAGGTCGGCATCGGCCCCGGTTCGATCTGCACCACCCGCATCGTCGCCGGTGTCGGCGTGCCCCAAATAACGGCAATCGACAGCGTCGCCACTGCGCTGCGTGATTCAGGGGTTCCTCTCATCGCCGACGGCGGCATCCGCTATTCCGGGGACATCTCCAAAGCCATTGCCGCCGGCGCCTATGCCGTCATGCTGGGCGGCCTGTTCGCCGGTACCGAGGAAGCGCCCGGCGAGATCGAGCTGTTCCAAGGCCGTTCCTACAAGTCCTACCGCGGCATGGGCTCCCTCGGCGCCATGCAGCAGGGGGCGGCCGACCGCTATTTCCAGGAAGCCGACGCCAATGTCGAGAAGCTCGTGCCGGAGGGCATCGAGGGACGCGTGCCCTACAAGGGGCCGGTCGGCGCCGTGATCCATCAGCTGATGGGCGGGCTGCGCGCCAGCATGGGCTATGTCGGATCGAACGGCATCGACGAGATGCGCAGCCGCGCCGAGTTCGTCGAGATCACCTCAGCAGGCGTGCGCGAATCGCATGTCCATGACGTGCAGATCGTCAAGGAAGCGCCCAACTACCGCGTCGAATAGCGCCACGAGGCGCACCACCCATGCATAAAAAAATCCTGATTCTCGATTTCGGGGCGCAATACTCGCAGCTGATCGCACGCCGCGTGCGCGAGCAGCAGGTCTATTGCGAACTGCATCCCTACGACGTTTCGGAAGCCTTCATCCGCGAGTTCGCGCCTGTCGGCATCATCCTCTCCGGCGGACCGAACTCGGTGTATGAAGAAGAGGCCTATCGCGCCTCGCAGGCCGTCTTCGAGCTGGGCATACCGGTCCTGGGCATCTGCTACGGGATGCAGACCATGGCGGCACAACTGGGCGGCAAGGTGGAAGGGGCGAAGAAACGCGAGTTCGGCTATGCGGAAATCCGCGCCCGCGGCCACTCCAGGCTGCTGGAAGGCATCCAGGACAGCGTCAATGCCGAAGGCCACGGCCTGCTCGACGTCTGGATGAGCCACGGCGACAAGGTCACCGAGCTGCCGCCGGGCTTCAAGGTCATCGCCAGCAACGAAGCGACGCCCATCGCCGGAATGGCCGACGAGTCACGCCGTTTCTACGGCGTTCAATTTCACCCGGAGGTCACCCACACCATCCAGGGCAAGGCCATCATCGCCCGTTTCGTGCTGGACATCTGCGGTTGCACGGGCGACTGGAACATGCCGGATTACATCGGCGAAGCCGTCGACAAGATCCGCGCCCAGGTCGGCAATGAGGAAGTCATCCTCGGCCTGTCGGGCGGCGTCGATTCGTCCGTTGCGGCAGCACTGATCCATCGCGCCATCGGCGACCAGCTCACCTGCGTTTTCGTGGACAACGGCCTGCTGCGCCTGAACGAGGCGGAGCAGGTTATGAAAACCTTCGCCCGCAGCCTCGGCGTCAAGGTCATTCATGTCGATGCCAGCGACCAGTTCCTCGGCCGGCTGGCCGGCGTCACGGAACCGGAGCAGAAACGCCGTATCATCGGGGCTGACTTTGTCGAGGTATTCCAGGCCGAGGCGAAAAAACTGCCGAAGGCCAAGTGGCTGGCGCAGGGCACCATCTACCCGGACGTGATCGAATCCGCCGGCGCCAAGACCAAGAAGGCCCACACCATCAAGTCGCATCACAACGTCGGCGGACTGCCGGAAACGCTGCATCTCAAGCTGCTGGAGCCGCTGCGCGAACTGTTCAAGGACGAGGTGCGCGAATTGGGCGTGGCGCTCGGACTGCCGCACGACATGGTGTATCGCCATCCCTTCCCGGGCCCCGGCCTGGGGGTGCGTATCCTCGGCGAGGTGAAGCGCGAATACGCCGATCTTCTGCGCCGCGCCGACGCCATCTTTATCGACGAACTGCGCGCGGCGGACTGGTACGAAAAGACCTCCCAGGCCTTTGCCGTCTTCCTGCCGGTGCGCTCGGTCGGCGTCATGGGCGACGGCCGCACCTACGAGAACGTGGTCGCCTTGCGCGCCGTGCAGACACAGGACTTCATGACTGCCCAATGGGCCGAACTGCCTTACGGTCTTCTGGCCAAGGTCTCCAACCGCATCATCAACGAGGTGCGCGGCATCAACCGCGTCGTCTACGACATCTCCGGCAAGCCGCCGGCGACCATCGAGTGGGAGTAGGGCGGTTCAGTCGAAGCGGTTGGATAGCCTGCCTACACCCTCGATCTCGATTTCCACCAGATCGCCTTCCTCGATCGGGCCGGCCCCCAGTGATGTGCCGCAGGCGATAACATCGCCCGGCATCAACGTCATGTCCTGGGACAGGCGGCTGACGATGGCGCGCGGCCTGAAGAACATGTCGGCCACGGGGTAGTTCTGCTTCTCCACACCGTTCACCAGTGTCCGGACGAAAAGGGTGTCAGGCTCGATGCCCGTGGCGATGGTCTGCCCGAAAGGCCCGAAGGTGTCGAAGCTCTTGGCGCGGCTCCATTGCGGAAAGCTCGGATCGCTGCGCAAGATTTGCCGGGCGGTGACGTCGTTCACGCAGGTGTAACCGAAAACATACTGGTCGGCTTCCGCCTCGCTGACATTCCGGCAGGGCTTGCCGATGACCACGCCCAGTTCCCCCTCGAAGACCACCGGGCCTGCGTAGCCCACAGGCCGCCGGATCGGCTCACCATGCGCCATGAAGCAGTTGTTCGTCTTGACGAACCAGAGGGGATGATCGGGGCGCTGCAGCTTTTCAAATTCCGCTCGAGCCGCAAAGTTGTTCCAGAGCCCCAGCATCTTGCTCGGCTGGCAGGGTGGCAGTAGGGTTACCGCATCCAGGGCCAGGCGCTCGCCGCTCGGGTTCGCGCCGGCAAACAGATCGCCCAAACAGACCTGGATGGTATCCTTGTCCACCATGCCGAAGCCGATCGAGCCTTGGTGTGCAAACCGCAACCAGCGCGCCATGATTTATCCTTCCTTGTGTCCACGAAACCGGGGCGTGACATGCCAATCGAATTGAATGCTACAGCACTCTTCATGGCAAGGGGAAGCCGTAAATGACCGAATCCGCAGCAATGGACGAGGGCTACATGACCGAAGCGCTGCGCTTGGCGCGTGAGGGCGGCGCGCTGGGGGAGGTGCCGGTCGGGGCCGTGGTGGTCAAGGACGGCGAAATCATCGGGCGCGGCTTCAACGCGCCGATTTCTCGTCAGGATCCGACCGCCCATGCCGAAATTGTCGCCCTGCGGGATGCTGCCCGCAAATTGGGAAATTACCGCCTGCCCGGCTGCGAGCTCTACGTCACTCTGGAACCCTGCGTCATGTGCGCCGGCGCCATCATCCACGCACGAATCGCCCGGGTGGTGTTCGGCGCGCGAGATCCCAAGACCGGGGCCAGTGGCAGTGTTGTGAATCTTTTTGGCGAGTCGCGCCTGAATTTTCATGCGATAGTGAAAGAAGGCGTGCTCGCCCAGGAGTGCGGCGCGCTCCTTACCGGATTCTTCGCTGCAAGGCGCGGCAGGACGGAAACCGCCTGAAATGAAGATCCGCGTCTCGCTCTCCCGCCAATCTCTCGAACTATTCGACGACTCGGGGAAACGCCTGCGTTCCTACACGGTCTCGACCTCCAAGATGGGGCCTGGGGAACAACGCGGCAGCTACCGTACGCCGCGCGGCCGCCATATCGTGCGTGCGAAAATCGGTGCAGGACAGCCCGAGAACGCCGTGTTCGTCCGAAGACGGCCGACAGGCGAAATCTATTCACGCGAACTTGCAGACAAGCATCCGGGGCGCGACTGGATCCTGACGCGCATCCTCTGGCTTTCCGGCTGCGAACCCGGCCGCAACCGATTGGGCGATGTCGACACCATGCGCCGCTTTGTCTACATCCATGGCACGCCCGACGGTACCGAGCTGGGCCAGCCCGGCTCGATCGGCTGCATCCGCATGCACAACCGGGATATTGTCGAGCTCTTCGACCTTGTTCCGGCGAGAACGGCGGTGGAGATTACCGAATAGCCGGTCCGGAAACGGCGAAAGCGAACTCGCGCCTCTCGCCTGGCGAGGCATCCGGCAGGAACCCCTGCTCGATGAAGCGAACCCTGCCGGATCGGTCTCTCAGCAGGACGGTGGCCGAACGCGTTCCATATTGAGGTGAACGGACAAAAGCTGCGGACAACAGCCGCTCCCACTCCAGGCTGACCCCGGTGCGCGGCAGCGCCTCGTCCGGCGCGATGCTGTCGTCGCGCAACAGGGCGAAAAGCAACGCTTCGTCGGGCAAGGCCTGAAGGGCGCCGCTCAGGGCCGACTTGCCCCGCGCAACCTTTGGCCAGGGTGTGTCGAGCAAATGGTTCGACAGGCCATACACGCCGGGCGCGAGCGCCTGTTCTCCTTCGCCACAATTCGAAAAGCACCATAGGCCATTCAGGTCGCCGAAGACAAGATTGAAGCCGTTGTAACGATGCGCGCTGGATTCGAGCTCCGACAAATAGTTCTCGGCAGGCTGGTCGTCTGCCAGGAAGCGACTAACCAGTCCGCCGCGCGTAGGTGCGCCCGTCTTGTTCCGCGCAGGATCACGATAGTTGGTCAGCGCGGCAAAGCGCCCGCTTCGGGTCACGCCCAGCCAGGTGCCGCCTGCCTCGAGATCGCGTCCAGCCAGAACGTCCGGCGCATCGCTCCAAAAGTCAGCCGCTGCAGTACGGCGGGAAAAGTACTCGTCGCGATTGGCCGCCACCACCAGGGGGTAGTCGGGGTGGGCCTGCCAGGCAAGCAGGATCAGGCACATGGCCTGTGACGGCTATTCGAGCGCGTAGGGCAGGGAGCGGAATTCCAGCCGCGGGCCGTCAGCGCTGCCCAGGCGCACATCGCCCGTTTCGGCACTCGACATCAGCATCGAGGCCAGCATCTCGCACCCCCCCGCAGGACTCGGCACGGCCTCGATGACTTTGCCGCACGACTGGTCCGGCAGATCGGGGCTGAAAAGATCCGTGCCGGGCAGGGGGCAGTTTCCCTGGACATGCGCGCGATAGGCGCGGCGCTTGACCTTGCCGAGATATTTCGTCCGCGCCACCACTTCCTGGCCGGGATAGCAGCCCTTGGTGAAACTGACGCCGCCGATCAACTCGAGGTTGGCCATTTGCGGCACAAACTCTTCCTGGGTGAAAGAAGTGATGTGCGGAATGCCCGCCGCAACCTCCAGCCAGCGCCAGGTTGTCGCGCCGGCCGGCGTCATCAGGGTAGCCAGCTGATCCCACATCCGGACAGCCGCGTCAGGCCGCAGCGCCAATTGGTAGCGGTGCGCGTCCAGACGGATGGCCGAACCGTCGGCGAAATGCGCCACATCGAACGGCGCAGCAGGAATTTCCAGTCCCAGAGCCTTAAGGGCGACTGCTGCCCCATCGCCGGCAATGCCGAGCAGGACGGTATCGACGCTCGCATCCGAGAGCTTCACTTTCGAGCGCAGAACATACATGCCGAGTTTCTTGAGGATCGCCGGCTTGATGTCGGTGGACAGCTGCAGCAGGTAATCGTTGTTCTCGCGCCAGATCAGAAAGTCGGCCAGGAGGCGCCCCTTCGGGCTGCAGAACCCGCATCGTTCGGCATGATTTCGTCCGAGGTGCTGGATGTCGTTGGAAAGCAGATTGTGCAGGAATGTCGCGGCATCTTCGCCGGTCGCCCGGATCAGACCGAACTGAGTCAGGGGCGCTAGCACGGTGCCAGATTCGGCAGCTGCAAGCTCAGACTTGGCATCGCCGAAATCAAGCACCTGGCCAGCTTCAAAGCGCGCGCCACGGGTTGCGAGGAAGTTCTGCCAGTTCGAATTCATGTTGTCTTCGTCAGATTGGGGGTGGGTTATTATATCTTTTTGCGGACCTGCCCCTTTTCAATCCCTGTCCGATAATGCGCTGGATGTTTCGCCTGTTCGGCTTGATGTTTGCCGTAGCGCTCCTCTTTGTTGGCTGGATGGGGTATTTCGCCATCTCGCCGATCTTGTTAAAAAACAGCCCGCTCGACTTCACGATCAAGGCGGGCAGCCCCCTGCGCAGCGCCTCGCGCCAGATCGAGGAGGCTGGCTTCTCGATGCCGGCCTGGCAATTCACCTTGCTTGGGCGTGCCTTGGGCAAGGCTGCAGAGATCAAGGCAGGCAGCTATGAGGTTTCCCGGGGCATCACCCCATTGCAGTTGCTGGAAAAACTGACGCGGGGCGACGTCACCCAGGCGGAAGTCGTATTCCTGGAAGGATGGACGTTCCGGCAGATGCGATCCGCCCTCGATGCCCATCCGGATATCCGCCATGACACGGCTGGCTGGACGGAAAGTCAGATCATGGACAGGCTGGGCATAGAAGGACCGGCCGAGGGCCGTTTTTTTCCGGACACCTATCTCTTCGCCAAGGGGTCGGGCGACATCGACATACTCAGGCGATCGCATCGACAGCTGAACCAGATACTGCAGGCTGAATGGGCAGGCCGCGAGACCGGCCTGCCCTACGCATCAGCGTATGAAGCCCTGATCCTGGCTTCGATCGTGGAAAAGGAAACCGGACAATCCCGGGACCGCACGCAAATCGCCTCCGTTTTCCTCAACCGGCTGAAAAGGGGGATGTTGCTGCAGACCGATCCCTCGGTCATCTATGGCCTGGGCGATAAGTTCGACGGCAATCTGCGCAAGCGCGACCTACTGGCGGATGGCCCCTACAATACCTACACGCGGCCCGGCCTGCCGCCGACACCCATCGCCATGCCCGGACTGGCCTCGATCCAGGCGGTACTGCATCCTGCAAGAACCGAGATGCTGTATTTCGTCGCGCGCGGCGACGGCTCCAGCCAGTTTTCCCGCACTCTGGACGAGCACAACCGGGCCGTGGCGAAATACCAATTGCGAAAAGGGAATTGAATGCGCGGCAAATTCATCACTCTGGAAGGCATCGACGGAGCAGGAAAGAGCACCCATCATGCCTGGCTCATCGATTTTCTGAAGCACCAGGGCAGGGAAATCGTCGCAACCCGTGAGCCCGGCGGGACGCCGCTTGGGGAAAAACTGCGCGCCTTGCTGCTGTCCGAACCCATGCATATCGAAACGGAGGCGTTGCTGATGTTTGCCGCTCGGCGGGAGCATCTGGACAAGTTGATCCTGCCGGCCTTGGCAGCGGGGAAATGGGTGGTTTCAGACCGCTTTGCCGATGCCTCCTATGCCTACCAAGGCGGAGGAAGGGGGCTGGCTCCGGAGAAAATCATGGCGCTGGAAAGCTGGGTCCAGGCCGGCTTCCAACCTGATCTCACGATTGTTTTCGACCTGCCCCCCGAAATCGCCTGCGGGCGATTGGCAAAAACCGGAAATGCACCTGATCGTTTCGAGAAGGAAACGCAGGAATTCTTCGAACGCGTCAGAGACACATATTTGCAACGGGCAGGCGCCGAACCAGATCGCATCAAGGTGATCGACTCCAGGAAAAGCATACCCGAAATACAGAAATCACTTGAACTAATAATTGCAACATTATAATTATAATGATTTATTCGTGGCATAGCGAGCACTGGAACCGACTTATCGGGCAGGCTGATCGCCTACCGCATGCACTCCTTCTTGGAGGTCCGCAGGGTGGTGGCAAAATGGATTTTGCACGAGCCATGGCGGCCAGGCTGCTGTGCGAGAGTGCAAGCGGGATTGCGGAGGCTTGCGGGAAATGCCCGTCCTGCACCTGGTTTTCGGCTGGCAATCACCCCGACTTCAGGTTGATTGAACCAGGTAGCGACGAATCTGACGGGGCGGATGACGATACGGAACCGGCCACCCAAAAGAAAAAGTCAGAGCAGATCCGCATCAATCAAATTCGCGTCCTTGACGACTTCCTTGGCATCGGCACCCACCGCCAGGGGGCCCGCATCATCATCATCCAACCAGCCGAAGCAATGAATCAGGCCACCGCAAATGCACTTCTTAAAATGCTTGAAGAACCATCATCAAGTACATTGTTTATATTGATAACTAATAACAAAAGAAGGTTATTGCCGACGATACTCAGCCGGTGCCACACATTCAACTTCCCGAAACCAACAACCTCTCAGGCAATGGCCTGGTTACGGGAATCGGGCATCCCGCATGCCGAGGACCTGCTGGCCCACGCCGGCGGTATGCCGCTGGCCGCTGCAGGAGAAGCTGGAAACTGGGAGCGCCTGGATGGCTTTTATCGGGATTTGGCGCAACTTGAACTTGCCGGTCCCGTCGCGATAGCCGGGCGTTGGGAGGTCTGGCTGAAGGAAAACAAGGAAGGGGAGGCCTCGGTAGATAGGCGCACGCTGGTAAGCTGGTTGCAAAAATGGGTGTTCGATCTGGTCATCATGAAACTATGCGGTCTGGCAGTTTTTCACACCCATAAAATGCAGGAAGTTCGCGCAGCTGCGGGACGAGCTTCGATAACGGCTTTAATTGACTGCTACAATGAGTTGCTGCGGATAAAGGCCGTATCGCAACACCCATTGAATCCTCGACTGTTCCTTGAAGACATGCTGTCTCGTTATGCGCGAGCAGCCTTGAGTGGGAGATAACGGACTTCATGTCAGAGCCTGCAAAACCCCAGCCTGTAGGTGCCCGCCCAAGCGTTCTATCACTAAACATCAATTCAAAATCAGCGCTTTATGCAGCATACATGCCCTATCTGAAGCGCGGGGGGATCTTTGTGCCCACCGCCAAGCCTTATGCGATCGGCGATGAGGTATTCATGCTGCTGTCGCTGATGGATGAACCCGGGAAACTGCCCATCGCTGGATCAGTTGTTTGGGTCACCCCGGCAGGCGCGCAGAACAACAAGACGCAGGGCATTGGGGTGCAATTCAGCGAAGACGAATCCGGACAGGCGGCCAAGCGCAAGATAGAAACCATCCTGGCCGGCTATCCTGCCGGCCGCCAGACCCATACCATTTAGCAGTGTCGCACCTTGATGCTGGTTGACTCGCATTGCCACCTTGATTTCCCTGAACTCGCCGGCAGAATCGACCAAGTCCTCAATTCAATGAAAGATGCCGATGTTGGCGCAGCGCTTTGCATTGGCGTCAGCCTGGAAAAGTTGCCGGACGTGCTTGCTCTAGCCGAGCAGCACATGAATCTTTTTGCATCGGTTGGCGTGCACCCAGAACACCAGGATTGCTCCGAGCCAGGTGTGGCGGAACTAGTGCGCTATGCTCAGCACAAACGTGTCATAGGGATTGGCGAAACCGGACTTGATTACTACTGGCATAAGGACCGACCGGAATGGCAACGGGAGCGTTTCCGAGTTCATATCAGAGCCGCCAAGGACTCAGGTAAGCCTTTGATTATTCATACAAGAGATGCCGCGGAGGACACCCTGAAAATCATGCGCGAAGAGGGTGCCGAAGCGGTTGGAGGGGTAATGCATTGCTTTACGGAAACCTTGGCCGTAGCAGAAAGTGCAATTGCCCTCGGTTTTCATATTTCGTTTTCTGGAATTGTTACCTTCAAGAACGCCAAACAACTTAAGGAAGTCGCAAAATCTATCCCTCTAGATCGGATATTGGTGGAAACTGATTCGCCGTATTTGGCTCCCGTACCGTATCGCGGCAAGACCAACGAACCGGCTTATGTCCGCTATGTGGCAAATGAAATTGCCAACCTCAGAGGCTTGGACGTCAAGGAGGTAGAACGGACCACGACCGCAAACTTCTGTCGCTTATTCAAGGTTGCAATAAATTGACCAAATTGACTTTGTTTCTAATAAGGAAGGTGACAAGGATTGCAGCGCTTGGCATGGCGCTGGTTATCTCTTCCGGCACAGCTTCCGCGGGCATTTATGAGGACTTGTTGCTGGCTATCGAGAATGACGATACGCGGACTGTCACCTCGATTCTGCAGCGTGGAATGGACGTCAATACCGTCGACAGGTCGGGGAATTCCCTGCTTATGCTGGCGGTACAAAAGGGGAATGTAGAGCTCGTGCAATTCCTGGTTGAGCATCGGGCGCGTGTGCGGATAAGGAATCAATATGGGGACACGCCCCTGATGTTTGCTGCCCTGAAGGGACATCTGGATATCGTGAAACTTCTGGTGGCGGCTGGGGCAGAAATCAATCACTCTGGATGGACGCCTTTGGCCTATGCCGCTTTCGATGGGCATGAAGAAGTCGTTGCGTACTTATTACTCAAGGGCGCTGATGTCGATGCGCTGGTGCCTAACCAGGCAACTGCGCTGATGCTAGCCGCAAAGAATGGTCACATAGAAACGGTCAAGTTGCTGCTCAAGGCACATGCCGACACTGACATTCGCACCCCAGGGGGAGGGACCGCATTGAAGTGGGCATTTGAAGGCGGCCACAGGGAGATCGTTGATTTACTCAAAGAGGCTGGAGCAAGGGAATAGTTAGCGCGCGGCTGGAACAAAGTCAAACAGAGTTCAGTTATCGACATCTTGTTCGTATAATCTGTATTATGTTAAATTTCTTAAAGGATACAAAAGCCTTATCTATATTCAATTCAGTATGCTGGGCACAAGTAAGCTTTGATGGTGCCCGGAGCCGGAATCGAACCGGCACGCCATTGCTGGCTAGGGATTTTAAGTCCCTTGCGTCTACCAATTTCGCCATCCGGGCGAGGAAAGGAACGAAACCGTAAAGGATTGGAGGCGGGGGTCGGAATCGAACCGGCGTAGACGGCTTTGCAGGCCGCTGCATAACCACTTTGCTACCCCGCCGCGGAATATCCGGGCTTGATGAAGCTAAAAGGGGAAAACGCAGTTGGCTACGCTTTCCCCGGAAATCTGGAGCGGGAAAGGAGTCTCGAACTCCCGACCTCAACCTTGGCAAGGTTGCGCTCTACCAACTGAGCTATTCCCGCGGAACAGGCGAGCATTATAGCGGCGCTGCCTGGAGTGTCAAGCTTCCCTGCCCTATCCTTACGCCCTTTCCACGATGTGCGGCCACGCCATTCGCATGTAATAAATCATCGACCACAAAGTGAGTACGGCTGCAAGATAAATCAGCCACGTTCCAACGCGCTGCGGATCGAATAGCGACAAAGGATCGTGATAGAGCAGCATTGGAATGGCGACCATCTGGCTGGCTGTTTTCACCTTGCCCAGGAAGGATACTGCGACACTTCGGGAGGCGCCGATTTTGGCCATCCACTCGCGTAACGCGGAAATGGTGATTTCCCGGCCAATGATGATGAAAGCAACGATTGTATCCGCACGGTCCAATTGGACCAGCATGATCAGGGCCGCCGCTACCATTAGTTTGTCCGCCACAGGATCAAGGAACGCACCGAACGCTGAAGTCTGCTTCAAGGTGCGCGCCAGATAGCCATCTAGCCAATCGGTCAGAGCCGCCACGATGAAAATGGCCGTCGCCGCCAGGTTTTGCTCCTGCGGCGCCAGCCAATCGTGATGAATGTAGAAAACACCGACGAAAAGCGGAATCAGGAGGATGCGGCCCCAGGTCAGCAGGTTGGGAATGTTGAGTGGCATCGTCCGTTCTCTTCGCGGTCAGTGCAGCTGATTGTAAATCGCTTCGGCCAGTTTGCGGCTGATACCATCCACCCGACACAAGTCTTCGACCGTAGCCGACCTTACGCCCTGCAAGCCACCGAACTGCGCCAGCAGTCGCTTGCGCTTGGCAGGGCCGACCCCGGGAATATTCTCAAGGCTTGAGCGAATTCGCACTTTGGCGCGGCGTGCGCGATGACCCGCAATCGCAAACCGGTGCGCTTCGTCGCGAATTTGCTGGATGAGATGCAAGGCCGGATCGTTTGCCGGCAAGTTGAGTGGCAACTCGGTATCCGGCAGCAGCAGGGTTTCCAGTCCGGGTTTGCGCTCTTCACCTTTCGCCACACCGATGGCGGGCAAGTCGGCCAGCCCCAGCTCCGACAGGACTTCGCGCGCGGCACCCACCTGCCCCTTGCCGCCATCGATCAGGATCAGGTCGGGGCGGACCCCCTCCCCCGCTGCAACTTTTTCGTAGCGGCGCGCCAACGCCTGGCGCATCGCCGCATAGTCGTCGCCGGGCGTGATCCCCGCGATGTTATAGCGCCGGTATTCACCCTTCTTCATGGCGCCGTCGACGCACACCACGCAGGAAGCGACTGTCGCCTCCCCCATGGTGTGGCTGATGTCGAAGCACTCGATGCGCCGCAGCGCCTCCGTGCCACCGAGCGCATCGCGCAGCCGTTCCAGACGTCCTTCAACATTGAATTGTTGCGTGGCCTGCGCTTCGATGGCGAGGCGGGCATTACGCTCCGCGACGGCCAGCCAGGCGCGTTCCATCTCGTTGCGGGGACGCTGCAGGGAAACCGCATGACCTGCCGCCTCTGCGAACATCGCCTCGCGGTCTTCCGGCGCCTCCAGATTGAGCAGAATGCGCGGCGGTGCAGGGTGATCCGCGTAATGCTGCTCAAGGAAGGCCAGCAAGCCCTCCTCGGGAGAGCACTCCTGGGCATTTAGCGGGAAGTGCGCCTTGTCGCCGAGATGCCGCCCGCCCCTCACCATGGCGTGATTGATGACCAGCATGCCGCGCTCGGCTACGGCAGCGACGATATCGACGTCCTCCTCACGTGCGCTCTCGGCATATTGCCGATGCAGCACATTTTGCAGGGACCGAATCTGGTCGCGCAGCGCTGCCGCCTTTTCGAATTGCAGCCGATCCGCCTCAACCTGCATGGCCTCGGTCAGGCGATCGATGACTTCGCCGTGCCGGCCCTTGAGGAACATCTCGGCCAGGCGCACGTCCGCTGCATAATCGGATTGGGAAATCAGCCCAACGCAGGGTGCGCTGCAGCGACGGATCTGGTGCAGCAGGCAGGGGCGCGACCGGTTCTGGTATACCGAATTCTCACAGGTGCGCAAAAGAAAGATGCGCTGCAAAAGGTGGATGCTCTCGCGCACGGCCTGGGCATGCGGAAACGGCCCGAAGTAGCGCGCACCCTTGTCGAAGGCGCCGCGGTGGAAGGCGATGCGCGGGCAGGCATCGGCCGACAGTTCTATATATGGATAGGACTTGTCGTCACGGAAGAGGATGTTGAACTTCGGCGACAGGCTCTTGATAAGGTTGTTCTCGAGGATCAGCGCCTCGGCTTCGGAACGGGTGGCGGTCACCTCGACGCTGGCCACCTGCCCGACCATGAGCCGGATGCGCGGGCTCAGGTTGGTCTTCTGGAAGTAGGAGGCGACGCGCTTCTTGAGGGCTTTGGCCTTGCCGACGTAGAGCACGCGGCCCTCGGCGTCGAGCATGCGGTAGACCCCGGGTTCCTCGGGCAGGGAACGGATCAGGGTCTTGCTGTCGAACATGTCAGCGCTTCAGATCTGAGCGAATGGATTCGAAGACGGCGTGAAAGGCCGGTTCGGTCAGCCGACCGGTCTGCGTGTTGTAGCGACTGCAGTGATAGCTGTCGTGCAGGATGCGACCGTCCGGCAGGACGTGACGGGCGCCGTGGGCGAACTTGCAGGCGCTGCGCTTCAAAGTCAGCGCCTGCAGCACGGCGTTGTGCGCCACCAGGCCCAGCGCCAGGACGACACGCGCCTGCGGTGAGGCGGCCAGTTCGGCGGCCAGATAGCGATTGCAGGTCCTGATCTCGTCCGTTTCCGGCTTGTTCTCCGGCGGCACGCACTTCACGGCGTTGGTGATGCGGCAGCCGGCGAGCTGCAGGCCGTCGTCTGCCGAGATGGACTGCGGACGGTTGGCGAAGCCGAAGCGATGCAGGGTGGAATACAGCAGCACGCCGGCGTAATCGCCGGTGAAGGGTCGCCCGGTGCGGTTGGCGCCGTTGTAGCCCGGCGCCAGGCCGACGATGAGCAGGCTTGCTTTCGGGTCGCCGAACGGCGGCACCGGCCGTGCGAAATAGCCGGGCTGGGCGCGGCGGCAATCCGCGAGGAAGCCCGCCAGACGCGGGCAGGCACGGCATTCGAGCAGCGTCGTCGCGGTCGCCACCATGCCCTACTCCTTGACCGCCTCGAGCATCGCCAGCGCCTGCCGGTAGGCGGGCTCGCTCTGCTGGGCCACAAGGGAAGGCGCCGGCGTGGCAGGAAGCAGCTCCTCCAGCCGTCGCGCGGAGACGGGGTCGTGCTGCGGCCGCCACTCGCGCAGCAGCCGCCGCGCCGCGTCCGGGTTGTTGCACACCAGCACCATGTCACAGCCGGCGGCGAGGGCGGCATCGGCGCGGTCGACGAAGCCGCCAGCGACGCTGGCGCCCTCCATCGACAGATCGTCGCTGAAGATCACGCCGTCGAAGCCGAGTTCGCCGCGCAGCACATAGCGCAGCCAGTAGGAGGAAAAACCGGCCGGGCTGGGATCGAGGTCTTCGTAGATGACGTGCGCCGGCATGACGGCGGCGAGATCCATCTTGCGGTGGGCGCGGTAAGGTGCAAGGTCCGGATACAGCGCCTGCACCGGCCGCGTGTCGACCGGGATCGCCACGTGGGAATCGGCGGCGACGAAGCCGTGGCCGGGGAAATGCTTGCCGACATTGGCCATGCCGGCGCGGCGCAAGCCGGCGATGAGAGCGCCGGCGAGCGCCGTCACCGCGGCGGGATCGTGATGGAAGGCGCGATTGCCGATGATCTCGCTGGTGCCGTGGTCGAGGTCGAGCACAGGCGTGAAGCTGAGGTCGATGCCGCAGGCGCGCAGCTCGGCGGCCAGCACGTAGCCGGCTGCCTCGGCCGTCTCGAGGGCATGGGCGGGGTCGCTGTCCCACAGCGCGCCCAGCGCGCGCATCGGCGGCAGCACGGTGAAGCCGTGGCGGAAGCGCTGCACGCGCCCACCCTCGTGGTCGATGGCGATCAGCAGCGGTGGCTCTCGCAGCGTGTGAATCTCGAAAGTCAGTTCCTGTAATACGGCGAGCGACTCGAAATTGCGTTTGAACAGGATGACGCCGCCGACCAGCGGATGCTGCAGGAGCTCGCGTTCTTCATCAGTGAGGCGCGGCCCCGCCAGGTCGAGCATCAGCGGGCCGAGCGGCAGGGAAGCGGTCATGGCGTGTCTTCCTTTTCCACGACGACGAAGGCGATGGCGGTGTCGGATTCGTCACTCAGGCTGAGATGGGCCCGTAGCCGCCTTGACAGCATCCAGTCGGCGAGCGGCGGCGCGTACTCAAAGCTGGGGCGGCCGATGCCGTCGCTCTGCACCGCGATGTTGTGCAGCGTCGCCGGATCGCGCAGGCCGAGGCCGAGGGCCTTGCCGAGCGCCTCCTTGGCGGCGAAACGCTTGGCCAGGAAGGCGGCCGGCCGGGACGCCTGGCGATAGCGGTCCATCTCGGCGGCCGCCAGCAGCTTGGCGGCGGTGCGTTCGCCGTGCTCGGCCAGCATCTGCTCGATGCGCGCGATGGCGACGATATCGGTGCCGACGCCGTGGATCACCGCCGTGCCTCCAGCATCAGCTGCTTCATGCGGCGCACCGCCTCCTGCCAGCCGCAGAAGATGGCCTCGGCGACGATGGCATGGCCGATGTTGAGTTCGACGATCTCGGGGATGGCCGCCATCGGCTTGACGTTCTCGTAATGCAGGCCGTGGCCGGCATTCACCTTGAAGCCGAGCTTGTAGGCGTAGCGCGCCGCCTCGGCGACGCGCTCGAGTTCCTCGCGGATTTCCGCCGGCGCTACGGCCTCGGCGTAGCGGCCGGTGTGGATCTCGATGGCCGGCACGCCGCATTCCCGGGCGGCGTCGATCTGGCGCGCCTCGGCATCGATGAAGAGCGAAACACGGATGCCGGCCTCGGTGGCGGCGCGGCAGGCGGCGCGCACGCGCTCGAAGCCGCCGATCACGTCGAGGCCGCCTTCGGTGGTGAGCTCCTGCCGCCGCTCCGGCACGAAGCAGACGTCGTGTGGACGGATGCGCAGAGCGAAGGCCACCATCTCGTCGGTAACGGCCGCCTCCAGATTCATGCGCGTTTTCAACCTGCCACGCAGGATCTCGACGTCGTGATCCTGGATATGCCGGCGGTCCTCGCGCAGGTGCAGGGTGATGAGGTCCGCCCCGCTCCCCTCGGCCAGCAGCGCCGCGCGGACGGGGTCGGGATAGGAGGTGCCGCGCGCCTGGCGCAGCGTCGCCACGTGGTCGATATTGACGCCGAGTTCAATCACAATTCCTGCAGCTCCATGAAAACGCGGCGCGAACTCAGTCGCTGGCCGCCGAGGTAATGGTGTAACAGCATGCGCATCAGCTGCTTGCACTGCGCCAGTGTTTCGGCCTCGCTGTAATCGTCCCGCGCGATGGCCAGCAGCGCGCGTCCGGAAAACGATTCGGCTGCGCTCGCCTCGGCAGACAGGGGCACCGGCCCGCGCTCGAGGACGTAAGCGTAGTGCCTTTGCGGGTCCACCGGCCGGCCGCTGTCCGCCTCGCGGTCCAGCGTCAGGCCGTAGCCCAGCTCCTTCAGCAGCGTTTTCTCGAAGCGCCTGAGCGAGGCTTGGCTCGGCTCGCCCACCGCTAGGGCATGCACCGCCTCGGCATAGGCCTGGAACAGCGACGGATGCGCATCTTCGCGCGGCAGCAGCTTGAGCAGCAATTCATTCATGTAGTAACCAAGCAGCAGCGCCTGCGCCTGCAGTAGCGGTTGGCCGCCAATCCATTCGACCTTGGCTAGGGTGCGCATTTCGCCCTGGCCGAACCAGCCTAGTTCGAGCGGCTGGAAGGCCATCAGCAGCCCGCGCATCGCCGAGCGCGGCCGGCGCGCGCCGCGCGCCACCAGTGCGATCCGGCCGTGATCCCGGCTGAAGGCCTCGACGATCAGGCTGGTCTCGCGGAAGGGATGGGTATGCAGGACGTAGGCCGCCTGCCCATCCATCCTGCCCTTGCCGGACCCGCTCATTCGTAACCCAGGCTTTTCAGCGCCCGCTCGTCGTCCGCCCAGCCGCCCTTGACCTTGACCCAGATCTCGAGGAACACCTTGCCGCCGAACAGTTTCTCTAGGTCGCGCCGCGCGTCGCTGGCGATGGCCTTCAACTGCTCGCCGCCCCTGCCGATGACGATCGCCTTGTGCGCCGGCTTGTCGACGATGATGGCCGCATGGATCCGCCGCAGCGCGCCTTCCAGTTCGAAGCGCTCGATCTCCACCGTCATGCCGTAGGGCAGTTCCTCGCCCAGGCGGCGGAACAGCTTTTCGCGCAGGAATTCGGCCGCCAGGAAGCGTTCGCTGCGGTCGGTCAGGTCGTCCTCGCCGAACAGCGGTGCCGATTCGGGCAGGTAGCGGGCTGCCGCATCGAGCAATTCATCGCCGCCGATGCCGCTGGCGGCGCACACCGGAACGATCTCGGCGAAGGGATAAGTCCGGGCCATTTCCGCGATGAAGGGCAGCAAGCGTTTTTTGTCGGCGAGACGGTCGATCTTGTTGATCACCAGCAGCACCGTCTTGCCCTCCGGAATCATCCCAAGGATGCGCTTGTCGTCTTCCGTGAAGCGCCCCGCCTCGATCACCAGCAGGACGATGTCGACGTCGTGAAGCGCCTGCGACACGCCGCGGTTCATCAGGCGATTCAGCGCATTTTTGTGCCTGATCTGGAATCCGGGCGTATCGACGAAAATGAATTGCTGTCCGGTCCGGGTGAGCACGCCAGTAATGCGATGGCGTGTCGTCTGCGCCTTGCGCGACACAATGCTGAGCTTTTGGCCAACCAGACGGTTGAGCAATGTCGACTTGCCCACGTTCGGCCTGCCGACGATGGCAATGTGGCCGCAGCGAAAACCGTCCGATACGTTCATTTCGTACCTATCTGTTCGAACGCACGCCTCGCGGCTTCCTGCTCGGCGGCACGGCGGCTCGAACCGTGTCCGGTGGCGGATATGCCGAGTTCGGGTATCAGGCACTCGACTTCGAATTCCTGGGCATGGGCCTCGCCCCGTGTGGCGCGCAATTGGTACTGCGGCAAGGCCAGCCTGCGTCCCTGCAGGAACTCTTGCAGAGTTGTCTTGGCATCCTTGCCCGAACGTTGGGGGTCTAGGTTTGAGAGAGAGGGTTCGTAGAGGCGAAGAATCGTGTGCCGGGCCTGATCGAAACCGCCATCGACGAAGACAGCGCCGAAGACAGCCTCCAGCGCGTCGGCAAGAATCGAGGGGCGGCGAAACCCGCCGCTCTTCAGTTCTCCTTCTCCGAGGCGCAATTGCTCGCCAAGGCCTAGCCTTTGTGCGATTACCGCCAAGGTCTCCTGACGTACCAGATTGGCGCGAAGGCGGGACAGATCCCCTTCGCGCACCCCCGCAAAACGCTCATACAAGGCTTGTGCGATTACGCAGTTGAGAACGCTATCGCCGAGAAACTCCAGCCGCTCATTATGCTGCGCGGCAAAGCTGCGATGCGTCAGCGCCTGATCCAGTATGCCTCGGCTAACGAAAACGTAGCCGATGGCACGCTCAATGGATGGCAGGCTCATTCACCAGCGACTTACTCGATCGGTCGTTTGCTGCCGGAACTGCTGCCCGCATAATCAATGAGGATGCTGACGTTGCCGGCAATCGGGATTTTCTTCGCGTATTCGAAGGAGATGACCAACTGGTTGCCTTCCTTGGTCACTTCCAGATCGGCGCCAGTGATGCTGGGGGTTTCATCTACGGTGGACTGACGATCATAGGCACTCCGCACCTCTGCCACCGTGGCGGCCCCGCTGTTCGCGATGGTTTTGATGTGCTTGATGATCGTGAAGTACTCAATCACCGAAGGCACCACCTTCATGCCGATGACGGCAACGCCAATCAAGACGACACTGACTATGATCAGGCCTATCAGGCTCAAACCCCGCTGCTTTTCAATCATACCGTGCTCCTTCAATGGAAGCTGCCGATGCGTTTCAGGTCGCCAAAGTTGAACCAGATCAGGAAGGCCTTGCCGACGATGTTCTGATCCGGCACGAATCCCCATACCCGGCTGTCGCTGCTGGCGTCGCGATTATCACCCATGACAAAGTAATGTCCAGGGGGAACCTCGCAAATCACTCCGGCGCTATTGTAGATGCATTTGTCGCGGCCGGGAAACTGCAGCACCTGGGTAACGAAGGCTGGCGCATCCTTGTCCAGAATGATTCTATGATCGACCTCGCCCAACCTTTCCTGATACTGGGACGAATAGTAAAGGCGGTCAGGGTGCAGGTAATCGGATTGCTTGGTGAGGGGGATCTCCTTGCCGTTGATGGACAGGCGCTTGTTCTGCCAGGCCACTTTGTCGCCTGGCAAACCGATCACACGCTTGATGTAATCAAGGGAGGGGTCCTCCGGCCAGCGGAACACCATCACGTCGCCACGCTGCGGGGTGTTCAAATCAAACACCTTCTTGTTGATGACCGGCAGGCGAATACCATAGGTGTACTTGTTTACCAGTATGAAATCGCCGACCAGCAGTGTCGGTATCATCGAGCCGGAGGGGATTTTGAACGGCTCCACCAGAAAGGACCGCAGGAGGAATACAACAAGGATTACCGGGAAGAAGCTGGCACCGTATTCCACCCACCACGGCTCGCCGGCATCCGCCCCTCGCCTTTTCTTCATCACCAATATGTCAAGTAGCCAGATGGCGCCGGTTGCAACTGTGAGCAGAAAAAGAATGAGAGCAAAGTTCAAGATCAAATCCCTATTTTGAGTCGACACGCAGCACGGCCAGAAAGGCCTCCTGCGGGATTTCGACACTGCCAACCTGTTTCATGCGCTTCTTGCCAGCCTTCTGCTTCTCCAGCAGCTTGCGTTTGCGGGTAATGTCGCCACCGTAGCATTTCGCCAGGACGTTCTTGCGCAAGGCCTTGATGTTCTCGCGGGCGATGATGGTGGAACCGATGGCCGCCTGGATCGCCACGTCGTACATCTGGCGTGGGATCAACTCACGCATCTTGGCGGCGAGTTCGCGGCCGCGGTATGGCGCATTGGCGCGATGCACGATGACGGAAAGCGCGTCGACGCGGTCGCCATTGATCAGGATGTCAAGCTTGACGACGTCGGCCGAACGATACTCCTTGAACTCATAGTCGAGCGAGGCATAGCCGCGTGAGACGGACTTCAGCTTGTCGAAGAAGTCCATGACCACCTCGGCCATAGGCATGTCGTAGGTCAGCATGACCTGGCGGCCGTGGTACTGCATGTTCACCTGTGTGCCGCGCTTCTGCTCGCACAGGGTGATGACCGCACCCACATAGTCCTGCGGCACAAATACTGTCGTGGTGATGATCGGCTCGCGGATTTCCTCGACTTTCGAAGGATCCGGCAGCTTGGAAGGATTCTCCACGGTCAGCACCGAACCGTCGCGCAACAGCACCTCGTACACCACGGTGGGCGCCGTCGTGATGAGGTCCATGTCGTATTCGCGCTCCAGGCGCTCCTGCACGATCTCCATGTGCAGCAGGCCGAGGAAGCCGCAGCGAAAACCGAAGCCCAGCGCCTGCGACACCTCGGGCTCGTACTGGAGCGAAGCATCGTTGAGCTTGAGTTTCTCGAGGGCCTCGCGCAGGGCATCGTACTGGTTCGCCTCGACCGGATAGAGGCCGGCGAAGACCTGCGGCTTGATCTCCTTGAAGCCGGGCAACGGTTCGGCGGCACGGCGGTCAGCCAGCGTGATGGTGTCGCCAACCTTGGCGGCCTTCAGTTCCTTGATTCCTGCAATGATGAACCCGACTTCGCCTGCCGAGAGCGCGCTACGCGACTGGGATTTCGGTGTGAACACGCCAACCTGTTCGCACAGGTACTGGGAATCCGTGGACATCAGCAGGATCTTGTCCTTAGGGCGCAGTGCGCCGTCCACCACCCGCACCAGCATGACGACACCGACATAGTTGTCGAACCAGGAATCGATGATGAGCGCCTTCAGGGGGGTGGCCGGATCGCCCTTGGGCGCCGGGATGCGGGCAATGATGGCCTCGAGGATGTCCTCGACCCCCAGCCCGGTCTTGGCGCTGGCCAGCACGGCCTCGGTGGCGTCGATGCCGATCACGTCCTCGATCTCCTCCCGCGCGCGATCCGGGTCCGCTGCCGGCAGGTCGATCTTGTTCAGGACCGGGACGACCTCGACCCCCTGCTCGATGGCCGTATAGCAATTAGCCACCGTCTGTGCTTCGACCCCCTGCGAAGCATCCACGACCAGCAGCGCGCCTTCGCAGGCCGACAGCGAACGCGACACTTCGTAGGAAAAGTCGACATGCCCGGGCGTGTCGATCAGGTTGAGGTTGTAGATGCGGCCGTCGCGAGCCTTGTACTGCAGGGCAGCGGTCTGCGCCTTGATGGTGATGCCCCGCTCGCGCTCAATGTCCATCGAATCGAGCACCTGCGCTTCCATCTCGCGCTCGGACAGGCCGCCGCACAGCTGGATGATCCGGTCGGCCAGCGTTGACTTGCCGTGGTCAATGTGGGCGATGATTGAAAAATTGCGGATGTGATCCATCAGAGACGAAAGGGTGCTGCAAAGCACCCTTTCGGAGGCATACGAAAGCGAGAAATTTTACCGGAAACTCAGCAAATAAGCACGAACTGCCGCAGTATCCAGAAAGTAGTGGCAGAGCTCGGTTCCGCCACCTACAACGACCGGAACCCGCTCGCCGTGCGCATCCTCGTGCTCGGGATGGGCATCGACGTCGACGACTTCGACATCTGCGCCCAGTTCTTCGCAAATCGGTCTGAGGGCGGCCAGTAGTTCGTCGCAGAGATGGCACCAGGCCCGGCTATAGACCGTCAGGTGCGCCCTCTGCCTACTTGTCATCGTTACCTTTGAGCGTGATGTAGGTCTGCTGCTCGCCGCGTTTCACCAGGAGGGTGATCGTCGCCGACTTGTCGAACTGGGACAGCAACTTGTTGAACTGGTCGACGCTCTTCGCTTCCGCGCTCGACCCCTTGTGCACGACAGCCAGGATTACGTCTCCCGGGCGCAGGTCGGCCCGGCTGCCGTTGGCGCGCACGTCTTCGACCAGAAGACCATTGGCGACTTTCAGATCGCGCTTCTGCTCGGGTGTCAGCTCGCTCAATACCAGACCCAGCCGGTTTGCCGTAGCTTCCGCCTGCTTCCCTCGTTTTTGGCCGCGCTGCGCCGTTTTTTCCTCTGGGATTTCGCCGACTGTCACCGTCAGGTCTCGGGAGCCCCCTTTTCTCCAGACTTGCATGGATACCTTGCTGCCGGGCCGGGTGGCACCGACAATTCGCGGCAGATCGCTGGAAGCATTCACAGTCTTGCCATCGAACTTCAGGATGATGTCGCCCGCCTCTACACCGGCCTTCTCGGCAGGACCGCCCTTCTCCACGGAATTCACCAAGGCTCCCGCAGCCTTGGGCAGGCCAAAGGAATCGGCCAGTTCCTTGGTCAATTCCTGAATGACCACGCCGATGCGCCCACGGCTGACGCGGCCACTGGTGCGCAGCTGGCTCTGCACTTCCATAGCCACATCAATGGGAATCGCGAACGCTACGCCCATATAGCCCCCAGTGCGGCTGTAGATCTGCGAATTGATGCCGACCACCTCGCCTTTCATATTGAACAATGGCCCGCCGGAGTTGCCCGGATTGATCGCCACGTCGGTTTGGATGAATGGAACGAAGTTTTCCTGCGGTAAAGCCCGCCCCTTGGCGCTGACGATTCCCGCAGTCACTGAACTCTCGAAACCGAAAGGCGAGCCGATCGCCACCACCCATTCGCCGACTCGGAGCTTGCCGGGGTCGCCCAGCTTGACGGTCGGCAGACCATTCGCCTCGATCTTGATCAACGCCACGTCGGTTCGCTTGTCGGTACCGATCACTTTGGCCTTGAACTCGCGCTTGTCGGTGAGCTTGACAGCGATCTCATCGGCCGAATCGACGACGTGGGCATTCGTCAGGATGTAACCGTCCGAACTGATGATGAAGCCCGAGCCCAAGGATTTGTTCTGGAAATCATGCGGTATCCCAGGCTGGCGTGGAATAAATCGCTTGAAGAACTCGAACATCGGATCATCCTCGTCGAGCTCCGGGAACTGTGGAAAGGCGCGGTTGCCCCGAATCGTCTGCGTAGTGCTGACGTTGACGACCGCCGTCCCATGCTTGTCGACCAAATCGGTGAAGTCGGGCAACTCCCGCCCTTGTGCAGCGACGTTCAGCGCAATAATCGACAGCAAAGCGGCGAAAAACAGTCTGATGCTCATCGACAGGCTTCCTTGGTAAGACAAGATGATGTGTTACGGCGGATGAGAACGGGCTCCGCCGCTGCGCCGATCCGGGCCCTGCGCAAAGTCAGTCCCGCCAGGACGCCGAGGGCAAGCCCAGCCAGCGCGCCCAGCGCTGCCAAGGCTTCGCTGCGCCCTGCTTCGCCCAAGTGGTTACCCGCAACGGCCCCCGACAGCAGAAACAGCACAGGCAGGATATACGTCAGTAGCGCAGCGCGCAGGGTCGCCCCATCGGCTACGCGCACAACAACATGATCGCCAGGCACGGCGCCAATGCGGTTGGCAATGCGGAATTGCCGCGGCTTGCTGCTGAAAAGCTGACCGAGAATGCCGCTTTGGCAGCCGCCAGTCTCATGACAACGCCCGCATCCGCCGCCGCCACCTACTTCAACATAGGCGTGATCGCCCTCGACGCGGGCGACGATGGCTTCCTGATCCATCATTTCTTCCTGAGTTCCATGCCGTCGCCCAGACGCATCAGGGTCGTCATGGGCACTTCGCCCAGCACCGTCAGCAGATGCTTGCCGGCCACGCGTTTGTACACATTGATGGCGCCCACGGAATAGGTCGCCTTTTCCGCCTTCTCGTCCCCCAGTGGCTCGATGAATACGGAGATGGAGGCCAGACCATCGGTAAACACGAAATGGGTGGTTTCCGTGCCGCCTCCCCGCCTTGCCTGCCGTTTCATGCCGGAGCTTTTCTTGAAGCCCGGCAGTTGGGCCTTGAAAAGCCAGTCGCTCCCGGCCGAAAGACTTTGCGATGCCCGGGCGTTGTGTATCCGCCAGGCCTTGCCCTCCGTGTCGAACCTGGGTTTCAGCGTTGCCCTGTCGATGATCCCGTTGATCTGAAGCTGGTTGAACGCGAATTGCTCAATGGTTTCGTTGCGCTCATTGACCGTGCGCGCCTTCAGGATCAGACCAGAAGCGATATCCGCCCAGAGATGATGGCCATAGCGCAGGGAGTCCTTCGGCTCAAGGATGACGAGTTGGCTGTCCAGTCCGGCCACCCGCGACACGTCTCCCTTGCGGATCTGGTAATGCTCTCCCAGGCTGCCGACTGATGCCGGCAGCAATGCCGGAAAAGCCTTGTGCTGGCCGCGTTTCTCGACAATGACGACCTTGTCGTCGGGCAGGAAACACTTGACCTCGTCATTGCTGCGCACCACTTCTCGGGGGCTGCCATCCAGCACTTCGAGCCTCTCCTGTTCGCCCGACGCGTCCACGAGGTGGGTAATGCGCGATGTTTCGGAACTGTCCCCGCTTTGATAGGTGAACGTGCCGGTGTAATTCAATTTTTGCGCAGCGGCTGCCATTTTCTGTAGCCAAGCCAATGCATCCCCGTGCTGATCGCCGTAG
Source organism: Denitratisoma sp. (assembly GCA_032027165.1). NCBI lineage: Bacteria > Pseudomonadati > Pseudomonadota > Betaproteobacteria > Nitrosomonadales > Sterolibacteriaceae > Denitratisoma > Denitratisoma sp. The sequence continues at coordinate 1,127,136 of JAVSMO010000001.1, read as the reverse complement.
GCTGGGGCGGCAAGGGCGCCACCGAGGGCAAGCAGCATCAGCATACTCCTCATGGCCTGCCGCCTTGGCGAATCTCCGAAACCGAGCGCACGTAAGGCGCTACGCCCTGAATACCGCCGCTCGGGGAATGCGCCTGGTGGGCAACAAGGTATTCCTTCAGAGCACTGGAAGGGGATCGCTCTACGACAGGAGCCGCCTGCCCACTCAAGGGGCGCGGCTTGGCGGCAAGCTCCGTCGGCGGCAATGGCGAGTTGAGTGACAGCGCCACCCACCCTACTGCAGCCATCCCCATGACCGCGGCCGCCAGGGGCAGTGCGAAACGCAAGGGGGCGCGTTTCGGTTGGGCGGAAGGAGCGAACAAGACAGGCTCCTCCGACAGTCGCGCCATGACCCTTGCTGACAGATCGGACGAATAAGCGGGGGAGCGGCGAAGAGTGTCGCCAATCAGGTGATAGACATTCCAGGCCTTCCGCAACTCCCGGTCGCGCCGCAAGGCATCAATCGCACGGCTTGCTTCACCCGGTTCCAGTTCATCATCCAGCAGAGCGGATATGTCAGATTTCATTCTCACCACCTCTTGTCCGGAGCCGTATCGAGCAACGGCCTGAGTTTCTCGGCAACGGCCTCACGCGCCCGAAATATCCTTGAACGCACCGTTCCGATCGGGCAATCCATCATTTTCGCGATGTCCTCGTAGCTCATCCCTTCGATCTCGCGCAGTGTAATGGCCGTGCGCAGTTCCTCGGGCAACGCCTCCATTGCAGCATTTACCGTCTCTCCGATCTCTTTCGAAAAGAGCATGCGCTCAGGCGTATTGTTGTCCCGCAGCAACTCGCCCTCTTCGAAGCTTTCCGCCTCCTCGGAGTCGAACTCCGTGCTGGTTGGCGCCCGCCGGCCTTGCGACACCAGATAATTCTTCGCGGTATTTATGCCGATGCGGTACAACCAAGTGTAGAAGGCGCTGTCACCCCTGAAACTGCCCAAGGCTCGGTAGGCCTTGATGAAGGTTTCCTGCGCCACATCCTCCACTTCGGCCGGATCCCGGATCAGCCGCGACAGCAGTCGTGCCAGCTTGCGCTGGTATTTAGACACGAGCAGCCCATAGGCCTGCTGGTCCCCGTGCTGAGCACGGACGACCAACTGCTGGTCTACTTCACGTTCTCCCATTCGAGCGGCTGTGTTATTGGAAGTTCATTCGGACCGAAGGGCCGGACCGGAAGCCGCAAGTATAGCCGACGCGCTCCGCGCAGCGTCGCCGACAACCAAATGACAATGCAGCCCAAGAATAGTTCATTGGGAAGGGCCTTTTCCCGGCCCTGCCGCCCAGTGGTATAGTTTCGGGCCCTCAATTACCTTGTCCCTCACGTGCAGGTTTTCGACGTTCTGATTATCGGCAGCGGCTTGGCAGGGCAATCCTTGGCTCTACAGCTGGCCCCGCACAAAAAGGTCGCCCTGGTCACCAAACGCTCACTCGAGGATAGTGCCAGTAGCCGCGCCCAAGGTGGCATCGCTGCCGCCCTGGACGATGCTGACTCGATCGAGGCGCACATCAAGGACACCCTGGTTGCCGGAGCCGGCCTCTGCAACCTCCGCACGACCCGCTTTGTCGTGGAACGTGGGAAGGCGGCGATCGACTGGCTTATCCGCCAGGGAGTGCCGTTTACGCGCGACGCTTCCGGTGCCGGCTACCACCTCACCCGCGAAGGGGGACACAGCCATCGCCGCGTCATTCACGTGGCGGACGCCACCGGCTCGGCGGTGCAGGATACCCTTACGCAGCAACTGCGCATCCATCCGAATATTTCGGTGTTCGAGCACCATATCGCCATCGACCTCATCACCGGCGCCAAGTTCGGACTGCCCGACAGCGGCTGTTACGGGGCCTACGTTCTCGACAAGCAGGCGGACCATGTGGAAACCTTTTCCGCCCCGCACACGGTGTTGGCCACCGGCGGCACAGGCAAGGTCTATCTCTACACCACAAATCCGGATACTGCGACGGGGGACGGCATTGCCATGGCCTGGCGGGCCGGGTGCGCTGTCGCCAACATGGAATTCATTCAGTTCCACCCCACCTGCCTGTATCACCCGCATGCAAAGTCCTTTCTCATCACGGAAGCCATGCGGGGGGAAGGCGGAATCCTGCGCCTGCCCAATGGCGAGCGCTTCATGCCGGAACATGATCCGCGCGCTGAATTGGCGCCCCGCGATATCGTCGCCCGGGCCATCGATCTCGAGATGAAGAAACGCGGCCTCGACTGTGTCTATCTGGACATGACGCACAAGCCGGCCGGCTTCCTGATCGAGCACTTCCCGAACATCCATGCCCAATGCCTCGAACTGGGCATCGACATTACCCGCCAGCCCATACCGGTCGTACCGGCGGCGCACTATTCGTGCGGCGGCGTCGTCACGGATTTCTCCGCCCGAACCGCCCTGCCCGGCCTCTATTCGGTAGGCGAAACCGCCTTCACCGGCCTGCACGGCGCCAACCGCCTGGCCAGTAATTCGCTGCTTGAATGCCTGGTGTTTTCCGCCGCAGCGGCCGAGGACATCCTCAGGTCGGGACGCCGCCACCTGTCTGCCCTCCCGCCATGGGACGAGAGCCGCGTCACGGATGCCGACGAGGAAATTGTCCTGTCGCACAACTGGGATGAATTGCGCCGCTTCATGTGGGACTACGTCGGCATCGTGCGCACCAACAAGCGCCTGGAGCGAGCTCGCCACCGCATCCGCCTGCTGGAGCGGGAAATCGACGAGTACTACGCCAATTTCCGCGTCACGAACGACTTGATTGAATTGCGCAACCTCGTGCTGACCGCCGACCTCATCGTGCGCTGCGCCCAGCGGCGTCGGGAAAGCCGGGGCCTGCACGCCAGTCGCGATTATCCGGAGACCCTGTCCGCGGCACGCAACACCCTGTTGCGAAACCGCCTCAATTAAGCTTCCAGCAAAGCCAGGAACGCAGGATACGGTCATCCTCCTCTGGCAGAGAATCGGGCAGGATCAGCAGTGGCTGCAAACGGCGTGAACCGGGTAACTGGAGCAGCATAACGATCAGCCAAGGCAGGACGGCGGTTTGCCCGGACACCGAGGCTTCGAACTGTCTGCCATCATTCCGTCGTACCTCGATCGAGCCATCGTCCCTCAGGACCAGTTCGCATATTGCGGACGTTGTCAGGAGCAAGGCATGATGGCGAATCGACATCCCAAGCGAGGCCATTATTGCGCTTGCGAGAGCCAGCTTAAGCCAGATATGGATATTGAGCGGCACCAGACTGCCCAAGGCTGCAAGGTGCAGCAGGGCAAGCATTAGTGCTAGGCAAGGCGAGGAACGGAGCCCTAGCCGATGCGGGAGAAGCATCCGGCTAGGGGATCGGTCGCATCAGACCCGCCGGAAAGCCAGCGTGCCGTTGGTACCGCCGAATCCGAAATTGTTCTTCAGGGCGACATCGATCTTGAGCTGACGCGCCGTGTTGGCACAGTAGTCGAGATCGCACTCCGGATCCTGTTCGAAGATGTTGATGGTCGGTGGCGATATCTGATGATGTACCGCCAGCACCGTCAATGCCGACTCGAGTCCGCCAGCGCCGCCGAGCAGATGGCCTGTCATGGACTTGGTCGAATTCACCACTAGATTGCGAGCAGCGTCGCCAAACGCCAGCTTGATGGCATCCGTCTCGTTCTTGTCGCCCAGCGGGGTCGATGTGCCGTGAGCGTTTAGATACTGGACCTGATCCGCGTTGATCCCCGCATCCTGGAGCGCATTGATCATGCTGCGGCGCGGCCCATCGGTGTCCGGTGCCGTCATGTGGAAGGCATCCCCGCTCATGCCGAATCCTGCCAGTTCGGCATAAATCCGTGCCCCGCGCTTCATCGCATGCTCGTATTCCTCAAGGACCAACACACCCGCGCCTTCGCCGAGCACGAACCCATCGCGCTCCTTGTCCCACGGGCGGCTGGCCGTCGCCGGGTCGTCATTGCGGGTGGACAAAGCCTGCGCCGAAGCAAAACCGCCTATGGCCAGTGGCGTCACGGTGGATTCTGAGCCGCCACAGACCATTGCGTCGGCATCGCCGTACTGGATCATGCGGTAACTGGTGCCGATGGCATGCAGACCCGTCGTGCATGCCGTCACGACGGCGAGATTCGGCCCCTTCAGCCCGAACATGATCGAGAGGTTTCCCGAAATCATGTTGATGATGGTGCCCGGGATGAAAAACGGCGAAATCTTGCGTGGGCCACCGCCGAGGAAGTCGTTGTGCGTATCCTCGATCATCGGGAGTCCGCCAATGCCGGAGCCGATATTGACGCCGATTCTGTCGGCGTTTTCTGGCGTCACTGTCAGGCCGGAATCCTTTATCGCCTGGATTCCCGCCGCCATGCCGTAATGGATGAAGACATCCATTCGACGCGCCTCCTTGGGAGGAAGATAGGCAGTCACGTCGAACCCCTTCACCTCGCCAGCAATGCGCGACTTGAAGGTCGCTGCATCGAAGCGGGTGATCGGGCCAATACCGCTCTTGCCTGCAACGATGCTGTCCCAGGTTTCCTGAACCGAATTGCCCACGGGCGAAATGACGCCCAAACCGGTGACCACTACCCTGCGGCGTGCCACTTCGCTCTGCTCCTGCTCGGGGAATTTAAGGGGTTACTTCTTACTTCTTGAGGTGGGCGTTAATGTAATCGATCGCCTGCTGGACGGTGGTGATCTTCTCGGCTTCCTCGTCCGGAATCTCACACTCAAACTCCTCTTCCAGGGCCATCACCAGCTCCACCGTGTCAAGGGAGTCCGCTCCGAGGTCATCCACAAACGACGACTCGATTTTGATCTCGGACTCGTTGACGCCAAGCTGCTCGGCGACGATCTTCTTGACGCGTTGCTCGATGTTCTCCATGTGTTTTGCTCCTTCCCTTTTTAGCGGGTATGACGAGAAAAAAACCGGGCTATTTTAACAGAAAGGGCTCGCCCGACCAAACCCGATGTCAATCCATGTACATGCCGCCATTGACATGCAAGGTCGTGCCGGTGACATAGCCCGCCCGCGGAGAAGCGAGGTAGACCACAGCCGCCGCAACCTCATCTGCATGTCCGAGCCGGCCAAGCGGAATCTGGCCTAGCAGCGCATCGCGCTGCATATCCGGCAAGGCCTTGGTCATGTCGGTATCGATGAAACCGGGCGCCACGCAATTAACGGTGATATTTCGGCTGCCCAATTCGCGTGCCAAAGCACGGCTCATACCGGCTACACCAGCCTTGGCGGCTGCATAGTTGGCCTGCCCCGGATTCCCCGAACTGCCCACCACTGACGTGATATTGATGATGCGGCCATAGCGTGCCTTCATCATGCCGCGCATCACTGTCTTGGACAGACGGAACACCGCCTTGAGGTTGGTCTCGATCACGGCATCCCACTCTTCGTCCTTCATGCGCATGGCCAGATTGTCGCGCGTGATGCCGGCGTTGTTCACCAGCACCGAGACGGGGCCGAAACGCTTTTCGATCTCCCCCATGACTGCATCGCAGGAGGCGGCATCGGTAACATTCAGCACCGCGCCCCACCCTTGAATCCTGGCGGCATCCAGCGCCTTCTGGATATCGGCGGCGCCCGCTTCAGTCGTGGCCGTACCGATCACCGTGGCGCCTTCACGACCCAGATCCAGCGCGATTGCACGCCCTATACCGCGCGAGGCCCCCGTCACCAGTGCTATCTGACCTTTGAGCACATTGCCCCCTATGCGTTCGTCGCAGCCAAGGCCGCTTCAAGCCCGGCCAGATCGGCCATGGCACCGCCTACCAGCCCGTCGGCGCAACGTTTGACGAGCCCCGCAAGCACCTTGCCCGGGCCGCATTCATAGACGTGACTGACACCCTGATTCGCCATGGCCTGCATGATCTCGACCCAGCGCACCGGGGAAGCAGCCTGCCGCACCAGCGCATCCTTGATTGCCTGCGGATCCGATAGGCAAGCCACGTCTGCGTTGTTCACGACAGGTATCTGCGGCATCGACAGAGACAACTCAAGCAGCCTTTGGCGTAGCCGCTCGGCAGCTGGCTTCATCAGCGAACAGTGAAACGGCGCCGACACAGGCAGCATGACGGCACGCTTGGCACCCTTTGTTTTCGCAGTATCGGCGGCACGCTGGACAGCGGCGGCATGACCGGCAATCACGGTCTGTTCTGGGGTGTTGAAATTGACGGCTTCGACAACCTGGCCCTGGGCGCTTTCCTCGCAAGCCGTTTTCACTGCGGCGGCATCGAGTCCGAGAATGGCTGCCATTGCGCCCTCCCCAGCCCGCACCGCTTCCTGCATCGCCTTGGCGCGGAGCTCGACGAGGGGCACCGCATCAGCGAAACGCAGCACCCCGGCAGCGACCAGCGCCGAGTACTCCCCCAGGCTATGCCCGGCAACCATGTTGGGTACCCTGCCGCCCTTTTCCCGCCACAGGCGAAAGACGGCAATGCCGGCTGTCAGCATCAACGGCTGGGTATTCACCGTCTGGTTGAGCGCCTCTGCCGGGCCCTCGGAAACCAGCTGCCAGAGATCGCGTCCCAACGCAGCAGATGCTTCAGCAAACGTATCGCGGATGACTGTACTGTCACCGTAGGCGGCCATCATGCCGAGTGACTGCGAGCCCTGTCCAGGGAAAACAAGTGCAAATTTCATGAGATCGTCGGAGTCAGAATTTGAGAAGCACTGCGCCCCAGGTGAAACCGCCGCCGACACCTTCCAGCATCAGGGTGTCGCCACGCTTGATGCGCCCATCCCTGACGGCAGCATCCAACGCCAGCGGAATCGAGGCAGCCGAGGTATTGCCGTGGCGATCCACCGTCGTGACGACCTTGTCCATCGGCAGGCCGAGTTTCTTTGCAGTCGACTGGATGATGCGGATGTTTGCCTGATGCGGAATCAGCCAATCGATGTCGGCGGCGCTCATGCCGGCCCGATCCAGCACCTCCTGTGCAACCTCGGCCAGCACCTTGACGGCGAACTTGAACACGGCCGGACCATCCATCTTCACGAAAGGCTGGCCGACCACCTTGCCGCCGCAGATATTCCCGGGCACTTCGAGGATGCCGTGCTGCGAACCATCGGCATGCAGTGCGCTGGCGAGAATGCCCGTCTCTTCACTGGCTTCGAGGACCACCGCACCAGCACCGTCTCCGAAGAGGACACAGGTCCCCCGATCATTCCAGTCAAGAATCCGTGAAAAAACCTCGGTACCAACCACCAGTGCGCAGCGGTGACTGCCGGACTGGATGAATTTCTCGGCCATGGTCAGCGCGTAGGCAAAACCGCTGCAGACAGCCTGTACATCGAAGGCGGCTGCGCCGCTGATGGCGAGCTTGGATTGCAACAGGCAGGCAGTGCTGGGGAAAATGTAATCCGGCGTCGATGTGGCCACAATGATGAGATCGATCTTCTCTGCGCTGATGCCGGAAGCTTCGATAGCCTTCAGGCTGGCCGCCAGAGCAAGATCGCTCGCTTGCTGCCCCTCATCGGCGATGTGACGGCAACGGATGCCTGTGCGCCCGACGATCCATTCATCCGAGGTATCAATGCCACGCGCAACCAGATCGTTGTTGGTTAGCGCAGTGGGGGGCAGATAGCTGCCCGTGCCGGTTATGCGTGCATGCATTTACTGGACCATTTGTGGCGCGTTACGCGCCATGCGTTCGCTGATGCGATCGACCAGGCGGTTGCGAGCGGCTTCTGCTGCACGCTCGATGGCTTTGGCAAAGGCCATCTGATCCGCCGAACCGTGGCTCTTGACGACTATGCCGCGCAGTCCGAGCAGACTGGCGCCATTGTAGCGGCGAGGATCAGCGCGCTTCTTGAAGGCCTTGAGTGCCGGCAAGGCGATAAGTGCAGCGATATTTCTGAATAGGCTACGACTGAACTCCTCGCGCAGGAAGGTTGCCAACATGTGCGCCAAGCCTTCCGAAGTCTTCAGGAGGACATTCCCGACAAAACCGTCGCAGACCACGATATCTGTCGTGCCTTTGTAGATATCGTCCCCCTCGATATTGCCGAAAAAATTGAGGCCGCTTTCCTTGAGCAACTCCCCGGCCTGCTTCACCACCTCATTGCCCTTGATATCCTCTTCTCCAATATTGAGGAGACCGACCGAAGGGCGATCTTTGTGTTCCACCGCCGAAACAAGCATCGCCGCCATGATGCCGAACTGGAGCAAGTGCTGCGGCTCGCAATCTACATTGGCGCCCAGATCGAGTACGTAGGTATGCCCCTTCAAGGTGGGAAGGGCAAATGCAATGGCTGGGCGATCGATACCGGGCAGCGTCTTCAACACGAAGCGGGAAATTGCCATCAATGCGCCGGTATTGCCGGCAGAGACTGCCGCTTGAGCATCACCGGATTTGACCAGATCTACGGCGACCCGCATCGAGGAATCTTTCTTGATTCGTAGCGCGGTGGCTACCGGGTCGTGCATGCCGACCACTTCGCTGGCCGCCTGAAAACGCAACCGATTGCCAAATCGCTCCTTCTCCTTCAATACCGCGGACTCCACCTCGCCGGGCAGACCAACCAATATCACGCCTGCCTGTGCGTCGCTCTGGAGAAAATGAAAGACGGCAGGCAAGGTGACGGATGGGCCGTGGTCGCCGCCCATGCAGTCGATTGCGATGGTGACGTCCATCGACGCGCTTTGGATTCCGGAGGAGGCAGATGACGGCCGCTCCACCCCAAAGGGTGGGTGCCGGCAACCACGAATTACTCGCCCTTGGCCTTGACGACCTTCTTGCCGCGGTAATAGCCGCTCGGGCTGATATGGTGGCGCAGATGCGTTTCCCCGGTGGTCGGCTCGACGGCCAGCGGCGGATTGGTCAGGAAGTCATGGGCGCGGTGCATGCCACGCTTCGAAGGCGACTTCTTGTTCTGTTGGACAGCCATGTTGTACTCCTCAAAAACGTATTCGAAAAAACTAGTTGCACTTGATCCGGGCCAATTTCGCAAACGGTGAAGCTTCCTTCGAAGCTGTCGTCGCCACCGGCGGCTCGCAATGTTCATGCCGCGGCGCGATCGGCAAGGCAAGCAGGATTTCCTCCTCCAGCAGGGGAGCGAGATCCAGGTCGCCCGAGACCTGGATCGCATCGCAGGCCTCGTCCTCCAACCCGCCGGCTTGACCGTCATCGGGCCACGGCGAACCCGGCTCGACCAGCATCATCCGGCTGCTCACGTTCAATGCAAACACCAATTCGCCCAAGCAGCGCTGGCAGATCAGTGGCAGTGTCCCTTCTAGCTTCACTGCGAGAAAGGCATCGCCTCCCGCTGTTTCGCCAGATACCTCAAAACCGAGGCTGCCGGAGGCATCGAAAAGCACCTCGGCCAGCCGCGGCAGTGTGCTGAGTTGAAGACGGCCGGACAATGCCTCATGCCGTCGTGCAAACTCAAGGCTGTCGATGACCATGCCCCGTTGCGACATAAGCACGGAATGATATCATTCCACGACTTTTCCTGTCAAAAGAATAACATCCGAAATACGGACCAATCCAATGCCCCGTCTCGTTCTTGCCTCCACCTCGTCGTTCCGCCGTGAATTGCTGGCCCGCTTGCAAATCCCGTTTGAGATAGCCAACCCTGAAACGGATGAATCCGAATTGCCGGGGGAAGACCCGGCCGCGACGGCCGAAAGGCTCTCCGTCGCCAAGGCCATGGCCGTCGCCGGCCGTTTTCCCGACGCCCTGATCATCGGCAGCGACCAAGTCGCCTATCTGGACACCCAGCGTTTCGGAAAGCCGCTCACGCACGATCGCGCAGCCCAGCAGTTACGCGCCATGCGCGGCCGAACGGTGATCTTTCATACCGGGCTTTGTCTCTACAACAGCGCCAACGGCAATACCCAGGTTTGCGGCATCCCCACCGAGGTGACCTTTCGCCAACTGACAGATGCCGAGATCGAGCGCTATCTGGTCAAGGAGCAACCCTACCACTGTGCCGGCAGCGCCAAATCCGAGGGGCTGGGAATTTCCCTGCTAACCAGCATGCGCGGCGACGACCCGAACGCCCTCATCGGCCTGCCATTGATCGCACTTGGCGAAATGCTTCGCGCGGAAGGCGTCCAGGTCCCCTGATGTCGGCGGGTTTGCTTTATCTTGTGCCCGTCGCCGTTGGCGACAGCAATCCTGACTCCATACTGCCGGAGGAAGTGCAGCGCATTGCACGCAGCCTGCGTTATTTCGTTGTCGAGAACGCGAAATCCGCACGAGTCGAGTTGAAACGCATCGGCATTACCCATCCGATCCGGGAGATCGACATTCGGGAACTGCCACGCGGGCCGAGCCAAGCCGATCTTGACGCCCTCCTCGCCCCCCTTGCTGCGGGGCAATCCGCCGGTCTGATGTCCGAGGCCGGTGCCCCGGCCGTGGCGGACCCCGGCGCCTTGCTTGTGCATGCTGCCCACGCCAAGGGCATTCGCGTGGTGCCGCTGGTAGGTCCCTCCAGCCTATTGTTGGGGCTGATGGCATCCGGCCTCAACGGCCAGTGCTTCTCCTTTCACGGCTACCTGCCGGTGCGCGAACCGGAACGCTGCAAGCGCATCATCGAACTGGAAAGGCAATCGCATCGGGAAACGCGCACCCAAATCTTCATCGAGACGCCATACCGCAATGCTACGTTGTTCGCTGCGCTGCTTGAGACCTGCCGACCGGATACTCGGCTCTGTGTGGCGTCCGAACTGACGACTAGCAGGGAAAGCATTGCAACGAAACGGATTGATGATTGGCGTGGAGGCCCGGTCCCCACACTTGATAAAAGACCGACGGTATTCCTGCTGCTGGCCGCTTGACCCTATCTGAGACCTACCTTGCCGACGACATCCATGATGCCTTCGGCCAGGTCCGTGCCAAACTGCTTTGCAAAACGCTCGGTCAGGCTGGCCCGCATCGTGTAGTCGCGGATGTCCTCGGCCTTGATCACATCGCGCGCTACGTATTCAACGCTGCCCAGTTCGTCGGCAAGCCCGAGTTCGATGCTCTTGGCACCGGTCCACATGAGGCCGCTGAACAGTTCAGGTGACTCCTTCAGACGCTTGCCTCTGCCTTTTCGCACTACGTCGATGAACTGCCTGTGGATATCGTCGAGCAATATTTGGGCATGCTGTTTATGCTGGGCGTCCTGGGGCGAGAAGGGATCCAGAAAGCCCTTATTCTCTCCGGCGGTCAGCAGGCGCCGCTCAACCCCGAGCTTGTCCATTGTCCCAGTAAAGCCGAAACCATCCATCAAGACGCCGATAGATCCCACGATGCTGGCCTTGTCTACGAATATCTTGTCGGCCGCAGCTGCGACGTAGTAGCCACCCGAGGCGCACACGTCCTCCACCACGGCATACAGCGGAATGTTCGGGTGCTTGGCGCGCAGGCGACGAATCTCGTCGTTGATGATGCCGGACTGGACCGGGCTTCCTCCCGGGCTATTGATGCGCAGGATCACTCCCTGCGTGCCATGGTCCTTGAACGCCGCCTGAAGCGATTCGGTGATCTTTTCCGCACTCGCCTCACCGGTCGGCTTGATGACGCCATTCAGCTGGACCAGCGCCGTATGCTTCTTGCCATCGCCGAGCGTATCGGAAGCCCCCCCCCAGTCACCCAGGGCAACGATCAGAAAGGTCAGGTACGCAAAACCCAGAACCCTGAAGAAAATGCCCCAGCGACGACGGCGCTTTTGCTCGGCCAACGTCTCCAGTGCCAGCTTTTCGATGATCTTCCGCTCCCAGACGGGATCGTTGTCGGGTGTGTCTGGCATATTGCTCAGGTCGCTATTTCAGGTAAACAACGCCATCATGCTCATGGATGTCCAGTCGCGTCAGCCTGGCTCCCCGGCAGGGTCCGGCAATGCACTCTCCGCTATCCGGCAGATAGGCCGCGCCATGCGTCGCGCAAACCAAGTATAGCCCGGAATCGTCGAAGAACTCCCCGGGCTGCCAGTCCAGCTCGACACCAATGTGCGCACAACGATTGATGTAGCCGTACACCTGCCCGCCATGCCGCACGACAAAGGCCGGTTGCAGGCCTGATTCCGTCGGAATCTCAAAGCGAACCCCCTTGCCACCGTCTGTCACTTCGACACTGGCGCAAATCATCCGTGTCGTCTCAGCCATTCCGTCAATTGTGCAAATTCATCAAACAGACCGAGGGGCCGTTCCGCCTGCAGCGCCTCGCGTGGATGCGCACCATAACCAACCGCCAGCGCATCAACGCCTGCATTTTTTGCCATCTGCAGATCATGCGTCGTATCGCCAACCATCAGGGTCTGGTCCGGCGCCGCACCGAGTTCATCCATGATCTCCAGCAGCATGTCGGGTGCAGGCTTGGAACTGCACTCATCGGCGCAACGCGTGGCATGAAAGAATCCCTTGAGGCCGGAGGCCTCCAGCGCTCGATTCAAGCCCAGCCGGCTCTTGCCGGTGGCGACCCCCAGGAGGCATCCGGATTCGTGCAATTCCCCCACCAGTTCGTGGGCGCCGGAAAATAGCGAAAGCTCATGGTCCCGGGAAAGATAATGATGCCGGTAACGTTCGGCAATGCGCTTGTATTCGCCGGAAGGCACGCCCGGCAAGGCTTGCGACAGTGCGTCGTGCAAGCCAAGGCCAATAACCTGCCGCGCTGTTTTTTCGTCCGGCGGGGTCAATCCGAGATCGATGGCTGCCGCCTGCATGCAGGTGACAATCGCCCCTGCCGAGTCCAGCAGCGTGCCGTCCCAATCAAACACCACCAATTGGTAATTCCGCCCCATACTCTCTCTTTTCGCTTTCTTCCAGTCGCTGGAGAAACGCCGACAAATCCTCCGGCAGCGCTACGGCCAGATCCAACCGCTCGCCCGTTGCAGGGTGGTTCAGCGCCAGCTTCGCCGCATGCAAAAACATGCGGCCGAGGCCCCGTTTTTGCAAGGCCTTGTTCAGGGCAAAATCGCCATACTTGTCATCTCCGCAGATAGGATAGCCAAGATGTGCCAAATGCACTCGAATCTGGTGCGTCCTCCCCGTTTCAAGTTCCACCTCGACCAGGCTGAAGTTTTCCCAGCGGGCGACCAAGCGAACGATACTATGCGCAAATTTCCCTTCTTTCGACACGCTGACGCGGCGCTCCCCTTCCTCGGTCAGGTGCTTGTGCAACGCCAACCTGACATGCCGCAGCGGCTCACGCCAGCGGCCCTTGACGAGGGCCAGATAACGCTTTTCGATACGCCCCTCTCGGAACATGTCATGCAACGCCGTCAGAACCGAACGTTTCTTGGCAATCAGCAGCAGGCCGGAGGTCTCCCGATCGAGCCGATGCGCGAGTTCCAGGAAGCGCGCCTGCGGCCTTTGCCGGCGCAACTGCTCAATGACACCGAAGCTCACCCCGCTGCCGCCATGCACCGCCATGCCTGCCGGCTTGTCGACCACCAGCAGGCCATCGTCCTCGCGAACGATGCAGTATTCCCGCCCAGCCGGCACCACCGGTTTCGGCTCCGACCCAAGCTTCAGGGGCGGTATGCGCACTTCATCACCGGATTGCAGCCGGTACTCCGGTCCGACCCGCTTGCTATTGACCCGTACCTCGCCGCTTCTGAGGATGCGATAGACGTGACTCTTCGGTACGCCCTTGCAGACGCGAACCAGATAGTTGTCGATTCGCTGGCCCTCCGCCTCCTCGCCGATCTCCCGGCGGGTAACGGAAGCTTTGCTTAACTCCTTCATTTTGAATATACTGCCGGCTGGTTTGCCCATTCTTGGGGACCGGCCATGAAGAATAATTCAGGTTGGTTCCGGATGCGCGCCCCATGACCCGAAGCGGCATTGGACGGTACGCCGGAATGCAGTCGGTCAATCGACTCAAGCGAGCCGCACAAAGGTTAATTCGCTCACCGCAAGCAGCGATACTACTTGATTTGCGCGCACTTAGCACTCGCGGAACACACAGTCCTGACGTCATTTCAGGACAAAAAAGACAAACCTGACATTAGTTTGCCCTTGACGACTTTGATGATTTCAAACCAGCCAAACTAATTACAATCCGTCTGAACCGGATGCGGCTTGTCTTCCCGTGTTTGCGCGCGGGAGAACAAAACAATGAAACGCATGCTGTTCAATGCGACGCAGGCCGAGGAACTCCGCGTCGCGATCGTCGATGGCCAGAAACTGATTGACCTCGATATCGAATCGGCCGCCAAGGAACAACGCAAGAGCAACATCTACAAGGCCGTGATCACCCGCATCGAGCCCAGCCTCGAAGCGGCCTTCGTCGATTACGGCGCYGAGCGTCACGGCTTTCTCCCCTTCAAGGAAGTCTCCCGCGCCTATTTCAGGGAAGGCGTCGAGCCGAACCGCGCGACCATCAAGGAAGCCCTCAAGGAAGGCCAGGAACTCATCGTCCAGGTGGACAAGGACGAGCGCGGCAACAAGGGCGCCGCACTGACGACCTTCATCTCGCTGGCCGGCCGCTACCTCGTCCTGATGCCGAACAATCCGCGCGGCGGCGGCGTCTCGCGCCGGATCGAGGGCGAAGACCGCAACGAACTGCGCGAGGCCATGGACCAGCTCGACGTGCCGCAGGGCATGAGCCTGATCGCCCGCACCGCCGGCATCGGCCGCAACGCCGAAGAGTTGCAGTGGGACCTCAATTATCTGATGCAACTGTGGCGCGCCATCGACGGCGCCGCCGGCAGCCAGAAAGGGCCCTTCCTGATCTACCAGGAAGGCAGCCTGGTCATCCGCGCCATCCGCGATTATTTCCAGCCGGATATCGGCGAGATCCTCATCGACACCGACGATATCTACGAGCAGGCGCAGCAGTTCATGAGCCACGTCATGCCGGGCAACGTGGCGCGCGTGAAGCGCTACCGCGACGACGTGCCGCTCTTCTCGCGCTTCCAGATCGAGCACCAGATCGAAACCGCCTTCGGCCGGCAGGTTACCCTGCCCTCCGGCGGCGCCATCGTGGTGGACCACACCGAGGCGCTGGTCGCCGTCGACGTCAACTCGGGACGCGCCACTCGCGGCGCCGACATCGAGGAGACTGCGTTGCGCACCAACCTCGAGGCGGCCGACGAGATCGCGCGCCAGTTGCGCCTGCGCGACCTGGGCGGCCTCATCGTCATCGACTTCATCGACATGGAAAGCCCGCGCGCGCAACGCGAGGTGGAAAACCGCCTGCGCGACGCCCTGCACTACGACCGTGCCCGCGTCCAGACCGGCAAGATCTCCCGCTTCGGACTGCTCGAATTGTCGCGCCAGCGCCTGCGCCCGGCACTGGCCGAGATGACCTACATCCCCTGCCCGCGCTGCACCGGCACCGGTCATATCCGCAGTACCGAGTCGGCCGCCCTGCACATCCTGCGCATCCTCGAGGAAGAGGCGATGAAGGAGAACACCGGAGCCGTGCATGTTCAAATCCCGGTCGATGTCGCCACCTTCCTGCTCAACGAGAAGCGCGACGACATCCGTACGATCGAACTGCGGCACAAGGTGAATATCGTCCTGATTCCGAACATCCACCTCGAGACGCCGGCCCACGAAATCGTCCGCCTGCGCCATGACCAGTTGAACCAGGAAGACCAGGCCCTGCCGAGCTACAAGATGGTCGAGGCGCCGCCGACCGAGGCTTACCAGCCGCCTTCGGCGCAGACCGAGGCGCGGCCCAGCCGCCCCGAGGCTGCCGTGAAGGGCATCACGCCATCTCAGCCAGCGCCCGTGATCGAGCCCAAACCCGCAGCACAAGCGGCCCAGTCTGCCCAAACCAGCGCAGCGGTACAGCCCGGTATCATCGACAAGATCTTCGGCTGGTTCCGCGGCAATCGCAAGGCCGAGCCGGCGCCAGTCGCCAAGGCGGAACCGCCAGCGCGCCGCGAGCAGACGCGTGAAGGCCGGGGCGAACGTGGCCGCGGGCGTGACCGTGGCGAGCGCGGGGAACGCGGCCGCCAGGAACCGCGCGAGCGGCAGGAACAGCGCCAGCGCGGCCAGCAAACGCCTCGCCCCGAGCAGGAAGCGCGGGGCGAGCGCCGTCCGCGTCAGGAGCGGCCCGAGCGGCAGGAGCGTGGTGAGCGCACGGAACGGCAAGGGCAGGAACCGCGCCAACCCAGACAGCCCCGCCAACAGGAGCAGCGCCCGCCGCAACCGCAGCCGACGGAGTCGCCCATCGCACCCATGGCTGGAGCCCTTGAGTCGCCCCCCCACGGAACCGAGCAGCAGGAAGAACGTCGCGGCCGCCGCGGCCGTCGTGGCCGTGGCCGGGACCGCGGTGAGCGCCGTCCGGAGGGACAAGCTCCCGAAGCGCCCCCCCCCCTGGCCGAGCAGCATGCCGTTTTGCCTGAAAGCGAACAGCCCGTCCTGCCTTTCGAGCCAGCCATGCCGGCAGCACCTGTGGTCGAGACCGCGCCCGCTCCGGTCCCCCTGCCCGTCGAGGCCACAATGGCCGATGAGGTTGCCAGCCCGCCTGCCGAACCGGCCCTGGCACCTGTCCCGGTCGAGATGGCACCGGTGCCGATTGAAGAAGCCGCCGCTCCTGAGTCTGCACCTGCGCCGGTCGCGGCAGCCGAGCCGGTGCCCGCTCCGGTTTCCATGCCCTCCCCGGTCAAACCGAAAGTCGATATTTCCGTCAGTTTGCAGGAAAGCGGCTTGGTAATGGTGGAAACCAGCCGGGAGAAGGCATCGATGTCGATCCCGGCCGAGCCGGAAATACGCCTCGGGCGCAAACCCAAGGCTGCGGTACCCGTCAGCAGCGAGCCCATGATGCAGGTGGAAACCCGCAAGTAACCGAAGGGGCTCCTGGACAGAAAAAGGCCAGCTTTGAGCTGGCCTTTTTTCATTTGCGGCGCTGCAAGGCCTCGATCAATCCGCGAGCGGCGTCCTCGGCCATATCCAGCACGAGTTCAAATCCTTGTTCACCACCGTAGTAGGGGTCGGGCACCTCGTCTGTATCGAAACGGGAAGCATAGCTCATGAATAACCCCAGCTTGGCATGGTGTTCAGGACGTGCGCCACGCTTTAGCAGTTCCAGATTGTCGCGGTCCATGGCCAGCAACAGGTCGAAATGCTCAAAGTCCTGCGGGATCACTTTGCGTGCCCGCAAGCTCGACAAGTCGATGCCCCGCCTCAAGGCTGCCTTGCGGGTGCGCGGATCCGGCGGTTCGCCAATGTGGTAGCCATGCGTCCCCGCAGAATCTACTTTAATTATTTCATGCATTCCTCTGTTTATTATTATTTTTCTAGCAACACCTTCAGCGGTGGGAGAACGGCAGATGTTACCCATGCAGACAAACAGGATGCGAGTCATGCGGCATCCTTCTTGTCGACTGCATCGTGTTCCTCCACCCCGAAAGCATGCTTCCTGAGCCGGAACAGTTCATCCCGGGCGGCAGCGGCTTCCTCGAATTCCAGGTTCTTGGCGTGCCCCTGCATGCGTTTCTCGAGCTGACGAATTGCCTTTGCCAGGGACTTTTCGTCCATTGCCTCGTAGCGTGCCCGCTCTTCCGCCACTTCCAGGGCTTCGGCAGCGATCTCATGGTCATAGACGCCGTCGATGATGTCCTTGATGCGCTTGGAAATGCTTTTCGGGGTAATGCCGTTCGCCTCGTTGAAGATGACCTGCTTGGCACGCCGTCGCTCGGTCTCGGCTATGGCGCGCCGCATGGAATCGGTCATCGTGTCGGCATAGAGGATGGCTGTGCCATGCAGGTGGCGTGCCGCCCGGCCGATAGTCTGGATCAGGGAACGCTCGGAGCGCAGGAACCCCTCCTTGTCCGCATCCAGGATGGCCACCAGCGATACCTCGGGAATATCCAGCCCCTCGCGCAGCAGATTGATGCCGACCAGCACGTCGAACTCGCCCAGGCGCAGGTCGCGGATGATCTCGACCCGCTCCACCGTTTCAATGTCCGAGTGCAGGTAGCGCACCTTGATGCCGTTCTCGCCGAAGTAGTCGGTCAGGTCCTCGGCCAGTCGCTTGGTCAGGGTAGTCACCAGCACGCGCTCGTTCTGCGCGGTGCGCAGCTTGATCTCGCCAAGCAGATCGTCCACCTGGGAGGAGGCCGGCCGCACGATCACCTGCGGGTCGATCAGCCCGGTTGGCCGCACCACCTGCTCCACCACCTGGGATTGATGGGTCCGCTCATACTCAGCAGGTGTGGCCGAAACGAAAACGGTCTGCGGCATCAGTTTCTCGAACTCGTCGAAGCGCAGCGGCCGGTTGTCCAGCGCGGACGGCAGCCTAAAGCCGTACTCGACCAGGTTCTCCTTGCGCGAACGGTCGCCCTTGTACATGCCGCCCAGTTGCGGCACGGTGACATGAGACTCGTCGATGAACATGAGGGCATCCGGCGGCAGGTAGTCGATCAGGGTTGGCGGCGGCTCGCCTGGCTTGCGCCCCGAGAGATGGCGCGAATAGTTTTCGATGCCCTTGCAGAAGCCGAGTTCGTTGAGCATTTCCAGGTCGAAGCGGGTGCGCTGCTCGACGCGCTGGCATTCCACCAGTTTCTGGTTTTTCTGGAAATGCTCGATCCGTTCGCGCAACTCGAGCTTGATGGCTTCGACGGCACGCAACACGGTCTCCCTTGGCGTAACGTAGTGGCTGGAGGGATATACCGTGAAGCGGCCGAGCTTCTGCCGCAAGTGGCCGGTGAGCGGATCGAACAGTTGCAGCGACTCGATCACGTCATCGAAAAGCGACAGGCGCAGGGCGTATTCCGCGTTCTCGGCCGGAAAGATGTCGATCACGTCGCCCCGCACGCGAAAGGTGCCGCGCCGGAAGTCCACCTCGTTGCGCTCATACTGCATCTCGGCCAGTCGCTTGATGGCGTCGCGCTGGCCGATGCGCTCGCCCTCCCTCAGGTGCAGGATCATGCCGTGGTAGTCGACCGGGTCGCCGATGCCGTAGATGGCCGAGACGGTGCCGACGATGACCACATCGCGTCGCTCCAGGAGGGATTTCGTCGCCGAGAGACGCATCTGTTCGATATGCTCGTTGATCGAGGAATCCTTCTCGATGAACAGGTCGCGCGAAGGGACGTAGGCTTCCGGCTGGTAATAATCGTAGTAGGAAACAAAATACTCGACGGCGTTCTCCGGAAAGAACTCGCGAAATTCCGAGTAGAGCTGCGCCGCCAGCGTCTTGTTCGGCGCCAGCACCATCGCCGGCCGGCCCAGCCGGGCGATGACATTGGCCATGGTGTAGGTTTTGCCTGAACCGGTGACGCCGAGCAGCGTCTGGTACATCAGGCCGTCCAGGATGCCTTCGACCAGTTTTTCGATAGCCTCCGGCTGGTCGCCGGCCGGCGGAAACGGCTGATGCAGGGAAAACGGGCTGTTGGGATAGGTGACGGTCACCGGGTTGCGTGATCTGAGTGAAGGATGTGAATTCTATCAAGCCGGTTGAGTCTCGCGCACTTCCAGTTTCCCCGAGAACAGGCTTGCGGCAACGATCATCGCGCCGCCGACCCATTCCTTCAGGGTCATGGCTTCCCCCGCCAGAAGCCACGAAGACAGGGCGGCGACCACCAGTTCGAACAGGAAGATGACGATGGCCCTGTTGGCGGGCGTGTGGGTCAGGCCGTACTGGACGAAGAGATTGGTCGCCAGCAGGACCAGACCGATCACGCCAACGAGCAGCCAGCCCGCCATTGGCGGCAGCACGATGGTGCCCGGTTCGAAAGGCAGCGCAACGAGTCCCACCGCCACCACTCCCGCAAAAACGGCCATCGACTTGACCTCGATCGACAGGTCGTGCGCTTTCCGTATGAGTACGTTGGCAAGAGAAAACAGAAAACCGGCCGCCAGGCCAAGCCATTCGGCCTTGTTCTGGGGCAGAGGCATGCCGAGTTGCGGCTGCCAAAGCATGACGACGGCGCCGGCCAGCGAAAGCGCGATCACCGCCGTACCGGCAGGACTGACTTTCTCCTTCAGCAGCATCCGGGCCAGCAGGACGGTCCACAGCGGAGCCAGATAGAACAACAACAGCACCCGCATCACCTCGCCATGCACCGTCGCCAGGACATAGCCCAGGTTGCAGCCGCCGGCGACAAGCGCAATCGACGCCAGCATCCAGCTCGGCCTGAACCCGGCCAGCTGCTTGCGAAACAGCGCAAATCCAATGAGGAACGCGATGAAATAGGTCAGCGTAGCCCCCAGTGCGGCAGACACGGCCATGCCTTCCAGAACGCGATAGGGATGCCAGATGAGGCCCCAGATCGTGGCCCCGGTAATCAGCGAAACCAGAGCGACGGTGTTTTTGGCGAAACTCGCTTCGCTCATTTTCTTGGCCGGCATGGCGGGCGCACTTATAATTCGCGTTTTACCGAGAAGAAGCGGCGGAACAGATCATGCCGCGAACCTGACGTGAACCCCAATCTCGCCAAACTCCATCCCTACCCGTTCGAGAAGCTGCGCCAGTTGTTCCTGGGCATCCAGCCCCCCCGGGGCCTCGGCGAGATAAGGCTTTCGATCGGCGAACCGCAGCATGAGACACCGGCCTTCATCAAGGAAGCGCTCGCTGCCAATCTCCAGGGCCTGGCGAATTATCCCACGACATCCGGCAGCGATGCCCTGCGCAACGCCATCGCCGGCTGGCTGGGGCGGCGCTACGGCATTCCCGCGCCCGACGCCCAGGACCAGGTGCTCCCGGTCAACGGTTCACGAGAGGCGCTGTTCGCCATAGCCCAATGCGTCGTCGACCCCTCGCGCGGCGACGCCCTGGTGCTCAGTCCGAATCCCTTCTACCAGATATACGAGGGTGCCGCGCTCCTCGCCGGTGCCCAACCGGTGTTTCTGAACCACCTGCCGGGAAGCGACTTCCACTCCGACTTCGACGCAATTCCTGAATCCGTCTGGAAGCGTATCCAGCTCGCCTATGTCTGCTCGCCGGGGAACCCTACCGGCAAGGTGCTTGGGATCAGTGAGTGGAATCGCCTGTTCGAACTGGCCGACCGTTACGGCTTCGTCATCGCCAGCGACGAATGCTATTCCGAGATCTACTTCGACGAGGCTGCCCCGCCGCTCGGCGTCCTGCAGGCGGCACATGCCCTCGGCCGCGACGATTACCGCGGCATCATGATGTTCTCCAGCCTCTCCAAGCGCAGCAACGTCCCCGGCCTACGCTCCGGCTTCGTGGCTGGTGATGCCGCCCTTCTGAGGAAATTCTGGCTTTACCGCACCTATCAGGGCTGTGCAATGAGCCCGCCAGTTCAGCATGCCAGTGCCGTGGCCTGGAACGACGAGGTTCATGTGCGCGAGAATCGCCGCCTCTACCGTGAGAAATTCGACGCCGTCACCCCGCTCATCGCCGCGCACCTCGGCACGGCCCGGCCGGACGCCGGGTTCTACCTGTGGGCGCGCACGCCGATCGCTGACACCGAATTCGCCCTCGGCCTCCAGCGTGAATATAATGTGACCGTGCTGCCCGGCAGCTACCTTGCGCGCGAGTCGGGCGGCGTCAATCCGGGCGAAAACTTTATCCGCATCGCGCTGGTTGCTTCCCTCGATGAATGTCTGGAAGCTGCGCGGAGAATGCAGGAATTTTGCAGGAAACTATAAAGGGAACCGCAATGCAGGACTATCAGCAGATCATCGAGCAGGCCTGGGAAGACCGCACTGCCATCCAGCCCGGCAAGGCACCTGCCAAAGTGGGCGAAGCGGTCGAGTTCGTCCTTGCCCAGCTCGACTTGGGCAAGCTGCGCGTCGCCGAGAAGATCGGCGGCGAATGGACCACCCACCAGTGGATCAAGAAAGCTGTCCTTCTCTCCTTCCGCCTCGAGGACAACCGCATCATGGAAGGCGGCGCGCTGCGCTACTGGGACAAGGTGCCGACCAAGTTCCAGAAGTACGACCAGGAACAGTTCGAGCGCGGCGGCTATCGCGTCGTGCCGGGTGCCGTGGTGCGCCGCGGCTCCTACATCGGCCGCAATGCAGTGCTCATGCCCTCCTTCGTGAACATCGGCGCCTACGTCGACGAGGGCACCATGGTGGATACCTGGGCGACGGTCGGTTCCTGCGCCCAGATCGGCAAGAACGTGCACCTTTCCGGCGGCGTCGGCATCGGCGGCGTGCTGGAGCCCCTGCAGGCCAACCCGACCATCATCGGCGACAACTGCTTCGTCGGCGCCCGCTCCGAGGTGGTCGAGGGCGTCATCCTCGAGGACGACTGCGTCATCTCGATGGGCGTCTTCATCGGCCAGAGCACGCGCATCTACAACCGCGAAACAGGCGAGATCACCTATGGCCGCGTGCCGGCCGGATCCGTCGTCGTGTCGGGCAGCCTGCCATCGGCCGACGGCAAGTACAGCCTCTACTGCGCCGTCATCGTCAAGCAGGTCGACGCCAAAACCCGCGCGAAGGTCGGCATCAACGAACTGCTGCGCGGCATCTGACCGATACCCCACTCGGGAGGCAAGGCATGATCTTCGACAAGCTCTTCCAGCTGATGGCCGAGAAAAGGGCCTCCGACATCTTCGTCTCCGCCGGGGCGCCCATCCACATCAAGATTCAGGGCAGCACCATCCCGATCAACCAGCAGATCATGGATCCGGAAACGATCCAGCGCATGGCCTACGAAATGCTGAAGCCGGAGCAGATCAAGCATTTCGAGGACGAGAAGGAGATCAATCTCTCCTTCGGCATCCGCGACGTTGGCAACTTCCGCGTCAACATGTTCTGGCAGCGCGGCACCATCGCCATTGTCGTACGCTTCATCCAGGGCGAAATCCCCAAGCTGGACGAGCTCGGCCTGCCCACGGTGCTGGCCGACGTCATCATGGAAAAGCGCGGACTCGTGCTGGTGGTCGGCTCGACCGGCTCCGGCAAGTCCACCACGCTCGCTGCGATGATCGACCACCGCAACGCCAACCGATCCGGGCACATCCTGACGGTCGAGGACCCGATCGAGTACCTCTTCAAGCACAAGAAATCGGTGGTCAACCAGCGCGAGATCGGCCTGGACACGAAGATTTGGGAAAACGCGCTGAAGAACGCCATGCGACAGGCTCCGGACTGCATCCTCATCGGCGAGATCCGCGACCGCGAGACCATGGCGGCGGCGCTGGCCTATGCGCAGACCGGACACCTGTGCCTGGCCACGCTGCACGCCAACAACAGCTACCATGCGCTGAACCGCATCATCAACTTCTACGCCCTGGAAAACCGGCCCGCACTGTATCTCGACCTTTCCGTCAGCCTGAAGTGCATCATCTCCCAGAGACTCGTGAAGAAACCGGATGGCAAGCGCCTCCCGGCGGTGGAAATCCTGCTCAACACCCGCCATATCCAGGAACTGATCGAGAAGGGCGAGATCAACGGCATCAAGGAGGCCATGGAGCAGAGCCTGGCTCCGGGGTCCCAGACCTTCGAGCAGGACCTGTTCCGTCTTTACAAGGAAAGCGTCATCACGCTGGAAGAGGCGCTGGCGAACTCCGACTCGCCGACCAATCTTTCGTGGCTCATCAACAACTCGCAGCTCGATGCGCCCTCGCCTGGCGACAAGAAGTCGAACGCGTCCGCCCCCGCGCTCGATTTCGACCAGGCGAATGGCGGCGCCTCCTTCACCGAATTCACCCTCAACGTCGACGACGCCGCCGGATAATGGCCGGATCCGCATTCGAACTCGCCTGCGAACTGATTGCGTGCCGTTCCGTCACGCCGGCGGACGGCGGTTGCCTGGAGCTCGTCTCCCATAGGCTCGCCCCGCTCGGCTTCAACCTCGAACGGATGGATCGCGAGGGCGTCTCCAACCTGTGGACGCGTCGCGGCGGCGCTGGACCTGTTCTCTGCTTCGCCGGCCATACCGACGTCGTGCCGCCCGGCCCGCTCGACCAGTGGCGTTCCGATCCCTTCAAGCCCGAGGTGCGCAACGGCTTCCTCTACGGACGCGGCGCGGCAGACATGAAGACCAGCATCGCCGCCTTCGTCACGGCGGTCGAGCGCTTTCTCGCTGCCCGCCCCGATCACGCCGGCGCCATCGCCTTGCTGCTGACTTCCGATGAGGAAGGACGCGCGGTAGATGGCACCGTGCGCGTCGTCGAAGCACTGAAGGCCCGCGGTGAAACGCTCGACTACTGCATCGTCGGCGAACCGACTTCGGCGGAGAGACTGGCCGATACCATC
The DNA here is from genome assembly GCA_032027165.1 of Denitratisoma sp. Classification (NCBI taxonomy): domain Bacteria; kingdom Pseudomonadati; phylum Pseudomonadota; class Betaproteobacteria; order Nitrosomonadales; family Sterolibacteriaceae; genus Denitratisoma; species Denitratisoma sp. Next base: position 1,103,049 of record JAVSMO010000001.1, on the reverse strand, counting down.
AAGAACGGCCGCCGGGGCTCCCTGTCCGGCAAGCTTGTAGTCAAGGGCGTCCAGGGGCACATTGCCTATCCTCACCTCGTGAAAAATCCGGTGCACAAGGCGGCCCCTGCCATTGCCGAGCTCGCTGCAACGGTATGGGACGCCGGCAATGAATATTTCCCGCCCACCTCCTGGCAGATCTCCAACTTTCACGCCGGCACCGGGGCGGACAACGTGGTGCCCGGCACGGCGGAGATTCTCTTCAATTTCCGATTTTCCACCGCCAGCACGCCAGACGGATTAAAGGCTCGGGTGCATGAGATCCTCGATCGCCACGGCGTCGAATACATACTGGACTGGACCCTATCGGGCAAGCCGTACCTCACCCCGCGCGGCAGGTTGGTGGAGGTGGTATCGCAGGCGATTCGTGAAACCGTGGGCATCGAAACCGAACTCTCCACCAGCGGCGGCACCTCGGACGGCCGCTTCATCGCCGACATCTGCCCGGAGGTGATCGAACTGGGTCCGCTCAACGCCACCATTCACAAGATCGACGAGTGCATAGCGGTCGCCGACATCGAGCCGCTCTCCCGCATCTACGAGCGCGTCCTCGAACTCCTGTTGAAATGATCCCGCACGAATTGGTCACGCTGCGCGATATCCTGCGCTGGTCAGTCAGCCGATTCAACGAAGCCGGACTGCACTTCGGCCATGGCACGCAGAATGCCTATGACGAGGCGGTCTATCTCCTGCTGCACGCCCTGCACCTGCCGCACGAACGCATCGAGGTCTTTCTCGACGCAGTCCTGACCGGCAGCGAACGGCAAACCGTTCATGCCCTGCTGGAACGGCGCATCCGGGAACGCATACCGGCCGCTTACCTGACGCACGAAGCCTGGCTGGGGGACTTTCCCTTCTACGTCGACGAACGGGTGATCGTTCCACGTTCCCATATTGCCGAACTGCTGCTGGACGAACCCCTGGCGCCGTGGATTACGGATCCCGACGCGATCGAATCGGCACTCGACCTGTGTACCGGCTCGGGTTGCCTGGCCATCCTGCTGGCGCACGCCTTCCCGAACGCCCACGTCGATGCCGCCGACATTTCTGCGGGGGCTCTCGAGGTTGCCGCCCGGAACGTCAACGACTATGAACTGGGCGACCGCATCGAATTGGTTTGCTCCGACCTCTTCGCCGGCCTTGCCGGCCGCCGCTACGACGTCATCATTTCCAACCCGCCCTATGTCACGGGGGAGTCGATGCGTACCCTCCCCGAAGAATACCGCCACGAACCGGCACTCGCCCTGGCCTCCGGCGAGGATGGCCTGGATGCGGTGCGGGGCATCCTCGCCGGCGCCCGTGCGCACCTCGAGCCGAACGGCATGCTTGCCGTAGAGGTAGGCGGGAACCGTGCTATCGTTGAGGAAGCCTTTCCGCGCCTGGGCTTCACCTGGCTCGAGTCGGAAAGCGGCGAAGGCATGGTTTTCCTGCTACAGCGGGAACAACTCCCCAATTAACCCGCAGCCTCAGGCTGCGCGCCATGGGAACCGCCGTTGATGCGTATTCTGCGCATTCTGCTGATCCTGAGCTTCGCCAGCCTGTTGCAGGTTGCGAAGGCCAGCGAGCCCAGGCCGTTCGAACTGGGCGTCGTCCCGTACCTGCCGACCACCAAGCTGGTCATGGCCTATCAACCCCTGCGTGCCCACCTGGAAAAGGAGCTGAAGCGCCCGGTCGTGCTGTCGACGGCCCCCGACTTCGTTACCTTTCTGGAGCGCTGCCTGCGCAAGGAATACGATGCCATCGTGCTGGGGCCCGGTCTGGGGCGCTACGTGCAGCTCGAAGCCGGTTACCAGCCGCTGGCCGTGACGCGCCGTAACGTCAAGGCCATCATCATCGTCGAACGCAATGCCCCGCACTCCAGGCTGAAGGATCTATCCGGCAAGCGGGTGGCGATGCTGGACCCCATGATCGTCCTATCGCAACTTGGCAGGGAAACCTTCCGCCGGTCCGGCATGGAACCCGATCGCGACTATCGCATTCGGATCGTCAAAACGCCCAGCAACGCGGTCCACGCCGTGCTGCAGGGTGAAGTCGAGGCCGGCGTCACAACGGCCAACCTCGTCCCGCAACTGGCCGAGGACATGAAGCACCGGCTGCGCGTCCTGGCCGAATCCAGGGAGATCCCGGGCTTGATGTTCATGCTGCAGCCGACACCTGCCCTTGGCGTCGGCCAAGCCCGGGATATCCTGACGAGATTCGAGAAAACCGAAGCGGGGCGTCAATTCATCGATGCCATGGTTATGGATGGCTTGCGCTTGCCGAGCGAGCGGGAGATCAAGGCACTGGACGTCTTCCTGCCCGAGTTCAGGAAGCGCTTCAAGCGCTGAACCGTCGCCATGCGACCTATTTTCGACTGGCTCGCACAACGATCCTTCCGCCTCAAACTGGTCGGCGCTGCAGTGCTGACTGAAATTGCCGTCATCGCCATGCTGGCGTATCTGGGCATCCGGCAGATGGACAGCGCCCTGACCGACCAGGTCCGGGTGCGGATCGAACAGGGAACCGTGCTCTTCAATGCCGCATTCGGGCCGGAACTGGTCGAACGGAATTATTCCGCCCTGCAACTCGCGCTGGAACATGCGCGCAGCGAGCGGGAAATCGAGTATGCGGTGCTCCATGACAGACGCGGGAATCTGATCGCCACGACGGGATGGGATTCTCGGCAGCCTCTCCCGGCCGTGGATACGGACGTGCGCAAATCCGCGGATACCGGCATCGTGAACCTTCGGCAGTCCGTGATGCTGGACGGGCAGAACGTCGGTGAATTGCGCTATGGGCTGTCCACAGCGTTCCTCGTGGAAGCCCGGCAGACCCTGCTCAGGCAGACCCTGATCGTTGCTACAGCAGGCATCCTGGTTTCCCTTCTGGCCCTGACTTTTCTGGGCTTCGGCATGATGCGGCGCCTGGGCAGCCTGGCCAATGTTGCCCGCCGGCTGGCCGATGGCGACCTCTCCGTCAGGGTCGGCAATGGCAGCCGTGACGAAATCGGCCGTCTCGGCGCAGCCTTCAACAACATGGCGGAGGAACTCGAAGGACGCGTACGCGAACTGCGCGCCAGCGAGGCGCGGCTGGCATTGGTCATGCGCGGCACATCCGACGGCATCTGGGATTGGAATGTGGCACTGGATCGCTACTACGTCTCGCCGCGCTACCGCGAATTGCTCGGGTATTCGGAGGACGAACTGCCGAACAGGCGATCCAGTTTCCTCGACATCGTCCACCCCGATGACCGTCCGGCCGTCGAGTCAGCCGTCAGCCGGCATTTCAAGCAACGCATACCCTACGACGTCGAATACCGCATGCGCCACAAGGATGGCGGCTACCGCTGGTTCCGCGGTCGCGGCCAGGCGGTATGGAATGCCGAAGGCCGGGTCATCCGGTTTGCCGGGGCAAGTTCCGACATCACGGCTCAGCGAAAGGCGCAAGACGACCTCCAGACCCTGCTGGCCGAACAGAAAGCGCTGCTCGACAACGTCATCGTCGGCATCGTCTATCTCAAGAACCGGGTCATCCAGCGCTGCAACCGGCGTTTCGAGGAACTTTTCGGCTACGAGGAATACGGCATGGTCGGCCACACCACCGAACTGGTCTACCCGACGCGAGAAATCTTCGAGGCCACCGGCGAGCGGGCGTATGCCGTCCTGGGACGGGGCGAGACCTACAGCGAGGAGCTGCAACTGCGTCGCAAGGATGGCAGCCTGTTCTGGGGTTTCATCACCGGACGGGCCATTGATGCCGCCCATCCTTGGGACGGCAGTGTCTGGATTTACGTCGACTTCACGGAGCGCAGGCTGGCACAGGAAGCGCTGCAGGAGGAAAAGGATCTGTCCGAGGCACTGCTGGCGGGACTCCCCGGCATTTCCGCCCTGTACGATCCTGAGTTGCGCCTGCTGCGCTGGAACCGCAACCTGGAAACGGTAACCGGCCATGCGCCGGAACGGCTGCGGGACATGCGTGCGAACGAGTTGTACGAGGAGGCAGCGGCCGTGCGCAAGGCCAGCCTGGTTGCGCTCGAACGGGGCATCGTCACCCATGGCGAGGCCACGTTGGTCACCGCGGACGGCAACCGCATACCCTACTATCTCTATGCCGCCCCCATCCTCCGCAGCGACCGCAAGCTGGTCGTCGGGCTCGGCTTCGACATTTCCGGCCGCAAACAGGCGGAAGCCGCCTTGCGCGAAAGCGAGGAACGTTTCCGGAAGTTCTTCGAGGAATCAGCCGACGCCTCGCTCATCATCGAAGGCGACCGTTTCGTGGATTGCAACGCGGCCGCCTTGGCGATGCTCCGCATGCGCTCCAAGGACGAGTTGGGAACCGTCCACCCCTCTGAACTCTCGCCGGAGCGGCAATTGGATGGCCGCCCTTCCGCCGAGAAGGCCAACGAAATGATCGAAATCGCGTTCGCACGCGGCAGCCACCGCTTCGAATGGCTGCATCGCCGCGCAGACGGAGAGATCTTCCCGGCCGAAGTGCTGCTCACGCGCATCGTCCACCAGGGGAAACCGCTCCTGTACACCGTCTGGCGCGACATCACCGACCGCAAGAAGGCCGAAGCAGAAATCAGCAAGCTCAACGAGGAGCTTGAACAGCGCGTCCGTGAGCGCACCGCGGAACTCACGGCCGCAAACAGGGAACTTGAAGCCTTCAGCTATTCCGTCTCCCATGACCTGGTCGCGCCTTTGCGCGCCATCGACGGCTTTTCGCGCATGATCGAGGAAGACTACGGCCCCCTGGTGGACGCGCGGGGGAAGGGATATATCGACCGGATCCGGGGCGGCACCCAGCGCATGCACCGGCTGATCGACGATCTGCTGGCGCTGTCGCGGGTGACGCGCGACGAAATGAAGCGTGAAAGCGTCAGCCTGTCAGGCATCGCAGAACAAATCCTTAGTGATTTGAAGCAGATGCAGCCAAACCGCAAGGTGACGACGCGTATTACCTTGGATATACACGCCAATGGCGACCCCAACCTACTGCGCATCGCCCTGGAGAATCTCCTGCGCAATGCCTGGAAGTTCACTGCGCGACAGAATGACGCACACCACTCTGCGAAAATCGAATTCGGCGTCTTGCGCGACGAAGACAAACCGGTGTATTTTGTCAGGGACAACGGCGCCGGTTTCGACATGCAGTATGCCGGCAAGCTGTTCGGCGCCTTCCAGCGCATGCACGGGGCGCAGGAATTCGAGGGAACCGGCATCGGCCTGGCGATCGTCCATCGCATCATCCTGCGCCACGGCGGCCGCATCTGGGCAAAAGCTGCGCCGGAACAGGGAGCAACGTTTTTCTTCACGCTGTCGTAACTGGATCAGAACATCAAAATGGCAAGCGACCGACCGATACTGCTGGTGGAAGACAACCCCGACGACGAGGCGCTGACGCTGCGCGCCTTCAACAAGAACCGCATCAGCAACCCGGTCGTCGTCGCACGCGACGGTGTCGAGGCGCTCGACTACCTTTTCGGCAACGGCCACCATGCCGGCCGCGATCTTTCGGTCATGCCGGCCGTGATTCTGCTCGACCTGAAACTGCCCCGCATCGACGGTCTGGAAGTGCTGCGCCGCATCCGCGCCAACGAGCGCACCAGCCTGCTCCCGGTGGTCATCCTGACGACATCGAAGGAACAGCAGGACATCTACGAAGGCTACAGCCTCGGCGCCAACAGCTACATCCGCAAGCCGGTGGATTTCGAGAAGTTCATCCAGGCCGTCGGACAACTCGGCCTCTACTGGCTGGTCCTCAACGAAGCCGTCGAAGTCGCGGCCGCCTGAGCGTTCCGTTGCGCCCCCGAATGTCAGTCGCCGTGGTACGGCGGCTGACTTTTTATTTCCAACCCTTGAAGTAGTTCCCCCGGCAGGCACCGGCGCGCACCGCCGCCACGAAGCTTGCCATGTCCGTCACCGGCTGCAGGAACTCGGTCGCGCACCGTCCCACCGCGGCCACCTTGTGGCAGTCGCTGCCGCCGAGGCCGGGCAACGCCATGTGCCGCGTTGCGGTGACGGCCAGGTCGTTGTCCGAATCGACATTGCCGCCATTGTGGGTTTCCACGGCGGCAATGCCCTTCAGTTCGAGCAGCCCGTCGAGCAGGCTGCAAACGCCGAATTCGCGGTAGGGATGCGCCGGCACGCATATGCCGCCAAGGTCGAGGATGCGCCCGATCACCTCGTCGAGCGGCAGCCACGTGTCCCGCCCCCAGGAATTCCATGAATCGTCCTCGACACCATAGGCCAGGAGATGGCCGCGATCGGTTGAAATCTCCACGCCGCGCAGCACGAGGAACCCCTCGTCGCGTCCGATCGCCTCGACCGGCGCCGAGGCCTCGTAGGAATGGTGCTCCGTGATTACCACGCCATCCAGGCCTATCGCCCTGGCACGGCGAATGAGATCAAGCGGCTCCAGCCAGTTGTCGTAGGAGTACTTGGTGTGGCAATGGCAGTCGATCCACATAAAAAAAAGCGGCGCGCATCCGCGAGAACGCGCGCCGTCTCCTCTTCCCCGGATCTGGTCAGAATCAGGGAAGCTGAAGTTCCAGGCTGATGCGCTTGGAGGGCACGAACTTGTGCCGGGAGAAGAAGCTCTCCAGCGCGAAGTCGCTCCAGTTCACCAGCGTGTAGACCTTCTTGACGTTGGCCGCCTTCATGTTCATGAGGAACTGATCCATCAGATCCGAGGCGACACCATGCTTCTGGAAGTCCGGGTGGACGCCAAGCGTATCGATGGTGGCCGAGGAATCGGCGATGCCATATTCGCCGAACAGCACGTCGCCCATCATGAAGCCGACCACCTTGCCGCCGACCTCGGCCACGACAGATGCGTTCACATTGTTTTCATTGTCCAGCGCCATCGCCAGTTTGCGCTGGTAGTACTCGCGCCGTTCCTGGCCGGTAATGATCTTGTCGATCGCCACCACCGCATCGAGATCGTTCTTGCGGATCATCCGCACGCTAACCTGCACTGCCATCGCATTCTCCTCGTTAAAACAATTCGTCTGCAGCGGCGTTCTTGCCGCCCTTCCCCTTGCGGATAAACACGTCACCGTAAACCTGGCCCAGCTCCGCGCCAGCGGTGAAACAGGTGTTGCATCCGCCGCTGGACTCCTCTTTGTGCTCGATCACATGCACCTCGTAGCCGAGCTGGCGGTAGTTCTCGACGATCTCCGACAGCCGCGGCTCGCCGATGGTGGTCTGCTTGACCCAACCCGCCGCCAGCAGGTCGGCCTCCTTGCCGTCCTTCACCAGTTTGAGCGGTATTTTCACGACCGGGTCGTTCCTACCAGGAATGCTTGATGGCCCCCGGCGTGCAGGCCGTACTGCACGGCAGGCTGGTGTAGCCCCCGGCCGGCTTGCAGTCGGAACAATCGAAGGCCAAAGAGCGGCGGAAGGCCTGCTTCACCGCCGCCACCTCGTCGTCGTAATCGTCGGTGATGGTCTCGAACATGCCTTTCGGGCACGCCGTCAGGCAGGCGCGTCCGGCGGAACACGAGGTGCACTTGTCCGTATCGATGCTGATGTAGTACTCGCCCGATCCGTCCTTGTAGCCGTAATTCGCTATCATGTCTGTTCCCCTGCCCCTTTTCGGGGGGTTAGAATCGTGAATCCCTAGGCTCCGGCCCGCTCAGTGGGAGAGGGGTACTTCGCGGACCGGAGCGTCGGGATCTTTCAAAGCCGCCTGCCTTCCGGTTCAGGCGGCTTTCGCTGAGGCGCCCTGCTTCTGCATCAGCGTGTAGCCGAACAACGCAGCGCCCAGGGCGCCGGCGATCTGGCTATCCAGCTTGGTTTCGACGGCCTTGGTGCCGAGCAGCTTCTCGATGCGCTTCACAACGCCGGGGTTCTTGGCAATCCCGCCAGTGATGAAGAAGTCGTTTTCCACGCCGATGCGCTCGATCAGCGACACCACGCGCTCGGCCATGGCCTGGCAGTAGGCGGCAATCACCTTGTTCTTCGAATAGCCGGCCTTGAGCAGGCCCAGCGCCTCGGACTTGGCAAACACCACGCAAGTCGAGGACACGGCTTCCGGCTCCTCGTCCACATCGAAGGAGCGCGGCCCCAGTTCGGCGATCGGGATCTGCATCAGGTCGGCGATCACCTCCATGCCGCGGCCGGTGCCGGCCGCGCACTTGTCGTTCATCAGGAAGTTGGTGACCTTGCCCTTGTCGTCGCAGTGGATGGCCTTGCAGTCCTGGCCGCCCATGTCGAGGATGGTGCGGACGGTGTTGCCGCCCATGTAGTTGGCGCCGCGCGCATGGCAGGCGATCTCGGTGATGGCCTTGTGTGCGAAGGGCACGTTGACGCGGCCGTAGCCGGTGCCGATGACATAGGTGATGTCCTCGAGCTTCATGCCGGATTTCTCCAGCACGCCGTTGATGGCGTTCCTGGCCGAGTCCGGGCTGTTGTTGCCCGTGCGCATGCTGTTATAGCCGTACAGTTCGCCGTCGACGCAGATGACTGCCTGCGAGCTCACCGAACCGACGTCGATGCCGGCCGTGATGATCTTGGCGTCGCGCCAGTTCTTCGATTCGTCGATCCAGCAGGTTTCCTGCCAGCGCCAGTATTCCTTCTTTTCTCCAGCGGTCATTTTGCTCTCCTTTCCGATTATCGGCTGACGCTCAGTCGTTGCCTTCGGCTGCGATCAGCGCGGCGCCGAGGGCGCTGACATATTCCGGCATCTCCGGCAGATGCACCTTTTCGACCCCGAGCGCCCCTTTCAGGGACTGGACGAAGCCTGGATTGTGAACCATGCCGCCGATCAGGATCACTTCATCCTCAATGCCGACGCGGCGCACCATGGCGCAGACGCGGCTGGCCACGGCATCCAGCACCGCCTTGGCGATGTCCTCTTTCGGGGTCGCGGAGTGGATCAGCGAAACCACCTCGGACTCGGCAAACACCGTGCACTGTGCGTTCATCGGGATGGTCTTGTCGGAGCGCAGGCTGGCTTCGCCGAATTCCTTCAGGCTCAGCTGCAGGGCGCGCGACATGGACTCCGCAAAGGCGCCCGCGCCGGCGGCGCATTTCTCGTTGCCCGCGAAGTCCACCACCTTGCCCTCGGCGTTGGCCTTTACGCCGCGTCCCTCCTCGGCGCCGACATCGACCACCGTCTTCGCCGTCGGGCACATGAACACTGCGCCGCGGGCCCCGGCACCCACCTCGGTCACATCCGAAGTGGCAAACTTGACCTGTTTGCGCCCGGCCCCGGTGGCGACGACCTTCTTGACCTGGTCGCGCGACAGGCCGGCGCCCTTCAGCGCGTCCTCGAAGGCCTTGTCGGCTGCCTGGTCGGCGTCGAGATCCTCCGGGAACATGATGTGCTTGCCCTTGACGCCCCAGCGCAACTGGGGGGCGCCGTCCACCTTCAGCTCCTCCAGGAACACCACCTTGACGGTGCGGGAGCCCATGTCGATGCCAGCGGTAATCATCTTTTGCTTCCTCCTTGCTTAGATCAGGCGTGCGCGAATTCGCGCTTGAGGCCGAGCGTTTCCATGAACGAGTCGACGCGGTTCTGCGTGCGGCCGAGGTCGAATTCGCGCTCGTCGCCCATGTTGCCCTCGAATGTCATCACCGGGATGCCGGCGGCAGCCAGGCCGAGGCGGTTCTCCATGATGCCGAGCGAAAGGCCCTCGCAGCCGCGGTTCAGGTGCAGCATCACGCCGTCGACCTGCCATTCCTTGACGATGGTCTTCATCATCTCGGTCTTCAGGCGCGGATCGTAGAAGTGCTGCCACTGCGGCTTCGACAGGTTCCAGTCGGCGTACAGGCGCATCGCCTGCTCGCGGGTGTTCATTTCGATGCCCTTCTCCCAAGGCAGGGTACGCGGACCCCAGGTACCGTCCGGCTTGGTTTCCCAGATGCCTTCCAGGCCGAAGGTGTAGAGCGAGCCGATGGAGACGGCGCCGAACTCCTCGAGGTAGCGGAACACCTTGAGGAAGCCCCAGGGCGGCTGCGTGTCGGACATGACGCGGCAGCGCTCGTTGGGCACGGCGGCGATGCCGCGCTTGACGCGGTCCTTCACCTCGTCGAGGCACTCCTGGTAGAAGTCGGCGCACCACTTCGACGACTTCGACAGCGTCGCCAGCACGTAGAGCGAGTACATGGTCTTCTCGTCGAGCGGCGCCGGCTTGACCTTGTTCTCGCAGCAGATGGCGGCCCACAGGGAGGTGGAACGCATCTCGTTCTTCACCGCCTCGATGAACAGCTCGTCGTTGAACTTGCGACCGGTGGTCTTCTCCAGCCACTCGACGGCTTCCAGGCCCTGGTTGGTGACGTAGTCCAGGCGCTCGGACGTCATCTCGTTATAGGGGCCGACGGAGACGTCGATGAAGAAGGTCGGCGTATCGTGCTCCAGCTTCGACGCCGCCTGGTACCACTTGGCGTGGGAGCAGCAGATCTGCGTCTGGAAGTTGAAGTCGGGCTTGGGGAACTCGCCGCCGAACGGATACTTGTTCAGGATGATCGAGCCCCAGTAGGTGCGCATGTAGGCACACAGGTCGCGGGCGAAGCCGTAGGACTCGGCCGCATCCTGGCATTCCTTGTTGAATTTCTTGTCGATCGCGATGGCGGCGCCGTAGGGCTCGCCGGTCAGCGAATAGACGTCATTGCCGAGGCCGGCGGGAATCGCGTCCAGCGCCCAGGCCGAGCCGGACCAGCGGATGCCACCCTTCTCCTTGGCCTTGGCGAAGTTGATGTAGTACTGCTCGCGCAGCTCCTTGGCCTTCTTCCAGCACTTGAGCGGCTCGGTCGGATAATTTGCCATTTCGTGTTGCTCCTCTTCTCTCTCGTCCTGATCAGAACAGCTCTTCTTCACCCAGCGTCTCGAGGAAGGCCTCGATGCGGATGCGGAACGGCCCGAGCGGGTTGGTGATGTCGAACTCCAGGAACAGCGTCGGGATGCCGTTGGCCTCCAAGTGACGCTTCAGGTCCGGGTAGTCGCCCTCGTGCGGATCGCAGAATTTCTGCTGCAGGAAGACCGCCGCCCTGGCGTTGTAGTCCTTGGCCAGCTTCAGCACATGGTCGAAGCGGGTGTGCGCCGGGTAGTCCTTGGTCGGGCAGGCCGGCCGCTCGCAGTAGCGGTCGGCAATGGTGGCGATCGGGTCGTCCTGCACGCGCGCCTCGTTCCAGAAGTAGCGGGTGCCCGAGCACTGGTCGTCGATGACGATGGTGGATCCGACAGACTCGACCATGGCCATGAAGGACACGTCGTCGTTCTCCGAGCCGATGGTCATGAAGCGGATCCCCTCGGGACGGTCGTTCTTGCGCTTCGGCAATTCGGCCAGCACGCGCTTGAGCTCCTTGTTGTGCTCTTCCTTGTCCACGAACTGGGCGGTGATCGATGCGTAGAGCGCCTCGACACCGGTGACGCGCGGGTTTGTTTCCTTGCGATACTCGAACAGCTCGCGCAGCAGGCGGCGGTTCTCGTTGACGATCTCGATGCCGCGCTTGAGGTCGGCATCCGGCAGCTTCCTGCCGATGACGCCTTCCATGTACTCGCGGAACTTCTTCACTTCCGCGTAATGCTGGGCGCGGGCGAAGCGCGACTGCACTTCGTTCGGCATCGGCAGGTAATAGTCCCACTTGACGGTCGGCACGTGCATGCGCCAGGAATTGAAAGCCTGGCGGTACTGGATGCACGACTGGGTCAGCGTCACGCCCTCGCAGTATTCGTAGCGGCCGAGCAGACCCTGCGCCAGCGAGTCGCGGCAGAACGGGCAGAACATGCCGAAGATGTGCGGCTCGGTCACGTTCTGGGGTTCATGGGCGCCCAGCACGCGAACCGGCAGCATGCCGGCGGCGATCAGGATTTCCTCGGGCGTGTAGGTGCACATGGTTGCCACGACCTGGCCGCCGGTACGGCTCTTCCAGGCGCGGGCATAGTCGTGGCGCTTTTCGTACCACTCCTTGAACTGGTCAAACAATCCGCTCATCGTCGATCCCCTGGTGTTTGGCGCGAGAGCCTGAGCCCTTCACGCCGTTGTTCCTCGTTGTATGCATTATCATGCGTTTGCATTAATTACTATGCATGATAAAGCATTGGTGCCGATTCTAGAAACCATTTTGGCCGCAAGGTTTGACCTGCATCAAGAAAACCGCATTATCCGGATAAAAGCGTACTAAATAATTTCTGAAGAGGAAGGATAAATAAGCAGTTACGAATACTCTGGATGACAACCCGGAATTCGATCCCATCCATTAATCTTTATTTGGCATGGCAGACGGAGATTTAATTGGCGGCTTGAGGCTAGTTCGACGGAAACGATATCAATCCTTATTTTTCATAATGTTATAATCCAAGTGGAAATACAAAGGCCTGTATGTGCGGAAGGTTTTTGCGTTTTCGCTTGACGCAGATCAAATATAGGGATGCATCTCCTCTCCTAGAATCGCCACAATGCATTCTAATACCTGCTAAATTATATGCATGCGCTATTTTGCATGCATATAAACGCAGGATGCGAGGGAAGCCGAACATGGAAACAATCACGCAAACGGTCAGATGGTGGAAGCCCGCCGCGAAGACGGCCCCGCCCGCGTCCTTGGTAACGATCACCCTGGACGGCAAGAAGGTCGAAGCGCCCGCAGGGTCTTCCCTGCTCTCTGCCGCTACCGCCGCCGGCATCTACATTCCCTCGCTGTGCGCCCATCCGGATCTGCCGCCTTCCTGCCAGCGCGGCGCCGGCGACAGCGGCTGCAACCTCTGCGTCGTCGAGATCGCGGGCAGTTCCGGCATGCGCACCTCCTGCTCCATTGCCGTGGAGGACGGCATGGTGGTCGCGACGAAATCGCCCGCCATCGACAAGCTGCGCCAGGAGCGCATCGCCAAGATCCTCGGCAACCATCCGCACAACTGCCTCACCTGCCCGCAGCGCGAGGGCTGCAGCCGCACCACCTGCTCCTTCGGCAACCCCGTCGAGCAGCGCTGCTGCTCGATCTTCCATACCTGCGAGCTGCGCAAGGTGTCCGACTACATCGGCATCCCGGCGACGACGCCGAACTACAAGCACATCCAGCTGCCCGTCATCAAGGACGAGCCCTTCTACGACCGCGACTACAACCTGTGCATCGACTGCCGCCGCTGCCTGGTGGCCTGCAACGAAGTGCGCGGCGTCGGCTGCCTCGAGGTGAAGGAGACCGAGGGCCGCAAGTGGGTCGGCACCATCGCGCCGACGCTGATCGAGTCCGGCTGCAAGTTCTGCTCGGCCTGCGTCACCGTCTGCCCGACCGGCGCCCTGATGGACCGCACGCTCGACGTGGCGCGCAAGGAGGAGTCGCAGGTGCCCTGCAAGCACACCTGCCCGGCCGGCATCGACGTGCCGCGCTACGTGCAGTTGGTCGGCCTCGGCAAATATTCCGAGGCCGTCGCCGTGGTACGCGAGAAACTGCCCTTCCCCGGCATCCTCGGCCGCGCCTGCTTCTCCCCCTGCGAATCGGCCTGCCGCCGCAAGCACCTCGACGAGCCGGTGTCGATCCGCAGCCTGAAGCGCATCGCCGCCGACAACGACACCGGCCTCTGGCGCCAGTACTCGAAGCAGCTGCCGCCGACCGGCAAGAAGGCCGCCATCATCGGCGCCGGCCCGGCCGGCCTCACCGCCGCCTACTACCTTGCCAAGAAGGGCCACAGCGTCACGGTGTTCGACGCCCTGCCTGCCGCCGGCGGCATGGCGCGCTACGGCATTCCCTCCTACCGCGTGCCGCTGGAGGTCATCGACAAGGAAGTCGCCGAGGTGACTGCTCTCGGCGTCGAGATCCGCTACAACAGCCGCGTCGAGAAGATCGACGACCTCTTCGCCCAGGGCTATGAGGCGGCCTTCATCGGCATCGGCGCCCAGGGCGGCGACAAGCTCGGCCTACCCGGCGACAACCTGCCCAACGTCATCGACAGCCCGACCTTCCTGCGCGCCGTGACGCTCGGCCTCATCGGCACGCCGGGCACCGACATCGTCATCGGCAAGAAGGTGGCCGTCATCGGCGGCGGCAACGTCGCCACCGACAACGCCCGCTCCTCTCGCCGCTTCGGCGCCGAGGTGGACATGGTCTATCGCCGCACCCGCGAGGAGATGCCGGCGCGCGAGGACGAGGTGCAGGGCTGCATCGACGAGGGCGTCAACCTGCGCTTCCTGCTGGCGCCGAAGAAGATCGAACTCAACGAATCCGGCTCTTCGCGCCTGAGGATCACCTACGCCAAGATGGAACTGGGCGAGCCCGACGCTTCCGGCCGCCGCCGCCCGGTGGAAATCCCCGGCAGCGAGTTCACCGAGGACGTCGACCTGGTCATCGCCGCCATCGGCCAATACCCGAAGAAGCATGAGGGCTTCGGCGTGCAGACCGACGGCAAGGGCCGCATCACGGTGCGCGCCGATTCCATGCTGACCTCGAAGCCGGGCGTCTATGCCGGCGGCGACTGCGTGCTCGGCCCGTCGACCCTGATCGAGTCCGTCGCCCAGGGCCGCATCGCCGCGGCTGCGATGGATAGTCAGCTCGGCGGGGACGGCGACATCGAGGAGACCCTGCTGCCCGACTGGGACACCGACCCGCACATCGGCCGCGACGAGGGCTTCAACCAGGTCAAGCGCTTCCACCCCATCTTCATCGACCCGGCCAAGCGCAACAACTGGGACGAAGTGGAGCTCGGCTTCGACGAGAAGACGGCGCAGGCCGAGGCGCTGCGCTGCCTGAAGTGCAACCTGGCGGCGAAGATCGAGGACATGGTGCTGCCGCCCGAGTCGTGGCTGGAACTCAGCGAGGGCAACGTCGCCGGCGTCACCACCGAATCCGGCGTCTACCAGCTGCTCGATGCCGACAAGAAGGTGCTCGCCATCAAGGGCGTGGAGAACCTGCGCGAGGGCCTGCAGGGCATGATCGGCAAGTCCGACGAGGCCAAGTACTTCGTCTTCGAGGAGGCGCCCTTCTTCAGCCAGCGCGAGAACCAGCTGGTGCAGGCCTTCATGGAGCAGTACGGCGTAATGCCGAAGGGCGTCGGCGCCGACGAGATGGACGACCTGTTCTGAACGAACGGAAATAGGGGAGCAAATGGAACAATTCAAGTTTCTCGAGTACACCGTCGCCGATGCGCTGGCGACCATCACCATCAACCGGCCGCCGCACAACGTCCTCGACATCGCCCTGATGGAGGAACTGAACCGCGCGCTGGACATCGCCGCGCGCGAAGAATCCGCCAAGGTGCTGATGATCACCGCCGCCGGCGAGAAGGTGTTCTCCGCCGGCGTCGACGTCATGGACCACACGCCGGACAAGGTGGTGCAGATGATCGACGTCTTCCACGGCATTCTCAAGCGCCTGATGGTGTTTCCGCTGCCGACGGTGGCGGCGCTCAACGGCTCGGCCATGGGCGGCGGCTGCGAACTGGCCATCGCCTGCGACATGGTGGTCGCCACCGAGGACGCCAGGATCGGCCAGCCGGAGATCAAGCTCGGCGTCTTTCCGCCCATCGCGGCGATCCTGATGCCGCGCATCATCGCCCTGCCGAAGGTGATGGAACTGCTGCTCGGCGGCGGCCTGATCACCGCCCAGGAGGCGCTCGGCCTCGGCCTGCTCAACCGCGTCTTCCCGCGCGCCAGCTTCGCCCAGGACACGCGCGCCTTCCTCGACCAGTTCCTCGGCCTGTCGCGCGTCGCGCTGATGTACACCAAGAAGGCGGTGCGCGAGGCGGCCGGCAAACCCTTCTTCGAGGCGCTGTTCACCGTCGAGCAGATCTACCTGAAGGACCTGATGGCCACCGCCGACGCCGTCGAAGGACTGAACTCCTTCATGGAAAAGCGCAAGCCGGTCTGGCAGAACAAATAAATCCACTGGAGGAGCGATGATTCCGAAAACCATCCAAACCTGGCAGATGACCGAGCCGGGCAAGCTCGTGCGCACGGAGATCCCGATGCCGGCGCTCGGGCCCGGCGAGGCGCTCGTCGAGATCCGCGGCTGCGGCGTCTGCCACACCGACCTGTCCTACTTCTACATGGGCGTGCCGACGGTGCAGAAGCCGCCGCTCTCCCTCGGCCACGAGATTTCCGGCGTGGTCGTCGCCGGCGACGACCCGCGCCTGGTCGGGCAGGAAGTCATCGTGCCGGCGGTGCTTCCCTGCAACAACTGCGAGATCTGCCGCTCCGGCCGCGGCAACCGCTGCCTGAACCAGAAGATGCCGGGCAACTCGATGGGCATCTACGGCGGCTACTCCAGCCACATTCCGGTGCCGTCGAAGGACCTCTGCGTCGTGCATGGCCGCGGCAACATCCCGCTCGAGCACCTCTCGGTGGTGGCCGATGCCGTCACCACGCCCTACCAGGCGGCCAAGCGCGCCAACCTGAAAACCGGGGACCTGGTCATCGTCATCGGCGCCGCCGGCGGCGTCGGCAGCTTCATGACGCAAACCGCCAAGGGCTTCGGCGCCAAGGTGGTGATCGGCATCGACATCAACGACGAGAAGCTCGAGTTCATGAAGGGCTATGGCGCCGACGCCGTCATCAACCCGAAAGGCAAGAGCGCCAAGGAAGTGAAGGAGCTCTTCAAGGCCATCTGCAAGGAGAAGGGCGTCCCCTCCAACTACGGCTGGAAGATCTTCGAGGTGACGGGAACCAAACCCGGCCAGGAACTGGCGCTGTCCCTGCTCTCCTTCGTCGGCACCCTGGTCATCGTCGGCTACGGCACGGACGAAACCTCCTACATGCTGTCGAAACTGATGGCCTTCGATGCCGAGTTGATCGGCACCTGGGGCTGCCCGCCCTCGGCCTACCCGCAGGTGCTCGACATGTGCGTCGACGGCCGCATCGCGCTCGGCCCCTTCGTCGAGACGCGGCCGATGAGCCAGATCGAGCAGGTCTTCGACGAAGCCCACCACGGCAAGCTGAAGAAGCGCGTCGTGCTCACCCCCGATTTCTGAAGCGAACACGAAACTAACAGGAGAAACCACATGGCACTCGAATGGCTGCGCCGCGACAACGAGCTGAAGGACCACCAGCTCTTCGACAATTCCCACTTCGGCAAGGAAGCGCCGACGGTGATCTACGAGGAGCGCCCGGTCCTCGACGAAAAGGGCGCCAAGGTCGACGGCCTCTACTCGGCGTGGATCTGGCTGAACAACCCGTCGCAGTACAACTCCTACACCACCGAGATGGTGAAGGGCGTCATCGCCGGCTTCCAGCGCGCATCGAGCGACCGCAAGATCGTCGCCGCGGTGTTCACCGCCGTCGGCGACAAGGCCTTCTGCACCGGCGGCAACACCGCCGAGTATGCCGCCTACTACTCGCGCCGGCCGAATGAATACGGCGAATACATGGACCTCTTCAATGCCATGGTCGACGGCATCCTCAACTGCAAGAAGCCGGTAATCTGCCGCGTAAACGGCATGCGCGTCGCCGGCGGCCAGGAGATCGGCATGGCCACCGACATCACCGTCTCCTCCGACCTCGCCGTGTTCGGCCAGGCCGGGCCGAAGCACGGCTCGGCGCCGGTCGGCGGCTCGACCGACTTCCTGCCCTGGTTCCTCTCGATGGAAGATGCCATGTACAACTGCATCTCCTGCGAAACCTGGAGCGCCTACAAGATGAAGTCCAAGGGCCTCATCACCAAGGCCGTGCCGGTGCTGAAAAAGGACGGCAAATGGGTGCGCAACCCCCTCGTCCGCACCGACACCTACGTCGACGACGGCGAGATCGTCTACGGCGAACCGGTGTCGAAGGACGAAGTCGCCAAGGCCAAGGAACTGATGGCCGCCTGCACCACCGACTTCGAGCAGCTCGACGCCGAGGTCAACCGCCTCGTGTGGAAGTTCGCCAACCTGTTCCCGAACTGCCTGATCAACTCCATCGACGGCATCCGCGGCAAAAAGAAGTTCTTCTGGGACCAGATGAAGCTCGCCAACCGCCACTGGCTGGCCGCCAACATGAACCACGAGGCCTGGCTCGGCTTCAACGCCTTCGATGCCAAGAAGCCCACCGGAAAGGACGTCATCGACTTCATCAAGTTCCGCCAGCTCGTCGCCGAAGGCGCCCTCTTCGACGAGAAATGGGCAGAGCAGGTGATGGCGAAGCCGAAAGGCTGAGGCTGTCCGGCCCGCTTCGGCGGGCCTTTTTTGAATTTCCAGGCATTCGCGAATTGACTTGCCCGGATGCAATGTATACAGTATCCAGAGTAACGCCGAGCCCCCGGAAACAGGAGTCCGGCACTAAGGAGGACAGACGTGACCCGACCCGGTGAACTCAAGCTCAAGCACCTCTTCCAGCCCGGCCAGATCGGCAAATACAAGACCAAGAACATGGTCAAGTACGGCGCCTGCTGCGTTTCCAACTACAACACCCGGGACGGCTACATCACGCCGCGCGAACTGGCGCGCATGCGCGTCATCGCCGCCACCGGCTGCGGCATCATCACCAACCAGGGCGCTTATCCGGATCCGCTCGGCGAAGGCAAGTCCTACTTCCGCCAGGTGGCGATCTTCGACGACAAGTTCCTGCCGCAGTTCGAGACCATCGCCCAGTACATCCACGACGGCGGCGCCGTGGCGATCCAGCAGATCCTCCACGCCGGCCGCTACGGCGGCATCGACCTCGGCTACTGCGTGCAGCCTTCGGTGGTACCCCAGACCCTGCCGCACTTCCGCCCGCCGCGCGAGCTGACCAAGGAACAGATCAAGGCCGTCGTCCAGCAGCACGCCGACGCCGCCAAGCGCGCCATCCGTGCCGGCTTCGACGGCACCGAGGTCACCAGCTTCATGGGCTACCTGCTCGCCAACTTTAACTCGCGCTTCACCAACCAGCGCACCGACGAGTACGGCGGCTCGCTGGCCAACCGCGGCCGCTTCATGCGCGAACTGATCGACGCCATCAAGCAGGCTACGCCCGAGCACCCGCTGGTGATCCGCCTCAACGGCGCCGAGCTGATGGACCGCTGGGGCGGCAACACCGAGGATGACTGCTTCGAGCTGATGCAGCAGGCCGTCGACTGCGGCGTCGACATGATCTCCGTCACCGTCGGCTGGCAGGAAGCACCGGAGTCCTCCATCGGCCGCGACGTGCCGCCGGGCCACTGGAACTACCTCTCGGCCAAGGCCAAGAAGCTCTTCCCGAACACCCTGATCACCTTCGGCAACCGCCTGCCCGACCCGCGCATGGCCGACGAGTGCATCCGCGACGGCGTCTTCGACTACTGGGAAGTCTGCCGCCCGCTGCTCGCCGACCCGGAGCTGATCCACAAGGCCGCCGAGGACCGCCTCGACGAGGTGCGCCGCTGCATCGGTTCCTTGAACTGTTTGTCGCGCCTGTTCCGTGATTTGCCCTACACCTGCGCCATGAACCCGGCGCTGGGCCACGAGGTCGAGCCCGAGTACGCCATCACCGAGGCGGCGGTGAAGAAGAAGATCATGATCATCGGCGCCGGCCCCGCCGGGCTGGAAGCCGCCATCACGGCGAAGAAGCGCGGCCACGACGTGACCATCTACGAGAAGGGCGACAAGATCGGCGGCAGCCTGCTCGGCTATGCCGGCAACGACCTCGCCCGCCCCGACGACCTCTTCAGCGTGGTGCGCTACTACGAGACCATGGTGAAGAAGCTCGGCATCGAGGTGAAGTTCAACACCGAGGCCAACGCCAAGTTCATGAGGAGCGTGCTGCACCAATACGACGTCTGCCTCGTCGCCGCCGGCGCGCGCACCGACATGGCGGCTTACCGCCACATCGAGGGCCACGAGCGGCTGGTCGATGCGCTGGAAGTGGCCAAGGGCAACGTCAAGGCAGGCAAGCGTGTCGTCATGATCGGCGGCGGCAAGATCGGCCTAACGCTCGCCGAATCCCTCAAGAAGCAGGGCCACGAGGTGGTCCTCGTCGAGGAGGAGAAGCGCATCGCCGGAGACGTCATGCCCTCCTTCAAGTGGCGCCACACTGCCTGGATCGAGGAACTGGAGATCCGCACCCTCACCTCCTCGCAGCTCACCAAGGTTACCGAGGACGGCGCCCGCGTCAGGAATGCCAAAGGCGAAGAGACCTTCCTCCCCGCCGACACCGTCATCGTTTCCGGGCCGCGCAAGCCGAATCACGACCTCTTCCACGAATTCCAGTGGATGGTGGATGAACTGCATGGCGCCGGCGACACGGTGATCGCGCGTGGCCTCGACGCGGCGATCCACGAAGGCTACCGGCTCGGCTGCCGGATCTAGGGCGTTCATGCAAGCGGGACGGCACTTTGCTTCATCTTTACACGCCCATAAGGCGTGTATACAGTATCCACCGTACAGGGCCGATTCATCCAATCCATCCCGCAGCGGAGGACCATCCGTGGTTACGTCCATCAAGCCGCTCCAACGTCCCCTCGCCCTCGGCGATCAGGTTTACCAGACGCTCCGCGCCCACCTTCGCGACGGCACCATCGTCGCCGGGCAGCCGCTGCAGGAAGTCCAACTGGCGGAAAAACTCGGCGTCTCGCGCACCCCGGTGCGCGAGGCCCTGACGCGACTGGCCAGCGAAGGCCTGCTCGCCTCCGACGGTCGCAGCTTTGTCGTGCCTGCCCTGACCTTGAAGGATGTCGAGGACATCTACGAGGTGCGCTTCCTCCTTGAGCCGGCCGCCGTGCGCCGCGTCGCCGAGACGACCACCGACGCGGCGGTCCGCGCCCCGCTCGACGAAGCGCTCGCCGCAGCGATGGCCGCCTACAAGGCGGAGGACGCCGACGCGTTCCGCGAGGCCAATATCCGCTTCCGCAATGCCTGGAAGGACCTGGTGCCGAACCGCCGCATGGTGCGCGCCATCGAGCAGTACGCCGACCACATGATGCGCATCCGCGCCCTGACGCTGGGCGACGCGAAGGTGCGCAACATCGTCCTCAAGGGTCTCAAGCGCATCGCCGAGGCGCTCGCCGCCGGCGACGGCGATGCCGCCGCCGGCGCCATGCGCGACCATCTCGGCGAGGCGAAGCGCTGCTTCATCGCCGCCACCGGCCTGGATCGTCCGGACAACGAAACCAACAAGGAAAACGCATGAGCTACAAGGCCGAAATCCCCTACGGCGCCTACTGGAGCACGCCCTTCGCGCGCTGGCAGGGCAGTTTCGCCAACCTGCACAGCATCGAGTTCGCCGCCCACGTCGCGAAGAACGAACTGGCAAAGCGCAACATCGACCCGAAAATCTTCGACTACGGCGCGCTCGGCTTCTCCGTGCCGCAGAAGCATTCCTTCTACGGCCTGCCCTGGCTCGCCGGCCTCGTCGGCGCCGGCCAGGCCGGCGGCCCGACCCTGATGCAGGCCTGCGCCACCGGCGTGCGCACCCTGCTCGCGGCGGTGCAGGAGATAGAAGTCAGTCTCTGCAGCACGGCGCTGGTGGTCAATTGCGACCGCACCTCCAACGGCCCGCACCTCTACTACCCGAACCCGAAGGGCCCGGGCGGCACCGGCATCGCCGAGGACTGGGTGATGGACAACTTCGGCTGCGATCCGCTCGGCCGCCACTCCATGCTGCAGACGGCGGAGAACGTGGCGAAGAAGCACGGCATCGGCACCGCCGAGCAGCACGAGGTGGTGCTGCGGCGCGAGGAGCAATATCGCCAGGCACTGGACAACGGCGCCGCCTTCCTCAAGCGCTTCATGACCCTGCCCTTCGAGGTGCCGGCGCCGAACTTCAGGAAGACCGTCGGCACGATGGAGGCTGACGAGGGCATCAACCACTCGACGGCGGAAGGCCTGGCCAAGCTGAAGCCGGTCATGGAAGGCGGCACGGTCACCTTCGGCGGCCAGACCCACCCGGCCGACGGCAACGCCGGCATCGTCGTCACCACCGCCGCAAAGGCGCGCGAGCTCTCGCGCGACCCGAAGATCGCCGTGCGCCTGCATGGTTTCGGCCTGGCCCGGGCCCCGCTCGCCTACATGCCCGAGGCCACCGTGCCCGCGGCGCAGCGCGCGCTCGAGCAGGCCGGCAAGTCGATCAAGGACCTGGCCGTGATCAAGACGCACAACCCCTTCGCCATCAACGACCTGTTCTTCGCGCGCGAGACCGGCGCCGACCTGAAGAGCATGAACAACTACGGCTGCTCGCTGGTCTGGGGCCACCCGCAGGCACCGATGGGCACGCGGGCGATCATCGAGGTGATCGAGGAACTGGCCCTGCGCGGCGGCGGCTGGGGCCTGTTCACCGGCTGCGCGGCCGGCGACACGGCGATGGCCGTGGTGCTGGAAGTGACCGGCGCCTGAGGCCTGGCCGACATGATGCGTCTCACAGAATGGATCGACCACCATGCCGGCGCAACGCCCGGCAAGACGGCGATCCGTTTCGGCGGCCAGGACATCAGCTATGCTGCGCTGGCGCAGAAAATCGAGCGGCTCGCCTCGGCGCTCGCCGCCGCCGGCGTCAGGCGCGAAAGTTGCGTGGCCTGGCTCGGCTACAACAGCCCGGAGCTGCTGGCGCTGCTGTTCGCCTGCGCCCGGCTCGGGGCGATGTTCATGCCGCTCAACTGGCGGCTGGCCGCCCCGGAGCACAAGCAGATGCTGGAGGACTGCCCGCCTGCGGTGCTGTTCGTCGAGCCCGACTTCGTCGCCCAGACGGAACCCATCCTTGCCGAACTCGGCGATCTGCGCAGCGTCGTCATGGGCGGCCCCCGCGCAGGCTGGCAGGCGTGGGAAGCCTTTTACGCAACCGGCACTGCAGCCGCGCCGCGCGCCGAAGCCGACCCGCATTCGCCCCTGCTGATCTGCTATACCTCTGGCTCGACCGGCAGGCCGAAGGGCGTGCTGCTCTCCCAGGACGCGCTCGCCTGCAACGCCGTCAACAGTGCCGACATGCACGACCTGACGGCGGAGGACCGCATCCTCACCACCCTGCCGCTGTTCCACGTCGGCGGCCTCAACAACCAGACCACGCCGGCACTGGCTGCCGGCGCAACGGTGGTGCTGCATCCGCGCTTCGAGGTCGAGGCCACCTTCGACGCCATCGCACGCGAGCGCATCACCCTTACCGTGCTGGTGCCGGCCCAGCTCGACATGATGATGGCGCACCCGCACTGGCAAAGCGCCAACCTCTCCAGCCTGCGCTCGATCACCACCGGCTCCACCATCGTCCAGGAGCGCCTGATCCGCGCCGTGCATGCCCGCGGCGTGCCGCTGATCCAGGTTTATGGCTCGACCGAGACCTGCCCCATCGCCGTCTATCTGAAGGCCGCCGACGCCGAGCGCAAGCTCGGCTCGACCGGCAAGGTGGCGGCGCACTGCCGCATGCGCATCGTCGACGATCTCGACCGGGACGTGGCTGCTGGCGCCACCGGCGAGATCCTGATCCAGGGGCCGAACGTGATGAGCGGCTACTGGCGCAACCCGCAGGCCAGCGCCGACGCGCTGCGAGGCGGCTGGTTTCACAGCGGCGACATGGGCCACCTGGACGCCGAAGGTTACCTGACCGTCGACGGCCGCAAGAAGGAAATGATCATCTCCGGCGGCGAGAACATCTATCCGGCCGAGATCGAGAACGTGCTGCTCGACTGCCCCGACATCGCCGAAGCCTCCGTCGTCGGCCGGCCCGACCCGCGCTGGGGCGAGATCGTCGTCGCCGTGGTGGCGCCGAAGGAGGGCCGCCGCCTCGAGGCGGAACAGGTGCTGCGCCTGTTCGAAGGCCGCATCGCCCGCTACAAGCATCCCAAGGAAGTCGTCTTCGTCGGCCAGCTGCCGAAGACCGCCCTGGGCAAGATCCGCAAGGAAGACGTGCGCCAGATGGTGGCGCGCGAGACAACTGCCTGAACAAACATCTCGTGCCAATGCATACGGAGCCAAACTCATGGCATTAAAGATCGGAATCGACGTCGGCGGCACCTTCACCGACTTCGTCGTCACCCGCGACGGCGAGGAGCCGGCGATCTTCAAATCGCTGTCCACCCCGTCCGACCCGTCCATCGCCGTCGTGAACGGCCTCACCGACATCGCGGCGGCGCAGAATCCGCCGATGACGCTGGAAGCCTTCGCGCCGACCATCGATACCATCGTGCACGGCACCACCGTCACCACCAACGCCACGCTGACGCACACCGGCGCCAAGTCCGCCCTGCTGACGACGGAAGGCGTGCGCGATGCGCTGGAGATGCGCCGCGGCATCCGCGAGGAACAGTACAACAACCGCTACGCCAACGTGAAGCCGCTGGTGCCGCGCTACCTGCGCGCCGGCATCAAGGGCCGCCTCGACCGCGCCGGCCGCGAAGTGGCGCCGCTCGACCTGGCGCAGGTGTGCGAGGCCATCGCCCTCTTCAAGCAGGAAGACGTACAGGCCGTGTCTGTCTGCTTCATGAACTCCTTCGCCAACCCGGCCCACGAGCAGGCGGCGGCGGAGATCGTGAAGAAGGAGATGCCCGGCGCCTACCTGTCGGTGTCCACCGACCTGCTGCCCTCGATCCGCTTCTACGAGCGCATCAGCACCACGGCGCTGAATTCCTACGTCGGCCCCAAGCTCAACCACTACCTCGATCAATTGGTCGGGCGCCTGAAGGGCATCGGTTTCAAGGGCCTCCTGCTCATCATGCAATCGAACGGCGGCGTCATCTCGCCGCAGCTGGCGCGCGAGAAGGCGGCGCTGACCCTGCTCTCCGGCCCCGCCGGCGGCCCCGGCGCCGGCCTCTTCTACGTGCGCCCGCACGGCCAGGACAAGTGCATCACCACCGACATGGGCGGCACCAGCTTCGAGGCCTCGGTGGCGGTCGGCAGCCCGATGATCAAGAACGACGGCGAGATCGCACGCCACAAGATCGCCCTGCCGATGCTCGACATCCACACCATCGGCGCCGGCGGCGGCTCGATCGGCTGGCTCGACGAGGGCGGCCTGCTGCGCATGGGCCCGCAGAGCGCCGGCGCCGACCCCGGCCCGGCCTGCTACGGCAAGGGCGGCACCCTGCCCGCCACCACCGACGCCAACGTCGTGCTCGGCTACCTCGACCCGAACTATTTCGCCGGCGGCAAGAT
Source organism: Denitratisoma sp. (assembly GCA_032027165.1). Taxonomy (NCBI): domain Bacteria; kingdom Pseudomonadati; phylum Pseudomonadota; class Betaproteobacteria; order Nitrosomonadales; family Sterolibacteriaceae; genus Denitratisoma; species Denitratisoma sp. The sequence goes on along the minus strand of JAVSMO010000001.1, from coordinate 1,078,092 downwards.
GAAGCTCGACGTCGCCGCCGCGCGCAAGGCGATCGAGACGCACATCGCCAAGCCGATGGGCCTCAGCATCGAAGAGGCTGCCGCCGGCATGTACCGCGTCGCCTGCAACAACATGGCGCAGGGCGTGCGCGAGGTGACCATCAAGCGCGGCTTCGACCCGCGCGAATTCCCCTTCATCCCGGCCGGCGGCGCCGGCCCGATCCATTCCTGCCTGATCTGCGAGGAGCTGGAGATCCCCTTCCAGATCGTGCCGCGCGAGTCCTCCGTGCTGTGCGCCTTCGGCATGCTGATGAGCGAGCTGAAGCACGACTTCGTGCGCACCTTCGTCGCCCGCCTGGAAGCCATCGACTGGCCGCGCCTGGCGAAAATGCTCGACGAGATGTCGGCCGAGGGCGCGCGCCAGCTCACCGAGGAGCGCATCCCCGAGGCGCGCCGCCGCCACGACATCAAGTTCGACTGCCGCTACATCAAGCAGTACCACGAGGTCTCCTTCCTGGTGCCGCGCGAACTGATCGACAAGCGCGACGTCGCCGCCATCGCCCGCCTCTTCCACGACGAGCACAACCGCCTCTACGGCTATTCGCTGGAGCAGGAGAACGCACCGATCGAGATCATCAACGTGCGCGTGCAGTCCATCGGCTTCACCGACAAGCCCTCCTACCGCGAGGAAGCCTGGGCCGGCGCCGACGCCTCGAAGGCCGTCAAGGGCCGCCGCAGCATGTACATCCCGGAAACGAAATCGTTCCTCGAGGTGCCGGTCTACGACGGCCACAGGATGCGCCACGGCAACCGCATCGCGGGCCCGGCCATGATCGAGCAGGAGACCACCGCCATCTTCGTCAGCGATTCCTTCGACTGCGTGGTGGACGCCCTCGGCTCCTTCGCCCTCTTTCGCAAGGGGCGCGAAGACCTCGTCAAGTCGTGTTTGAGCAAGGAAAAGGTGACCGCATGAGCGCCAAGATCGACCCCATTCTGTTGTCGGTGTATGCGCGGACCTTCAAGTCCATCACCGACGAGATGAGCATCTCGATGGAGCAGACCACCCGCTCGCCCATCCTGTGCGAGGCCAAGGACTACGTCACCGGCCTCTACGACGGCGACGGCAACATGCTCGAGCAGACCGAGAACCTACCGATCCTCGCCTTCTCGCTGGCGCCGGTGTGCAAGTACATCAAGGACTACTTCGGCGACGACCTGCATCCCGGCGATGTCATCTTTCACAACGACGTCTTCAGTCTCGGCAACCAGAATAACGACGTCGCCGTGTACAAGCCGATCTTCCACTCCGGCAAGCTGGTCGCCTGGACCGCCGTCAAGGGCCACCAGGCCGACATCGGCGGCAACGTGCGCGGCGGCTACAACCCGAACGCCGTAGAGGTCTGGCAGGAGGCGCTGCGCATCCCGCCGATCAAGGTGGTCGAGAAGGGCAAGCTGCGCAAGGACGTCTGGAACCTGATCTTCGCCAACATCCGCCTCGACATCGTGCAGCACGACATGAAGGCCGAGATGGGCGCCTGCACCGTCGGCGAGCGGCGCCTGCTGGAACTGCTCGACAAGTACGGCCTGGAGAGCTACGAGTCGCACAAGCAGGCCCTCTTTGAGGCGACGCGCAAGATGATGGAAGCCGAGATCGCCAAGATCCCCAACGGCAAGTACAGCGGCGAAGGCTTCATCTACTACGACGGCCGCCACGAGGGCAGCAAGTTCACCATCCGCGTCGACATCGAGGTCAGGGACAAGCACATCAAGTTCGACTACTCGCGCACCGACGCCCAGACCAACGGCTTCGTGAACGGCACCTTCACCTCGAGCGCCTCCGCCACCATCCTCACCTTGCTGCAGATGGTGAACCCGGACATCCCGCACAACGAAGGCATGGTGCAGCCGATCGAGATCGTCATCCCCGAGGGCACGGTGCTCAACGCCGCCTACCCGAAGGCCACCACCTTCGGCAACCACCTCTGCCCGCCCAACGCCGACGCCATCCAGCGCGCCTTGGCGCCGGTGATGCCCGACCGCGTCACCGCCGGCTGGAACAACCTGCTGTGCTCGCTCACCACCGGCACCGACCCGGAGAAGAACGAGCAGTACGTCGACATCGGCTTCATGGGCCTGAAGGGCGGCTCCGGCGCCATGCAGGGCATGGACGGCTACGACCACATCGGCATGATCGACGCCTCCGGCGGCGTGCTCGACCAGGACTACGAGATGTTCGAGCAGCAGACGCCGCACCGCCTGGTCAAGCACGAGCTGCTCACCGATTCGGCCGGCGCCGGCGAGTGGCGCGGCGGCCTCGGCGTGGAAACGATTTTCGAGATCGGCTCCGAGGACACCCAGTTGGTCACCTTCGGCGACGGCGACTTCGAGCCGGCCTTCGGCCTGTTCGGCGGCAAGGACGCCGGCCTCAACTTCATCCGCCTGCACTATCCGGACGGCAGCACGGTGGTGCCGAAGAACAAGGATCTCATCACCGGCGTGCCGAGGGGCACCGTCTACCATCAGGTCGCCAGCGGCGGCGGCGGCTACGGCGACCCGAAAAAACGCGACCGCAAGGTATTGGCCGAGGAGATCCGCAACGGCGTGATCTCCAAGGAGGCGGCGATGCGGGATTACGGCATGACGGAACAGGAGTTGAAGTGAGATCTTCTCTGGAGTCGAGGTGGGTGCGCGATCGGGACGGCGGGGTGTTCTGCTGCGCTCATGTCCCCCGGCAGCAGCCTGCGGCCGCTGCCTCCTCCTTTACTTCGCTCCGCAGAACACCCCGCCGTCCCGATCCGGACAGGCTTGCGCAGTTTTACGGTTTGGAAGCGCAGACGTATCCGGCCCGGGGTGTCGGGTGTCCGATTCCCGGAACTAAAGGGGGAGGAACAGGCGAAGCCCGTTCCGGAGGACATGGAGGGAATCGGACACCCGGCAACCCGGGCACGCGACTCCCTCAGGAAAACTAAGATGAATTTCGACCTCACAGACGAACAAAAACAAATCCGCGACACCTTCGCCCGCTTCTGCGACGAGCGCATCGCGCCGCAGGCGGCGGCGCTCGACGAGGCGCGCGCCTTCCCGCGCGCCCTCTTCCAGGAACTGGCCGACCTCGGCTTCTTCGGCATGCGCTACCCGGAGGACGTCGGCGGCTCCGGCCTGGCGCTGACCGAGTTCGCCCTTGCTCTTTCCGAAATTGCGCGCGGCTCGATGTCGCTCGCCGGCGCGGTGGCCATGCAGTCGCTGATGGGCACCAAGTTCCTGCACATGCTCGGCAACGCCGACATCCTCGAGCGCCTGTTCAAGCCGGCCCTGCGCGGCGAGAAGATCGGCGCCATCTGCATGACCGAGCCGAACGCCGGCTCCGACCTCGACTCGATCGCCACCACGGCGAAGAAGGTCGACGGCGGCTATGTCATCAACGGCCAGAAGACCTGGATCACCTCGGCGCCGCTGGCCGACTTCTTCACCGTCTTCGCCAAGGCCGGCGAGGAGAAGAAGCTCACCATCTTCCTCGTCGAGAAATCCTTCAAGGGACTCATCGTCGGCCGCGAGATCCACAAGATGGGCGTCTGGGCCCTGCCCACCTCGGAAGTCGCCTTCGACGAGTGCTTCGTGCCGGACAGCCACCGCCTGTCGCAGGCGGAAGGCGACGGCGAGGGTCACCTGAGGAAGACGCTCGCCGAGATCCGCATCATCACCGGCGCCATGGGCCTCGGCGTGGCCCAGGCCGCGCTCGACGAGGCAGTGCGCTACGCCGCCGAGCGCAAGCAGTTCGGCAAGCCGATCAACCGCTACCAGGCCATCCAGTTCAAGCTGGCCGAGATGGCCACCGACCTCGAGGCGGCCCGCCATCTGGTGTACTACGCTGCCTGGCTGCGCGACGCCGGCCGGCCGCACCACAAGGAGGCCGCCATGGCCAAGCTCAACGCCACCGAGGCGGCCGCGCGCATCTGCGACCAGGCCGCCCGCGTGCTCGCCTCCTACGGCTACGCCATGGAATACCCGGTGCAGCGCTACCTGCGCGACGTCCGCTTCACGCTGATCGGCGGCGGCACCAGCGAGATCCTGAAACTCATCATTGCCAAGGAAGTCAGCTCATGACTGCTGCGCAAAAGTCAGTCGCCACGGAACGGCGAATTAAAGTCCTCCTGGCCAAGCCCGGCCTCGACGGCCACGACCAGGGCGCAAAAGTCGTCGTGCGCGCCCTCATGGACGCCGGCATGGAGGTCATCTACACCGGCCTGCGGCAGACGCCGGAAGCCGTCGCCCGCATGGCGCTCGACGAGGACGTCGATGTCATCGCCCTGTCCAGCCTGGCCGGCTCGCACGTCCCCTTCTGCACCAAGCTGAAGCCGCTGCTGGAAGCCAACCACCTGCAGGACAAGCTGTGGGTGATCGGCGGCAACCTGCCGGCGCAGGACCACGACGCCCTGCGACAGCTCGGCTTTTCAGGGATCTTCCCGACGGGCAGCAAGCTCGACGCCATCGTCGATTACATCCGGGAACACGTCAAATGAACGACCGCGCCAAAGACGATCTTAAGCCGATCACCAACGAGTCTGGCATCGAGGTCAAGCCGCTGTACACCGCGGCCGACGTCGAGGCGAGCGGCGGCCTGTCGATGCTCGGCCAGCCGGGCGAATACCCCTTCACCCGCGGCATCCACCGGCTGATGTACCGCAAGCAGCCGTGGACCATGCGCCAGTACGCCGGTTTCGGCAACCCGGCCGACACCAACAAGCGCTTCAAGTACCTCATCGCCAACGGCCAGACCGGCCTCAACGTCGCCTTCGACCTGCCGACGCAGATCGGCCTCGACTCCGACGACCCGCTCGCCGAGGGCGAGATCGGCCGCGTCGGCATGTCGGTGGACACCTTGCGCGACTTCGAGGTGGCCTTCGACGGCATCGACCTCAACAAGATCACCGTCTCGCTCACCATCAACGGCGCGGCGGCCATCCTCATCGCCATGTACCTGGCGATGGCGGAAAAGCGCGGCTACGACGTCAAGCAGCTGCGCGGCACGGCGCAGAACGACATCCTCAAGGAGTTCATCGGCCGCGGCACCTGGATCTTTCCGGTCGAGCCCTCCATCCGCCTGGTCGGCGACACCATCGAGTACTGCGCCGAGCACGCGCCAAAGTACAGCCCGGTCTCCGTCTGCGGGTACCACATCCGAGAATCCGGCGCGAATCCGGCGCAGGAGATGGCCTACGCCTTCTGCATCGCCAAGGCCTACGCCGACGACGTCATCAAGCGCGGCCTGCACGTCGACGAGTTCGCCGGCCGCCTCTCCTACAACTTCAACATCTTCGGCAACATCTTCGAGCAGGTGGCCAAGTTCCGCGCCGGCCGCGGCCTGTGGGCGAAGATCATGAAGGAGCAGTACGGCGCCGAGAAGCCCGGCTCTATGTGGCTGCGCATGATCGCCGCCGGCGGCGGCGGCGGGCTGACCTTCGAGCAGCCCGAGGTGAACATCGTGCGCGGCGCCTACTACGCGCTGATCTCGGCGCTCTCCGGCACGCAGACCATGGCGCTGTGCTCCTACGACGAGGCCTACACCATCCCCACCGAGTACTCGGCGCGCATCTCGCTCAGGACGATGCAGCTGCTCATCGAGGAGATGGGCCTCACCGAGACGGTCGACCCGCTCGGCGGCTCGTTCTACGTCGAGACGATGACCAACCAGATGCGGCAGAAGATGGAGGAGATCATGGCCGAGGTCGATGCCCAGGGCGGCATCGTCAAGCTGGTCTCCGAGGGCGCCATCCAGTCCAAGGTCTCGGCCCAGGCCTACAAGATGCAGCGCGACATCGAGTCCGGCAAGTTCCGCAAGGTCGGCGTCAACTGCTACCGCAACGAAAAGGAAGAAGAGCATCCCGTCGAGTTCCACCCCTACAACGAGGAGGACACGCGGGTGCAGATCGCCGGCCTCGACAAGATTCGCGCCGAGCGCGACCCGGCCAAAGTGAGCCAGGCGCTGGCGCGCCTGTCGGCCGATGCCTCGGCAGGACGCAACGTCATGCCGGCCCTGGTGGAAGCCGTCAAGGCCTACGCCACGGTCGGCGAGATGACCCAGGAGATGGTGAAGATCTTCGGCCGCTACCAGGAACCGATCCGCTTTTAAGAAGGAAGAAGCATGACAGCACTCGACAATTACGTGGCGCCCACCAGCCTGGAGCAGGCCGTGGTGCAGCTGCAGGAACTCGGCGAGGTGACCATCCTCGCCGGCGGCACCGACCTGATGCCGCAATCGCACGCCGGCCGCGTGAAGTTCAAGCGCACGCTGATGAACATCCGCCGCATCCCCGAGCTGCGCGGCATCGTCCGCGAGGGCGACGAGATCCGCATCGGCGCGCTGACCACCATCAGCGAGATGATGGCGCATCCGCTGGTGCGCGAGCACCTGCCGCTGCTCGTCTCGGCCGGCGACCATTTCGCCAGCGACCAGATCCGCAACGCCGGCACCGTCGGCGGCAACATCTGCAACGCCTCGCCAGCCGGCGACACCCTGGTGCCGCTGATGGTGCTGGGCGCCAGCGTCGAGCTGGCCTCCAAGCCCGACGACAAGCTGTTCCGCCGCAGCATGCCGCTGCCGGAGTTCTTCGTCGGCCCGGGCAAGACGCGCATTGCGCCGGCCGAGCTGCTCACCGCCGTGCGCGTGCCGATCCCGCCGCAGGGTTTCGTCGCCCGCTTCCACAAGTTCGGCACCCGCCCCGCCCTCGACATCTCGGCGATCTCCATCGGCGTCGGCGGCGTGCTGAAGGACGGCAAGTTCTCCCAGGTGCGCGTCGCCTTCGGCGCCGTCGCGCCGACGCCGGTGTGCGGCTGCGCCACCGAGGAGGCGCTGGAGGGCAAGAAGCTCGACGCCGCCACCATCGCCGCCGCCGCGAAAGCGGCGCAGGACGAAGTGCATCCCATCTCCGACGTGCGCGCCAGCGCCTGGTACCGCAAGGAGATGATCCACAACATGACGAAGAGGATCCTCGAAGATGTCTCAGCAAACCATTAACTTCACCCTCAACGGCGTGCCGACCCGCGTGACGGTGCCGGTGCAGATGAGTGCCCTCGAGATGATCCGCAACGTCGCCGGCCTGACCGGCACCAAGTACGGCTGCGGCGAGGGTGAGTGCGGCGCCTGCACCATCATCCTCGACGGCGTCTCGCTGAATTCCTGCCTGCTCTTTGCCGTCGAGTGCGACGGCCGCCAGGTCACCACCGTCGAGGGCCTCGCCGACGACCCGCTCGGCCGCAGGATCGAGAAAGCCTTCGTCGATGCCGGCGCCGTGCAGTGCGGCTTCTGCACGCCGGGCATGGTCATGCAGGCGCGCCAGCTGCTGGAAAAGAACCCGCACCCGAGCCGCGAGGAGATCCAGCGCGGCATCGAGGGCAACCTGTGCCGCTGCACCGGCTACGTCAAGATCATCGACGCCATCGAAGCGGCGACCAAGGAGTAAGCCATGCCTGAAGCCATCCAGAAAGACTCGCTGATCGGCAAGCGCATCACCAAGCTCGACGCGCCCGAGAAGGCCGGCGGCAAGACCCGCTACATCCAGGACCTCGACGTGCAGGGCCAGCTCTACGGCAAGATCCTGCGCTCGGCGCGCGTGCACGCGAAGATCAAGTCGATCGACACCGCGGCGGCGAAGGCGCTGCCCGGCGTGCACGCCGTCATCACCGCCGCCGACGTGCCCTACCAGCGCCCGATCGGCGTCGCCAAGGACCACTTCCCGCTGAAGACCGATCGCGTGCGCAGCCTGCGCGACGAAATCGCCGCGGTGGCCGCCGAGACCGAGGCCATCGCCGAGGCGGCGCTGAAGCTGATCAGGGTCGAGTACGAGGACCTGCCGGTCCTCTCCGACCCGAACGACTCGCTCAAGCCGGACGCGCCGCTGATCCATCCCGAGCCGCACGGCGCGACGGCCAAGCACGACCACCTCAAGCAGGCGCAGGGCATCGCCTACCGCGGCAAGCCCGACAACATCGCCATGACCTTCGACTACGAGCAGGGCGACGTGGCGGCAGGCGAGCGCGAGTCCGACGTGGTGTTCGAGGACACCTTCCACCTGCACTACGTCACGCACTGCTGCATGGGGGTGTCCGGCATCATCGCCGAGTTCGATCCCTCCGGGAACCTGCTGATGTACTCCAACACCCAGGTGCCCTTCCTGCACAAGCGCGAGTTCGCCGAGATCCTCAACATGGACCCGGCGCGCATCCGCATCATCCAGCCGCCCATCGGCGGCGGCTTCGGCTCCAAGCTCGACATCTATCCCTTCGAGCCGATCGCGGTGTTCCTCGCCAAGGCCACCGGACGCCCGGTCAAGCTGGTGTTCACGCGCGAGGAGGAGTTCCTCGCCTCGCCGACGCGCCAGCCGGTGATCCTCACCCTGCGCTCGGGCTGCAAGAAGGACGGCACGCTGACCTTCCGCACGGTGAGCACGCTGCACGACAACGGCGCGTACACCTCGTGGGGGGCGACGACGCCCTTCGTCATGATGCAGACCATCTCTTCGCTCTACCGCGTGCCGCACTGCCTCTACCACACCAAGGCGGTGTACACGAACAACCCCTACGCCGGCTCCTTCCGCGGCTACGGCAACCTGCAGGCCACCTTCGCCGTCGAGCAGCACATGGACATGATGGCGGCGGCGATCGGCATGGACCCGCTGGCATTCCGCCTGAAGAACGCCCAGGACCCCGGCGAGGTGACGCCGCAGGGCATGCACTTCAAGAGCTGCGGCTTCAAGGAGTGCCTGACCACCGCCGCCGAGGCGAGCGGTTTCCTCGCCAGGTTCAAGGCCAACGAGGCCGACAAGGCCAAGCCCGGCCGCTTCAAGCGCGGCATCGGCATGGCCTCCATGCTGCACGTCGGCGGCGGCGCCAAGATCTACCCGTCGGACGGCTGCGGCACCATCCTCAAGATGGACGACTTCGGCTCGGTGACGCTGATCACCGGCGCCTCCGAGATCGGCCAGGGCTCGGAGACGGTGCTGGCCCAGCTGGTCTGCGAGGAGCTCGGCGTGCCGCTCTCCGCCGTGCGCGTCGTCAACAACGACACCGAGATCACGCCGTGGGACGTCGGCGTGCACGCCTCGCGCACCACCTTCATCGCCGGCAACTCGGCGATCGGTGCGGCGCGCAAGGCGCGCGGCAAGATCCTCGACGCCGCCGCCAAGATGGCCGGCCTCGACGCGGCCGACCTCGACCTGCGCGCCGGCCACATCGTCGAGGCGAAGAACGGCACTGTGGTGATGACCCTGGCCAAGCTGCTGCGCCAGCTGCACTTCAGCGACAAGGCCGAGCTGGTGATGACCTCCTTCTACTACGAGCCGCCCTCCAAGCACCAGGACAAGCACTTCAAGGGCGACGTCTCAGCCGCCTATGCCTGGGCGACGCAGGTGGTCGAAGTCGAGGTGGACACCGACACCGGCATCGTGCGGCTGCTCAAGGTCACCGGCGCCCACGACGTCGGGCGCATCCTCAACCGCCTCGGCCTCGAAGGGCAGATCGAGGGCGGCATCGTCATGGGCCAGGGCTACGCGCTGACCGAGGAGCTGATGGTCGAGAACGGCGTGGTGAGGAACCCCGGCTTCCGCGACTACAAGCTGGTCACCGCGCCGGAAATCCCCGAGATGGACGTGCGCTTCATCGAGACCATGGACGGCGAGGGCCCCCAGGGCGCCAAGGGCGTCGGCGAGGCGCCGGCGATCTGCATCGCCGCGGCCACCGCCAACGCCATCCACAACGCCACCGGCGTGCGCATCATGGCGTTGCCGTTCACGCCGGAGAAGGTTTACCGGGCACTCCACGCCGCCAAGGAGAAAGCCGCAGCATGAAGCGCCGCACCGTCCTCTCGATGGAGCAGGCGCTGTCCCTGCCCTACGCCACGCTGCGCTTCGCCCAGCTCGGCTGGCGCGTCATCCGCATCGAGTCGACGCCGGCCGGCGACGGCCTGCCGGGCGATCCCAACCGCTACATCGGCGGCAAGGTGCTCGACGACGACCGCCGCACCTACTTCATCGCGCCCAACGTCGGCAAGGAAGCCATCGCGCTCAACCTGAAGGACCCGCAGGGCCAGGCGCTCTTGCGCAAGCTGCTCGTGGAACTCGACGTCGACGTCTTCTGCTGCAACACCGTGCCGCGCCGCTACAAGCAGCTCGGCATCGACTACGAGACGCTGTCCGCCGCCAAGCCGGACCTGATCTGGGCCGGCATCTCGGCGATGGGGCCGGACTACCCCGACGCGCCCGGCTACGACCCGGTGATCCAGGCCATGGCCGGCTACATGGAGCTGACCGGCCCGGCCGACGGCCCGCCGACGCTCTCCGGCGTGCCGCTGGTCGACCTCAAGGCCGGCGACGAGGTGTACGCCAACGTCATGCTGGCGCTGGCCGAACGCGCCGAGACCGGCAAGGGCATGCGCATCGACGTCTCCATGCTGCAGGCGGCCGCCTCCTGGCTGATCACCACCCTGCCGCTGCTCGACTTCGACTGCCAGCCGAACGAGATCACCCGCTGCGGCAACGAGCACCGCAAGTTCATCCCGACCAACGTCTATCCGACATTGGATGGTTTCATCTACATGGCCATCGGCAGCGACGTGCAGTGGAAGCGCCTGACCGAGATTCCGAAGTTCGCCTCGATCGGCTCGCTGGCGCGCGCCACCAACGAAGGGCGCCACCAGGAGCGCGAGGCCATCCACCGCGACATGGCGGCGGAGACGCGCAAATACGCCACGGCGGAGATCGCCGCGGACTTCCGCCAGGCCACCATCCCGCACGCGCCGATCCACGACATCCCCGCCGTGCGCAACATGGACGCCGTCTCGCGCAAGCTGACTTTGACGCGCATGCCCGGCGGCAAGCAGGTGCACATGCAGCCGATGGCGGTGGACCTGCCCGCCGTGCCGCAGGAACTGACTTTTCCGCCGAAGTACGGCGAGCACACCCGCGCCGTGCTGAAGGAAGCCGGCTGCGCCGACAACGAGATCGCCCGCCTCGAACAAGAACGCATCATCGCCTAGAACCATGACGACACAGAACCCGCTCCTGCACACACCCGCCCGCCCCCTGCCGAAGCACGTCGCCATCATCGGCGCCGGCACCATCGGCCCGGACATCGGCTACTACCTGAAAAGCGCCCTGCCGCAGATCCGCCTGACGCTGGTCGACGTGAATCAGTCCGCCATCGACAAGGCCCTGCAGCGCTGCCAGGACTACGCCAAAAAGGCCGTCGCCCGCGGCAAGATGGGCGAGGCGCAGGCTTCAGCCGTTGTCGCCAACATCGCCGGCACGACGGACTACGCGCAACTCGCCGACTGCGACTGGGTGATCGAAGCCGCCACCGAGAACCTGCCGCTCAAGCGCCGCATCTTCGCCCAGGTCGAAGGCATCGTGCGGCCGGATGCCCTCATCACCTCCAACACCAGCTCGCTGCCGGCCGAACGCATCTTTTCGGAGCTCAAGCACAAGGGCCGCGCCACCGTCACGCATTTCTTCGCGCCGGCCTGGCGCAACCCGGCAGTGGAAGTCATCGCCTGGGAGAAGACCGACCCGGCGGTGGTCGACTATCTGCGCTGGCTGTTCTGCATCACCGGCAAGGTGCCGCTGGTCACCTCGGACGCCGTCTGCTTCATGCTCGACCGCATCTTCGACAACTGGTGCAACGAGGCGGCCCTGCTGCTCGACCGCGCCACCGCCGCCGAGGTCGACAGCGTGGCCGCGGAATTCGTGCACGCCGGCCCCTTCTTCGTGCTCAACCTCGCCCGCGGCAATCCGATCATCACCGAGACCAACACCCTGCAGGCCGAGGAGGAAGGCGCGCACTACACCCCGGCCCCGATCTTCCGCTCGGTGGACACCTGGGTCACCGTGCCGCCCGGCAAGAAGGTCGACGTCGCGCCGGAGACGAAGGCGGCGATCCGCGACCGCCTGCTCGGCATCCTCTTCTCGCAGTCGGTGGACATCCTCGACCGCGGCATCGGCGAGCCGGCCGACCTCGACCTCGGCTGCCGCACGGCGCTGGGCTTCAAGAAGGGCCCGCTCGAGCTGATGCGCGACCTCGGCGAACCGGAAGCCGGCCGCATCCTGCAGCGCCTGGGCAGAGAGCGCCCCGGCATGCCCTGGCCGCAGCGGCCCTACGCCGCCTACCAGGACTTCTGGCGCCATGTTCTCGTGGACGAGGTTAACGATGGCGACGGCGTCATCAAAATCATCACGCTGCGCCGCCCCGAGGCGATGAACGCCCTGCACGACGAGCTGACCGACGAGGTGCTTGCCGTCATCCGCAAGTTCGAGAACGATCCGAAGGTCAAGGGCTTCGTCCTCACCGGCTACGGTGCGCGCGCCTTCTGCGCCGGCGCCGACATCGGCCGCTTCCCCTCCATGCTCGGCGACGCCAAGGCGGCGACGCAGTACGCGCGCGACTGCTCGCGCCTGCTGGTGCACCTCGACGCCATGCGGAAGCCGGTGGTCGCCGCGCTCAACGGCATGGCGCTGGGCGGCGGACTGGAGCTGGCCATGCGCTGCCACGGCATCGTCGCCGTGAAGGACGCCTGGATGCAGCTGCCGGAGATCACGCTCGGCATCGTGCCGGGCATCGGCGCCATGGTCGTGCCCTACCGCCGTTGGCCGCAGGCCGCCGCGACCTTCCATGGCATGCTGCGCCGCGCCGAGAAGCTCAAGGCCGCCGAAGCCCACAAACTCGGCGTGGTGGACACCCTCGCCGACGACCTGCCCGGCCTGATCGCGGCCGCCGTGGCGCGGGTGCAGGCGCTGGCCGGCCAGCCATCGCCCATCGCCCGTGGCGCCGTGGCGCTGTCGCCGCCGGAGAAGATCGAGCCTGCCGCCGCCAGTGGCCAGCCGCTGTCGAAGGAAATCCTGGGAATTCTGGAAAAGGCTGTGCGCGATGCCGCGCAGGCTGGTACCCTCGACGAGGCTCTGGAGATCGGCTACCGCGCCTTCGGCGCCAGCGCCCTCACCGCCGCCGCACGCGAGGGCATCGGCGCCTTCCAGGAAGGCCGCAAACCGGATTTCAGCCGCACGGCTTGATCCCACAAGCTTGACAGGGATTTAATCTGTTACACAATGTAGGCTGCGGAAAACGAAATACGTAACACATAAACCAGTCGTCCGCTCAAACCAAAGGAGGAATCACATGAAAAAGCTCGCAAGCCTTGCCGCCACCCTGCTGGCCGGCGTTCTCGCCTGGGCCCCCGCCCAGGCGCAGACGACGCTGACCATATCGTCCTGGCTGCCGCCCAGCCACATCATCACCAAGGACATGCTCATGGGCTGGGCCAAGGAGGTCGAAACGGCCACTCAGGGCCGCGTCAAGTTCCGGCTGCTGCCGAAAGCCGTGGCGAGCCCGCCCGGCACCTTCGACGCCGTTCGCGACGGCCTGGCCGACGTGTCGATCTCGGTGCACGGCTATACGCCGGGCCGCTTCCCGATGACCAAGATGGCGGAATTCCCCTTCATCGGCGACTCGTCGGAAGCGATTTCGGTGGCCTACTGGCGCACCTACATGAAGCACATGGCCAAGCTCGACGAGCACAAGGGCGTCGTCCTGCTCGGCCTGATGACCCACGGCCCCGGCCAGATCTACATGACCAAGCAGAAGGTCGCCTCGCTCGCCGACATCGCCAACCAGAAAATCCGCGTCGGCGGCGGCCTGGTGGTGGACATCACCAAGGCGATGGGCGCCGTGCCGCTGCTGAAGCCGGCATCGGAGACCTACGAGATCATGAAGAGCGGCATCGCCGACGGCATCTTCTTCCCGAAGGACTCCGTGCCGGCCTTCAAGCTGGTGCCCCTGGTCAACCACATGACGGTGGTGCCCGGCGGCCTCTACAACGTCAGCTTCGGCCTGTGGATGAACGAGGCCAAGTTCAAGGGCCTGCCGAAAGCCGACCAGGACGCCATCCTGAAAGTTTCCGGCGAGCACTACGCCCACATGGCCGGCAAGGTCTGGGACCGCGAGGATGCGGCCGGCCTGAAGGCGATGGAAGCGGAAAAGATCGTCATCCGCAACGCCAGCCCGGAATTCGTGGCCGAGATCAAGTCCAAGACCGATCCGCTGGAGAAGGCCTGGTATAACGAGGCCAAGGCCAAGGGCATCGACGGCGCCGCCGTGATGGCCGAATTCCGCGCCGAGATCAAGAAGCTCTCCGGCAAGTAAGCGTGTCCGGCTTGTCGACGAATCCCGGCGGCCCGCTCCTGGGCCGCTGGGAAAAGCCTTTCGAGATGCTGCTGGGATCGGCCACCGCGCTGATCCTGGCCTGCATCATGCTGCTTACCTGCGCGGATGTCGCCGGCCGCTATGTTTTCAGCGAACCGGTGCCGGGTGCGCTGGAAGTCACCGAACTCATGATGGGCGCGCTGATCTTCGCCTCGCTTCCCCTGGTAACCCTGCGCAACCAGCAGGTGACCATCGATCTCTTCGCAAACTGCATCCCGAGGTTCGTCAGGCCCGCATTGCATGCGCTGATCCAGCTGGTGAGCGCGCTGTGCATGGCGGTCATCGCCTGGCGCCTGTGGGTCAAGGGCGGACAGATGATCGAGCAGGGCGACACCACGGCGGTGTTGCAATTGGAGGTATGGCCGCTGGTGTATTTCATGAGCGTGCTGGCGGCCTTCACGGCCCTGATTCTTTTTCTCATGATCCGGCAGAAGGAAGCCACGGGCGGCGCCGGCGAAGTCTAGGTAACCAACCATGCAAGAAGCACTCATCGCCTTCGCCGTCATGCTGGGGCTGACATTCCTGCGCCTGCCCATCGCCTTTTCGATGGCGCTGGTCGGCTTCCTCGGCTTCGCCTACATGGTGAACTTCACTGCGGCGCTGTCGATGGTCGGCTCGGTGGCTTTCGAGACCGGCATGTCCTATACCCTGTCCATCGTGCCGCTGTTCATCCTGATGGGCAACCTGGTCACGAAGGCTGGCCTGTCCGCCGAGCTCTACCGCGTCTCCTATGCCTTCCTCGGCCACCGCCGCGGCGGCCTGGCGATGGCCACCATCCTCGCCTGCGGCGGCTTCGGGGCCATCTGCGGCTCAAGCCTGGCCACCGCCGCCACCATGAGCAAGGTGGCCATGCCGTCGATGCGCAAGTACGGCTATTCGGATGCGCTCGCCGCCGGCTCCATCGCTGCCGGCGGCACACTGGGCATCCTCATCCCGCCCAGCGTGGTGATGGTGATCTACGGCATCCTCGCCGAGCAGAACATCGGCAAGCTGTTCATCGCCGGCATCCTGCCCGGACTCGTCGCCGTCGCCTGCTATCTGGCCGCCGTTTCGGTGACGGTGCGGCTGGATCCCAAGGCCGGGCCGCCGGGCGAGCGCGTTACCTGGCACGAACGCTTGGTCGCCCTCGGCGACGTCTGGGGCGTGCTGATCCTGTTCCTCGTCGTCATCGGCGGCATCTACGGCGGCATCTTCACGCCGACCGAGGCGGCCGGCATCGGCGCCGGGGGCGGCCTGGTGTTCCTGCTGGCGCGCCAGGGCTTCGACTGGCGCCTGCTGCGCCTCATCCTGGTGGAAAGCGCCATCACCACCGGCATGATCTTCACCATCCTGATCGGGGCGCTCATCTTCGCCAACTTCATCAACATGACCGGCATGCCGACGGAACTGACGCAATACGCCGAACGGTTCCGCGAGACGCCGCTTCTGGTCATCATCGCCATCCTGCTCATCTACCTCGTGCTCGGCTGCGTGCTGGAGAGCATGTCGATGATCCTGCTCACCGTGCCGATGTTCTACCCGCTGGTCGCCCACCTCGGCTACGACCTGATCTGGTTCGGCATCATCGTGGTCGTCGTCACCGAGATCAGCATGATCACGCCGCCGGTCGGCCTCAATGTCTTCGTCCTGCGCAGCGTGCTGCCCGACGTACCGACCCAGTCCGTCTTCCGCGGCGTGATGCCCTTCATCGTCGCCGACGTCGTGCGCCTGGGCCTCCTGGTCGCCTTTCCGGCGATCTCGCTCTACCTGACGCAGTTCGTGAAATAGCCCATCAACCTGCCATCGGGAGCCGTCCATGAAGCTGGCACCGGTAACGCTGGAAGACAAGTACAAGCTCGACCAAGGCCGGGTGTTCCTCACCGGCGTGCAGGCCCTGGCGCGCCTGCCCATGCTGCAGCATGCGCGCGACCGCGCCGCCGGCCTGAACACTGCCGGCTACGTCTCCGGCTACCGCGGCTCGCCGCTCGGCGGCCTCGATACCGCGCTGCACGACGCGCAGCGCTTCCTCGCCGGCCACAACATCAAGTTCCAGCCGGGGGTGAACGAGGACCTCGCCGCCACCGCCATCTGGGGCACGCAGCAGCTGCACCTGTTTCCCGACCCGCAGGTCGACGGCATCTTCGCCATGTGGTACGGCAAGGGACCCGGCGTCGACCGCTGCGGCGACGTCTTCAAGCACGCCAACTACGCCGGCACCGCGAAGCACGGCGGCGTGCTGCTGGTCGCCGGCGACGACCACTCGGCGCGCTCCTCAGCCGTAGCGCACCAGAGCGAGCACATGTTCTCCGCCTGCGGCATCCCGGTGCTGGCGCCGGCCGGCCTGCAGGAGTACCTCGACCTCGGCCTGCACGGCTGGGCCATGTCGCGCTATTCCGGCTGCTGGGTGGCGATGAAGACCACTTCCGACACCGTCGAGAGCTCGGCCACCGTCGAGGTCGATCCGTCGCGCGTGCAGATCCGCCTGCCCGAGGATTTCGTCCTGCCGCCGGACGGCGTGAACATCCGCTGGCCCGACCCGCAGCTGGCGCAGGAGCACCGCATGCAGGAATCCAAGGTGTATGCGGCCCTCGCCTACGCCCGCGCCAACCGGCTCAACTACCTGGTCTACGACAGCCCGCGGCCGCGCCTCGGCATCATCGCCTGCGGCAAGGCGTATCTCGACGTGCGCCAGGCACTCGACGACCTCGGCATCGACGCACGGACGGCCGCCGACATCGGCCTGCGCCTGTACAAGGTCGGCATGCCCTGGCCGCTGGAGGCCGACGGCGTGCGCCACTTCGCCGAGGGGCTGGAGGAGATCCTCGTCGTCGAGGAGAAGCGCCAGATCATCGAGTACCAGCTGAAGGAGATGCTCTACAACTGGCGGGAGGATGTCCGCCCGCGTGTCGTCGGCAAGTTCGACGAGACCGGCGAGTGGCCGGCGCCGCACCACGCCTGGCTGCTGCCGCCGACGGCGGAGCTCACACCGGCCATCGTCGCACGCGCCATCGCCGCGCGCATCGGCCGCTTCCACACCTCCGAGCGCATCCGCGAGAAGCTGGCCTTCCTCGAGGCCAAGGACCAGGCGCTGTCCAAGCCGAAGCTGGCGCTGATGCGCATGCCCTACTTCTGCCCGGGCTGCCCGCACAACCTGTCCACCCGCGTGCCGGAGGGCTCCTGCGCGCTGGGCGGCGTCGGCTGCCACCTGATGGCGGTGTCGATGGGCCGCAACACCGTCACCATCAGCCAGATGGGCGGCGAAGGCGCCACTTGGCTCGGCATGGCCGGGCACAGCGGCACCAGGCACGTCTTCGCCAACATGGGTGACGGCACCTACTACCACTCCGGCCTGCTCGCCATCCGCGCCGCCGTCGCCGCCGGGGTGAACATCACCTACAAGCTGCTCTACAACGACGCCGTCGCCATGACCGGCGGCCAGCCGGTGGACGGCCCGCTGACGGTGCCGCAGATTACCCGCCAGATCGAATCGGAAGGCGTCGCGCGCATCGTCGTGCTGGCCGACGACCCCGGCAAGTACGGCGACGCCCCCGGCTTCGCCGCGGGCGTGGAAATCCGTCACCGCGACGAACTGGAGCGGACCCAGCGCGAACTGCGCGACACCCCGGGCGTCACGGTACTGGTGTACGACCAGACCTGCGCCGCCGAGAAGCGCCGCCGGCGCAAGCGCGGCAAGTTCCCCGACCCGGCCGTGCGCGTCTTCATCAACGAACTGGTGTGCGAAGGCTGCGGCGACTGCAGCGCCAAGTCGAACTGCCTCTCCGTCGTGCCGGTGGAGACCGAGTTCGGCAGGAAGCGTGCCATCGACCAGTCCACCTGCAACAAGGACTATGCCTGCGTCTCCGGCTTCTGCCCGAGCATCCTCACGGTGCACGGCGGGCAATTGCGGCGCGGCAAGGCGCTGCAGGCCGCCGAAAGCGCCTTCGCCGAACTGCCCGAGCCGGCGCTGCCGAGCCTGGAGAAGCCCGTCGGCATCCTCGTCGCCGGCGTCGGCGGCACCGGCGTGGTGACCATCGGCGCACTGGTCGGCATGGCCGCCCACCTCGAGGGCAAGGGCGTCACCGTGCTCGACATGACCGGCCTCGCGCAGAAGGGCGGCGCCGTCATGTCGCACGTGCGTCTCGCGGAAAGGCAGGAACAGCTGCATGCCCCGCGCCTTGCCACCGGCGAGGCCGACACCCTGCTCGGCTGCGACATCGTCGTCGCCGTCGGCAACGACGCCCTCGTCAAGACGCAGATCGGCCGCACGCGCGCCATCGTCAACACCGGCAAGGCCATCACCGGGGACTTCGTGCGCAACCCCGACCACCCCTTCCCGCTCGCCACCATGGAAGGCCAGATCCGCGAGGCCGTCGGCGAGGGCCGCGCCGACCTCCTCGACGCCAGCCGGCTCGCCACGCTGCTGCTGGGCCACTCCATCGGCACCAACATGTTCATGCTCGGCTACGCCTGGCAGAAGGGCCGCGTGCCGCTGTCCCTCGACGCGCTGATGCGCGCCATCGAACTGAACGGCGTCGCCGTCGACGACAACAAGGCCGCCTTCCTCTGGGGCCGCCGCGCCGCCCATGACCCGGCGGCGGTCGAGCGCCTGGTCGCCGAGGCCGAGCCGGTGCTGCCGACCCACGTCCTGTCGCAAAGCCTCGACGAGACCGTCGCCCGCCGCCGTGCCGCGCTGACCGACTATCAGGATGCGGCCTACGCGCAACGTTACGCCGCGCTGGTCGAGCGCGTGCGCGCTGCCGAGTCGGCGCTCGCGCCCGGCAGCACCCAGCTGGCCGAGGCCGTCGCCCGCAACTACTACAAGCTGCTCGCCTACAAGGACGAATACGAGGTGGCGCGCCTCTACAGCGATCCGGAATTCGAGCGCACCCTGGCGTCCACCTTCGAGGGCGACTACCGCCTGCGCTTCCACCTGGCCATCCCGCTGTTCAGCCGCACCGACCCGAACACCGGCCTGCCGAAGAAGTTCGCCTACGGCAGCTGGATGCGGATGGCCATGAAGCCGCTGGCGAAGCTGAAATTCCTGCGCGGCACCGCCTTCGATGTGTTCGGCCGCTCGGAAGAACGCCGCCTCGAGCGGCAACTGATCGGGGAGTACGAAAGGACGGTGGAGACGCTGCTGTCAGGTCTCCGCGCCGACAACCTGGCGACCGCCACCGAGATCGCCCGCCTGCCGGAGACCATCCGCGGCTTCGGCCCGATCAAGCAGCGCAACGTGGCCACGGCGCGAGCGAAGCAGGTTGAACTGATGCAGCGGTACGGCCAGCCGCCGCAGGACGCCCGCACCGCCGTCGCGGCGTAACCTTTCAGCGCGAAGCGGGCGGCGGCGGCGGGTACGGCGTTGCGGCCGGCGCGGGGGCGGCGGGCATCCGGTCCGGCGAATAATGACCCGAGACGGGCACGCGATGCCCCTTCGCATACATGCACTGCACGAAGGCGTTGTCGTAGCGCTTCTGGGCTTCCTGCGCGGAAAGCTGCGCCGCACCGGCGCCGGACACGGTGCCCACCATGAGGCCGGTGCCGGCGCCCACCGCGGCGCCATGGCGGCCGTTCAGCGCCGCCCCCGCCACCGCGCCGATCACGGTGCCGACGGCCGCGCTGCTCACCGTCGTCTGGGTCGCCGCGCCTTCCGCGGTCTGCCCGATCTCGCCGGAGGCATACTGCCGGCACAGCATGTCGTCCTGGCGGAACTGCTCGAAGCTCATGCCGGTGCCCGGCAGTACCATCACGCTCGGCCCGCTCGGCGTGGAGACGCAGGCGGCGAGCACGAACGGCACGGCCGCCAGCATGAGTTTGTTTGCATGGCGCATGGAAAACCTCCCCCGGTTTCCGGTCAATTCGGCGGCGGCGTCGGCACGACGCGCTCCCAGCCGCCCGGACAATCCTTCACGTAAGGATAATACGTCCGCGACGCACTGCAGTAGTACCAGACCGCCTCGGCCGGCGCCGCCGCCTGGGGCGCGGCGCGCTCGATATAGACCGGCTCCGGCCGCACGATCACCGTTTGCGGGTAGCGATAGTAATAGGCAGGCGGGCCGTACCAGTAATACCCCAGCGGCACGCCGAAATATACGCCGACCCCGACACGCGAACCATGGTGATGGTGCCGATGACCGCGCCCGTCCGCCCACGCCGGGCCCGACGCCGCCGCGCACAGCAGCATCAGGCCGAGAATCCATTTGTTCGCTTTCATGTTCGCCTCCTGCCGGGCCGGAAATCCGCCGGCCCGATCGCTGTATTCCTTTTTCAATATAGCGCTCCGGCAGCATCCCGAACGGTCCTGCAATCAATCGTTACAATTTTCCCGGCCTGCAGCCGCGATAGAATGGCCGCATGCCCCCACCCCTGTTGTCCAGCGCCTTCCGGCCCTTCTATTTCCTCGGCACCCTGTATGCCCCGCTGCTCGCCGCCGCCTGGCTGGGGGCGTATCTGGGCATCTGGGAAGTACCCTCGGTCGGCACGCCGCTGCGCCTGTGGCACGGCCACGAAATGCTGTTCGGCTTTGCCGCCGCCATCATCGCCGGCATCGTCCTCACCGCCCTGCCGAGCTGGGCCGGCACCGAAGAAATCTGCGGCTGGCGCCTCGCCCTGCTGGTCCTGCTCTGGCTGGCCGGACGCGCCGCCTTCTGGGCGGCGCCCTGGCTGCCGCCGCTGGCGCCGGCACTCGTCGACCTGCTGCTCTTCCCCGCCCTCTTGCTGATGGTCGCGCCGCAACTGGCGCGCGCCTCCAACCGCCTGTACCTGCTGCTGCTGCCGATCCTGCTGGCGCTGGCGGCGACGAATGCCGCCTACCACTACGGCATCCTCGCCGCCAACACCCACCTCGCCGGCCTCGGCCTGCGCGGGACGTTGTACGCGATCATCGTGCTGTACGTGCTGAAGGGCGGCGTGCTGGCGCCGATCTTCACTGGCAACGCCCTGCGCGAGAAGGGCCGCGGCGGGCAGGCGCCGTTCAACCTCGAACTGGAAATGCTCTCGGTGGGCGTGGTGCTGCTGCTTGCCGCGCTCGACCTCGCCGGCGCGCCCTCGCTGTGGATCGGCCTCGCCGCCCTCGCCTGCGCCGGGGTACACGCCGCGCGCACGGCGCGCTGGAAGGGCTGGCGCCTGCACGACGTGCCGCTGGTCTTCGTCATGCACCTCGGCTTCGCCTGGCTGGTCTTCGCCTTCGTGCTGAAGGCCGTGGCGGAGCTCACCGGCCTCGTGCCGGAGGCGACCTGGGTGCACGCCTTCACCGTCGGCAGCCTCGGCCTGATGATGCTCGGCCTGATGACGCGCGTCAGCCTGCGCCACACCGGCCGGCCGCTCGTCGTGCCGGGCGCGATGAAGCTCGCCTACGGGATGATGTTCGCCGCCGCGCTGATCCGCCTGGCGGCAACGGTGCACGGCCTCGGTGCCTGGGCGGTGGCCCTGTCCGCCGTGCTATGGGGACTGACTTTCCTGGCTTACTTCGTCGTGTTCGCGGCGATGCTCCTGCAGCCGAGCCTGCCGCGCGACGAGCCGGAGGGACCGGCCCGCATCAGCCCCGAAGGTTGAGCAGGCCGGTCTTGATTTCCAGGACGTCCATCGTCCTGATCGTGGCGAAGTCGCCGTCCTTGTAGATCTGCCTGAGCTTGACGACGCAGGCATCCGCCGCCGATCGGAAAATCATGCCGCGGATGCGGTAGGAGCTGGCGGCATCGCCGAGATTGATGACGACGGACACCTTGTCGTTCGGCTTCAGCGGCGGCAGGGGCTGGCCGGGGACCGCCGGCCGCAGGCGCAGGGAGACGTCGGAAAAGTCGCCGAGGATGCAGCCCAACGGGGGCGCATCCTCCTTCAGGTAGAGGCTGACCGGCACCTCGCTCTGCACGCGCGCCTTCTGCCGCTGGTCGGCGATCTGCAACGTGTCGAAATCCGGCCGCAGCAGCACCATCTGGTTGTCGGCGTAGGGGCCGTCCGCCATGCGCAGGCGGCTATCGACCTGGGTGTCCACGCTGGGGATGCCGTTGCGGCAGGCGTCGGAGATCAGCGTGATGGTGTTGCCGCGGACGAACTGCCCGTTGCGGCCGAGGCTGGCCCGGCGCACGTAGTCGAGCGAACGCTCCATGTCCGTCGTGTCGGGCACCATCAGCTGCAGCCGGGCGACCTTCTCGAGGGGCAGCTGCGCCCTCTTCACGCCGACGAGGAAGGCCAGCGGCGTGCCGTCGGCGTCCCGCTGGATCGCCTCGCGCGAGTAGATGTAATGCTCGTTCACGCGGTAGGCGATGATGATGGTGTGGAAAACGATGTCGCGCTGGTATTCCGGGTAGTAGCGCACCTTCTTGCCGATCGGAAAATGCTCGCCCAGCATCTTCATGCTGTCGCCCTCGAGGGCCATCTCCGCGGCATCCTCGCGGCCCCTTGACGGGCGGGGGTTGTTCCACAGCAGCTTGAACATCGCGGACTCCGAATCTACAGGTTCAGAGTCGGTCTACGGCAGCGGAACCGGGGGCTTTAGGGAAGACTTGCCGGCTGCAAGGCCTCGCACAGCGCCTCGAACGGCAGCAGCACGCAACCGTGGCGGTTGCGATGGGGGCGCACCGGCTCGAAAAGGGCGAGTTCCGGCCAGCCGGGCGGCGGCGCACTGCCGGCAAGCGTGGCGGCGACCTGCTCGCACAGCGCCTTTGCCTCTTCCGCATTCAGTCCGGCGCCGTGCAGGCCAACCAGCGAGGCGGCGGCCTGGCAGAGCAGGCAGCCCTTCACGTCGTGGGCGAGGGTCTTGACGCGGCCGGCGTCGAGCGCCACCTGCATGCGCACGCGGTCGCCGCACAACGGGCTGTCGCGCAGCGCGGTGCCGTCGGACACTGCCAGCGCGCCGGCGCCATGGGCGGCCCTGGCGAGGTCAACCAGGGCCTGCTGGTAGAGGTCGGCACTCATCCCAGCCTCCTCATCGCATCCTTGAGGCCCGCCAGCAGCGCATCGACGTCGGCCTCGTCGTTGTAGGGGACGAGGCTGGCACGGACGGCGCCCGGCACGCCGAAGAAATCCATCAGCGGCTGGGCGCAGTGATGGCCGCCGCGCACGGCGACGCCGTGCGCGTCGAGGATCTGGCAGACGTCGTGCGGATGGATGCCGGCGAGATTGAACGAAACGATGGGCAGACGCTGCTTCATGTCGCGCGGCCCCAGAAAAGTCAGTCCCGGCAGCACGGCGAGCTCCTCGATCATGCGCTGCGCCAGGCGCGCGGTGTGGGCATGCAGGTCCGCCCACGACTGCGTGCGCAGCCAGTCGAGCGCAGCGCCCAGCCCGATGGCCTGCGCGATGGGCGGCGTGCCGGCCTCGAAGCGGCGCGGCGGCGGCGCCCAGGTGGTTTCCTCCGCCGTCACGCGCCCGATCATGCCGCCGCCGCCGAGGAAGGGCGGCAACTTGTCCAGGGCCTCCGCCTTGCCCCACAGCACGCCGACGCCGGTGGGGCCGAAGGCCTTGTGGCCGGAGAAGGCGTAGAAGTCAGCGCCGAGCGAGGCAACGAATACGGGGCCGTGCTGCACCGCCTGCGCGCCGTCGACCAGCACGCGGGCGCCGACGGCATGCGCCGCCGCGATGAGCGGCGCCAGGTCCGTGACGGCGCCGGTGACGTTGGAGGCATGGGTGACGGCGACCAGCCTGCAGCGCGGCGTGAGCGTTTCGCCGAGGCGCGCCAAGTCGATGCGCCCGTCCGCCGCCAGCGGCAGGATGCGCAGCACGACGCCGCGCCGGTCGCGCAGCATCTGCCAGGGCACGAAGTTGCTGTGGTGCTCGGCCAGGCTCAGCACCACCTCGTCGCCGGCCTTGAGCCCATCGCCGAAGGCATGGGCGACCAGGTTGATCGAGGCGGTGGTGCCGGCGGTGAACACCACCTCCTCCGTGCTGGCGGCGTTCAGGTAGGCGGCGACCTGCCGCCGCGCGTTCTCGTAGGCGGCGTCGGCCTGCTCGGCAAGGCGGTAGGTGCCGCGCAGGACGTTGGCGCGGTGCGTCAGCTCATGGTGCGTGACGGCGTCGAACGCCGCCTCGCACAGCTGGCCGGTGGCGGCGTTGTCGAGGTAGTGCAGGCGGGGATGATTCGCCAGCAGCGGAAAGTGCTTGCGCCAGTCTGCCGGAGAAAAGCTCATTCCCCCTCCAGCGCGCGCAGGGTGTCCGGGGTGTCCACGTCGGCGTGGATGGCGTCGTCGTCCATGTCGACGCCGCGGATGCGCTGCGCATTCGCCTCGAGCAATCCGCGCGCGCCCTGGTCGCCGCTCACCGCCTGCATCGGCGCGAAGAACTCGCGCGGCCAGAGGATGGGGTTGCCGCGCTTGCCATTGCGCTGCGGCACGACGATGGCCGGCTGCTTTCGCTCGAAGGCGTCGATCAGGCGGTCGACCTGCACGGCGCTGATGCGCGGCATGTCGGCGAGCAGCACCACGGCGGCTTCGGCCTCGGCCGGCAGCGCGGCGATGCCGGCGCGCAGCGAGGTGGACATGCCCTGCGCGAAATCGGGATTGCGCACGATGCTGATCCTGCGCCCGGCGAGCAGCGCCTCGGCCTGCTCCGCCTCGTGTCCGAGCACCACCGTCACCGAAGCGGCCTTCGAGGCCAGCGCCGCATTCACCGCGCGCAGCAGCATCGGCACGCCGCCGACTTCGGCGAGCAGCTTGTTGGTCCCGCCCATGCGCGAGGACTGCCCGGCGGCGAGCACCAGCGCGGCGACGTTCGGCGTGCCGGCGGGCACGCTCGGCACGCTCTCGACCTCGCCCTCCTCCTCGTCCTCGGGTTCGAGCGGGCTGCGGATGAGGCCGCCGACCCCCATGCGCATGATCTCGGCGCGGCCGACTGGCAGGCCGGCGTGCAAGCGCTGCAGTACCCAGTCGAGGCCGTTCGAGCGGCGCGAGCGGGCGCAGCCGGGCAGCACCAGCACCGGCACTTCATCGATGTGCGCCAGCAGCAGCATGTTGCCCGGTTCGACCGGCATGCCGAAGTGGTCCACGACGCCGCCGACGGCCGTCACCGCGGCGGGCACCGTGTCGAGACGGTCCTTGGTCACCGTGGCGCCGGCAATCAGCAGCAGGTCGCAGCCGGCGGCGAGCGCCTCGCGCAGCCTGGCTTCATATTCGCCGCGTTCGTGGCGGCAGCGCAGCACCAGGGCCAGGCGGCTGCCGAGGCCCTCGAGGCGGTTGCGCGTGGCGGTGACGGTGCCGCGGAAGACGTTCTCCTTCATGCCGGGCAGCTCGCCCATGATCAGCGCGGCGCGACGCGGCGCGAGCGGGGCCAGGCGCAGCAGCGGCGCGCCGCCGGCAATGGCGCGGCAGCGCTCGACCAGCTCGCGCGACACGGCGAAAGGGATGATCTTGATGGTGGCGAGCACCTGGCCCTGGCGCGCCAGGGCATAGTCGGGCAGCGTGCCGACGGCGATCGCTTCGTCGAGTTCGTTGAGGGCGTCGATGCGCGCGGCATCCACCCGCAGCACGCCGCGCGCCGAGGCATGCACGTTGCAGCGGCCGGTATAGGGGCGGCGTGTTTCCGTGTTTGGCCCGACCAGCAGCGCGGCGATCTCGGCGGCGCCGGCGTTCTCGTCGAGGTCGCCCTCGCCCATGCGCGCACCGGTGACGGCGGCGATGCCGGCCTGCCGCAGCAGCGCGACATCCTGCTCCGTCAGGACGCGGCCTTTCCTCAACGTCTTTTCGCCGAGGTTGAGCGTGTGGGCGAGCGTGACGCCCTCGGCCTCCTCGCAGCGGAATTCGCCGAAGATCATTTGGCGTATCTGGCTTGTATTACTTGCGCGAGCACCGAGACGGCAATCTCGGCCGGCGAACGGCCGCCGAGGTCCAGCCCGACCGGCGCATGGATGCGCGGGAGGGCGTCGGCAAGCCCGGCCTCAGTGAGCCGCGCCACGCGCTTGGCGTGGGTGCGCGAACTGCCCAGCGCGCCGATGTAGAAACACCGGCTTTGCAGCGCGGCGATCAGCGCCGGGTCGTCGAGCTTGGGATCGTGCGACAGCGTCACCACGGCGGTCTGCGCGTCGAGGCCGATGCGCGCCAGCGCCTCGTCCGGCCATTCCGTCGTCACCGTCACGCCGGGCAGGCGCTCCGATGTCGCGAAGGCGCGGCGCGGGTCGACGACGACGACCTCGAAGCCGGCCATCGCCGCCATCGGCGCCAGCGCCTGGGTGATGTGCACGGCGCCGACGATGACCATGCGCGGGGCGGAGGCGTAGCAGCGCGCGAACAGCGCGCCGTCGGAGGACGCCAGCGCGCCGCTCTTGTCCGACCGCAGCAGGGTCTGAACTTCGGCGCGCTGCTCATCGGATAAAGTCAGTTCCCCCGACACGGCGCCGTCGCGCACCAGTGCCTGGGCGCCGTCGGCGAGGCGGGTGACGACGGTCACCGAGCGCTTGGCGGCGCGCTCGGCCAGCAATTGTTCGAAAAGTTCGGCTTTCATCAGCGCAACGCAAAAAGAAGGGCGACTATAGCGGCAATGGCGGCGGCGATCCAGACCCAAATCGGCACGCCGGCTGCCGGTTTCGGCGCGGCCGCCTCCGCCGCCCGGGGCGCGACGCGGGCGTTGAAGGTCTCGAAGAAATCGTCGGCGAGCTTCTTCGCCGCCGCATCGATCAGCCGCGAGCCGACCTGGGCGAGCTTGCCGCCGACCTGGGCGTGCACCGTGTAGTTCATCAGCGTGTCCGCGCCGTCGGCCCGCAGGCTGACCCGGGCCTCGCCCTTGGCGAAGCCGGCGACGCCGCCCTGCCCCTCGAAGCCGATGCGGTAGGAATGCGGCGGGTCGAGATCGCCCAGATGCATCTTGCCCTTGAACTTCGCCTTCACCGGGCCCACGGCGGCGGTCAGCGTGACGTGGTGCTCGGTGTCGGAGACCTTCTCGATCGACTCGCAGCCCGGAATGCAGGCCTTGAGCACCTCCAGGTCGTTCAAGGCCTCCCACACGGCCTGCTGGCCGACGGGGATGCGCTGTTCTCCGTTCATGTCCATGGTTTCTTCTCCGTAACGATCAGGCGGCGCGCGGCTCCAGGCGGCGCATCGCGGGCGGCATGGCGAGGACCCGGCCGAGGTCGGCCAGGCTGTCCAGGTTGTGCGCCGGCAGGAACAGGTCGACGTGCGGCCGCATGGCGACGATGCCGGCGGCGCGCGCCTCGAAGCCTTCGTAGCGCAGCAGCGGATTGAGCCAGATCAACTGGCGGCAGGACTTGTGCAGGCGCTCCATCTCGGCCGCCAGCCCCTCGCCGCCCTCGCGGTCGAGGCCGTCGGAGAGCAGCAGCACGCAGGCGTTCTGGCCCAGCAGCCGGCGCGACCAGAGGCGGTTGAAGTCGTGCAGGCAGGCGCCGATGCGCGTGCCGCCGGCCCAGTCCTTGACCCGCGCCGAGACGCGGTCGAGCGCCACGTCGACGTCGCGCTGGCGCAGCTCGCGCGTGATGGACGTCAGCCGCGTGCCGAAAAGCAGCACCGAGACGCGGCGGCGGGCCGGGTTCGCATTGTTCGCAAGGGCGTGCACGAAATGCAGGAACATGCGCGCATGGCGGCTCATCGAGCCGGAGATGTCGACCAGGATCACCAGCGGCGGCGGCACGCTGCGCGGCGTGGCGCGGCGCAGCGGGATCACGTCGCCGTGCGCGGCGATGGCCGCCTTCAGCGTGGCGCGCCGGTCGATGCGCCGGCCGCGCGCATCCGGCGCCAGACGCCGCGTGCGCACTTCGCGCAAGGGCAGTTGAAGGCGCGCCAGGAGCCGCTTCGCCGCCGCCAGCTCGGCGGTGGTCATCGATTCGAAATCCATCTGCTGCAGGAGCTCGCGCGACGAGAAGCTGAGGAAGGCGTCGATCTCGATTTCCTGCTCGGGCTGCTGTTCGAGCTTCGGCGTCTCGGGGGCGCCGCGGCCGAAGGCCTCCTGCAGGCGGTGATGCGCCTTGTCGCGCTCGGCCGGCAGGCCTTCGACCTTGGGCAGCATCATGTGCATGATGCGGCCGAGCAGATCCGGGTCGCGCCAGAACATGTGGAAGGCCTGGTCGAAGAGTTCGCGCTGCTCGCGGCGGTCGACGAAGACGCTGGCCAGCGTCCAGTAGAAGTCCTCGCGGCGGCCGATGCCGGCGAATTTCAGCGCATCGAGCGCCGCCAGCACCTGGTGCGTCCCCACCGGCATGCCGGCGGTGCGCAGCACGCGGGCGAAGTGCATGACGTTCTCGGCGAGGCGGCCGCCCTTGGCGGCCGGCATCCGCAACAGGCTCATGGCGCCGCGGAAAGCTCGGCCTGCACCTGCGCCAGGATGGAAGCCGCCTCGCTGCCCTTGATGCGGGCGATGTCGTCCTGGTATTTGAGCAGCACGCCGAGCGTGTCGTTGATGGTCTCGGGGTCGAGGCAGATGCGGTCGAGCTCCATCAGGGAGCGCGTCCAGTCGATGGTCTCCGCCACGCCCGGCAGCTTGAACAGATCCTGGCCGCGCAGCGTCTGCACGAAACCGACGATCTCGCGCGACAGCCGTTCGGCGGCGCCGGGCGCCTTGCGCCGCACGATCTCCAGCTCGCGGACGGCATCGGGGTAGTCGACCCAGTGATAGAGGCAGCGGCGCTTCACCGCGTCGTGGATTTCGCGGGTGCGGTTGGACGTCAGGATGACGACGGGCGGCGCCGCCGCCTTGATGGTGCCGAGCTCGGGGATCGACACCTGGAAATCCGACAGAACCTCGAGCAGGTAGGCCTCGAAGGGCTCGTCGGTGCGGTCCAGTTCGTCGATGAGCAGCACCGGCGGCGCGGCAGGGTCGCCTTCCAGCGCCTGCAGCAGCGGCCGGCGGATGAGGAAGCGCTCGGCGAAGATGTCGGCGGCGAGCTGCTCCCGCGTGGCTTTGCCGGTCGCCTCGGCCAGGCGGATTTCGATCATCTGGCGCGGGTAGTTCCATTCGTACACCGCCGAGGCCAGGTCGAGGCCCTCGTAGCACTGCAGGCGGATGAGTGGGCGGCCCAGCGTGGCGGCCAATACCTTGGCGATCTCGGTCTTGCCGGTGCCCGCTTCGCCTTCGAGCAGCAGCGGGCGGCCCATGCGCAGCGCCAGGAAGGCGGCCGTGGCGAGCCCGCGCGAGGCGATGTAATCCGCCCCGGCGAGGCGCTGTTGCAGTTCGTCGATGGTCTGTGGCACGAGAATGTCCGTTCGTAAAAATGAGGAAGGGCGCCCGCGGCGCCCTTCCCGCTGCTTGCCCGACTATATCTCAGCCCAGCGCCGCCGCAACAGCCCGCTTGGCCATCACCGACACCAGGTGCGCGCGGTACTCGGCGCTGGCGTGGATGTCGCCGTTGCAGTTGCTCGCCGGAACCTTGACCGCACCCGCCGCGTCGGGCGTGAAGCTCGCCGCCAGCGCCTTCTCCAGCTCGGCCGAACGGAACACGCCGTTGCCGGCGCCGGTCACCGCGACGCGCACGGCGCCGTTGGCGGCCTGGCTGACGAAGACGCCGATCAGGGCGAAGCGCGAAGCCGGATTGGCGAACTTGGCGTAGCCCGCCCGCTTCGGCACCGGGAAGCTGAGCGACTTGATCAGCTCGCCGGGCTTGAGCGCCGTCTCGTACATGCCGGTGAAGAATTCGTCCGCGCCGAGGCTGCGCTGCGTGGTGACGATGGTGGCGCCGAGGCCGAGCACGCCGGCCGGATAGTCGGCGGCCGGATCGTTGTTGGCGATCGAACCGCCGAGGGTGCCGACCGCGCGCACCTGCCGGTCGCCGATGCCGCCGGCCAGATGCGCCAGCGCCGGGATGCGCTTCCCGACGTCGGCGGAAGCGGCAACGTCGGCGTGGCGCGTCGTGGCGCCGATCACCAAATTGTCTCCATCGGCCCGGATGCCGGACAGTTCGGCGATGCCGCCGAGGTCGACGAGGTCGGAGGGCTGGGCGAGGCGCAGCTTCATGGCAGCGATCAGGGTCTGGCCGCCGGCCAGCGCCTTGCCGTCGCCGAGCTTGCCGAGCAGGGTCGCGGCTTCATTGAGACTGCCCGGACGGTGGTATTGGAATGCATACATGGCGTTCTCCTCCTTTCAGGCGCGGGCGGACTGGATGGCTTGCCAGACGCGGTAGGGCGTCGCCGGCATCGGCACTTCCTTGACGCCGAGGTCCTTGAGGGCGTCGATGATGGCGCTGATCACCGCCGGCGGGGAGCCGATGGCGCCCGCCTCGCCGCAGCCCTTGACGCCGAGCGGATTGTGCGTGCAGGGCGTCACCTGCGTGTCCACCTTGAAGCTCGGCACGTCGTCGGCGCGCGGCATGGCGTAGTCGGTGTAGCTGCCGGAGAGCAGCTGGCCGGTCTCGTAGTCGTATACCGCCTGCTCCAGCAGCGCCTGGCCGATGCCCTGCGCCAGTCCGCCGTGCACCTGCCCTTCGACGATCATCGGGTTGATGATGTTGCCGAAGTCGTCGGAAGCGACGTAGTTCGCCACCCGGGTGACGCCGGTCTCGGGATCCACCTCGACCTCGCAGATGTGGCTGCCGGCCGGATAGGTGAAGTTGGTCGGATCGTAGAAGGCCGTCTCGTTGAGGCCGGGCTCCAGCTTGTCGAGCGGATAGTTGTGCGGCACGTAGGCGGCGAAGGCGACCTGGCCGAAGGCGACCTGCTTGTCGGTGCCGGCGACCTTGAAGTTGCCGTTCTCGAAGACGATGTCGCTGTCGGCGGCCTCGAGCAGGTGGGCGGCGATCTTCTTGCCCTTGGCGACCACCTTGTCGATGGCCTTCATGATCGCCGTGCCGCCGACGGCCAGCGAACGCGAGCCGTACGTGCCCATGCCGAAGGGTATGCGGCCGGTGTCGCCGTGCACCACATCGACGTTCTCGAAGGGAATGCCGAGGCGTTCGGCCACCACCTGGGCGAAAGTCGTTTCGTGGCCCTGGCCGTGGCTGTGCGAACCGGTGAACACCGTGACCGAGCCGGTCGGGTGCACGCGGATCTCGCCGGCTTCGAACAGGCCGGCGCGCGCCCCGAGGGCGCCGGCAATGTTCGACGGCGCCAGGCCGCAGGCCTCGATGTAGCACGAGTAGCCGATCCCGCGCAGCTTGCCGCGCTTCTTCGCCTCCTCGCGCCGCGCCGGGAAGCCGGCGACGTCGGCGATCCTGATCGCCGCGGCCAGCGTCGCCTCGTAGTTGCCGGTATCGTAGGTGAGGCCGACCGGCGTCGCATAGGGGAAATTCCTGATGAAGTTGCGGCGGCGGATCTCGGCCTGGTCGATGCCCATCTCCAGCGCCGCCTTCGACACCAGCCGCTCGACGACGAAGGTCGCCTCGGGCCGCCCGGCGCCGCGGTAGGCGTCCACCGGCACGGTATTGGTGAACACCCCGGTGACCTCGGCGTAGATCGCCGGCGTGGTGTACTGCCCGGCAAGCAGCGTGGCGTAAAGGATGGTCGGCACCGAGGAGGCGAAGGTGGACAGGTAGGCGCCGAGGTTGGCGGCGGTCTTCACGCGCATCGCCAGGAACTTGCCGTCCTTGTCCAGCGCCAGCTCGGCCTTGGTGGCGTGGTCGCGGCCGTGGGCGTCGGACATGAAGGACTCGGACCGCTCGCAGGTCCACTTGATCGGCCGGTTCACGCGCTTGGCCGCCCAGGTGATGACGGTCTCCTCGGCATAGAGGAAGATCTTCGAGCCGAAGCCGCCGCCGACGTCGGGGGCGATGACGCGCACCTTGTGCTCGGGCAGGCCGAGGACGAAGGCGGTCATCAGCAGGCGCTCGACGTGCGGGTTCTGGTTGGCGACGTGGAGCGTGTAGGCGTCCTCGCTGCGCGAGTACTGCGCCACGGCGGCGCGCGGCTCGATGGCGTTGGGGATCAGCCGGTTGTTGCGGAACTCCAGCGTCGTGACGTGCGCCGCGCCGGCGAAGGCCTTGTCCACGGCGGCCTTGTCGCCGTGGCCCCAGACGTAGCAGGTGTTGTTCGGCGCGATGTCGTGCACCTGCGGCTTGCCGGGCTGCGTCGCCGTGGCGACGTCGGCGACGGCGTCGAGCACGTCGTAGTCGACCTCGATCAGCTCCGCCGCGTCCTTGGCCTGCAGGTAGGTCTCGGCAATGACCACCGCGACCTGGTCGCCGACGTGGTTCGCCTTGCCCTGGGCGAGCAATGGGTGCGGCGGCTCCTTCATCGGCTGGCCGTTGACGTCGGTGATCAGCCAGCCGCAGGGCAGGCCGCCCACCTTGGCCTCGGCGAGGTCGGCGCCGGTGAAGATGGCCACCACGCCGGGCGCGGCGGCCGCGGCCCTGGTGTCGATCTTTCTGATGGCGGCGTGCGCATGCGGCGAGCGCAGGAAATAGGCGTAGGTCTGGCCCTGAATGTTGATGTCGTCGGTGTAGTTGCCGGCGCCGGTAAGGAAGCGCTGATCCTCCTTGCGCCGCGGCGAGGCGCCGATGCCGTTCGGAATGTTCGCACCCATGGCCTACCTCCCGCCGGCGCAGGTCTGCACCGCCTTGACGATGTTGTGGTAGCCGGTGCAGCGGCAGAAGTTGCCGTCGAGACCGGCGCGGATCTGTTCTTCGGTGGGCTTGGGATTGTCCTTGAGCAGCGCGGTGGCGCTCATCACCATGCCCGGCGTGCAGAAGCCGCACTGCAGGCCGTGGCACTCCTTGAAGGCGGCCTGCATCGGATGCATGTCGCCGTTCGGCGCGGCAAGCCCCTCGATGGTGGTCACCTCGGCGCCTTGCGCCTGCAGCGCCAGCAGGTTGCAGGACTTCACGGCGCGCCCGTTGAGATGGATGGTGCAGGCGCCGCACTGGCCGGTGTCGCAGCCGACGTGGGTGCCGGTCAGGTGCAGGTGGTCGCGCAGGAACTGCACAAGGAGCGTGCGCGGATCGACGTCCGCCTCCACCGCCTTGCCGTTCACCTTGAGTG
Source organism: Denitratisoma sp. (assembly GCA_032027165.1). NCBI lineage: Bacteria > Pseudomonadati > Pseudomonadota > Betaproteobacteria > Nitrosomonadales > Sterolibacteriaceae > Denitratisoma > Denitratisoma sp. The sequence continues at coordinate 1,045,051 of JAVSMO010000001.1, read as the reverse complement.
ACAGCTTCACGTTCATTTTTGTCTCCTCTTTTTTAATTGATATGCCGACTTTAGGACTGACGATGCTGCGTGCAACGGAAACCTGGCAACGCGCTGCCTGCGGGGCTGACATCCTTGCACGGCAGGGCATGGCTGAAGCAGCGGAAGGGAACTGCACATTCCGCATTATTGAAGCTTAATCTTCCTTTAGCGAAATGTCATCGGGACGCGCAGTTTTTCCGATGCTGCTGCGCGGCAATCCCTGATCAGCGGTCCGGGTATTGGAGAGAAGCGGATTTGATGAAGCAGAAGCCTGCGCAGCCGTGCCTTCAGCCGACGCGCTCGACGAACACCTGCACGCGGCCGCCGCAGGCGAGGCCGACTTCCCAAGCGCGCTCGTCGGAGACGCCGAACTCGAGCAGGCGCGGCCGGCCGTCGGCGATGGCGGCTTGCGCCTCGCCGATGACGGCGCCCTCGATGCAGCCGCCGGAGACCGAGCCGACGAAGGCGCCGCCCTCCTCGACCGCGAGATGGCTGCCCTCCGGCCGCGGCGAGGAGCCCCAAGTCTTCACCACGGTGGCGAGCGCGACGCCCTTGCCGGCGGCGCGCCAGCGGCGCAATTGGACGAAGAGTTCTTCGTCCGTCGCCTGCGGCGCCGGCCCGGACGGCGCATGCTTCAGTCGCTTGCCGATGCCGGTGGCGGCGGCGTGCTCGCCGATGGCGTCGACCAGCGCGGCGACGCCATCGCCGCTGGTCGCCACGGTCTTCAGCACCCTCACCTTCCAGTCGGTGCGGTGGCGCAGGTGTGTGGCCGTGGTGAGGTCGAGCACGGTGCGCTCGGCCTGCGGCAGGTCGGCCTTGTTCACCACCAGCAGGTCGGCGATCTCGATGATGCCGGCCTTGATGGCCTGCACGTCGTCGCCCAGCCCGGGCGGACAGACGACGATGTTCGTGTCGGCGAAATGGCGGATCTCCACTTCCGACTGGCCGGCGCCGACCGTCTCGACGATCACCACGTCGTAGCCGACGGCGTCGAAGACGTCGATGACGCGGCCGGTCGTCTTCGACAGGCCGCCGAGGTGGCCGCGCGAGGACACCGAGCGGATGAAGACGTCGTCGCGACTGCCGTGCTCGTCCATGCGCAGGCGGTCGCCGAGGATGGAGCCGCCGCTGATCGGGCTGGAGGGATCGACGGCGACGACGGCGACGCTGCGCCCGCGCTGCGTGAGTTTCCCGATCAGGGCGTTGATGAGGGTGGACTTGCCGGCGCCGGGTGCCCCGGTGACGCCGACGACGTGGGCGCGGCCGCAGCGCGGCGCCAGTTCGGCCATCAGTTCCGCCGCGCCAGGACGATCGTTTTCCAGCAGGGTGATGGCCCGTGCCAGAGCCGGACGGGAACGCTTCAGAACCGCCGCCAAGTCAATCCCCGTAGCCGGCTTCATCGTTTTCTCCTCGCCAAACATTCTGCATTATTGTGCATTTATAGATTTCTTGATGCAGTACGTTGCAGTTTTTGATCTTATCATGCTATATAACCAACTGTTACCTGACTTGGCGTCATGGGCTTCGATGGAAGACGGTTTCTTCAATCGTGCAGGCTGGCAATCCATGCTGGATCGCGAAGGCATGCCGATGTCGACGGCCTCGATCGGCTTGCTGCGGCGTGAGGATTTCGCCGCGCGCCGCGGCACCCTGCTCCTCTGGCGCCGCGACGACGGCGGCTGCCGAGCCGACCTCCGCGAGTATAACGGAGCGGCCGGCGACGACGTGGCCGTCCTGCTGGTGGCCGACGATGCGGCGCTGGCGGCCCTGCGCGAAGACGGCTGGGCGCCCCTGCCGGCATTGGTCCGGCAAGGCCGCCTGCATCCGTATATGCTGAAAACCATGGACGAACTCGAAGAGGCAGGGCTGGCCGAGTTCGTCGAGGACCTTGGACTGGTGTTTCCCAAGCACTGACATGAGCGTAGCGACGACAAGCGTATTCGGCGAACTCGATGAATGGCAGGCCATGCTGGACCGCCACGAGGAGCTGTTCACCGAGATGGTGCCCGGCTCCAGCGTCGCCATCGTGCCGAAGGAAGGCTCGGGCATCCAGCCGGGCAAGCACGTCGCCGGCCTGATGGCCGCCGAGGGCGCCGGCGAAATGCTGCGCTGGGAGGTCGTGCCGGGCGGCATGCACGCAGAAGTCGTGCCCTACCGCGGCTTCCAGGATGCGAAAGTGGATCTGCTCTTCGTCGCCGACGCCGAGGCGCTGGACAGGCTGCGAAACAACATCGGCGACGACACGCTGTCGCTGATGAAGCGACAGATCCGCGCCGGCAACATCATGTTTTTCGTCATGCGCACGAAATACGAACTGCAGGACGCCGGCTACGAGGAATTCCTCGACACCCTCGGCCTGGCCTTCCTGGGAGCCTGTCGATGATCTTCTTCAACCCGGCCGGCGCCCCGGAACTGGCCTGCGACCAGTGCGGCTGCCGCTGGTTCGACCGCATGACCAACACCTGCTACGAGTGCGGCGCCGAAGTGACGCCGCAGATGGAGGCGGAATTCAAACAGGCGCTGGCGGATTTCGCCGCGCGGCAGAACGAAAAGGGGAAACCGGCATGAGCACGACGGAAAAGAGCGGCGCCGACCTGGAGAAGGCGCTGGCCCGCAAGGAGCGCGACTGGCAGTCGATGATCCGCATCACCCACGACTTCTTCCATGCCTGGCGCAAGTCGGTGAAGGACAAACATGGCGAGGCGGCGGCGAAGGAGATGGAACTCGCCTTCTGGGAGAACGTCGGCGTCGGCACAGGAGAGATGTATTTGAAGCGCGGCGGCAAGCCGGAGGATCTGGAGCAGATCGCCTTCACCATGCAGCGCGCCAGCGACGTCATGGGCGAGACGGCGCACATGAACAAGGACGGCAAGGACGTGCTGGTGGTGCACACCGCCTGCCCGTGGATGGATTCCTTCCGCGCCGCCGGCCTGTCGAACCAGTGCGGCGAGGGCTGCGACCGCTGGTTCCAGGTGGCGGCGCAGACCATCTCGCCGAAGGTGCGCGTGGTCACGGAAAGTCAGCTTCCGCGGGGCGGCGACACCTGCACGCGGCGCTTCACGCTGATCGGTTGAGCGGAGAGAGATAACCAGGGAGGTCGGGCACCACATGTTTCTGAAAGACAAGGTTGCAATCGTCACCGGCGCCGGACAGGGCATCGGCGCCGCCATCGCGCAGGCCTACGCCCAAGAAGGGGCAAAGGTCGCCGTAATCGACATGAATGCCAAGGCCGCCGACGACGTCGCCGCCGACATCCGCCTCGCCGGCGGACAGGCCAAGGGTTTCGCCTGCAACGTCGCCGAGCGCGAATCGGTCAACCGCATGGCCGCCGACGTCACCGCCGAATGGGGCCGCGTCGACATCCTGGTGAACAACGCCGGCATCACGCGCACCGCCATGCTGCACAAGATGACGCCGGAGCAGTGGCAGCAGGTCATCGACGTGCACATGAACGGCAGCTTCTACTGCCTGCAGGCGGTGGTGAACGGCATGATCGAGCGCAAATCCGGCCGCATCATCAACGTCACCTCGACGGCGGGCCTGCTCGGCACCATCGGCCAGATCAACTACAGCGCCGCCAAGGCCGCCATCGCCGGCATGACCAAGTCGGCGGCCAAGGAGCTCGGCCGCCACGGCATCACGGTGAACGCCATCGCCCCGGGGGCGGCGACGCCGATGACCGAGGTGATCCGCACCGACGACCGCTTCAAGGACAAGTACCTCGAGCGTATCCCGCTCGGCCGCTGGGCCGAGCCGTACGAAGTGGCGCCGGCCTTCGTCTTCCTCGCCTCCGACTGGGCGAGCTACATCACCGGACAGATCCTCGCCGTCGACGGCGGACTGACCATTCGCTAATTTTTCAACACGGACATCGCCATGAACAAAGCCAAAGCCTCCTTCAAGTGGGACGACCCCCTCCTCCTCGACCTGCAGCTCACCGAGGAGGAACGCATGGTGCGCGACACCGCCCAGCAGTACTGCCAGGACAAGCTGCTGCCGCGCATCCAGGACGCCTTCCGCAACGAGACCACCGACCCCGCCATCTTCCGCGAGATGGGCGAGCTGGGCCTGCTCGGGCCGACCATCCCCGCCGAGTACGGCGGCGCCGGCCTCAACTACGTCTGCTACGGCCTGATCGCCCGCGAAGTCGAGCGCGTCGACTCCGGCTACCGCTCGATGATGAGCGTGCAGTCCTCCCTTGTCATGGTGCCGATCAACGAGTTCGGCACCGAGGCGCAGAAGAAGAAGTACCTGCCCAAGCTCGCCACCGGCGAATGGATCGGCTGCTTCGGCCTGACCGAACCGAACCACGGCTCCGACCCCGGCAGCATGGTCACCCGCGCCAAACAGGTGAAGGGCGGCTATTCGCTCTCCGGCTCGAAGATGTGGATTTCCAACTCGCCCATCGCCGACGTCTTCGTCGTCTGGGCGAAGACCGAGGACGGCATCATCCGCGGCTTCATCCTCGAGAAGGGCTGGAAGGGCCTCTCCGCCCCCGCCATCCACGGCAAGGTCGGCCTGCGCGCCTCGATCACCGGCGAGATCGTCATGGACGAGGTGTTCGTGCCGGAAGAGAACCTGATGCCCGGCGTGCAGGGCCTGAAGGGGCCGTTCACCTGCCTCAACTCCGCCCGCTACGGCATCGCCTGGGGCGCGCTCGGCGCGGCGGAGGACTGCTGGTTCCGCGCCCGCCAGTACGTGCTCGACCGCAAGCAGTTCGGCCGCCCGCTCGCCGCCAACCAGTTGATCCAGAAGAAGCTCGCCGACATGCAGACCGAGATCACGCTCGGCCTGCAGGGCTGCCTGCGCCTCGGCCGCATGAAGGACGAGGGCGTCGCCTCGGTCGAGATCACCTCGATCATGAAGCGCAACTCCTGCGGCAAGGCGCTCGACGTGGCGCGCATGGCGCGCGACATGCTCGGCGGCAACGGCATCTCCGACGAGTTCGGCGTGATCCGCCACATGGTGAACCTGGAGGTGGTGAACACCTACGAGGGCACCCACGACATCCACGCCCTCATCCTCGGCCGCGCCCAGACCGGCATCCCGGCCTTCGGCGGCTGAGCGTCTCGTCATTCCCGCGCAAGCGGGAATCCATGAAAAAGCCGGCTTGCGCCGGCTTTTTTCTCCCCATGAAAGTCAGTCCCCGCGACACGGCGCCACAGCCGCGCTATTCTTCCGTTCCGGATCAAAACACGAACCTGCAATGATTGGACAAGTCTTCCGCTGGCTCATCATTACGGCCATTCTCGCCGCCGTGCTGGTCGCCGTCTTCGTCGCCTGGTGGCTGGCCCTGCTGATCGCCCTCGTCGCGCTGGCCCTCGGCGCCCTGCGCCGCCTGTTGGGGGGCAAGCCTCCCGAGCGCACATCCGGCGAAGCCGTCATCCTCGAGGGGGAATACACCGAGGTCGAGCGAGAGGCCCGTCCCCTGCCCGACCGCGACAAGCCGTCGCCATGACGACCCGCAAGTCCGCGCCGCGGCGGGTGCTGATCACCGGCGTCAGCCGCGGCCTCGGCCATGCCATGGCCGAGGAATTCGCCCGTCACGGCCATGTCGTGATCGGCTGCGGCCGCAGCCACAAACCCATGGAGGCCCTGCAGGCGCAACTCGGCGCGCCGCATCGCTTCGACGTCGTCGACATTGCCGACGACGCGGCGGTGAAGGCCTGGGCGAAAGACGTGCTGGCCTCCCACGGCGCACCCGATCTGCTCATCAACAACGCCGCCCTGATGAACCGCAACGCGCCGCTGTGGAAAGTGCCGGCCCAGGAATTCGACTCGGTCATCGACGTCAACATCAAGGGCACTGCCAACGTCCTCCGCCACTTCGTGCCGGCGATGGTCAAGGCCGGCAAGGGAGTCATCGTGAACTTCAGCTCCGGCTGGGGCCGCGCCGTCGACGCCGAGGTGGCGCCCTACTGCGCCACGAAATGGGCCATCGAAGGCCTGACGCGCGCGCTGGCGCAGGAACTGCCGGCCGGCCTGACCGCCGTGCCGCTCAATCCGGGCATCATCGACACGGCCATGCTGCGCAGCTGCTTCGGCAACGGCGCCGCCGGCTACCCCCGCCCGGAGGAATGGGCGCGGCAGGCAGTGCCCTTCCTGCTCGCGCTCGGCCCGCGCCACAACGGCAAGCCGCTGACGGTCGAATAACGCCAGTCCCGGCAAATGTGGTAGTTTAGTCCTGCAGTACCTTCGCTACCCGCTCCGTGCGCCGCTGCAACAGTCCGGTGCCACGTAACTCAAACAACGATAAACAGGCTGTCTGACGCCCCTGTCCGGCTCGCGCCGGCGGGCGGTTCATCCACTTCGTCGAGGAGGACAGATCATGCGACACCCAGCACTGCATGCGGGCCGCGCGCTGGCCGTGGCCATCACCGTAATCCTGGTAGGCGGCAGCGCGCTCGCCGACAAGCCGGCCTGGGCCGGCAGTGGCAAGAACGGCAAGCCCGAGCGCGCAGCCAGGGAGAAGCAGACGCCGGCGCGCCATGAAAGGCTGACACCCGCGGCTGGCGTCTATTTCGCGGACCGTCACCGTACGGTAGCCAGCGGCTACTACGCCGAGCGCTTTCGTACCGGCCACTGCCCGCCCGGCCTGGCGAAGAAAAACAACGGCTGCCTGCCGCCCGGCCAAGCGAAGAAATGGGCGATCGGCCAGCCGCTGCCGCGCGGCGTGATCTTCTACGATCTGCCCCCGGCCCTCGTCGTCGAACTCGGCCCGCCGCCGCCGCGTCACCGTTACGTCCGCGTGGCGGCGGACATTCTCCTGATCGCGATCGGCACCGGCATGGTCGTCGACGCGCTCCAGGACCTGGGCAATATGTAACCGAAGGCGGCAGAAAACAAAAAACCACCCATGCGGGTGGTTTTGTTGTTTGGCGTCCCCACGGCTATCCCACCAAATTCCCCATCTTCGGGTTCTAGGCGCGTCCAGGCGCGCCGCCTGACATTACCCCACGCCGGCCGCCATGGCCGGCCCCCACTAGTCTGTCGATCGAGATCCGCGCAGGAATCTACACGTGCGCGTGCCCGCGCACGCATAGCGGGCGCGAAGTTCAAAATGGTGGGGCCATCGGAAAAAGGTAATCTCGGTAACATTTTTTGAAAACAGCCGCGCAAGCCGCGCCAATACTAGCGATACGACATATAAATAAGAGTAACTTTAGGGTAACTTTTATGTAACCTCATTACCATTTCGAAGTGTCATTTCTCCAAAAAATAACCCACTTAATATCAATTAGTTGCAAAAGATTACCTTTTTAATTACCTCAAATTACCTTTCAGAGGTAACCGCCATTCTCATTGATAATCAGGTAGTTAGACAACTTTCCCAAAGCGTGTGACCGAGATTACCTTTTTCCGATCATCGAACTGATAACAGGCCGTCCCACACACATTGACGTGGCCACGGCCATCCCGCATACCTACGCCGCATGGTTCTGCATGCCTTTCAAGCTGCTCTGGCTGCTCGCCGAGGCCTGTACTGGCGCCGCTAGTCGCATTTCGTGCATCTGCACACTTCGCTGGCCATAAAGCGGGCAGGCGGGGCGGGGTCCCGACCGCGCGCTGGGGGGTGGAGGTGCCCCTTTTATGGGGTTGGTCGTGGGTGGTGGACGAAGATGGGGGGTGCCCGGGCCTGGCGGCCCGGGCGGGTGGGACAGGGTCAGCGGGGGAAGTTGGTGATGATCAGCTCGCCGCTCTTGGCCTTGGAGCGGCCGGCGCCGCCGACCGAGTAGCGGATCTCGGCGGTGTCGATCGTCAGGCCCTTGAAGGCGCGGCGCATCTCGGGGATGTCGTTGACGCTGATCACCATCCTGCCCTGGATGGTGCGCGCCAGCTCGGCCATGCGGGAGTACTCATCGAGGCCGAAGCCGACGCCGTAGCCCTCGGTGCCCCAGTAGGGCGGGTCGCAGTAGAAGAGCGTGTGGGGCCGGTCGTAGCGCGCGATGCAGTCCGCCCAGGGCAGATGCTCGATCGTCGTGCGCGCCAGGCGCAGGTGGGCCTGGGACAGCTCCTCCTCGATGCGCAGGAGGTTGATCCTGGGCGGCGTGGTGGTGGCGGTGCCGAAGGTGCGGCCTTCGACCTTGCCGCCGAAGCCGGCCTTCTGCAGGTAGTAGAAGCGCGCGGCGCGCTGCACGTCGGTGAGCGTCTCGGGACGCGTGGCGTTGAGCCATCCGTACATCTGCCGGCTCACCAGGGCCCACTTGAACTGTCGGATGAACTCCTCCAGGTGGTGCTGCACGACGCGGTAAAGATTGACGAGGTCGCCGTTGATGTCGTTGAGGATCTCCGCATCGACGGGCTCCTTGCGGAAGTAGAGGGCGGCGCCGCCGGCGAAGGCCTCGACGTAGCAGGAATGCTCGGGGAAGATGGACAGGATGCGCTTGGCGAGACGGCTTTTGCCGCCGATCCAGGGGACAAGTGGGCTAGGCTTCATGTGTTACACAGGCTCCAATCGTGATAGCCTTCGGCCCGCCGTCGCGACGGTGGCGGTGCCTCGGCCGAACGCAGCCTGTTCTGCGGGAGGTGGCCGCGCCGGGTGCGCCAACACCCTGCGCGGTCGCACCGTCTTCTTCTTCGCTACTTCATCACCGGCCCGGAGGCCTCCGGCGGCCTGGCCAGGCTGTAGGGCCCGAAGCGGATCACCTCTTCGCCAATCCAGTCGTTGAGCTCCTTCAACCGCTCCTGCAGGGGCTGGATCTCGTTGGCCATGAAGACGGCGGCGGCCTTCTCGGCGTCGCCGAAGCCGCCGGTGTTGTTCGGGATGATGCCCATGAGCTGAGGCGGCACGCGGTGGGCGGCGAGTTGATCGTCGCGCGTCACGTTCTTGATGTTGAGGAACTCGTCTTTCGCCGCGACCTCGGACACCGGGATCAGCTGGATGCCGTCCTTCTTCCCGTTGGGCGCGTACATGAAGAGGTTGCGGAAATTCCCCGGCCCCTTCGAGCTCTTCAGCGCGGCGCGCAGATCGTCGATGTCCTTCTGTTCATGAGCGGGGTCGGTCATGTAGAGGATGAAGCCGGCGTGGCTGCCGTTCTTGTAGTAGCGGCGACGGAACAGCGTGGCGGATTCGTTGAGCCAGGCCGAGTGCAGCGCGGGGATGTAGTCCGGCAGCCCGTAGATCTCCTGGTTGATGTCCGGCTCCATGAGGTGAAACACCGCGCCCTTGGGGAACTCGTGCTCCTGTTTCCAGCCCTGGACGAACCAGTAGCTCTCCATGTCGATGCCGCGGCGCGTGTAGCGGGCCAGCGCCGGCTCGAGCGCGAGCGCCCTGCCGCTGCGCGCCAGACGGCGCTCGAGGTAGCCGTTCCCGAACACCAGGAAGTCGACCACCCAGCGCGCGAAAGCGGTGCGCGTGAGCAGCGGGTGCGGAATATAGGTGCTGGCGAGGATGTTGCGCTTGACAGTCATCGAGCTCGCGTGGTGCACCGAGGCGCGTGAGCTCCTGGCCAGGCCGTCGAACGAGATCGGCGGCTCGTACCACTTGCTCATCATCGCGCACTCCAGATAATCGAGGATGTCGCGGCGATCGAGGACGGCTTCGGGATCGCCGAAGGTGAAGAATTCGGCGCGCGGCTGCGCCGGCGCGGTGGCATCGTGGGCGGCAGTGTCGTTCGTGGTGTCGTTCATCCTGATATCTCCATGAAGCCCGTATTCCGGGCGGTTTGACCCTCAAGCGGCTCGTTCGCCATGGCGTGCATGCACGCCCAGGCGAGATCCGCGTGACTGATGTCCTTGGCGCGCCCGGCCTCGAAGGTGACCTGGCGGCCGCTGGCGGTGGTGGTTTTGCGGATGGCCATGAAGGCAGCGGCCAGATCCGTCGCGCCGGCGTCGAATTCCAGCCGGCCCTTGCGGACCACATCGAGCGCCTTCAGCACCAGGCGCGTCTTCACCTCCGGGCTGTACTGGAATGCCGTCGCCCCCGGGAAGAACTGGCGCACCAGCTGATAGACGCCCTGGCCGATGCCGGTGACGTCGATGCCGATGTAGGTGACGTTGTAGCTCTCGCAGACCTTGCGGATCCGCTCGGCCTGCTCGGCGAAGTCGAGCCCCTTGAACTGGACCCGGTCGAGCACGCGGAACTTGCCGCCGGCGACCAGCGGCGGCGCCAGCACCACCAGCGCGGCGGAATCGCCCGTGTGCGACGGGTCGTACCCCAGCCACACCTCGCGCCAGCCGAGCGGCCGCGGCGCCAGCGGCTTGAAGTCGTCCCACACCACCCACGAGTCCACCATGCAGCGCTGCAGCATCGCCAGCGGGAACACGCTCTGCCCGTCGTCGATGAACTGGCACATGAGGAGGTTGAGGAACTCCTCCGGGCTGTAGTCGAGCCGCAGCTGCTCGATGTCGAACAGATCGCAGCCGCCGGCGACCGCGTCGAGCACCGTGACGATCTGGCGCCACTGCCCGTCCTCGCAGCGCCGTCCGTCCTTGAGCGCCGCGTGCGAGACGTCCAGGTTGATCTTCTCGGCGGCCGCCCGCCCCTTGTTGAACAGCTCGCCGGACCAGAACGGGTAGGCCTCGTGCGAGAGCGCCGATGGCGTCGAAAAATAGGTCAGACGCCAGTGCTTGTGCATGGCCATGCCGCTGGCCACCTTGCGGAACTCCTGGAACTTCGGAATCCAGAAATACTCGTCCATGTAAAGGTTGCCGTGATAGCTCTGGGCCGTGCGCACGTTGGTGCCGAGAAAATACAGCGTCGCCCCGTTCGGCAGCACGATCGGATCGCCCTGCAGATCGACGTCGATGACGTCGCGCGCGAACTGCTTGATGTAGCCCTTGAAGACGTGGGCCTGCGCCTTCGAGGCCGACAGGAATATCTGATTGCGCCCCGTCTCCAGCGCATCTACCAGGCCCTCGCGGGCGAAATACCAGGTGGCGCCGATCTGGCGGCTCTTGAGCAGGTTGCGGATCCGCTCCACCAGGCCCGCCCGGTACCAGTGCTTCTGGTACGGGAAGAGGCTCTCCATGAAGGCCTCGACCAGCCTGGCCTGCTGCTCCTCGCCGATGGCGTTGCGCGCCGGCGGCTTCTTCGGCCCACGGTTGCGGTTGCCCACCTTCGGATTCAGGTCCGCCTCGTTGCCGCCGTCGGAAAATTTCCTCACCCGCGCCAGGCGCTCGATCTGCCGGCCGAGGAGATCGATCTCCTTGTAGTCCCTGCCCTCCTTCGGGTCCTTCGCCAGCAACTGGATGATGCGCGCCTCGACCGAGGCCTCCACGCGATCAATGGGCGCCGTGTCGTCCCACTTGTCACGCCGCTTCCAGGAGTGCAGAGTGGCGGCCTTCACGCTCAGCTCATCGCTGATTCGCGCAATGCGCCACCCTTGCCAGTAGAGGCTTCTGGCGCGCCGGCGCGGGTCCATGTCCACGTGCATATCCATGCGCCGAGGCTAACTGCCGCGCGCCGCGCGCCCATCCCGCCCACGTTGTATCGCGCGCGCAGCCAACCGCCGCGCATTGCCTCACTGCGCGCCGCTCCCCGACCATGCGCTTGTCGTTACAGCCAAACCTGATGAGGGGAAACAGCATGGCCAAAAGCAAGTTCTTCCGCGTCTTCACCGAAGGCGACACCACCGACGGTCGCGTCATCCAGCGCAGCTGGATCGAGCAGATCGTCAAGCATTTCAACCCGGCCAAATTCGGCGCCCGGGTCTGGCTCGAGCACATCCGCGGCATCCTGCCCGACAGCCCCTTCAAGGCCTACGGCGACGTCACCGCCGTCAAGGCCGAGGAAGTCGACATCGACGGGAAGAAGAAGCTGGCGCTCTACGCGCAGATCGACGCCACCGAGGACCTGGTGGCGATGAACAAGAAACGGCAGAAGGTCTACACCTCCGTCGAGATCGATCCGAACTTCGCCAAAAGCGGCGAGGCCTACCTGATCGGCCTGGCCGTCACCGACAGCCCGGCGAGCCTCGGCACCGAGATGCTGGCCTTCGCCGCAAACGCCAAGGTCAATCCGCTGGCCGAGCGCAAGCAGGGACCGGAAAACCTTTTCACCGCCGCGCAGGAAGTCGCGCTCGAGTTCGAGGAAGAGACGCCTGCTCCGCAGGCCGGCGAATCCCTCTTCACCCGCGTGATGGATCTGCTGAAGGGCAAGTCGAAAGACGACGCCGGCCGCTTCGCCGACATCGGCCAGGCCGTGGAAGCCGTGGCCGACTCCCAGCGCGGGCTGCTCGGCCAGTTCGCCGCGCTGCAGGCCGCCCTCAAGGACGCCACCGGCAAGCTCGCCGCGCTCACCGCCGCGGCGGAGGCCGACCGCAAGGCCTTCGCCGACTTCAAGGCCGCCATGGACAAGGCGCCTGCAGGCGACAAGCGCCCGCCGGCCGCCGGCGGCAACGGCGCCAAGGTGACGGACTGCTGAGCCGCCGCACGCCGACGAGACCGACGAACCCCTGAAGAAACCACGGAGAAACGAACATGCGCAACGAGACCCGCATCGCCTACAACGCCTACCTGGCCCAGATCGCGAGCCTGAACGGCGTCCCCTCTGCCGCCGAGAAATTCACGATCGACCCCAGCATCCAGCAGACGCTGGAGAGCAAGATCCAGGAGTCCAGCGACTTCCTGCAGAAGATCAACATCGTCGGCGTGCCCGAACAGTCCGGCGAGAAGCTCGGCCTGGGCGTGAGCGGCCCCATCGCCGGCACCACCGACACCGCGGCGCAGGATCGCGCAACCTCCGACCTGTCGGCGATGGACGCCAACGGCTACGTCTGCACGCAGACCAACTTCGACAGCCACATCGGCTACGCGAAGCTCGACCTGTGGGCCAAGTTCCCCGACTTCCAGACGCGCCTGCGCGACGCCATCCTGCGCCGCCAGGCGCTCGACCGCATCATGATCGGCTTCAACGGCACTGCTCGCGCAGTCACGAGCAACAAGGTCGCCAACCCCCTGCTGCAGGACGTCAACAAGGGCTGGCTGCAGAAGTACCGCGACAACGCCGCCGCGCGCGTCATGGACGAGGGCGCCAACGCCGGCGCCGTGCGCGTGGGCGATGCCGCCGGCCGCGACTACTACAACCTCGACGCCCTGGTGTTCGATGCGGTCAACAACCTGATCGAGCCCTGGTACCGTGAGGACACCGAGCTGGTGGTGATCCTCGGCCGCGACCTGCTGGCGGACAAGTATTTCCCGCTCGTCAATGCCGCCAACCCGCCCACCGAAAAGATCGCCGCCGACCTGATCGTCAGCCAGAAGCGCGTCGGCGGCCTGCAGGCCGTGCGCGCCCCGTACGTCCCGGCCGGCACGCTGATGATCACCCGCCTGGACAACCTGTCGATCTACTGGCAGGAAGGCGCTCGCCGGCGCACCGTGGTGGACAACGCCAAGCGCGACCGCATCGAGAACTACGAGTCCTCGAACGAGGCCTACGTCATCGAAGACTATGGCTGCGGCGGTGTGGTCGAAAACATCGTCGGCGCCTGGGTGTAAAAAATGGACAGCCCGGCCCGCCGCCACTTCCAGCGCGTCTCTGCCGCCAATCGCCAGGCGGCGGAGACGCCCGCCACCCGCTCCGACGCCACCGCCTACGAGCTGATGCTGCTCAAGCTGGCCGAAGACAAGCGCCGCCTCTCCGACATCCAGTCGCTCGAGCGCCGCGCCGAGATCAAGCGCGAGCTGCTGCCGGAATACGCGCCCTGGGTGCAGGGCGCGCTCGAGGGCGGGCACGGCGTGCAGGACGACGTCCTCATGACCGTCATGGTCTGGAGCATCGACACCGGCGACCTCGAACAGGCCCTGCGCATCGGCGCCTACGCCCTCGCGCACCAGCTGGCGATGCCGGACCAGTACAAGCGCGGCACCGCCTGCCTGATCGCCGAGGAGCTCGCCGACCACGCCTTGCGGCTGAAGGACGGCATCGACGAAGCCACCACGGCCTCGCTCATCGCCGCCGATGGCATCACGGCCGGGCAGGACATGCCCGACGAGGTGCGCGCCAAGCTGCTCAAGGCCATCGGCCTCGGCCTCGACCTGCGCGGCGACAAGCCGGCGGCGCTCGACCATCTCAAGCGCGCCCTGGCCCTGCACGACAAGGTCGGCGTGAAAAAGGACATCGAGCGCCTCGAGCGCGAGATCAAGAACTTGGCCGGATCCCCGACGGGAAACGGCTGACACCGGGCGGACCCCGCACGGGGCGGCTCGGTGGCGCACCGGTTTCTCTCCTTTGCCGGTGCCGCCACCGACCACCGCCCGACTGACCGCAAAGGACCATGAGCTTCGTCGTCACCTCACCCGCAACCCCGGCCGCAGAGCCGCCCATCGACCCGGGCCCGTTCTGGCCGGAAGTCGATCCGGCGAAGATCCGCGAAGCCCAGCGCATCGACGGCACCGTCACCGCCGAGCGCCTGAACGCGGCGCTGATCGAGGCGATCGCCTCGGTGAACGGCGAGCTCGCCGCCTGGCGCGAGACGCAGCAGGCCGCCGGCGCCGCCACGCTCGCCGACGTGGACGCAGCGCAGATCAACGACGTCTCGATCCACGTTCACCGCTACCTGCGCGCCGTCGGCTGCCTGGCCAAGGCCGGCCTGACCGAGCGCCATCCCGATTTCGACGCCACCGGCAAGGGCGAGCGCAAGGCCGACGCCCTGGAAGGCACGATCGACGATCTGCGCCGCGACGCCCGCTGGGCCATCGCCGACATCCTCGGCGTGCGCCGCACCACCGTGGAGCTGATCTGATGCGCGCCGGGCAGCCCCAAGCGCATCGCGCCCCCCCTGGGGGGGCAGCGAGCCGCCTCTGCGAGCGTGGGAGGCACCTCTGATGCGGGTCACCGCGCAACAGGGCGACACGGCGGATCTGCTCTGCTTCCGCCACCTCGGCCGCACCGGCGGCGTCACCGAGCGGGTGCTGGAAACGAACCCTGGGCTGGCCGCGCTCGGCCCCGTCCTGCCCGTCGGCACCGTCGTCGAACTGCCCGATCCGGCCGACGCCGCGCCGCGCACGAACGACCTGCTCCAGCTCTGGGATTAAAACTGACATGGCCGAGCCGACCACCAGCAGCGCCTTGATCGCCGTCAGCGTCGCCGGCATCACTCTGTTCGGCATTGCCACCGGCCTGCATCCGCCGATGCTGCTGGCCGGCCTCTTCGGCGGCATGTGGGCCCTGTCCCACCAGCCGCCCGCCGGCCTGCTTGCACGTATCCTCTCAATGATCGGCTCGGCGATGATCGCCGGCTACCTGGCGCCGGTCGCCGCCGCCGTCGCCGCCTCCGCCGCCGCCAGGCTGCTGCCCTGGTGGCCGGCCGACATCACGCGCGAAGCCATGCAGTTCCCGGTGGCCTTCTGCATCGGCTTCCTCGGCATCAGCGGCTTCGGCCGCATCCTGCTGCGCGTGGCGGCACGGGCGGAGGCCAGGCGATGAACGCCCTCGCCCTTTTCGCCCAGCTGCTCGGACTCGCTCTCTGCACGATCATCCTCGCCCGCGCCGAGCCGGCCATCAACCGCATGAGCCGGGACACGCCGCGCCTCGTCCGCCTCGCCTTCATCCTGCTCGCCGGCGGCGCCGTCGCCGGCATCTTCGCCATCGCCTCCGGAGCCGTCCCGGAATGGCACGTCCTCATGCTTGCCGCCGGCATTGCCGCGCTGCTGGTCTGCGAGCGCCGCCTGCGCATCCTGACGCGCGCCCCGACCAACCTCGACAAAGGAGCCCATCATGCGCAAGGGTGACACAGGCGCCAAGGTGCGCGAGCTGCAGCATCGCCTCGCCGCCGCCGGCTTTGAAGTGGAAAAGGACGGCTGGTTCGGCGACCGCACCGAGGACGCCGTCAGCGGCTTCCAGCAGCGCGCCGGCCTGGTGGTCGATGGCATCGCCGGTCCCAAGACGCTGGCGGTCCTGGAAACGGGCAGCCGGCCCGCCCGCCTGCTCGGCCAGGCCGACATCGCCCGCGCCGCCGAGGATCTCGGCGTCGCCGTCGCCGCCGTCATGGCCGTCAACGAGGTCGAGAGCCTCGGCCACGGCTTCCTGCCGGATGGCCGCCCCGCGATCCTGTTCGAGCGCCACGTCATGCACCGCCTGCTCGCCGAGGCCGGCCGCGATGCCGACGCCCTCGCCGCGCAGTACCCGAACGTCGTGAACGCGAAGCGCGGCGGCTACGCCGGCGGCGCCGCCGAGCACGCGCGCCTGGCCACCGCCTGCGGCATCGACCGCGCCTGCGCCCTGCAGTCCGCGAGCTGGGGGCAGTACCAGATCATGGGCTTCCACTGGCAGACCTGCGGCTACGACAGCGTGGAGGCCTTCGTCGAGGCCATGCGCGGCGGCGAAGCCGCGCACCTCGAAGCCTTCGTCCGCTTCATCGCCGCGGACCCGGCCCTGCACAAGGCGCTGAAGGGCCGCAAGTGGGCCGAGTTCGCCAAGCTCTACAACGGTCCGGCCTGGCGGGAAAACCTCTACGACCAGCGCCTGGCGCGCGCCTATGCGCGCTACAGCGGCGCCGGCGCCGCCGAGGAAGCGGCCTGATGCTCGGCCTGCTGACCAAGGGCCTGCTGACCAAAGCCCTGCCGCTGCCGTCGCTGCCGATGCGCGCGATCGGCATCCTGCTCGTCGCGCTCGCCCTCGTCGCCTTCGGCTGGGTCAAGGGCAACGAGCACGGCACGCAGAAGCTGATCGACTACCAGGGCGCCCAGGCCAAGGCGGCGGTGAAGATCGCCGCCGCCCAGGGCGCCGTCACCACCCGCGTCGAGGTGCGCGTGCGCGAGCGCATCCGCATCGTCCGCGAAGCGGGAGAAACCATCGTCAAGGAGGTCCCTGTTTATGTCACCCCTGAAGCTGATGCCGCTTGCGCTGTCACTCGCGGTTTTGTGCGGCTGCATAACGCCGCAGCCGCTGGTGAAATTCCCGGCCCCCCCGGCCTCGGTGATGGAGCCGCCGGAGGCGTTGCGCTCTCTGCCGTCGCCGCCACGGTTGTCCACAACTATGCCACCGCCCTCGGCTGGCGCGAGCAGCTCCTCGGCTGCCAGGCGTGGATCCGCGAGCAGCAGGCCATCGAGCAGTGAAGAAGCCGACTGAACTGCGCGCCTGGCTGGCCGAAAAGGTGCCGCACCTGGCCAAGCACCCGGACCGGCTGCAGGTCTTCATCGAGAAGGGGCGGCTGGCGAGCCGGCTGGGCAGCCTGTCCTTCGAGTACCGCTACGAGCTGCAGCTGCTGTTCACCGACTTCACCGATCACGCCGACACGCTGATGATCCCGCTGCTCGCCTGGCTGCAGGTCAACCAGCCGGAGCTCCTGCAGAGCGCCGAGCGGCAGGACAGCGCCATCCGCTTCGAGGCCGAGATCCTCGACAACGAAAAGACCGACATCCTCGTCACCCTGGAACTCTCCGAGCGCGTAGTGGTGACGCTGGCCGGCGGCATCTACACCGCCACCCACTGCGACGAGCCGGCCCTGCCGGATCTCACCGGCCCCACCGGCTGGTCGATGGAAGCCAACGGCGTGGAAGTGGTCCAGTGAACGAGCTCGCGCCGCTGGAGAGCTTCGCCTCCGGCCTGCTGGCGCGCCTGGCGCCGGCGGAACGCCGCAAGCTCGCCCGCACGCTGGCCAGCAGCCTGCGCGAAAGTCAGTCCAGGCGGGTCGGCGCCCAGCTCAACCCGGACGGCACGCCCTACGCGCCGAGGAAGCCGCGCCTGCGCCGCAAGCCGGGCAGCCTGCGCCGGCGAACCATGTTTTCGAAACTGCGCACGGCGCGCTGGATGAAGGCCGAGTCCTCGCCTGACGCCGCCGTCGTCACCTTCGCCGCCCAGGTGCAGGCCATGGCCAAGGTGCACCAGCACGGCCTGCGCGACCGCGTCAACCGCCGCGGCGGGCCGGAAGTCGACTACCCGGCCCGGCAACTGCTCGGCCTGACGGATCCCGAGATCGCCGCCGTCGAGGACGCCGTCCTCGCCTACCTCGCCGGGTGATGTAGCCATGCGCCGCACAACGCCACGGCCCCGAAACCCGCGCACGCGAGAGGCATATTGACCGCCATGGACATCGTCGAACTCTCGCGCCGCCTGGAAAACCTGATCCGCATCGGCACCATCCTCGCCGTCGACCATCAAAACGCGCTCTGTCGCGTCAAGTCGGGCGGGCTGGACACCGACTGGCTGCCCTTCATGCCGGCCCGCGCCGGCAACACGCGCAGCTGGGACCCGCCCACGGTCGGCGAGCAGGCCATCGTGCTCTCGCCCAGCGGCGAGCCGGCCGGCGGCATCGTGTTCACCGGCATCTACAGCACCGCGCACGCGGCGCCGAGCCAGAGCCCGGACGATCACGTCATCGACTACCCGGACGGCGCCCGCATCGCCTACAACCACGCCACCGGCGCGCTGACCGCCACCGGCATCCAGACCGCCCGCATCGAAGCCGCCGTCTCCGTCACCCTCGACACGCCGATGACTCACCTCACCGGCGAGCTCGAGGTCGACGGGCTGATCACCTACCACAACGGCATGATGGGCGAGGCCGGCGACTACGGCCACGCCGTCACCATCATCGGCGACCTGCTCCACGAGCAGGGCATCCTGCGCAGCAACGGCGTCGTGCTGCACACCCACCACCACGTGGGGCCGGACGCCGGCGACCCCGTCCCCAGCGGAGGCAGCGGATGGTGAACGCCACCGGCATGAACGCCGCCACCGGCCGCGCCCTGGGCGACATGGACCACATCCGCCAGAGCATCCGCGACATCCTGACCACGCGCATCGGCAGCCGCGTCATGCGGCGCGACTATGGCTCGCTGCTGCCGGAGCTGATCGACCAGCCGGCCAACCCCGCCAACCGCCTGCGCCTGATGGCCGCCACCGTGATGGCCATCATCCGCTGGGAGCCGCGCGTGCGCGTCCTCAAGGCCACGTTCACCGTCGACGCCGACGGCACCGCCGTGGTCGACATGGAAGGCGTGCGGCGCGACGGCCCGCGCAGCAACCAGGCCGTCAGCCTGGCCGTGAGGCTGTGAGGCCCCGATGAACGGCGTCGATCTCTCCATGCTGCCGCCGCCGGCCGTCATCGAGGAGCTGGCCTTCGAGGCCATCCTCGCCGACATCAAGGCGGACTTCGTGGCGCGCCACCCGGCCGCCACCGCACTGATCGACCTGGAGTCGGAACCCGTCGTCAAGCTGCTCGAGGTATGCGCCTACCGCGAGACCCTGCTGCGCGCCCGCTACAACGACGAGGCGCGCGCCCTGCTGCTGGCCTTCGCCACCGGCACCGACCTCGACCACATCGGCGCCACCTACTACGACGGCGAATCGCGCCTGCTCGTCACGCCCGAGGACCTCGACGCCACGCCGCCGGTGGCCGCCGTGTGGGAGAGCGACGACGACTTCCGCTACCGGCTCTCGCTCAAGCCGGAGAGCTATTCCGTCGCCGGCCCGCGCGACGCCTTCGAGTTCCACGCCCTCTCGGCCGACGGCCAGGTGAAAAGCGCCACGACCTCCACCCCGTACGGCGGCACCAGCGAGGTGTTCATTCTGTCCCGCACCGGCGACGGCGTGCCCGACCAGGCGCTGATCAACACCGTTGACGCCGCGCTCAACGTCGAGCAGGTGCGGCCGCTCTCCGAGGAGGTACTCGTCAGCCCGGCGACGGTGATCGCGTACGCGCTCGACATCGACCTCATCCTGTTCCCGGGCGCATCCACCGAGGTGGCGCTGGCGGAAGCGACCGCCCGGCTCGACGCCTTCGCCGCCGCACATCACCGCCTCAACGCCGACATCATCAAGTCGGCCATCGATGCCGCCGCCCACGTGCCCGGCGTGAAGAAGGTCACCATCGCCTCGCCGCCAGCCGACATCGACTGCGGCATCGGCGAGGCGCCCTACTGCACCGGCATCGCCGTCACCGTCGCGGGGATCGAAGCATGAGCGGACCGGAAGCCCTGCTGCCGAAGAACGCCACCGCGCTCGAGCGCGCCGCCTCGCAGGCGACCGGCCGCTTCGCTCCGCCGCGGATCGTCCCAACACTGTGGAACGCCGCCGCCTGCCCGCCGGCCCTGCTGCCCTTCCTGGCCTGGGCGCTGTCTGTCGACGAGTGGGATCACGGCTGGTCGGTCGAGAAAAAGCGCGCCGTCATCGCCGCCGCCCGGCAGATCCACAAGAAAAAGGGCACCCCGCACGCCATCCGCGTCTCGCTGGCCAGCGTCGGCCAGCCCGACGCCGACATCATCGAGCGCGCCGACTGCCTGCGGCACAACGGCGAGGCCACGCGCAACGGACTGCGCCGGCGCTTCGGCCTGGCCGGCTGGCCGACCTTCCGCGTCATCCTCAAGCGTCCGGTCACCATCGACCAGGCCTTCCAGATCAGGCGGCTGCTCGAGTCCACCAAACGCAACTGCGTCGTGCTGCTCTCCGTCGATTTCGCGCAGGCCGCACTGCGCCGCAACGGCCTGCACGTGCGCGACGGCAGCTACACGCGCGGCGTCGTCAACACCAGCATCAACTAGGAGCTAGAACATGGCAAACATCCCGGAAACCGTCGCCGCCGTCGATGAATTCGACGCCTGGGTACAGGGCATCTACCAGCTCGAGCAGGAGGATCTTGTGCTGGGCGGCGCCGACGGCATCGACAACCTGCAGGCCAAGCAGCTGCTCGCCCGCAGCAATTGGCTGAAGATGCAGGTCCTCGGCCTCGGCGCCGGCAAGCAGCCGCTCGACGACATGCTCACCGCGCTCTCCGCCCTGGTGACCGCGGCGGACCAGACGCTCTACTTCACCGGCCCCGACGCGCCCGCGCTGACCGCGCTGACCGCCTTCGCCCGCACCCTGCTCGCCGCCGCCGACGCCGCCGACGCGCGCGCCACCATCGGCGCCGCCTCGCCCGCCGACGTCGCCGCCGCCATCGCCGCCCTGGTGGACAGCTCGCCGGGCACGCTCGACACCCTCAACGAACTGGCCGCCGCGCTCGGCGACGACGCGAACTTCGCGGCGACGGTAACCAACGCGTTGGCACTTAAGGCCGCGCTGGCATCGCCAGCTTTCACCGGGAACCCGACGGCTCCGACGCAGGCGCAATTCGATAGCAGCACAAAGCTGGCGACGACGGAATTCGTAGAAAAAGAAGCACAGAAATTCGCCGGACAGGTCAGCTATGCAGCAAGCGCCGCGTTAACAGATGCCGACTTCGGAAAACTGATTTCTGTGTCCGGCAGTGGCACTGTCATCACGCTCCCGGCAGTGAGTGCATCCAATGGCAAGCATGTACTGACTTTTTTTAATGGCGGATCGGCCGATGTAACAATTCAGAGAGCTGGTGCAAACGTCTTTTATCCGGACGGCGGCACTACTCAGATTGTGCTCGGACAATACGACACGCTCTCCATTGAGTCGAACGGCGTCAACGGGTGGATGGTTGTGAGCGGCTCAGCTCAGTTGAAGCGAGCCGGAGTGTTCGCCAACTCTCTCAATGGCGCAGGTTATCAAAAGCTCCCGGGCGGCCTTATTCTGCAGTGGGGCGCCTATTCGTTTGTGTCATCCAACAGCGCCTCTGTAACTTTTCCCATCACGTTCCCTAATGTCGTTTTGCAATTCGGGACATTCCTGCCAAACGTCACGACATTGGTCACCACTGTGAGCGCAACGACGTCAGGAATGACACTGGCGGGCTCGGTCAGCGGCAGCTACTCAGGAACTTATTTTGCTATTGGCAGATAGGACAAAAAATGTTTTTCTCTAAAATCCAGAATGGCTTTTACGACGCCTCCATCAACGGCGACAACATCCCCGCCGACGCCGTCGAAATCACCTCCGAGCAGCACGCAGCACTGCTGGCGGCGCAGGGGACCGGCAAGATCATCACCGCCGATGCAGAGGGTTTTCCGATTGCTGCCGACCCTCCGGCGCCGACGCTAGAAGAACTGAAGCTGTCGAAGAACGCCGAGATCAACGCTGCCCGCGCAGCGGCGAACGCCGGCACGTTTGCGCATGGGGGCAAGACGTTCGCCTGCGACGCGCTGTCGCGCGGCGACATCGACGGGGTGAATGGTTACGTGGCGCTCTTCGGCGCGCTGCCGCCGGAGTTCCCCGGTGCCTGGAAGGCAGCCGACAACAGCTACCTGCCGATCGAGGATGTCCCGGCCTGGAAGGCCTTCTACGCCGCGATGGTGGCCCAGGGCGCGGCGAACTTCGCCCACGCCCAGGCGCTCAAGGCCCAGCTCGCGGCGGCAACCACGCCGGAAGCCGTGGCGGCCATCGCGTGGTGAGCGCCATGAAACTCGCCCTCCTCTTCCTCCTCCTGCTGCCCGTGATGTGGACGCTGTATCTCGCCGTGATGCACCTCGACACCGCCCGCCGGCAGGGCACGCTCACGACGGCGGCCAAGATCATCGGTTATCCAATCCTCGCCGTCGGCCTGGCGGTCGACGTGCTCTTCAACGCGCTGTGGGGCTCGCTGCTCTTCCTGGAGCCGCCGCGCGAGTGGCTCTTCACGACGCGCATCAGCCGGATGAACGACGCCGCCGGATGGCGCGGCCGTCTGGCCTGCTGGATCTGCCTGGAACTTCTCGACCCGTTCGACCCCAGAGGGAGGCACTGCCGATGAAATACGCCGAAGCGCGACCGCTCATCAAAACCGGAGATCTCCTCGCCTGGAGCAGCGGCGGCTGGGGGAGCTGGCACGACATCCAGGTCAACCTGGTACGCATCGCCACCCGCAGCGAATACAGCCACGTCGGCCTGGCGCTGGTCGGCGCCGGGCGCGTCTTCGTCCTCGAGGCGGTGAGCGCCGGCGTGCGGCTCTTCCCCCTGTCGCGCGCGCTGCCGTTCTGGTGGGTGCGCCGGCCGGACGAGCTTGGCGAATTCAGCGCCGAGGCGGTGGACTTCGCCTTCGACCGCCTGGGCGACCGCTACTCCCGCCTGCAGGCGATCCGCGCCTTCTTCGGCACTCTGGCCGCCGGGCAGGACGATCGCTGGCAGTGCGCGGAGTATGTCCTCGGCGTGCTCGACGCCGCCGGCGAGCAGCTCACCGGCGCCGCCACCCCCACCGGCGTGGTGCAGGCCGCCGCCCGCGCCTGGGGCCCCATCCATCTCGTGGAGCAGGACCTGTGACTGGCGTTGTATCGCCGGCCGCAACAGCAGCATTGAGTACACGCCCGCGCGCGGCGCGGCCATCATCAACGCAGCACAACACCGGAGGCCACCATGCCAGTTGATTACCACCACGGCGTACGCGTCATCGAGATCGATGGCGGCATCCGCCCCATCCGCACCATCTCCACCGCCGTCATCGGTTTCGTCGCCACCGCGTCCGATGCAGACGCGGCCGCCTTCCCGCTCGACACGCCGGTGCTGGTCACCAGCGTGCTGGACGCCCTGGGCAAGGCCGGCACGCTGGGCACGCTCGCGCGCGTGCTCAACGCCATCGGCGACCAGACCAACGCCCTCTGCGTTGTCGTCCGCGTGGCCGACGGCGTAGGCGCCGACGACGCCGCCAAGGAAGCCGACCAGAACAGCAAGGTGATCGGCACGGTGACGATCACCGGCCAGCGCACCGGCATGCAGGCCCTGCTCTCCGCCCAGGCGCAGCTCAACATCAAGCCACGCATCCTGGCCTGCCCGGGGCTCGATACCCTGCCGGTGGCCACCGAACTGGCCGCCATCGCGCAGAAGCTGCGCGCCTTCGCCTACGTCTCCGCCTGGGGCTGCGAGACCAAGGAGGAGGCCGTCATCTACCGCGACAATTTCGGCCAGCGCGAAGTCATGCCGCTGTGGCCGGATTTCCTCACCTGGGACACCGTCGCCTCGCAGAGCGCAGACGCCTGGGCCCCGGCCCGCGCCCTCGGCCTGCGCGCCAAGCTCGACGAGCAGATCGGCTGGCACAAGACGATCTCGAACATCCCGGTCAACGGCGTCACCGGCATCAGCAAGAGCGTGTTCTGGGATCTGCAGGATCCCGCCACCGACGCCGGCTATCTCAACGCCAACGAGGTCACCACCCTCATCCGCGAGGGCGGCTTCCGCTTCTGGGGCAGCCGCACCTGCAGCGCCGACCCGCTGTTCGCCTTCGAGAACTACACGCGCACCGCCCAGGTGCTGGCCGACACCATGGCCGAGGCCCACCTGTGGGCGGTGGACCTGCCGCTCAACCCGAGCCTGGCGCGCGACATCATCGAGGGGGTGAACGCCAAGTTCCGCGAACTGCGCGCCCTGGGCTACCTCATCAACGGCGAGGCCTGGTACGACCCCGACGTGAACAGCCCGGTCACCCTGAAAGACGGGAAGCTGTACATCGACTACGACTACACCCCCGTTCCGCCGCTGGAGAACCTGATGTTCCGCCAGCGCATCACCGACCGCTACCTGGCCGACTTCGCCGCGGCCGTGGGCGTCTAACCCGAAAGGAGACCGACATGGGACTGCCTAGCGTCCTCAAGAACTTCAACGTCTTCAACGACGGCGTCAGCTACATGGGCGTCGCCGAGGAAGTCAAACTGCCGAAGCTCGGCCGCAAGATGGACGACTTCCGCGGCGGCGGCATGAACGGCCCCGTCGAGATCGACCTCGGCCAGGAAAAGCTGGAGATGGAGATCGTCTGCGGCGGCATCATGCAGCAGGTGTTCGAACAGTACGGCGCCTGCAAGGCCGACGGCATCATGCTGCGCTTCGCCGGCGCCTACCAGCGCGACGACACCTGCGCCGTGCAGGCCGTCGAGATCATCGTGCGCGGCCGTCACAAGGAAATCGACATGGGCGACGCCAAGGGCGGCGACAAGGGCAAGTTCACCGTCAAGAGCACCCTCACCTACTACAAGCTCCTCATCGACAACGACGAGGTGATCGAGATCGACCTCCTCAACATGGTCGAGAAGGTGAACGGCAAGGACATGCTTGAAGAGCAGCGCAAGGCCATCGGCCTGGCCTGACGCCAGGACAGCAGTAGCACCGGGGGCATGGCTCACACCTTGCCCCCGTTTTTTTAGGAGAGAACAATGAACGAAACCCGAAGCATCGCCCTCGACACGCCGATCGCGCGCGGCGAGACCACGATCGCCAGCGTGACGATCCGCAAGCCCAAGGCGGGCGAGCTGCGCGGCGTCACCCTCACCGACCTGCTGCAGATGGACGTCACCGCCCTCACCCGCGTGCTGCCGCGCATCACCGAGCCGACCCTCACAGAAGCCGAGGTCGCCAACCTGGACCCCGCGGACCTGACCCAGATGGGCACGGCGGTGGCCGGTTTTTTGCTGCCGAGGGCGGCGCTGGCGGCAGTGGCGCCGGCCTCGCCCTACCCGATGCAGTAGAGGACGCCATGGCGGACATCGCCGCCATCTTCGGCTGGACGCCGCCCGACATGGAGGCCATGAGCCTGGCCGATCTCGCCGCCTGGCGCGAACGGGCGCGCGCCCGTAGCGGAGCCGAGTCGTGAGCGGCGAGAAGCTCAAGCTCGAGGTCCTGCTCGCCGCCATCGACAAGGTGACGCGGCCCCTGAAAGCCATCACCGCCGGCAGCAACGAGACGGCGCGCGCCCTGAAGGCGGCCAAGGACCAGCTGAAAGAGCTGAACGCCGCCAACGACCGCATCGACGCCTTCCGCAAGGTGTCGAAAGACAGCGCCATCACGGCCAACCAGCTCAAGGCCGCCCAGCAGCGCCTGCGGGAAGTCAAGCAGGCCATGAGCGAGACGCTGACGCCGAGCCGGGAACTCAAGAAAGCCTTCGCCGATGCCCGCCAGGAGGTCTCGCTCTACGGCATGCGGCTCACCACCCTGATCGACAAAAAGAAGCGCCTGCGCGGCGAACTGGAGGCCGCCGGCGTGCCGCTGAAGGACCTCAAGCGCCACCAGGGCGACCTGGCCAAGCAGATCGACGCGGCCACCGCTGCCGTCAACAAACAGACGGCGGCCATGAAGGCGCAGAACGAGGTGGCGAAGCGCATGCATGCCGCGCGCGCCGCCTACGACAAGACCATGGCCAATCGCCAGAGGATGATGAATGCCGGCACCAGCGCATTGGCCGGCGGCGCCACCATCGGCCTGCCGGTGGCCAAGGCCGCCAAGGACTACGCCACATTCGAGGACGCCATGCTGGGCGTGGCGCGCCAGGTGGAAGGCGCCCGCGACGACAACGGCCGGCTGACGGCGACCTACTACGAGATGGGCCGGGCCATCAAGGAAATGGGCGAGCGGATCCCGATGGCCACTACCGAGATCGCCAGGATCGTAGAGGCCGGCGCGCGCATGGGCATCCAGGGCAAGGAGAACCTGCTCATTTACGCCCAGACCGCGGCGGTGATGGCTCACGCCTTCGACCTGCCGGTGGACAAGCTCGGCGAAGACATCGCCAAGGTGGCGCAGCTCTTCAAGGTGCCCATCAAGGAGATCGGCGCGCTCGGAGACGCCATCAACTGGCTCGACGACAATGCGCTGGCCAAGGGCGGTGACATCATCGAGGTGATGAAGCGACTCGGCGGCACCGCCGCCATGGTGAACATGAACTTCAAGGAAGCGGCCGCCCTGGGCAGCACTTTCCTCAGCCTCGGCGCCGTGCCGGAAGTGGCGGCGTCGGCCTCCAACGCGATGATCCGCGAGCTCTCCATCGCAACGATGCAGACGAAACGTTTCCGCGGCGGCCTGGAGATGCTCAAGCTCGACGCGAAGTCGATCCAGTTCGGCATGACCAAGGACGCCACCGGCACCATCATCAAGGTTCTGGAGGCGATCAAGGCTCTGCCGCAGGAGAAACAGCTCGAGGCGGCCACGCGAATGTTCGGCAAGGAGTTCGGCGACGACGCGGCGAAGCTGGCCAGCAACCTGGACGAATACCGCCGGCAGCTGAAGCTGGTGAACGACGAGCGTGCCAGGGGCTCGATGCAGCGCGAAGGCGATGCCCGCAGGGACACCATCAACGCCCGCCTGCTGATGGCGAAAAACGCCTTCTTCAACCTCAGCTCCGACCTCGGCGAGACACTCAGGCCGGCCATCGTCGCCACCATGGAGAAGACGCTGGCCGTCGTCCAGGCCGTGCGCGCCTGGGCGCAGGAGAACCCGCGCCTGGCCAGCGGCATCATGTCGGTGGTGAAGTGGCTGGCCATCGGCGTGACGGCCATCGGCGGCCTGCTGATCGTCGCCGCCGGCGTGCTGGCACCGCTCGCACTGCTCAAGTTCGGCCTGGCCGGCATCGGCCTGACAGGGGGCGCGGCGGCGCTCACCGTGGGGCTGTTCGTCGCCAAGGCGGCGCTGATCGCCGGCGTGTTCTATGCCGCCTGGAAGGCCGGCGAATGGCTCGGCGAGAAGCTGGGCGACCTGGTTTCCCGCATCGCCGGCTATAAAACGACCCTGGGCGGTTTCGTCTTCGACGTGATCCAGATGTTCAAGAACGGCGACTGGTCGGCCATCGGCGGCTTCATCGTGCGCGGCATCGAGGCCGGCATCGACATGCTCACCGCCGGCCTGTATTCCAAGGTCAAGGGGCTCCTGCAGGGCCTGGTCGATGCGGCCAAGGAGAAGCTCGGCATCAAGAGCCCCTCGCGCGTGTTCGCCGAGATCGGCGGCTTCACCATGGAGGGGCTGGAACAGGGCCTGCTGGGCGGCCAGGGCGGCCCGCTCGGCGCGGTGCGCGACATGGCCAGGCGCATGGCCGCTGCCGGCGCCGGCGTGCTGATCGGCGGCAGCGCCATGGCCGGCGAGCTGCCGCGCATCGACACCCGGGCGGCCCTCTCCACCATGGGCGCCATGGCATCCGGCGGTGGCGCGCCGATGATTGTGAACATCACCATCAACGCCGCGCCAGGCATGAACGAGACGGCGATCGCGCGGCAGGTGGCGGCCGAGCTGCAGCGCATCGAGGCCAGCCGCGCCGCCCGCGGCCGCAGCCGGCTGCGCGACGCGGAGTAAGCGGCCATGCTCGACGATCTCGACCTCCCGAACTTCGCCGGCCTGGGCGGCCTGCCCAGCCTGCCGAGCCTGCCCGGGCTGGGCAGCATCCCCGGCATGCCGAACCTGCCCGGGCTGGCCAGCCTGCCCGGCTATGCCGGCCTGATGCCGCAGATGATGATGACGCTGGGCCTGTTCGTCTTCGGTCTCTACTCGGTGCCCTACCAGCAGCTGCAGCGGCAGACGCAATGGCGCCATCCGTCGGCATCGCGCGTCGGCCGCCGGCCGGCCCGGCAGTTTGTCGGCCCGGGCGACGACGGCATCGACCTTTCCGGTACGCTCTATCCGGAGCTCACCGGCGGCCGGATCTCGCTGGCGCTGCTGCGCGAGATGGCCGACACCGGCAAAGCCTGGCCGCTGATCCAGGGCGACGGCACCTTCTACGGCCTGTTCGTCATCGAGAGCATTTCCGAAACGGGCAGCATCTTCTTTCCCGACGGCGCGGCGCGCAAGATAGACTTCGGCATCAAGCTCACGCGCGTCGACGACGAAGAGGTCGACATGCTCGGGGCCATGACCGAGACACTGATGGCGCTGCTGTGAGCCAGATCCAGTGATCCGGCCACATCCCCACCCCGCCTACGATCTGACGGTCGACGGCCAGAACATCACCGCCAGCCTGCAGGGCCGCCTGGGCAGCCTCACCCTCACCGACAACCGCGGCTTCGAGGCCGACCAGCTCGACATCGTGCTGGACGACACCGACGGCCGCCTGGACCTGCCGCCGCGCGGCGCGGAGATCCGCGTGGCGCTGGGCTGGCAGGACACCGGCCTCGAGGACAAGGGCAGCTACGTCGTCGACGAGATCGAGCACAGCGGCGCGCCGGACCAGCTCACCATCCGCGCCCGCAGCGCGGATCTGCGCGGCGGCCTGTCCACCCAGATGGAGCGCTCCTTCCACGGCAAGACGGTGGGCGACATCGTGCGCACCGTCGCTGCCGAGAACGACCTGGTGCCGGTGATCGACGCGCGCCTGGCGGCGCAGGCGATCGAGCACATCGACCAGACCAACGAGTCCTCCGCCAACTTGCTCACCAGGATGGCGGGCATGTTCGACGCGATCGCCACGGTCAAGGCCGGCCGGCTGCTCTTCCTGCCCGTCGGCGCCGCTGCGAGCGCCAGCGGCGCCCCGCTTCCGCGCGTTGTCATCACCCGGCAGGACGGCGACAGCCACCGCTTCAGCATCGCCGACCGCGAAACCTATACCGCCGTCCGGGCGAACTGGCACGACACCGAGCACGCCACGAAGGGCGAAGTGATCTGGGGCAAGGAAGAGGACGACGCCGAGCGCAACCGCCGGCCGGAGCCTCAGCCTGCGGCCGCAGCGCAGTACAAGAGCGTGGGAACAACCCAGAAAAGCCGCGCCCGTGCCCGCCGGCTCGCCGCGAAGGAGTGGAAGCGGCTGTCGAAGACGGCCGGCTTTCGCAGCCAGTACGCCGGCGTGCGGGTCGCCTACGACGACAGGGTGCTGGGCACGCAGGGCGAGGTCACCTATGGCGCGGCCGACGAGGAGAAGGCGAAGAAGAATGCCGCCCGCCAGGCCCGGCGCGACGCAGAGCGCATCACCGGCGCGCGGCCGGAAACAGCCTTCGACCACAGCGCCGACAACATCAAGACGCTGCGCCACGTCTACGCCAACAAGACCAACGCAATGCGCGCCGCGCGCGCCGAATGGCGCCGCCTGCAGCGCGGCATGGCCACCTTCGGCATCACTCTGGCGCGCGGCCGGCCGGAGCTGTTTCCGGAGATCCCCGCCACCGTCACCGGCTGGAAGCCCTCGATCGACAATACCGACTGGCTCATCACCCGCGTGACGCACAGCCTCACCGACAGCGGCTACACCACTACGCTCGAGCTGGAGATCCGGGCGACGGAGATTCCTGGGTAAAAGTCAGCTTCTGTAGGGCGGCGGCTATCCCCGCCCCGGACACAGCGTCAGCGCCTTCTCGACGAAGATCCCGAACGCCACCGCGTTCCCCGTCTTTGAGGCATCGTCGCACCGCTCCATGCCGGCAGACAGTGCCTTGCCGTTGAGCGCGCAGCGACGGCCGGCGATCTCGATGAACGCTTTCGATGGCGGTTCGCAGCCGATCATGGCTTCGCCGGCGAGCAATGGCCACTCGCTGCCGTAGTCGGCTGCCTTGACCGCGACGGTTCTCTTCGCCGCCTTCGGCGTCGGCTCTGGTGCTTCACTGCATCCGCCCACCGCGACGACGGCCAGCGCGAGCGCTGGCAGGCCCATGGCAATTTTTCTCATTTTCGCTTTCCCTTCTCCCTTGTATCGATCGCCTTGCCCTGCTTCTGCGGCGCCACACAGACCCGCTTCGATCGGCTCACCGTGCCATTGTTGCAGATGAATCTGCCGTTCTCGCAGTGAGACACGCCGCCGGCGCCGCGATCGCACGGTTCGCGCCCGTTCCCGCGGGCAGCGGCATCCGCGACGGACAGCGCCAGCGTCAGCACAATCGCGACTGAATATTTTCTCAACACTGTCCTCCCCTCGACATGCGCCTGGCGACCGCCATGAGCAGCTCCGCATCCTCGTTCGACAGCGACATAGCCGATATTTCAGAAGCCAGGCGCTGGGCCGGCGACGCATAGGGGGCCCGATCCATGGTGAGCGACGGCACGGCGTGCACCCCGCTGACGATGTAGAGCACGTCCGCGCCGGCAGCGACAAATTCAACCAGGTCGAACAGGGTTGGAGCCGTCGCCCCGCTCTCCCAGCTGCGCAGGGTTTTCGGGTCTTTCACCCCGATCAGCTTGCAAAGGGCTTCCTGCGAAAACCCGAGCCTCTTTCGCTCGGACTTAAGCCTTTTCCCGATTTCGGGGAAAAAACCCCCATCTTTTGTTGACATCCGGGAAAATTCCCCCTAATCTGTTGTGTAACACTTATACAGATTGCACTATGCCCAAGCGCACCACCGCCCGCAACCCGAAGGGCGTCGTCACCACAAAGCCCATCGCCCTCCGCCTTATGCCGGGCGAGTTGGACGATGCGAAACGCATCGCCAGGGACAAGGGTTGCTCGCGCTCTTCACTCGCCCGCGAAGCCTATCTCGCCGGGCTGCCGCTGGTGATGGCCGACGTAGCACCATCCAAAGCCTAGACACCCGGAGCCGACAGGTCATGCAGCATCGCACGCACACGCCCCTCACCTGGATCGCCACGCTGCGCGGCTGCATCGAGGAGTGGCGGCGGGACAACGGCTGGAGCCGGGAGACGGCGGCGGACATGATCGTGCAGGCGCACGAGCGCATCGGCGGGCCGCGCGCGACGGGCATCGTCTTCGACCCGCCGACGCGCGACACCTTCGAGCGCATGCGGGTCAACGCCGACCGCATCTTCCGCTGGCTGGACGACGTCACCAAGGACCGCAACCACCTGGAGGCGAACTTCATCCCGTCGATCCTGGCGGCGCTGCCGGAGGGGCTGCGCCTGCACGCGCTGGACGAGATGCTGCGGCCCTTCGGCATCGCCTGCCGCACGGTGGGCGGGGACGCCGCCATCGGCGACGTCGGCCCGCTCTTCCGCGCCATGCTGACGGAGGGCGCCCAGGCCGAGGTGGCGGCGGCGGATCTGCTGGACGGGGCCTCGCATGAGGAACTGCGCATAGCGCAGCGCGAGATCGCCGAGGACATCGCCGCGCGCAGCCGCATGCTGGAGGCAGTCGAGTCCGCACTCGCGGCAGGAGCGAAGCCGTGATGCGCGCCGGGCCGTCCCAAGCGCATCGCGCCCCCCTCGGGGGGGCAGCGAGCCGCTTCTGCGAGCGTGGGGGGCAACAGTGATCCGCGCCATCCTCTCTGGCATCGCCGCCGGCCTCGCGGCGCTGGCGATCGCGGCGCTCCTCCTGGCCGTGCTGGTGTCGCTCACATGAGGATCAAGTGCCCGCATTGCGGCGCGACGGCGAAGATCCGCACCAGCCGCGCCATGAGCGAGTCCGTGCAGGAGCACCACCTGCAGTGCCTGAACATCGAGTGCGCGCACACCTGGGTGGCGCACACGGCGGCGGTGCGGACCATCGCGCCGTCGATGACGCCCAACCCTAAAGTCTTCATCCCCCTGTCGCCGCGCTCGCCGGCAGTCAAGAGCGCCGACAAGCAGCAGATGGAGTTGCCCATGGATTCCCTCCACCCGCGCGCCATGGCCATGAACACCGGCTAGCCGCCGCCGCGCTCCACCACTGAAGCATGCATGTGACATGCCGGTTTCCGGCGTGCAGGGATTTTTTTTGCCAAAAAAATGGATCAACGACTACACAGCGACATCGTCTCCCGCCTCGAGCGCGACTACGGCTTCGAGGCGAAGAAGGACTGGCTCCGCAAGGGCAAGTGCCCCTCATGCGGCAAGAAGGAGATGTACACGTCGGCCGAGCATCCCTGGGTGCTGCGCTGCCCGCGAGGCAACAAGTGCGGCGCCGAGTATCACGTAAAGGAACTCTACCCGGAACTGTTCGCCAGCTGGAGCGACCGCTACAAGCCGACGCCGACGGAGCCCAACGCATCGGCCGACGCCTACCTGCGCAACGGCCGTGGCTTCGACCTGGCGAAGATCGCCGGCTGGTACGTCCAGGAGAACTACTACCACCCCGAGCTCAAGATCGGCTCGGCGACGGTGCGCTTCCAGCTCGCCGATGGCGTGTGGTGGGAGCGGATCATCGACCGGCCGGAGCGCTTCGACCGCAAGGCGAACTTCCGTGGCGCCTACGGCGGCATGTGGTGGATGCCGCCGTCGATCGTCGAGATCCCCGAGGAACTGTGGATCGTCGAGGGCATCTTCGATTCGATCGCGCTGCTGCATCACGACATCGCGGCGGCTTCGGCGATGAGCAGCACCAACTATCCCGCGGCGGCGCTCAAGGCGCTGGCCGAGCGATGCGCGGCCGAGGACAAACCGCGGCCGAAGCTTGTCTGGGCGTTCGATGGCGGGCGGGCGGGCCGCAAGGCCTCGCGCCAGTTCCACCAGCGCAGCGTCGAGGACGGCTGGGACGCATCGGCGGCGTCGATCCCGATGGAGGGCAAGAAGGAGCTCGACTGGAACGACATGCACCAGCGCGGGCGGCTCGGCCAGAAAGACATGGAGCGTTACCGCTACCACGGCGCGCTGCTGCTGGCCAAGACTGCCCAGGAAAAGGCGCTGCTGATGTATCGCCACAACGGCTGGAACGCCTTCAGCTTCGAGTTCGACAACCGGCTGCACTGGTTCAAGCTCGACCTGGAGCGCTACCACAAGGTGATGGAGCAGTACGAGGGCGACAAGGCCCTCTCGGACGAGAAG
The DNA here is from genome assembly GCA_032027165.1 of Denitratisoma sp. Lineage (NCBI taxonomy): Bacteria > Pseudomonadati > Pseudomonadota > Betaproteobacteria > Nitrosomonadales > Sterolibacteriaceae > Denitratisoma > Denitratisoma sp. The sequence continues at coordinate 1,011,909 of JAVSMO010000001.1, read as the reverse complement.
AAGCGCGATCTCGCGCTGACGGAATCCGGCACCGTCACCGAGATCGCCAACTGCTACCCGACCGCGCTGTACTACCAGGCGAACGCCATCACCGACGAGAGCTGGTACTACTTCCGCATCGACTTTCCGCACGACGGCCCGTCCGTCAACAACACCTTCACCGGCGGGCAGCTCGCCTCGGCCTCGGAGTTCAAGAAACGCCTGCTCGGCATCGCCGCCGGCGCCGTCTTCACCGGCACGGCCGGCCAGCTCGACGCCATGCTGAAGAAATGGCTCGGACGCATCAAGACGGTTGAGACGGTCGACTTCATCGGCTACAGCCGCGAGCACGCCGCCTGGGTGTTCAATGACGTGGCGGTGAAGGGCGGCAAAACGGTAAGCCTCAACGACGAGGACTTCTTCGACCTCGGCCGGCTGTCGATCAAGAGCCTGAACCGCTCGGTGGATCTGGCCATCAACACCGACCTCAAGGACTTCTCGACCGAGTGGGTTGGCCTGCTGTGGCAGTGCTACCACCACAAGGGCATCGCTGCCCTGGCCTTCTGGCTGGGCACCTTCTTCGCCGAGCAGATCCGGGCGAAGTACAAGAGCTTCCCCTTCGTCGAGCTGGTGGGCGAGCCGGGCGCCGGCAAGTCGACGCTGATCGAGTTTCTCTGGCGGCTGGCCGGCCGCTCTGACTACGAGGGCTTCGATCCGTCCAACTCCTCCATGGCCGGTCGGGCGCGCAATTTCGTCCAGGTGTCGAACCTGCCGGTGGTGCTGATCGAGGGCGACCGCACCGAGGAGGACCGCGTCAAGCAGAAGAGCTTCAATTGGGACGAGATGAAGCCGCTCTACAACGGCCGCAGCGTCTATTCGCGCGGCGTCAAGAACAGCGGCAACGAGACCTACGAGCCGCCCTTCCGCGGGGCACTGGTGATCTCGCAGAACGCCCCCGTGCAGGCCTCCGACGCCATCATGCAGCGCATCTGCCACATCGGCTTCGACCTGGCCTCGCACACGCCGGAATCGAAGACGGCAGCCGACGCCCTCGGCCAGATCGGCGTCGAGCGCCTGTCCGGCTTCATTCTCAAGGCCACGCTCGCCGAGAAGCAGATCCTCGCCACTTTCGAAGAGCGCATCCCGCACCACGAGCGCCGGCTGCTGCAGGTGGAGGGGGTGCGCAACCTGCGCATCGTCAAGAACCACGCCCAGCTCGCCGCCCTGGTGGATGCGCTGGTGCACGTGGTGCCGCTCGGCGCCGTCGAGTTGCGCCAGACGCAGGCCTTCATCGAGGACATGGCCGCCGAGCGCCAGGAGGCGATCAACGCCGATCACCCGTTCGTGCAGGAGTTCTGGGACACCTACGAGTTCCTCGACGGCGACAACCGCCTGGATCATTCGCGCAACGACGGCGTCATCGCCATCAGCCTGCCGCAGTACATCGCCAAGGCGGCCGAGGCGCGCCAGCAGATCCCCGACCTGCGCGACCTGAAGAAGGCGCTGAAGACCAGCCGCACCCGCAAGTTCCTCGGAAACAAGACGGTCAACTCCGCCCTCAACGCGGAATGGAACCGCGAGCATTGCCCGCCCAATCAACCCCGCCCCGGCACCGTCAAGTGCTGGGTGTTCGAGGACACCCCGCGGGAGCCCTCCCGCTAACCCTGAAGGAGAAAGCCATGCACTCGATCCACGACACAAGGGAAGTTTTCAGGCTCATGGAAGCCGCCATCGCCATGCTGGACCTCGTCCAGTCCGGCGAGATCGCATCGGAAGCGCCCGAGCACCTGGCCAAGGCCACCAGCGTGGCGGACCGGCTGGAGGCCGCCGTCGAGCGGCTGCGGCCGTCCCTGCAGGCGCACGAGAGCCCGTTCCTCACCCACCGCAAGCAGATCCTCGGCGGCTACGGCACGGCGCGCAAGCTGGCGGACCTGACGCTGCACCTGTTCAACGACGGCCATCCGGTGCGTCTGGGCAGCCTGCTGGCCAACGCCGACGAGGACCACCTGCGCATCGCGCTCGAGCTCGTCGCCGGCTACGCCAACAACGGCGTGCGCGACCCCCACTTCATGCGGCTCGCTCGCGAGATCCTCGACCAGCGCGAAGCCGAGCAGCAGCAGGCGGCCTGAGCGGAGGCGCGCCATGGGCCAGCAGACGCAGATCCTGAATCCGCTCGACGAAGCCAGGCGCATCGCCCGCAGCCACAACATGTTCGTGGCCGAGAAGGGCGGGCGGTTCCTGCTCTACCGCTGCATGCCGGGGCGCCCGGTGCTGATCGGCACGCGAGGCACGGACAAGGATCTGCTCGGCCTCGTCCGCCGTTCCGCCGGGTCGAGGCGCTGACATGCAGCGCGGCATGCCAACCCTGAAGGACTGGCGCGACGCCCTGCTGGCCCTCGTCGCTTATTTCCTGCTGCTGGCGCTCTGCGACCCCGCGCCGGCAGCCGAGTTCCACGGGGACGCGAACAAGGAGAGAACCATGGCAGCCATCACCATCCCGGACAACGCCGAGGTGCTGGCGGTCGCGCAGCAAGCGCGTGCCGCCGGCATGCAGATCATCCACAACGGCCGCGACATCGTCGTATCGCCGGTCTGCCCGCCCGGCTGGCGGCCGGTGATCGTCAAGGTCAAGACCAACGACACCCTGGAGGACCACGATGGAAACTAGCCCAACCGAACCGATGCCTGGCTGGGCGACCGGCGAGGCCGCGAGCCCCATGCAGATGGGCGCCCAGCTGCGCACCCGCGACGGCCGGCGCATCGGCAACGCCGTCACGGTCGGCATGCGCGAGCTCAACGGCAAGACGTATGCCGCCGTCGTCACGGATGCCGGCACCTGGCTCAACCTGACCAATCAGGAGCTGGACCAGCTGTTCCACCCGCCGCAGTGGTTGATGCGGATCGAAGACCATCCGGCCATGAATCGCCAGGGCTACCGCATCGCGCTGGACGATCTGCGCATCCTGGCCGACGCGGTCTGCGCCCTCGACGCGGCCACCCTGCCGGACGACAAGCGGCTGGTCACCGGCTGCCACACCATCATCCGCCGTGCCCTGGGGACTGATTTTCAGCTGATCTATTGCGAAGAGGACGCCGCCGCTGCGCAGGGGCAGGAAGCCGGCAATGAGGCGGAGGTGCAACCATGACCGCCTGGCCCGACATCGTCAACGGCAGCTTCGAGGCCGCCGCCGGCATCGCGGTGATCAACCATTGCTTCGCCCTCTGGCGCGACAAGGAGGTGCGCGGGCTCTCCGTGGCGTCGGTGGCCTTCTTCGCGGCCTGGGGCGTCTGGAACCTCTTCTACTACCCGCATCTGGACCAGTTCTACAGCTTCGCCGGCGGGGTGTTCATCACGTTCGCCAACGCCATCTACGTGGCGATGCTGGTGCACTTCACCGGCGGCTGGCGCGACCTGGGCCGGCGGATCCGCGAGCGGCTCGCCGGCTGGACGGTGTGCCCGGTCGCGGGCTGCCGCTACAACGCCTCGGTGCTCAGGCTCAACACCCTGTATTTCTGCCGCCGCTGCGGCAAGGAGATCGCCGGACGCACCTTCGCCGATCTGGAGCCCATGAGCGCCGAGGACATCGAGGAAATGCACAGGGAGATCGAGATGGGAGCCAGGCCATGAGCGCGCCGCTGCTGACCGAAGACCAGGTCCGCGAGATCGCGAAGGTCTACGACGGCACCACGGAGACGATCGAGGGGCTGATCAGGCAGTACGGCGTCAGGCGCCACAACATCATCACGGCGGCGAAGCGCGGCGGCTACAAGAGCGCCCGCAAGCGCATCGAATGGACGCCGGAGAAGGACCAGTATCTGCGGGACAGCTGGGGCAAGCTGCCGCCGCAGGAGGTCATGGCGCACCTCGGCTGCGGCATGTCGGGGATCGTGAACCGTCTGAAGAGGATCGGCCACTCGACCAGGCACAACGAGGACTTCACGGTCTACGACCTGGAGCACCTGCTGAAGCTGGATCACCGGCTCTGGCGGCGCTTCATCGACGACGGCTGGCTGAAGAGCTATCCGGAGTACGGCCGCAACGGGGAGGTCTGGTCGCGGCGGGTGAAGGTCGAGTGGCTGACGGCCTTCCTGCGCCGGCACCCGGAGGTGGTCGATTACCGGGCGGCAGATAAGTACGCGCGCGGCGTGCTCGAGCTGGACCGGCTGCCGGATCCGCCGAAGTTCATGCGCCTGACCTGCCGCTCGGATAGCTGGAAGGACGGCTCAAAAATGACGCCGACGGGCTTCCGGATCCACCACGGCGAGGTCGAGCTGGTCGAGCGCGAGCACCAGTACAGCCTGGAGAGCTGCGCGGCCGTGGGCGGGACGGATTTCTGGGCGCCGCTGTATGCCAACGCGACCTGCCCGCGCTGCGGCTGCATCGTCTCAAGGTTCAGCGAGAAAGCGCTCTTCGCCGACGAGGATCCCGGCGAGGCCGACACGCTGGCGGCGATCGCCGGCAAGCTGGGCCTGGCCTGGCGCGACGGGCGCTTCTGGACGCAGGCCGGCGCGCCGGTGAGCGAGGACGAGCTGCTGCGCTATGTGTTCAGCACGAAACGCAATGCCGGCCGCGCCTTCCTCTCCTTCCGCCGCCTGCTGGAGGCGGGCATGTCGGTGGCGCCGCCCAACCCGGTGCCGCTGCACCGGTTCCTCTCGAACGTGATGGACTACGAGCTGCGCGAAGGCCAGCCGCGCGCCTTCGAGGCCTTTCTGGCCAGCGGCAACGTCGGCGTCTTCTGGCCGCCCGGCCAGGGCAAGATGTATTTCCTCGGCATGGCGTTTTCGCGCATCGCCGGCGAGCACGTGCTGTTCGTGCACACACGCACGATCCGCGACCAGTGGATCGCCTTCTTCCGGGAACACGGGCAGGTGCGGGTGGCCGAAGTCTGGAAGCCCTACCACCACCGCGTCGACATCCTGGACGCCGAGGGCATGATTCGCAGCCGGGTGCGGATCTACGGCTACGCGACCCGGCACCGCTTCGACCACGACCGCTTCACCGTGGCCGGCTTCGACGAGGCGCAATTCCTGCCCGGCAACAACGCCAGCAGGCTGGCGACCATCGGCTCCGAGTACCGCGTCGGGCTCTCGGCGACGCCGTTCCGCGAGGACGGCCGCGCCGACCTGATCCAGATGATGACCGGCCTGGCCCTGGGCGAAGACTGGCAGGAGTTCCGCGACGCCGGCACGATGCCCGACGTGCCGGTGCGGGTGCTGATCGTGCGCGACCTCGAGGGGAAGCACCGCGCCCTCGGCCGCGTCCTTAGCCGGCGCAAGACGATCGTTTTCTCGGACGCGATCGCGGACGGGAAGCGCATTTCCTCCGAGCTGGGCATCCCCTTCATCCACGCCGAAACGAAGCGCCGCCTGGACGTGCTGGCCGGCCACCGCGCCGTGGTGATGTCGCGGGTGGGCGACTGCGGCATCGACGTGCAGGACCTGGAGGAGGTGATCGAGTTCAACTTCCACCACGGCAGCCGGGCGCAGTCCCTGCAGCGCCTCGGCCGGCTGCTGCATTCCCGCAAGCCGTACCGCCACACCGTGATGATGACGGTGAAGGAGTTCGGCCTCTACCACAAGCGCCTGTCGGCGCTGGAGGGAAAAGGCTTCCGCATCGGCATCGAGATGTACCGCGAGAAACCCAGGCGCGGCCGGCCGCCGGCGGCGCAGCCGGTGAGCGCCTGGGCGCAGCTGCTCGGCTTCAAGCCGGCGCCGGCGAAGAACGCGCCGATCGAGAGCCAGGCCGAAAAGCGAGCACGGGTGATGCGCAGGATCGAAGAGCGGTCCGGGACGAGGGTGGCGGCATGAGCCTCCCCTACGAAAACGCCACCAGCGGCTCGGCGGCGCTGGACGACATCCGCAAGGTCCTCACCCGATTCGGCTGCAGCCGCTTCGGCACGATGACAGACAACGTCGCCGGCGAGCTGATCGTGCAGTTCAGTTTTCGCAACCGCGACGTGACGGTGAAGGCGAGCTTCAAGGGCTACGCCGCAGCCTGGCTGCGCGAATACCCGTACAACCCGTCCAGACATCGGCGCACCCGGCAGCAGCACGAGGCGCGCGCCTTCGACCAGGCGCAGGTCAGCGTGTGCTCGATCCTCCGCGACTGGATCAAGGGGCAGATCACCGCCATCGAGGTCGGCATCCTCAGTTTCGAGGGCGCCTTCCTGGGACAGATTCTGCTGCCGAGCGGAAAGACCGTGCTCGAGCATGCCCAGGCCGGCAATCTGTTGCCGGCTCCGGAAGATCAACCGAAAGGATAAAAAATGTCTTTTGCCAAGCTCTATGGGCCTGACAACGACCAGGTCCTCGTCATGCTCAGTAACGACGAGGAGAGAGCGCCGGAGGTTCGCGTGTATTTCCAGCCGAAAGACCTCGGCCTCTGCTCGACCGCGTTGAAGTTCCCGGACACCGACAGCGGCTGGGACACGGCCGAAGCGGCGTTCGCTGAGATGAACGAAGAGAAAGCCAGGAGGATGGTCAGTACGGTCCTCAACGGCATCGGGCTGGGGGACATCAATGGCTGACAATAGCGCCATCGAATGGACCGAAGCCACCTGGTCGCCCGTCACCGGCTGCGACCCGATCTCGCCCGGCTGCAAGCACTGCTACGCCAAGCGGGAAGTGGAAACACGATGGTCTAAGAATCCGAAGAGCGTGTGGTACGGCCGCCCGTTCAACGACGTGCGCTGCCACCCGGAAGCGCTGGCAGGCGCCCGCAGCCCGCTCACCTGGAAGCGCCCGCGCAGGATCTTCGTCTGCCCCAGGGCGGACCTGTTCCACGATAACGTCCCGGTCGATTTCATCCGCGCCGTCTTCGACGTCATGGCGGCCTGCCCGCAGCACACTTTTCAGGTCCTCACCAAGCGGGCCGCCCGCATGCAGTTCCTGCTGTGGTCAGAGTTCGACTGGACGCCGCTGCCGAACATCCAGATCGGCGTGAGCGTTGAGGACCAGGCAGCGGCCGACGAGAGGATTCCGCTTCTGCTGCAGACGCCAGCGGCGATGCGGTGGGTTTCCGCCGAACCGCTGCTTGGGCCGGTCTCGCTCGGCCAATGGATCGGCGTTCACCATCACCCGGACAACGATGCTAGCAACTTCGCCGTCAAAGAACTGGTGAAGGCAGCCCGCAAGATGATGGGGCCGTCCATTGACTGGTGCATTGTCGGCGGCGAGTCAGGGCCGAAGGCGCGCTCCATGCACCCGAATTGGGCTCGGTCCCTGCGCGACCAGTGCGCCGCGGCCGGCGTGCCGTTCTTGTTCAAGCAGTGGGGCGAGTGGCTCCCTCGCGCGGACGCCTTCCGACAGAACCTGCTGATTGGTGGCGGCGCGGCTCACCATACGTTTGGCGACGTTGCGATGGCGCGCGTCGGCAAGAAAGCCGCCGGCCGCCTGCTCGATGGCGTTCTGCACGACGAATACCCGGAGGTGCCCCATGCGTGAGCGGCCGATCCTGTTCTCGGCGCCGATGGTGCGCGCCATCCTCGACGACACTAAGACGAAGACGCGGCGTGTGATAAAGCCGCAGCCCGTTTCGACGAGAGGCAGCAAAAAGCCATGGTGCAGCATTGAAGATTTGCTGAAGGCTTGTCCTTACGGACAGCCTGGCGACCGGCTCTGGGTGCGGGAGAACGGTTGGGAACGACCGGAGCGCACGCCCCGCATGATGCGTGAGGGGGCGGATACATGGGAGCCCTACTACTACGATGCCGACAGATGGTTCGATGAAGACCATGCAGACTTCAAGCGATGGGGATTCAAGCGCCGGCCATCCATCCACATGCCACGATGGGCATCGCGCATCGACCTGGAGATCGTCGCCGTCCGAGTCGAGCGGCTGCAGGACATCAGCGTAGCGGATGCCATCGCGGAAGGGCTCTATCAGGAAACCATGCCTGGGACAGCCGCTGCCCTCTGGCGCTACGCGCCAGGTAGCGACTGGTATAGCCACCCGGTGCAGTGCTATCGCGCTCTGTGGGAACACATCAACGGTCCCGGCTCCTGGGCGGCGAATCCCTGGGTGTGGGCGGTCGAGTTTCGGAGAGTCAAATGACCAGCCAGCACAAGCGCCGCCCGCGCCCCGCCCGCTGTCCCACCCTGGTGGCCATGCACCTGGCGCCGGAGGTCGGCCTCACAGAGCGCCTGGCCATCGAGGGCCTGGCCGGCGGCTGGGCCAAGCCCTACCAGTTCGACGTGTTGGCCGATTGCCGGGATCTCCTCGCCCTGGCCGCGAACCACAAGGGCGACCAGGCCACCCTCGCCGTCTGCGACCTGGCCAGCATCGCCCTGGAGAACATCCGCGACCGCTTCAAGGCGCGCGGCCGCCTCGGCGCCACCGGCGACGAACTGCGGGCGCTGCGCGCCATGGCCGACGTCTCCGAGGACTTCTGGAAGAGACAGAGCGGCGAGCTGTTCCGCGCGGCCAACGAGGCGCTGGACAAGGAGCGCGGGCACCAGCGAAGGGCGGCTCGATGAAGCGGCTCTACCGATTCATCGCGCGCTGGCGCTGGATGTGGATGTACGAGAGATCCCTGAACGAGCGCGCCAAGGTCGAGCAGGAGCTGATCGACTGCGCGAACGGCAAGCGGCCGCTGCCCGATGCCTGTCAGTGTCGCGACTGGGCGCGGCGTCTCGGGGTGCCGGCCGAATGGAGGGCAAAGTGACGGTCTACGTCGACAACATGCGGGCCAGGTACGGCCGCCTGGTCATGTGCCACATGATCGCCGATACCGAGGCGGAGCTGCACGTGATGGCCGGGCGAATCGGGATGAAGCGGCGCTGGTACCAGGGCGACCACTACGACATCTGCCTGGCCAAGCGGGATCTGGCCGTCCGGTTCGGCGCCGTCGAGGTGACCATGCGCCAGCTCGGCTGCATGGCCATGCGCCGCCGGGCAACCGGGCAGCTCGGCTCCCCGTCGGACGCCGTCGAATGGGCCCGCAACACCTGCGTCGGCCACCAGCGCAACCACGGAAAGACCGCGCTGGCGCACCTGGCGGAAGGGCATAAACGCTTCGTGGAACTGTACGACGAGGGGAAATCGTGACCGCCCGCGACCTCTCCCTCTTCGAGACCGGCGCGCGCCTGCAGATGACGGAGTCGATCGAGCTGACCGTCCAGAGCATGCAGGCATATGGGCCAGAGCACGACCACTGGGTAGTCGCCTGGTCTGGCGGCAAGGACAGCACCGCCACGCTCACGCTTCTCTGCTGGCTCATCGACAGCGGCCGGATCGCGGCACCGAAGCGCTTCACGGTGCTCTATGCCGATACCCGCCAGGAGCTACCGCCGTTGGCTATCGCGGCCCAGGAGATCATGGATGATCTGGACGGGCGCGGCATCGAATTCCGTGTCGTGCGCGCGCCGCTGGACAAGCGCTTCCTCGTCTACATCCTCGGCCGCGGAGTGCCGCCGCCGAACAACAATACCCTGCGCTGGTGCACCCGGCAGATCAAAGTAGACCCGATGGCTGCCGCGATCGCCGAATCGCTCGGCGACGGCACAGCGCTCACCATCACCGGCGTGCGCCAGGGCGAGAGCGCGATCCGCGACCGACGAATCGAGATGAGCTGCGGCAAGGACGGCGCCGAATGCGGCCAGGGCTGGTATCAGCAGGTGCTGCCGGAGAGCAAGGGAATCAAGGGCCGCATCGCCACCCTGGCGCCACTGCTGCACTGGCGCGTTTGCCACGTCTGGGAATGGCTGCGCCATTGGGCGCCGCGCGACGAGTTCGGCGGCTGGCCCACCGAGATCATCGCCGACGCCTACGGAGGCATCGAGGCCGAGGAGATCAACGCTCGCACCGGCTGTGTCGGCTGCCCGCTGGCCCAGGAGGAAAAGGCGCTGGACAGCATCCTGGCCATGTCGCGCTGGACGCACCTGGCGCCGCTGCACGAGCTGAAGCCGATCTACCGCTGGCTGCGCGAGCCTGCCCAGCGCTTGCGCAAGTCCAGCGTCGAGCGTCTGAAGGACGGGTCGATCGGCAAGAACCCGCAGCGTATGGGGCCGCTGACCTTCGAGGCCCGCCTGAATGCCCTTGAACAGATTCTCGACATACAGCGCCGCGTCGGCGACACGCGCTTCAGGCTGATCGACGCTGAGGAGGAGGCGCGCATCCGCGAACTGATCTCCGCCGGCACCTGGCCGGACGGCTGGGACGGCTCGGAGCCGACCGCCGACACCTGGTTGCCTGTGACGATATACGGCAATGGGGCGGAACAGCACGACTTGTTTGGGCTGGAAGAAACCTGACATGCCGCGCCGCCGCCATGAGCCTGAACTCACCCTCCTGCCATCGGTCGGGTTGCCCGATCGACGGCTTGCGGTTAGGCTGATGGCCCCTGTGATCCTGTCGATTTGGGAGAAAAATGGATCTCGCCGCCCTGTACCTGCGCAGCTCGAAGGACCGTCACGACGTGAGCCCGGACGCGCAGCGCCGGGAGCTGATGGAACTTGCGAAGTCGCGCAGGCTGACGGTCGTTGAGACATTCCAGGACGCGGTCGAACGGGCCGACGACGAGTTCCGGCCGGGGTTCCAGGCGCTGCTGCGCAGCCTGAAGAGCGCCGACCGGCGCTGGAACTATCTGCTCATCCTAGACACTGCCCGCATCGCGCGGCAGCACCAGCACCTGGCCGCCGTGTTCAACTACGAATGCGAAAAACGCGGGGTCAAGGTGCTCTATTCGAAGCTGCCCGAGACGAACACCATCATGGACGTGGTGATCAAGCAGGTGGTGCGCGCCTTCGACATGCTGCACAGTCTGATGTCGAAGGAAAAGGGCCTCGGCGGGATGGCCGAAAACGTGCGCCAGGGCTGGCGCGCCGGCGGCCGGGCACCGCTTGGTTACCGCCTCGAGCACGTCGAGACAGGCGCGATCCGCGACGGGCAGCCGGTGACAAAATCCCGCCTGGTGCGCGGCGAGCGCGCCGACCAGGTGCGGGACTATCTCAAGGCCAGGGCGGCTGGCATCAGCAGGACAGCAGCGATAGCCGAGGCCGGGCTGACCGGCGTCAGCACGTCGAGCCTGATCGGCATCGAGTGGAACGCCCTCACCTATGCCGGGCACACGGTCTGGAACGTTCACGCCGAGCGGATCAACGGCGGCGGCTACAAGGGCGGCATGAAGCGCCGGCCGCGCGCGGAATGGGTGGTGAATCACGACACCCACGAGCGCCTGATCTCGACCGAGGAGGCAGAGGCGATTCTGTCCCGCCTGGAGGCCGGCAGGCCGGCCAGCTACCGGACGCGCTCGGAATACCTGCTGTCCGGGCTGCTGCGCGCCCCGGACGGCCGCAAATGGGTGAGCGATGGGGATGGGTGCTATCGCATTGGAAAAGGCCGCCGTATCGCCCGCGAGCGGGTGGAGCGCCTGGTTATCGAGGGGATCAAAAGCGACCTGCTCTCCGATCGCTTCGTGCGCGAGCTGGCGGCCGAGGCGCGCCGGATGAGCTGCCCGCCAGACGAGGAACAGATCCGCACCCTGCACAAGCGGCTGGCGGATCTGACTGCGCGGATCGGCCGCATGGCCGACCTGGCGGCCGACACCACCGAGCCGCGGCCATTCCTGGACCAGATCGAGCGCCTCGAGCGCGATCGCGCCCGGCTCGTTGACGAACTGCGCGGGCTCGATGAAGCGCGTGAGTCCGCCCAGGTCCTGCGCGCAATCGGGGAATCAGACGTGTCGGCCATCCTGTCCGGCATGGCCAACCTGATCGACCAGGCCGACGCAACCGCAACCAAGGAGCTGGTGGCCAACCTGGTTGAGCAGATCGAGCTCTGCCCGACCTCATTCACCACCCGGCTGCACTACACCTTCGCGCCGGGGAATTTGTTGGCGTCCCCACGGGGATTCGAACCCCGGTTACCGCCGTGAAAGGGCGATGTCCTAGGCCTCTAGACGATGGGGACCCGAGGTGCTACTCGAAAGTCGTAGTGTCTTGTGGTGGAGGTAAGCGGGATCGAACCGCTGACCTCTTGCATGCCATGCAAGCGCTCTCCCAGCTGAGCTATACCCCCACAGAGGAGCGCGCATTATACGTAGCGCCCCCGTCCTTGTAAACCCTCCGGAGCGCCTCAAATCACCTTGCCCGGATTCATCAGGCCGTGCGGATCGAGGGCCTGCTTGACGGCGCGCATCAGGTCCATTTCGACGGCGCTCTTGTAGCGCAGGATTTCGCCGCGTTTCAGCTGCCCCAGCCCGTGCTCGGCCGAGATCGAGCCGTCCAGCTCGGCGACGATGTCGTGCACGATGCGGTTGGCCTGCGGCGTCTGGGCGATGAAGTCGGCGTTGGCCGCCGCATCGGGCTTGGACAAGTTGTAATGCAGGTTGCCGTCGCCGATGTGGCCGAAGGCGACGATGCGCACGGCGGGAAAGGCGCGCTGCAATGCCTCGTCGGCGAGCGAAATGAACTCGGCGATGCGCGATACCGGCACGGCGATGTCGTGCTTGATGCTGATGCCCTCGATGCGCTGCGCCTCGGAAATGTTCTCGCGCAGGTGCCAGAAGGCCTGCTGCTGGGCGAGATCCTGCGCCACGGCGGCATCCCCCACCCGCCCCGCTTCGATCTCCGCGCCGAGGATCGCCTCCAGCGTGCCGGCCAGGTCGAAATCCGCCAGCGTGTCGGTCAGCTCGGCCAGCACGTACCACGGCGAAGCACTTGCGAGCGGATCGCGCGCGCCGGGGATGTGCTTCAGCACCAGCTCCAGCGCCGGACGGGCGACGATCTCGAAGCCGGTGACGCGCTCTCCGCAGGCGCCGCGCAGGCGAGACAGCAGTTCGACCGCGGCGGCCGGGTCGCGCACCGCCAGCCAGGCCGTGGCGCTGTTGCGCGGACGGGGAAACAGCTTCAGCACGGCGGCCGTGATGATGCCCAGCGTGCCCTCGGCGCCGATGAAAAGATGCTTGAGATCGTAGCCGGTGTTGTCCTTGCGCAGGCCGCGCAGGCCGTGCCAGATGCGCCCGTCGGGCAGCACTGCCTCGATGCCCAGCGTCAGCTCGCGCATGTTGCCGTAGCGCAGGACGGCGACGCCGCCGGCATTGGTGGACAGGTTGCCGCCGATCTCGCAGCTGCCTTCGGACGCCAGCGAGAGGGGAAACAGGCGGTCGGCGCCCGCGGCGGCGGCCTGCGCCTCGGCCAGCAGGCAGCCGGCCTCGGCGGTGAGCGTGTTGTTGGCGGCGTCGATCTCGCGGATGCGCTTCATGCGCGAGAGGTTGATGACCACCTCGTCGCCGTCGTGCCGCGGCGTGGCGCCGCCGACGAGGCCGGTGTTGCCGCCCTGCGGCACCATCGAAATGCGCTCCTGCGCGCAGAGGGCGACGACTGCGGCGACCTCTTCGGTGGAAGCCGGCTTGACGACGCAGCGCGCCCGGCCTGTGTAGCGGCCGCGCCAGTCGGTGTAGTGGGTTGCGGCGTCGGCGCCGGTGGCGACGCCCTGTTCGCCGACGATGGCCGCAAGGTGCCTGATCAGGTTAGCATCGCTCATGCCGACGTTCCGCCCCCGACTCCGAGGGCCACCTCCAGCACCGGCAGCATGCGCCTCATCGCCGTACGTCCTTCCGCGATCGCCTCTACGCCGCGATGGTAATCCATCAACCCGAGCTGGGCCAGGCGCGGCGCCACCAGCACGTCGGCGGGCTCTCCGGCCAGCCGGCTGCGCGCTATGCGCACCTGCATGATGTGGATGCTGGTGGCGAGGACGCTGACCAGCGAAGGCAGTCGCGCAGCTTCTTTTTCGTTCTGCGCCATGCCGAGGCGGGCAAGGATCCGGTGCGTCCAGCCGGTCTCGCTTTCCGCGTCGGCGGCCGACAGCCTGAGCGCGCTGCCGACAACGTCGGATCCGAGATCGACGGCAATCACCACGTCCGCACCCAGCGCGCGGCACAACGATACCGGCACGGGGTCCACCAGCCCGCCATCGACGAGAAAACCGCCCTGGTACGGAACCGGCGTAAACAGCCCCGGAAGCGCGATGGAGGCGCGCACTGCATCGGCCACGCTGCCCTCGCGCAGCCAGCGCTCCCGTCCGGTCTCGAGATCCGTCGCGACGACGGCGAAGGGAAGATCGAGATCCTTGAAATCGCGGTCTACGAAATGCTGCTCGAAGAACTGGATCAGCTTCTCTCCCTTGATGAGGCCGCTCGTCAGGCTGACGTCAAGGAGAGAGACCACGTCCTTCCAGGCAAGGGCGCTCACCCATGTCTCAAGCTTCTCGATATCGCCGTCCGCATAGACGGCACCGACGAAGGCGCCGATGGAGCAGCCGCAGACGATGTCGGGCACGACGCCTGCGGCAGCCAGTTCGCGGATGACGCCGATGTGCGCCCAGCCGCGCGCCGAGCCGCTGCCCAGCACCAGACCGATCTTCGGCTTGCGCGCCGGGGGCATGGCTAGTCCTGCAACGCTTCCGCGTATAGGTCGTGCACGTCGCAGTCCGTCACGCGCACGCGGGCGAATTCGCCGACCGGCAGGTGCCCGCCGTCCGGGATGCGCACCAGGCCGTCGATCTCCGGCGCGTCGGCCTGGCTGCGGGCGACGGCGCCTTCCTCGTCGACCTCCTCGACCAGCACCTCGATCTCGCGGCCGATCTTGCGCTCGAGCCGCTGCGTGCTGATGTCCTCCTGCAGTTCCATCAGGCGGCTCCGGCGCTCCTCGCGCAATGCCTCGGGCACCGGGTCCGGCAACTTGTTGGCCTCGGCACCCTCGACCGGCGAATAGGCGAAGGCGCCGACGCGGTCGAGCTGCGCCTCCTCGAGGAACTGCAGGAGCAGTTCGAAGTCCTCCTCCGTCTCGCCCGGAAAGCCGGTGATGAAGGTGCTGCGGATAGTCAGTTCCGGGCAGGCGGCGCGCCAGGCGCGCACGCGCGCCAGCACGTTCTCGGCGCTGGCCGGCCGCTTCATCAGCTTGAGGATGCGCGGGCTGGCGTGCTGGAAGGGCACGTCGAGGTAGGGCAGGATATTGCCCTCGGCCATCAGCGGGATCAGGTCGTCCACGCTGGGATAGGGATAGACGTAGTGCAGGCGCACCCAGATGCCAAGTTCGCCCAGCGCCTTCGCCAGTTCGTAGAGGCGCGTCTTCACCGGCTTGCCGCCCCAGAAGCCGGTGCGGTACTTGACGTCGACGCCGTAGGCGCTGGTGTCCTGCGAGACGACGAGCAGTTCCCTGACGCCGGCGGCAACGAGGTTCTCCGCCTCGCGCATGACGTCGCTGAGGGGGCGGCTGACGAGGTCGCCGCGCATCGAGGGGATGATGCAGAAGGTGCAGCGGTGGTTGCATCCCTCGGAAATCTTCAGGTAGGCGTAGTGCCGCGGCGTCAGCTTGATGCCCTGCGGGGGAACCAGGTCCTCGAAGGGATCATGGGGTTTCGGCAGGTGCCGGTGCACTTCCTGCATGACCTGCTCGGTGGCGTGCGGACCGGTGACGGCCAGCACCTGCGGGTGGGCGGCCAGCACCACGTCCTCCTTGGCCCCGAGGCAGCCGGTGACGATGACGCGGCCGTTCTCGTCGAGCGCCTCGCCGATGGCATCGAGCGACTCGGCCACGGCGGCGTCGATGAAGCCGCAGGTGTTCACGACGACGAGGTCGGCGCCGTCGTAGTCGGGCACGATGTCGTAGCCCTCGGCGCGCAGGCGCGTCAGGATCTGCTCGGAATCGACGAGGGCTTTCGGGCAGCCGAGGGAGACGAAGCCGACCTTCGGCTGAACAACTTTCTTGCGTGGCATGCTGTCGGGGAGTCTTGCGGCAGGGGCCGGCCGCTGACGTTGCGCTTACTTTTTCTCGGGCGTCGGCGCGTCGGCGGCTTCCTTCCTTTCGTCCGGCTTGCCGGCGGCCGGCGCGGCGAAATTGGGGAACTGGAAGCCGGAGAACATGTTGCGCGTCTGGCTCTCGATCTGTTCCTGCATCTGCATGAACATGTTCTTAGACTGCTCCATGTAGGCGCCCATCATGCTCTGCATGGCGGGACCCTGGAAGTTGAGGAACTGCGCCCACAGGTCCTTGCTGGCGGGATTGTTCTCGCCGTACATGGCCTGGGCCTGCTCCTGCAGCTTGGATTGCATGTCGGTGAAGGCCTTGATGTTGCCCTCGAGGTACTTGCCCATCATGCCCTGCATGGCGTTGCCGTAGAAGCGGATCATCTGCGACAGCAGGTCGCTGGTGAACATCGGCATGCCGCCGGTTTCCTCCTCGAGGATGATCTGCAGCAGGATGCTGCGCGTGAGGTCCTCGCTGCTCTTGGCGTCGACGACCTGGAAGTCCTCGTTCTTCAGCACAAGTTCCTTGACGTCGGACAGCGTGATGTAGGAACTCGTCCTGGTGTCGTAGAGACGCCGGTTCGGGTATTTCTTGATCAGTCTGGACTGCTCGGCCATGTTCTCTCTCCCCCTCAACCGTTCGATTATACGCAGAAAGCCCAGGGGCTTTCGTCCGTTCAACTCATGTGCAGGCCGCCGTTGATAGACAAGGTCGATCCCGTCATATAGCCGGCGTATTCCGAAGACAGGTAGGCCACCAGCTTGCCGATTTCCTCCGGCTTGCCGAGGCGACCCATCGGGATCTGCGCGACGATCTGCTCGCGCACCTCCGGCTTGATCGCCATCACCATGTCGGTGCCGATGTAGCCCGGCGCGATGGCATTCACGGTGACGCCCTTGCGCGCCACTTCCTGGGCGATGGCCTTGGTGAAGCCGAGGATGCCGGCTTTCGCCGCCGAATAGTTGGCCTGGCCGAACTGCCCCTTGACGCCGTTCACCGAAGAGATGTTGATGATGCGGCCCCAGCCGCGCTCGGCCATGCCGTTCAGCACCTGGTGGGTGACGTTGAAGACGCTGTTGAGGTTCACATCGATCACCGCGTTCCAGTCGGACGCCTGCATCTTGCGGAACATGGCGTCGCGCGTGATGCCGGCGTTGTTCACCAGGACGTCCACCGGCCCGATCTCCGACTCGATGCGCCTGACCATCGCGCTGCAGTCCTCGTAGTCGGACACGTTGCCCTCGGCCGCGTGGAATTCGAAGCCGGCCGCCCTGTTCTGCGCCAGCCACTCGTCCTTCTGCGGGAAACCGGGCAGGCAGTTGGCCACCACGACGAATCCGTCCTCGGCCAGGGCGCGGCAGATCGCCGTGCCCAGTCCGCCCATGCCGCCCGTAACGAGCGCTACCCTCTTTGACATTGCAGTGCTTCCCATGACAACAAAAAAACCGAAGGCCGGCCGCCCGAGCCCGTGGCGGCCGGGAAATGCATCAGAACATGTGCTGGCCGCCGTTGATCGAGATGTTGGCGCCCGTCACGAACGCCGCCTCCTCGGAAGCCAGGTAGGCCACCAGGCCGGCCACTTCCTCCGGCTTGCCCAGGCGCCCCTGCGGGATCTGCGGCAGGATTTTCGAATCCAGCACCTCCTGCGGGATCGCCATCACCATCTTGGTGCCGATGTAGCCCGGGCTGATGGTGTTCACCGTCACGCCCTTCTTCGCCACCTCGAGCGCCAGCGCCTTGGTGAAGCCGTGCATGCCGGCCTTGGCGGCGGAATAGTTGGTCTGGCCGAAGGCGCCCTTCTGGCCGTTGACCGAGGAGACGTTGACCACCCGGCCCCAGCCGCGCTCCATCATGCCGTCCATCACCTGCTTGGTCATGTTGAAGACGCTGTCGAGGTTGGTCTTCATGACCACGTCCCAGTCGCCCTTCGTCATCTTCTTGAAGGTCATGTCGCGCGTGATGCCGGCGTTGTTGACCAGGACGTCGACCGGGCCGATGTCCTTCGTCACCGTGTCCACGCAGGCCTTGCACGAATCGAAATCGGCCACGTCGCAGGGATAGGCGTGGAAATCGAAACCCTGCGCCTTCATCTGCTTCAGCCAGTCCCCGGCCTTGGTGTTGCTCGGGCTGTAGGTCGTCACGACCTTGTAGCCCAGCGCGGCCATCTTGATGCAGACCGCCTCGCCCAGTCCGCCCATGCCTCCCGTTATCAGTGCGACTCTCGACATGATTCTCTCTCCTTTGCTTGACGGGGACTCGTTGCGTCCGGCCGCGTTTCCCCTGTTGCGCGGTCGGTCTAGGCCTTTTCCTTCACGTAGCGCCCGGGTGCCGCCTCGATCGGCTTGTGGCTTTTGCTGCCCTGCTTCTTCGGCGCCGCGCGCTCCTCGCCGGCGTAGCGCCTGAGCCATTCTATCCAATGCGGCCACCAGCTGCCCTTGTGCTCCGTCGCGCCGGCCAGCCACTCCTCCGCCGTGGCGGCCACGGCCTCGTTGCGCCAGTGGCTGCGCTTGCCCTTGGCCGGCGGGTTCACCACGCCGGCAATATGGCCGCTGGCCCCCATCACGAAGGTCGTCTCGCCGCCGAGCAGGTCGCGCGACAGATAGGCGCTCTTCCAGGGCACGATGTGGTCTTCCCGGCTGGAGTAGATGTAGGCCGGCATGTCGAGCCGGCCGAGGTCGGCCGTCGTGCCGCACATCGCCAGCCGGCCGGGCTCGCGCAGGGCGTTCTCCAGGTAGAGGCGGCGCAAGTACCAGACGGCGAAGGGTCCGGGCAGGTTGGTGCTGTCGGCGTTCCAGTAGAGCAGGTCGAAGGCCGGCGGCTTGCCGCCCTTCAGGTAGTTGCCGACGACGTACTGCCAGATGAGGTCGTTGGCGCGCAAGCTGGAGAAGGCCGAGGCCAGCTCGGCGCCGCGCAGCAGCCCGCCGCTGCCGATCACCTTCTCGCGCGCCGCGACGGAGGCTTCGTCGACGTAGTTCGTGACCTCACCGCCGTCGGAAAAGTCGAGCAGCGAGGTAAGCAGGGTCAGGCTCGCCACCCGGTCCTCGCCGCGCGCCTTGGCGACGGAGAGTGCGGCGGCGAGGATGGTGCCGCCGACGCAGAAGCCGAGCGCATTGAGCTTGTCGGCGCCGCTGATCTCCTGTGCCACGTCGAGCGCCGCCAGCGCCCCCTTCTCGATGTAATCGTCCCAGCCGAGATGGCCGAGGTCGGCCTGCGGGTTGCGCCATGAGACGAGGAACACCGTCATGCCCTGCTCGACGGCGTGGCGCACGAAGGAATTTTCAGGCTGCAGGTCGAGGATGTAGAACTTGTTGATGCAGGGCGGCACGATCACCAGCGGCCGCGCGCGCACCTTCGCCGTCGCCGGCGCGTACTGGATGAGCTGGATCAGCGCGTTCTCGAAGATCACCTGCCCGGGCGTCACCGCCAGGTTGCGCCCCACTTCGAAGGCGGCATCGTCGGTCATCGAGATGCGGCCCTTGCCGAGGTCGGCGACGAGATTCTGGATGCCGGTCGTGATGCTGGCGCCCTGCGTGGCCAGCGCCGTCCTGATGAATTCCGGATTGGTGGCTGCGAAGTTGGAGGGCGCCATGGCGTCGATGAACTGCCGGCTGAAGAATTTGAACCGGCCGCGCACGGCCTCGTCGTCCATCGGCACTGCATCGGCCAGCCTGCCGAGGAATTCGGCATTGAGCAGATAGGCCTGGCGCAGATAATCGAAATAGGGACTCTCGGACCACTCCGGCGCGGCGAAACGCTTGTCCTTCACGTCGACCGCGCCGCCGCCCTGCCCGCGTTGCAGCATGTCCTGCCAGAGGGCGACGTGGCGCGCGGCGAACTCCTTCTGCAGGCTGGCGAGGGCTTCGTTCTGTGGAAATTGCGGCACCGGCATGGCCTGGCCGGCCTGGGTGCCCTGCTGCTGCGTCATGAAATTCATGAACCCCTGCGCGAACGCCTGCCCGGCCTGAAAAAGGTTCTGCATGGCAGCCGCGTCGGGCTGTGGGTTACCGGACATCTACCGCATCTCCCTATGGCGATTGCAAATGGTGCAACCGTCGGATTGGAGAAGGATTTTGCACCGCACCATACCCCCTGTCAACGACGTGCCGGCAGGTAGAATGGGGCCATGTACATCGTTGCCATCGGCTGGCTCTGGGTCGTCCTGATGATGGCCGTGACGGAGTCCAGCGTCACCGCCGGCATCCTGACCTTTTTCTTCTACGGGCTGGCCCCGCTCGCCCTCTTCCTCTGGCTGGTCGGCACCCCGGCGCGACGCCGGCGACGTTCAGTCGTGATGGCCGACGAGGAAGTGCGCCAGCAGGATGGTGGCGACGCCGGCCGCAATGAGTAGCACCTGCTGCAGCGTGGCGCGCAATTCGGTGCGCTTGTGCAGGCCGGGAATCAGGTCGGCCACGGCGACATAGATCATGCTGGCGGCCGCCAGCGCCAGGAATACCGGCACCACCCCTTGCACCGCCGAAAGCGCGAAATAGGCGAGCAGGCCGCCCACCAGGGTGGCGACGCTGGAGAGCAGGTTGAAGACCAGCGCCTTCAGGCGCGAATAGCCCGAGTGCAGCAGGATGAGGAAGTCGCCGACCTCCTGCGGGATCTCGTGGGCGATGATGGCCAGCGCCGTGACGACCCCCAGACGCACGTCCTGCATGAAGGCGGCGGCAATCAGCACGCCATCGACGAAATTGTGGAAGGTGTCCCCCACCAGGATGAGCAGGCCGCTGCGGCCGTGGTCATGCGCGGGCGCCTGCGGCTCGTGCCCCTCGCAATGATCGTCGTGGCAATGCCGCCACAGCACCAGTTTTTCCAGCACGAAGAAGCCGAGGATGCCGGCCAGCACGATCGCGGTCGCCGTGCCGGCGTCGCCATGCGCCTCGATGGCGTTGGGCAGCACCTCGAGGAAGGCGGCGCCCAGCAGCGCGCCGATGGCGTAGCTGATCAGATGCGGCACCCAGCCGCCGCGCGCCGTCAGGGCGAACAAGGCGGCGGCCATCACCGACAGCGCGCCGCCGGCGAGCGAAGTGACAAGAATCCAGGCGAGAACGGACATGGGCGCGGATTATACGCGGTGACTCAAGCCGCTCTCGGCGGCCGGTTGACCAGCCAGATGCCGAGCACGACCAGCACCAGCGCCGCCGCCAGCACGGCGCTGATACGCTCGCCGAGCAACAGCGCGCCGGCCAGCACGCCGAACAGCGGCGTCAGGAAGGAGAAGGCCGCCAGCCGCCCGGCCGGATAAGTGGATACGAGCCAGAACCAGGCGAGGTAGCTGGCGAAGGCCACCAGCACCGTCTGGTAGGCGAGGCTCGCCAGAGCCAGCGGCGTCAGCGCGATGATGCCGGGCTCGCCCAGTGCCAGTGCGACGATCGGCAGCACCAGCGCCGAGCCGGCCAACTGGTAGAACAGCGTCTTGGCGGGACTGACTTTGGCGAGCGCGCTGCCCTTGATCACCAGCGTGGTGGCCGCCCACAGCACCGCGGCGAGGAACAGCATGCCGTCCCCCAGGAGCTGACTTTGCGACGGCAGGCCGAGCGATTCGCCGAAGGCGGCGAGGATGCCGGCAAAGGCACAGGCCAGGCCGAGCCATTGCAGTGGGCGCAGCTTCTCGCCGGGCAGGAACCAATGCGCCCCCAGGGCGATCATGAACGGCGCCGTGTACAGGAACACCACGCCGCGCGAGGCTGAAGTGTAGGTGAGGCCCCAGTAGATGAAGGCGAATTCCCCGGCGAAGAGCGCCGCCGAGAGCAACCCGGCGCCGAGCGTGCCGTCGCGACCGAACAGCCGGATGCCCTTCACCGCTGCCCAGGCCCACACCAGGAGCGCCGCGCCGATCGAGCGCAGGCTGGCCTGCCAGACCGGCGAGATGCCGGCCATGGCCAGCTTCACCGCCACCTGCTGCAGTCCCCAGGCCGCGCACAGCACCACCATCAGGGCCATGGCCGTCGAATCGAGATGCGTTTTTCTTTCCATCACTCCATCCAGATCAGGGAGGCCATGCGGCCGGTGGCCTTCTCGCGGCGGAAGGAATAGAAGCGCTCCGCCTCGCTGTAAGTGCAATAACCGCCGCCGAAAACGCGCGAGAGGCCCAGCGCATTCAGCCGCAACTCGGCCAACCGGTAGAGGTCCGCCAGCCACTTGCCGTTCGCCTTCGGCGTGAAGGCCGTCGTCGCCCCGGGCGCATGCGCGAGGAAGGCCTCGCGCACCTCCGCCCCGACTTCGAAGGCCCGCGGGCCGATGGCCGGGCCAAGCCAGGCCATCAGTCGCGCCGGCGGCACGTCCATTGCATGCACGGCCGCTTCGAGGACGCCGCCGGCGAGGCCGCGCCAGCCGGCATGCGCCGCGCAGACGACGGTGCCGGCATCGTCGCACAGCAGCACCGGCAGGCAGTCCGCGGTGAGGACGGCGCACACCCTGCCTGCGCGGCGCGCAAAGGCGGCATCGGCCTCGGCGCCCTCGACGGCATCCTCGGCGCGCACGACGGAGACGCCATGCACCTGGGAGAGCCAGAGCGGCTCGGCAGGCACATGGGCGCGCAACCGGCGGCGATTCTCCGCCACGGCAGCGGCATTGTCTCCGACATGCGCGGCGAGATTCATCGAGGCATAGGGCCCCTCGCTGGCGCCGCCCGCCCGCGTCGTGACGAGGGCCCTAACCTGCGCCGGCGCCGGCCAGTCGGGGGCGATCCAATCCGTCATGCGGCTTCTGCCCGAAGGGACGCGAGCAGTGCCGCGAAATCTTCCGGCAGCGGCGCCTCCCAGCCCGTCTCCGTGCGCGTCGCCGGATGCACCAGCGCCAGGCGCCAGGCATGCAGGGCCTGGCGCGGAAACGCCTCCAGCCGCGCCTGCCTCGGTTTGCGCGGCCCGTAGACCGGATCGCCGACGAGGGGATGGCCGATGTCGGCCATGTGCACGCGAATCTGGTGGGTGCGTCCCGTCTCCAGCGCGCACTCGAGCAGGGTGGCGTGCGCGAAGCGCTCCAGCACGCGGTAGTGCGTGCGCGCCGCCCGACCGCCGCCGACCACTGCCATCTTCGTGCGCTGCACCGGATGGCGGCCGATCGGCGCATCGACGACGCCGTCGCGGGCGACGCGGCCGTGCGCCAGCGCCAGGTAATGCCGCCTCACCGTGCGCGCCGCGAGCTGGCGCACGAGGTCGGTCTGCGCCTCCAGCGTCTTGGCGACGACGAGCAGCCCGCTGGTGTCCTTGTCCAGGCGGTGCACGATGCCGGCGCGCGGAATGCCGGCGAGCTGCGGCGCATGGTGCAGCAGGGCGTTGAGCAGCGTGCCCTGCCAGTTGCCGCTGCCCGGGTGCACCACCAGCCCGGCCGGCTTGTCGATGACGAGGATGTGCGCGTCCTCGTGCAGGATCGCCAGGGGAATGTCCTCCGGCTGCTGCGCCGTCTCCCCGGGCAGCGTTTCCTCCTCGAGCGTGATCCGCTCGCCGCCCCAGACCTTGCGCTTGGCGTCCGCCGGCGTGTCGTCGAGACTGACTTTCCCCTGCTTCACCCAGGCAGCAAGCCTGCTGCGCGAATGCTCCGGCAGCAGGCGCGCCAGCGCCTGATCGAGGCGCAGCCCGGCGCAATCCGCCGGAATCTCAAGGACGCGTGCCGGGCCGTCGGATGCCTTTGCGCTATAATCTGCGCGCTTTCTTTGCAGGGAATTCATCATGCGTAGTCTAGCGTTTATTCTTGCCTTGCTGCTCGGCGGCTGCGGACTGCTGCCGGAGCTGAAGGACGAGACCGCCGGCTGGTCGGCCAACCGCCTGTATTCCGCAGCGAAGGAAGCCATGGGCGATGGCTCCTACGAAAAGGCCGTCAAGTACTTCGAGATCCTCGAATCGCGCTATCCCTTTGGCCGCTACGCGCAGCAGGCGCAGATCGAGATCGCCTACGCCTACTACAAGGCCAACGAGCCGGCCTCCGCCATCGCCGCCTGCGACCGCTTCATCAAGCTGCACCCGAACCACCCCAACGTCGATTACGTCTATTACCTGAAGGGCCTGGTGAATTTCAACGAGGATCTGGGCATCCTCGGCTACGTCAGCATGCAGGATATGTCGGAACGCGATCCGAAGGCGGCGCGCGAATCCTTCGACGCCTTCAAGGAGCTGGTCGCCAAGTTCCCCGACAGCAAGTACGCCGCCGACGCCGCCGCGCGAATGAAGTACCTGGTGAATGCCCTCGCCTCGCACGAGGTGCACGTCGCGCGCTACTACCTCAAGCGCGGCGCCTATGTCGCGGCCGCCAGCCGCGCCCAGACCGCCGTGAAGACCTACGTCGATGCGCCGGCCAACGAGGAGGCGCTGTTCATCCTGGTGAAGTCCTACGATGCGCTCGGACTGAACGACCTGCGCGACGACGCCGAGCGCGTCATGCGCACCAACTTCCCCAACAGCGATTACTACAAGCGCGGACTCGACCGCAAGGAGCCCTGGTGGAAGTTGTGGTGATCCGGTAGGTCGGGCTTCGGACCGGCCTATACGCCCCACTGCGCCAGCTTGCGCTCGACCGTCTTGCGCGAGACGCCGAGCCGGCGCGCCGCCTCCGACTTGTTGCCGCTGCAGGCGGCGAGCACTTCCAGGATGTGGCTCTTCTCCACCGCATCGAGTGCCGCGGCCGAGGCGGCCGATTCCGCCTGCCCCTCCCCGGGCAGCGCGTCCAGCGGGAAATAGCCGAGGATGAGCGAGCGCTCGACCAGGTTCTTGAGTTCGCGCACATTGCCGGGCCAGCCGTAGGAGCGCAGGCGGGCGGCGGTATCCTCGTCGAGCGGCACGGCGGGCAAGCCGAGGTGCGAAGCCAGCTGCGCGGCAAAGTGGCTCGCCAGCGGGAGGATGTCCTCGCGCCGCTGGCGCAGCGGGGGGATCACGATATTCACCACGTCGAGGCGGTAGAACAGGTCCTGGCGGAAGCGGCCGTGCCTGACTTCGTCGGCGAGGTTGCGGTTGGTCGCCGCCACGATGCGGATGTCCACCGGGATTTCCCGCGTCGAGCCGACCGGGCGGATCATGCGGTCCTCCAGCACGCGCAGCAGCTTGGCCTGCATCGGCAGGGGCAACTCGGCGATCTCGTCGAGGAACAGCGTGCCGCCGCGGGCGTAGTAGAAGAGGCCGTGGTGCGCATCGCTGGCGCCGGTGAAGGCGCCCTTGACGTGGCCGAACAGCTCGGACTCGATCAGCTCGGGCGAGATGGCACCGCAGTTAACCGGCACGAAGGGCCGTTGCGCGCGCGGGCTCATGCTGTGCAGGGCTCGCGCCGCCACTTCCTTGCCGACGCCCGACTCGCCCTGCAGCAGGACGGTGCTGGGCATGGCGGCGACGCGCTTGATCATCTGGCACAGCCGGCTCATGGCGTCCGAGCAACCGACGATGCCCTCGATGCCGCCGGAGCGCTCGGCCACCTCGCGCCGCAGCACGAAATTCTCGCGCAGCAGGCGGGCACGGTCGAAGCACTTGCGGATGGCGTTGAGGATCTGGTCGACGCGGAAGGGCTTGAGGATGAAATCCGAAGCCCCGGCGCGCAGGGCGTGGATGGCCGTGTCGATGTCGGCGAAGGCGGTGATCAGGATGACGTCGCCCTGGAAGCCGCCGTCGCGCAGCTCGTCGAGCCACTCCACCCCGCTTTTGCCGGGCAGCGAGATGTCGAGGATGATCAGGTCGAAGTGGATGCGGTTGAACAGCGTCCGCCCCTCTTCCGCGCTGCCCGCCGTCTCGACCAGGCCGCAGCGGCTGGCGAGCGTCTTGTGCAGAAAGCTGCGCATGCCTTCCTCGTCGTCGACGACAAGGACGGAGTACTGCTGCCAGGCATTGGCCCGGGCAGCGGGACGGACGGGCGCCGGCGCCGGGTGGTTCATCGGGCCAGCGCAATCAGCACGCTGCAGGGGGCGTCCTCGATGAGGGTCGAGCCCACCGAGCCCTTCCACCAGCGCGACATGAAGAAGGCGTGCTTGCGATGGCCGACGACGATCAGGTCGGCGCCCAGCTCGCCGGCAAGCCGGCAGATCTCGTCGACCGGCTCGCCGGTGACGACGTGGCCCTCGGCCTTCACCCCCTTCTCCGCGAGCAGCCTCAGCCCCTCGTCGAGAATGTCCTTGAAGCGCCGGTTCTCGTCCTCCTGCAGCGTGTCCGGCACGAAGCCCTCGGTCAGGTAGAGCCCGGCCATCAGCGGCGCCACCGCCAGCAGGTGGATCTCGGCATGCAGGAAATTGTTGATGTCGGCGCACTCGAGCAGCGCGGTTCTCCCGCTCTGCGAACCATCGTAGGCCAGCAGCACCTTGCGGTACATATCCCCCTCCGCTCTGTAATTGTCGCGATCCGGCGATGGTAATGGAAGGGACACGCCGGTTCAATCGTGACTTATACTTCGGCGTCCGACGATTCCGCGAACATGAAACCCGACATCGACTCCCCCGACCTGACCCTGGGCATCGCCGGCGCCGGCGCCATGGGCCGCGGCATCGCGCAGATCGCCGCCCAGGCCGGCATCCGCGTCCTGCTCTTCGACCTCGCGCCAGGCGCCGCCGCCGCCGCACAGCAGACCATCGCCTCCACGTTGTCCGGACTGGCCGCCAAGGGCAAGATCGCCCGGGAGGCCGCCGACGCAGCGGCCGCCCGCATCGTACCCGCCGAGTCGCTGGACGCCTTTGCGCCCTGCCACATCGTCGTCGAAGCCATCATCGAGAAGCTGGAGGCCAAGCGCCAGCTGTTCGCCGCGCTCGAAGGCATCGTCGGCGAGGGCTGCATCCTCGCCAGCAACACTTCCTCGCTGTCGGTGACGGAGATCGCCGCCGCCTGCCGCAGGCCGGGCCGCATCGCCGGCTACCATTTCTTCAATCCGGTGCCGCTGATGAAGGTCGTCGAAGTCGTCGATGCCCTGCTCACCGAGCCGTGGGTCGGCGAGGCCCTGACCGGACTGGCCCGGCGCATGGGCCATACGCCGGTGCGCGCCAAGGACACGCCGGGGTTCATCGTGAACCACGCCGGCCGCGGCTACGTCACCGAGGCCCTGCGCCTGCTCGGCGAGAACGTCGCCGAATGCCATGTCATCGACGCCATCCTGCGCGGGGCGGGCGGCTTTCGCATGGGGCCGTTCGAGCTGCTCGACCTGACCGGCCTCGACGTCTCGCATCCGGTGATGGAGTCGATCTACCACCAGTACTACCAGGAACCGCGCTACCGGCCCTCCGCCTTGGCGGCGCAGCGCCTGGCCGGCGGGCTGCTCGGGCGCAAGAGCGGCCGCGGCTTCTACGAGTACCCGGACGGCAAGCAGCAGGTGCCGCCGACGCCAATCGCCTCCGCCGCGCGCCCGGCCCGCGTCTGGGTGAGCAGTGCGCGTCCGCCGCTGGCTGCCGCCGTGCGCGAACTGGTGCGCAAGCTCGGCTGCACGCTCGACGAAAGTCAGTCTCCGCAGGACGGCGCCCTCTGCATCGTCACGCCGCTCGGCGAGGACGCCAGCACCTGTGCGGCACGCGAGGGGCTGGATGCCACGCGCACCGTCGCCATCGACGCACTCTGCGGCCTCGACCGGCACCGTACCCTGATGACCACGCCCCTCACCTCGACCGCCATGCGCGAGGCGGCGCACGGCCTCTTCGCCGCCGATGGCGTGGCGGCGTCCGTCGTCCGCGACAGCGCCGGTTGCGTCGCGCAGCGCGTGCTGGCGCACATCGTCAACATCGGCTGCGACATCGCCCAGCAGGGCATCGCGCTGCCTGCGGACATCGACCGCGCCGTCACCCTCGGCCTCGGCTATCCCAGTGGCCCGCTGGCGTTGGGCGACGCGCTTGGCGCGCGCACTGTCCTCGCCATCCTGGAAAACCTGCAGGCCGGCTGCGGCGATCCGCGCTACCGGCCCAGCCCCTGGCTGAAGCGGCGCGCACAGCTCGGCGCCTCGTTGCTCACGCAAGAGGCCTGAGTTGCTGCTGCTCGACGCGCGCACCATCCTGCTGCTGATGGCCTTCACGGCGGTGCCCACCGCCCTGGTGCTGCTGGCCGTCTCTCGCTTCTATGCAGCCAGCGTGCGCGGCGTCTGGCACTGGACCGGCGCCAACATCGCACTCGCCGCCGGCCTGCTGCTGCTCGGCCTGTCCCAGACCGCCAATGAACTGCCCGCACGCGTCGTCGGCAATACCCTGCTGGTGGCGACCACGGCGCTCTACTACCTCGCCATCCAGCGCCTGCTCGGCGACAAGCCCAGCAACCGGCTTGCCTGGGCGACAGTGGCCGCCGCCGGCGTCATCTTTGCCATGCTGTGGAGCTCAGCGGCACCCCATCGCCTGGCGGTGGGAACGCTGTCCATCGCGCTGATGATTCTCACCGGCCTCAGTTCCGCCCGGCTGCTGCTGCCGCTGTCTTCCGAAAAGCCGGTTTCGCACCGCTTCACCGGCCTGCTCTTCCTGCTCGGCTGCGCCCTGATGACCGGGCGCCTGCTGCACGCCATATTCTCCGACAACCCCCCGGCCCATCTCTTCGCACCCCATTTCTGGCAGGGGATGATTCTCGGCGGCGCCCACATCACCACCATGCTGATGAGCCTGGGCTTCGCCCTGATGATCGTCGACCAGCTCGCCTCCGAACTGAACCGGCTGGCCACGCTGGATGCGCTCACCGGCATCGGCAACCGCCGGGTCTTCTATGCCCGCGCGGAATCGGAACTGGCACGCTGCCGGCGCAAGGGCACGCCGCTGTCGCTGCTGATGATCGACCTCGACCGCTTCAAGTCGATCAACGACGCGCTCGGGCATGCCGCCGGCGACGAAACGCTGCGCCGCTTCGCCGCGCTGGTGCACCCGCACCTGCGCGAATACGATTTCTTCGCCCGTCTGGGCGGCGAGGAATTCGCCGTACTGCTGCCCGACGCCACCGAGGAGGTCGCATTGGGCATTGCCGAGCGGCTGCGCGAACTGACCGAGGCCGAACGCCTGCCGGCACCCGGCTTCCCGGTGCCCACCACGGCCAGCATCGGTGCCGCCCAACTGCTCGCGCACGAACGCGCCATCGACCAGCTCATGCACCGCGCCGACCAGGCGCTGTACGCCGCCAAGAGCGGCGGACGCAACCGCGTCGTGGCCGCCTCCTGGCTGGAGGAGACGACGGCGGTCCTGGCGTCGACGTCAGGGCATTCCGCCGCATCTGCGTCGGCACTGCGGACCAATAGGAAATGATCGACTGGCGCGCCATCGACACCGTCCTCCTCGACATGGACGGCACGCTGCTCGACCTGCATTTCGACAATCACTTCTGGCAGGAACACGTGCCGGTGCGCTATGCCGAACGGCACGATCTGCCGCACGCGGAAGCGCGCCGCCGCCTGACCGACATCTACCGCGCCAAGGTCGGCACGCTGGACTGGTATTGCGTGGATTTCTGGACGCGCGAATTGCAGCTCGATATCGCCCGGCTGAAGGAGGAAGTGGCGCATCTCATCGCGGTGCATCCGGACGTGCCGCGCTTCCTCGAAGCGCTGCGCGCGGCGGGCAAGGGGGTCGTCCTCGTCACCAACGCGCACCAGAAGAGCCTCACGCTGAAGATGGCCCGCACCGGCCTGCAGGTGCACTTCGACCTGCTCATCACCTCGCACGAGGTCGGCCTGCCCAAGGAGGATCCCGCCTTCTGGCCGGCCCTGCGCGCCGTGGTGCCCTACGACCCTGCGCGCACCCTCCTCATCGACGACAGCCTGCCGGTGCTGCGCGCGGCGCGCCAGGCCGGCATCGCCCACCTGCTCGCCGTCTACCGGCCCGATACGCGCCAGCCCGAGAAGGACGTCGGCGAGTTCGCCGCATTGCGGCACTTCGCCGAGATCCTGCCGCAATAGCATTCCTGCGGGGCGAAGGCCGCGCCCTAAACGCGACCTTTCCCCAGCGTGAAGCGGAACGTCGCGCCGCGGTCCGGCTCGGCTTCCGCCCAGACCCGTCCTCCGTGGCGCTCGACCAGCCGCTTGACGATCGCCAGGCCGACGCCGGTCCCCTGGAAGTCGCTTTCCGGATGCAGCCGCTGGAACATGCCGAACAGCTTGTCGGCATAGCGCATGTCGAAGCCGGCGCCGTTGTCCTGCACGTGGATCACGACCTCGTCCTGTCCCTCTTGCGCGCCGATCTCGACCATCGGCTGGGCGCGCCTGGACGAATACTTGCAGGCGTTGCCCACCAGGTTGATGAGGATCTGCCGCAGCATGGTCGGATCGCCTTGGACCGTCGGCAACCCGCCCACCGTGATGGCGGTATGCGGGTAGGTTTCCTCCAGTTCGCCGGAGATCTTCTGTGCCAGGACGCGCAAGTCGACCCGCTCGTCCGCCTTGGCCAGCCGGCCGGCCCGCGAGTATTCGAGGACGTCGTCGATCAGCTGGCCGAGCCTGGTCGCCGCCTTCGCCACGCGGTCGAGCAGGTCCTTGCCGTCCGCCGAGAGGCGTTCGCGCTCCTCGCTGGCGAGAATGCTGGAAAAGCCGTTGATGGCGCGCAGGGGTGCCCGCAGGTCGTGGGAAATGGAATAGGAGAACGACTCGAGGTCCCGGTTGGCGCGTTCGAGTTCGGCGGTGCGCTGGTGCACGCGCCGCTCCAGTTCGGCATTGAAATCGCGCAGCCGGCGCTCCGCCACCTTGCGCTCGGTGATGTCGCGCGAGACGCCATAAACGACAAGGTGCCCGCTCGTCGGGTCGCGCTCGAAGCGGGTGGAGGTCTCGGTCCACACCGCGCTGCCATCCTTGCGCGGCTGCTCCACCTCGTTGATGTAGGTCTTGCGGACCCCGCGCTGGAATTCCGCGATGTTCTCGGGAAGGATGCGCTGCAGCAGCTCGCGCGACTGTGGCGTCAGGGCTTCGAGCATGGGTTGGCTCATGACCTCCTCCGGCGTAAAGCCGCGCAGCCGCTCCACCGAGGGGCTGACATAGAGGAAGCGCTGGGTGTCCACGTCCAGCAGCCAGATCACGTCCGAGGCGTTCTCGGTGATCAGGCGGTATTTCCGTTCGCTTTCGCTCAGGGAGCGGGTCATGCGTTCCGCCAACAGCACGGCGCGCCGCCGCATCGAAACGACCGACCACATCACCGCGAACAGCAGCAGGCTGATCACGATGCCGATGGCCAGCACCTGCAACGGGCGGTTCGCTGCCGCGGCTTTCTCCAGAGACGGCTCGCTGGCGAAGCTCAGCACCCATTCGCGGCCGGCGACAGGCATCCTCTCGCTGGCGGAAAACCGCGGCGTATGGTCGGCCTTCTCCCTCGGCCCGCGATAGAGGAGGGCCGCTTCCGTCATTTCCACGCCGTCGTGGATGGCCAGGGCCACGCCGGCCACGTCCGGCATGCGGAATGGACTGAGGACGAATCCGTGCAAGGTCGTGCGGCTGCGGTCAAATACGGGCAGGTACATGATGAAGGCCGGGACCGGGGCCCCCTCATCAACTTTCAGCGTGATCTTCCGCGTGATGGTGGCACGACCGGACTGCAGGGCCTGCTCCATCGCCTGGCGCCGAATGCCGTCCTGCCACATGTCGTAGCCGAGCGCCTTAACGTTCAGCCCTGAATAGGGCTCGGTGAAGACGTTGACGACATAGTGCTCGCGCCGGCCCTCCGGCCAGACGGTGAAATCCGCCACGCCCGAAGCCCGCACCTGCCGAACCAGGCTGTCGAGTCCGCCGGCAGGCACGTATCGGGCAAAAGCGACGGCCTGGATGGCCGGATACTCGCTGGGCAATTGCAGGCCGGCGACGTATTCATGCCAATCCTCGCGCGTCACCTCTTCGCTGGCCGAGAACAGGGCGGCGGCACCGCGCAGGACCAGCGAATACCCGGCCAGGCGGGATTCAAGGCTGCCGCGGATATCCGCCACGCGGGCCTGGAAATCCGTGCGCATTTGCTCTTCGATCCTGGCGGCCGTCCACTGCCAGATGGCCGCGGTCGCGACCAGCGAGATGAGAAGGACCAGCCACGCCGGCCACATGCCGAGTCCGTTGCCGGGCGGGGCGGCTGCATTGTCCTGGCGCCGCCTTGCTTGCGTCGATTCCATTACGATCAAGTTGCCATTTTCCGGGGCAGGCCCGCTCGGAGCCGCAACGCGAATAGTACCGAAGCGGCGGTGGGGGGCAATAAAAAGCCCCGCATTCGGCGGGGCTTTTCAGGGATGCGGCAAAGGCATCAGTCGGTTCGCCGCTTCGCCTTGCCGTAAAAATAGGCGCTGCCGAGAAACGCCACGAGCAGGGTGGCCAGCGCATGCGTGCCATAGAAGCTCTTGACGTAATCCAGCCCGCCGACGAACCAGGACAGCAGGATGGAGCCGATCGCCAGCGCCGAAAGGCACATGACGCTCAGCGCCAGCAGGAAACCCCCGCCCCGCCTGCCGTTTGCGTGCAATTCACAGCTTGTCTTCATGATCGCTCTCCTCCGTTGATATGCCTTGGGTCAAACCGGCTTGATGTTATGGCCACACCCTATAGCGAGTTGCGGCTCCGGCTCAAGCAATTTTGACGATGCTGCAGTGCGATTCACGAATGAATTTTTTTATCCTCCCCTATGCCCACCGTATAGGCATCCGGAATATCCTTGGAGCCTTGATCCTTCACGCGACTGTCGCCGCGCCTTCGTGTATGTAACGGCGAGATTGAATAGGCGAGTGCCGTCATGTTATTTTCGATTTTCTTAAGCCCAAATCAAACGGGAGAAACGCATGCACGGCCTGATGCAGCACATGCCCTTGATGATCTCGTCGCTGATCCGGCACGCCGACCGCAACCACGGCGATACCGCGATCGTCTCGCGCGAAACCACCGGCGGCCTCTACCGTTATACCTATCGCGATGCCCACCGCCGTTCCCGCCAGCTGGCCCGCGCCCTGCTGTCGCTCGGCGTGAAGCCGGCCGACCGGGTGGCAACCCTGGCTTGGAACAACCACCGTCACTTCGAGCTGTACTACGGCGTCTCCGGCATGGGCGCCATCCTCAACACGGTGAACCCCCGCCTGTTTCCCGAGCAGATCGCCTACATCATCAATCATGCCGACGACGGCCTGGTCTTCTTCGACCTGACCTTCCTGCCGCTGATCGAAGGCGTTGCGCCGCACTGCAAGGGCGTCAAGTCCTGGGTGGCGATGACCGACCGCGCCCACATGCCCGAGTCGAAGCTCGACCTGCTCTGCTACGAGGAGCTGGTCAACGCCCATTCCGACGACTACGAGTGGCCGGAATTCGACGAGCTCACCGCCTCGTCGCTATGCTACACATCGGGCACCACGGGCAACCCGAAGGGGGCCCTCTACTCGCACCGCTCGACGGTGCTGCACGCCTACGGCTCGGCCCTGCCGGACGCGCTCAACCTCTCCGCCCGCGACACCGTGCTGCCGGTGGTGCCGCTGTTCCACGTCAACGCCTGGGGCCTGCCCTATGCCTGCGCGCTGGCCGGCGCCAAGCTGGTGATGCCGGGCCCTCAGCTCGACGGCGCCAGCCTGCACGAACTCTTCGAGACGGAAAAGGTCACGGTCAGCGCCGGCGTGCCGACGATCTGGCTCGGCCTGATGCAGCACCTGCAGGGCACGGGCCTCAAGCTGTCCACCGTCAAGCGCCTGGTGATCGGCGGCTCGGCGGCGCCGCCGGCCATGATCCGCAGCTTCGACGAGCAGTTCGGCGTCACCGTGCTGCACGCCTGGGGCATGACCGAGATGAGCCCGCTCGGTACGGTGAACACCTACAAGGCCAAGCACCTTGGCCTTTCCGACGCCGAACGCGACAGGGTGCGCCTGAACCAGGGCCGCCCCATCTACGGCGTGGACATGAAGATCGTCGACGACGAAGGCAAGGAGCTGCCGCGCGACGGCAAGGCCTTCGGCGACCTGCTGGTGCGCGGGCCGTGGATCGTCTCCGGCTACTTCAAGGGCGAGGGCGGCAACGTCCTGCGCGAGGGCGGCTGGTTTCCCACCGGCGACGTCGCCACGCTGGACCCGGACGGCTACATGCAGATCACCGACCGCTCCAAGGACGTCATCAAGTCCGGCGGCGAATGGATCAGCTCGATCGACCTGGAGAACCTCGCCGTGGCGCATCCGGCCGTGGCCGAAGCGGCGGTGATCGGCATCGCCCACCCGAAATGGGACGAGCGGCCGCTGCTGATCGTGGTGAAGAAGCCCGGCCAGGAGGTCACGCGCGAGCAGCTGCTCGACTTCATGCGCGACAAGATCGCCAAGTGGTGGATGCCCGACGATGTCGTCTTCGTCGACAGCCTGCCCCACACCGCCACCGGCAAGCTCCTCAAGACCAAGCTGCGCGAGGAATTCCGCGGCCACCAGTTGCCGACATGAGCGCTCCCTACAGTTTTTTTCACCAGCTGCGCGTACGCTGGGCCGAAGTGGACCGCCAGGGCATCGTCTTCAACGGCCACTACCTGACCTACTTCGACGTCGCCATCACCGAGTACTGGCGCGCCATCAACCTGCCCTACCCGGACGGCGTCGCCGATTCGGGCAGCGATCTGTACGTGGTCAAGACGCTGATCAACTACAAGGGCTCGGCCGAATACGACGACATTCTCGACATCGGCGTGCATGTCTCGCGCATCGGCCTGACCAGCATCACTTTCCAGCTCGGCATCTTCCGTGAGGGCCGCCTGCTGGTCGACGGCGAAGTGGTGTATGTCAACGCCGATCCGGAGACGCGCCGCCCGGCGCCGGTGCCGGACAAATTGCGCCACGCCATCGAGCACTTCGAGGCCGCGCACGCCAAAGCATCGGCTTGATCCGCTCTGCGGAACACGCCATTTGGGCAGGTAGACATTCAAGGCCGTTCGGGTAAAGTGGAACCAAGCATCTGCTTTTCATCCGGCTCGGCCATTATTAGATGATCTACGCGCTTCACGAACTGCAACACGCCGCCAACGCGCCCCTGCGTTTCTGGGCGGAAACCAGCCAGCAACTCTTCACCAACCCTTTCAGCCCGCTCGCCTACCTGCCGCACAGCAGCCGCGTCGCCGCCGGCTCCGAACTGCTTGCCCGAGTCGTCAGGCGCTATGAAAAGCCGGAATTCGGGCTCGACCATACCGTCATCGGCGGGAAAACCGTGGCGGTGCGCGAAGAGGTGGTGGAGTCGAAGCCCTTCTGCAACCTGCTGCGCTTCCGCCGGGAGGCAACCTTCGAGCACCCGAAAGTGTTGGTGGTGGCGCCGCTTTCAGGCCATTACGCCACCCTGCTGCGAGACACCGTGCGTGCGCTGCTGCCCGACCACGACGTCTATATCACCGACTGGATCGACGCCCGCCAGGTGCCGCTCGCCGAAGGCTACTTCCACTTTGCCGACTATGTCGCCTACGTGCAGGATTTCCTCCGCCTGCTCGCGCCGGACGTGCACGTCGTTTCCGTTTGCCAGCCGACCGTGCCGGTGCTGGCCGCCGTCTCGCTGATGGCAGCTGCAGACGACCCCGCCCAGCCGCGCAGCATGACGCTGATGGGCGGCCCGATCGACACGCGCCGCGCGCCGACGGAGGTGAACCGCTACGCCAAGACGCGCAGCCTGCGCTGGTTCGACACCCACGTCATCACCCGCGTGCCGCTCAAGTACCCGGGCTACATGCGGCGGGTCTACCCCGGCTTCCTGCAGCATTCCGGCTTTGTCGCCATGAACCCGGACCGCCACCTGCAGGCGCACATCGACTTCTACAACCACCTGGTGGAAGGCGACGGCGAATCGGCCGAGGCGCACCGCAAGTTCTACGACGAGTACAACGCGGTGATGGACCTGCCGGCAGAGTACTACCTGGAAACCCTGGAGATGGTGTTCATGAAGCACCAGCTGCCGCAGGGCGAGATGACGGTGTCCGGGCAGCGCGTCAAGCCCTGGGCCATCCGCGAGACGGCGCTGTTCACCATCGAGGGCGAGCTGGACGACATTTCAGGCCCCGGCCAGACCGAAGCGGCGCATGAACTGTGCCGCAACATCCCGGCCGAAAGGAAGGAACACTTTCTCGTGCCGGGGGTCGGCCACTACGGCATCTTCAGCGGCCGGCGCTGGCGCGAGACGATCTGCCCGCGCGTGCGCGACTTCATCCGGAAAAGCGGCTGAACGCGCCGCCGGAAGGCGGCGCGGCAGCAATTCCCTGCTTCAATCCTCCTCAGCCACCTGCGGCCTGTTGTTGGCGTGGTGCTTGACGTCCCCACGCTGACGCCGGCCAAATTCCTCCACCTGCCGCTTGGCGGCATCGAAGGCGTCGCGCAAGGCGACATAGATATCCTCGTGCTTGTCCCGGTTCACCACGATCTCGCTGCCCGGCACCTTGATGTCGATGCGCACGTTGTGCAGCTTGCCCTGATGGTGGTGCTTGTGCGGCAGTTCCACCGTGACGTGACAGCCGATGATGTTCGGATAGAAGGTCTCCAGCTTGGCGACCTTCTCGCGGATATGGGTTTCCACCGCATCGGAATGGGGAATGTCCTTGAAGGTGATCTGGACGGGTCTTTGCATGACGACACCTGACTGTGAGTGGGTTGATAGCCGATTTCAGGATAACCCGCGGGAGCGGCACGGCTTTGAGCTAAATCAATCTACGGCTGTCCGCGCATCGACTTCCCGTGCCAGGGCGCGCAGAGGTTGGTCCACCCCCACGGCATAGTCAGGCGCGGCAGACAGTGCCCGCAGTGCGGCCGGCAGCCGCTCCAGTTCCGCCTGCGCATGGCGGCGCGCGTCCTGCAGGGAGGGCTGCGTCCCCAGGCGGCGACCGCTGCGCATGACTTCATTCAGCAGACCGCATGCGGCGGGGGCGGCATCCGTCGTGGTCAGCAGGTCGCCTGTCATGCGACCTGCCTCGTCGTAGTTGCGGATCACCTGCTTGCGGCCCGGCCAGGTGGCCTTGCCTTCGGAGCGCTTGCGCCGCGGCAACCCGGCGTATTCCTGCAGCTTGTAGGCGCAATCGAGATAGGGCGCATCGGCCGAGGTGTTCATGCGCGTGCCGACGCCGAAGCCGTCGATGGGCGCGCCGCCGGCCACCAGGTCCCGCACGCGGTACTCGTCGAGGTTGCCGCTGGCGAAGATCTTCACCGCCGGCAGCCCGCCTTCGTCGAGAATTCGCCGCACGCTGCGCGCGTGCGCCGACAGGTCGCCGCTGTCGATGCGCACGGCGCCGACGTCGATGCCCTCGCCTGCCAGCCGCCTGGCCAGCGGCACCAGCCGGCGCGCAGCGCCTTCCGTGTCGTAGGTATCGATGAGCAGCGTGTTCGCCTTGGGGTGGGAGCGGGCGAAATCCTCGAAGGCCTGCATCTCGCTGTCGTGCGCCTGGATGAAGGAATGCGCCATGGTGCCGAAAAGCGGAATGCCCCACAGCATGCCGGCCTGGACGTTGGAGGTGCCGTCGAAACCGGCCAGGTAACTGGCGCGCGCCGAGAGCAGCCCCGCCTCGGCGCCGTGGGCGCGGCGCAGGCCGAAATCGACCAGCAGCCTGTCCGGCGCGGCCAGGCGTACCCGGGCCGCCTTCGAGGCCACCATCACCTCGAACTGCAGCAGGTTGATGATGCGCGTCTCGACCAGCTGTGCCTGCGGCAGCGGCGCAACGATGCGCAGGATCGGCTCGTCCGGAAAAAAAGGCGTGCCCTCGGGCATGGCGGCAACGTCGCCGTCGAAGCGCAGGTCGGCCAGCGAGTCCACGAAGTCTCTGCTGAAGCGCCCGCTGCCGGCGAGCCACTCAAGTTCCTCGCCCGTGAAGCGAAGCGTCTCCAGATAGCCGAGCACCTGTTCCAGCCCGGCTGCGACCAGGAAATTGCGGTGCTCCGGCATCTTGCGCACGAAGAACTCGAATACTGCCGTCTGGTCCATGCCGCGGTCGTGATAGACCTGCAGCATGGTGAGCTGGTAGAGATCGGTGAGCAGCGCGCTCATTTCATGCAGTCAGCCTGCCGTAATCGATTGGAACCGCTCCGAAGCGGCGCATTTCGTCGATGGCGTGACCGCCATCGCCCGCTTGCACGTCCACCGCGCGCACGGCATCCAGCAGCAGGAAGACCGCATAGCCCAGTCGCAGTGCATCGCGCACGGTGTTCAGCACGCAGTAGTCGGTGGCCAACCCGCCGACGAAGACGCGCGAAACGCCGGCGTGCTTCAGCCAGTCGTCGAGGTCGGTGCCTTCGAAGCCGGAGTAGGCATCCTTGTCCGGCGCCGTCGCCTTCGACACGATGCGCGCCTCGCAGGGCAGGTCGAGCAAGGGAGCGAAGCGCGCGCCGTCGGAACCGGCCACGCAATGCGGCGGCCAGGGGCCGCCCTGGGCTCGAAAGGAGCAGTGATCCGGCGGGTGCCAGTCGCGCGTCGCCACGACCGGAAAAGTCAGTCCCCGGAACACGGCGATGTAGCGATTGAGCGCCGGCACGACCTCGTCGCCGCGCGGCACGGCGAGGCTGCCGCCGGGAAGGAAGTCGAGCTGGACGTCGACGAGGATCAGCGCATCGCCCGTCCGTGGCCGGATCGCTTCAGCCGCCATGCGGCCTACTCCTTGGCCTTCTTGGCGGCGCCGCGCTTCTTGCCGGCGGCGGCATAAGCCTGCCGCAGCGCCGTCAGCTCGGCAAGCTGCGTCGCCACCAGGTAGTTGATCGAACCCTCCGGCACCAGGCCCTGCGCGTCCGGCTCGCCGGCCGGCACGCCGGTCAGCAGCTCGACAGCCTGGTCGGCGTCCTCGACGGCGTAGACGCGGAACTTGCCCTCGGTGCAGGCGGCGACAACATCCTCGCGCAGCATGAGATGCTTGACGTTCGATTGCGGGATGATGACGCCCTGCTCGCCGGTCAGGCCGCGCGCCTTGCAGATGTCGAAGAAGCCCTCGATTTTTTCATTGACCCCGCCGATCGGCTGCACCCGGCCGTACTGGTTCACCGAGCCGGTGATGGCCAGCGACTGGCGGATCGGCACGGAGGAAAGGGCCGAGAGCAACGCGCAGAGTTCCGCCAGTGAGGCGCTGTCGCCCTCCACCGGGCCGTAGGACTGCTCGAATACCAGGCTCGCCGAGAGCGACAGCGGCAGGCTGCGCGCATAGCGCGCGGCGAGGAAGGCGGAGAGGATCATCACGCCCTTGGAGTGGATCGCCCCGCCCAGCTCGGACTCGCGCTCGATGTCGATGACATCGCCCTCGCCGATGCGCGCCGTGGCGGTGATGCGCACCGGATGGGCGAACATGAAGTCGCCGAGATCGATCACCGCCAGGCCATTTACCTGCCCGACATGGCCGCCGGAAACGGCTATCAGGAGGTTGTCGCGCAGGATCTGCTCCTGCATGGATTCGTGCAGGCGGCCGGCGCGGTGGCGCTGCGCCGCCAGGGCCGCCTCGACATCCTCGCGCCCGACGACCTGCCGTCCGACCGTGCCGGCGAGGTGGTTGGCTTCCTGCATCAGGTCGGAGAGGCGGCGCGTGCTGGCAGAAAGCTTCTCGGAGTCGCCGGCCAGCCGCGCGCTGTGCTCGATCATGCGCGCCACCGCCTGGCGGTCGAAGGGACGCAGGCCGTAGTGGCGTGCGAGCATGCCGAGGAAACGGCCGTAGCTGCGGGTATTCGGCTCGTTGCGCGCAACTTCGCTCTCGAAGTCCGCACCGACCTTGAACAGCTCCTCGAATTCCGGATCGTATTCCTTCAGCAGGTAATACAGGATGCGCTCGCCGACCAGCACCACCTTGACGTTGAGCGGCATGGCCTCCGGTTCCAGCGGCAGCGTGCTGGCAAAGCCGAAGACCTGGCCGAGCGATTCGATGCGCAGCTGGGCCGAGCGCAGCGCCCGCTTCAGGCCCTCCCAGGCGTAGGGCTGGGTCAGCACCTTGGCGGCATCCAGCACCAGGTAGCCTCCATTGGCGCGCTGCAGCGCCCCCGCCTTGATCATGGAGAAGTTGGTCACCAGCGTGCCCATGTGGGCGACGCTGTCGACGCGTCCGACCAGGTTCGGGTAGATCGGGTTGTCCTCGAAGACCACCGGTGCCGCCTTGAGGGCGCCATTATCGACCAGCAGATTCACCTGGTAGCGGGCCAGTGAAATGCTGCCGCTGACGATGACGCCGCTCATGTCGCCGTCGGCCTTGGGCTGCTCGCGCAGCTCCTCGCCGCTTTCGATGACGTCGCGCATCACCTCGTCGAGGAATTCGAGTACGTTGAGCAGGTCGGAATAGCGCTCCTTCAATTCCTCGATGAGATGGCCGACGGCCAGGCCCATGGTCTCGCGGCTGGCATCCTTGATGCGCGTTTGCATCTCGCGCCGCCACTGCGGGAACTGGTGCATCAGCTTGTGCAGCCGCTCGCCGTACTCCTCGATCAGCTTGCCGATGCGGGACTTCTCTTCGTCGGACAGCTTTTCGAATTCATCCGGCCCCATCGTCTCCTCGCCCTTGATGGGGGCAAAGACGAAGCCGTGCGGTGTGCGCAGCAGTGCGACACCCTTCTCGCCGGATTCCTGGCCCAGTTCGCGCAGGGCGTTTTCCTCGCGCTGCTTGAACTCCTCCTGGATGGCCTCGATGCGGACGCGGTATTCCTCGCTCTCGAAGGCGGCGCCGATGGCCTTGGCCAGCTCGGCGACGAACTGCTGCATGTCGTGCTTGAACTGATCGCCGCGACCGGGCGGCACGCGCAGCAGGCGCGGCCTGTTCGGGTCGGAAAAGTTGTTGACGTAGCACCAGTCGCTCGGCGCCGGCTCGCCCGCCGCCTTCGCTTCCAGCAGGCGCCGCACGGCGGCGTGGCGGCCGCTGCCCGGTTCGCCCAGGACGAAAAGATTGAAGCCGGGCTGCTTGATGTCGATGCCGAAGCTGACGGCATCGAGCGCGCGCGACTGGCCGACGATGTCGGCCGAATCGGTCAGTTCGGCGGTGGTGCCGAAGTCCAGCAGAGCGGGGTCGCAACGGCGCAGGAGCGACTGCGCATCGAGGGATGGGATCGGTGGCATGCAGGCTTTTCTATATTCGAATTTTCGAAACAACTATAGCGCCCGGTCAGGCAGCGCACAAGGATTCAAGTTCCCGTATTTGGGCCGTTATAGCATTCAAGGCGTGTCGTTTGACTCCGGTCAACGAACCGCCTGACGAATCGCCATAGCTTTTAGCAAAAAAAAGGTTCAAGATAACCACAGCGAGAAGGAGATCGCCATGCCGAAAAATATACCCGCCACACCTTCAGGCTATGACCGTGCCCGCATCATCGAAAGACCGGACGGTTTCTATTGGCAGGACAAGGACAGCGGCGAGGAATATGGTCCCTTCCCGACGCTGATCGAGGCGGCGGAGGATATGGAGTACAGCGACGAATCCGACTTCGAACCGGGTGAGACCCTGGCCGAAGCCGAAGACGAACTCGGCATCTCCGACTGGATCGATCCCGATACGGGTGCGCCGGCCGAGGAAGGCGGGCCGCATCTCGAGGACCACTGAGGTAACGCGCCCTGCAGAACATGCCCCTGACGCTGACTTCCTCCGCGTTTTCCCCCGGCCGCCACATCCCCGTTGAGTACACCTGCGAAGGCGACGACCGCTCGCCGCCGCTTGCCTGGATCGGTACGCCTGCCGGAACGAAAAGCCTCGTCCTGATCGTCGACGATCCAGATGCCCCCGACCCTGCCGCACCACGCATGACCTGGGTGCATTGGGTGCTCTACAATCTGCCGCCGGACTGCAGCGGTTTGCCTGAAGGCGCCGCTGCCTTGCCTGCGGGCACGCGCGAAGGCCTCAACGACTGGAAGCGTACCGGCTACGGCGGCCCCTGCCCGCCGATCGGTCGGCATCGCTATTTCCACAAACTGTATGCGCTCGACACGATGCTGCCCGACCTCGGCCGGCCCGAGAAGGCACGGATCGAGCAGGCCATGCAGGGCCACATCCTGGCGCAGACAGAACTGATCGGCACATACCAGAAGCGCCAGTAAGGTGATCCGTCCAGACTACGAGGGCGGCAGCATCGTCAACCTGATGCGTTCGCTCGGCGACGCCTGCGGCGCACAGCCTCCCCTGCCCCATGCGCCGCTGCGCGACGCAATAGTCAGTCGCGGCGATACGGCGCGACACATCGTGCTGCTCGTGGTCGACGGCCTCGGCTATCACTACCTGCAGCGCCACGGCACAGGCGGTCATCTGCACAATCACCTGCGGGCCAGGCTGACCTCGGTCTTTCCGTCCACTACCGCCAGCGCGGTCACCACCTACCTGACCGGCCTGGCGCCGCAGCAGCACGCCCTGACCGGCTGGCACATGTATTTTTCGGAACTGGACGCCATCGCCGCAGTGCTGCCGCTCAGGCCGCGCGGCCCGGGCGAATTCGATGCGCCGCCCGGCACCCTGCCGCAACGCCTTTTCGGCCATGCGCCGTTTGTCGATCGCATCGCGCGGCGCAGCATATTCGTCTCCCCGCAAGCCATCGCCGGCTCGGCCTTCAATCTTTACCACAGCGGCCGCGCCGAGGTGCGCGGCTACCAGACCTTGGCCGAGCTGTTCGGGCAGATGACCGCAGCCATCCGGGAGTCGGCCGAACCCACCTACCTCTACGCCTACTACCCGGAACTCGACTCGCTGTCGCACATTTATGGCGCCGACAGCCCGCAGGTCGCCGCCCAGTTCGCCGCGCTGGACGAGGCCTTCGGCACCTTCCTCGCCGCCATCGCCGGCAGCGACACCGTCGTGCTGGCATGTGCCGACCACGGCTTCATCGATTCCCCGCCCGAGCGCCAAATCGACCTGGCGCAGCACCCTGATCTCGCGGCGACGCTGGCCCGGCCGCTGTGCGGCGAACGCCGCGTCGCCTATTGCTACGTCAGGCCGGAGCAGGCGTCCCGCTTCGAGGGCTATGTGCGCGAGGTCTTCGCCGGGCGCATGGATCTTTTCACCGGCCACGAACTGATCGAGCAGGGGTGGTACGGCCCCGGAGCGGCGGATCCCCGGCTGGCCTCACGCATCGGCGACTACGTACTGGTGATGCGCGAGAACTGGACCCTGCTGGACTGGGTGGAAGGCGAAAAACGCTATCGCCAGCTCGGCGTGCACGCCGGCGTCAGTGCCGACGAGATGTACGTGCCGCTGATGGCCGCGCATTGTGCCCGATGAGGATCCGCCAACGCCACGCCTGGGACCTAGCGCCCAAGGAGGCGATGGCGCTGCAGGCGCGCCTCGCCACGGAAATCGTCCTGCGCGACGAGTTCGGCCCGGTCCGCCAAATCGCCGGCGTGGATGTCGGCTTCGAGGACAACGGCGCCACCACGCGCGCCGCCGTCGCGGTGCTCGCCTTCCCGTCGCTGCAGCTGGTAACCTCGGTTATCGCGCGCAAGCCGACTTGTTTCCCCTATGTGCCGGGGCTGCTCTCCTTCCGTGAAGTGCCGGCCGTCCTGGCTGCCATGGAACAACTCGATGCCCTGCCGGACCTCCTGCTCTGCGACGGACAAGGCATCGCGCATCCGCGTCGGCTGGGCATCGCCAGCCACCTTGGCCTGCTGCTTGACGTACCTTCCATAGGCGTAGCGAAGACACGCCTGGTCGGGAAGCACGATGAGGTGCCGGACATACGCGGCGCCTGGGTACCGCTCCGGGACGGAAACGAGACCATCGGCGCGGTGCTGCGCACCCGGCAAGGCATCAAGCCGCTGTACATCTCGCCCGGCCACCGCATCGGCCTCGAATCGGCGATCGCCTGGGTCATGGCCTGCCTGACCCGCTACCGTCTCCCCGAGACGACACGCTGGGCGCACCGGCTGGCGTCCGAGAAGCGGAAAAATCCTAGAGAGCCTTGACGACGCTGATGGTGTCGCCCTCGCCCAGCTCGCGATGGCATTCGAAGCCGAGCTGGTGGCAGAATTTCAGCATCTTGTGGTTGCTGGCAAGCACGAATCCGACCATCGTCTTCAAGCCCCTGCCTCTCGCCACGGCCATCAGCTCAAGCATCAGGATGCCGGCCACGCCGGTACCCTGCCACGCATCGTCGACTGCAATGGCGAATTCGCAGCTTTCGCTGCCGGGCGTGACGACATAGCGGGCCACGCCGATCTCCACCTCGCGGCCCTCACGTTGAACCGTGGCGATCAACGCCATGTGCTGGTCATAGTCGATCGTCGTCATGTATTGCAGCTTGCGCGGCGCCAATTCGCGCAACTGGCCCATGAAACGGTTGTAACGGGAATCGTCGGACAATCCGCGCACGAACGCCTGCTCGATCGCGGCATCTTCCGGACGAATGGGCCGGATGACGACTTCGCTGCCGTCGAACAGGCGGTGCGGGTGAACCAGATGCTGAGGATAGTCGGCCATCTTCGTTGGTTTTCTTCTTGGTGGCGCCAATGATAGCGCGTCGGGGAGAACGTACAATGTCGGCATGGACTCCGGCCAGCATCCCTATTCCGCCCTCACCCCCGATGTCGTCCTGAACGCTCTCGAGAGCGTCGGCCTGCAGTGCGATGGCTCCCTGCTGGCCCTCAACAGCTACGAAAACCGCGTCTATCAGATCGGCATTGCCGACGCGAAGCCGGTAGT
Source organism: Denitratisoma sp. (assembly GCA_032027165.1). Taxonomy (NCBI): domain Bacteria; kingdom Pseudomonadati; phylum Pseudomonadota; class Betaproteobacteria; order Nitrosomonadales; family Sterolibacteriaceae; genus Denitratisoma; species Denitratisoma sp. Next base: position 967,757 of record JAVSMO010000001.1, on the reverse strand, counting down.
GGCGAAATTCTATCGGCCGGCCCGCTGGAGCGATGCGGCCATACTCGAGGAACACGCCTTCGCGACCGAACTGCAGGAGCGGGAGATCCCCGTCGTGGCGCCCCTGGTCCTGGCCGACGGGAAAACCCTGCATGCTGCCGGAGGATTCCGCTTCGCGGTGTTTCCTCGCCGTGGCGGCCGCGCCCCGGACCTGGACAGGCCGGATACCCTGCAGTGGATGGGGCGCTTCCTGGGGCGCATCCATGCCATCGGCGCGGTAACGCCATTCCGCGAACGTCCCACGCTGGACATCGCGAGCTTCGGCGAGGATTCCCTCGCATACCTGCTTGCAAACCGATTCCTGCCGGAGGACCTGCTGGCAGCCTGGCAAAGCGTGGCCGAGCAGGCGCTGGACGGCGTGCGCCGCTGCTACGAGCGCGCCGGCCCGGTCGCCTCCCTGCGCCTGCACGGAGACTGCCACGCCGGCAACGTGCTATGGACGGACGATGGCCCGCACTTCGTCGATTTCGACGACTGCCGCATGGGGCCGGCCGTGCAGGACCTGTGGATGCTGCTATCGGGGGAACGCGCGGAGATGACGCGGCAGTTGGGCGATGTGCTAGCCGGCTACGAGGATTTCTGCGCGTTCGACACGCGTGAGTTGCATCTGGTAGAGGCCCTGCGCACGCTGCGCCTGCTCCACTACTCGGCGTGGCTGGCCCGCCGTCGGGACGACCCGGCCTTTCCGGCGGCCTTCCCCTGGTTCAATACCCAGCGCTACTGGCAGGACCGAATTCTGGAGCTGCGCGAGCAGGTTGCGTTGATGGACGAGCCGCCGCTGTCGGCATGATCGTCTAGCGGTCGATCTTGGTGATCTTCGACCCCTCGAAGGTCAGGTTGTACATCAGCCCCTTGTTCGAGAAGATAAAGCCGATGATCGGCTTCTTCGCCGTCTCCGTGTCGATCGCTCCGCCCGCACCCAGCGTGGCGAGCGCCACGCTGCCGTCGACGCCCGCCTTCCAGCCTTCGCTGTTGCGGAATTTCGACAAGGCATTCTCCGTCATGAACAGGATGATCTGGCTGCGCGCCTGGGCGCCCAGCTGGAAACCGATAGAGGCCGCCGCGATGTTGTAATAGGCCACCGGCTTGCCGCCGATGAGCAGCGATCCCTCACCGTACTCGCCGCCGACACCGATGCCGGCCTTCACCACGCTGGGAAACACCAGCATGCCTGCCGCCTTCTGCGACAGCTCCTTGCCGGCACTGGTGTGCTTGTAGAACTCCTTCACCGCCTGCCTCACCTCGGCATCGATTTCCTCTCGGGACGCCGCCCAGGCGTTCGTCGCAAACAGGAGCGCAAGCGCCCAGCCCAAAACCAGTCGAATCCGATTCGATGCCATGATCCCCTCCTCAAATGGCTGCCCAAGGCACATCGTATCGCAACTTGGGCGCCTAAGCAGGCAAGAAAAAAGGGCCTGCAGAAGCAGGCCCTTGGGAATTGGCGCGCCCGAAGAGATTCGAACTCCTGACCCCTTGGTTCGTAGCCAAGTACTCTATCCAGCTGAGCTACGGGCGCGTAAAGCGAATTATATCAAACTGTGGCGGAGAGAGAGGGATTCGAACCCTCGATGCAGGTTTAAGCCCGCATACTCCCTTAGCAGGGGAGCGCCTTCGACCACTCGGCCATCTCTCCAGGAACCCGCGCAACGACTGCACCGGCACCAAAAAGGCTGGCGATATTACCGCTTTCGCCCTGCCCGGTCAAACCGTTAGGCCGGCACCTGATCGAGGTCGAACGCCTTGTGCAGCACGCGCACGGCCAGTTCCAGGTACTTCTCGTCGATCACCACCGAGATCTTGATCTCCGACGTGGAAATCATCTGGATGTTGATGCCCTCCTCGGCCAGAGTGCGGAACATCTTGCTGGCGATGCCGACATGGGAGCGCATGCCGACGCCGACGACGGACACCTTGGCGATCTTGTTGTCGCCGGTGATCTGCCGCGCACCGATATGGCCCTTGACCTGTTCGAGAATGGCCGTCGCCTTGGCAAACTCGCCGCGCGGCACCGTGAACGAGAAGTCGGTCGAGCCGTCGTGGCCGACGTTCTGGATGATCATGTCGACGTCGATGTTGGATTCGGCCACCGGGCCGAGAATCTGGTAGGCGATGCCGGGGCGGTCCGGGACGCCGAGAACGGTAAGCTTGGCTTCGTCCCGGTTGAAGGCAATGCCGGAAATGGTCGGTTGTTCCATCATGTTGTCTTCCTCGAAAGTGATGAGCGTGCCCGGGCCTTCCTGACCCAGTTCTTCCAGGCTGGAGAGCACGCGCAGCTTGACCTTGTACTTGCCGGCGAATTCGACCGAGCGAATCTGCAGCACCTTGGAGCCCAGGCTGGCCATCTCCAGCATCTCCTCGAAGGTGACGGTCTCCAGACGGCGCGCCTCGGGCACGATGCGCGGATCAGTCGTGTAAACGCCATCCACATCGGTGTAGATCTGGCACTCGTCCGCCTTCAGCGCAGCGGCGATGGCCACTGCCGAGGTGTCCGATCCACCGCGTCCCAGCGTGGTGATGCTGCCGTTTTCATCCACGCCCTGAAAACCCGCCACGACCACCACGAAACCATTGTCCAGGTCGCGCTTGATGTTGCCTTCGTCGATGCTGACGATGCGCGCCTTGGTGAAGGCGCTGTCGGTGAGGATCCGCACCTGGCCGCCGGTATAACTCCGCGCCTTGACGCCGATATTCATCAGCGCCATCGACAGCAGGCCGATCGTCACCTGCTCGCCGGTAGAGGCAATGACGTCCAGTTCGCGGGAATCCGGATTCGACTGGACCTCCTTCGCCAGGGTGATCAAACGATTGGTCTCGCCGCTCATGGCTGAAACCACCACCACAACCTGATGCCCCCTCGCCTGCCAGCTGGCGACGCGTCGGGCGACATTCTTGATCCGTTCGGGTGAGCCGACCGAGGTGCCACCGTACTTCTGAACTATGAGTGCCATGAGCTGCTGTTTCTTCTAGTGCGTTGAAAAACGGCGGATTTTACCCGATTTTGGCGCCCAGGCGTAGCACCGTCCGATTATCAGGACGAGATTGAAAAACCCATTCTGAAATGGCGGATATGCCAAGCTTGTATGTAGATAGAATATTGCCTATACTTGGATCGCTATAACTAAGGTAATAGCATGCTTGGCTCGGCAAATATTTAATATTTCTTGAAATTAAGTTCTTAAGGACGGCATTAATATGAAAACCGAAACTATCGACGCACGCGAAATCCGGCGCAAGCTGGGGCTCAACCAGCAACAGTTCTGGTCCAAGGTCGGCGTCACCCAAAGCGGCGGTTCCCGTTACGAAAGCGGTCGTAACATGCCCCGCCCGGTGCAGCAACTGCTCAGGCTGGTGCATGTCGAACAGATCGACATCAGCAAGATCAAGCGCGACGATTGGGAAGTGGTGGAATACCTGAAAACCAGTGATCCGGAACTGTTCAGATCCCTCAAAAAGGCCGCCAAGGCCAAGCCCAGAAAGGGCAGTTGAGTAATCCCTCAGGGGCTGGTGCGAACGCTCAGCCCCATCGCACGCAAGCGGCCGGCAATCGCCTCCAGTTTTTCTTCCGGCAGACGCGATAGCCGGCTCGCTTCCGGTTGTGTCGATGGACGCGCCAGCCCGTAGAGGTGCACCCCAGCCAGCTTCTCGATGCCGGCCAGCTTGAGCACATCGAGATATGCCGACACTTCTTCCTCCGTCGGCCCCTCGCCGTCGATGGCGAATGCGCAGGTTTGCACCCAGGTCGCACACAGCATCGCGCAAAGGTGAAGGTTGCGCGCTACCGATGCCGGCGATAATTCCACATTATTGATGCGGCTATAGCCTTCAGCGGTTCCCGCATCGACCTTGAACCAAGCCTCCCCGCCCAATTCCCCCAGTCGGCGCAAGCCGTCCTGTACCCGGCTGCGGCCCACCAGGCTGCCGTTAGTGATGAGACGAAGTGCCACGGTACCCTCGAGCCCCGCCTCCCGTCGCACCCTGCCGGCCAATTCGATCGCGAGGGGAAACTCCTTCGCCGAGGTCGGTTCACCATTGCCTGAGAAGGCGATATCGACGATTTGCCGCATCCCCTCGGGAACACGCAAGCCCATGAAATCACCATGCAGCAAGACGTCGATGAAGCCGCGCAGTTCACGCTCCAGTTGCGCCAGTTCGATCGGCGGCGCCGAGCCGCGCCTGAGATCGGGCACCTGGCAGTAGATGCAACGCCAATTGCAGGCGTTGTTGGGGTTCAGGTTGATGCCGACCGACACGCCGCCCGCACGGCGCGAAACAACAGGATAGACATAGGTCAGCCCGGCGCTATCCCTGCTGTGATCTGCCACTTCGAGTTGCCTTGACTCTCCGCTCATCTCCGGTTGTCCCATGGACGGGTGTTATAATTCGCACCTGCTCCCGACTATTTCCCTGAGGCATCATGCGCATCACCCGCCGCCTCGAATTCGATTCCGGCCACCGCATACCCGACCATCAGAGCCAGTGCCGCCACCTGCACGGCCATCGCTACGCCATCGAAATTACGCTGCTGGGCGACATTATCCGCCAGGCGGGATCGCCCTTGAATGGCATGGTGATGGATTTTTCCGACATCAAGACCCTGGCCAGACAAAACCTGGTCGATGCCTGGGACCACGCTTTTCTCGTCTGGCGTGGTGACTCTGCCCTGATGAGTTTCCTCGAAAGCCTGCCGGGGCACAAGACCGTGGTGCTGGAGGTGGTGCCCACGGCCGAGAATCTGGCCGCCGAGGCATTCCGCCTTCTCGACCGGGTATACCTCGACACTTACGGCAATCACTTGCGCCTGGAACAAGTGCGGCTCTACGAGACTCCCAACTGCTGGGCGGATGCCCTGCGGGGGGAAGCCGGGCAGGACTGATGGCGGAAGGTGTGAGATTCGAACTCACGGTGCCCTTGCGAGCACGCCGGTTTTCAAGACCGGTGCATTAAACCGCTCTGCCAACCTTCCCATGAGGGTTGAAATTTTATCACGGCACCCCCAACGTCCTTGCCGGAGACGATTGAAACTTTAACCCGTCTTCGCTAGTCTTATGTTCACAAGTTCCGCTCATTGGAGGGATTCGATGCAACCCAACATACAGACTGTTGGACAAGCGACCCAAGGGATCGCGCTCCAGCAGAATCGCGTCCTGCGCAATACCTACCTGCTGCTTGCACTTTCCCTGGTGCCGACAGCCATCGGTGCGTTGTTCGGCGTTCAGCTCAACTTCGCCTTCATGGCCGGCAGCCCGGTCATCTCCTTCCTGTTGTTCCTGGCGGTTGCCTGGGGCTTCATGTGGGGCATCGAAAAGACCAAGAACAGCGGCCTGGGTATCCTGCTGTTGCTGGGTTTCACCTTTCTGATGGGCGTCATGCTCGGCCCGATCCTGCAGGTCAGCCTGGGCTTCCGCAATGGCGGTGCCCTGATCGCCACCGCGGCGGCCGGCACCAGCATCATTTTCCTCACCCTGGCAGGCATCGCCACCGTGACGAAGAAGGATTTCAGCTTCATGGGCAAGTTCCTTTTCATCGGCGTGATCCTGCTGCTGGTGGCGATGCTGGCGAACATTTTCCTGCAGATGCCGGCGCTGTCGCTGACCGTCTCGGCCGTGGCCGTGCTGATCTTCTCGGCCTACATCCTCTATGACGTCAGCCGCATCGTCACGGGAGGCGAGGACAACTACATCGTCGCCACCCTGTCGATCTACCTGGACATTTACAACCTGTTCGTGCACCTGCTCAACCTGCTGCTGGCCTTCGCCGGCGAACGCGACTGAGGCATTGCCTCAAGGCGGAAAAGGCGGCCACGGCCGCCTTTTTCATTGCCTCTCGAACAAGGCGATGGACTCGACGTGGGACGTATGTGGAAACATGTTGGCGATGCCGGCACCGCATAGCCGGTAGCCCTTCTCATGCACCAGCACGGCCGCATCCCGCGCCAGGGTGGCGGGATTGCAGGATACGTAAACGATGCGGCAGGGGCCTCCCCCCCCGATTGCCTTGACCAGCTCAATGGCGCCCTCGCGCGGCGGGTCGACCAGCCATTTGTCCAGCGTCCCCCATTCGGAGAGCATTGCCGGCGTCGCCTCGAAGAGGTTTCCGACGGCAAATTCAGTGGAACCGGACAAATCGTTCAGCGCGGCGTTCTCTCTCGCCCGGCTCACCAGAGCCTGACTGCCTTCCACGCCGAAGGCGAAGGCTCCACTACGCGCAATCGGCAGGGTGAAATTGCCCAAGCCGCAGAACAGGTCGCCTATCCGCTCGCCCGGACGCGGCTGCAGGAGATGCATGGCGCGCCTCAGCAGCATGCGGTTGATGCCGTAATTGACCTGTGTGAACTCATTCGGCCTGAATTGCAGTTCCAAACCAAAATCCGGCAGGGCATAGCTGAGGAGCGGCGCAGCGAACGGATGAAAGGGAAAGGCCGAATCCGGCCCGCCCGGCTGCAGCCAGAACTGAATGCCGTGCTCGTCGGCAAAGGTGCGCAACAAGGCCTCATCCGCCGGCGCCAACGCCTGCAGGATACGCATGACCAGCACCGTAACCGCATCGCCCACCGCCACTTCGATCTGCGGCAAGCGGTCGGCTATGGACAGTGCGCCGACCAGCTGTCTCAGCGGGACCAGCAATGCGGAAATCCGGGGCGGCAGCACCTCGCAGCTGTCCATGTCGGCGATATAGCTGCTGCGCTTCTCATGGAAGCCCACCAGCACCCCCCCCTTCTTCGGCACCAGGCGAACCGACAGGCGCGCACGGGAGCGATAGCCCCAGACCGGGCCATAAATGGCCGGATAGACAACTTCCGGGCGTGTGCGCGCGATATGCCAGAAGGCATCTTCCAGAACGCGTTGTTTGGCCGCAGCCTGCCCCGATGCCTCAAGATGCTGCATGCTGCAGCCACCGCAAATGCCGAAGTGCCTGCAGCGCGGTTCGGTCCGCAGGGCACTTGACCTGAGTATCTGTCCGGCCGTGGCGAGCTCGTAGTTCGGCTTTCTGCGATAGCTTGAAAAGACTACCCGCTCCTGGGGCAAGGCGCCTTCGACAAAGATGGTCTTGCCCTCATGGCGGGCCACCCCTCTGCCTTCATGGTCGAGCGATTCGATGTTGGTTACAGGCATTTCCGGCAGGACAAGGAACGGGAGGCGCAATTGTATGCATGGCTGGGGGATTTGCAACGATCCCGTCCTTGCCATAGGATGGCGTCGAACAATTCAGCCCAAGCACCCCATGCCGGACAGCCAACAGGTCACTTTCGATACCCGCGTCGCATATCAGCAGGCAATTGACACGGTTTTGTCATCTGCAAAAAGGGAACTCTGCATATTCGATCCCGATTCCAAGGCCCTTGAGCTCGACACCCGTACCAGGGCGGACACGATTGCCGCCTTTCTGTCAGGTGGGCGCGACCGAAGCCTGCGCATCGTCCTGCATGACCTCGATCACCTGGTCCGGTACTCGCCGCGCATGCTGGGCCTGCTCAAGCGCTATGGCCATTGCTTCTCGATCCGCCAGACACCCGAGCCGCTGCGCAACATAGCCGATTCCTTCGTGCTGGCCGACGAGGCCAGCGGGGTGATCCGTTTTCACGCCGACCATTTCCGCGGCAAGGTGCTTCTGGAACAGCCGGCTGAAATCCATGACTGGCATCAGCGCTTCGAGGAACTCTGGGTTGAATCGATGCCGGGCGCTTCGGCAACCCCCCTGGGTTTGTAGCATTCTGGGCAGGCCATTCTCCTATGGGCAGAGATAGTATTTTTATGTGAATTTGCTAAAATTTCGTTCGGCTTGAACTCGTTCAGGCCAAATCCTAAATTTCGGCTGTGATATAAGCAAAACATTCACTCTATCGTTAAGGAAATCAAATGAAACACTCTCTCCTCGTTGCTGCACTCGTCGCCGTGGCCCTGTCTGCCTGCGGCAAGAAAGAAGAAGCCAAGCCGGCTGCCGCCCCCGCTGCTGCTCCTGCTCCGGCTGCTGCTCCTGCTGCCGCTCCGGCCCAGCCCGCTGGCATGGAAGGCATGTCTGGCATGGGCGGCATGGCCGGCGCTCCGGCTGCTGCCCCGGCGCAGCCCGCTGGCATGGAAGCCAAGAAAGAAGAAGAGCCGAAGAAGTAACCAGGCTTTGATTCAAAAAAAGCCGGCCTGCGGGCCGGCTTTTTTCATTCGTCCTACAGATCGCGCCAGCCGAATCCGGCGTCCTGATCGGCGATGCCCACCCACGATTCTGAGCAGCCCAGCGCCTCTGCCAGCGCTTTCCTCGCCAAAGCCGGCGTATTGTTCTGCTGGCTCAAATGGGCCGCAATGATATGTCGTAACTTTCGGGTATCCAACGCTGCAAGCAGCGCTGCCGACGCGGCATTGTCGAGATGGCCGAAGCGTCCCGCAATGCGGCGAATCAAATGAGGCGGATAGCCCCCGTGCCGCAACATATTTTCATCATGGTTGCACTCCAGTACCAACGCGTCGCAGTCCGTCAGCATCCGCTCCACGTGAGGAGTTGAACTGCCCAGGTCGGTCACCACTCCAAGACGGTGCTTGCCATCCGAAAAAACGTATTGGACGGGCTCGCGCGCATCATGTGGCACGGGAAAGGGGTGTATTTCCAGATCGCAGACCTGAAAGGCCTGATGACTGTCGATCAGTTCCACTTTCGGCAGTTCGCCCCGACCTTTCGGCGCGGCAGCAAAGGTGCCGTGCGTCATCCACATCGTCAGCCGATGACGGGCTGCCAGCTTGAAGGCACCGGCGATGTGGTCGCTGTGTTCGTGGGTGACGAGAATGCCCGACAGGCCTTCCGAATCAAGGCCAAGCCGGGCCAGCTTGGAAAGCATTTCGCGCGGACCAAACCCGCAATCAAGCAGAAGGCGGGTGGTGCCTGCTTCGACGAGCAGGGCATTGCCGCGACTGCCACTGCCCAGCGAAGCGAAACGCATTACTTCAACTGGTCGTAGAGCAGGCCTAGAATCTTTTTCGCGGTTTCGGAGTTATCCACGCCGCCTTCGCGCGTCAATATCTGCACCGTGCTCGCGCCGCCGTCCCCCTGGACCAGGATGCGGAACTGCTGGTTGGCCGCCGGCTTGCCGCTATCCCAGAACTTGAGCTTGCTGAGGAATCCGCCATCCGTTTTCTTGGCATCGCCGGCTTCCGTGTCGACGTAACGGACGTAGTAAAGGCCTTTGGCGCGATCCCGGTCCTCGACGGTGAAACCGACGCGATCCAGCGCCAATCCAACGCGACGCCAGGATCTATCGAATGCCTCCAATAGCTGAAGCGAACCGGCACCGCCCGTGGCCCGCAACAATTTGGCGCGCTCCTCCTTCTTCGATTCGCCGGCCATCATGGTCTTGGAACGGCTTTCCTCCGTGCCGAGGCGGACCATCAGCCGTCTCAGCATCTCGGCCTCAAGTTCAGGGTCGGCCGGACGGGGCTGCCACACGGTACGGTCCTGGCCCTCGTTCGCATAGACCTCATACATGCCGCGGTGGCTGATATAGATTTCGGTGGTGCCCTCCTCCGCCCCCTTTTCCAGGCGGGTGCGGAATTTGTCGCGCTCCGGCGTCGAATAGATCTGGTCAAGGAATCTGCCGAGGGTAGCGCGGATCATGTCCTGCGGCAGCTTGGCCCGATTCTCGGCCCAGTCGGTTTCCATGATTCCGGCATCCGGCAGTTCTAGGTTGACGATAAAGCCCAACTCCTGCCAAAACTCCTTGAGCGTCGGCCAGATCTTGTCAGGCGTGCCCGCCACTACCAGCCAGCGCTGGCTGCCGGAGCGCTCGACGCGCATTTTCTCAATCTGCGGCAGCACCTCCTGCGCAGCGGCATCTCTCGTGCCGGTTCGCTCCGAACTGTAGGCGGAGAAGGTGGCGGATCCGCGCGGCGAAATGTCCGGAACGGTATAACGCTCGTCGCGGTTGGGCGAAGTGAGGTCGGGGGGGATTTCCAGCGGCGGCAACTTGCCGGCCGACTTGTAATCGATTTTCTTCGATTCGATCATCGTGCTGGAGCATCCGGCCAGCACTACGGAAACAGTAAACAGGAAGAACTGCCTGAACCACTTGCGGATCATGCCCCGCCCTCTTCAAGTTCGAATTTATACGTCAAACGGCTACGCCGGCTTCGCGCATGGACTGGAGCACGCGCTCGTGGTACTCCGCCGACAATCGCGTCAGCGGCAGGCGGATACCCGCCTCCATCAGGCCCATCCTGCTGACGGCCCATTTCACTGGAATCGGGTTAGCCTCGACAAACAACTGACGATGCAGACCGAGCAGACGGCTATTGATCTCACGCGCCCTGGCGACATCACCGGCCAAGGCGGCCGCACACATTTCATGCATCAAGCGTGGTGCAACGTTGGCGGTCACCGAGATCGTGCCATGACCGCCCAAAAGAATGAAGGCCAGCGCACTGGCATCGTCGCCACTGTAGAGGGCAAATCCCTTTGGCGCCCGCTTGATGAGATCCGTACCGCGCTCAAGATTGCCGGTAGCATCCTTGATGCCGACGATGCCGGGCACCTGCGCCAGACGCAGCGTCGTTTCATTGCTCATGTCGGCAACCGTGCGACCTGGCACGTTGTAGAGAATCATCGGCAGATCGACTGCTTCGGCAATCGCCTTGAAATGGAGGTAGAGCCCCTCCTGCGTCGGCTTGTTGTAATAGGGCACGACATTCAAGGAAGCGGTTGCACCGACCTTCTTGGCATAGGCCGTTAGCTCGATCGCCTCGGAGGTCGAATTGCCGCCTGTCCCGGCAATGACAGGAAGATGGCCGGCCGCGTATTCGACCGCCGCGCGGATCAGTTCGCAATGTTCATCGACGTCAACGGTGGGCGATTCGCCTGTGGTGCCGACGATGACAATGCCGTCGGTACCTTCGGCTGCATGAAAATCCACAAGGGATTTCAGCCGGGGGTAATCCAGACTGCCGTCCTCCCGCATGGGGGTGACGATAGCGACTATCGAGCCTTGGATCATGGGATCACGCCTGCATGAAAACTGTCGATTTTACTTGATGAAAGCCACTTCTGAACAAAAATGAACGAGTTGCCGGGAAGTTGACATCACCAATACTGGCCAGTTCCCGGCACGCTCATAGATCCGCCAACGTCTTGACGTGAGTCGTAACGCTGCGCGCCAGCGCGGACAAGGCGTACCCCCCCTCAAGCATCGAGACGATGCGGCCCTGTGCAGACTCCGCCGCAACTGCCTTGATTTGCTGGGTCACCCAGGCATAGTCGGCCTCGACAAGCCCAAGCGAGGCCATGTCGTCTTCGTAATGCGCATCGAAACCGGCGGAAATGAAAATTGCTTCAGGAGCAAAGCGTCTCAGTGCCGGCATCCAGATATCGGCCACCGTCTGGCGAAAACCGTCGCTGCGCGTGCCGGCCGGCACCGGAACATTGATCATGTTTCCGGCCGGAGACTCTGTCCCGCTGTAGGGGTAGAAGGGATGCTGGAAGGTGCTGACCATCAGCACGCGCGAATCGTTGGCGAAGATATCCTCGGTGCCATTGCCGTGATGTACGTCGAAATCGACAACCGCCACTCGTTCGAGGCCATGCACTTCAAGCGCATGAACTGCAGCGATGGCGATGTTGTTGAGGAAACAAAATCCCATGGCCTTGGTGCGTTCGGCATGGTGTCCCGGCGGGCGCACGCTGCAGAAGGCGTTCTCCACCTCACCAGCCATGACCAGATCTGTCGCCAAAACGCCGGCGCCAGCCGAACGCAGTGCCGCCTGCCACGTACCGGCGCTCATCGCCGTATCTGGATCCAGATGGACAATGCCGCTTTGCGGAGCGCTTTCGGCTATGCCGAGCACGTATTCCAGCGGATGCACGCGCGCGATCTGTTCCAATGTTGCAAGCGGAGCGTCGTAAAACGATAGATACAAATCAAGTCCTGCGGCGATCAGGCGGTCGCTGATGGCGGACAGGCGTTCCGGACATTCCGGATGGTGCGCCCCCATGTCATGAAGCCAGCAGTCGCGGTGGGTAATAAAGGCGGTAGTCATGTGAAGCCCCGGTCATCGCCGGGTCTCTTCAAAGTGGAATTGCAATAGAATGGCCGCTATAGACGCCATTATCCACTGATTGCAGCATCCGCCTCAAGTCATGCCTTATTCCCCTATAGATGAAACCATTCGCAATGCCGGACGCATTGTGCTCGGCAAGGAGCGCCAGATTCGCCTCGCCCTGGTCTGTCTTCTCGCCCGCGGCCATCTGCTCATCGAGGATCTGCCGGGCGTGGGCAAGACAATCCTGGCGCATGTGCTGGCCAAGCTGCTCGGGCTGAACTTCCACCGAATCCAGTGCACGGCCGACATGCTGCCGGCAGATATCATCGGCGTGTCGATTTATGACCGCAACACGGGTGGTTTCCAGTTTCATCCCGGCCCGATCTTTGCCCAGCTCATTCTGGTTGATGAGATCAACCGAGCCACGCCAAAATCCCAGAGCGCACTGCTGGAGGCAATGGAGGAGCATCAGGTCACCTGCGAAGGCGAAACGCGCCCCTTGCCGGACCCCTTTTTCGTCATCGCGACGCAAAACCCCTCGCACCAGATCGGCACCTTTCCCCTGCCAGAGTCCCAACTCGATCGTTTCCTGATGCGCATCGAGATGGGTTACCCGGACCAGGCCGCGGAACGCGAACTGCTCGGCGGCGCCGATCGGCGCGACATGGTTGCCACGCTGCGTCCCTGCATGGAGCCGGGTGAACTGATCGAGCTGCAGCGGGCCGTACGGGAGGTGCATGTCTCCGAGGCGCTCATCGCCTACGTGCAGGCCCTTGCCGAGCACACCCGCCGCTCGCCGGATTACGAGACCGGTCTGAGCCCGCGCGCGGCACTCGCCTTGCTGCGGGCCGCGCGTGCCTGGGCATTGATCGACCACCGCGACCTGGTTCTGCCGGAGGACATCCAGGCCGTGCTGCCGGCGGTGGCGGGACACCGGCTGCATCCGGCCAGCGGCGCGACAGGCGCCCCCTCCGCCGACATCGCCGCGGCCTTGATCGGCGCCGTACCGATTCCCTAGCGCCCACATGCAGGCAGTCGCTTCATTCAAGCGCTGGCTGTTCCGCCTCTATGGCCCGGAAGTCGCGCCGATCATCCTGACCCAGCGCCGAGTCTATGTCCTGCCGACAAGGGCCGGATTGGCCTTCGCCACTGCGCTCGGATTGATGCTGATCGGCGCCATCAACTACAACCTGAGCCTCGGCTACGCCCTGATCTTTCTCCTTGCCGGACTGGGTCTGGTGACACTCCTGCATACCTTCCGCAACCTGGTACAGATCGAGATTTCGCCCGGACGCATCGAGCCGGTCTTTGCCGGAGACATCGCGCATTTCGGCCTGCGATTGCACAACCGGCGCAAACAAGGGCGGTTTGCCATCAGCCTGAATCTGGTCGGCGGGGATGCAGTATCGGTCGATCTGGCACCCGACACGACGACTTCGATCAACTTGCCGCTGCAGGCCAAAAGGCGCGGCTGGATGCGCCCCGGGCGCGTCACGCTGGAGACGCGTTACCCCCTTTGCCTTGTCCGAGCCTGGAGCTATGTCGAGCCGGATATGCGATGTCTGGTGTATCCCCGTCCCGAGGTCTCCCCGCCGCCCCTGCCGCTATCGGCCATCGGCGAGGCGGGAGGCGCACACAGCGGTAAAGGCACCGAGGATTTCTCCGGCCTGCGGACGCACCAACTGGCCGACTCGCCGCGCCACGTCGCCTGGAAGGCAGTGGCGCGGGAGCAGCCCATGCTCACCAAGCAATTCACCGGCGCCAGTGCCACCCAGGTCTGGCTCGACTGGAACGAACTGCCGACTGGGCTGGGGATCGAGGCCCGTCTGTCGCGCCTGACCAGGTGGCTGCTCGATGCCCATGCCCAAGGTCTGGCATATGGACTGAGCCTGCCCGGAAGAAAGATACCGCTGGGCCATGGCGCACGACAGTTCCAGGATTGCCTTGAAGCACTAGCCTTGCATGGCGATTAAGCGCGAAAGTCCTCCACTCGCCCGCAGCCAGGAGCTTTGGCTGCTCGCCTGCGCCCTGCTAACGCTGACGCCGGATATTGAGCATGTCCCGGCTTGGCTGACTGCGGCCGTTGCCGTGGCCATCGCCTGGCGGGTGTCGATCTGGTGGCGACGAGCTACACTGCCGCCACGTTGGCTGCTGAGCATTCTCGTCGCTGCCGGATCGGCTGGTGTCTTTCTCACCTACCGCCATTTCTTCGGCAAGGATCCGGGCATCGCCCTGCTGATCCTCTTTCTCGCCCTCAAGCTGCTGGAGATGCGCCAGGTGCGAGACGGCCTGGCCGTCATCTTCCTGTGCTATTTCCTTTTGCTCACCCATTTCCTCAACGCGCAAGGGCTGGATGTCGCCGGACTCACGCTAGCCGCCCTTGTTGTCATTACCGCTGCATTGGCCAGCCTGGGACATGCGGCTCAATCCGTCGTCGCCCACCTGCGTCTGTCCGCCCTCATGCTGGCGCAGGCTGCCCCTTTCATGCTCGTCCTGTTCTTGCTCTTTCCCCGCGTGCAGGGTCCGCTCTGGGGCATGCCGGCCGATGCCTACAGCGGCATGAGCGGGCTCTCGGACAACATGTCCCCGGGTTCGATCAGCAATCTGAGCCTGTCAGGTGAAATCGCCTTCCGCGTCCGTTTCGAGGGTGAAGTTCCGCCGAAATACCTCCTGTACTGGCGCGGCCCGGTATTGCGCCTGTTCGATGGCCGGACCTGGCGTGCAGGGGCGCAACAGGAAAAAGTCAGTCCCCCGGACACGGCGACCGGTGAACCCGTCCGCTATGCGGTCACCCTCGAACCGCACAACAAGCACTGGCTGTTCGCTCTGGAAATGCCGGTGGCGCCACCAACCGGCGCCATCGTATCGCGTGAATACCAGGTGCTTTCGAAGACGCCCGTGCGCAGTCGCCTGCGCTATGAAATGCAGTCCCGGCCCGACTCCCTGCCGGGCATGGACGAGTCCGAGGCTTCCCTGCGCAACAATCTCATTCTGCCCGCCAACAACCCGCGCACACGTGAGCTCGCCGAGGAATGGCAGCGCGAGGCCGGGGGTCCGGAGGCGATCATCCGCCGCATGCTGGACCACTTCCGCAAGGAGAACTACTTCTACACCCTCACGCCACCCTTGCTCGGCGAGAACAGCATCGACCAGTTCATGTTCGAGACCCGGCGCGGCTTCTGCGAGCACTACGCGTCGGCCTTCGTCTTCGGCATGCGTGCAGCCGGCATTCCCGCGCGCGTGGTCACCGGTTACCAAGGCGGCGAACGCAACCCGGTGGACGGCTACCTCATCGTACGCCAATCGGACGCCCACGCCTGGGCTGAAGTCTGGCTGAAAGGCAAGGGCTGGGTACGTGTGGATCCAACGGCGGCGGTCGCCCCGAACCGCATCGAGGCTGGCCTGGCTTCAGCCGTTCCGGCCGGCGAGCCCCTGCCGTTCCTGGTGCGGTCGGACCTGTCCTGGCTGCGGCAACTCCGTTTCCGCTGGGAGGCTGTGACCAACACCTGGAACCAGTGGGTGCTGGGTTACGATCCGGTGCGCCAGCGCGAGGTTCTGGCGCGCCTCGGCATGCGCGACCCGGACTGGAAAGCCATGACGGCGGCCATGGCCGCGCTTTGCGGATTCCTGCTGCTGGGACTGACCGCCTGGGCGTTGCACAAGCGGGTCCGTATCGACCCGACAGTACGCGCCTGGAACAGGCTCAGCCGCAAGCTGGCCCGCATTGGCCTTGCACGCAGGGATTGGGAAGGGCCGTCGGATTATGCGCAACGGGTTGCGCTGGCCAGGCCGGAATTGTCGCGGCCCCTGTCTGCGATCACCGCACTTTACATCGGTCTGCGCTATGGCAAACTGACCGGCAAAGTGCCCCGGCAAAAATTCCGCGAAATGATTGCCGACCTGAAGATTGCCAACGAGTGATGACACGCGTCCTGCCCGCTGTTGTCCTCTGCTCGATCGTTCTGGCAATGATGCCTGGCGCCTCCGCGGCCGGTTTCGCCCAGCGCGAAGAGGTCCGGGCATTTATCGAGGAAATGCATGAAAGGCACGGCTTCGATCGCATCCGCCTGATGCGGTTGTTCGAACAGGCGCAGCCTCAACCCAGAGCGATCCAGGCCATCCTGCCGTCAAAGGATCCCACAGTGCGTTCGTGGCAAGCCTACCGCGCGCGGTTTGTCGAGCCGTCCCGCATCGAAGGCGGGCTGCGTTTCTGGGAAGCGAATCAGCATAAGCTCGAAGCGGCGCAGCATAACTACGGCATACCGGAAGAAATCATCGTCGCCATTATCGGCATCGAAACGATCTACGGACGCAACATGGGCAAGTTTCCGGCGCTGGCCACCCTGGCCACGCTGGCCTTTGACTACCCGCCGCGAGCCGAGCTTTTCCGCCGCGAACTGGAAGCCCTGCTGCTATTGGCTCGCGAGTCGCATCGCAGCCCGACTGCTTACTCCGGCTCCTATGCCGGGGCACTGGGCATTCCGCAATTTCTGCCCAGCAGCATACGCAACTGGGGTGTGGATTTCGATGGCGACGGACAGGTGGATCTCGCGTCAAGCAGCGCGGACGCTATCGGCAGTATCGCCAATTTCCTTGCCAGCCATGGCTGGGAAACCGGCAGCCCGATCGTTGCACCCGCGAATGTTGCTGGCGACCGCGCCGGCGTACTCATCGACGCCGGCATCCTGCCCCGGTTCACCCCTGCTGAAATGGCTGCCTACGGCGTCATCCCCGCAGCGGATGCGCCGCAACTGCCCTGTGCCCTGATCGATCTGGTCACGCCGAATGAGGCGACTGAATACTGGCTGGGATACCGCAACTTTTACGTCATTACGCGCTATAACCGCTCCAGCTTCTATGCCATGACGGTATTTGCGCTGTCGCGGGAGTTGAAGGCGGAAAGGGCAGCCCGCCTCGCCAAACGCTAAAGCAGGACATCCTTCGAAACACCGTGCCGCTTGAGAATGCGCCGCAATTGGGCGAGCGCCTCTATCTGGATCTGCCGAACACGTTCGCGTGTCAGCGACAGGCGCTCGGCAAGCTCCTCCAGAGTCGCCACTTCACAGCCGTTCAGGCCATAGCGGTATTCGATGACCTGGCGCTGCTTGTCGCTGAGCATCCCGATCCATTCCGTGACCAGGTGCTCAACCTCGGCGGCGTGAATTTGCATTTCCGGCGGTGCCGCCCCGTCGTCCGCCAGCGACTCACCGATAGATAGACTTGGATCGATTTCCAACGGCGCGTCCAGCGAGGCGACATGCTCGTTAAGCGCCAGTACCTGACGCACCTCCTCGACGGGCTTGTCGAGCAGTTGGGCAATTTCCTCGAGACCGGTTTCGCGCGCACTGGCCGCTTCAAGATGACGCATGGCGCGCAACACCGAATTGAGTTCCTTCACGACATGAACCGGCAGGCGGATGGTTCGCGACTGATTCATGATGGCACGCTCGATGTTCTGGCGTATCCACCAGGTGGCATAGGTCGAAAAGCGGAAGCCTCGTTCCGGGTCGAACTTGTCGAGGGCGTGGATCAGGCCTAGATTGCCTTCCTCGACCAGATCGAGCAAAGGCATACCGCGGTTGAGATAGTGCTTGGCGATGTTCACCACCAGGCGCAGGTTGTGCTCGATCATCTTTTGCCGTGCCGGCTCGTCGCCCTGGCGAGCAAGCCGGGAATAGGCAAGCTCCTGCTCCGGCGTCAGAAGCGGATTGGCTCCGATCTCATTGAGATATATCTGGGTAACATCATTGAGAAACTCCGGTTCGGCCGCAGGTGCGGTCTCGGATACGGCCGGCTCGGCAACCTCCCCTTCTTCCGGTAAGGCCTCGTCACGCATTCACTACCTCTGCGGCAGCAATTTGAGGGGATCGAGCGGCTTGCCTTGGCGGCGAATCTCGAAATGGAGCTTGGCCTGGTCCGCATCACTGTTGCCAAGCTCGGCGATCTTCTGTCCTCTTGCCACCTGTTGTCCCTCCTTGGCCAAGAGCTTGCTGTTGTGTGCATAGACGCTGGACAGGCCGCTGGCATGCTGAATGATGAGCAGGTTGCCGTAACCGCGTATGCCGCTACCGGCATAAGTCACCTTGCCTGCCTCGGCCGCCAATACCGGTTCGCCGACCCGGCCCTCGATATCGACTCCCTTATTGCCACCTTCCACGTAGGCCATGATCACTTTGCCGCTGCTTGGCCAGGTCCAGTTCAACTCGCCTCCGGCAGCAGGCTCTGCCGGCCTGGGCTCAGTCCTCGATTGCACGGCGGGCGGCTGCGCGTGCGCCGCCTCGGTTTTCTGCGCTGCGGCCATGGCCTGTTCCGTATAGGGCTGCTTACCCCCTTTCGGCTCGCGCTTGACGGTATCGGAACTGGGCGGAGTCGGACTGCTCGCGGCAAGAGGCCGTATTTCAACGGCTGCCGGCCCTGCAACCGGCTTGACCACCGCTACCCCCTCCGGAGGCGCAACACGCAATTGCTGACCGATCCGGATCACATTCGGGTTGTCGATGTTGTTCCAGGCGGCCACGTCACGATAGGATTGCCCATGTTCCAGCGCAATGCTGTAGAGCGTTTCGCCTCTTTTCACGGTATGGAACTCGCCGGGTTTGGCGGGTGTCGCCGCCGGGGCGGGCCCTTTGCCAGGCGCACTGCCCCGCTCGATCACCGGCGCGGGCGTCCTGGACGCGCACCCCCCCAGCAGGCCGGCTGCGAGCACGGCGAGCAGAATCGCATATCGGGACACAGGGTTCGCCATGCTTATTCGACTCCGGCTACAAGGGGTACGAAGCGCACCGCATCGAGACGCGTCTCAGTATAACCGCGCGGGCTGCGCTCGATCATGCAGAGCGCCTGCTCGCCCCCCCCGAGAGGCAAGAGCATTCGCCCGCCCAGGGCAAGTTGTCCCAGCAACGCTTGCGGCACGCGCAACGCGGCAGCGGCAACGATGATTGTATCGAATGGCGCGGCATCTGCCAGACCCAGGCTGCCGTCGGCATGCTTGAGCCGCACATTGGGCAGGCGCAGGTGGCGTAAATTGGCGCGGGCCTTGTCAAGCAACTGGGCGATTCGCTCGACGGCATAGACATCCTTGGCCATCTGCGCCAGGACAGCCGCCTGATAACCGCAACCCGCACCGATTTCCAGCGTCTTGCCAAGTTCGCGGCCGGCCGCCAGAAGTTCGATCATCCTCGCCACGATGAACGGCTGGGAGATCGTCTGTTTCAGTCCGATCGGCAAGGCCGTGTCCTCATAGGCACGCGAAGCCAAGGCCTCCTCGACAAAGATGTGGCGTGGTACGGCCGCCATCGCCGCCAGCACCCGTTCATCCCGGATGCCATCGGTGCGCAAGCGCTCGATCATTCGTGCGCGTGTGCGCTGAGAGGTCATGCCGATACCGGACAACTCACGCTTCATGCCTCGATCCAACTCCTGACGGCGCCGATCTGCGCCCCATGGGTCAAATCGATCTGCAGCGGGGTAACCGAGGCATAGCCGTTCTCCACGGCGTGGAAATCCGTCCCCTCTCCAGCATCCTGTGCCGACCCTGCTGCGCCAACCCAGTAAACGGTCTCGCCGCGCGGGTTGATTTGCCTGACGACCCCCTCGGCCTTGTGACGCTTGCCGAGTCGCGTCACCCGCGTGCCCTTGAGCCTATCTGGGGCAATGTCCGGAACATTGATATTCAGCAGGACCGGCTCAGCCAGCGGGCTGCGCTGGCATCGCTCGACCAAGCTGCGAGCCACCATCGCGGCCGTTTCGAAATGGGCTGCCTTGTGGCTGGTCAGCGACACCGCAATCGAAGGTACGCCCAGCAGGTACCCTTCCGTAGCAGCTGCCACAGTACCGGAATATATCGTGTCGTCGCCCATATTGGCGCCCAGATTGATGCCGGAGATCACCATATCGGGCAGATGGTCCAGCATTCCGGTTACCGCCAAGTGCACGCAATCAGTCGGCGTGCCGTTAACGAAGTAGAAACCATTGGCGGCTTGCCGCAACCTCAGGGGCCTGTCGAGAGTCAGGGAATTGCTGGCACCGCTGCGGTCGCGTTCCGGGGCGACGACGGTGACTACGGCAAGATCTGACAGCGCTTGGGCAAGAATCTCGATGCCCGGCGCGAAGTAGCCGTCGTCGTTGGAAAGGAGGATGCGCATGGTATGCCGCGCGGCGATGGCTGCCTCTGGGAAAGAATGGTCGGGGCGGCGGGATTCGAACTCGCGACCCCTTGCACCCCATGCAAGTGCGCTACCAGGCTGCGCTACGCCCCGACTGGAGGTGAATTATATCAGAGAGCGGGAAGGTGCGATGCGCAGAAAGACGAGATTCAGGTGCGCAGCATGGCGATGATGCCGGCAATCTCGCCGCGCAGCGAATCGGCTGGTGTATAGCGCTCTGTTAAAGCCCCTGCATGATTTGGCGCCTCCTTGCCGGGACCTTCCTCGAGACGGTTGCGTGCGCCGCTGATGGTAAACCCCTCACGGTACAGCAGCTCGCGGATACGCCGCACCAGCAGCACCTCGTGGTGCTGATAATAGCGGCGGTTTCCGCGCCGCTTGACTGGTTTCAACTGGGTGAATTCCTGCTCCCAGTAACGCAACACGTGCGGCTTGACGCCGCACAGCTCGCTTACTTCCCCAATGGTGAAGTAACGCTTGGCCGGAATGGGAGGCAGGTCATCCTTGCTTGCCATGGCTGCTCAGCTTCTCGACAGAGGCCTTGAGTTTCTGGCTGGCATGGAAGGTGACGACGCGGCGGGCAGTGATGGGAATTTCTTCGCCGGTCTTGGGGTTGCGACCGGGACGCTGCGGCTTGTCACGCAACTGGAAATTGCCGAAGCCGGACAGCTTGACGCTCTCGCCTCGCTCCAAGGCCGTGCGGATTTCCTCGAAAAACCCCTCGACCATATCTTTAGCTTCACGCTTGTTCAAGCCGACCTTTTCAAAAAGGAGATCGGCAAGTTCTGCCTTTGTTAACGTCATTTCTGCTCCCTATGAACGCAGCTTGGCAGCGAATTTTTGGGTGGCTGCTTCGATCATTTTGACCATCGCGGCCTCCACTTCGCCATCAGAAAGCGTTTTCTGAGTATCTTGCATAACTACCCGGAATGCAAGACTTTTTTTATCCGGATCAACTCCTTTTCCATGGTAGACGTCGAACAAGATGATCTCCCTGACGTAGGTCGGAGCGACGGCAATCAATCCCTCAAGCAATGCTTGAGCTGACTGTTCATGGGCTACCACCAGTGCCAGGTCACGCACCACGGCAGGGAAGCGGGAAACCTCCTGGTATGCCGGCAATGGCTGCCGCAACACCGCATCCAGGTCCAGTTCGAATACCACTGGTGCCGCATCCAAGTCATATTTCTGAACCCAGCGTGGATGCAGTTCGCCAATCAGGCCGATCGTCTTGCCAGCCACGATGACTGCGGCGGAACGGCCAGGATGAAGGGCCGGGTGATCCAATCGCTCGAAACTGGCCCGCATAGGAGCCAACAAGGCTTCGACATCAGCCTTGGCATCGAAGAAGTCCGTGCGGCGAGTAGCCACACCCCACTGTTCCGGCGCCGCCGGTCCCGACGCAAGGGCCGCAATCCGCTTTGGTTGCACGAAACCGGGGATCTGGCCGCCCTCGCCATTTCGCAGAAAGCAGCGGCCGGTTTCGAATACCCGTACCCGATCCATGCGCCTGTTGAGATTATTGACGAGATTCGCCACCAGACCGCCGATCAGGCTGGAGCGCATAACGCCCATCTGGCTGGCTATCGGATTGGCAAGGACCACAGGATCCCGGTTGTTGCAGAAATCCTGCTCCCAAGAGACATCCACAAAGCTGTAATTCACCACTTCCTGATAATCGCGCGCCGCCAGCAGCCGGCGCAAGCGCCAGACCGTGCGACTCTGCTCATGCTGCGGCAGGATGGCCAGCGAACCATGCGGCAGCCGTGCCGGAATATTGTCGTAGCCGTGCAGTCTGGCCAGTTCTTCAACCAGGTCTTCCTCGATGGCTATGTCGAAGCGGTGCGAAGGCGGCACCACGGTGAAGGTGTCTCCTTCCCTCGAAAAGGGGAAGCCAAGCCCCTTGAACAGGCGTGCCGCAACTTCGGCACCAAGCTGGATGCCGAGGATCTTTTCCGCCCGCGTCACACGCAGCCGTACCGCTTCACGCATCGGCAAATGGCCACGGTCAATAGCTTCCGTCACCGGGCCGGCTTGCCCCCCACAAATGTCCAGAATCAACTGGGTCGCCCGTTCCAACGCTTCGCGCGTGGCGGCAAAGTCGACGCCGCGCTCGAAGCGATAGGAGGCATCCGAGGAAAAACCCAGAGCACGCGCCTTGCCGGCAACTGCATCGGGGGAAAAGAAAGCACTCTCCAGAAAAAGTTCGGTGGTGGTCTCTCCGATGCCGCTGTCCTCGCCGCCCATGATGCCGGCCAAAGCCAAGGCACGCTTTTCGTCGGCGATCAGGGCCGTATCGGCGGAAGGCTCGACGGTTTGCTCATTCAGCAGCAACAGTCTTTCGCCCGGCATCGGATACCGCACATGCACCGCCCCGTGGAGGCGTGCGTTGTCGAAGGCATGCAGGGGCTGGCCAAGCTCCAGCATGACGTAATTGGTGACATCAACCACTGCGTTGATGGAGCGGATGCCGCTACGCTCGAGACGGCGTTTCATCCAGTCCGGTGTAGGCACCTTCGGATCAATTCCGGTCACCACGCGGCCACAGTAGCGCGGACAAGCGCTAGGCGCATCCAGAACCACTTCGCGGCGCCTTTCGCTGGTGGCCTTGAGTTCCCGGACTGACGGCAGCGCCACGGTCGCTCCGGTCAGCGCGCCAACTTCGCGGGCCACTCCCTTCAGGCTGAGGCAATCGGCCCGGTTCGGCGTGAGTTTCAAAGTAAACAACTTGTCTTCGAGGGCGAGATAGGAACGGATATCTTCGCCAACAGGTGCATCGGCCGGCAGCACCATGAGGCCGCCATGATCTTCCGACAGGCCAAGTTCGCGCGCCGAGCAGAGCATGCCGAAGGACTCGATGCCACGCACCTTGGCGGCCTTGATCTTCATCCCAGGCAGTTCGGCGCCGACCAGGGCACAAGGCACTTTCATTCCGGCGGCAACATTCGGTGCGCCGCAGACAATCTGCAGTGTATCGCCCTGTCCCGCATCAACACGGCAGAGCTTCAGTTTGTCGGCATCAGGATGCTTGTCGACGGCGACTACTTGTGCCACCACAACGCCGCCAAAGGCCGGCGCAATGCTTTGCAGTGCCTCGACCTCAAGTCCCGCCATGGTCAGGCTATGCGCCAGCTCGGCACTAGTAAGCGGCGGATTGACGAACTCTCGCAGCCAATGTTCGGAGAACTGCATGATTATTTAAATTGCGAAAGAAAGCGCAAATCGCCCTCGAAGAACAGGCGCAGGTCGTTAACCCCATAGCGCAGCATGGTCAGGCGATCTGGACCCATGCCAAAGGCGAAACCGATGTATTTCTCGCTGTCGATGCCCACTGCCTTGAGCACGTTCGGATGCACCATGCCACTACCTGCGATTTCCAGCCAACCTGTATGGCTGCAGACGCGGCAGCCGTTACCGTTGCAGAAAACGCAACTCATGTCGATTTCGGCGGATGGCTCCGTGAAAGGGAAAAACGAAGGCCGGAAGCGTGTGCGCAGGTCCGGCTTCTCGAAGAAATTCCGCAGGAAATCGGTAAATACGCCCTTAAGGTCGGCGAAACTGACCTCCTCGTCGATCCACAATCCCTCGACCTGATGGAACATGGGTGAGTGCGTTGCGTCAGAGTCGACGCGATACACACGCCCCGGTGCAATGATGCGGATTGGAGGTTTATGCGTCTCCATGTAGCGCACCTGGATCGGGCTTGTGTGCGTGCGTAGAAGCAATCCCGGCGCGTTTTCCAGGTAGAACGTGTCGTGCATCGAGCGCGCGGGGTGGTTCTCGGGTGTATTCAGCGCAGTAAAGTTATGAAAATCGTCCTCGATCTCCGGTCCGTCGGCTACATCAAAGCCAATGGACCGAAACAGCGCCTCGATGCGCTCCAACGTGCGCGTCACCGGATGTAGCCCACCAGTGGACACCCCGCGGCCAGGCAGGGTGATATCGAGTGCCTCGGCCTTCAACTGCACTTCCAGCGCCGCTTGCCGCAACGCTTCACGCCGGGTGTTCAGTGCCTGCTCGATTCGTTCCTTGGCACCGTTGATGGCGGCCCCTGCGCGCTTACGCTCTTCGGGGTCAAGCTTGCCCAGCCCCTTCAGCAACTCGGTCACTGAACCGCTCTTGCCAAGGTAGCGCGCCTTGGCCTGCTCCAGCGCAGCAGCATCGCTGATGCCGGCGAATTCGGCAGCCGCCTGCTCGACTAAGCGTTCAATATCACTCATGGCTCACACGTAAAAAAAAGGAGGCTTGGGGCCTCCTTTTTCAGCGCGTTACGCGCTCAGGCAGCGAGGCCCGCCTTGGCCTGATTCGCGATCTGTGCGAAGGCAGGCTTGTCGAACACTGCCAGATCCGCCAATACCTTGCGATCAACCTCGATGGAAGCCTTCTTCAGACCGTTCATCAACACGCTGTAGGTCATCCCCAACTCGCGCGCTGCGGCATTGATGCGGACAATCCACAGGGAGCGGAACTGGCGCTTGCGCTGGCGGCGATCGCGGTAGGCATATTGCCCCGCCTTCATCACAGCCTGCTTGGCAATCCGATAAACGCTACCCCTCCGGCCGCGATAACCCTTGGCCTGGTCCAGGACCTTTTTGTGGCGCGCATGCGCCGTTACACCGCGTTTAACTCGTGGCATGGTCTGGTCTCCTTATGCGTAGGGCAGCATGGCCCGGATGGATGCAGTGTCCGAATCATGGACATTCGTGATCCCGCGCAGGTGACGCTTGGCCTTGGTGGTTTTCTTGGTCAGGATGTGGCGCTTGAAAGCCTGGGAACGCTTGACGCTGCCTCCCGGCCGTACCTTGAAGCGCTTGGCAGCACCCGATTTGGTTTTCATCTTCGGCATCGAAGAACTCCTTCTTTTAACATGGCGCCGGGTGGCTCCCGATCCAGGAGCACTTCGACAACCCGCAACCACTTGTGCATGAACCTGTTGGCCGGCTCATTCCGCCTTGCACCCACAGGGGGTGCGAAACCGTATCAATGCTTTAGCTGCTTCTTGATTGGCGCCAGCACCATAATGAGCTGCCGCCCTTCCATCTTGGGAAACTGCTCGACCGTGCCATACTGTTCCAGGTCGGCCTTCACCCGCTCCAGCAAACGCACACCAAACTCTTGGTGCGCCATCTCCCTGCCGCGGAATCGCAGGGTAACTTTCGTCTTGTCACCTTCCTGCAGGAAACGAACCAGATTTCTCAGCTTGATCTGGTAGTCGCCCTCGTCCGTTCCGGGCCTGAACTTTACTTCCTTTACCTGAATCTGCTTCTGCTTCAGCTTGGCTTCATGGGCCTTCTTCGCCTCGGCGTACTTGAACTTGCCGTAATCCATGATGCGGCAGACCGGCGGGGTGGCAAGAGGCGCTATCTCGACCAGATCCACCCCTGCCTCTTCGGCCATCTTCAGCGCTGTCTGGACCGAAACGATCCCGACCTGCTCACCTTCCACCCCGATCAGGCGTATCTCGGGGGCGTTGATCTCTTCATTCAGGCGCTGCGCCTTCTGCTGTGGCTGTGCGATGGTTCAAGTCTCCAAAAAATCAAAAATCAGATCGCCCCTGCCCGCGCATCGCGTTCTCGCGTCAGGCGTTCGACAAACGTCTCGAGGGACATTTGCCCGAGGTCCTGTCCGCCTCGGGCACGCACGGCGACCAACCCAGCCGCCTTTTCCTTGTCACCGACGACAATCTGATAAGGCAGCTTTTGCAAGCTATGTTCGCGTATTTTATAGTTAATTTTCTCATTACGCAAATCTGCAACGGCCCTCAGACCGGCCTGGCGTAGCTTTTCCGCAACAGTTTCGGCGTAATCCGCCTGATGTTCGGAAATGTTCATCACCACCGACTGGAGCGGAGATAGCCAGAGCGGGAAGGCGCCGGCATGGTGCTCGATCAGGATGCCGATGAAGCGTTCCATCGACCCGAGAATGGCCCGATGCAGCATGACCGGCTGCCGACGGCTGTTGTCTTCCGCCACGTATTCCGCGCCTAGCCGACCTGGCAGCGAGAAATCGAGCTGCAGGGTGCCGCATTGCCAGACGCGGTTCAGGCAATCCTTCAGCGAGAACTCGATCTTCGGCCCGTAGAAGGCGCCCTCGCCCGGCTGCAACTCGTATTTCAGCCCCTTGGCATCGAGCGCCTGGGCCAAGGCGGCCTCGGCGCGGTCCCAGGTTTCATCAGAACCAATGCGTTTTTCCGGCCGGGTGGACAGTTTGACGAGAATGTCGTTGAAACCGAAATCCGCATAGACCTTGCGCAGCAGATCGATGAAGGCCGCCGACTCGCCGAGGATTTGCTCCTCGGTACAGAAGATATGGGCGTCGTCCTGCACGAACCCACGCACACGCATGATGCCGTGCAGCGCACCTGACGGTTCATTGCGGTGACAGGAACCGAACTCGGCCAGCCGCAAGGGGAGATCGCGATAACTCTTGATGCCCTGGTTGAATATCTGCACGTGGCCGGGGCAATTCATTGGCTTGACCGCGAAGTCGCGCTCCTCCGCCTTGGTGGTGAACATGTGCTCGGCATAGTTTTCCCAGTGACCGGACTTCTCCCACAGCACGCGATCCATCACCTGTGGCGTACGCACTTCGAGGTAGCCATTCGCGGACAGCAATCGACGCATGTATTGCTCGACTTCCTGCCATATCACCCAGCCCTTGGGATGCCAAAACACCATTCCGGGCGCCTCGTCCTGCAGATGGAAGAGATCGAGCTGCCGGCCCAGCCTGCGATGGTCGCGCTTTTCAGCTTCCTCAAGCATGTGCAGATAGGCATCGAGTTCGTCTTTCTTCGACCAAGCGGTGCCATAAATACGCTGCAGCATCTCGTTGCGTGAATCCCCGCGCCAATAGGCGCCGGCCACTTTCATCAGCTTGAAGACCTTCAGCTTGCCGGTAGAAGGAACGTGAGGGCCGCGGCACAGATCAACAAAATCGCCCTCGCGGTAGAGTGAGACGTCCTCGCCGGCAGGAATCGAGGCGATGATCTCTGCCTTGTAGTGCTCGCCGATGGACTTGAAGAAGCCGACGGCCTTGTCGCGCGGCCACACCTCGCGCACAACGGGAATATCTCTTTTTGCCAGCTCGGCCATACGCGCTTCGATCCTCGCCAAGTCTTCCGGCGTAAACGGGCGCTTGTAGGAGAAATCGTAGTAGAAGCCGTTCTCGATGACGGGACCGATGGTGACCTGGGCGTCGGGAAACAGCTCCTTGACGGCATAGGCCAGCAGGTGCGCTGTCGAATGGCGCAGGATTTCAATGCCATCGATGTCCTTGTCCGTAACGATGGCCAAGGTACAGTCTCGCTCGATGAGGAAGTTGGTGTCGACCAGCCGGCCGTCGACCTTGCCGGCGAGCGCCGCCTTGGCAAGGCCGGCGCCGATCGAAGCCGCCACCTCGGCCACTGTGACCGCTTGGGGAAATTCCCGCTTGGAACCATCCGGCAATGTGATCGTCAGCATCCTGGACCCGCCATAAACAACAAAAGCCAGAAAACCGAAGCCGCTTCGGCCTCCGTCCTCTGACTTCTGTTTTCGAATTGGTAGGCGCGATAGGACTCGAACCTACGACCCCCACCATGTCAAGGTGGTGCTCTAACCAGCTGAGCTACGCGCCTGAAGGTGCGCATTGTAGCCGAAACCACTTCCTTTTCAAAGCTCTTCTTGTAATAATTTAAATTTAAACGTGATATAAAGTTGCTTGCCAGTTTGCCGTTAGCCATAACTGGCGACTGGCTTGCCGCAATCCCCAGCGCCATCCCGGGCCCAGATCCGCCCAGACCAGATTGTCGTACTGCCGTGCCACTACGCACGGCACCGGAATCTGCCCTATCCCCGCAGGCTTTTTCGATATCCGGCAACACCCGGCATAACGTATAAAGGGCCCATGAATATTGCAACGGATTCATGCCAGGAGAAGGGGCAGGCGATGCAAAACGCATCGCTGTTGCACCGTGCTATGCGCCTGACGATCCGGAAGAAACTCATGCTCCTCTTTGCCGTGCTGATCATAATCGGCGCCGGCAACGTCTTCGTGATCCAGTCCTCGTTTCTGCGCCTCCAAGGAACGGCCATACTGATCAATCTGACAGGTAGCCTGCGCTGGATCAGCCAGAGCATCCAGCTCGACACTTACCGTCTCGTGCAGGGGCAGGATGCCGACCGTACGGCGATTGAAGACAGATTGAAACGTCTCGATGAAACCCTTGCCGTGCTCGACGGTGGGGGCAGGCTTTCTGGCCAGGAAGTCAAGGCCTTGCCGCCGCATCTGCAGGACGCCATTGAATCGGCCTGGAGGCACTCGATCAATTACCGGCAGAAAATAGATGGCATCCTGACAGGAGCCATCTCTGAACAGAACATCAAGGCCGAACTGGACCACCTATATCGCGACGGTAAGGCCATCCTCGAGTTGGCGGACGTCATCGCTGCCACCCTCGCCACGAACGCCGAGCTTATCGAAGACGAGGCGATGCGCAACCTCTATCGGCTGGCCATGCTGGATCTAGCCATGCTCATTTTCAGCCTGCTGGTTATTCGCTACCAGGTGGTGCTACCGCTCCGCCGCCTCGTGAGGGCCAGCCGCGCTTTCGCAAGCGGGCGCCACGATGCCCGCGTCGGCTACCGTTCCCAGGATGAGATAGGAGAAGTCGCGCTGGCTTTCGACCAGATGGCGGACACCATCCAAAAGGACATGGAGCAGATTGCCGTGGATGTCGCCCAATTGAGGGAAACCGGCCACAACCTGCGCAAGATGTCGCAGGCGATCGAATCCAGCCCCGCTACTGTCGTCATCACAGACCCGCAGGGCATAATCGAATACATCAATCCAAAGTTCTCCGAGGTCACCGGCTATACGCCACAGGAGGCGCTCGGAAAAACGCCTGGCATCCTGAAATCGGGCCTAACCCCATCGGCCATCTATCGCAATCTCTGGGCAACCATTCGAGCCGGCCGGGAGTGGCGTGGCGAACTGCTGAACCGGAAGAAGAACGGCGAACTATTCTGGGAGGATACGCGCATCTCCTCGCTCAGGGATGAGCATGGCCGGATAACGCATTTCATTGCGGTCAAGGAGGACATCACGGCGCGGAAGAAGGCCGAAGACAAGATTGTTCAGCTCAATGCCGACCTGGAACGACGCGTGGCGGAGCGCACCCGACAGCTTACTGCCACCAACAAAGAACTGGAGGCGTTCAGCTACTCCATCTCCCACGACCTACGCGCGCCACTGCGCGGCATCAACGGCTTTGCCCATCTGATGGAAGAAGGCTGCCAGGGCTGCGACAAGAGCGAGTCACTGGACCATCTGAAGCGGATACGGAAAGCCAGTGTCCGCATGGGGGATCTCATCGACGACCTGCTTGAACTTTCCCGCGTCGCCCGCAGCGAAGTCCGGCTTGAGTCGGTTCGCATCAGCGACATGGCACACGCCATGCTTCTGGAACTTGCCGAATCGGAGCCTGAAAGAAAGGTCGAGACGCGTGTGCAGGAAAATCTCGTAACACAGGGCGACCCCGTATTGCTGCAGGCCGTCCTGCAAAACCTGCTCGGCAATGCCTGGAAATTCACCTCAAAACGCAACAATTCGATCATCGAGTTCGGCTGCCGGGAGGAAAACGGAGATCACGTGTTCTATGTCAGGGACAACGGTGCGGGGTTCGATATGAAATACGCCGATAAGCTCTTCGCCGCATTCCAGCGACTGCATAGTCCGGAGGAGTTCGAGGGCACCGGCATCGGACTGGCGACTGTTCAACGTATCATCCACCTGCATGGTGGCCGCATCTGGGCAGACAGCTGCCTCGAGGCCGGTTCGACCTTCTACTTCACCCTGACCGACCAACGGGCGAGGCAACCCGGAAATTCAACCTCCTGAAATCGGCCAGATGCAGTTGCCCTTGCTTTCCTTGCCTATTTCCGCAAGGACCTTCTCATGTTCCGTCAACTCGTCAGCGCTGGCTCGCAGCACACGCAGTGGCGGACGTTGTTCCGCCAGTCCGGCCTGCAGAACAGGGGTTGCTGTCGCGTCGATCTCCATGATCAGGCTTTCCTGGCCGCGCGTCATGGACAGATAGACCTCGGCCAGGAGTTCGGCATCCAGCAGGGCGCCATGCAGCGTGCGGCCGGAGTTGTCGATGGCATAGCGCTCGCAAAGCGCATCCAGGGAATTCCTCCGGCCGGGATGCAGTTCGCGCGCCATCTTCAGCGTGTCCACCACCCCCGCGCAGGCCTGCTCCAGCGCAGACTCCTTCTGCAGGGCCAACTCGTTGTTGAGGAAGCCGACATCGAATGCCGCGTTGTGGATGACCAGTTCGGCCCCACGGATGAAATCGAGGAATTCCGCAACGATTTCGCCGAACCGGGGCTTGTCCTGCAGAAATTCGTTCGACAGGCCATGCACGGCCAGCGCGCCCGCCTCGACCTCGCGCTCCGGGTTGATATAGCGATGAAAGCGTTGCCCGGTGAGCTTGCGGTTGAGCAACTCAACGCACCCGATCTCGATGACACGATCGCCAAGGCGAAAATCGAGACCGGTTGTTTCCGTATCGAGGACAACCTGTCTCAAGCGTGCGTTCCTTTCAAGGTATCGATGCCACGGCGCGCGAGCGCATCGGCGCGTTCGTTCTCGGCATGGCCGGCATGGCCCTTCACCCAGCGCCATTCGATGCGATGGCGCGATGCCAGCTCGTCCAGCTCCCGCCACAGCTCGGCATTCTTCACCGGCTGCTTGTCAGCGGTGCGCCAGCCGCGTTTTTTCCAGGCGTGGATCCATTCGCTGATGCCTTTCTGGACATATTGCGAATCGGTATGCACGCGGGCATGCACCGGTCGCTTGAGGGCCTCCAGGGCGCGGATCACCGCGGTGAGTTCCATCCTGTTGTTGGTCGTATCCGCCTCGCCCCCGAACAGTTCCCTTTCGTGGCCGCCCATTCTCAGCAGGGCACCCCACCCGCCAGGACCCGGGTTACCTCTGCAGGCGCCATCGGTGTAGATCTCGACAATCTCCGTTGCCGCGCTCACCGGCCGCCCTTCTGGATTCTCTGTACCGCAGGCGCCAGCGCCTTGGCACGCGCCTTGCGGTCATGCCAGGCCGGCGTAAGCAGGCGCAGGCCGTGCTGACGCTTGACGCCCTGCAGGAGGTACACGGCACCGGCAATCGGCCACCAGCGGTCGCCCGCCAGTTCGAGAAAATGCCATCGGCGCAGCCATTTTTCCTGCGTCACCGCAGGCGAATAACGGCCGAAGCAGCCAGCCTGAGTTTCGAAGCTGAGCAAGGTCAGAAGGTCTTTCAGACGCCGCACACTGAAGTACTGTCCCTGCCAAGGGAAAGCTGCCCTCCTGCCAGCCAGGCGCCGCTTGATGCCCCAGAGACTGAAGGGATTGAACCCCGAGATCAGCACCTGCCCTTCCGGCACCAGTACGCGCTCCACCTCGCGCAGTATCTGGTGCGGATCGGGCGCGAATTCCAGGATATGCGGCAGTACGACCAGGTCGACGCTGTTTCCGGCCAGGGGCAGGTGATGGGAGTCGCCGATCACTCTGGCTGGCGGAGCAGAATCATAGACAAAGCGCAGCGGCATGCGATTCGCCCGCAGACAATCGCATTGCGGCAGGCCGACCTGCACAGCATTGAAGCCGAAAATGTCGACCACCATCTGATCAAAACGCGCCTGTTCCCATTCGAGGATGTATTTCCCCTGCGGGGTCTCCAGCCAGGCATCGAGTCCGGGAATTGACATTTCGCTCCGAAGTCCGAGAATCACGCAATGGACATTCAAGCCTTGCGCGCGTTCGAGGACAATTATATCTGGCTGCTGCGGGAAGGTCGCAGCGTCATCGCAGTCGACCCAGGCGACGACGCCCCCGTGCTGCACTACCTGGCGGACGAGAACGCCAGTCTGGCCGCCATTCTCCTCACGCATCATCACGGCGACCACGCCGGCGGGGTCGCCGGCCTGATCGCACGGCATCCGGCTCCGGTTTACGGCCCTGCGAACGAGCCGATCGCCGGCGTCACGGTTCCGTTGCGCGAAGGGGATACTGTCGCCCTGCCGGGTTTCAAGGTGACTTTTCAGGTCCTGGAGGTTCCCGGCCATACACGTGGCCATATTGCCTATTACGGCCATGGCGCACTGTTCTGCGGCGACACCCTTTTCGGCTGCGGCTGCGGCCGGCTGTTCGAGGGGACCGCGGAGCAGATGTGGGCCTCGTTGAGCAAGCTGGCCGCCTTGCCCCCCGACACGAAGGTGTTCTGCGCGCACGAGTACACGCAGTCGAACATACGCTTTGCCCTGGCCGTCGAGCCCGGGAACGCAAGGCTGCTGGAGCGGGCCGGGCAAGTGGCGCGGCTGCGCGCCAGCGAACAAGCGACCGTACCCTTCACGCTTGCTGAAGAATGCGAGACCAACCCCTTCCTGCGGGGCGCGGAACCTGAGGTCGCTGCCTCTGCGACACGCCACTGCGGAGCCCACCTGGCTGGCCCCAATGAGGTATTTGCCGCCTTGCGGGAATGGAAGAACAGCTTCCGCTGACAGTCAGTCCGTCACGAGCATCGGATCGGCGACCCGCACGCAATTGCGTCCTTCGCGCTTGGCTTCGTACAATGCCCAATCGGCGGCACTCAGCAGCCGGGGCAGTCCCTCGACCTGCACGGGAACAAGGGTTGCCACGCCCACGCTGACCGTGAGGGTGCCGAACGCCGAGCCCTCATGCGGTATGCCAAGCTTGAGGATTGCCGAGTTCATGGCTTCGGCCACCAGAATGGCCCCTTCCGAAGCGGTGTCGGGCAGCACCGCCGCGAACTCCTCGCCCCCATACCGCGCCACAATATCGGCCGGTCGCCGCAATTTGTTCCGCAGTGTGCCGGCTACCACCTTGAGGCACTCATCCCCCGCCTGGTGGCCGTAGCCATCGTTGTACTGCTTGAAGTAATCCACGTCCACCATCAGCAGCGACAACGGTTCTCGTTCGCGCAGGCAGCGCCGCCATTCACGCAGCAAGGCCTCGTCGAACTGTCTTCTGTTGGCTATCCCGGTCAGGCCGTCGACGGCGGAAAGCCGCGTCAACTCGCGATTGGCGCTGTCCAGTTTGCGCGTCAGCACGAGCAGCGAGTGACGCATCTGGATGATGCGTTGCATCGCCCGCACCTTGGCGCCCAGCACCACTTCGCTCACCGGCTTGAGCAGATAATCATCGCCGCCTGCCTCGATGCCGCGTTCCAGGTCCTCATCCCTGGTGAGTGCGGTCAGGAAAATGATCGGCGTCCACTCGCCCGGCCTTTCCATGGCCCGAATGCGTCGGGCTACTTCAAAGCCATCGATACCCGGAAGTATGATGTCCAGGAGGATCAGATCCGGCTGCTCCTTCTCGAAACTGACAATGCCAGTCAGCCCATCACGCGCCTGGACCGGCTGTATGCCCAGACGCTCCAGCAGATGACAGATCACCGCCTGGCTGGTCGCGGTATCTTCTATGACGAGTGCTTTCATCGGGAATCGTTGGACCATTCCTGCTTTTGGCGGCAAGCATAGCCGAATACAGGCCGGATAGAGTTATTTTCAGCGGATTGCAGAGAGAGAAATTGACGCCCCGGAGGGGCAACGGTAGCATTGGGTTTTCGCACTCTCAGGTTCCATGTTCACGCTCAAGACCGCGCTGCCGGGAATCCTTGCTTGCCTTGTCTTTTGCCAGTTTCCTGCCTCGGCTGCCGCTGAGGAGGGTGATTCGACTGTGGCGGCCCCCATGCCGACGCAGGCAGCATCGCACGAACCCGTCCAGACCATTGAGCTGAAGGAAGACCCGCCGCCCTTGGCGACGATCGATCTGACGCTGCCGCCCGACGACCTGTGGGTCCGCATCCGCCATGGCTTCGGCATGCCGAATCTCGACAGCCCCCTGGTCCAGCAGCAGCAAGCCTGGTATCTCGCCCGCCCCGACTACCTGCGACGCGTCGTCGACCGTAGCCGCCGCTACATGCACCATATCGTCGAGGAATTGGAAAAGCGCGGCATGCCCACCGAGCTGGCGCTGCTGCCGATCGTCGAAAGCGCCTATAACCCGATGGCCTATTCGCGCGCCCATGCCTCTGGCATGTGGCAGTTCATACCTTCCACCGGGAAGACCTACCAGCTCGACCAGAACTGGTGGATGGATCAGCGACGCGACATCATCGCTTCCACCAGCGCCGCACTCGATTACCTGCAATCGATATACGAGATGCACGGCGACTGGCATCTCGCGCTGGCCTCCTACAACTGGGGCGAGAACGCAGTGGCCCGCGCCATCAACAAGAACATGGCCAAGGGACTGCCGACCGACTACCTGAGCCTGACCATGCCCAATGAAACGCGCTGGTACGTGCCAAAGCTGCAGGCCCTCAAGAACATCATTGCCCAGCCGGGGCTCTTCAACGTCAGCCTGGACCCGATTCCCAACAAACCCTACTTCCAGACGGTGGAGGTCTCCGCCCACATGGATGTCGCCATTGCTGCGCGGCTGGCGGAAATGACCATCGAGGAATTTCTTGCCCTCAATCCGGCCTTCAATCGGCCGGTCATTCCGGACAAGGGCGGAGCCAACATCGTGCTTCCGGCAGAAAAGGTCGACGTGTTCATGTCCAATCTCGAGGCGCACAACAAGCCGCTGACGAACTGGCAGGCCTACACCATCAAAAAAGGCGAAAGCCTGGCTGCGGTCGCGAACAAGCACGGCCTGACGGTAACGCGACTCAGGCAGGTCAATGGCATCAGCGCGAGAATGCGCATCGGGCCTGGTCATACCCTGCTGGTGCCGGCCAAGGGAGAGCCGGTTGCGGATAACCTTCTGAAGGTAAACCTCCCCGTGATCAAGCCAAGCGTCAGGAAGGCCCCCGTCAGGGGCAAGAAGAAGATGGCCGCCGGCAAGCGCCAGAAGAACGCCGCCAGGAAAAAACCTGGGACGCCTCCCAAAAACGTCGCTGCCAAGAAACAGCCGCCACGCAACTAAGCACGGATTTGCTCATACAGGTAGCAGCATACGCTACGCCCGCCCTCAAGTTGCGTCTCCGCAGGATAGCCGACCGAACACTGCGGCATCGCCCGCGGACATCGCGGATGAAAGTGGCAACCCGCAGGCGGACGGGCCGGCGAAGGCATATCCCCCTTGAGCACGATGACCGGCCGGCCCGTATCGACGTCCAGGCGCGGTACTGCCGAGAGCAACGCCTCCGTGTAGGGGTGCTTGGGGTCGCGCAGGATTTCCCCCACCGCGCCCCGCTCGACAATCCGGCCGAGGTACATCACCGCCACTTCATGCGCCAGATACTCCACGACGCCAATGTTGTGCGTGATGAACAGGTAGGCGAGGCCGAGGGAGGCCTGTAGTTCCTTAAGCAGGTTGAGGATCTGCGCTTGCACGGAAACGTCGAGCGCGCTGGTCGGCTCGTCGCAGACCAGCAGGCGGGGTTCGACCGCCAGCGCCCGGGCTATGGCGATGCGCTGCCGTTGGCCGCCGGAAAATTCATGCGGGTAACGACCACGCATTTCGGAAGAGAGGCCGACCCGCAGCATCATTTCATCGATCTGCCGGTTCCGCACCGCAAGCTCGGATGCCGTGCCCAAGGCGGCCATGCCTTCCTCAATGATGTCGCCCACCCGCATGCGCGGGTCCAGCGACCCGTAAGGGTCCTGGAACACGATCTGCATTTCCGCTCTCAATGCGCGCAGACGTGCGTCCGGCAGGGAGGTGAGTTCCTCGCCGGCGAAACGTACGCTACCGCCGCTGGGTTGCAGCAACTGTAGGACAGCCTTGCCCACGGTCGTCTTGCCGCAGCCCGACTCCCCCACCAATGCCAGGGTGCGCCCCAAAGTCAGTCTCAGCGACACGCCGTCGACCGCCTTGACCTGCCCGACGACGCGCTTGAAAACGCCTTGACGGATCGGGAAATGCACTTTCAGACCGGCCACCTCCAGCAGCGGCGCCTCGGAATCCGGCGGCATGGAATCACTCTCGCCACTGTGCAACGACGACGTTTCCGCGACGCGGGCGCTTCCCTCAACGGCCGGTGTCTTCGCATCGTAAAGGTGGCAACGCACGACATGCCCCGCCTCTGCCGCATGCCAGGATGGCACCTCCTCCCGGCAGCGCTCCCGGACACTTGGGCAGCGCTCGGCGAAGCGGCAGCCGGTAAACCTCGTCGACAGCGGCGGCACGCTGCCCGGAATCGTTTCCAGCGCCGCGCCCCGCCGCTCAGGGCGCGGCAGCGCGGCAAACAGCTTGTTCGAATAAGGATGTTTCGGCGAGGCGAAGAACGCCGTGCGTTCGGCGACTTCCACCAGTTCGCCTGCATACATGACGCCGACCCGCTGCGCCAGCTGCGAGACTATGCCCAGATCGTGTGTGATAAGCAGCATCCCCATGCCGCGGCTGCGCTGCAGCTGTCCGAGCAGGTCGAGCACCTGGGCCTGGATCGTCACATCGAGCGCGGTCGTCGGCTCGTCGGCAATCAGCAAGGCGGGATCGCCGGCCAGCGCCATGGCGATCATGACCCGTTGCTTCATGCCGCCCGAAAGCTGGAAGGGGTACTCGCCGAGGCGACGCCCGGGGTCGGGAATGCCGACAGCGGCAACGAGTTCCAGGGCGTGTCGGCGCGCGGCCGCCCCTCTCATCGATGCATGCCGTTCCAGCACTTCGACGATCTGCTCGCCGACGGTCAGAACCGGATTCAGGCTGGTGGCAGGCTCCTGGAAGATCATCGCCAACTCGCTGCCGCGCACCTCGCGCATCTCCGACTCGGACAGGGCCAGCAGGTCGCGCCCGCCCAGCAAGACCCGCCCGCCGACAATCGATCCGGCATCGGGCAGCAGCCGCATGAGCGAGAGCGCCGTCATCGACTTGCCGCAGCCAGACTCGCCCAGCAGGGCAAAGGTTTCTCCCGCGGCGAGCTCGAACGAAACATCGTCGACTGCGCGCACGACACCCGCCGCACTCGCGAGCGAAGTTTGCAGGGAGTCGACGCGCAACAGGCTCATGCCGCCTTCTCCTGCGCCGGGGCCGCGACACGGCGGCTGGCAACGCGCGGATCGAAAGCATCCCGTACCGCGTCGGAAAACAGGTTGGCCGCCAGGACCAGCACGAACATGAAGGCAAAGGCGGCGATCAGCGACCACCAGACCACCGGCTCGCGCGCCAGCTCGAGGCGCGCCGTGTTGATCATGGTGCCGAAGCTGATGGTGCTGGGATCGACGCCGATGCCGATATAGGAGAGAACCGCCTCGGCCAGCACCAGGCCGGAAAAGTCCATCACCACAGCGATCAGCACGATGTGCATGACGTTGGGCAGGATGTGGCGCCCCATGATGCGCGAGGGCGAGGCGCCGAAGGCCTGCGCCGCCTGAACGTACTCCAGCTCACGCAGCTTGAGAGTCTCGGCGCGCAGCAGCCGGCACAATCCCGTCCAGCTCGTCACGCCTAGGATCAGGCACAGTGCCAGCAGGCGCGCATCGGCACGCTGGGCTGCGGTGGCAAACCAGTCCGGATGCGTGTCGATCGCCACCTGAACCATCAGCACCGAGGCGGCAATGAGCAGCACGCTGGGGATCGAATTCAGAGTCGTGTAGAGATACTGGATGAAGTCGTCGATCCAACCGCCGCGATATCCGGCGACAATGCCCAGCGCCACCGCGAAGGGCAGCATCGACAGCGTGGTGATGGTACCGATGACCAGTCCGGTGCGGATGCTCTTCAGCGTGAGATACAGCACATCCTGTCCAACCTTGTCGGTGCCGAAGACGTGGTAGCCGCCGGCCAGCGAAATGACCGGCCCGGCCAGCAGCATGAGGACCGCCAAGGCGGTCAGGACTGCATTCCAGGCAAACTGCGTGTCGCCCTTCCAGATGCGGCGCCAGGTTACCTGCCAGCCAAGCCCCCAGCGCAGTGCCGCCGCTTGCACGACGATCGCAGAAAAAGTCAGTCCCGCCAGCACGGCGAACGCCAACCCGCGGACGGTCCGGGCGGCCACGTCCTTTCCCCAGTCCTGCTCGGGGTTCTCAAGGTGCGCGCCGCCATGCTGTAATCGCGGGAACACCCGCGTCTGGCTGCCGTCCGGCAGTTCAACCGTCTCCCTGGCATAAAGGTGTGTGGCCAGCGGTGCGGAATAGGTCTTCTCGGTACCAGCCCGCAAGGGCAGCAGCAGCGCATCCAGGGCGCTGCGCACCTCACTGCTGTAGCCGCTGGCCGTCCTGCCCGAGACGTCGTCGAGACGCGGCCGATAGTGCAGCGAATCCAACAGACCGATGGCGATGAAAGCCGCCAACACCGTCAGCGACGCCATGCCGGCGCGGCTCTCGCCGACGCGGCGCCACGACGCCAGCAGGTATTCGCGGCGGATGACGTAGAAGCCGGCACCGATCGCGGAGGCAATGAGGAGGAAAATCAGGGCATCGGTCCACAAGACGATCGGCATCACTGCAGCCTCACGCGCGGATCGACCAGGGTGTAGGACAGGTCTGTCAGCAGCAAGCCGGCGATGTACAGCACCGAGCCGATGAAGACCATCGAGCGCACCACGGCGAAGTCCTGCGCATTGATGGCGTCGATGGTGTAGGAACCGAGCCCCGGAATGCCGAAGAAGGATTCGGTGAGCAGCGAGCCCATGAAGAGCAGCGGGATCACCACGACGACACCGGTGAGGATCGGAATCATGGCGTTCTTCAGTACATGACGAAACAACACCGCCAATTCTGACAGGCCCTTAGCACGCGCCGTGCGGACGTAGTCCTTGCCGATCTCCTCGAGGAAAATGGTGCGATACCAGCGCGTGCTGCTGCCGATGCCGGCAACCACGCTGATGATTACCGGCAGCAGCAGGAAGCGCCCGGCATCCAGGCCACCGGCATAGCCCGAGATTGGCACCAAATGCCAGACCTTGCTCACCAGGTATTGCCCGCCGATGATGTAGAACAGGCTGGAGATGGACATCATGGCCACGCACATGACCACGCCCCAGAAATCGAGATAGGTGGCGCGAAAGAAGGCCAGCAGGAGGGCAAAGGAGATCGTTACGAAGAGCCCGAGGATGAAGGCCGGCACGGCGATAGCCAGGCTCGGCGCCATGCGCATCCTGATTTCGTGGCCGATGTCGCGGCCGTCGTCGGCGCGTCCGAAATCGAAGACGAAGAGCTTCACCGACTTTTCGAAGAAGATGGTGCGCGTGATTTTTCCCGCGCCCTCTGCCGTCCCGTTGTAGAGCAGCGGCTTGTCATAGCCCCGCTCCGCCTTCCACTTCTGGATGGCCTCCGGTGTGACGCGCTTGATGCCGAGCTGCATGCGCGCCATGTCGTCGGGCGTGTTCACCACGAAGAACAGCGTGAAGGTCAAAAGATTGACGCCGATCAGGATCGGAATGGCGTAGAGCAGGCGGCGGATGATGTAGGCCAGCATTACGCCCTCCCCTGCGATCGTTCCCGGCGGCGCCAGCCGATGACCGCCGGCGCCGCGCTGGCGGCAAGGATGGCAGCCATCAGGCCGAGCGGCCAGAGCACCGGACGGTTCCAGGCTGCACGCAGCCGCTCGCGTTGCACCGCATCGATCTTTTGATACTTGAGGCCGTTCCTCGCCATGTGGTTCGGCTTGAGGTTCGCCACCCAGCCGTGGTGCAAGCTGTAGTCCTTCGGGTGGAAGCCGAACGACCAGGGCGCATCCTCGCGCAGGATGGCCATCATGCGGTCGATCAGTGCCTGCCGCGCCGGGCTGTTCTCCATGTGTTTTACCTGCTCGAAGAGCCGGTCGTATTCCGGGTTGGCGTAATTGGCGGCATTCTCGCCCTGGAACTTGGCGCGGCTCTGCGGGCCGTGAAAGAGGAAAAGGAAATTCTCCGGATCGGGATAGTCTGCGTTCCAACCCCATACGAAGATCTGCGCCGCGCCCTTGCGCACCTTCTCCTGGAAGCGGTTGTAATCGGTGCCGCGGACTTCCAGCTGGATCGACAGCTTGGCGAACTGCTTGCGATACCAGTCCAGGCGTGGCTTGTCGCCGGGGCCGCGGTCGGTGGTGTCGAGATAGAGCACCAGGGGCTGGCCGCTCTTCGCGTCGCGCCCGCCCGGATAGCCGGCATCGGCGAGCAGCTTCTTTGCCGCTTCGAGAGACTTGCGCCGCGGCGTGCCGTCCACCCAGTCGTACACCACTGGGTTGATGCCGACATCGCCCGCCCTGAAGCCGAAGATGCCGGGGGGTATCGGCCCTTGCGCCGGAATGCCACGACCGTTGGCAAAGATGGAAATGAACTCCTCCCAGTCGAGCGCAATGGAGATCGCCTGACGCAGCTTCCTCGCCCGCTCGCGTGCCGTTGCGTCGGCCTGGTTGCCGCCGACCACCGGGTCGAGCCAGTTGAAGGCAAAATAGCGCGTGGCGGTGCCGACCGACGTCACCAGCTTGATGCCCTTTGCCGTCATCTCCGGCGAAACGCCGGCTTCACCCTCGACGGAAATGCGCACGGCCTGGTCGAAGCTGTCGGAGCTGATGCCGGAAAGATCGTAGTATCCCTGAAGGAACTTGTTCCAGTACGGGATGCCCTCACGCTCGCGCGAGAACACGACCTTGTCGATGAAGGGCATGCGCTTGCCGGCATCGGCGAGCAGGCCGGCGGCAGCGTCCCTCTCCTCGCCCTCGCCCGGATAGTCCTCGCCTCGGTAGTTCGGATTGCGTTCGAGGATCATTCGTGCATTGGGATTGTTCTCGGTCAGCATGTAGGGGCCGGTGCCGACTGGGTACCAGTCGAGAATCAGGTTTTTGTCGGCCATGCCGGGCTGGGCGTAAAAGCGGTCGGCCTCGATCGGCACCGGCGCGAAGAAGTTCATCGCCAACCAGTAGGCGAACTGCGGATAGCGGCCCTTGATGCGGATGCGATAGCTGTACTTCCCCGTCAGCTCGACGCCGGCGAGCGGAATCTTCGACAGATCGAGCCAGGCATGTTTTCTCCCCGAGGCCGCCAGCGACCTGTCCTCCGCCTTCAGCGCCTCTGCGAATTCCTTCAGGCCGACGACGTACTCGCTCATCAGTCCGAAGACCGGCGAATGCAGGCGCGGGTGAGCCAGTCGTTTTATCTGGTAAATGTAGTCCTCGGCCGTCAGTTCGCGCGTGCCGCTGTGCGGGAAATCGCGCAGGGTATAGATGTCCTTCAGGTCGTTCTGCGTGAGCCCGTGATAGAGCAGGTTTCCGTCGGAGCCGCGGGCAAAGGCCGGATGCGGCTGGTAGAAAATCCCCGGCCGGATGCGGATCTCGTAAAGCGTGTGGGCCACGCGGGGGGAATCTGCCGGCACGTCGCGGTCGGCGGCATCCACGGTACGCGGCCGTGGCACCGTCTCTGCCGTCAGCGGAATCAGCATATAAGGTCGCTTCAGGTAGTGGTACTGCAGCGGCGGCTCGTAGACTTGCGCATTGAACTCGGCCTCATCCTCGCTGTAGGACTGCACCGGATCGAGGTGCTTGGGGCGTTCGGTGAAGGCGCTGTAGAGGATGTTTTTGCCGCTGTCCTGAGTCGGGTAGG
Source organism: Denitratisoma sp. (assembly GCA_032027165.1). Taxonomy (NCBI): domain Bacteria; kingdom Pseudomonadati; phylum Pseudomonadota; class Betaproteobacteria; order Nitrosomonadales; family Sterolibacteriaceae; genus Denitratisoma; species Denitratisoma sp. The sequence goes on along the minus strand of JAVSMO010000001.1, from coordinate 926,020 downwards.
GATTGTTCCACACCTCGCCGCAACCGGAGAGGAGTGCGGCAATGGCTAGCATCCAGCAGACAGGCGTCGGAAATTCGCGCATCGTGCGTGGAGTGTAGCGGATGGGCGAATTGGCGTCATCTGCCGGGCTCCGCTATAATTGCGCGGTCATTTTCATAAACACGCGGTCATTTTTACGGGATTCGACGATGGGCTTCCTCGCAGGAAAACGCATCCTCATCACCGGCCTGCTATCCAACCGCTCGATCGCCTATGGCATTGCCAAGGCCTGCCATCGCGAGGGCGCCGAACTGGCCTTCACCTACCAGAACGACCGATTCAAGGAACGCATTGCCAAATTCGCCGATGAATTCGGCAGCAAGCTGATCTTCCCCTGCGATGTGGCGGAAGACATGCAGATCGATGCGCTCTTCGCCGAACTCGGCAAGCACTGGGACGGGCTGGAGGGGCTGGTTCACTCCATCGCTTTTGCACCGAGTGAGGCCATCGAGGGCGATTTCCTCGAAGGCATTACTCGCGACGCTTTCCGCATCGCCCATGACGTCTCCTCCTATAGCTTCCCAGCTCTGGCCAAGGCGGCCCGGCCGATGCTGCTGAAGGGCCGTCATCCCTCGTTGCTGTGCCTGTCCTACCTCGGTGCCGAACGCACCCTACCCAACTACAACACCATGGGCCTGGCCAAGGCCAGCCTCGAGGCAGGCACGCGCTACCTGGCCTTCTGCCTGGGTCCGCAGGGCATCCGTGCCAACGCCATTTCGGCCGGACCGATCAAGACGCTCGCCGCCTCAGGCATCGGCAACTTCGGCAAGCTGCTCGCCTACAATGCGCACCACGCGCCGTTACGACGGAACGTCACCATCGAGGAAGTCGGCAATGCGGCCGCATTCTTGCTCTCCGACCTCGCCAGCGGCATCACCGGCGAGATTCTCTACGTCGACGGCGGCCTCAACACCACAGCCTTGGGCAATCCCGATCCCCTGCCGCAGTAGCAACGCTTCGCCGGAACGAAAACGGGCTGCCGCGGCAGCCCGTTTTCGTTCCGTGCCACTCAGGCACACGGCAAGTCCGTCGCCGGACCCTATTCTCCGTCGCCTTTCGCCAGCGCCGCCTTGTTGATCTTGACCCCGTAACGTTGCTGCAACGCTGCCAGATAGGCATTGAAGTCCTCGGCGCCCGACAGTTGTGCGAGTTGCGCCCGCTGCATTTGCGCCCGCTGGTCATCCCCGCCTTTCCCAGCACCGGAACGGACCTGCGAAATGCGATACACGACATAAGCGCCGTTGGGCAGTCCGATTCCAGCGTAAGCGGGCAGCTTGCCGGCAGGAGCGGCGAAAATCACTCGCTGCGCCTCCGGCGACAGGCCGCGCATCGGCGACCGCATGACCGACTGCGGCTGTCCCCAGGCGAGCACAACTGCCTCGCCCCGCTGCAGCCGGGCGAGCTTCTCTTCGCCGTCCTTCTGCGCCAGGCGGGCCGTCTCCTCCGCAATCAACTTTCTTTCTATGTCGCCCTTGACCGATTCGAACGACCGCAGTTCGGCCGGGCGCACCTCCATCACACGCGCAGCAACCAGGGTATTCGGCGCCACCTCGACGGCATCCGTGTTGCGCCTGTTCTTCAAGGCATCGTCGGAAAACAGGGCTGCGAACAGCTTATCGTTGCCAGCCAACGGCCCCGCCGCAGCGCGATTACCCTGATCGAAGAAGCCGGTCTGCCGAATCGACAACTTGAATTTCTCAGCGGCCGGTTGCAGGCTGTCCGATTGTTCATACACCATATTCGAGAAGGTCTCCGCAGCCTCTGCGAACTTCCGGCCTGCCGCCTGGAGCTTGAGTTCAGCAGCGATTGAATCGCGTGCCTCCTCGAGGCTGCGCACCTTGCCGGGCTTGATGCCGGTCAGCCGGATGATGTGGAAGCCGAACTCGCTGCGCACCACACCGCTGACCTGATTCTCTTTCAACGAAAATACGGCATCCTCGAACGGCTTGACCATCGCGCCGCGCGGAAAAAAGCCGAGGTCGCCGCCCTTCGGGCCCGATCCCGGATCCTGCGAGTGTTCCTTGGCCAGCTTGGCAAAGTCTGCCGGATTTCTATTCACCTGCTGGAGAATCGCGTCGGTCTTCGCGCGGGCGGCCTTCAATTCCGCCTCGGGCGCATCCGCCGGGGCCTGGATGAGGATGTGGCTGGCGCGGCGCTCCTCCTGCGTCACGAAATTCTTGGCGTTTTTCTCATAGGCGGCCTTGATCTCCTCCGCGCTGACCGCGGTCTGCTCCATCAGGGCTTCACGACTCAGCACGACGAACTCCGCGCGGATCTGTTGCGGTATCTCGAAAAGCTTGCGGTTCTTTTCGTAGTAATCCTTGACAGCTTCGGCAGACAATTTGACCTGTGCGGCATACTGTTCCGGCCGGATCGCCGCCTCGCTCACCTGGCGTTCCTCGAGTTGGATCGCGATCACCCGTTCAGCCGCGGCATTTGAAATGACGGCGGTGTCGGAAACCGCCTGCACCAGCTGCTGCAGCGTCAGATCCTGGCGCAGCTTGGCTTCGAAACCGGCTTGCGTCAAACCCTGGGCGCGAAGCGCTTGCTCATAACGCCGCCTTGAGAACTTGCCGTCTTCCTGCAGCGCCGGAATCGAGCTGATGACTTCGATCAGCTGCGCATCACTGGCCGTCAGGCCCGATTTGGTCGCATGCAGTAGCAGCAGGCGCTGGGTGATCAGCGAGTCGAGCATGGCCTGGCGCGCTTCCGGCGTCTCCAGCATGGCGGGATTGAAATCGCCTCCCATTTGGGCGCGCAGCCGTTCCTGCTGGTCCCGCACGGCCTGGGCGAATTCCTGGCGCGAAATTGGACTCCCGCCGACAGTGGCCATTTCACTTGAGCCGCCACCGCTGCGGAAATAGGAATCCACGCCCCAGAAAGCGAAGGGCAGCGTGATCAGGACCAGAAAGCCCTGGACGATCCGTTTGTTGTTGCGTACCGCGTCGAACATGCTCGGCCACCGTATTCAAACGTGGGGAAGATAGAAAAAAAGGCGAACTCGCGTTCGCCTTTTTTCCGATTTTGGCGGAGTGGACGGGACTCGAACCCGCGACCCCCGGCGTGACAGGCCGGTATTCTAACCAACTGAACTACCACTCCTGAATCCTGTTGCTGCAAGCCAGAACCGTCACTCATCCTGACTGGTGGGTGCTGACGGGATCGAACCGCCGACATTCGCCTTGTAAGGGCGACGCTCTACCAGCTGAGCTAAGCACCCGCATGCTTCGCCGTCCGCGCCACGCGACCCAGCAAAAGCGCGCTAGTTTACCGCATCTTTCAGCGCTTTTCCAGCACGAAACTTCGGCACGCGTGCAGCCTTGATCTTGATCATCGCGCCGGTGCGCGGATTGCGGCCGCTGCGCGCCGCACGCTTGCCCACGTAAAACGTTCCAAAACCGACCAGCGTCACCATGCCTCCCTTCTTCAGGGAGGTCCTGATCGCGCCCACGGTGGCGTCCAGCGCCCGGCCGGCAGCCGCTTTGGAAATATCGGCCGACTTGGCGATCTGATCGATGAGTTCTGACTTGTTCACAAAGGCCCCCTCTGACTCTGGATTGATGAATGACAAACAATGAAAGGCGAAGGCGCTTTATAGCAAGCCGAAAAACCTCGTGTCAAGCGACTTTCGGATGGGGGCGCAGATGTGAAGACGCAAACGTGCGCATGCATTGCCGCGGCTGCGGCAATGCATGCGTGTAGTCGAATGGATTCAGTGCGTAATCAGATTCGAAGCGGCCGCTGCCTCGCCCGACGCTACGGCAGCCACATCGGCCGACTCTGGCAACGGCTCGGGCTTGCGTTCGAGCGCCAGTTCCAGCACCTGATCGATCCACTTCACCGGAACAATCTCGATCGCATTCTTGATGTTCTCCGGAATGTCGACCAGGTCCTTGACGTTTTCCTCAGGAATCAGCGCAGTGCGAATGCCACCACGCACTGCAGCGAGAAGCTTCTCCTTCAGCCCTCCGATCGGCAGCACTTCCCCGCGCAACGTGATTTCGCCGGTCATGGCAACATCGGCACGCACGGGAATGCCGGTCAGGATCGAGACAAGCGCCGTCGAGATCGCAATGCCGGCGCTCGGGCCGTCCTTCGGCGTCGCTCCTTCCGGCAGATGGATGTGGATATCGCTCTTCTGGTAAAAGTCCTCCGAGATGCCGAGCGCCCTGGAACGCTTGCGCACCACCGACAGCGCCGCCTGTATCGACTCCTGCATCACCTCGCCGAGCTTGCCGGTCGTCATGGTCTTGCCCTTGCCGGGCAGCACCACCGCCTCGATGGTGAGCAGTTCGCCGCCGACCTCGGTCCAGGCCAGGCCGGTGACCTGGCCGACCTGATTCTCCTTCTCGGCCATGCCGAAGGTGTATTTGCGTACGCCGAGATACTTGTCGAGATTGCGGGCGTTCACCACGACCTTGCTGTGGCGCTTCTTCAGCACCAGGGATTTCACCACCTTGCGGCAGATCTTGGAGATTTCACGTTCCATGCTGCGCACACCGGCCTCGCGCGTGTAATAGCGCACGATGTCGCGCAGCGCATCCTCGGTGACGGACAATTCTTCCTTCTTCACGCCGTTGTTCTTCAGCTGCTTGGGCAACAGGTAGCGCTGCGAGATGTTCACCTTCTCGTCCTCGGTGTAGCCCGAGAGGCGGATCACCTCCATGCGGTCCAGCAACGGCGCCGGAATGTTCAGGGTGTTGGCAGTGGCGACGAACATTACGTCTGACAGGTCGTATTCGACCTCGACATAATGGTCAACGAAGGTGGAATTCTGTTCCGGATCGAGCACTTCCAGCAGGGCCGAACTCGGATCGCCGCGGAAGTCCTGGCCCATCTTGTCGACCTCGTCGAGCAGGAAGAGCGGGTTCTTCACGGCAACCTTGGTCATGTTCTGCAGTATCTTGCCCGGCATGGAGCCGATGTAGGTGCGGCGATGGCCACGGATCTCCGCCTCGTCGCGCACGCCGCCCACGGACATGCGCACGAACTTGCGGTTGGTTGCGCGGGCAATCGACTGGCCGAGCGAGGTCTTGCCGACGCCCGGAGGGCCAACCAGGCAGAGGATCGGCGCTTTCAGCTTGTCTACGCGCTGCTGCACCGCCAGATACTCGAGAATGCGCTCCTTGACCTTCTCCAGGCCGTAGTGATCCTTCTCCAGAACCTTCTCGGCGACGGTTAGATCCTTGCTGATGCGGCTCTTCTTCTTCCAGGGCAGGTTGGTCAGCGTCTCGATGAAGTTGCGCACCACTGTCGCCTCGGCGGACATGGGCGACATCAGGCGCAGCTTCTTCAGCTCGGCGAGCGCCTTGTTCTGCGCCTCCTTGCTCATGCCGGCCGTCTTGATCTTTTTCTCCATCTCGTCGAGGTCGGCACCTTCCTCGCCCTCGCCAAGTTCCTTCTGGATGGCCTTGACCTGTTCGTTCAGGTAGTACTCGCGCTGGCTCTTCTCCATCTGGCGCTTGACGCGGCCGCGGATGCGCTTTTCGACCTGCAGGATGTCGAGCTCGGTCTCGAGCTGCGAGAGCAGCTTCTCCAGCCGGCCGCCGACGTCGAAGATCTCGAGGATTTCCTGCTTCTGCTCGAGCTTGAGCGGCAGATGGGCGGCAATGGTGTCGGCCAGGCGTCCGGCCTCCTCTATGCCGGCCAGGGAGGTGAGGATTTCCGGGGGGATCTTCTTGTTGAGTTTCACGTACTGGTCGAACTGGGCAATGATGGCCCGGCGCATGGCTTCGACCTCGTGCGTCGTCCGTTCGTCGGCCGGCAAGGGCATGACCGTCGCGGAGAACATGCTGCGCTGATCCACAACACGTTCGATGCGGGCGCGCTGGCCGCCTTCGACCAGCACCTTCACTGTGCCATCGGGCAGCTTGAGCATCTGCAGAATGTTGGCGACGCAGCCGATCTCGTACATGTCCTCGACGCCGGGCTCGTCCTTGGCCGCCGATTTCTGCGCAACGAGCAGGATGTGCTTGCCCGCCTCCATGGCGGTTTCCAGCGCCTTGATCGATTTCGGCCGCCCGACGAACAGCGGAATCACCATGTGGGGGAAAACCACCACGTCCCTGAGGGGAAGCAGCGGCAGTTCAATTTGTTCTGCGGGGAGGTCAAGCGCGCTTGACATGATGTTTTCCTTTATAGAGACAGCCGTTGAACCTATGTGGGGATCAACGGCAGGAAATTCAAGAAGTTCAGTGGGGGCCCAGGAAAACCGGTTAGGCCATCAGAAACAATCAGTTGGAGCCGGCCACCTTGGGCTGGTCGGCGTAGATCAGGATCGGCTTCGAGGTGCCCTCGATCATGCCCTCGTCGACCACCACCTTAGAGACATTCTCCATGTTGGGAAGTTCATACATGGTATCGAGGAGAACCGATTCGAGAATGGAGCGCAGACCGCGCGCCCCGGTCTTGCGTTTGAGCGCCCGGCGAGCGATGGCCTGCAGCGCCTGGGGGCGGACCTCTAGCTCGGCGCCCTCCATCGCGAAAAGCTTCTGGTACTGCTTGATGAGGGCATTCTTCGGCTCGACGAGGATCTCCATCAGCGCCGCCTCGTCCAACTCGTGCAGCGTCGCCACCACCGGCAGACGGCCGACGAACTCGGGGATCAGGCCGAACTTGATGAGGTCTTCCGGTTCGACCATGCGCAGGGTTTCAGTGACGTCCTTGCTGTCGCGACTCTTCACCTCCGCGCCGAAGCCGATGCCGGCCTGCTCGGTGCGGTTGCGGATAACCTTGTCCAGGCCGTCGAAGGCGCCGCCGCAGACAAACAGGATGTTGGTGGTGTCGACCTGGACGAAGTCCTGGTTCGGGTGCTTGCGGCCGCCCTGCGGCGGCACCGAGGCGATGGTGCCTTCGATCAGCTTCAGCAGCGCCTGCTGCACGCCTTCGCCCGAGACGTCGCGGGTAATCGACGGGTTGTCGCTCTTGCGCGAAATCTTGTCGATCTCGTCGATGTAAACGATGCCTTGCTGCGCCTTCTCGACCTCGTAGTCGCACTTCTGCAGCAGCTTCTGGATGATGTTCTCCACGTCTTCGCCGACGTAGCCGGCCTCGGTCAGCGTCGTCGCATCGGCCATGACGAAAGGCACGTTGAGCAGGCGCGCCAGGGTCTGCGCCAGCAGCGTCTTGCCCGAGCCGGTCGGGCCGATCAACAGGATATTGCTCTTCGCCAGCTCCACCTCATCGCTCTTCGACAGATGCTTGAGGCGCTTGTAATGGTTATAGACGGCGACCGACAGGATGCGCTTGGCCGGGTCCTGGCCGATGACGTACTGGTCGAGGATGGTGCAGATCTCCTTCGGCGTCGGCAGTTCGCCCTTGGCGCCCTTGCCGCCGTGGTCGGCGGCAATCTCGTCCCGGATGATGTCGTTGCACAGCTCGATGCATTCGTCGCAGATGAAGACGGAGGGCCCGGCGATGAGCTTGCGCACCTCATGCTGGCTCTTGCCGCAGAAGGAACAGTAGAGGAGCTTTTCGCCCGGGGTCTTCTTTTCCGTCATCTCTGTCTCCGTATTCTTACGCCGCGCGCTTTTATCACGCTTCTGCGCGGTTCGTCAGTACCTTGTCCACCAGGCCGTACTCGACCGCCTCAGCGCCCGAGAGGAAGTTGTCGCGGTCGGTGTCGCGCTCGATGCGCTCGATCGGCTGGCCGGTGTGCTTGGCCATGATCTCGTTCAGGCGCGAACGCAGGTAGAGGATTTCCTTGGCGTGGATCTCGATGTCCGAGGCCTGGCCCTGGAAACCGCCCATCGGCTGGTGGATCATCACGCGCGAGTTGGGCAAGCAGAAGCGCTTGCCCTTGGCGCCGGCCGTGAGCAGGAAGGCGCCCATGCTCGCCGCCTGGCCGACGCACAGCGTCGATACGTCCGGCTTGATGAACTGCATGGTGTCGTAGATGGCCAGGCCGGCCGAGACGGAGCCGCCCGGCGAGTTGATGTAGAAATAGATGTCCTTATCGGGATTTTCCGACTCGAGGAAGAGCAGCTGGGCAACGATCAGGTTGGCCGTGACGTCGTTCACCGGGCCGACCAGGAAGACGACGCGCTCCTTGAGCAGGCGCGAATAGATGTCGTAAGCGCGTTCGCCGCGCCCGCTCTGCTCGATCACCATGGGAACCAAGCCCAGTGCCTGGGGATCCCACTGATCCTGCTGCCCGTTGCGGTTGCCGTAGCTCATGCTTGGTTTGAACGGCATCATGCCGCATTTCCCATCAGTTCGTCAAAAGAGGCCGCCTTGTCCGTGCTCCGGGCATTGGCCACCACCCAATTCACCACGTTTTCCTCGATCGCCAGCGCCTCGACCTGCGCCAGGCGTTGCGGTTGCGAGTAGTACCAGCGCACCACCTCCTCCGGCTGCTCGTAGGACTGCGCCTGCTCGTCGATCAGCGCGCGCACCTGCTCGGGCTTCGCGTGCAGGGCATTTTCCTTCACCGCTTCGGCAATGATCAGTCCCAGCTTGACCCTGCGCTCGGCTTGGGCGGTGAACCAGGTCGCGTCGACCGGCATGTTCTTGATGTCTACGCCCCGATTCGCCAAATCTTGACGGGCGGCCTCGGCCATCGATTCGGATTCCTGCTCGATCAAGGCCTTGGGCACTTCCATCGGGTTGGCCTCCAGCAGGGCCTGCATGGCCTGATCCTTGATGCGTGCCTTGATGCGCTTTTTCACTTCGCCTTCCAAGTTCGAACGAATTTCGGCGCGCATCTTCGCCACGTCGCCATCCTCGATGCCAAGGGACTTGGCGAATTCCGCATCGACTTCCGGCAGCTGCGGCGCCTCGACGCCCTTCACAGTGACGTCGAAGCTGACCGTCTTGCCGGCGAGGTCGCCCGCTTGGTAGTCGGCCGGAAAGGTCAGGTCGAAGGTGCGGCTCTCGCCCGCCTTGAGGCCCGCAATGCCGTTCTCGAAATCCGGCAGCATGCGCCCCTCGCCCAGAACTACCGGGTAATCGGTGGCCTGGCCACCCTGGAACACCTCGCCGTTCAGCTTGCCGGTGAAGTCGATGGTGACGCGGTCACCCTTGGCCGCCGCACGCTCGGCCGGGGCAAACGTCGTACGCTGCTTGCGCAGCACTTCCACGGTCTTGTCGACTTCAGCATCGCCCACTTCGAGCTGGGGTCGCTCGATGCTCTTGTCGCCGATGCCGTTCAGCTTCACTTCGGGGTAAACCTCGAACACCGCGGAAAACTCCAGCTTGGAGGCGTCTTCACCGCTCTTCGGCTCGATGCGAGGATAGCCGGCGACGCGCAGGTTCTGCTCGCGCACGGCATTGCCGAAGGCTCTTTCGACCGCTTCGCCAATGGCTTCATTGCGCGCCTGGGCGCCATAGTGCTGCTCCACCATCTTGAAGGGCACCTTGCCCGGGCGGAAACCCGGCATCTTCACGGTGCGCGCCATTTTCTTCAGGCGCTGGGCGACGTCTTTTTCAATATCCGCCATCGGCACCGTCATATCGATGCGGCGCTCCAGGGGGCTTGCGGGTTGAGGGTTGGTCTGCATGAAAAATCCTAGGTTGAATCAATTGGTTGTGCTGGGCAGTCAGCCGGCCTGGTGCGAAGGGCGGGATTTGAACCCGCACGCCTCGCGGCGCTGGAACCTAAATCCAGTGCGTCTGCCAATTCCGCCACCTTCGCGTGCTGTCATTCTAACCCATTACCCCCTATACTGGCGACCCCGAAAAGAGGCGCAAGTACCCGCCAAATCGGGATTTTCCAATGTCGGCCGACCATTACGAGAACTTCCCCGTCGCATCGCTCCTGCTGCCTGCGCGCCTGCGCGAGCCGGTCAAGGCCATCTATGTCTTTGCCCGCAGCGCCGACGACATTGCCGACGAAGGTACCCTCACCGACCGGGAGCGCCTGGCCGGGCTGGATCGCTACCGGGCTGAACTGGATGCCATTGAAGCCGGCCGGCCGACGCAGGATCCGGTTTTCCTGCGCCTGCGACCGGCCGTCGCGGAGCACCACCTGCCTATGTCTCTGTTCCGCGACCTGCTCGACGCCTTCAGTCAGGACGTAGTGAAGAAACGCTACGCCAGTTTCGGAGAATTGATGGATTACTGCCGTCGTTCCGCCGATCCGATCGGCCGGCTGCTGCTGCATCTCTACGGGATCGACGACGCCAAAAGTCAGTCCCTGTCGGACGGCGTCTGCAGCAGCCTGCAGCTCATCAACCACTGGCAGGACATCGCGATCGACTGGCAGAAGGGACGCGTCTACCTGCCGCAGGACGAACTGGCGCGCTTCGGCATCAAAGAGTCCCAGATCGCCGAGGGCCGCTGGGACGCTGCCTGGGCAGCCATGATGGATTTCCAGACCGACCGCGCCCGCAGCATGATGGAGGCCGCCAGTCCCCTCGTGCACGTGCTGCCCGGCCGCATCGGCCTCGAGCTGCGGCTCATCATCGCCAGCGGCTTTCGCGTACTGGACAAGCTTCAGCGCGTGCGCGGCGACGTCTTTCGCCGGCGGCCGGTCATCACGAAACGGGATTGGCCGGCCATCCTGCTTCATGCTGCAGCGGGGTGAATGCATGGCCCCGGACGAATACTGCCGACGCAAGGCCGCCGGGAGCGGCTCCAGCTTCTACTACAGTTTCCTCTTTCTGCCGCCGGAGCGCCGCCGCGCCATCACCGCCCTCTACGCCTTCTGCCGAGAGGTGGACGATGTCGTCGACGAATGCCCCGACCCGCAACTGGCCCGCACCAAGCTGGCCTGGTGGCGTGCCGAACTGGCCGGCACCTACGCCGGCCGGCCGAGCCATCCCGTGACGCGGTCGCTGGCAGACGCCCTGCGCAGTTTCAGCCTGCCCCAGGAATTGCTCGTCGAGATCATCGACGGCATGGAGATGGACCTGTCGCAGGCCCGTTATGCCGACTTCAAGGCGCTGCACCTCTACTGCTACCGCGTCGCCAGCGTGGTCGGCCTGCTGGCCGCGGAAATCTTCGGCTATGAGGACCGCCGCACCCTCAAGTACGCCCACGATCTCGGCCTCGCTTTCCAGCTCACCAACATCATCCGCGACGTCGGGGAGGACGCCCGCCGCGGCCGCATCTACCTGCCCCTCGACGAACTCGAGCGCTTCGGCGTCCCGGCCGAGGACATCCTCCACGCGCGCTACTCGGACGCCTTCCGGCGCCTCATGGAATTCCAGATCGAGCGCGCCGAACAGCAATACGAGCAGGCCTTCGCCCAGCTGCCGGCGCAGGACCGGCGCGCGCAGCGGCCGGGGCTGGTCATGGCGGCGATCTACCGCACCCTGTTGCGGGAAATCCGCCGCGACGGCTGCCGCGTCCTCGACCGCCGTATGGCACTGACGCCGATCCGCAAGCTGTGGATCGCCTGGCGCACCTGGGTCAGAGAGTAGGTCATGAGGGTCGCCATCATCGGCGCGGGCTATGCGGGCATGGCGGCAGCCAGCGAGCTGGCTTCGCGCGACATTCCCGTCACGGTGTTCGAAGCCTCGCGCACGCTGGGCGGCCGCGCACGGCGCGTCGAATCGCATGGCCATCGGCTCGACAACGGCCAGCACATCCTGGTCGGCGCCTATGCCGAGCTGCTTCGCCTGATGCGCCTCGTCGGCGCCGATCCGGACGAACTGCTCGAGCGGCGGCCGCTCAACCTGGTCTTTCCGGGCCGCATGCGGCTCAGCGCACCGCGCCTGCCGGCGCCCCTGCACCTCGCGGCTGCCCTCCTCACGGCGAGCGGCCTGTCCTTCGGCGCCCGGCTCGCCGCCGTGCGCTTCATGCAGTCCATGAAGAAGGCCGGCTTCCGGCTCGGTCTCGACATCCCCTTCGCCGAGTTGATGGCGCGGCATGGCCAGCACGCTTCGACGGTTCGCTATCTGTGGCAGCCGCTCTGCGTCTCGGCGCTGAACACCCCGCCGCATGAAGCCTCCGCCCAGGTCTTCCTCAACGTCCTGCGCGACAGCCTGGCGGCGGCGCGCGAAGCCAGCGACCTGCTGCTGCCGCGCACGGACTTCTCCGCCCTGTTCCCGGAACCGGCCGAGCGCTTCGTGCAGGAACGCGGCGGCGAGGTGCTGCGCGGAACGGCGGTCCGTGCCGTCACGCGGCACGCCGACGGCTTCCGCCTCGAAGGAGACCCCTCCGGGCGCAGCTATTCCCGCGTCGTCGCCGCGGTGGCGCCCTATCACCTGCAGCGCCTCGCCGAGGCGCTGCCGCAGCTGCAGCCGGTGCTGGAGGACGTCGCGCGATTCGACTACGAGCCGATCCTTACCGCCTATCTCGGCTATCCCCGCCCGGTGCGCCTGCCCGACCGCATGGTCGGCATCGGCGGCACGGCGCACTTCCTGTTCCAGCATGCCGACGACGTGCTCGCCGCCGTCACCAGCGCCCGCGGGCCGCACCTCGAGCTGTCGCACGAGGCGCTCGCCGCGCGCATCCACGCCGAAGTGTGCGGCGTCGTCGGCGAGGCGCCCGCGCCCGCCTGGACGCAGGTGATCGTCGAGAAGCGCGCCACTTTCGCCTGCCGACCCGGCGTGCGGCGACCGTCCGGCGAAACGCCGCTGGCGGATTTCTACCTTTGCGGGGACTACGTCGCCTCGGACTACCCGGCGACGCTGGAGGCGGCCGTGCGCAGCGGCGTCGCCTGCGCGCGCCTCGTCAGCTCACGAGCCGGCCGCTGCCCAGCTTGAGCACGCGGCCGCAGCGGCGGGCGATGGCCTCGTCGTGCGTCACCAGCACCAGCGTCGTGCCCAGCTCGGCGTTCATGGCGAACATCAGGTCGATGATGTCGGCGCCGGTGGCGGCGTCGAGGTTGCCGGTCGGCTCGTCGGCCAGGAGCAGGCCCGGCTTCGCGGCGAAGGCCCGCGCGATGGCGACGCGCTGCTGTTCGCCGCCGGAGAGGTGCTTCGGGTAATGGCCGAGGCGCTGTGCCAGGCCGACCCGCCCCAGCATCTGCTCCGCGTCGGCGCGTGCGCCGCTGCGCCCGGCCAGTTCCAGCGGCAGCATGACATTCTCCAGTGCGGTCAGCGCCGGCAGCAACTGGAACGACTGGAAGACAAAGCCCAGCATGCCGCCGCGCAATTCCGCCCGCGCATCCTCGTCCAGCGCATTGAGGTCGCGGCCACCGAGCAGCACGCGCCCCTGCGTCGGAACATCCAGGCCGGCCAGCAGTCCAAGCAGCGTCGATTTCCCGGAACCGGAAGCGCCGACGATGGCCACCGCCTCGCCGGCCATGACCCGGAAGGAAATCTCGTGCAGAATCACCAGCCGATCGTCGCCGCTCGGCACTTCCTTGCCGAGTGCGGCGGCTTCGACCATGGGTACCGAGGGTTCAATGCTGAAGTTCATCTCTGTCGGAATCTTTGTTCTGTTTTCGTTCGCTGCGCAGGCGGCAGGCAATATCCTCGTAGTCGGCGACAGCATCTCGGCCGGTTACGGCCTCGCCCAGGGACAGTCCTGGCCGTCGCTGCTCGAGAAGCGCCTGCGCGAACAGCGGCTGGATTATAGCGTCGTCAATGCCAGCATCAGCGGCGACACCACCGCGGGCGGCCGCAGCCGCATCGGCGCCGCGCTCGACCAGGCGCGCCCGGCGGTGGTGATCATCGCACTGGGCGGCAACGACGGCCTGCGCGGCCTGCCTGTCGCCGCCATGCGCGAAAACCTGGATGCCATGATCGGCGCCGCCCGCGCGCGCAAGGCGCGCGTCGTGCTGGTGGGAATGAAACTGCCGCCGAACTACGGCATCGACTACACGCGGGCCTTCGAGCGCAGCTATGCTGAACTGGCCAAACGCCACAAGTCGTCCCTGGTACCCTTCCTGCTGGAGGGTGTGGCCGAGAAGCGGGAGTTCTTCCAGCCTGACGGCATTCACCCCATTGCCGAAGCGCAACCGATCATCCTCGACAACGTCTGGAAGGTCCTCAAGCCGCAACTCAAATGACCTGCAGGCGGGCGGGCCCGGTTTCCAGGCGGCCGATGGCGGCCGCTTCGGCGAAGCCGGCGCCCTGCAGCTCGGCCAGCACGGCCCGTTCCGCTTCCGGTGCGCAGGCGACGAGCAGCCCGCCGCTGGTCTGCGGGTCGGTGAGCAGCTTCTGCTGCCACTCCGGCGCATCTGCCGGCAACGCCACGTCCGAACCGTAGCCGTTCCAGTTGCGCGTCGACGCGCCGGTGGAAATGCCTTCCTGGACGAAGCCGAGCGCCTCGGGAATGAACGGCAGGTCGGCGAAGCGCACCGTGGCGGACAACGACGAGCCGCGGCAGATCTCGAGCAGGTGGCCGGCCAGGCCGAAGCCGGTAACGTCGGTCAGCGCATGCACGCCGTCCAGCCCGGCCAGCCGCGCGCCGGGCGTGTTGAGCTTCGTCGTGTGGCGGATCATCGTGGCGTATCCCTCCGGCGTCAGCAGGCCCTTCTTCAGCGCTGCGGAGAGGATGCCGACGCCGAGCGGCTTGCCCAGGATGAGCACATCGCCGGCCTTGGCGCCGCTGTTGCGCTTGACGTGCTGCGGATGGACCAGCCCCAGCGCCACCAGGCCGTAGATCGGTTCCAGAACGTCGATGGAATGGCCGCCGGCGATGGGAATGCCGGCCTCTGCGCAGACCGACTCGCCGCCGGCGAGGATCTTGCGGATCACCTCCGTCGGCAGCTTGTCGAGCGGCATGCCGACCACCGCCAGCGCCATGATCGGCCGGCCGCCCATGGCGTAGATGTCGGATATCGCGTTGGTCGCGGCGATGCGGCCGAAGTCGTAGGGATCGTCGACGATCGGCGTGAAGAAGTCCGTCGTGGCAACGATGGCCTGCTCCTCGTTGAGCTTGTACACCGCTGCGTCGTCGCTGGTCTCGGTGCCGACGATGAGTTCCTTCGGCATGACGCGCAAGGGCGTGTCGGCGAGCAGTTCGGTCAGCACGGCCGGGGCGATTTTGCAGCCGCAACCGCCGCCATGCGAGAATTGGGTGAGTTTGATGTCCATGAAAACGATGAAGATACAGGGTGTCGCGAACGTAACACAGGCCGGCGAATTTGACGAGATCATCGACGTGCGCTCGCCGGCCGAGTACGCCGAAGACCATATGCCGGGCGCGGTCAATTGCCCGGTGCTCTCCAACGAGGAGCGCGCCCGCGTCGGCACGGTCTACAAGCAGGAGTCGCCCTTCGCCGCCAAGAAGATCGGCGCCGCCCTCGTCGCCCGCCACATCGCCGAGCACATCGAGACGCGCTTCCTCGACAAGCCGCGCGAATGGAAGCCGCTGGTCTACTGCTGGCGCGGCGGCAAGCGCAGCGGTGCCATGACCCATGTCCTGCGCCAGATCGGCTGGCACGCCTGCGCTCTCGACGGCGGCTACAAGTCCTGGCGCCGCCACGTTGTCGAGCAGCTCGCCGATCTGCCGCGGCGCTTCGCCTTCCGCGTCGTCACCGGCGCCACCGGCAGCGGCAAGAGCCGCCTGCTCGAGACGCTCGCCGCCCAGGGCGCACAGGTGCTCGACCTGGAGGCGCTGGCCGCGCACAAGGGCTCGGTGCTGGGCGGCCTGCCGGATGAGCCGCAGCCCTCGCAGAAGATGTTCGAGAGCCGCCTGCTCGCCGTGCTGCAGGGACTGACTTTTTCCAAACCCGTCTATGTCGAGGCGGAGAGCCGCAAGATCGGCCGGCTGCAGGTGCCCGACGCCCTGCTGGAGACCATGCGCGCCGGCCCCTGCCTGCGCCTCGAGGCGACTTTGCCGGCGCGCGTCGCCTTCCTCATCGGCGACTACGACTACTTCCTCGCCGACCCGGCCTCGCTCAAGGAAAAACTCGCCTGCCTGCGCGAGCTGCAGAGCGGCGAAACGCTGGCGCAGTGGAATGCGCTCATCGACGCGCGCGACTGGCCGGCGCTGGTGGGGGAACTGCTGGAGAAGCACTACGACCCGCTCTACAAGCGTTCGCAGGGCAGGAACTACGCATTTTTCGCCGACGCGCCGCGCTATGCCACCGACGACCTTTCGCCGGCAGGGCTGGACAGCCTGGCTAGACGGATTCTGGCAAACGCAGCCTTGCCGGATCTTCAGCCCTGACGGCGCACAAGCGCTGCACGCATGCAGGCTTGGGCCGGGCCACCTCGCCCTGCTCGAAGGCGACAATCTGGAGCGTGGTACCGAACACCTCGATCAGTTCGCTCGGGCGCAACAGGAAGTCCGGATTCGACGGCCGTCCGAAGCGCTCGTTGCCCAGCATGAATGTCTCATAGATGAGTACGCCGCCATCCGCCAGCGCCGCCACGAGATGCGGGAACAGCGGCCGGTGCAGGTAGTTGGACACGACGATGCCGTCGAATCGCCGACCCGCATAGGGCCAGGGACCATTCTCCAGGTCCGCCATGCGGATCGTCACGCCTGGAATGGCCGACAGGCCGGCCAATGCCTCCGCATCCCGATCGACGGCCTCGACCGCATGTCCCATGCCGGACAGAAGTCGCACATGGCGGCCGCGGCCGCAGGCCACATCCAGCACCGCAGCCGCCCGGGGCAGCAGAACGGCGCAACGCCTCACCCAGTCGGAGGGGGCATCCGCATGCGTGTGGCTCAAGTTCTCGCGCATTCAGTACGTTAACGTCTGTTGCCAGGGGCGAATGCAAATTATAAGCTGCGATCATGCAGGGACTGTCCGCCAAGATCCGAGACCAAGATCCGCCCCGCGGCGGCTTGTCTCCTCGCATGACGGCAGGCCTCGTGCTGGCGGCCGGGGTGCTGATTTCCTGTCTGGCAGCATGGGCGCTCTCGGACCATCTGGCGCGCGAGGCCCGGGCACGCTTCGAGTCCAGCGCCGAAACCGCCTTCGCCCAGCTTGAGAAGCGGCTGGACGACTTCCGCAACCTGATTCTCGGCCTGCAAGGCCTGTTCATCGCCTCAGAGAGGGTCGATCGCCGAGAATTCCATCGCTACAGCGAGAACCTGCAGCTCAATCAGCGCCTTCCCGGCCTGCAGGCCCTGTCCTTCCAGCGTCATGTCCGCCACCGCGACAAGGCCGCCTTCACCGAACGCGTACGCAAGGACCGCAGCCTGGACCCGAAGGGGTACCCCGCCTTCAGCATCCGGCCTGAAGGCAACCGGCCGGACTATGTCGTGATCGAGTTCATCGAGCCCATGGCCGCCAATCTGGCGGCGTTTGGCTATGACGCAGGCACTCAGGCCGGCAATGTCGATGCCATCCGGCTGGCACGGGACAGCGGTCGCTTCCAGATTTCGGCGCCGTTCAAGGTCGTGCAAAGCCCCGACGGCGCACCTCGCCTGGTCCTGCGTGCCCCCGCCTACCGCCATGGCGCGCCCGTCGGCAGCGTCGAGCAGCGCCGTGCCGCCCTGGAAGGCTTCGTCGTACTGACGGTCGACAGCCATGCCGCATTCGGCGATTTCTTCCACCGGCTCGACGTCGACGGCGTGCGCATCCACGTCGAGGACGCCGGACTGTCCCAGCCCGGCAGCGCCGGCTCGCGCATGACGGTCTTCGAGGGCGGCACCTCGGTGGAAGGGCTGCCGCTGTACTCGCGGAAAACCGCCATCGAGTTCGGCGGCAGGAATTGGGAAGTAAGTTACGACGCCCATGCCGCGTGGCTGCGCGGCCAGCCCGGCCGCGGCATGCCCGCCCTGGTCCTGATCGGCGGATTGATCATCAGCCACCTGCTGGCTGCGCTTTACCTGGTGCAGGCCCGCTCGCGCGAACGCGCCCACCGGCTGGCGAGGGACATGACCCAGGTGCTGCGTACCACTCTGGAGACCATGTCACAGGGAATCAGTGTCGTCGACGCGGACCTGAGGCTGATCGGACACAACCGGCGCCTCCTCGAACTGCTGGACTTTCCGCCGTCCCTCATCCACGAGGGCACGACGCTCGAGGATGTCTTCCGCTTCAACGCCGAGCGCGGCGAATACGGCCCCGGCGACGTCGAAGCGCAGGTGCGCGAGCGCGTCGAGCGTGCCCGGCATTTCGTGCCGCACCGGCTCAAGCGCACGCGACCCGACGGCAAGGTGCTGGAAATCATCGGCACCCCCCTCCCGGACGGCGGCTTCGTCACCACCTACGCCGACATCACCGAGCAGGAACGCATCGCCGCCGAAATCCGCCGCGAGCGGGACTTCCGCCAGCGCCTGATCGAATCCGTGCCCGGCATTTTCTACCTGATCAGCCAGGATGGACGTTTCCTGCTCTGGAACCGGAACTTCGAGACCATTGCCGGCTACTCGAGCGAGGACATGTCCGCCGCGCATCCTCTCGATTTTTTCGAGGGCAGCGACAGGGAACTGATCGCGTCGCGCATCGGCAAAGTGTTCGCCGACGGCTCCACTACCGCCGAGGCCCGCTTCAAGTCGAAGGACGGCACTGCGCGGCCCTTCTTCTTCACCGGCGAGCGCATCGAACTGGAGGACGGCCGTCCGGGCCTGATCGGGGTAGGCCTCGATATCTCGGAACGCAAGCAGGCGGAAGCCGCGCTGGCCCGCCAGACGGCCATCCTGCAGGCCACACTGGAGGCGATGGACCAGGGCATCAGCGTCGTCGACGCCGACCTCAACATGTCGGCGCTCAACAAGCGATTCTGCGAGTTGCTCGACCTTCCCGAATCGCTGGCCGGCGGCGGCGCCAGCTTTGCCGACTTCGCCCGCTTCAACGCACGGCGCGGAGAATACGGACCCTGCGATATCGAGACGAAGGTGCAGGAGATGGTCGAGCGCGCCCGCAACTTCCAGCCGCACTGCTTCCGCCGCACCCGTCCCAATGGTCGCGTCATCGAGGTGCGCGGCAACCCCATGCCCGGCGGCGGTTTCGTCACCACCTACACCGACGTCACCGAGCAGGAACTCGCACAGACGGCGCTCAAACGCTCGGAGCAGCGCTACCGCCAGCTGATTGAACTCTCGCCTGACGCGGTTTATGTGCACAGAAACCACATCATTCTTTTCGCCAATCCGGCGGCGGCGCGGCTGTGGGGCCTGGATTCGGCCGATCAGGCCATCGACCGCAACCTGCTCGACTTCATCCATGACGAATCGCGCGAACTGGTCAGGCAGCGCATAGCCAGGGTCGAGGCCGAACCGGCGCCGTTTCGTCTGCCCTGGGCCGAACAGGAATACCGGCGTAGCGACGGCACGACGATTCCGGTGGAAGGCTCCGCAACGGCGATCGAGCTGGAGGATGGGCCCGCCATCCTCTCGGTCATCCGGGACATCTCAGCGCGCAGACAGGCCGAAGCCGCGCTGCGCGGGAGCGAGGCCCGCTTCCGGCACATCGTCGAACAGAGCCCCATTTCGATGGCGATCGTCAGCATGGACGGCACGATCGAATTCATCAACCGCAAGGCGATCGACACCTTCGGCTACCAGCTCGAGGACATCCCCGACATGGGCGCCTGGTGGGTCAAGGCCTACCCCGACGAGACCTACCGCAGCGAAGTCGTCGCGCAGTGGATGGGCCTCGTCGAAAAGGCCATCGCGCTCAACCAGGAAATCGAGGCCAGGGAATATCGGGTCACCTGCAAGGACGGCAGTGTCAAGACCATGTCCATCTTCGGTGTCCCCGTGGCGGAGAAGGTCTTCGTGATGTTCGACGACATCACCGCGCGCAAGCGCGCCGAAGCCGAGATACTCCTGCTCAACGAAACTCTCGAGCGACGCGTTCACGAGCGCACCGCCGAACTGGAGGCCTCCAACCAGGAACTCGAGTCGTTCAGCTATTCGGTCTCCCACGACCTGCGTGCCCCCCTGCGTGCGCTGAACGGATTCAGCCACCTGCTCGAGGAGGAGTACGCTCAGAAGTTCGACGAGAACGGCCTCAACTACCTTGCCCGCATCCGGGCCGCCAGCAAACGCATGGGCGAACTGATCGACAACCTGCTCGACCTTGCCCGCGTCAGCCGGCAGGAGCTGAGGCGGGTTCCGGTCGACCTCAGCGTCCTGGCGGACGAGATCCGCGAATCCCTGGAGGACCAGTTCCCGCAGCGCAAGGTCGACTGGCAGATCGCGCCCGACCTGCATGTGAACGCCGACCCCGTGCTGATGAAGGCCCTGCTCGACAACCTGCTGAGCAATGCCTGGAAATTCACCGCGGAGCGGAAGGATGCCCGCATCGAACTGTCCGCCGACCTCAGTGGGCGCGGCAAGGTCTATTGCGTGCGGGACAACGGCGCGGGCTTCGAGATGGCCTACGCCGACAAGCTGTTCAAGCCCTTCCAGCGCCTGCACGACCCGAAGCGCTTCGAGGGCACCGGCATCGGCCTGGCCATTGCCCATCGCGTCCTGCTCCGCCATGGCGGACGCATCTGGGCCGAGAGCAGCCCCGGCCAGGGTGCGGCCTTCTTCTTCACCCTGTCCTGATGACAATCCGCCAAGCAGACTGTCGCCACCGTTCCTTGTATCCCCGGCGGTTGGATGCTATTTTCCAATCTTGTACGGTATTCATTTCGCGTATGCCGAAGCGGGTTCTGAAATTGCTGGCGCTGTGCTTCGCCTTCCTCCTCGCCGGGCCGGCATCCGCCACGGAGTCCAGAGCGCTGGTTTTCGGCGTGCTCAACCAGCAGAGCCCGCTCCTCACCGCCGAAAGGTGGAATCCCCTCCTGCAATACCTGACCGAAGTCACCGGCATCCCCCTGCAGATGAAAATGGGACGCACGGTGCAGGAAACCGACGCCATGATGGGCCGCGGCGAATTCGACTTCGCCTATACCAACCATAATTTCCAGAAGGAATTCGACGGCCTCTACAGGGTGATCGCCCGCTGGGGCGGCGATCCCATCCGCGGCGTCATTGCCGTCCCTGCCGACAGCCCCCTGCAATCGCTGAAGGACCTGGAGGGCAGGCGAATCGCCTACCCGTCCGAGGAGGCCTTCGTCGCGTATGCCGTTCCCAGGGTGGCCCTCGATTCCGCCGGCATTCGCGCGGTAGCCGTGTTTGCCGGCAACCAGGAGGGTGCGCTGGCCCAGCTCAAGGCCAGGCAGGTGGACGCCGCCGCGGTCAATTCCCGCTTCCTGGCCCAGTATGCCGAACGGGAGGGGCTCCTCTATCGCCTGCTGTTCGTCTCCGAGGAATTTGCAGAGCTTCCGGTCATCGTCCATCCGCGCGTCCCCCGGGACAAGGCGGAAGCCATCCGGCGCGCCCTGATCGGCATGCAGCACGATCCCGGGGCCGTTCCCCTGCTGCAGAAGATCAAGTCGCCCGGCTTCGAGCCGGCCGGCGAGCGCGACTACGACAACGTCCGCCGCATCTACCGGATGATCGGCCAGTGAGAATCGGATTGCAGGCGCGCATCCTCTTGCTTGCTGCGGCCGCCATCGTCACGATCTTCACGGTCGACTTCGCCACCGAGGCCATCATCCAGGTGCGCAACGCGCAGCAGCGCATGGCGGAGCAATCCCGCAGCATCGGCGCCGCGCTGGTGCCCACGCTGAGAAACGCACTCGTCGTCGGCGACCTCGCCACCGCCCAGCAAACCCTGGACAGCGTCCTCCGCCACGGCCACTTCCAGCGACTGGAACTGCGCGATGCCGCCGGCGGGATGACGCTCGTCGAAGGCCGTCTTCCCGAGCGTCCCGAACATGAAGACGGCGCCCCCGGATGGTTCTCGGCCCTCCTGGGCCTGCGCGCCGAACCCGTTCGCATGCCCATCGACGCCGGCGGCGTCCGCTACGGAGAACTCCTCGCCGAGCCCTCGGCGGACATCCTGGCCGCCGATCTGTGGAGACAACTCGGGCTGACCTTCCTGTTCTCGCTGGCCATCCTGTCCATTGCCCTGCCCCTCTTCATCCTGACGCTGCGCAGCGGCCTGAAGCCGCTGCGGGAACTTGCCGCCAGCGCCCGGAAGTTCGGCGACGGCGACCTTACAAGGCGCGCACCGGAATCCAATGTGCTTGAAATTGCCCAGACGTCGCGGGCCTTCAACCGCATGGCGGACAACATCGAGAAACTGCTCGGCGAACTGCAGGCCGGCAATGCCACAATCCGCAGCATGAACGAGACGCTGGAGCAGCGGGTGCGCGAGCGTACGGCAGCCCTGGAGGCGGCCAACCATGAACTGGAAGCCGCGAACCAAGAACTGGAGGCCTTCAGCTACTCGGTTTCCCACGACTTGCGCGCACCGCTGCGGGCGCTCGACGGCTTCAGCCACCTGCTCGCCGAAGACCCGGATTCGCAGGTCAGCCCGCAGGGCCGCCAATTCCTGGAGCGCATCCGCGCCTCCAGCCAGAAGATGGGTCTCCTCATAGACGACCTGCTCAACCTGGCCCGCGTCGGCCGGCAGGAACTGAAATGCGTGCCCGTAGACCTCAGCGCCCAGGCCGGCGAGATCCGCAGCGCCCTGGAGGAGCAGGCGCCGGAACGCAAGGTCGACTGGCACATCGCCGATAACCTCACCGCCCGGGGCGATCCCGTCCTGCTGAAGACCCTGCTCGACAACCTGCTGCGCAATGCCTGGAAATTCACCGCCGAGCGCCCCGATGCCCGCATCGAAATAACCCTCTGCACGACGGACGGCGGCAAGGTCTTCTGCGTCAGGGACAACGGGGCCGGCTTCGAGATGGCCTATGCCGACAAGCTGTTCAAGCCCTTCCAGCGCCTGCACGATGCCAAGCGCTTCGAGGGCACAGGCATCGGCCTGGCCATCGTCTATCGCATCCTGCGCCGCCACGGCGGGCGCGTCTGGGCGGAAGGCGCGCCGGACCAGGGCGCCGCCTTCTACTTCACCCTGCCCTGAATTCCCCTGCTGCTCACACGGTTTAGTATTTCGCGCTTGCGCCGTTATGGCTGATTAAGGCATAAAGCCTGCATGGCTGCCAAAACCATTGCAGCCTCGACAAATGACCGGCTCGCTTCCTGATACCCGTGTTGCGCGATGGACCGTCCCGGCGGTGCTGTTGCTCGGCCTCGCGTTGAGCATCATCGGCGGCGTGCTGGCCGACCGCCATGTCCGGGAAAAGGCCGACGATCGCCTGAACGCGCTGGCCGACCTGACCGCCGGCAATCTCGCCGAGCATGTCGCCCACTTCGCCGGCCTGACACGGGCCCTGCAGGCCTCGTTCCTGGACCTGCCCGGGATGCCCGCCGGACAATTCCGCGGGTTCGTCGACATCCTGCGCCTGCATGCGGGCACCCACCCCATTCAGGCCTATTTCTTCGCGGAGCGCCGGGGCGGCAACCTGTTCATCCGCCACGCCGAGCCCGCCGCCGGGAACGAATGGCTGCCCGGCCTGAGACTTACCGACAATCCATCCGTGACCGCGGTGCTCGGGCGGCTGGAAGCGGAAGGCGCACTGGCGGCGACACTGCCCTTTGCGCACGACCGGACGAACGCCGGCACGCCCGTGCTGGCCTTCCTCGCGCCCGTGTACCACACGGACTCGCAGCCGCCGCGCTTCGCCCTGACAGGCAGAGGGCTGACGGGCGTGGTTGCCATCACGGTCAATCTCGACAGGATGCTCGCGCCGCTGGTCGCGCAGTTGCGCGACCAGCAGGTACGGCTGCGCGTCGCCGCCCTGCCGCCGGGTGGCGCGCCCGAAGCCAACGTGCCCATCCTGTCCGGCAGCGAAACCGCCCCTGCCGGCGGCGTGCGCTACACCGCGCAGCGCAATGTCGACGTACAGGGCACGCAATGGCATCTGACCCTCGAGGCCGGCCCGGAACTGATCCTGTTTCCCCAGCGCCACCTCGCCATCTACGTGCCCGCCGTCCTGCTGACACTGACTTTGCTGCTGGCAGCGCTGGCGCACGCGCTGGTACGCTCGCGCCGCCTTGCGGAACGCCACGCCAAGGAAGTCACGCGCGACCTCCGGGAAAGCGAAGCGCGCTTCCGCGACCTCGCCGAACTGTCCTCCGACTGGTACTGGGAACAGGACGAACGCTTCCGTTTTACCCAGATGTCCGTCGGCGTCTCCAGCAAGAGCGGCGTAGACGCGTCCTCCACCATCGGCAAGTTGCGCTGGGAACTGCCGATCGAGGGGGTCGGCGAGGCGGACTGGGCCAGGCACCGGGCGCTGCTGGAGGGGCACGAGCCGTTCCACGACTTCACCTACCGCATGCGCTCGCCGGACGGAAGCCTGCGCTGGTTCGTCGTCAGCGGGCGGCCAATTTTCAGTCCGGACGGACGCTTTGCCGGCTACCGCGGCACCGGCAAGGACATCACCGAACGGAAGGCCTCGGAAATGGCCCTGCGCGAGAGCGAGGAGCGCTACCGGCTCCTGTTCGAGCTGTCGCCGGACGCCATCATGGTGCTGCAGGACCGGGTCGTCGTGCTCGCCAACAAGGCGGCCCTGGCCCTGCACCGGGCGGCTTCGCCGCAGGCCCTCCTCGGCCGCCCGCTGCGCGACCTGGTCACGCCCGAGGACTGGCCGCACAAGGAGGCGCGCCTGGAACTCATGGAAAGCGGGACGGAAGCCATGCTGCCCCTGATGGAGCGGCGCTACCTGACGCTGGATGGCGACATCGTGAACGTCGAGACGGCGGCGGTGCGCATCACCCTGCACGGCCGCCCCGCCGTCATGAGCGTCGCCCGCGACATCGCAGAGCGCAAGCGCGCCGAAATCCAGCTGCGCCTCGCCGCCACCGTCTTCGAGAACAGCCGGGAAGGCGTCACCGTCACCGACGCCGAGCAGAACATCATCTCGGTCAATCGCGCCTTCACCGAGATCACCGGCTACACGGAAGCGGAAGTGCTGGGCCGCAACCCCAGCCTGCTGCAGTCCGGCCGCCAGGACCGCGCCTTCTACGCAGCGATGTGGCAGGCGATCGTGCGCGACGGCTACTGGAGCGGCGAAATCTGGAACCGCCGCAAGAACGGCGAGGTGTACCCGGAACTGCTCAGCATCACCGTCGTGCGCGACGAGGCGGGGAAACCTTTGCGTTACATCGGCGTGTTCACGGACATTACCGAGCGCCATCGTGCGGAGGAAGCCGTGCAGCGCGAGCGCCAGTTGCTCGAGGCGGTGATGGATTCCCTGCCCGTGGGCATCTGGCTGATGGACGGCCAGGGCCGCATCAGCCGCAGCAACCCCGCCGCCACCCGCATCTGGGCCGGCGCCCGCTATGTCGGCGTCGAGCAACTCGGCGAATACAGGGGCTGGTGGGCCGACAACGGCCGCGAAATCCAGCCCGGGGAATGGGCCGCCGCACGGGCTTTCTCCAAGGGGGAAACCTCGATCAACGAGAAGATCGTCATCCAGTGCTTCGACGGCAGCCGCAAGACCATCCTCAATTCGGCGATTCCCCTGTTCGATGCCCAAGGCGCCATCCGCGGCGCCGTCATCGTCAACCAGGACATCGACTCGCTGGAAGCCGCCCAGCAGGAGATCCGCCAGCTCAACGAGGGCCTGGAGCAGCGCGTGCGCGAGCGAACCGCCGCCCTGGAAGCTTCCAACCGCGAACTGGAAGCCTTCTCCTACTCGGTCTCGCACGATCTGCGCGCGCCCCTGCGCGGGATCGACGGCTTCGCCCACATCCTCGCCGAGGATTACGGCACCCGTCTCGACGACGCCGGCCGAGAACACCTGGAGCGCATCCGCAAAGCCAGCCAGCGCCTCTCCCAGACCATCGACGACATGATCGAACTGGCGCGCATCACGCGCATGTCGCTGCACCGCCGCGAAGTCGATCTCTCCTCCATGGCACGGACCGTCCTGCTGGAGCTTGCGCAGCATTCGCGTCATCGTCCCGAGATCGTCATTGCCGAAGCCTTAACGGCGCAGGCCGATCCGACGCTGTTGCGCATCGTCCTCGAGAACCTGCTCGACAATGCCTGGAAGTTCACTTCGCGGAACGAAACCGCGCGCATCGAATTCGGCACCCGGGAAATCGACGGCGAGCGCGCCTACTTCGTCCGCGACAACGGCGTCGGCTTCGACCCGGCCTATGCCGGCAAGCTGTTCCAGCCCTTCCAGCGCCTGCACCGGCCCGACGAATTCTCCGGCACCGGCATCGGGCTGGCCACCGTCCAGCGCATCATCCAGCGCCACGGCGGCCGCGTCCGCGCCGAGGGCAGTCCCGGCGCCGGCGCCGTCATCTACTTCAGCCTGCCATGACGGGCACACTCACGCGCTGCGGCTGGTGCGGCAGCGATCCGCTCTACGTCGCCTACCACGACACGGAATGGGGCGTGCCGGTGCACGACGACCGGCTGCTCTTCGAGTTCCTCATCCTCGAGGGCGCGCAGGCCGGCCTGTCCTGGATCACCATCCTGAAGAAGCGCGAAGCCTATCGCCGCGCCTTCGCCGGCTTCGAGGCGGCCAAGGTCGCCCGCTTCGGCCCACGCCAGGTCGAACGCCTGCTTGCCGACGCTGGCATCGTGCGCAACCGCCTTAAGATCGAGGCCGCCATCAACAATGCGCAGCGCTTCCTCGAAGTGCAGGAGGCGTTCGGCAGCTTCGATGACTACGTCTGGCGCTTCGTCGACGGCAAGCCGATCGTGAACCGCCGCAGGACGCTGAAGCAGGTGCCCGCCAGCACCAAGGAATCCGATGCGCTCAGCCGCGACCTCAAGGCACGCGGCTTCAAGTTCGTCGGCTCCACCATCTGCTACGCCCACATGCAGGCCACCGGCATGGTGAACGACCACCTCGTCGGCTGCTTCCGCCACGCCGAACTGGCACGAAAAGGACGCTGACAAGCAGAGTCGGCGCATCACAACCGGCTGTCGCGCCGGGCTCCTGCTGCAAGCATCAGCATATTCATAACTCCGGCTTGTGCTTTTTATTGCATATTTCAATGGCACGCCAAGCCGTCTACACTCGATACATATTTATCTTTTTCTAAGTTATTTTTTGTATCGTTTGAAGGCGGGAGGCCAGATGGGATCGAACACAGAAGCGAAATGGGTGCCGACCTACTGCTTCAACTGCGTGGCGGGCCCCGACCTGCTGGCGGTGAAGGTGGAGAACGGCGTCGCCACCGAGGTGGCGCCGAACTTCAACGGCCGAGGCATCCACCCCGGCGACGGCAAGCCCTGCGTCAAGGCCTACGGCCTGATACAGAAAACCTATTCGCCGCACCGGGTTCTGTCGCCGATGCGGCGCACCAACCCGAAGAAGGGGATCGGAGAGGATCCCGGCTTCGAACCGATCTCCTGGGACGAGGCGCTCGACATCGTCGCCGCGAAGATGCGCGACATTCGCGCCAAGGGCATCATCGACGAGGCCGGCCTGCCGCGCGTGGCAGCCAGCTTCGGCCACGGCGGCACACCCTCCAACTACATGGGCACCTTCCCGGCCTTCCTCTCCGCCTGGGGGCCGATGGACTTCAGCTTCGGCTCCGGCCAGGGCGTCAAGTGCGTGCACTCCGAGCACCTCTACGGCGAATACTGGCACCGCGCCTTCACCGTCGCCGCCGACACGCCCTACACGGAATACAACATCGCCTTCGGCGCCAACGTCGAGGTCACCGGCGGCGTCTGCGCCGCCGCCCGCCACGCCAAGGCACGCGTGCGCGGCATGAAGCGCGTCTATGTCGAGCCGCACCTGGGCGTCACCGCCGCCGCCTCCGCCGAGTGGATCCCCATCAAGCCGAAGACCGACGGCGCTTTCATGTTCGCCCTCATCCACGTCATGCTGCACGAGCGGCGGCGCGAGGACCTCGACCTGCCCTTCCTGCGCGACCGCACCGCCTCGCCCTACCTGGTCGGCCCGAACGGCTACTACCTGCGCGAGCCGGCCAGCGGCAAGCCGCTGCTGTGGGACACCCGCAGCAACGCCGCCGTGCCCTTCGACACGCCGGGCACCCTGCCCGCCCTCGAGGGCCGCTTCACCGTGCCGTCGGCGTATGAACAGGGGCCCGACGAGGATCGCTGGACGCACCGCGACGTCGAGTGCGAGCCGTCCTTCGCCAAGCTGGTGGCCCACGTGCAGCCGTATTCGCCGGAGTGGGCGGAAAAGGTCTGCGAGGTGCCGGCCGAGCGCATCCGCCGCGTCGCCAACGAGTTCGTCGACCACGCCCATGTCGGCGAGACCATCGATATCGACGGCGAGGTGCTGCCCTTCCGTCCGGTCTCGGTGACGCTCGGCAAGACCGTCAACAACGGCTGGGGTGCCTTCGACTGCTGCTGGTCGCGCACGGTCATGGCCGTGCTGGTCGGCGCGCTGGAAGTGCCGGGCGGCACGCTCGGCACCACCATCCGCATCAACCGCCCGCACGAGGACCGGCTGCAGAGCGTCAAGCCCGGCGAGGACGGTTTCATGGTGCACGGCCTCAACCCGACCGACCCGAAGCGCTGGATGCGCAAACCGACCGGCCGCAACGCCCACCGCACCCTGGTGCCGCTGGCCGGCAACGGTCCCTGGAGCCAGGCGCTCGGCCCGACGCACCTCGCCTGGATGTGGCAGAAGGAGGCGCCGGAGAACCTCATGGACCCGGCCTTCCCGGAACTGTGGATCACCTTCCGCACCAACCCGGCGATCTCCTTCTGGGACACGCGCGGCCTGTCGGAAACCATGGCGCGCTTCCCCTTCATGGTCTCCTTCGCCTACACCATCGACGAGACCAACTGGATGGCCGACATCCTGCTGCCGGAAGCCACCGACCTGGAGAGCCTGCAGCTGATCCGCCTCGGCCGCACCAAGTACATCGAGCAGTACTGGGACCACCAGGGCTTCATCCTGCGCCAGCCGGTGGTCGATCCGCAGGGCGACACGCGCGACTTCACCTGGATCTCGACGGAGCTCGCCCGCCGCGTCGGCATCCTTGGGGAGTACAACTCGGCCATCAACCGCGGCGCCGGCAGCGTGCCGCTCAAGGGCGAGGGCTTCGACTACACGCTCGACCCGGCGGTGCCGCACGAGGTCGATGAGATCTGGGATGCCGCCTGCAAGGCCGCCACCGCCGAACTCACCGGCGGCGCCGAGGTGCGCGACCTGGCCTGGTTCCGCGAGAACGGCTTCTACAGCAAGCCCTGGTCGCGCCGCGGCTGGTACCTCACGCCCAAGCTCGTCGAACTGGGCCTGCGCTACGAACTGCCCTACCAGGAGCGGCTGACCCGTTCGGGCCGCGAGCTGGAACGCCGCCTGCATGAGCAGGGCATCCACTGGTGGGACAACCAGCTCACCGAGTACCAGTTCCTGCCGGCCTGGCACGACATGCCCGGCCTGTGGGAGAAGGCGCTGGTGAACCAGGGCGCACGGCCCGAAGATTTTCCCTTCTGGCTGCTCACCACCAAGAGCATGCAGTTCCACGCCAGCGGCAACGCCTCCATCCAGCTCATGGACGAGCTGTCGCAGAACGTGCGCGGCCACCGCGGCGTGGTGATGAACACGCGCACGGCGGAGCAGCTCGGCATCGAGGAAGGCGACCTGGTGGACATCGTGTCGACCGTGCGCACCACGCGCGGGCCGGCCATCCTCAACCAGGGCATCCGCCCCGACACCCTGCTCATCGTCGGCCAGTTCGACCACTGGGCGACGCCCTACGCCAAGGACATCAAGGCACCGAGCCTGAACACCGTCGCGCCGATGTCGCTGGAACTCACCGACGCCACCGGCTCCGGTTCGGACGTGGTGCGCGTCGCCCTGCGCAAGGTCGCCTGAAAGGAGCCGGCCATGTCTTACATCCATCAGCACGGCATCCGCGCCGTCAGCGCCCAGCGCTTCGACGAGGCCTCCCGCAGCGACGACGCCTGCTGGGTGGTCGAGGAGGAAACCCTGACCGTCGACGTCGAGGACATCGGCGCCTACACTTTGATGTGGACGCCGACCGAGCCGGTCGCCGCGCCGTGTGGCTTCACGCCCGAAGACGGCGTGCTGTCCGAGGGTGGCGTGCCGGAAATCCTCGCCTTGGCTGCCGGCTTCGCCTTCACCGAAGGACTCTTCGACCGGATCGCCGACATTCGCTCGCTGGCCGTCTGCCCGGACAATCCCGGCGTGGTGCGGCTGGCCCTGGCCGACCCGCAGCAGGCACAGGTGCGCCGCCGCAACGTGGTGGTCGGCTCCTCCTGCGGCATCTGCGGCGGCCGCGAGCGGGTGGAGGACGTCGTGCGCGGCATCCCGCCAGTCGGCGATAGCCTGCGGCTGGATCCCGGCCGCCTCGACGCTATCATGTCCGCCATGCGACAGCGCCAGGCCGTCTGGCTCGCCACCGGCGGCACCCACGCCGCGGCGATCTTCGACGCCGATGGCCGCCTGCTGGTCCTGGCCGAGGATCTCGGCCGTCACAACGCCCTGGACAAGGCCATCGGCCAGTGCCTGCTCGCCGGCCGGCCGCTGGCCGGCTGCGGCACGGCGCTCACCAGCCGCGTCACCCTGGAAATGGCCAGCAAGGCCGCCCGCGCCGGGCTGGAACTCGTCGCCGCCGTCTCCGCCGCCTCGTCCCTGGCGATCGAGGTGACCGGGCGTTTCGGCATCACGCTGTGCGGCTTCGTCCGCAACGGACGCGCCACCGCCTTCACCCATGGCCACCGCATCCAGGCCGCGGAGGATGCGGCGGGCTGCGGCCAGCTGTGCAAACCCTTGCATATTGCTTGATTGCAAATTGTTGTGTTCCAATCTATCATCTCGGCCGGGATCAATCTTGGCAATGATGGAAGGACGGGACCATGAAACGCATCCGGCGCATCCAGGTAAACGGCCGCTGGCGCGAAGACGCCGTGGCGGACAACACCCTGCTGATCGACTACCTGCGCGGCCCGCTGCAGCTGACCGGCACCAAGCAGGGCTGCGACGGCGGCGAGTGCGGCGCCTGCACGGTGCTGGTCGACGGCAAGCCGCGCCTGGCCTGCTGCACCTTTGCCGCCTCGGTCGAGGGCTGCCACGTCGAGACCATCGAGTCGCAGTCGCAGAACGGCCGCCTGTCGCCCCTGCAGCAGGCCTTCCATGAGAGGCTTGGCGCCCAGTGCGGCTTCTGCACGCCGGGCATGATCATGGCAGCCGAGGGCCTGCTGCGGCGCAACCCGCAGCCTGACGAGGCGGCGATCCGCGAGGCGCTCGGCGGCAACCTGTGCCGCTGCACCGGCTACGTCAAGATCGTCGAGTCCGTCCAGGCGGCCTGCGGCGCGGAGGAAGCGGCATGAAAGCGAACCGCAGCGGCGCGGGCGCGCGGCGCCCGCTCATCGACGGCGTCGACAAGGTCACCGGCATGGCGCAGTACACCGCCGACCTGCCGGCGCCGAATGCCCTCGTCGGGCGCATCTTCCGCAGCCCCTACGCCCACGCCGACATCCTCGCCGTCGACACCGCCGAGGCGGCCGCCCTGCCCGGCGTCGTCGCCATCGTCACCGGCCAGGACTGCGACAAGCCCTACGGCATCCTGCCGATCTCGCAGAACGAGTTCCCGCTGGCGCGCGAGCGCATCCGCTACCGCGGCGAGCCGGTGGCGGCGGTGGCCGCCGTCGACGCCGAGACCGCCGAGCGCGCCCTCAAGCTGATCCGCCTCAAGGTGGCCGAGCGGCCGGCCTACTTCGCCGCCGCCGACGCGCGCAGGGAAGACGCCGTGCTGCTGCACGACAACAAGCGCGGCAACCTCGAGCGCGAGGTGCACAACGAGTTCGGCGACGTCGCCGCGGGCTTCGCCCGCGCCGACCTGGTGCGCGAACAGACCTTCCATTGCGCCGAGGTGACCCATGCCCACATGGAGCCGCACGCGGCGCTCGCCAGCTACGAGCCGGAGCGCGGCCACCTGACGCTGCACTCGGTCACCCAGGTGCCCTACTACGTGCACCTCTCGCTGGCGCGCTGCCTCGACATGGACCCGTCGCGCATCCGCGTCGTCAAGCCCTTCATCGGCGGCGGCTTCGGCGCGCGCACCGAGACGCTCAACTTCGAGATCATCTGCGGGATGCTCGCCCGTGCCGCGCGCGGCACGGTGCGCCTCGACCTGACGCGCGAGGAGACCTTCCTCACCCACCGCGGCCGGCCGGAGAGCGACATCCGCATCCGGATCGGCATGACGCGCGAAGGCCGCCTCACCGCCTGCGAGATGGAGATGGTGATGCGCGGCGGCGCCTACGGCGGCTACGGCATCGTCACCATCCTCTACGCCGGGGCCCTGCTCAACGGCCTCTACGACCTGCCGGCGGTGAAGTACGACGGCTACCGCGTCTACACCAACACGCCGCCCTGCGGCGCCATGCGCGGCCACGGCACGGTCAACGCCCGCTACGCCTTCGACGCCCTGATGGGCGAGATGGCGACGGAACTCGGCCTCGACCCGATCGAGGTGCGCCGCCGCAACCTGCTCAAGGCGCCGACCGAGACCATCAACGGCCTGCGCGTCACCTCCTACGGCCTGCCCGAGGCGCTCGACTGGGTCGAGCGCGCCTCCGGCTGGCGCGAACGCTACGGCAAGCTGCCCAAGGGACGCGGCCTCGGTATGGCCTGCTCGCACTTCGTCTCCGGCTCGGCCAAGCCGGTGCACTGGAGCGGCGAGCCGCACGCCACGGTGATCCTCAAGCTCGACTGGGACGGCGGCATCGTCATCCTCACCGGCGCCTCGGAAATCGGCCAGGGCTCGTCCACCGTCATGGCACAATGCGTCGCCGAAGTGCTCGGCGTCGACTGGGAGCGCATCCGCGTCGTCGCCTCCGACAGCCTGGTGACGCCGAAGGATAACGGCTCCTACTCCTCGCGCGTCACCTACATGGTCGGCAACGCCACCATCGACGCGGCGGAGAACCTGAAGAAGCTGCTGGTCGAGGCGGCCGCGCGCAAGCTCGGCACCACGCCGGACGACATCGAGTGCCTCGGCGAGGCCTATCGCGCCATCGGCAGCGACAAGACGCTCAGCTTCAACGAGACCACCGTCGAGGCGCTGGTCGGCACCGGCACGCTCACCGTCAAGGGCACCTTCACCTGCCCCGAGGACTTCCAGGGCGGCAAGCACCGCGGCGGCGCCGTCGGCTCGACCATGGGCTTCTCGTATGCCGCCACGGTGGTGGAGGTCAGCGTCGACGAGGTCACCGGCCTGGTCAAGGTTGAGCGCGCCTGGTGCGCCCTCGATTGCGGCTACGCCATCAACCCCCTCTCCGTCGAGGGCCAGATCCAGGGCGCGGTGTGGATGGGCCTCGGCCAGGCGATCTGCGAGGAGACGCGCTACGAGAACGGGCTGCACACGGCCGCCAACTTCCTCGACTACCGCGTGCCGACCATCGCCGAGTCGCCGCCGATCGAGGTCGGCATCATCGAGAGCCTCGACCCGAACGGGCCGTTCGGCGCCAAGGAGGCCAGCGAGGGACCGCTCTCCAGCCTGCCGGCGGCGATGGCCGAGGCGGTGCGCAACGCCACCGGGCTCGCCTTCCGCGAGCTGCCGCTGACGCCGGAACGCATCGTCGACGCCATGGAAACACGCGAGCGGGAGGAACGCGCCGCCGCCCGCAAGGCCGCGAAGCAACCCGCCACCGAAGGAGCCGCCTGATGCAAGCCCTCGCCATCCTCAAGCCCGAATCGGTCGCCCAGGCCATCGCCTTGCACCGCCCCGGCGAATCCCGCTACCTCGCCGGCGGCACCGACCTCGTGCCCAACCTGCGCCGCAACATCCAGAAGGCGCAGACGCTCATCGATCTTTCGGGACTGGCCGAACTGCGCGAGATCCGCGCCGAAAGTCAGTCGCTGCGCATCGGCGCCGGCGTCACGCTGGAAGCGCTGTGCGCCTCGGACGCCGTGCGCGCCCACGCGCCGCTGCTGGCCGAGGCCGCCGCGCAGGTGGCCGGACCGACGCACCGCGTCGCGGCCACGCTCGGCGGCAACCTGATGCAGGACACGCGCTGCTATTTCTACAACCAGGGCGACTGGTGGCGCACCGCCAACGAGTTCTGCATGAAGTGCGAGGGTGACACCTGCCGCGTCGCGCCCAAGTCGGACCGCTGCTACGCCTGCTACAGCGGCGACGTCGCGCCGGCCCTGCTGGCGCTCGGCGCCGAGGTCGACATCGCCGGCCCGACGGGCAACCGCCGCGAACCGGTCGCCGCCCTTTTCGCCGACGACGGCATGCGCCACCTCAAGCTCGCCCCCGGCGACCTGCTCGTCTCGGTCGACGTGCCGGCCCAGGCCGGCTGGACGGCCGGCTACGAGAAGGTGCGCATCCGCGGCGCCGTCGACTTCCCGCTCGCCGGCATCGCCGTGGCGCTCAAGCGCGACGGCGACCGCGTCGCCGCGCTGCGCGTCGCCTGCACCGGGGTGAATTCCTACCCCGGCCTGGTGCCGGGCCTCGACGCCCTCGCCGGCCAGAAACCGGACGACGCCTTCTACACCGCGCTCGACAAGGCGGTGCGCAAGGAAATCCAGCCGATGGCCTCGACCCTGGTGGCCGCCGGCTACCGCAGGCGCGTCGCCGCCGGCCTGGCGCGGCGTCTGGTCAAGCGGCTGTTCGAATCCGCCGCCGCCTGATCCAGATCATCTCCGGCATGCTCATGGCGGCCTAGAATGTCGCCATGAGCGCCTGGTCCTGTCCCCACGATCTGAACGGCATTTGCCAACTGGTGCAGGGCGCCGCCTGCGATCCCGGCATGCGCGGCTGCGTACTGCACGGCAAAGTGCGTTTCGCCAGCGAAGCCAAGAACCAGCCGCGCAAGCCGGTCAAGGCCGCCCCGCCCGCCACGCCTGCCAAAGCACCCAAGCGGCGCATGCCGTTCTAGCCGTCCTATCACTTAAGTTATCTCCTGCAGTGCCGTAGAGCACTGATAGGGATGAGAAAACAGGGAACGGATGGCGATCATGGCGCAAGCCGTCTTCAATGAAAATCAAAGAGTTGGCTCGCTGGATTTCTCCGTCAGGCTGATGGAGCATCTGGTCGTGCCGACCTTCGTCCTCGATGCCGAAAGCCGGGTCATCATCTGGAACCGCGCCTGCGAGCGCCTGACCGGCATCCCCGCCGCAGAACTCATCGGCACCCGCGAACACTGGCGCGCCTTCTACGGCGAGCCGCGCCCCTGCCTGGCCGACCTGATCGCCCAGGGCCGCACCGAGGAAATCGACAAGCTCTACACAGACTGGGACCATGCCGGCTGCGACGCCGTACCGGCCCACGGCCGCCGCGCCGAGAACTGGTGCGTCATGCCGCAGATGGGCACCCGCCTCTACCTCGCCATCGACGCCGGCCCGATCTACGACGAATCCGGCCGGCTCATCGCCGTGGTGGAAACGCTGCGCGACATCACCGCGCAGAAAGTGGCGCAGGACGAGCTGAAGCGCCTGGCGACGCGCGACGGCCTCACCGGCGTCGCCAACCGGCGCTGCTTCGACGAGACCCTGGCATCGGAGTGGCTGCGCTGCACGCGCGACGTCAAGCCGCTGTCGCTGATCCTCCTCGACGTCGACCACTTCAAGCGCTACAACGACACCTTCGGACACCTCGGCGGCGACGCCTGCCTGAAGACGATCGCCTCCGCGCTGGGGATCTCCTGCCACCGCTCGGCCGATCTCATCGCCCGCTACGGCGGCGAGGAGTTCGCCGCCATCCTGCCCGGTACTACCGTCGCCGGCGCGCTGACGCTGGCCGAGCGCATCCGCGCCGACATCGCCGCCCTGGAAATGCCCCACCCGGGCAACGACGGCGTCGGCCGGGTGTCGGTCAGCCTGGGGGTGGCGACGGTCGTGCCGGATCGCACGCTCGAACTGGACTGCCTGATCGACGCCGCCGACCGCGCGCTCTACGCCGCCAAGCGCGCCGGCCGCAACCGCGCCCTGCACGCCGAGCAGATCGACGAGCGTCCCTGCCTGAAGCTGCCCTAGCGCCCCGGCAGGCGCCCGACGCCCAGCGCGGTCAGGATCGCCGCGCCCTGCAGCAGCGCCACCCCGACCAGCACCGCGCCAAAGCGGCCGGCATCCATGAGCGGGCCGAACACCAGCGGCGACACCGCCAGGCCGAGGTCCAGCCCCGAATAGACGAAGCCATACACGCGGCCGAAGGCCTGCTGGCCGAAGCGCGCCGTCGCGGCATGGCGCACCAGCAGGTCGCGCGACGGCCCCGCGATGCCGGCGCAGAAGCCCATGGCGCCCATCGCCAGCGAGACGCTCCAGGCCGGGAGCACGCCGCCGGCGATGACGACCGCCATCAGCGCCGCCGCGCCGAGCGCCGCGGCGATCAGCCGGTCGTGCGCGCCGCTGCGGCCCGCCAGCACGCCGCCGGCGACGATGCCAGCGGCGCCGCCGAGCAGGAAGGCCGTCAGCGTGGCCGCCGCAGCGGCCACCGACAGTCCGTACACGTTCTGCATCACCGGGGTGGCGAAGTTCTGCAGGGCGCCGAAGGCCGTGGTGATCAGCAGGAAGAAGGCGAAGCACATCCACACGGCGCCGGCGCCGAGGAAGCCGAAGGTGCTCGCCGTGCCGCCGTGACTGACTTTTGCGCCGTCCCCGGGTAGCTCGGTGGCGTCTCGCCGCAGCCACACCACCGCCCAGGCCAGGGCGCCGAGCGCCGCCGCGCCGAGCGCCGCCGCACGCCAGCCCGCCGCCGCGGCGATGCCGGTGAGGTAGACCGGGGCGATCGCCCAGCCGAGGTTGCCCGACAGGCCGTGCACCGAGAAGGCGTGGCCGAGCCGCGCCGGACTCACCTTGCGGTTCAGCACCGTGAAGTCGGCCGGATGGAAGACGCTGTTGCCGAGGCCGGCCAGGGCGCCGACGGCGAGCAGCGCCGCGTAGCCGTTCGCTGCGGCGAGCAGGAGGCCGGCAAGGACGAAGCAGGCGATGCCGGCCAGCAGCACGCGGCGCGGCCCGATGCGGTCCACCACGAAGCCGGACGCGGCCTGCCCGAGCGCCGACACGACGAAGAAGACCGTCATCATGGCGCCGGCCTGGGTGAAGCTGAGGCCGAACTCCGGCATCAGCCAGGGAAACAGCGGCGGCAGCAGCAGGTGGAAGAAGTGCGAGGTGCCGTGGGCGAAGCCGACCAGGCCGATGACGCGGACGTCGCCGCGGATGGCGGCGGAGGCGGCGGTCATGGCGGCGCGGCCGCCGTGAAGGCGCTCGCCAGGTGCAGCTGGCGCAGCATCGGCCGCTTCTTGTCCTGGTGCCGGCGCATGCGGTGCAGGATGTCGTCGAGCGTCTGCACCGCGCGCAGGATGTGCGGCCCCTTGTTCAGCATGACGCATTCGGCGCGGTGGCCCATCGCCGCGTCGGTGATCTCGGCGCGCGAGGGAATGCCTTCCTTGGCCAGCGTCTCCAGCACCTGGGTGGCCCAGATCACCGGCACGTGCGCCGCCTCGCAGATCCAGAGCATCTCCTCCTGCACCTCGGCCAGCCGCTCGTAGCCGCATTCCACGGCGAGGTCGCCGCGCGCGATCATGACGCCGCAGGCCGCCGAACGCATCGCCGCCAGCAGCATGCTGGGCAGGTGGTCGAAGCCTCGCCGCGTCTCGATCTTCAGCACGATGGCCGGCGTGCCGCGGCCGAGCCGGGCGATCTCCGCAGTGAGCGCCTCGACGTCTTCCACGCTGTTGGCGAAGGACATCGCCACCATGTCGGCATGCTCGACGATGAAGCGCAGGTCGTCGCGGTCCTGCTCGGTCAGCGCCGGCAGCTGCAGCGGGCTGTCCGGCAGGTTGATGCCCTTGTCGGCGCGCAGCTTCTCGCCGCGCTGGCGGGCACGCGCGATGCGCACATGCAGGCCGGCGCGGTTGACCTTCTCAACCGTGCCGCCGATGCGCCCGTCGTCGAGCCAGATGGCGTCGCCCGGCCGCACGTCGGCAAACACCTGCGGCAGCGTGCACCCGATGTGCGCCGGCGTCAGCAGGCGGCCGGCGCGGTCGTGCGTGGCCGCTTCGCCGGGCTCGTCGTCGGGCGTCAGCAGCAGCAGGTCGCCCAGGTTGAGCAGGAGCGCCCCCTCCTGCGGCGGCAGGTCGCCGATCCGCGTCTCGCGGTGCTTGCCGTGCCCGCCTTCCCGTCGCAGCACGGTGCCCGGCGCCAGATAGGCGGTGTTGGCGCACAGCCCCCAGGCATGGCCGGGTCCGATCTCGACGATTTCCAGCTGGCGCGTGCGGCCGCCGGCATCCTCGAAGACGGCGCGGTCCCCCTCGGCCAGATGCCGCAGCCAGTCCTCGGCGACCGGCAGGCTGGCATCCGCCTCGCTCGGCGGCTCGGCCGCTGCGGACGCATGCAGCCAGAGGCGCGCCGGCGCGGTGACGCGGCCGAAGGCGTCGCGCTGCGGGCGCACCTTCTTCACCTTCGGGCCCGGGGCGACCGGCCCGGTGCGCAGCTTCGGCCCGGCGAGATCCATCAGCACCTTGCAGCGCCGCTTGAGCGCCTGCTCGGCGCGGCGCAGGTGCTCGATCATGCGCAGCCAGGCGCCCGGCT
This sequence comes from Denitratisoma sp., assembly GCA_032027165.1. Taxonomy (NCBI): domain Bacteria; kingdom Pseudomonadati; phylum Pseudomonadota; class Betaproteobacteria; order Nitrosomonadales; family Sterolibacteriaceae; genus Denitratisoma; species Denitratisoma sp. The sequence continues at coordinate 887,825 of JAVSMO010000001.1, read as the reverse complement.
CGTCGTGGGCGCAGTTGATGCGCATGCAGTTCATGCCGCCGGCGAGGAGGTCGTGCACCAGCTGGTAGTCGAAAGCCGCTTCGCTCGGCATGGTCACCATGATGCGCACGTTGCGGCCGACCGGCGTCTCGCCGAGCAGGGCTTCGGTATGACCGTTCAAAAGCTGGGTGCCGGCCTCGAAGCCGAACGGTGCCGGCCCGGCGGTCGCCGGCGCCTCGCGGCCGGCGAGCCGGTGCAGCACGCCCAGCACGGCGTCGACGCTGGCCAGCACATGCGGTTCGGAACGGCCGAGGGAAGACAGGCCGAGTTCGGCCAGGCGCGCCTGCAGCGGGCGCAGGTCGTGCTGCCGCATGGCGAGGTAATGGACCAGGTTGCGCGCGCTGTCGCGGTAGTGCGGATGGATCGCCTCGGCCGAGCCGACGGCCTTGTCGGCCAGTTCGACCAGTGCGGCGCGCAGTCCGCCGACCTCTGCGATCAGCGCATCGAGAACGGGTGACGCTTCGGACTTCTTCATTGCTCGGCCGCTGCAGAAACGGGAGGCCCGATTCTACAGCGCCGGACCGCCTCAGACCGCCTTTTCGAAGGCGATGACGCCTTTCTCAGCACCGACGCGGACGACGTCCTTCGACGCGAACTTCCCCTCGAGGATCTGCTTCGCCAGCGGGTTCTCGATGTACTGCTGGATGGCGCGCTTCAACGGCCGCGCGCCGAACACCGGGTCGAAGCCGGCCTTGGCCAGCTCCGCCAGCGCGGCATCCGTCACCTCGAGCTTGATCTCGAGCTTGGCCAGGCGCTTCTCCAGGTAGCCCAGCTGGATCTTCGCAATGGCGGCGATATGCTTCTCGTCGAGGGCATGGAACACCACCACCTCGTCGATGCGGTTGATGAACTCCGGCCGGAAATAGGTCTTCACCTCGGCCATCACCGCCAGCTTGATGACGCCGTAGTCGTCGCCGGCCATCTGCTGGATCATCTGCGAGCCGAGGTTGGAGGTCATGACGATCACGGTGTTCTTGAAGTCCACCGTGCGGCCCTGGCCGTCGGTCATGCGGCCGTCGTCGAGCACCTGCAGCAGCACGTTGAAGACGTCCGGGTGGGCCTTCTCGACCTCGTCGAGCAGGATCACGCTGTAGGGCTTGCGCCGCACCGCCTCGGTCAGGTAGCCGCCCTCCTCGTAGCCGACGTAGCCCGGCGGCGCGCCGATCAGGCGGGCGACGGAGTGCTTCTCCATGAACTCGCTCATGTCGATGCGGATCAGGTGCTCCTCGGAATCGAAGAGGAAGGAGGCCAGCGCCTTGCACAGCTCGGTCTTGCCGACGCCCGTCGGGCCGAGGAACAGGAAGGAGCCGTAGGGCCGGTTCTCTTCCGAGAGCCCGGCACGCGAGCGGCGGATGGCATCCGACACCAGCCGCACGGCCTCGTCCTGGCCGACCACGCGGCCGTGCAGGCGCTCTTCCATCTTCAGCAGTTTCTCGCGCTCGCCCTGCATCATCTTCGAGACGGGGATGCCGGTGGCGCGCGACACCACCTCGGCGATCTCCTCGGCGCCGACCTGGGTGCGCAGCAGCTTCTTCGCCGTGTCCTGGGGACTGACTTTCTCCGCGGCCTTCAATTGCGCTTCCAGCTGCGGCAGCTTGCCGTACTGCAGTTCGGCCACCTGCTCCAGCCTGCCCTCGCGCTGCAGCCGGGCGATCTCGGCGCGGATGCGGTCGATCTCTTCCTTGATGTGGGCCGAGCCCTGCACCTGGGCCTTCTCCGCCTTCCAGACTTCCTCGAGGTCGGAGTATTCCTTCTCCAGCTTGCCGATCTCGTCCTCGATCAGCGCCATGCGCTTTCGCGAGGCCTCGTCCTTTTCCTTGCGCACCGCCTCGCGCTCGATCTTCAGCTGGATCAGGCGGCGGTCGAGCCTGTCCATGACCTCCGGCTTGGAGTCGATCTCCATCTTGATGCGCGCGGCCGCCTCGTCGATCAGGTCGATGGCCTTGTCCGGCAGGAAGCGGTCGGTGATGTAGCGGTGGGAGAGTTCCGCCGCGGCGACGATGGCCGGGTCGGTGATGTCCACGCCGTGGTGCAGCTCGTATTTCTCCTGCAGGCCGCGCAGGATGGCGATGGTGGACTCCACGCTCGGCTCGTCCACCAGCACTTTCTGGAACCTTCGCTCCAGCGCGGCATCCTTCTCGACGTACTTGCGGTACTCGTCGAGCGTGGTGGCGCCGACGCAGTGCAGCTCGCCGCGCGCCAGGGCGGGCTTGAGCATGTTGCCGGCGTCCATGGCGCCTTCCGCCTTGCCGGCGCCGACCATGGTGTGGATCTCGTCGATGAAGACGATGATGCGGCCCTCGTCCTGGGCGATTTCCTTCAGCACCGCCTTCAGGCGCTCCTCGAACTCGCCGCGGTATTTCGCCCCGGCCAGCAGCGCCGCCATGTCGAGGGAGAGCACACGCTTGCCCTTCAGCGTCTCCGGCACCTCGCCGTTCACGATGCGCTGGGCGAGGCCCTCGACGATGGCCGTCTTGCCGACGCCCGGCTCGCCGATCAGCACCGGGTTGTTCTTGGTGCGCCGCTGCAGGATCTGGATGGCGCGACGGATCTCGTCGTCGCGGCCGATGACCGGATCGAGCTTGCCCTGGCGGGCGCGCTCGGTGAGGTCGAGGGTGTATTTCTTCAGCGCCTCGCGCTGGCCTTCGGCTTCCTGGTTGTTCACGTTCTGCCCTCCGCGCACCGCCTCGATGGCCGCCTCCAGCGCCTTCTTCTGCAGGCCGTGCTCCTTGAGCAGGCGTCCCGCCTCGCCCTTGTCTTCCGTCAGGGCCAGCAGGAACATCTCCGAGGCGATGAACTGGTCGCCGCGCTTCTGCGCCTGCTTGTCGGTGAGGTTGAGCAGGTTGGCGAGGTCGCGGCCGACCTGCACCTCGCCGCCGGTGCCCTCCACCTTGGGCAGGCGCGCCACGGCCTTCTCCAGCGCGGCCTTCAGCGGCGGCACGTTCACGCCGGCGCGCTGCAGGAGCGAAGCCGTGCCGCCGTCGTCCTGCAAGAGCAGCGCCAGCAGCAGGTGCTGCGGCTCGATGAATTGCTGGTCGCCGCCCACGGCGATGCTCTGGGCATCGGCGAGGGCCTGCTGGAACTTCGTGGTGAACTTGTCGAAGCGCATGTTTTTCTTCCGAAAAGGGTGTCTGGCGGGTAGATGGGGCTGGCACGGGGGTTTTCAAGCCGGGGTGCTCCCTGTATTCTGATTTCCTATATCGAAAGTAATACTTGATCGTTCCACTCCCACAAACGGATGCTCCCGATTCGGCTCGGTCGGGGGAGGGCTTCATGGCAACGCTGCGCGGCTGGGCGCTGCCGATCCTTGCGGTGGCGGTGCTTGCCGCCACGCTTTCATGGGACGCCTGGCAAAGCTATCGTCGCAACCTCGAGCAGGAGTACCGTTACCTCGATTCCCATGCCCGCATCGCCGACGCGCAGCTCTCCGGCGCGCTGCGCGCGGTAGACCTGAGCCTCCAGGAAATCGCCAACCTCCTGCATCCCCCATCCTCGAAGAACACCGCCGCGCTGAACGGCATCCTGGCCGACCGGGCCAGCCGTTTTCCCGAAATGCGCGTCGTCTTCGTCAGCGACCGGAATGGCCGGATCGTGGCGATTTCGGACCCGAAGTACGCCGGATTCGACGCCTCCGGCCGCGAATACTTCGCCCATCACCGCGACGCCCCGAAGCCGGGCGGGCTATTCGTCTCCCGACCCTATCTTTCGGCCCAGAACCAATACGTGGTCGCCATCTCGCGCGCGCTATTCGATGCGGAAGGGGGCTTCGCCGGCATCGTCGGCGCATCGATCGACCCCGAATTCTTCAAGGCGGTGCTGGAAACCGTCCGCCCCGAGGGCAGCGGCCATGCCCTGCTGGTGAACACCGACGGGGATATCCTCTACGACGTGCCGCAGCCCGAACTGACCGGTAAGAATCTCAAGGGAGGCCTCGCCTTCGAGGCGCACCTCGCAGCGGGATCACGCACGACCCGCCACCTCAACCCCGTCAAGTTCACGGGCATCGAACGCGCCTCGGTCCTGCGCCGCCTCGATGTCAATCCCGGCCTGATCGTCTTCGTTTCGCGCGACTACGACGAGGTTCTGGCGGCATGGCGAGGCAACCTGCTCAACCGTATCCTGATGTTCGCTGCAGCAGCAGCGGCAATTTTCTATCTGGGCTGGCTCGGCCGCCGCCGCCAGGATCAGCTGGCCTCGGCCAAGGCCGACCTGCAAAGGCTGATCGTCGAATCCCCCCTGCCGATGATGATCGCCCAGGGCGCAGGCCATAACGTCATTTTCCTCAACCGGCGCTTCAGCGAGCTCACCGGCTACGAGAGCGCCGACCTGCCCGACGTCGGCCACTGGTACCGTCTCGCCTACCCGGATACCGAATACCGCCGCAGCGTCCGCCGGGACTGGCAGGCGCACTACGAGCGGGCGAAGGACTGCGGCGGGACGATGCCGCCGTTCGAGGCCGCCATCCGCTGCAAGAACGGGGAGGAACGCACCTTCGACTGCTACCTGACGCGCTTCGACGACCGCGCCGTCGTCGTCTTCGTGGATCTCACCGAGCGGCGGCGGCTGGAAGCCGTCCTGCGCGAAAGCGAAGCGCAGCTGCGCAAGGCGCAGGAGATCACCCATATCGGCAGTTGGTCGCTGGACCTGCACGACAACCGGCTGGCCTGGTCCGACGAGGCCTATCGCATCTTCGACGTCGTGCCCGGCACTCCGCTCACCTACGAGCTGTTCCTCTCGCGCGTGCACCCCGACGACCGCGAGGCGGTAAACCGGGCCTGGATGGCCGCTCTTGGCGGCGCCCCTTACGACTTCGAGCACCGCATCGTCGCCCATGGCGAAACGCGCTGGGTCCGCGAACTGGCCGAACTGGAGTTCGACAAGGACGGCAAGGCCCTCGCCGCCGTCGGCACGGCCCACGACATCACCGAGAAGAAGCAGGCCGAACTGCAAATGCGCCTGGCCGCCACCGTCTTCGAAAGTTCGCGCGAAGGCGTCACCATCACCGACCTGCACCGCAACATCATCTCGGTCAATCCGGCCTTCACCGCGATCACCGGCTACGCGCAGGAGGAGGTGATCGGCAAAAACCCGCGCCTGCTCCAGTCCGGCCGCCAGGACGCGGCCTTCTACAAGACGATGTGGGATTCGATCGACTACAGGGGCTACTGGAGCGGCGAGATCTGGAACAAGCGCAAGAACGGCGAGATCTATGCCGAAATCCTCAGCATCTCGGTGGTGACGGACAGCCAGGGCAGGCCGACGCACTACATCGGCGTGTTCACCGACATCTCGGAGCGCAAGCGCGCCGAGGACGAGATCCGACAGCTGAATGCCGACCTCGAGCGGCGCGTGCGCGAGCGCACGGCGGAGCTGGAAAACTCCAACCGCGAACTGGAATCCTTCAGCTACTCCGTCTCCCACGACCTGCGCGCGCCGCTGCGCGCCATCGACGGTTTCAGCCACGTCATCGCCGAGGACTACGGCGAGGCCATCGGCGAGGCCGGCCGCGACCACCTCCAGCGCATCCGCCGGGCGACCCAGAAGATGGGCACGCTCATCGACAACCTGCTCGACCTGGCCCAGGTCAGCCGGCAGGAACTGCGGCCCCACCGGGTGGACCTCAGCCAGGTCGTCGCCGAACTGGCGCAGGAACTGGCCGAGGCGCATCCGTCGCGCCAGGTGGCCTGGGCCATCCAGCCGGGGCTGAGCGTCGCGGGCGACCCCGTCCTGCTCAAGGTGGCGCTGAACAACCTCCTGCGTAACGCCTGGAAATTCACTGCGCACACTGCCGACCCACAGATCGAATTCGGCCGCCGGGAGGCCACCGGGGAATACTTCATCCGCGACAATGGCGCCGGCATCGACATGGCCTACGCCGACAAGCTGTTCCAGCCCTTCCAGCGCCTGCACGACCCCAAGGATTTCGAGGGCACCGGCATCGGCCTGGCCATCGTCCACCGCGTCATCCGCCGCCATGGCGGCAGCATCCGCGCCGAGAGCGCGCCGGGCCAGGGCGCCGCCTTCCTCTTCACCCTCGGCTAAGGTCCCGGCTTTTCAAGCCCGCATAATCGGCGCATCATATCCCGGCGGGTTTCGACATCCATCCAGGAGGGAAACACATGAGCAACGAACAGTTCGCGGAAATGCACCGGAAAAACCTCGATGCCGCCATGAAGCTGACGCAGATGTCGCTGGAGAACTCCAGGCGCATCATGGAGCTTCAGGTTGAGACGGCGCGCGCACTCTTCGAAGAGAGCGTGAAAAACGCCCGGGCGCTGACCGAGGCGAAGGATCCGCAGGATGCGCTGGCCCTGCGCACCCGCTTCGCCCAGGAAACCTCGCAGAAGATGATGGAGGCCATGCGCGAAATGGCCGACATCACCTCCGAGGCGCAGAGTGCGTTCAACCGCATGCTGGGCCAGCAGATGGCCGGCACCAGCCAGGAAATGATGGACAACTTCAAGAAGATGATGTCGGTGAGCGGCCTGCCCGGCGGCGGCGAGGACGCCTTCGCCACCATGCAGAAGGCCTTCGGCACCGCCAAGGACGCCTTCGACCAGATCGCCAAGGCCTCGGCCGCCGCCTTCACCATGCCCGGCACGGGCAAGGGCAAGAGCGTAAAAGTCCAGTGATGCTTCAACCGTGAGGGACGGACGTTCCGTCCCTCACGTTTCCCACTTCTCCGCCGCGACGTCGTCCGACTCGCGCGCGTCGACCCAGCGCCCGCCCTCCGGGGTTTCCTCCTTCTTCCAGAACGGCGCGCGGGTCTTCAGGTAGTCCATGATGAACTCGCAGGCGGCGAAGGCGTCGCCGCGGTGCGCGCTGGCGACGACCACCAGCACGATATTGTCGCCCGGCTTCAGTTCCCCCACGCGGTGGATCACCGTGGCGTCCATGACATCCCAGCGGCCGCGCGCCTGTTCGACGATCTCCTCCAGCGACTTCTCGGTCATGCCGGGATAGTGCTCCAGTGTCATCCGCGAGATGCCGGCGCCGTCGTTCGAATCGCGCACCAGGCCGACGAAGCTCGCCACGGCGCCGATGTCCGTGCGGCCGCGCGTCATCGCGGCACACTCGGCGCCGAAATCGAAGTCTTCGGTCTGCACGCTGATCTTCACGCTAGCCACCCGTCACCGGCGGGAAAAAGGCCACCTCGTCGCCATCGCGGATCGATGCATCCATCGCCGCCATCCGCTGGTTCACCGCGATGCGCAGGTTTTTCGTCTTCCCCAGCGCCTCCCAGGCGCCGCCGCGCGCAACGAGATGGGCATGCAGCTGGCCGACATTGCCGACCCCGGCCGGCAAGGCCAATTGCTCGGAGGACTGGCCGAGCGCCTCGCGCAGCCCGGCGAAATAGAGAACTTTAAGCATGATTCAGTATAACAACTCGGAAAACGGCAGAAAGCGCACCAGCTCGCCGCGTTGCACGGCCTGCGCCGGCGGATTGTCCACCACGCCGTCGGCCCAGGCGCAGGAGGTCAGCACGCCCGAGCTCTGGTTGGGGAACAGGTCGAGTCCGCCATCATTGTTGATGCGCACGCGCAGGAACTCGCGCCGCCGGTCCGGCTTCGGCCAGTCGAAGTCGGCGCGCATCATCAGGCCGTGCGGCGCCGTGACGCGCGCGCCCTGGCAGGCGAGCAGGAAGGGCCGCACCAGCATCAAAAAGGTGACGAAGGTGGACACCGGATTGCCCGGCAGGCCGATGAACGCCGTGTCGCGGCGACTGACTTTGCCGAATGCGAGCGGTTTCCCGGGTTTTATCGCGATCTTCCACAGGTCGAGGGCGCCTTCCGCCTGCACCGCCGCCTTGACGTGGTCTTCCTCGCCGACGGAGACGCCGCCGCTGGTGATGATGACATCGCTCTCCGCCGCCGCCTCGCGCAGCGCGGCGCGCGTCGCCTCCAGCGTATCGCGCACGATGCCGAGGTCGCGCACCTCGCAGCCGAGCGCGGCAAGCAGCCCGCGCAGGGTGTAGCGGTTCGAGTTGTAGATGCCGCCCGGCTTGAGCGTCTCGCCCGGCATCGACAGCTCGTCGCCGGTGAAGAACACCGCCACGCGCAGCCGCCGGAACACCGGCAGCGTCGCCAGCCCCACCGAGGCGGCCAGGCCGATGTCCTGCGGCGCCAGCCGCGTGCCGGCGGCGAGGATTTCGGCGCCGTTTTGAATGTCCTCGCCGGCGCGGCGGATGTTCTCGCCGGGGCGCGGCACATGGTTCACCTGCACGACGCCCTCGCCGGCATGCTCGCACAACTCCTGCATCACCACCGCATCGGCGCCCTCCGGCACCGGCGCGCCGGTGAAGATGCGCGCCGCCGTGCCGGGCTGGAGCGGCGTGCCGACGCTGCCGGCGGGGATGCGCTGCGCCACCGGCAATCGAACGCCCGAAGCGGCGATGTCGGCAAGACGCACGGCATAGCCGTCCATCGCCGAGTTGTCGAGCGGCGGCACGACGATGCCGCTCGCCTGCGCACGCGCCAGCGTGCGGCCGGCGGCGGCGACGGTATCCACCGCCTCGATCTCCGTCACCGGGCGGGCGGCGGCGAGGAGCTTATCCAGGGCTTCGTCGAAGGACAGGAGGCTCATTTCAACTCCAGCAATTGCACGATGAACTGCGCGATGGCGTCCGGGTCGTTGATGTCCAGCACCGGCAGCGTCGTATCGATTTTCGCATCGCTCGCCACGGCGACGATGTTCGGGTGCTCGGTATGGATCGGCGGCTTGCCGACCGAGGGCCGGTACACCTCCAGTTTCGGAATCAGGTCGTTGGTCTTGTAGCCTTCCACCAGGGCCAGGTCGCAGGGCGACAGCAGTTTGATCTGCTCTTCCAGCGTCGGTTCCCGCTCGCCGCGAAGCTCGTGCATCAGCACCCAGCGCTGGTTCGAGGTGAGCAGCACCTCCGAGCAGCCGGCCTCGCGGTGGCGGTACGAATCCTTGCCCGGCTGGTCGATGTCGAAGCCGTGGTGGGCATGCTTGATGAGCGAGACCTTCAACCCGCGCGCGACGAAGCGCGGGATGAGCTGCTCGATCAGCGTCGTCTTGCCCGAGCCGGAATAGCCGGCGAACCCAAAAACCTTCATGAAGCCCCTTCAATCCTCGGCACCGTCAGCACCGGCGCGAAGCCGCCGCCCGGCGTGCGGAAATTCGTCGTCTGCCCCTGGTACAGGCGCGCCGTCACCAGCTGCACCCGCCCCCGATACGTATAGTTGCGCAGGTCGATCTTCAGTTCGACCTGCTCGGCGTCCGTGCCGACGCGCCGCGCCGAGGGCGGCACCAGCGCCTGCACGACATAATCGCCCTCGAGGATCTCCTCGAACACCCGCTTGGTCAGCTTGTCGCCGCGGTAGGCCGCCCGCCCGCCGAAGCCGGCGGCCGGCTTGAAGAACAGCTGCTTGCGGCGCGCCCACAGGTCCTCGGCCTCCTCGCGCCGCACGCGGCGCGTGCGCGGGATGCCGCCCAGCAGCACGGCGCGCGTCGCCTCGTCGACGCCCAGTTCGGCGAGCACCGCCTCGTCGGTCAGCAGCGTCAGGTTGCGCTTGTCGGCGTAGAGGGCATGGGCGCGCGGATGCGGCGTCAGCACCACCGCCCCCGCCAGCCAGGCCTGCCGCAGCGCGGCGCTGGCCGGCGTCTCCAGGCCGAAATCCGTCAGCCGATTGTAGACCAGGTCGATGCGCTCGCCGCCGAGCCGCAGCGCGCCGTCCGCAAATGCCAGATCCGCCGGATCGCAGACGACCGCCGCGATGCCATGGCGCTCGAAGAGCTTCCTGAAGAGCAGGAATTCCGGGTAAAGATATTGCTCCTGCGGCTTCTCATCGACGATGGCGATGCGGCGCAGCAGCGCCCCGCCCCGCTCGGCGCGCCACTCCTCGCGGAACATGTCGACGTAGTCCTGCTCCAGCGTCGGCGCCGGATGCACCCCGGGCAGCATGGCGGCCACCTCCTCGCAGCAGGCGAACTGCGCCTGCGAGAGGGCGGCATTCAGCAGGCCGCCGCCGGCATTGGTGTTGATCTCGATGAGCTGCGGGCCGTCCTCCCCCAGATGGAAGTCGTAGCCCATGAAGACGCCGGCTGCGGCGGTCTCGTGCCGCGCCGTCTCCGGCGCCCAGGCCAGCACGCGCTCGGCCCAGGCCGGCAGCGCCGCCACGCGCTCCACCGCCGCGACGACCTCGGCCATGCGCTCGACGCTGGCCTGGCCGAGGAAAACGGTCGTCTGGGCGAAGAGGTGCGGCCGCTCCTCCTCGATCAGGCGGATCATGTCGGCGCCGGCCTCGCCCTGCGCCAGGGCGCGGCGCAGCCTGTCGCGGTCCACGCTGACGCACTGGCAGTCGCGGTTGAGGGTTTCCGCCAGGCGGATGCATTTCGAGCTCATCAGGTACTCACAATCGTATCTAGGCCTTCCTGTTCGCGGAACACCGGTTCGGCGAGCAGGAAGACGCTGAATTCGGTGCCCTCGCCCAGGCGGCTGTCTACCGATATGGTGCCGCCGTAGCGCTCGATCAAGGCCAGCGAGATGGAAAGTCCGAGACCGGTGCCCTGGGTCTTCTTGGTCGTGAAGAAGGGATCGAACACCCGCGCCAGGTTCTCCGGCGGAATGCCCGCGCCGGTATCGCGCACGCCGATGCGCACGCCCTTGCCCTCCCAGTTCTCCGTGACGAAGGCCAGGCGCCCGCCGGCCGCCATGGCGTGGATGGCGTTGACGGCGAGGTTGATCAGCACCTGCTGCAGCTCGTTGCGGTTGAGGCGCACCGGCTGCGTGGCGCGCAGTTCCTGCACCACCGCGATGTCGCCCTTCTTCAGTTCGTGCCGCACCAGCACCAGGCAGTCGGCCACCACGGCGTTGACGTCCACCGTCTCCACGTAGCCGGCGAATTCGTCGGGGCGGGCGAACTGCAGCAGCTTGGTGACGATGACGCGGACGCGGTGGATCTGCTCGTCGAGCAGCCTGAGCTCGTTCCGCGCCGGCGCGGCGGCCTCGCCCAGTTCCTCGCGCAGCAGGTCGAGGTTGCCCTGCATCACGGCGATCGGGTTGTTGATCTCGTGCGCCACGCCGGCGGTGAGCTGGCCGATGGCGGCGAGCTTCTCCGAGCGCACCAGCTGCTTCTGCGCGGCGCGCAGCTCCTCCAGGGCGAGGGCCAGCTCGCGCGTGCGCTCGATCACCTTGAAGTCGAGTTCGGTGTTCAGGCGCGACAGCTCGGCATTGCGCTCGTGCAGGGTGTCGAGCAGCCGGTCGAAGTGCTCTGCCAGGCGCGCGATCTCGTCGCGGCCGGGCACGGCGCCGACGCGCGCCGTGACGTCGCCCGCCTCCACCGCCGCCATCGTCGCGTCCATGGTCTCCAGCGGCTTGAAGACGCGACGCGCCCGCCACAGCAGCAGCGCGCTGCTGGCCGCCATGACGGCGGCGAAGAGGCCGATCAGCGTGGCGAAGATGGTGTGCTTGACCCGGGCGAAGGGCGTCTCGAGGTAGCCGACGTAGAGCATGCCGACGCGCCTGCCCGCGCCGTCGAGCACCGGCTCGTAGCCGGAGACGTACCAGTCGTTCACCACGAAGGCCGAGTCGAGCCAGGTGCGCCCCTCGCCCAGCACGGCGTCGCGCACCCTTTGCGAGACGCGGGTGCCCAACGCCCGCGTTCCGGATTCTCCGCGGTCGCCGCCGAACAGGCGCACGTTGGTGGCGATGCGCACGTCGCCGAGGAACAGCGTGGCGGTGCCCTTGCTGCCGAGCGGCAGCGAGCCCTCCGGATAGACGATGTCGTTGATGGTGTCGACGAAGTCGAGGTTGTGGTTGAGCATGACGCCGGCCACCACCACGCCGGCGAGGCTGCCCTGGGCGTTCCATACCGGCGCGGCGGCATGGATCAGCATGCCCTGGGTTTCCTCGCTGCGCGGGTCGGGCGCGGCGTTCGGCGTCGGCACCAGCGGCACGCGGGCCCGCTGGGCCAGTTCCGGCGAAATCTCGGCGAGCTGCGCGGCGTTGAAGATGTCGATGGCCACGCTCTTGCGGCCGTCGAGGGCTTCGCGCACCACCGGCCAGTCCTGCCAGCGGCCGGCGGGCGTGTCGCCGCTGGCGGCAATGATGCGGCCCTCGGCGTCGAGCAGGCGCACGAAGTCGAAGCGCTCGCTGGCGGCGGCCTGCTGCAGCAGCTCGCGCAGGCCGCCGTTTTCCATGGCGCGCGCCAGCCGCGCCGAATCGGCGAAGCCGGCGACGGCGCGCCGGTTGGTGTCGAGCACCCGGTCGAGATACTGGTGGGCGGTGATCAGCTCCGCGCTGACGCGCGACACCAGCAGCTTGTCGTAGGCGGCATCGCCCCAGTAGAAAAGCAGGCCGGCCAGCCCCGGCACCATCACCAGGGGCGGCAGCAGGACGATCAGCACCAGCTTGGCGCGGACCGAGCCGAGGAAGTCAGGCCAGCGCATCGCCCGCCTCCGCCGTGTCGAAAAACGCCACCGCCTCGTCCTCCTCTCGCGTGCGCCGCATCGGCGGCAGGGAGCGCCAGACGCGCTTGCCGTAGGGCTTCGTGATGAGCCGCGGGTCGCAGATCATCAGCACGCCGCGGTCGCTCTCGTCGCGGATCAGGCGGCCGGCGCCCTGCTTGACGCTGATCACGGCGCGCGGCAACTGGTATTCCATGAAGGCGTTGCGGCCCTCCCGCTTCATGTGCTCGATGCGCGCCGCCAGCACCGGATCGTCGGGCGGCGCGAAGGGCAGCTTGTCGATGACGACGAGCTGCAGCGCCTCGCCGCGCACGTCCACGCCCTCCCAGAAGCTCTGGCTCGCCACCAGCACGGCGTTGCCGAGGCGGCGGAAGCGCGCCAGCAAATCGCTCTTGCTCCCCTCGCCCTGCAGCAGCAGCGGGTGGTCGAAGCCCTCGTTCGCGAAACGGTCTTTCAGCAGCTCGTGGATGCGCCGCATGGCGCGCAGGCTGGTGCACAGCACGAAGGCGCGGCCGCGGCTGGCATGGATCAGCGGCCAGGCCGCGTCGACCACCGCCTCGTTGTACTCGCGGCTGTTCGGGTCGGGCATGGCCTGCGGCGCGTAGAGCAGCGCCTGGTTCGGGTAGTCGAAGGGGCTTCCCCAGCAGCCGGTGTCGGCGGGATTCTCTCCGCCATTCAGGCCGAGTTCGTTGCAGTAGTGCGAGAAGTCGCTCTCCACCGCCAGTGTCGCCGAGGTGAATATCCAGGCGCGCGGGTGGCCTTCCATCTGCTTTTTGAAGACGTCGGCGATGACCAGCGGCGTGGCGTTGAGCGCCAGCGACTGGCTGAACACCTCGGCCCACCTGACCAGGCCCGGCTCCTCGACGTCGCGCCAGCGCTTGAGCACGACTTGCAGTTCCTGTGCGCGGCGCCAACAGTGCTCCAGCCCCTCCGAGCGTTCCGCCTGCGTCTCCAGCAGCGCGCCGAAATGCGCCAGTTCGGTGGCCGTCCTGTCGAGCGCCTCGAGGAAGGCCGGCGGCAGCTGCGCCGCGGCGAAGCGCGCGTTCTCGCCGGGCACCGCCAGGCGCAGGTCGCGCGCCGCCTTCTCCAGCAGGCGGGCGCCCTCCGGCAGGTCGAGGAAATCCTTCGCCGCGGCGAGACCCTCCAGGCGCGCGTCGCGCGCCAGCTCGACGAGCTGCGCCGTCGACACGCTCTCGCCGAAGAACAGGCTGGCCGTCTCCGGCAGCTGGTGCGCCTCGTCGAAGATCACGGTGTTGCAGGCCGGCAGCAGCTCGGCGACGCCGGTGTCGCGCAGCATCACGTCGGCAAAGAAGAGATGATGGTTCACCACCACCACGTCGGCCGCCTGCGCCTCGCGCCGCGCCGCCATGACGAAGCACTCCTTGGCGTTCGGGCATTCCTGGCCGAGGCAGTTGTCGCGCGTCGAAGTCGCCTGAGCCCAGGCGCCGGAATCCTCCGGCACGGCGGCGCATTCGGCCTTGTCGCCGGTCGTGCTGGTCTTGGCGAAGCGGGCGATGGCGAGGATGTGGCCGGCCTCCTCGCGCGAGAGGAAGCGCCCCTCCGTGCGGGCACGCTCGAGGTGGTAGTGGCAGACGTAGTTGGCGCGGCCCTTGAGCAGCGCGAGGGTGGCCGGCGCCTTCAGCGCGTCGCGCACCGTCGGCAGGTCGCGCTGGAAGAGCTGGTCCTGCAGGGTCTTGGTGCCGGTCGACACGATCACCTTGCCGCCGGCCAGCAGCGCCGGCACCAGGTAGGCGAAGGTCTTGCCGGTGCCGGTGCCGGCTTCCGCCACCAGCACGCCGTGCGACTGGATGGCGGCGGCGATGCGCTCCGCCATCTCGACCTGCTGCGGGCGCAGGCGAAAGCCGGGAATGGCGCGGGCGAGCGCGCCGTCGGCGGCAAAAACGGTGGAAAGTTCGGGCATTTACGGTGCAGGGACGATGCGCAGAATGGTAGCACGGCCAATGGGGCCATCCGGTGCGAATCGAAGGTGTCCGGCTGCGGGCTTGGTCCGGTTGGATGCTATGATAAATTCATTGGAACACCGAGTTCCGCGGGGGTATGCGCTCATGCAACCGGACAAAAAGAAAAAATGGCAGCTTTCCCGCCCAGCCAGGATCTCGCTGGGCTATCTGGCGACAGCCGTGCTGTGGATATTGGTTTCCGACGCGCTGACCGCCACGCTCGTCCAGGATCACGAAACGCACTTCCTCGTCCAGTCCTGGAAGGGGCTCGGCTTCGTGACCGTGACGGCGCTGGTGATGTACGTGCTCATGCGCACGCCGGCACCGGCCGCCGCGGCCGCGCCGGACACCCACGGCGCCGTGCTGCTGGGACTGACTTTCCTGCTGCTCGTCGCGCTCATCGCCGGCACCGGCACCCTCGCCTATCGCCACCAGGCCACCGCCTTCAAGAAGCAGCAGCATAGCCAGCAAGCCGCCATCGCCGAGCTCAAGGCCGTCCAGATCCGGCGCTGGGTCGACCGGGGTCACCAGCAGGCGGAAATCCTGCGGCGCGACCCGGACCTCCTCGAGGCCGCGCGGCGGCTCGCGACCGACAACGCGCCGGACGCAGACCGCCACGTCCGCCTGCATTTCGATGCCCTGCTCGAAGCCGGCGAGTGGACGGCGATCGGCCTCTACGCCGCGGACGGCCGCCCCCTGCTGCAGGCCGGCGAGGCCCGCGAACCCGAAACCGCGCTCAGGCAGGCGATCGCGCACACCGCCGCCGACGGCGGCTTCCGCCTCCACGACGTGCATCCCGTCGATGCCGCCGGCCGGACCTACCGCATCGACTTCCTGCTGCCGCTGCCGGAAGCCGCGGGCGTGCTGGTCCTCAGCGCCGATCCGCTCGCCCTGCTGTTTTCGATGGCGCAGTCCTGGCCGATTCCGAGCGATTCCTCGGAAGCATTGCTGCTACGGGTGGAAGGCGACCACGTCGTCTTCATCACGCCGCCGCGCCGCTCGGGCGCGCGCCCGACGGAGCAGCGCGTTCCGCTCGCCGATACGGCCTTGTCGTCGCCCAGGGACCGGAAGGACGGAAAAGGCATCTTCGAGGGCCGGGACTTCCGCGGCATCGAGGTCATTGCCGCCTTCGAAAGCGTGCCCGGCACGCCCTGGCACATCGTGGCCAAGACCGACACCGAGGAGGTGCTGCGGCCGCTGCGCCGGCAGGCCGGCCAGATATTCGCCATGGTCCTGCTCGCGATCGGCATCTCCGCCCTGTTCGTCGTCCTGCTCTGGCGCAACCGCCAGGCCGTCCATGCCGCCAGCGAGCGGCAGGCGCAGGCGGAGCGGACGGCGCTGGCCCTCCGCTTCGAGGCGCTGTTCCAGCAGGCGCGCGACATCATCCTGCTCGCCGACCCGGCGGGCCGGATCGTCGAGGCGAACGAGGCGGCGCTCGCCGCCTACGGCTACACGGCAGAGGAAATCCGCACGCTCCAAATCCGCGACCTGCGCGACCCGGACTCGCTCGATTCCCTCGACCGCCAGTTCAACGCCGCCGACAGGCCGGGCGGCATCCAGTTCGAGACCGTGCACCGGCGCAAGGACGGCAGCCCGTTCCCGGTGGAAATCAGCTCGCGCGTCGTCGAGATCGGCGGGCAGCGCTTCCGCCAGAGCTTCATCCGCGACATCGGCGAGCGCCGGCGCGCCGAGGAAACCGTGCGCAGGCAGCTCGACGAGCTGCGCCGCTGGTACGAGGTCACCCTCGACCGCGAGGACCGCATCGGCGAACTCAAGGCCGAAGTAAACGCATTGCGGCAGCGGCTCGGCGAACCGCCCCGCTACGGACAGCCGCAGGACGCCGCGCCGCCCAGCGAGGCGCATCCCTCCAAGGCCGCTCCGACATGAACGCGCCCCTCTCCGTCCTGATCGTCGAAGACTCCGCCGACGACGCCCGCCTGCTGGTGCGGCATCTGCAACAGGCCGGCCACGAAGTCCTGCATGAGCGCGTCGAAACGGCCGGGGCGATGGCCGCCGCGCTGGAAAGGCAGCACTGGGACGTCGTGCTGTCCGACTACCGCCTGCCCGATTTCGATGCCGGCGCCGCGCTGTCCCTCCTGCAGGAGAGCGGGCGCGACATTCCCTTCATCGTCGTCTCCGGCGCCATCAAGGAGGAGGCCGCCGTCGAGCTGATGCGCCGGGGCGCCGACGACTTCATCATGAAGAGCAATCTGTCGCGCCTCGCCCCGGCGGTGGTGCGCGAGCTCGCCGATGCCGGCGAGCGGCGCGAGCGGCAAAGGGCCGAAGCCGCCCTGCGCGAGAGCGAGGCACGCTTCCGCGCCATGGCCGACTCCGCGGCCGACGCCATCGTCGCCGCCGACGACGACGGGATCATCCGCTACTTCAGCCGCGGCGCGGAAACCGTCTTCGGCTACGCCGCCGCCGAGGCCCTCGGCCAACCGGTCACCCTGCTGATCCCCCCAAAGCACCATGACGCCCACCGCACCGGCATGCGGCGCTACCTGGAAACGCACGAATCCCGCATCATGGGCCGGGTCGTCGAGATCGAAGGGCGCCGGAAGGACGGCAACCCCTTCCCGATCGAGATCGCGCTGTCGGCGGCCGGGGTGGGCGGCCGCACGCAGTTCACCGCCGTCATCCGCGACATCACCGCGCGCAAGGCCCTGGAAGCCGAGCTGCAGCGGCGCATCGAGGAGAACGCGCGCGCGCGCGCCGCCCTGCTCAGCCTGCTGGAGGACCAGCACGCGGCGGCGGCGCAGATCCGCCGCCTGTATACGGCCTACGCCGTGCTCAGCCAGACCAACGAGGCCATCGTCCGCATTGGCAGCCGCGACGAACTGTTCGAGCGGATCTGCCATATCTGCGCGGACACCGGCGGCTACCTCGGCGCCTGGATCGGCCTCATCGACGAGGCCACGGCCAGGCTGGCGCCCAACGCAAGCGCCGGCAACCTTGGCGATTATCTGAGCAGCATCGGCATCAGCCTCGATCCGGCCCTGCCGGAAGGCCGCGGCCCCTCGGCGATCGCCCTGCGCGAAGGACGCCCCTACTATTGCAACGACTTCCTCGCCGATCCGGCCACCGCGCCCTGGCACGAGGCGGCCCGGCAGGCCGGCATCCGCGCCTCGGCCGCGCTGCCGCTGACGCGCCGCAACTTCGTCGTCGGCGCGCTCAACCTGTATGCGGCCGAGGCGGGCGTCTTCGACGCGCAAACCTGTACCCTGCTCGAGGAGATGGCCAAGGATGTCTCCTTCGCCCTCGAGAACTTCGACCGGGAGGCGCTGCGGCGGCTGGCCGAGGAATCGGTGCGGGAGCGGGAAATCCTGTTCCGCAGCGTCGTCGAACAGAACATCGCCGCCATCTTCATGCTTGACGGCGGGCGCTTCGTCTTCGCCAACCCGCGCGCCTGCGAGATTCTCGGCTATGCGCCGGGCGAGCTCGACGGCAGGGAGATCCTGCCGCTGGTCGCCGAGGCGGATCGGGCCAACGTCGCCGAGATGCTGCGCGCCGTCGCCGCCGGCGAGGTGGCATCGGTCGAGCGCAACCTCACCGGCCTGCGCAAGGACGGCGGCACGGTGGACATCGGCGCGCGCGCCACGCTCGCCCATCTCGAAAGCAAGCCGGTGATCCTCGGCGTGGCGCAGGACATCGGCGAGCGCAGGAAGGCGCAGGAGGAGATCGAGCGCTACACGCGCAAGCTGGAGCACGCCATGATGGCCACCGTCGAGGCGGTCTCCGCCATGGTCGAACTGCGCGACCCCTACACCTCCGGCCACGAGCGCCGCGTCGGCGAACTCGCCGCCGCCCTCGGCGAGGAGCTGGACTTGCCCGCGGAAACCGTCATCGGCCTGCGCATGACCGGCTACGTGCACGACATCGGCAAGATCAGCGTGCCGGCGGAAATCCTCAGCAAGCCGGGGCGGCTGACCGACCTGGAATACGAGATCATCAAGAACCACGCCCGCAGCGGCTACGACATCCTGAAGGGCGTGGAATTTCCCTGGCCGCTGCCCGAGGTGATCCTGCAGCACCACGAGCGCCTCGACGGCAGCGGCTACCCGCAGCGCCTGAAGGGCGAAGCCATCATCCTCGAAGCGCGCATCCTCGCCGTGGCCGACGTGGTCGAGTCGATGGCCTCGCACCGGCCCTACCGGCCGGCGCTCGGCATCGACAAGGCGCTGGAAGAGATCGAGCAGAACAGCGGCCGGTTCTACGACCCGCAGGTGGCCGCCGCCTGCCTGCGCCTGTTCCGCGAGAAAGGCTACGAGCTGCCCAAGTGACTCAGGGCAGCTCCTCCACCTTCAGCTGCACGCGCCGCCCCGTGCTGCTGCCGCGCGAGGAATAGCGCGTCAGGCCGGAGGATTCGCCCGCGCGCTCCTCGACCGAGCCGCCGAGGTCGATCCACTCGCCCAGCCGCCCCGACACCGTGGTGGTGAGGCGCTGCACGTTGGCGCTGCCCGGGCCGTAGGCGCCCGGCGTGTCGTGCGTCGGGCTGATGGTCAGCGTGACGTTGTCGCCGGCCAGCTGCGGCTCGGCGCTGAAGCCGGTGCCGAGGTCGCGGTACACCACCGACTCCGACACCACCGCCCCGCCCGGCCCCAGCACCACCTGGCGCAGCGGCACCGGTACCGAGGTGCCGACGTTGATGAACGCCCTGCCGCCCTCCACCACCTGCACCTGCTGCGCGACGCGCTCGGCGCCCGCGCTGCGCGAATCGTAGACCTGGCCGCGCACCGCGTCGCCGCCTCGGCGCACCTCCACGCCCGACCCGCCGATGACGGTGCGGCGGCTCTCGATGCGGACATCGCCCGAACCCACCCGGCCCGACACCTCGCCGCCGCGCGCCACGGCCGTGCTGTCCGTGTCCTGCCGCACCGAGATCACCAGCCGCCGCGGCGGCCGGTCGATGGCGCCGAGCAGCTCCCTGATCTGGCGCCGATTGGCCTCGGAAGCGCGGATGAATATCTTGTTGTTCATGCCCGAGAGCGTGCCGCCCGGCTCGACGAAGGGCCGCAGCTGCGGCAGCACCTGGTCCGCCGTGCGGCTCTTCAGGTCGATGATCTCCAGCTGCTGCTGGGCATGGGCCGCACCGGAAAGCAGCGCCAGCAGGCAGGCCAGCGTAAATACGATCTTTAGCATGATTCCTCCCGCCAATAGAGTTTCTGCGCGGGCCGAACGGTCAGACCCGCTTGACAGCAATCTTGTAGACGAAATTTCTCTCGCGTCGGCCGACTGCAACCACCACGACCGTCACCGTCCTGTCCTCGACCTGGTAGACGAGGCGATAGCCGGCGCTCTTCAGCTTGATCTTGTAGCAATCCGGCATGCCCGACAGGCGGGCCGACTCGACGCGCGGACGCTCCAGGCGCTCGGCCAGCTTTTTCTTGAACTGTTCCCGGATCGGCGGATCGAGCTTCTTCCACTCCTTCAGCGCCGACTCGCGGAAGGCGAGGCTATAGGTCATCGAGCGAGACCTTAATCTTGCGCTCCTTCTGGCGGCTGCGCACCAGCGCCGCCAACTCGACATCCTCAAGCTTGTCCATCAACAGCTCGAACGATGCCGCCGGCACCAGGTAGGCCGCCGGCTTGTTGTGGTTGAGAATGGCAACCGGAAACCCCTCCGCCTGCTCGATGACGGCGGTCGGGTTCTTCTTTAGGTCGGTGACGCTGACCGAGGCGTCCGCATAGACTTTTTCCATGGGCTCTAATTAGGTCTTAATAATGGTCATAAAATAGCCCATATCGCCGTCTTGCGCAAGCTGACTTTGCCAGGGAGGCCCGTCAAACCCGGTCGAGAGGGCTCGTCACGCCGCGGCCGCCTTTATTGAGCACGTGGGTGTAGATCATCGTCGTGCTCACGTCGGCATGGCCGAGCAGTTCCTGCACCGTGCGGATGTCGTAGCCGCCTTCCAGCAGATGCGTGGCGAAGGAATGGCGCAGGGTGTGCGGCGAGACCGGCTTGACGATGCCGGCCTTCTCCGCCGCCGCCTTCACCGCCCGCTGCACGCGCTTTTCGTCGATGTGATGGCGGCGCTCCGCGCCCGAACGCGGATCGACGGAGAATCCGGCGGCCGGAAAGACATACTGCCACCCGATGGCGCGCGCCGCGTTCGGATACTTCTCCGCCAGGGCGTGCGG
This sequence comes from Denitratisoma sp., assembly GCA_032027165.1. Lineage (NCBI taxonomy): Bacteria > Pseudomonadati > Pseudomonadota > Betaproteobacteria > Nitrosomonadales > Sterolibacteriaceae > Denitratisoma > Denitratisoma sp. The sequence goes on along the minus strand of JAVSMO010000001.1, from coordinate 867,258 downwards.
CAGCCAGACCTCGCCGCGGCCGCGCGCCAGGTCCGATTCATGCACCTGCCGGGCCCGGGCGATTTGCGCGCGCAGCGGCTCAATAAGCCGCAGCGGCACCATGGTGACACGGTCCTTGCCACCCTTGCCGTCGCGGACAACGATTTCGTTGCGTGCCAGGTCCACGTCCTTCACCCGCAGGCGCACCCCTTCCAGCAGGCGCATCCCGCTGCCGTAGAGCAGGCTCGCGATCAAATGCAGTTCAGCATCGCCGATCCGCTCCAGCAGGGCTGATGCCTCCTCCCGCGTCAGCACCGTCGGCAGGCGCGCAGGCTTCTTTGCCCGCGTGATCTCGTCGAGCCAGGGCAGTTCGATCCCCAGCACCTCGCCGTAGAGGAATAGCAGGGCCGACAGCGCCTGGGCCTGCGTAGCCGCGCTGACGTTGCGCTCCACCGCCAGGCTGGTGAGGAACGCCTCGACATCGGCCTTGCCCAATTCCCGCGGGTGGCGCTTGCCATGGAAGTGAATGTAGCGTTTAATCCATCCAACATATGCCGTTTCGGTACGCAGGCTGTAATGCTTCAGGCGCAGCCGATCGCGCACCTGGGACAGCAACCGGGGTGGCGAAGAGACCGATCCGGTGTTTTCTATTGAAAATGTTTTATTGGACATCTCGTTAGCTTTGTTATGTTATTTTTTCATTATTATCCATGCGTTACGAATTCTAGCAATTCCAATGTACTTGTCCAATAATATTTTATTTGTCTTTATGTCGTCTACTTTACGTTAGCCATCATGAACTCGCTCTATGCCTATGCGGAAGCGAAGTCGGTTCTTCTCAGCATCCTCAACCGCGAGGCCACGCTGCATGAGTCAGGCCGCTACAGCGAACTCGGCGAAAACTATGACGAAGTTGACCAAAGGCTTCCGCGCAATGGTGGCCCCGAATTCGCAAAGTTGCTCCTTGCACTTGACTTCTGGTCTGGCTGGCTCGACTCAGCCGAACACGACTGGTTCTTTTACGAGCCAATTCACGAAAACGACTGGCCCAAATTGGCCCGCGCCATCGTGCGCGATCTGGAAGCAGATCGCGAGCCTAATGATCCTGTGTTGCTCAAACATTTCGCACCTAGACCAAAGGGGCCCTCCTTGCTTTCACGAGTTCGCGCATTGTTTTCGGGGGAGAACTAATGGCTAACATGGCGCTCAACCTCGCTCCCTTCGGTCGCTGGACTCGCCAAAGCTGCGCTTTGGCGAGCCGGTTAGCTCTACGTTAGCCAGCCCCACATGAGCGCCCACATTCGAAACATTCGCGTACTGAGCATTATGTTTGGGTTTGCGTTCATGGCCTGGGGTGTTTGGGGTCTGATTGCTGAAGAGCACTCCCGCTCGGTTGTCGAGTCCTGGCTTATTGTGTTGGGCTTTGGGGCGCTGCTGGTTTCGGCCGGCGCTACGTTCCGGCACGATCGTCTTGTCGGCCGCATCCTCATTGGAATTGCATCAGCGGTTATCTTTTTGTATGCGTTGGCCTGGCTACTCCTCGGTGGAGTAGCGGACGCAAGTGGCTACTGGCCAGGTATCACTATTGCTATCGTCTTTGCCAGCTATGCAACGTACGTATCAGCTACTGCAAGAGCAGGCTAACCCGCCGGTCGAGAGGGACCGCCAACAAGCTGCGCTTGTTGGTTCCCTCCGCGGCTTCGCCGCTCCGGCGGCCCCTCACCTTCGACGTTGAAGCTGTAGAAAAACCCTCTTTCCCCTCTGAACAGAGCACATAAAAATCGGCGCGGATCATTACCGCGCCGTTTTTCATTCATGATTTGATTTCTCGCCGTCCCGCAGCGACTGACTTTTCCCCAGGCGGAGGTTTTCCCCTCCGTTTCCTACCTTCCGAACCCGTGGTGCGCCAGCTTCTCGATGTTGTGCACCAGGCAGTAGAGCTTCCACTGCGCATCGACCTTCTTCCTGCCGCGCAGCGTGAAGCGGTTGAGGCCCTTGTTGTGGCGAATGTTGGCGAAGACCGGTTCCACTGTGGCGAAGCGCCGCCCGTAGAGGGCACGCCCCTGCGGACTGTCGATGGCCCGTTTCATGATGTCGGTGTAGCTCTCCGGCGTGTCTTTCGCCTTGCCGCGGAAGAAGCACACCTGCCGGGTCTTCGTCTTCTGCGGCGTGCGCAGGCAGCGTTCCCGCTGGCTGCACGGCAGGCAGTCGCGCAGCGCGCCCTGGAACTTCACGGCAACGTAGCCGTTGTGGATGCAGTTCGCGCCGTTGCGGTAGAGCGCCTTGCCCGCCGGGCAGGTGCAGGTGCCGGCGGCTGGATCGTAGGCGAAGTCTTCGGGCCGGTAGTGCTGCGCCTTGTCCGCCGGCCGCATCTTGTCGTGGAGCGGATCGGGCAGCGCTTTGTATTTGGCTCTCCCCTTGAAGCGTTCGTCGCGAGCGCGCAGGCCGTTGTCGGCAATCAGCGCAGGGATGTTGCGGCTGGCCAGGGCCTTCAAGTTGGCTTCCGAGTGGTAGCCGGCGTCAGCCGTGATCAGGGTCTCGTCGCTCATGTGCGGCTCGAGCGCCGCGACCACCGGCAGGAGCAGCGCCTGCTCGCTGCCCGTGCCCCAGGCTTGCGCCTCGACGATGATCTGGTGTTTGGCATCGACCGCCGCCACTCCGCAATAGCCCTGCACCACGCCCTTGTCGGTGGCCATCTTGGCGCTCTCGTTGTCGGTGCGGTTGCTCTTCCTGACACTGCCCCTGGTGCCGCGCCGATCCTCGGGGTTCTCCTTGAGCCAGGCCCTCATCTGTGCCGCTTCGCGTTCGAGTCGCGCGACGCGACGCGCCGACTTCTCGGCCAGGTCAGGCTCGATCCCGCGGGCGTCTTCGGCACGGTGGCGCGCGAGCATGGCGCAGGCGGCAGCCTCCAACTTCACCGCCTGCCGTTCAAACTCGGCCCGCGTGCCGCTTCTTTGCTTGGCGGCGTTGGACGGCAGCTTGACGCCGTCGATGGCGAACATCTGGCGGCCGATCAGGCCCTGGCGGTCGCACAGGTACAGGATCTGGGCAAAGAGGGGGACGATGGCGTCCCCCAGTTCGGAGACGAAGGCGGCGATGGTGGTGAAGTGCGGCGCGCTATCCCCCGACAGGGCGATGAAGGTGACGTGCTCGCGGCAGGCCCGTTCGATGGCCCGGCTGCTGACGATGCCCTGGCTGTAGGCGAAGAGCACCACCTTGAGCAGCATCCCGGGCGGATAGGCGGTGGCGCCGGTCAGATCGTTGCGGTAGCGGGCATCGAAGCCGGTCAGGTCGATCTCATGATCGATCAGATGGTGCAGGGCGTGCTCGAAGGTGCCGGGCAGGAGCTGGCGCTCCAGATCGACGGCAAGAAACCGCGGATTGGTATCAATGTGCTTGTAGCGGGCCACGCCGGTCTCCCAAAACCGAATACCCCTTCGAGCCTTGATATTCCATTTGGTTCACGGCAGGATGCCGGCATGAAAAGAGTTTTTCTACACCCTCGTTACCTCTTTCATTCACGCCTTTGAGCCATGACTGAAGCTATTGGAATTGACCATATCTACATCAACGTGTCCGATCTTCAGCGCTCAGAGTCTTTCTACGATCGCGTCTTCCTTGAAGCACTCGGCTTTCGAAAGAACAAATTCACTTTGTGCGACGATCCGCACATCCAATACTTCAATCGCCACTTCGGCTATGTTCTTCGTCCGTCGCGCAGCTCCAGCGGGCACGATTCTTACGCTCCTGGGCTTCATCATTTTTGCCTTCGTGTCGCATCGGTGGCCGATGTGGTAGCGGTTGCCGATCAGCTACGCGCGGCAGGCGTGGGTGCCTCCGAGGCAAAGCTCTACCCCGAGTATGCCCCCGACTATTGGGCAACCTTCTTCACTGACCCCGACGGCGTACGCCTGGAAGTCACGAACTATCGCCAGGAGCGCCGAGACCGCCATGACAATTGGTACGCGGATTGATCATGGCCCCTGACGAACAGATGGTTTTCTCCGGCATGGTGCTGGTTCCCGTCGTGACCGGCATCGCCTCGGTGTTTCTGCTGCGCTCCGTGCGCCGCGGGGCGATGTCGTGGCCCATGTCGTGCGTCGGCTTCTGCGCCGCGCTGGCGCTGGGCATGGCCGCCAGCTTTGCCTATGTGTGGAGCTTCAGCCATCTTCTGCATGGGGACGGCGCGCTGGCCATCATCGCCGCGCCGGTCACGGGGGCGATCGTCTCCATCCCGGTGCTGGTCGTGTTCGTGGTCGCACTGGCCGTCATGACGGCAAGGCGGCGCCGGTCCGGTGCCTGACAGGCCAGTCCGCCCGACTGGGCGCCGATCGAATCGGCTTGCCCTATCACCCGGCGTCAGGGGTAAGCTGTTTCCTGCCGGCGAAAGTCAGTCCCCGCAACACGGCGGATGCAGTCAAGGAGAACGCCATGCCCCACGCCAACGAAATCTTCTGGCCCGAACTGCATCCGGCGCTGATGCCGCCGCATTTCAACGATTATCCGCAGCTCTTGCTGGCGGAGGGGGATTCGTGGTTCGCCTGGGCCTGGATGGGCGTTGACGTCTCGCCGAGCATCCTCACCGAGCTGGCCTTCGACCGGCGCACGGCGACGCTGTGCTACGCCTATTCCGGCCACACCAGCGGCGAGATGGCGGCGATGGCGATGAGCGCCGGCTTCATGCAGGAGCTCTCGGCGCGGCGCTTCTCGGCGGTGCTGCTCTCCGGCGGCGGCAACGACCTCTTCGACGCGCTTGCGGACGGCCATATCCTCAAGCCGTCCGGCGGCGCCGACCCGGACGACCCGGCGAGCTACATCGACACGGCGGAACTGGATGCGCTGAAGGATTACGTCACGCGCAACTACGCGCAGATCCTCTCCTGGCGCCTGCTGCCGACTTCGCTTAACAAGGCGACGCCGGTGCTGCTGCACACCTACGACTACCCGATGCCGCGGCCGGCGCCGGCCAAGGTGTTCGGCAAGCCGAAGGTGGGGCCGTGGCTGCTGCCGGCCCTGCAGGCCGTCGCGGCGCCGGCGGCGCTGCACTTCGACATCATCCGGGAGATCGCTTCCGACATGCTGGACTGCATCCGCGCCTTCGACGATCCGGCGGCGGGCATTCATGTGGTGGAGACCGGCGATACGCTGACGCCTTCATCGCCCGCCGCGACGGGGGACGATGCCGACTGGGTGAACGAGATCCACCCGAACCGCGGCGGCTACGCCAGGCTGGCGGCGAAGTTCAAGCCGCAGCTGGCGGCGCTCGGCGTGAGCTGACTTTTTACCCCTGCTTCATCCAGATCACCGGTTTGGCCTTCACGGCGGGTGCCGGCTTGGCTTCCTCGTAGGCCAGGGCGGCCTCGCGCGCCTTGCGGATGGCGGCCTTGAGGGCGTCGGCGCCCTTGGCGACGGCCTGCTCGTTCTCGACCAGGTCGTCGAGGATCTTGACGAAGGCGGCGCGGCTCTTGCGCCAGGTCTCGCCGTAACCGCGCACGAGACGGGCGCACTGCACGATCTCCAGGGCCAGTTCGTTGTCCAGCGCGGCGAAGCCGAGGCGCTTGAGCGCGCCGAGCCAGCGCTCGATGAGGGCCTGCTCCTCGATGAACCTCGAACTCTTCCGCCGCAGCGGCTTGAGCGCCGCCATCAGGCGCATGGCGAGGAAGCCGGAGACGGCGCTGGTGGGCAGCTTGACGGCGCGGCCGGCGCCGGCATTTTTTCTGAGGCGCTCGGCCCAGGCCGGCGGCAGGATGTCGGCGATCTCGTTGGCGCTCGGCTTGAGGTAGTCGGTGACGAGGACGATCTGGCCGTCCTTTGCCGCGGCTTCCTTGCGCACGCGGGCGAAGCGGCTGGCGCGGGTCTTCAGGTCGGCGACGCGGATGACGTCCTCGTAGCTCATCCACAGGGCGAGCAGGCGCGCCGCTTCGCGCGTGAGCGGCCAGCCGGCGGGCTCGCCGCCCGCCTCGCGGTCGACGGCCAGCACGCCGCGCACGCGGTCGAGGTAGAGGGCGGCGTAGGCCGGGTCCTGGTAGTCGGCGAGGCGCGCGACGGCGTCGTCGAGCAGGGTGTGCAGCGGGATGGGGAATTCGCGGCGGACGCGGTCGCTCTCCCCCCTTTGGAAAAGGGGGGCCGGGAGGGATTTCGCCGCCGTCAAATCCCCCGGCTCGCTTTGCTCGCCACCCCCTTTTGCAAAGGGGGTTGTGGATGCTGCTTGCGCATACCCGGCCGCGAAACCGCGCAGGCTGGCCTCGGCGCCCTTGCCGGCGCCGCGGATGGCGTGCTCGCAGGCTTCGCGCGAGAGCGGCAGCGCGCCGCTGCCGGCCATGGCGCCGAACAGCACGGCATTGATCACCGTGCCGGCCTCCTGCGCCAGGCGCGACATGTCGAACAGCACGGCCTTCTGCGCCACCTTCGGCGCGGCTTCGAGGATCTTCTGCGCGTCGTAGCGGCCGTCGGTCGGCAGCATCTTTTCCGAGGTGGCGTAGATGCGATGGGTGGAGGCCACCAGCGTGGTGCGCTCGGGCGTGATGAAGGCGTTCTGCATGGCGCGGCCGGCCTCGACCAGCTCGGAGGCGGCCATCAGGTCGATGCCGCCGGGGCTGGGCACCAGGGCCATCACCGGCGGGCGGGCGCCTTTTTCCGGGAAGATCTCGACGTAATAGGTGGTGGCGCCGGTGCGCTGCGAGACGCCGGGGATGGAGGTCTTCTGCGCCGGGAAGCCTTCGTGCAGGGCGGCCTCGATGAGCCAGTCGGCCAGCACGCCGCCGCCTTCGCCGCCGAGGGCGGCGACCAGGATGGTGATGGGGCGGGTCATTTCGCACCTCCGAAGAGGCCGATGACGCCCTGTCTTATGCCGTGCACGAAGCGGTCCCAGCCGCTCGGGTTCTGGATCACCTCGATGCGGTGGAAGCTCGGGCAGAGCGCGGCGGCGTGGGCCGCCTCGCCGCACAGGCCGCAGCCGACGCAGCCGCTGTTGATGGTGGTGACGGGTTCCGTGCGCAGCGGGTCGGGCGAGTCCTTGATGGTGAGCGAGGGGCAGCCGGAGAGGCGAATGCAGGCGCGGTCGCCGGTGCACACGTCGTCGTCGATGCCGAAGCGCGTGCGCACGACGCGCTCGCCTGAAGCCAGCTTCTGCGCCGTGACGGGCCGCTCGCGGCGGGTGCGCTCGAGCATGCACTCGCCGTCGGCGATGATGATCTTGAGGCCCTGCTCTTCCGTGGTCATGGCGCGTCGCAGGGCGTCGGCGACGTCGCTGACCTGGTAGTTGGGCACGCGCTCCAGCCACTTCACGCCGAGGCCGCGCAGCGTGGCCTCGATGGAAATCGGGCTGCCCTCCTTCGCGGAGAGGTCCGGCGAGGACGGGATGTTCTGCGTGCCGGTGGCCGAGGTGTAGCCGTTCTCCATGATCACCAGCACGCCGTCGTCGTTGCGGAAGATGGCGTTGGTGATGCCGGTGACGAGGCCCTGGTGCCAGAAGCCGCCGTCGCCCATGACGGTGATGATGCGCTTGCCGAAGTTCGGCCCCATGGCCGAGGCCGCCGCCAGCGAGAGGCCGTAGCCGAGCACGGTGTTGCCGAGGTTGAAGGGCTGCAGCGTGGAGAAGGTGTGGCAGCCGATGTCCGAGCTGATGTGGATGCCGCCGAGCTCCTTCTCGATGAGCTTGAGCGCGGTGAACACCGGCCGCTCCGGGCAGCCGATGCAGAAGCCGGGCGGGCGCGTCGGCACCGGCACGCCGAGCAGCTCGGCGGCGCGGGCCTTGGCCTGGGCCACGCCGTCGAGCACGGCATCGACGGCCTTCAGGTCGACGCCGTCCGGCATGATCAGCTTGAGGAACTCGCCGACGCCCTTCAGCACCACTTCGCCGGTGTACTCGCCGGCCACCGGCAGGACGTCCTTGCCGACGACGTGCGGGTCGTTGATGTCTGCGCGGCGCAGGATCGAGTTGATGGCCTCCTCGATGTGGGCGGGCTGGCCTTCCTCCACCACCAGGACGGCGCGCTTGCCCGAGCAGAAGCGGGTGATCTCCTCGTGCACCAGCGGATAGGTGACGTTGAGCACGCAGAGCGGGATGCGGGAGGTTCCATGCGCATCGGCCAGGCCGAGCTGCTGCAGGGAACGGATCGTCGTGTTGTACATGCCGCCCTGCAGGACGATGCCGACCTGGGAGAGGTCGCCGGGGAAGAATTCGTTGAGCTGCTCGCGCTGGATGAACTTCAGCGCCTCGGGCAGGCGCACCTCGATCTTGTGCTTTTCCTGCGTGTAGTTGGCGGGCGGCAGCGGGATGCGGTCGAGGCTGAAGACCGGCTTCACGATCGGGTTGCGGCGGGAATATTTCGGCGCGACGTTGTCCTTCGTCTCGAAGCTGCCGTGCACGTGGCAGGCGCGGATGCGCAGCTCCAGCATCACCGGGGTATTGCTGGCTTCCGACAGCTCGAAGCCCTTCTCCACCATGCGCACGATGGAAGGCAGGTTCGGCCGCGGGTCGAGCAGCCAGATCTGCGATTTCTGCGCGAAGGAATGGCTGCGCTCCTGGATGATCGAGGCGCCCTCGCCGTAGTCCTCGCCGATGACGATCATGGCGCCGCCGACGACGCCGGCCGAAGAGAGGTTGGAGAGCGCGTCGGAAGCGACGTTGGTGCCGACCACCGATTTCCAGGTGGCGGCGCCGCGCAGCGGGTAGTTGATCGAGGCGCCGAGCATGGCGGCGGCGCCGGCTTCATTGGCGCAGGCCTCGAAGTGCACGCCGAGCTCGTCGAGCAGCTCGCGCGCATCGGCCAGCACGTCCATGAGGTGCGACACCGGCGCGCCCTGGTAGCCGCCGACGTAGGAGACGCCGCTCTGCAGCAGCGCCTTGGTGACGGCGAGGATGCCCTCGCCCGTGAAGGTATTGCCGGCGCCCAGCCGCAGCTTGGCGACTTCCGCCTTGAAGGATCGTTCCATGTCTCTCTGTCGGCGGCCCGGCGTACCGGGACCGCTCAAGTTATTTGTTCAACTCAGGCGATTGCTCGCCGCCTATTTCACATCGAACCGCTTCACGCCGGCGCGCTTGGCGGCCTTCAGCAAGTCTTCATCCAGCGTTGCCAGCGGCAGACTTTCGCGCAGGGCCAGCTCGAGGTACGACGCATCGTACGCCGACAGCTTGAAGCGGCGCGCCAGCTGCAGCGTGCTGCCCAGCGCCTGCGCCGAGGTGGCGCCGTCGATGGCGATATCCATCCGCTGCAGCATGCCGACGAAGGCCTCGCTGCGCGCTTCCGTGCCCAGTTCCCTTGCCTCGGCCCGCGCCAGGACGTTGGCGACTTCCAGGCTCCAGATGCCGGGCACGACCGCCTCGGCACTCTTCATGGCCTCCAGCACGCGCGAGGCATAGCCCAGTTCCTGCGGCTTGCCGTCGCCGAAATACCAGCGCATGGCCACCGAGTTGTCGAGCACGAAGTTCATGAGCGGCCTTCTTCGATCAGGGCCTTGATATCGACGCCCTTGACCGGCTTCTCGGCCATGAAACGCTTCATTTCCTCAACCGCCTGGGCGGCGTCGTGCCGCCCGGCTCCCTTCGCGGGAACCAGATCCGCAATCGCTTCCCCGCGATGCGTGATCGTATACCGCTTGCCGGACTGCACGCCGCGCAGCAGTTCCGGAAGTTTCGTCTTGGCCTCGTAGGCCCCCACTTCGATCTTCATGGCCGGCTCCTTTCCGTTGCCGACCAGTATATAGACCGGTCTTTTAGAAATCAAATATCACGCTGCCCGACCCGCCATCGCGGGATGGCGGCCCTCGGCGAGGCCCTTGATGAAGCCGACGTTCTTCTCCACCGTCGCCTCGATGTGGCCGACCTGCTCCGGCTCGAGGTGGCGGTACTTGCCGAGCGCCTCGAGGTACTCGTCGATCGGGCGCGGGTCGTCCACCGCACGCGACAGGCGCAGGCCGTCGCGCGGGTTGAACTCCCACAGCATGACGAAGTTGGTCTCGACGGCCTTCCTCGCCACCTCGATGTTCTCCGCCGAGGGGAAGCGCCAGCCGGTGGTGCACGGCGAGTAGATGTGCAGGTAGGCGAAGCCGCGCTTCGATGCCTCGATGGCGCGGTCGAGCTTGGCGTAGAGATCCTCCATGAAGGCGGTGGAGGCCGTGGCGACGTACTCGCAGTTGTGCATGACCATCAGCAGGGGCATGTTCTTCGCGTCCTGCGTCTTGCCCTTGCCGCGCTCGCCGACCGGCGTGGTGGACGTCCACGCGCCGAATGGCGTGCAGCTGGAGCGCTGCATGCCGGTGTTCATGTAGCCCTCGTTGTCCACGCAGATGAAGAGGATCTGCTCGCCGCGCTCGGCGGCGCCGGAGAGCGACTGGAAGCCGACGTCCGACGCCCCGCCGTCGCCGGCCAGCGCCACGGCGTTCACCTCGCGGCCCTGGCGCTTGTAGTGGCGCTTGACGCCGGTGAGCATGGAGGCGGTGTTGGTGAGCAGCGGATGGAAGACGGGCACCTTGGTGCCGGTGAGGCCGTTGTAGCCGACCGAGCCCATGCCGGGGATGCAGCCCGGCGGCGTGGCGAGCACGGTGTCGGGACCGATGCGGCGCAGGGTGTGGCGCATGATGAGTTCGGTGTTGCAGCCCTGGCAGCCGGCGAGGCCCGGCACGAAGAGGTCTTCCAGGTCGCCGACTTCGTTGTAGATGTTGGCGGTGGTGAGGTAGGTCAGCGCGCCGCGGTCGCAGGCTTTCACGCAGGCGGGATCGCCGTCGCAGGTGTCGCACTTGACGACGTGGCCGGCGGCGGCGTTGTAGACGATGCCGCCGAAGGCGCAGCCGACGGTGCACAGCAGGCAGTTCACGCACTTCGAGCCGTCCCAGTCGATCACGCCGTCCGCGCCGTCCTTGGCGAGCGCCGCCGCCGGGCAGTTGGCGACGCACTTCGGGTCGCCGCACTGGCGGCACATGGCCAGCTCGAAATTGTCGCCATCCGCGACGATCTGGATGCGCGAGTTTATGATGTCCGCGCTGCCGGTCTTCGCCATGGCGCAGGCCGTCATGCAGGCGTTGCAGCCGTCGCAGTGCTCGGGCTTGAAGGCGATGGTGTTGTAGGCGCCCATGTTATTGCTCCTTGATTCCTTTTTTCACTGCCCCGGCCATGCGAACTGTGCTGTGAAATACAGGCAGGCGACGGTGTTGAGTGCCATCAGAGCGCCGTCGACCACGAATATGAACAGCATGGGTCCGCTCAGCACGGGCCACAGGGCATCGCCCTGCCGGCCGCCGCCCCTGGCCACGGGCACGTTGAAATAGAACTGGCTGCCGTGGGCGAGTGCGAATACGAAAGCGAACAGGGCATTCTGGCGTGGATCGGGGAAGAGGCTGGAATTGAAAAGGATCAGCAAGGCCAAACCGGCAAGGGCCAGGTTCATGCCGCCCAGAAACCGGATCGAGGCTGAAATAGTCCTGAAGAGCGGAGTGTCGCGCGCATGACGCGGCACCAGAACCTTCGCCGCCGAGTCGGGCTGGGTGCTGAAATAGCGAAATGCCGCAGCAAACCACAAGGCATTCAGTCCCATCAGAATTCCCAGCATGATCATTGTCCAGTCCATGAAATCGACTCGCCTTCAACGCCAGGTCCTCGACATGATGCCGCGCGCGGTTTTCTGCGGGTCGGCGATGAAGGCCTCGCGCACGGACGAGAGATCGATGCGGCGCAGGATGATCTCCCACATCACGCCCGGATCGAAGGGCACGTTGATGCCGAAGATGCCGGTCAATCGGTTGTCCTGCATGACGATCTTCAGGTAATGCTTCGCGTCGGCTTCCTTGCGCACCACCTCGCCAACCTCCTGGCTGCCGACGGAGACCGCCTGCTGGCCGAAGAAGGTGTAGGTGTTGAGCGGCACGCCGCCGGGCCAGGGCTTGATGGCCGGGTCGCCGGCCATCGCCATGCCGGCGATGCGGCCCTGCTCGACGGCGCTCGGCAGGATGCCGTTGAGGGTCTTCTCGCCGCTGTAGAAACCCTTGGCCTGGGCGACGTCGCCGGCGGCCCAGACGCCGTCCACGCTGGCGCGCATGGCGTCGTCGACCAGCACGCCGCGGTCCACCGCCACGCCGGAGCCGGCGAGGTAGTCGGTGACCGGCGCCACGCCGGCGGCGACCAGCAGCAGGTCGGCGTCGAGCGTCGCGCCGCCGTCGGTGGCGACGCGGGCGCCCTGCTCCGCCGTGTCGCAGCGACTGACTTTTGCGCCGAGCATCAACTTCACGCCCTTGGCGGCGAAGGCGGCCTCGATGATCGCGGAGGCCTCGGCGTCGAAGTAACCGGCCAGCACGCGCGGCTGCATTTCGACGACGGTGACCTGGGCGCCGGCCTTGGCGAGGTTCTCGGCGGCGTGCATGCCGACGAGTCCGGCGCCGAGGACGACGGCCTGCTTGGTCTGCGGCAGGGCCCGGTGCAGGCCGACGGCATCGTCGAGCGTGCGCAGGACGTGGAACCTGACGTCCTTCAGACCGGGGATCGGCGGCAGGATCGGCGCCGCGCCGGTGGCGAGCAGCAGCTTGCCGTAGGCGATCTCCTCGCCGCTGGAGAGCTTCGCGCGCCTGGCGGCGGCGTCCACCGACGTCACGGCGGCGTTGCGGATGAAGCCGACCTTGTTCTGCTCGAACCAGGCGCCGTCCTTGAGCGCGACGCGTTCGGGCGCGGAGCGTCCGGACACCACGTAGGGCAGCACGGTCGGCGAGTACGGCAGGGCGTCGTCGCGCGTCACCATCGTGATGCTGCCCTCGGCGTCCTGCATGCGGATCGCCTGCAGCGCCGAGAGCGCGGCGTGGCTGGCGCCGACGATCAGATATTGGGTCTCTTGCATGGTCAGTCCTTCTCGTTCAGCCAGACCGTCTCGCCGGGCTGGCCGTCCTTCGCCAGCGCCTGCACGCGCTCGATGGCGCGGCCGAAGTGGTCGGTGGTGATGTCGGCGCCGGCCAGCCCGCCGATGAAGCTCATGGCGGCGGGACGCTGCGGCGCGAACTGCAGGGCGCCGATGACGTCCTGGTAGAGCGGGCCGCAGTTCCAGCCGAAGCTGACCGAGCGGTCGACCACGCCGACCGCCTTGACGCCGGAGAGTGCCTTGGCGATGGCCTGCACCGGGAAGGGGCGGTAGGTCTTGACCTTGACGAGGCCGACGCGATGGCCGCGGTCGCGCGCTTCGTCCACGGCGTCCTTGGCGGCGCCGGTCATGGAGCCGAGGGTGACGAGGGCGACGTCGGCATCGTCCATGCGGTAGGACTCGACGAGCGGCGCGTGGCGGCGGCCGACGATGCGCGCCCAGTCCTCGTGCGCCTGTTCGATGACGGCGAGCGCATTCTGCATGCCGGCGCACTGGCCCTTGCGGTAGCGCACGAACAGCGACGGGCCGGGGCCGCCGGCGCCGCCGGTGAGCGGGTCGATGGCCATCGGCCGCGACGGGTCGAGGGCGGCATGCCAGTTGGTGGACGGCGGCGGCAGGAAGGCATCGACCTCTTCCTGCGTCGGCAGCTCGACGCGCGCGGCGCCGTAGGAGAGGTAGTTGCCGTCGTGGCAGACGTTCACCGGCAGCATGACGTCGCGGTGCTCGGCGACCTTGTAGGCCAGGATGGTGGTGTCGAGGACCTCCTGCACGGTCTCGCAGTACATCTGGATCCAGCCGACCTCGCGCACGCTCATGGCGTCCTGGTGGCCGCCCCAGACGCTCTGCGGCGTGAGGGTGTCGCGGGTGACGATGGACATCACCATCGGCATGCGCAGGCCCGGCGTGCGCAGATACGGCTCGAACATGAAGGCCAGGCCGGGTCCGCAGGTGCCGGTGTAGGCGCGCGCGCCGGCAAGCACGCCGCCATGCAGCACGGAGAGCACCGAGTGCTCGCCCTCGACGTCGACGATCTCGGCGTTGAGCTTGCCGTCGGCGACGAACTTGGCGAGGTATTCGACCAGCGAGGACTGCGGCGTGATGGGATACACGGCGACCATGTCGACGCGCGCCAGGGTCACGGCCCAGGCGGCGGCCTCGTTGCCGTCGCAGACGATGGCCTTGGATCTGGGTTTGAGCACGGCACTCATGCGCCCTCCTCGACCATGGCGATCGCGCGCTGCGGGCACTCCTTGGCGCAGATGCCGCAGCCCTTGCAGGTGGCGAGGTTGATGTCGAACCAGGCGGCCTTCTCGACCACGCACTGCACCGGGCAGTAGAGCCAGCAGACGGCGCACTTGACGCACTTGGCGCGGTCGACCACCGGCTTCATGCTGCGCCAGTCGCCCGGCAGCATGGGGTTCATCTTGGTGGCGATCGGGCACAGGTCGCCGGGAACCTGCGACGAATCGAACATCGGATAGGACTGTTTGGTCGTCATGCCGCCACCTTCCTCTCGATCTTGTGCACGATGGTCTCGTTGTAGCCGCGCTCGAGCGCCAGCAGGTTCTGCTTGAGGCCGGCGTCGCGGAAGTCGGAGTCCTCCACCGCCGCGCGCAGCGAGTCGAGCGAGACGAGGCCGGTGGTCCTGGCGAAGGCGCCGAGCATCAGGGTGTTGGTGATCGGGCGCTTGAAGATCTCGAGGGCGATGGCGACGGCGTCGCACAGGCCGACGGTGGCGACCTTGTCCGGCACCTGCAGTTCGCCGATCGGCCTGGCGGTGGTCTGGATCCAGGTGCCGTCGTCCTTGATGCCGTCGAAGACGTTGACCGCGCGGCCGACCGTGGGATCGATGCACAGCACGCAGTCGGGCCGGTAGATGTTGGTCATCTGCCGGATCTCGCGCGTGTCCATGCGCAGGAAGCTCGCCACCGGCGCGCCGCGCCGCTCGAAGCCGAAGGACGGCACGGCGACGACGAACTTGCCCTCGTTGACCAGCGCAGCGGCAAGGATGCCGCCGGCGAGCACGGCGCCCTGGCCGCCGCGGCCATGGATTCTGATCTCGTACATCCCCGTTCTCCTCCTGGAGAATCTCTGTCGGGGGAATATCGGGGCCGGTCGAACCGGCTCTGTTTTACTTGGTCCAGCCCGGCTTGATGCCGGGCTTGACTTCGCCCTGCCCGCGCACGGGCAGGACCGGCAATGCGTAGCCCTGATTGTAGGCCGCGCGCGCGACGATGGTGTACTTCAGCCACCAGCCCGATGCCGCGGCGACCAGGCCGGCGACCAAAGTCAGTCCGGGCAGCACGGCGCCGTAGAAGATGCCGGCGACGATGAGGATCTCCGGTGCCAGCTGGCCGAGCATCTCGAATTTCGCGCCGAAGGGCCGCAGCACGTCCATGGCCTTCTTCGGCAGCCCGCTCTGTTCGACCGCCTTGAAATACATCGTCCAGGCGATGCGGCGCAGGATCAGGGCGCCGAGCAGCACGCCGGCCAGCCAGCGCGGACCCTCGCCCGGCAGCACGGCGGAAAGGACGGCGGCCAGGCCGGCGCCCTCGACGAAGCCGGTGGACAGGATCAGCGGCACGATCTTCGGCTCGCGCCAGGCGGGAATGCCCTTCGAGGCCTGCAGGATGCGTCCCTGGCAATAGAGGAAGACGATGCCGAGCAGCGCCGCCATGCCGACGAAAATGCCGCCGCCGAACCAGGCTGCGGCGAGGCCGCAGAGAAACACCGGCACCGCGACCATGCCCTCGCGCGTCATCCACGAAGTGTGCGGATGGAAGAAGACGTTGATGGCGCGGAAGGGCTTGCCGATCTCCAGCCAGACGCAGGTGAGGCCGCCGCCGATGAAGGCCAGCGCGATGAGGGCCATGATGCGGTAGCTGTCGGCGCTGCCCGCCGCCAGGGTGGAGAAGAACAGCAGGCCGGTGCCCGTGCCGCCGCCGATGAAGTTGCCGGCGGCGCGCCAGTCCCAGTTGGTCTGGTGCCAGGGGGTGACGCGGCCGGGGGGGATCTTGATGTCGCTCATTTCGCCTCTGCCCTCGTCATTTCGTGTCGAAGATGTAGTACATGCCCGGGTCGGTGCCCAGCTCCTCGTGCATGCGGAAGAACTGGTTCTCGGCGAGCAGCTGCGAGACGTTGCTGTTCGGGTCCTCGCGGTCGCCGAAGGCCAGCACGCCGGCGATGCAGGAGTTCACGCAGGCCGGCGTCACTTCCGGGTCGACGCCCGGGGTGAGGCCCTTCTCCTTGGCCAGGTCGACGCGGTCGCTGCAGAAGGTGCACTTGTTCGCCACCGACATGCGATTCGGGTCGAAGCGCGCCTCTTCCTGCTCGGTCGGGCGATCGCCGTAGGCGAACTCGCGCTTGTGCACGATGTAGCGCGCCTGGTAGGGGCAGGCCACGGCGCAGTAGCCGCAGCCGATGCACAGCTCGTAATTGATGCCGACCAGGCCGTCGGCGCGCTGGTAGGTGGCGGTCGACGGGCAGACGTGCATGCAGGGCGGATCGCCGCAGTGCATGCAGCCGACCGGCACGAAGCTGCGGCGCACGTCGGGGAACTCGCCGCTCTCGATGTCGAGCACCTTGCGCCATTGCACGCCGGGCGGCGTGGCGTTGGCGTGTCGGCAGGCGGCCGTGCAGGTCTGGCAGCCGATGCAGCGGCGCAGGTCGACGGTCATGATGTAGCGGGCCATTACGCAGCCTCCAGTTTCTTCACGCCTACCCGCACCAGATCGGCGGCGGAGCCGGTGGCGTCGGTGAGGGCGATGTTCATCGGCGTCAGTCCGTTCATCGACGGCGCCTTCATGTCCTTGGCGTAGGGCGTCACCCAGTGGTCGAACTGGCCGATCATCAGCAGCGTGTCGGGGCGGATGCCCTGGCGCAGGATGGCCGGGCCCTTGGTCGACTTGAGGTAGGAGGTCACTTCGACCATGTCGCCCTCGGCGATGCCCAGCTCCTGCGCGCGCTGCGTGTTGATGACGACGCCGCCGTGGCCGCGCAGGTTGCCGCCGACCTCGTCCATCAGCTGGATGCCGACGTTGCTGCCCCAGGCGTACTGCATGCTGCGCGAGGTGATCAGCCAGAAGGGGTAATCGGCGAGGTTGCCGTGCGCGGCGGTGTCCTTCTCCCAGACGCCCGGGAAATCCTTGATCGGGGGCAGCGCCTGGTACTCGGTGAGCTGCGTGTCCCACCATTCGATGCCGTTCTCGTGCAGGCGGCGGCCGAGCTGGATGCCGATGCGCAGGAGCTGCTCCTGGTAGGGCAGCTCGAAGCGGATGCCCTGTTTCTTCAGCTCGGGGAAGAGATACCAGGTCAGGCGCGAGATGGGCCGCGTGCGCAGTCCCTTCTCCTTGTACCAGTCGAGGCCGTCCGTCTCCCTGCCGTCGGTCAGCTCGGCGCTGGCGGCGCGGCAGGCGTGATCCCAGATGGTGGCGGCGTCGTGCTTCTTCTTCGGATCGAGCTTGAAGTCCCAGGTGTGGTTGGAGAGCACCACGCCGGCGGCGCCGCGGTTGATGGCCTCGTTGTACTCGCTCAGCAGGCCGGTGCGCTCGGCCAGTTCGGTGGCGATGTCGGTGAAGTCCCGGGTCTGCCCCTGCGGCGCGACGGCGGGCTGGCGCAGCACGTAGCCCTCGTGGTCCCAGAACTGCTCCATGAACTTGGTGCCGCCGACGCGCAGGAGCTGGGTGCTCTCGATGTCGGTGCACTCGGGCAGCAGCACGTCGGCCATGTGGTTGGTCTCGTCGCGCGTATAGGCGAAGGCGACGATGAAGGGGAATTCCGCCACGCGCTCGACAATGGCCTGCGTGTCCCAGAAGGAGATCGACGGATTGGTGCGGTAGCAGAACCAGATGGCGGGCGCGGTGACCTTGGGCCAGTTCTCCGGCGACTGCTTGCGGAACATCCAGGCGAGGTGGGTCGGGCCGAGCGCCGTGCTCCAGGGCGAGTTGGCGGACAACGGCACCAGCGTGCTGTGCGCGTTGCGCACCGCCGGTTCCTTGCGCCAGGTGTCCTTGGCGGTCGGGTTCATGGGGAAATGCATGAAGCCGTCCTCGCCCTTCTTGACGCTGGCCTGGCGCGAGGTGGCCGGCCGGTTCAGGCGCACCGTGGTGCCGAGCGTGCCGCCCGGCACTTCCAGGCCGCCGACGAGGCAGGCGATCAGGGTGCGCGCCCAGCAGCATTCGTAGCCGCCCCAGCCGTTGGTGACGGTCTTGCCCAGCGCGATGGCCACCGGCCGGAAGGGCAGCGTGACGCCCTCGATCTCGATGGTCTCGCCGATGCGGGCATGGTCGAGGTATTCGTTGGCGATGCGGCGCACCGTGCCGGGGCGGATGTCGCAAAGCTTGTCGGCCCACTCCGGCGTATAGGGCTTCATGTGGGCGACCAGCATGCCGAAGCCGGTCTCGGCGGCGATGCCCCGGTGCTGCCATTCCTCGCCGTCGGCGCCGACTTCCAGCGCATCCAGCGTGAAGCTGCCTTCCAGCGCCGGATCGGTGTCGGGCGTGTCGAAGGGCACGGCGGCGTTGCGCCTGGCGTCCCACAGCAGCGGCTTCTTCGTGGCGGGATCGCGCAGGTAGAAACCGTGCGGCCCGACCAGGTAGGGCGAGCCGGTGTGGTGCTTGAGGAAATCGACGTCGAGGCGCGTGCGCGGCTGCTCGTGCAGCATGACGTGGATGAGGCCGTAGAGGAAGGCCGGGTCGGTCTTCGGCTTGATCGGCACCCATTCCGCCGAGGCGGCGCCGGTGACGGAAATGTGCGGCTCGAGCTGCACGCGCTTCATGCCGCGGGCGCGCGCCTCGCCGTGGCGCCAGGTGCCGGCGACGCCGGCCGAGGCTTCCGAGTTGGCGCCGAAGGACAGCATGTATTCGCAGCTCGGCGTGTCGGCCGAGACGGTGAAGGCGCGGTGCCACAGCTCGCCGTAGAGGTGCTCGGAGTGATAGCACTTGACGCCCTGGCCGCTGCCGAAGCTGAAGTCCACCGGGCCCCAGGCCGAGAGAAAGGCCGGGAAGGTGCCCATGTAGTAGGTCGGCGTGCCGCCGCCGCCGAAGCTGGCCGCCACGCGCGGGTAGCCGACCTCGTCGATAAGCCCCTTGGCGCGGACCTCGTTGAGTTTGCCGGCGACGAGTTCGAAGGCTTCGTCCCAGGAGATCGGCACGAAGCCGGGTTCCTCGTGGCGCCCCTTCTTCGGGTTGGTGCGCTTCATCGGCTGCAGCACCCGGTTCGGGTTGTAGGTCTTCTGGATGATGCCGTAGGCCTTGACGCAGCACTTGCCGGCGCCGGGATGCACGTCGCAGGCGGAGAAGTTCGGCTCGACCTCGGTGGCGACACCGTCCTCGACCTTGACGGTGAGGAGATCGGGGCCCGCCACGCACTGGTAGCAGTACTGCGGCACCTTCCTGACGTTCTTGGCGGCGGCCATGGTCAGGCGGCCCGTCCGGGCATCGTGATACGCCATGTCATGGCCACGGCGTGAAGAATGCTTTTCATCGACTCCTCCTTGGCGCGGCCGCCGCCTCAATGCCGGTCGCCGCGGGATGCTCTTTTTGATGATTCATATTATGGATCATTTTTAATTTTTTTTGTATCGTTTTTGAAGACGAGCCAGTCCTTCGGTTGACGTGGATCAAACCCCCGCCCGAATGGCCGCGAAGCCCCGGCGGCCTGGGGTAAACTGTTGAAAATGGGAAACAAAGAAGCACCGCAGGAAACCTGGGAGGCGATCGAGGCGGCCAGCCGCGGGGAACTCGCCGCCCTGCAACTGGAACGCCTGAAGTGGTCTCTGGCGCACGCCTGGCGGAACGTGGCGCCCCTCCGCCGCAAGTTCGAGCGCGCCGGGGCGCATCCGGACGACCTGAAATCCCTGTCCGACCTGGCGAAATTCCCGTTCGCCACCAAGCAGGACCTGCGCGAGGCCTATCCCTTCGGCCTGTTCGCCGTGCCGCGCGAGCGGATCGCCCGCCTGCACGCCTCGAGCGGCACCACCGGCAGGCCGACGGTCGTCGGGTATACCCGGGCCGACCTCGACCTGTGGGCGAACGTCATGGCGCGCTCGATCTTCGCCGCCGGCGGCCGGCCGGGCGACCTGCTGCACAACACCTACGGCTACGGCCTGTTCACCGGCGGGCTGGGCTTCCATTACGGCGCCGAGCGCCTCGGCTGCACCGTCATCCCGATGTCGGGCGGCCAGACCGAGAAGCAGGTGCAGTTGATCGCCGACTTCAAGCCGAGGATCGTCTGCTGCACGCCCTCCTACCTGCTGACCCTGGCCGACGGCTTCGCCGAGCAGGGCATCGACCCCGCCGCGACCAGCCTGAAGCTGGCGCTGGCCGGCGGCGAGCCGTGCACGCGCGAGATGCGCACCGCCATCGAGGCGCGCCTGAACCTGGACGTCGTCGAGTGCTACGGCCTGTCGGAGATCATCGGCCCGGGCGTGGCGATGGAGTGCCTGGAGACGAAGGACGGCCTGACGATCTGGGAGGACCACTTCTACCCCGAGATCATCGACCCGGCGACGGGCGAGGTGCTGCCCGATGGTGAATTCGGCGAGCTGGTCATCACCTCGCTCACCAAGGAAGCGCTGCCGATGATCCGCTACCGCACGCGCGACCTGACCCGGCTCCTGCCCGGCACGGCGCGGACGATGCGGCGGCTGGACAAGCTGGCCGGCCGCTCGGACGACATGCTGATCATCCGCGGCGTAAACGTCTTCCCGAGCCAGATCGAGGAACTGATCCTGAAGAGCCCCGCCCTCGCCCCGCACTACGTCATCGAGGTGACGCGGCCGCAGCACCTGGACGAGATCGAGGTGCAGGTGGAAATGCAGGCCGAGGCGGCGGGCGAGGACGCCCGGCGGCAGGCCGCCGCCGGGCTGCAGCACCACATCAAGTCCTACATCGGGATTTCCGCCCGCGTACGCGTGGTGCCGGCCGCGAGCATCGAGCGCTCGGTCGGCAAGGCGCGGCGGGTGGTGGACAAGCGGCCGAAGTAGGCCGCCCGCCCCTGGCGCCTCAGGCGCCGGCGGCCTTCGCCTGCTTGGCCTTCAGGCGCTGCGCAGTCTTCTCCAGGCCGACGACGAAGCGGCTGTGCTTGCCGCGCGCCACCTCTTCCACCGCGTCGCGCGCGGAAAACTCGAAGGTGACGGCCGGGCCGTTCACTTCCGTCAGCGTGACGGTGATCTCCACCCACATGCCGAGCAGCGTGGCGCCGACGTGGTCGAACTCGACGCGGGTGCCGACGGAGTCCTTGCCCTCGCCGACGTGCGGCAGGATCAGCTCGCGGCAGGCCACCTCGACGTCGTAGAGCAGGCTCGGCGTGGAATACACGCGCAGGTCCTCGCCCATGAAGCCGATGGTGCGGGGCGTGTCGACGGTGATGCGGACGGTGGCGGTGAGTCCGGGTTTCAGCGTTTCGCTCATATGGATTTCCTCGGTTAAAAGTCAGTCCCGCCGGGACGGCGGCGTTGCAGTGATTCGGCGTTGAGGCGCGCTTCGACATAGCGCACCAGCGCCCTGGTGCCGCGGGCGCAGTTGCGGAAGACGCAGACGCCGCGGTCCATCAGGCCGGCCGTCATGGCGTCGTAGAGCTTGCCGCCGTCGACGATGCCGATCACCGGCTTGTCGTTGCGCTCGACCAGCGCCGGCATCAGGTTGACGGTGCTCTTCGGGCTGGCGATGTCGTGGCCGGGGCGCAGCTTGCTTTCCTCCAGGGCGCACACCGCCGGCGCGGTCGGGTCGAGGCCGACCACCACCGCGTCGATGTTCGGGTCCTGCAGGAATGCCTCGCTGATCTGCAGGTGCGCCTCGTCGTCGGCGCCCGGGTTGATGTCGAGCGGGTTCCTCACCTCGACCAGCTGGTCGAGCTTCTTGGCGACGAGGATCTCCTCGATCTTCTTCACCGTGGCGTCCTCCAGCGCGCCCATCTCCAGGGCGAAGCTGTCGGACTCGATGCTGTCGGCCATGCCGACCGCCTCGAAGCCGGCACCGCTGATGGCACCGATGCGGCGGCCGCCGATCTTCTTGTGCTGCAGCGCGCCGGCGATGTAGAAGAGGTCGTCGAAGGTGTTGAAGTCCTCGGCGACGATGGCGCCGGCGTGGCGCACCACCGATTCGAACAGCGTCAGCCCGCCGGCGATGGACGCGGTGTGGCCCATCACGCCGCCCTGTCCCGGCGCCGTCTTGCCGGACTTGTAGACGACGATCTGCTTGCCGTTGAGCACGGCCTTCCTCACCGCTTTCGCGAACTGCAGGCCGTCGAGGTCCTTGAAGCCCTCGATGTAGATGCCAAGGGTTTCGATGCCGGGCAGTTCGGCGAAATAGCCGAGCATGTCGCCGTGGGTGAGGTCGGTCTGGTTGCCCAGCGCCAGCATGTAGGCCGGGTCCAGCCAGGGATTCTGCGACAGGCGCGTGATCATGAAGGCGCCGCTCTGCGAGAGCATCACCGAGTCGCGCACCGGCTTTTTCTTCGGCTTCGGCAGGCGTTCGAGCGGGATGAACCAGGAGTCGTAGGCGCCGGGATGCGAGACCACGCCGAGGCAGTTGGCGCCAAGGAAGATCGGGCCGCCGCCGGGCTTGCCGTGGGCGGCATTGATGCGCGCCGCCAGGGCGGCGGCCGGCTCGCGGCTCTTCCTGGTTTCGCCCAGGCTGCCGGGGATGAGCATCACCGCCTCCACCGCATCCGACTCGATGATCTCGTCGACCAGCTCGTACACCGCGCTGGCGGCCACCGCGACGATGAGCAGGTCCAGCTTGCCGTCCAGCGCCTTGAGGCCCTCGACGCATTTCACGCCGTCGATCTCGGCCTCGCCCGGCTTGAGGACCAGCAGTTGCTCCTTCGGATAGCCGCTGCCCATCAGGTTGCGCAGGATGATGCGGCCGAAGTTCATGCTGGTGCCGGAGACGCCGATGACGCCGATGCGCTTCGGATGGATCAGCTTGTCGATCTTCTCGACCGGGCGCGGCAGGCGGCCGGGCTGCGGCGCGCCGAAGGCGCATTCCGCGGCGCGCGCGACGATGCCGGCGGCGACCTGGAGCGGATTCAGTTCGAGCGATTGCAGCACGAAGGGCGCATCGGGATTGCCCGGCGCGAAGGCCTTCGCCAGCGCCAGCAGCTGCGCGAAGCAGGCCTTCAGCGCCGCGTCCGGCGCGGCGGCGCCGGCACGGCGCGCGACGGCGGCGAGTTTCTGGTACGCCAGGGTGCGCCGGAACAGGTCGAGGAAGTCCTCGGCGTCGGTCAGCGCCGCGGCGGCATACACGGAGGCGCGGTCGCGGCGGAAATTGCCCTCGTCGAGCTCGGCCTCCAGCCCGCCCAGGCCGGCGCTGAGGACCATGCCGAACTCGCGCGTGTTGTTCAGGCTGATGCGGATATCGACCGCACCGGCCGGCGCGGCGGCATCGAGGGCCAGGCCGAGGCTGCCGAGGAGCGTCTTCACTTCGGCGGCGTCCAGGTTGCCGCGGCCCTGCGCCGCGGCCTTGCGGAACAGCTCCGCCGCAATGGATGTTGATGGGTTGCTCACGTTACCGTCCCCTTAGGTGAATCACGACAAGGACGCGGCAGTGGTGGTTTTTCTATGGGCCGCGACCGGACGGACCACTATATCAGATACAGATTTGATAGAAAATTGTTTAGAGCTGTATCAGTTGATCTCCATCAAGAGAGACCGGTTCCGCCATCCAGCGCATCCGGTCCGATCTGCGCCGCCCGCTCCACGCCGAGCAGCGTCATCGTCACCTCCAGCTCGCGCTTGAGCAGGGCCAGCACCTCGGCGACCCCCTGCTCCCCTTTCGCGGCGAGACCATAGGCCCAGGGCCGGCCGAGCATGACCGCCTTCGCACCCAGCGCAAGCGCCTTGGCGACGTCCTGGCCGCTGCGGATGCCGCCGTCCATCAGGACCTCCAGCCGGTCGCCGACGGCGTCGACCACGCGCGGCAGCACCGAAATGGCGGAGGGCGCGCCGTCGAGCTGGCGGCCGCCATGGTTGGAGACCACCACGCCGCTGGCGCCGATGTCGGCGGCGGCGCGCGCATCGTCGACGTCGAGCACGCCCTTGATGACGATGTTCCCCGGCCACTGCTCGCGCAGCCAGCCGAGGTCATGCCACGTGATGGCGGGATCGAACTGGGCGTCGACCCAGACTTTCATCGCCTCGAGGCTGCGCGCCGAGGGCACGGCCTTGGCCAGGTTGCCGAAGGTGAGCGGCTTGCCGCCGATGGGCACGTCGAGCAGCCAGCCGGCGTGGCGCGCGATCTCCCAGGCCTTCGCCAGCCGGTCGGCAAATCCCGAGCCGCCGGTCATGCCGTTCCTCACGTCGCGGTAGCGCGTGGCGAACACCGGCAGGTCGACGGTGAACACCAGCGTGGTGCAGCCGGCGGCCCGGGCGCGCGCGAGCAGCTCGGCGGCGTAGCCGCGGTCGCGGATGACATAGAGCTGGAACCAGAACGGCGCCGTGCCGGCGGCACTGACTTCCTCGATGGAGCAGATGGAGACGGTGCTGAGGCAGAACGGCACGCCGGCGGCCTTCGCCGCGCGCGCCGCCTGCACCTCGCCGCGTCGGGCGTAGAGGCCGGCGAGGCCGACCGGGCCGAGGATCACCGGCTGGGCGAGCTTCTGGCCGAGGACTGTGGCCGAGGTATCGATCTGGCTCGCGCCGCGCAGGACGCGCTGGTGCAGCCTGAGCGCGTCGAGGTCGCTGCGGTTGGCGGCCAGCGTCAGCTCGTTGTAGGCGCCGCCGTCGATGTAGTCGAAGAAGGGCCGCGGCAGGCGCCGCTGCGCCAGCAGGCGGTAGTCGGAAACGGATGCGGGAACCGTCATGGGAGGCCTCGCGCGGTGAAGACCGCCCGATTATCCCATGGCGGGCGGTCTCAGGCCGGCGTGGCGGTCAGCCTGAGGAACTTCTCGTGCAGCTGCTCCTTGCTCTCGGCATGCTTCGGGTCGGCGACGATGCTGTCGACCGGGCAGACGGCGACGCATTGCGACTCGTCGTAGTGGCCGACGCATTCGGTGCACTTCGCCGCGTCGATGACGTAGATCTCCTCGCCCTGCGAAATGGCGCCGTTGGGGCACTCCGGCTCGCACACGTCGCAGTTGATGCATTCGTCGGTGATCATCAAGGCCATTTTTCTGACTCTCCTTAAGCGATGGTCCAGGTGTCGCCGCTGTTGAACAGCGCGGCGAGGTCGCCCTGCCCGCGGCGGGCGCGGGCGTCGGCATGCAGTTGTTCGTTCAGCTCCTCGTAGCTCGGCTGGCTCACGGCGCGGAAGACGCCGAGCGGCACGGGAAACGCCGGCGTGTCGAACTGCGACAGGAAGAAGGCCAGACCGCTGTGTTCGGCCGCCTCGTCGTGCACGACCAGTTCGGCCTCGGTGACGCCGTTCTCGCCGACGGTGACGACTTCCGGCTCGAGGCCGCGCAGGCGCACGCCCTTGTCCTTGTTCTTGCCGAAGACCAGCGGCTTGCCGTGCTCGAGCAGCAGGCGGGCATCGTCGCGCACGCTCTTGTCGGTGATGGCCTCGTAGGCGCCGTCGTTGAAGACGATGCAGTTCTGGAAGATCTCGACGAAGGCGGTGCCCTTGTGCTCGGCGGCGCGCTTGAGCACCTGCGCCATGTGCGCCTGGTCGGCGTCCACGGTGCGGGCAACGAAGGTGGCGCCGGCGCCCAGTGCCAGAGCCACCGGGCTGAACGGCCGGTCGATGTTGCCGAGCGGCGTGGTCTTGGTCTTCTTGCCCATCTCCGAGGTCGGCGAATACTGGCCCTTGGTCAGGCCGTAGATGCGGTTGTTGAGCAGGATGATCTTCAGGTCGATGTTGCGGCGCATGGCGTGGATGAAGTGGTTGCCGCCGATGGCGAGCGCGTCGCCGTCGCCGGTCACCACCCACACCGAGAGCTCCGGCCGCGCCAGCTTGAGGCCACTGGCGATGGCCGGCGCGCGACCGTGGATGCTGTGCATGCCGTAGGTTTCCATGTAGTAGGGAAACCGGCTGGAGCAGCCGATGCCGGAGATGAAGGCGAAGTTCTCGCGCGGAATGCCGAGCTGCGGCATCAGCTTCTGGATCTGCGCCAGCACGGCGTAGTCGCCGCAGCCGGGGCACCAGCGCACGTCCTGGTTGGATTCGAAGTCCTTCTTGGTCAGGGTTGCCATGTCGTTCATTTCGCCCCCTTCTTGCACAGTTCGACGATGCGGTCGTGGATCTCGGACACCTTGAACGGCTTGCCCTGCACCTTGTTGAGCTGCTCGACGCCGATCAGGTAGCGCTCGCGCAGGATGCGGGCGAGCTGGCCGAGGTTCATCTCCGGCACCAGCACCGTCTTGTAGCGCTTGAGGATGTCGCCGAGGTCTGGCGGCAGCGGATTCAGGTGGCGCAGGTGCACGTGGGCAACCGACAGTCCCTGCGCGGCGGCCTGCTCGCGCGCCTGCACGATGGAGCCGTAGGTGCTGCCCCAGCCGACGATGAGCAGGTCGCCGCCGTCCGGGCCCTCCACCGTGAGCGGCGGAATGTCCTTCGCGATGCCCTCGACCTTGGCGGCGCGCACCTCGACCATGCGCTGGTGGTTCACCGGATCGTGGGAGATGTCGCCGGTGAGGAAGTCCTTCTCCAGGCCGCCGACGCGGTGCTCGAGGCCGGGCGTGCCGGGGCGCACCCAGGCGCGGGCGAGATTGCCGTCGCGGGCGTAGGCCTGGAAGCCCTCGGGGGCGCTGCGGAACTTCACCTCGAGCTTCGGCAGCGAGGCCGGATCGGGGATGCGCCAGGGCTCGGCGGCGTTGCCGATGCCGCCGTCGGAGAGGAAGATCACCGGCGTCATGTACTTCACGGCGAGGCGGAAAGCCTCGATGGCGCAGTCGAAGCAGTCGGCCGGAGAATGGGCGGCGATCACCGGGATCGGGCATTCACCGTTGCGGCCGTACACCGCCTGCAGCAGATCGGATTGCTCGATCTTGGTCGGCAGGCCGGTCGACGGGCCGCCGCGCTGCACGTTCACGATCACCAGCGGCAGCTCGAGCATCACGGCCAGGCCGAGCGCCTCGGTCTTCAGCGCCATGCCGGGGCCCGAGGTGGTGGTCATGCCGAGCACGCCGCCGTAGGCCGCGCCGATCGCCGAGCAGATGCCGGCGATCTCGTCCTCGGCCTGGAAGGTGGCGACGTTGAAGTGCTTCAGCGCCGACAACTCGTGCAGGATGTCGGTGGCCGGGGTGATCGGGTAGGAGCCGAGGAACAGCGGCACGCCGGCAAGCTCAGAGGCGGCGACGAAGCCGAGGGCCGCGGCATGATTGCCGGTCAGGCTGCGGTAGGTGCCCGGTGCGATGTCGGCCGTGCGCACCTTGTAGTTGGTGATGAACATCTCGGTGGCGTCGGCATAGGCGTAGCCGGCGCGCAGCGCCAGCACGTTGGCCTCGGCGATCTCGGGCTTCTTGGCGAACTTGCGCCGGATGTCTTCCTCCTCCTTCTCCAGCGGGCGGCTGTAAAGGGAGAGCATCAGGCCCAGCGCGTAGTAGTTCTTGCAGCGGCCGATCTCTTTCTTCGAGAGCCCGGACGCCTTCAGGGCGTGGGCGGTCAGCTCCGAAATGTCGATCTTGTAGAGACGGTAGTCGCCCAGGCTGCCGTCGTCGAGGGGATTGCTCTTGTAGCCGGCCTTGGCGAGATTGTTGTCGGTGAAGGCGCCGCTGTTGGCGATGATGATGCCGCCGCGCTTGACGTCGGACAGGTTGGTCTTCAGTGCCGCCGGGTTCATGGCCACCAGCACGTCGGGCGCGTCGCCGGAGGTGAACACCTGGCGCGAGGCGAACTGGATCTGGTAGCCGGAGACGCCGAACAGGGTGCCGGTCGGAGCGCGGATCTCGGAGGGATAGTCCGGGTGGGTGGCGAAATCGTGGCCCGCCTTGGCGATGGCCCGCGAGAACTCGTTGCCGGTCAGCTGCATGCCGTCGCCGGAATCCCCGACGAAACGGATGACGACGCTGTCCAGCTCCTCCACCGGGCGGGCTGGCGCGCCCCGCTTTTCCGCTGCTTCTGCCGATGCTGCCGCTGCTGACATGACTCCTCCCGCGACTCGAATGACCGAACTTTACCGCACTTCCCGGCAACATTATAATTTGGCTGCAAACAATTTGTCATCCACCGTTTTTTGACCTGGATCAAATATGTCGCGGATTGCCGGTACTAGACTGTCCGGCATCAAAGGCTAGGAGGCTTTCATGGGCATTCGCGACCTGGTGGGCCGGCTCTGCGGCCGGCTCCACGACACCCCCCAGTACCCGACCCAGGGCGCCACCCTGTTCGTGGACCTGGAACGCCGGGAAACCCGCCGCAAGTACTTGCCGGCCGAGGTGCTGACGCACTTCCTCGGCGGCCGCGGCGCCAACATGTGGCTGCTCTACAACCTGCTGCAGGAGGAGAAGGATGCCCTCGACCCGGAAGTGCCGCTGGTCTTCGGCGCCGGCGTGCTGACCAGCGTGATGCCCTCGGCCACGCGCGGCAACTTCACCAGCAAGTCGCCCGACTCCTACGCCATTCTCGACGCCAACGGCGGCGACTACTTCCCGGCCTTCCTCAAGCGGCACGGTTACGATCATCTGGTCCTGTACGGCAAGGCGGCGCAACTCACGCTGCTGCGCATCGCCCACGAGGAAGCCACCTTCCACGACGCCACGCCCTATGCAGGGCTGAACAACCTCGACACGGCAGCCGCCGTCGAGCGCGACTTCGCCTGCAAGGAGCGCAAGGACATGGCACTCGCCCGCATCACCAGCGCCGGCGAGAACCTGGTGCGCTGCTCCGGCATCATGGGCGGCATCAAGTCGATCTGGGCGCGCGGCGGCGGCGGCGCCAAGATGGGCGCACTCGGCCTCAAGGCCATCATGGTGCACGGCAAGCCGCCCGAGGCGCCCCTGCCGGCCGACGTCAAGGCGCAGAACAAGGCCATCGGCAAGAAGATCACCGGCACCTCTGTGATCAAGAACGCGCTGAAGATGGTCGGCACGCCCTTCCTCTACAAGCCGAGCCGGGTGCTCGGCGCGATGGGCACCAAGAACAACCAGGAGACCACCTGGTACGAGACGCTCGACGCCGACAACTTCGACGTCTACCGCCCCGGCATGGACGGCTGCTTCAAGTGCCCGGTGCACTGCCGCAACCTGAACGACATGACGCCCGAGGGCAAGGGCGGCTGGGGCGCCCACGCCCTGAAGGGCCTGAAGGGCAACGCCAGCTACGACAAGGCGCAGGCCGACGTCGAGCACGAGCGGCAGAAGACCTACAACGGCATCCATGGCGACGGCAAGTTCGACCGCTACGACAAGGGCGACGGCCCGGAGTACGTCACGGTCGGCAAGTTCGGCCCGAACATCGGCATCAGGGAGCCGGAGCACGTCCTGCGCCTGAACAACATCCTCAACGACCTCGGTCTGGACTCGGCCAGCACCGGCAGCGCCATCGCCTGGGCCATGGAGCTCTGGCAGCGCGGCATCATCACCGCCAAGGACACCGGCGGGCTGGACCTCTCCTGGGGCAGCTACGAGACGGTCGAGAAACTCCTGTTCATGACGGCTGCCCGCGAGGGTTTCGGCAACGTCATCGCCGACTCGGCGCGCGCCGTGGACCTCGGCCACTACCCGCGGGAAGCGCTCAAGTACCGCATGGCGGTGAAGGGCCTGTTCCAGTCCGACCCGCACGATTCGCGCATCCTCAAGGCCTTCGCCCTCGGCCTCTCGGTGGCGACGCGCGGCATGGACCACCTGAGGAATCGCGTCACCCTTGAGATCAACGCCCGCATCAACGACGATCCGGCCTTCAAGACCGCCCTCTACGGCGGCGTGGTGGCGGCGCAGCCGAACGCCTACGAGGGCAAGGAATTCGCCGTGAGGAAATGCGAGAACACCTTCGCGGTGGGCGACTCGGTCGGCATGTGCCGCTTCGACACCAAGCTGTTCAACTCCCCCACCCTGCCCGACACGCAGGACTTCGCCGAGCAGGTGAACGCGCTCACCGGCACGAAGCTGGACGACGCGGCCATGGACGAGATCGGCCGCAACGTCACCGGACTCGAGCGCCTGCTCAACTTCCGCCTCGGCCTGCGCGGCAAGGACGACACCCTGCCGCCGCGCTGGTTCGAGGAAGGCAACACCTACGGCCCGTTCAAGGGCGAAAAGGTCGACCGGGAGAAGTTCGAGGCGATGAAGGGCCGCTTCTACGCCCTCACCGGCCTCAACGCCGAGGGCGTGCCGCAGCTCGAGTGGCACGAGAAGCTGGCGCAGGTGACGACCGGCTTTGCCGTGCGCGTGGAACTGCCGAACGACCTGCCCGGCGCGCCGGAGCATGCCATCGTGGTGGACGAGCCGGTGTCGAACGTGGTGGAGTTGCGCCAGACCCTGCGCCGCCGGCTGCCGGAGGCGGCCGACAAGCTCGGCGACCGCAACCTCAACGTGGCCGTGAACGGCGAGATGGTGCTGTCGGGAGAAAAGAGCGTCCCGCTCAGGAACGGCGACCGCGTGACGGTGTTCCCGATGATCGCCGGCGGTTGATGTGCCGCCGTACTGCGGGGACTGACTTTCCCCGCAGTGCCTTTAGAGGATGAACGCCGGCTTCATCTTCACTGGCAGCAGGCAGCCCTTGCGCGCACGGTGCAGGCGGTACTTCCCGACGTCCTTGCCGGCCACCTTGCACGGCACCGTCCTGCCGCCGCGGCCGATGCCCTCGACGACCACTCCGCTGCCGTCGTTCACCGCCACGCCGACCAGTTCCTCCTTGTCTTCGAGGCCCATGACCAGCACGCCGCGTCCGGCGGACTGACTTTTCATCTCGCTCGCGTCGAACATCAGCAGGCGGCCGTTTTCGGACACGGCGGCGATGGTGTTGCCGGCCGCCCTGGCCGGATGCAGCACGCGCTCGCCCGGCTCCAGGCTCATGAAGGACTTGCCGGCCTTCTGCCGCGAAACGAGGTCGCCGACCTTGGCGATGAAGCCGTAGCCGCCGGAATTGGCGAAGAGGTATTGCGCCTCGGGTTCGTCCGAAACCGCCGCGCTGACGCGGCCGCCGGCCTGCAGGTCGATCATGGTGGCGATCGGCACACCGTCGCCGCGCCCGCCGGGAAGATCGGAGACGCGCAGCGAATAGGCGCGGCCGTTCGAGTCGACGACGACCAGCGGCCAGGTGGTGCGCGTCTCGGCGAAAAAGAAGGGATAGTCGCCGGCCTTGTAGGCGATCGCAGTGCGGTCGAGACCGTGGCCGTCGCGGCGGCGCACCCAGCCGTTCTTCGACAGGATCACCGTCACCGGCTCGTCGGGCACCTGAATCTCGGCTGGCACCACCGGCGCCACCGCTTCGATCAGCGTGCGGCGGTCGTCGCCGTACTGCTTGGCGTCCTGCTCGATCTCCTTGAGCAGGAGCCTGGTCATCTCCTTGCGCTCGGAAAGCAGGAGTTTCAGCTTGCCCTGCTCCTCCTTCAGCTCGGCCAGTTCCTTCTCGATCTTGATGCCCTCCAGCCTCGCCAGCTGGCGCAGGCGGATCTCGAGGATGTCCTCGGCCTGGATCTCCGACAGGCCGAACTTCGCCATCAGGTCCGGCTTCGGCTCGTCGGAATTGCGGATGACCTTGATCACCTTGTCGATGCTGAGGAAGGCGATCATGCGGCCGTCGAGGATGTGGAGTCGGCGCTCCACCTCGCCCAGGCGGTGGCGCGAACGCCGTTCGACGGTGTCGTAACGGAAGGCGATCCACTCGGAAACAATCTGGACGAGGTTCTTCTGCTGCGGGCGGCCGTCGCGGCCGAGCATGGTGAAGTTGAGCGATACGTTGGTCTCCAGGCTGGTGTTGGCGAGCAGGATGTTCATCATCTCCTGCACGTCCTGGTTCTTCGACTTCGGCTCGAGGATCAGGCGCACCGGCTCCTTGTCGGTGGACTCGTCGCGCATCGTGTCGAGCACCGAGAGCAGCAACTGCTTGAGGTTCTTCTGCTCCTGCGAGACGTCCTTGCGCCCCTGCTTCGGCTGCGGGTTGGTGAGCGATTCGATCTCGGCGGCGATCTGAGCCGCGGAAACGCCGTGCGGCAGTTCCTGCACAACGATGCGCCACTGGCCGCGAGCGAGATCCTCGATGCGCCAGCGCGCGCGCATGCGCAGGCTGCCGCGCCCGCCGGTGTAGGCGTCCTCGATGTCCTTCGGCTGCGAGATGATCTGGCCGCCGCCGGGAAAGTCCGGCCCCTGCACATGGCCGAGCAGCTCGGCCACCGTCGCCTTCGGGTTGCGGATCAGGTGCACCGCTGCCGACGCCACCTCGCGCAGGTTGTGCGGCGGAATCTCCGTGGCCATGCCGACGGCGATGCCCGAGGCGCCGTTGAGCAGCACCATCGGCAGGCGCGCCGGCAGCAGCACCGGCTCGCGGAAGGCGCCGTCGTAGTTCGGCGCGAAGTCGACGGTGCCGCGGTCGAGCTCGCCGAGCAGCAGCTCGGCGATCGGCGTCAGACGCGCCTCGGTGTAGCGCATCGCCGCGGCGGCGTCGCCGTCACGCGAGCCGAAGTTGCCCTGGCCGTCGATGAGCGGGTAGCGCAGCGAGAAATCCTGCGCCACGCGCACCATGGCGTCGTACACGCTCTGGTCGCCGTGCGGATGGAACTTGCCGATGACGTCGCCGACGACGCGGGCGCTCTTCACCGGCTTGGCGCCAGCGCGCAGCCCCATCTCGTGCATGGCGTAGAGGATGCGCCGCTGCACCGGCTTCTGGCCGTCCTCGACGTGCGGCAGGGCACGGCCGGTGACCACGCTCATGGCATAAGTGAGGTAGGCGCGCTCGGCATAGAGGTCGAGCGGCAGGGCGTCGTCGTGCGGCCCAATCGCTGCCGGTGGCGGCGTAGAAGGTGGCAGATGCGCCGTGCCGCCGGGACTGACTTTCCCCGTTTCAAACAAATCCAGCGTTTCGTCGCCCATCAGACATCCGCCTCCACTTCGTTGCCCTTCTCTTCCATCCAGCCGCGGCGGCCGGCGGACTCGCCCTTGGCCATCAGCAGGGTGAACATCTTTCTCGTCTCCTCCTCGGCGCCCTCGCGCAGCACCACCGGCAGCACGCGCCGCGTGGCCGGGTCCATGGTGGTTTCGCGCAGCTGCTCGGGGTTCATCTCGCCGAGGCCCTTGAAGCGGCCGATTTCGACGGCGTCGGGATTGACGCCCTCCTTCTTCAGGCGGTCGCGGATCGCCTCCAGTTCGCCCTCGTCGAGCGCGTAGAGGCGCTTTGCGGGGCGCTTCTTGCCCGAGGCCGGCACGTCGACGCGGTAGAGCGGCGGCATGGCGATGTAGACGTGGCCGCGCGCGATCAGCCGAGGGAAATGCCGGTAGAACAGCGTCAGCAGCAGGGTCTGGATGTGGGCGCCGTCGACGTCGGCGTCGGACATGATGATGGCCTTGCCGTAGCGCAGGCGGTCGAGCACGGCATCCGGCGCGTCGGCGGGATGCGGATCGACGCCGAGCGCCACGGCGATGTCGTGGATCTCGGCGTTGGCGAAGAGGCGGTCGGCGTCGACCTCGAAGGCATTGAGCACCTTGCCGCGCAGCGGCAGGATGGCCTGGGTCTCCTTGTTGCGCGCCATCTTCGCCGAGCCGCCGGCGGAGTCACCCTCGACGAGGAACAGCTCGTTCTCGGCGATGGTCTCGCTCTCGCAGTCGGAGAGCTTGCCCGGCAGCACGGCGACGCCGGAGGACTTCTTCTTCTCCACCTTCTGCGCCGTGCGCAGGCGCGCCTCGGCCTGCTTGATGGCCAGCTGGGCGATGGCCTTGCCGGCATCGACGTGGTTGTTGAGCCAGATCTCGAGCGGGTCGCGGATCATCGCCGAGACCAGCTTGACCGCCTCGCGCGAGTTGAGCTTCTCCTTCACCTGCCCCTGGAACTGCGGGTCGAGGATGCGCGCGGAGAGGATGAAGCTCATGCGGCCGCAGACGTCCTCCTGCTGCAGCTTGATGCCGCGCGGCAGCAGGGCGTGGTGCTCGATGAAGGACTTCACCGCCTCGAAGGTGCCGGCGCGCAGGCCGGATTCGTGCGTGCCGCCCAGCGCCGTCGGAATCAGGTTGACGTAGGACTCGGCGCAGACCGGCTCGGCGAACCAGCCCAGCGCCCAGGCCGCACCCTCGCCCTCGGCGAAGGATTCGTCGTCGGCGGCCGCATATTTCTCGCCGGTATAGACCGGACACACCGCCTCGACGTCGGCGCCGGCCTCTTCGAGGTAGCCCTGCAGGCCGAGCGGATAGCGCCAGGTCTTGGCGCCCCCGCCCTGCTCGTTCTCCAGCGTCACGGACAACCCTGGCAACAGCACCGCCTTCGAGCGCAGCAGGCGCTCCAGCTCGGCCACCGGCAGCTTGGCCGACTCGAAGTATTTCGCGTCCGGCCAGGCGCGCACGCGCGTGCCGGTCTGGCGGCCGCAGGACTCGCCGACCGTCAGCTCGGAAACCTTCTCGCCGTTCTCTGAAAAGACGACATGGTGCGCCTTGCCGTCTCGCCGCACCTCGACCTCGACACGCGTCGACAGGGCATTGGTGACGGCCACGCCGACGCCGTGCAGGCCGCCGGAGAAGGCATAGGCCGACTGGCCCGACTTCTTGTCGAACTTGCCGCCGGCGTGCAGGCGCGTGAAGGCCAGCACCACCACCGGCACCTGCTCCTCCGGATGCGGTCCGACCGGGATGCCGCGACCGTCGTCGGCCACCGTTACGGAGCCGTCGGTGTGCAGCGTGACGTGAATGTTCTTCGCGAAGCCGGCAAGCGCTTCGTCGGCGGCGTTGTCGATGACCTCCTGGACGATGTGCATCGGCGAGTCGGTTCGGGTGTACATCCCCGGACGCTCGCGCACCGGCTCGAGGCCTTTCAGCACGCGGAAGGAGGATTCGTCGTAGGCGGCGTTATTCTTGCTCATCTCTGCGGTTCGGTTGTTCGAAGCGCGGCATCATGCCGCACAGCCTGGCTCAGGGGATGAGCCAAGCAGGCATTGTATAGGGAGGGAATGGGGTGGACGACGGGACTCGAACCCGCGACAACTGGAATCACAATCCAGGACTCTACCAACTGAGCTACGTCCACCACTGGGAAAGCCAGCGCGCCTTAAACTACGGTATGGCGCGCCCGGCGAGACTCGAACTCACAACCCCCGGCTTAGAAGGCCGGTGCTCTATCCGGTTGAGCTACGGGCGCCTGTCCCGCAGGGATCTCCTGCGGTCATCGATTCACGCCACTGCTGGTCGGGGTGAGAGGATTCGAACCTCCGACATCCTGGTCCCAAACCAGGCGCGCTACCGGGCTGCGCTACACCCCGAAGACGCGGCATTCTACTCGGGCACCCCCCATAGGTCAATCGAATCAAAGTGCTCGGAAGTTTTACTTGCGACCCCCCCGCATTTCTGATATTAAAGCGGCTTTTCCCGCAAATCCGGGTACGGAAAAATGGCTGAAGACATCCTCCACAAGCAGTTCCCGCCCTATGTCGCCAAAAAGGGCGAGGAGTACATGAACAACAAGCAGCTCAAGCACTTCCGCGTCATTCTGGAGTCGCTGAAGGACGAACTGCTGCAGGATATCGAGCGCACGGTGCACACCATGCAGGACGAGGCCACCGTCTTTGCCGACCCCAATGACCGCGCCAGCCAGGAATCCGACATCGCCCTGGAATTGCGCAACCGCGATCGCGAGCGCAAGCTGATCAAGAAGATCGACGAGGCCCTCGGCCGCATCGAGAACGGCGAGTACGGCTACTGCGACTCCTGCGGCGTGGAGATCGGGCTGAAGCGCCTGGAAGCCCGCCCCACCGCCACCCTCTGCATCGACTGCAAGACCCTCGAGGAACTGAGGGAGAAGCAAGTGGCCAAATAAAAGACGGCCGCGGGAAAACAAAAAAGGACGCCGAGGCGTCCTTTTTTGTTGCCCGCGACGCGCTTACTGCTGGGCAGACGCCTCTTCTGCGGCGGCCTTCATGGACAAACGCACACGGCCCTTCTCGTCGGCTTCCAGCACCTTGACACGAACCGCCTGGCCTTCCTTGAGATAGTCGGAGACCTGATTGACGCGCTCGTTGGCGATCTGCGAAATGTGCAGCAGACCGTCCTTGCCCGGCAGGATCTGCACAATGGCGCCGAAGTCGAGCAGGCGCAGCACGGTGCCGTCGTAGACCTTGCCGACTTCCACCTCGGCGGTGATGTCCTCGATGCGCTTCTTCGCCAGGGCACCGGCTTCGGCGCTGACGGAGGCGATGGTCACGGTACCGTCGTCGTTGATGTCGATGACGGTGCCAGTCTCTTCTGTGAGGGCGCGGATCACCGCGCCGCCCTTGCCGATCACGTCGCGGATCTTCTCCGGATTGATTTTCATGGTGATCAGGCGCGGCGCATAGGTGGAGATCTCGCTCGGCGCGTTCATCGACTGCTTCATCAGTCCGAGGATGTGCATGCGGGCCTCGTTGGCCTGCGTCAGGGCGACGTGCATGATTTCCTTGGTGATGCCCTGGATCTTGATGTCCATCTGCAGGGCGGTGACGCCGTTGTCGGTGCCGGCCACCTTGAAGTCCATGTCGCCAAGGTGGTCCTCGTCGCCGAGGATGTCGGTCAGCACGGCGAAGCGGTTGCCTTCCTTGATCAGGCCCATGGCGATGCCGGCCACATGGGCTTTCAAGGGCACGCCGGCATCCATCAGCGCCAGCGAGCCGCCGCAGACGGAGGCCATGGAACTGGAGCCGTTCGACTCGGTGATTTCCGAGACGACGCGCATGGTGTAGCTGAACTCCTCGGGGGACGGCAGCACCGCCAGCAGGGCGCGCTTGGCCAGGCGGCCGTGGCCGATCTCGCGGCGCTTCGGGCTGCCCACGCGGCCCGTCTCTCCGGTGGCGAACGGGGGCATGTTGTAATGGAGCATGAAGCGATCCCTCGATTCGCCCTGCAGGGCATCGATGATCTGCTCGTCGCGGCCGGTGCCCAGCGTGGCCACCACCAGCGCCTGCGTCTCGCCGCGCGTGAACAGGGAGGACCCATGGGTGCGCGGCAGCACGCCGTGGCGGATGGTGATCGGGCGCACGGTGCGTGTGTCGCGGCCGTCGATGCGCGGCTCGCCGTCGAGGATCTGGTTGCGGACGATCTTGGCTTCGAGTTCGAAGATCAGGTTGCCGACCGTCGTCGCGTCGGGCGCGCCCTCGCCGGTGCATAGGGCCTCGATGGTCTTCTTGGTCACTTCGCGGCACTTCACGGTACGCGCCTGCTTGCTGGTGATGCGATAGGCCTCGCGCAGCTCGGCCTCGGCCAGCTGGGAAACCCTGGCGATGAGCGCCTCGTCCTTGGCCGGCGGCTGCCAGTCCCACTCGGGCTTGCCGGCGACTTCCACCAGCTCGTTGATGGCGTTGATGGCGGCCTGCATCTGCTCGTGTCCATACACCACGGCACCAAGCATGACGTCCTCGGAGAGCTCCTGCGCCTCGGATTCGACCATCAGCACGGCAGACGCGGTGCCGGCGACGACGAGGTTGAGCTGACTGTCCTTCAACTGCGAGAGGCTCGGGCACAACACGTACTGGCCATTGATGTAGCCGACGCGTGCGGCGCCGATCGGGCCGTTGAAGGGAATGCCGGAGATGGCCAAGGCAGCGGAAACGCCGATCATGGCGGGAATGTCGGGATCGATCTCGGGGTTGCTCGACAGCACGGTGGCCACCACCTGCACGTCGTTGTAGAGGCCGTCCGGGAAGAGCGGACGGATCGGACGGTCGATCAGACGGGAGGTAAGGATTTCCTTTTCCGAGGGACGACCCTCGCGCTTGAAGAAGCCGCCGGGAATGCGCCCTGCGGCATAGACCTTCTCCATGTAATCGACGGTCAGCGGAAAGAAATCCTGGCCGGGCTTCGGCTCCTTGGCAGCGACGACGGTGGCGAGCACGACGGTCTCGTCCATATTGACCAACACGGCGCCGTGCGCCTGACGCGCGATCTCGCCGGTCTCCAGCGTGACGGTGTGCGCGCCGTAGGGAAAGCTTTTCTTGGTAGCAGTAAGCAAGGGATTATCCTTTCAATCAGCAAGGGGCGGACGCAACCGCCCCAGAAACGACGAAGCCGGCGCGCCCATCCTGGGCGTCGCCGGCGTATCGGGTCATGCCCGCGACAGCGTGGGGCACGTGCAACTCGCCGCGTTACTTGCGCAGGCCGAGGCGCTCGATCAGCGCACGATAGCTGTCGGCATTCGTGCGCTTCAGGTAATCGAGCAGTTTGCGACGCTGGCTCACCATGCGCAGCAGGCCGCGGCGCGAATGGTGATCCTTGACGTGTTCCTTGAAGTGACCGGTCAGGTCGTTGATGCGGTTGGTCAGCAGCGCGATCTGCACCTCGGGCGAGCCGGTGTCGCCTTGCGCACGCTGGAATTCGGCCACGACTTTGGCCTTGTCGGCGGTGGTAAATGCCATTTCGGTTTATCTCTCAAACGCAGTTGAAATCAGGTGCCGCCCCGGTTTGATAGAGCACTGCACCCCATATGGGCTTCATCCAAGCTTCGAATGAAGCCGCGCATTATACCCGCGCTCCTCTTCCGCGGCAATAAAAATCCCCTATTTTTCAAAGACGGATGCCACCAGCCGGGCCGGTGCAACCTGCCCATCCGGCACTGCCCGGCCGAGCCCGAGGAAGTGACCTTCAGCAGCATAGACCCGGCACTGTCCGGCGGGGTAATCCTGCCCCGCCCGCACCACCTGACCGTGGCTGAAGCGCAGGGCTGCGGCTTCATCCAGGTCCAGCCGGGGTAACGCCGCCAGAAGGGCATCCGCCGGTTGCAGAAGGCGTTTGCGGGACTCCGGCGGCAATGCCTCCAATGCCTCTAACGTGATCGCATCCTCCAGCTGCAGGTTGCCGATGCGGGTGCGCCGCAGGGAAACGAGGTGGCCGCCGCAACCGAGCGCATCGCCGATGTCCTGCGCAAGGGTACGCACATAGGTTCCTTTGCTGCAATCCACCTCGAAGTCAACTCGATCTGCATCGAAAGCACACAGATCTAACGCATGAATTGAGACGGCGCGCGGTGCGCGCTCGAGTTCGATTCCTTTGCGCGCATACTCGTAGAGGGGCCGCCCATCGCGCTTGAGGGCGGAATGCATGGGCGGAACCTGCTGGATGTCACCGCGGAAACGGGCCAGGACGGCCTCCACCTGCTCGCGCGTTACGGCCACCGGATGAGTTTCCAGCGCCAAGCCTTCGGCGTCAGCCGTGTCGGTGCGGATGCCGAGCCGGACTGTCGCGGCGTAACGCTTGTCGGCACCGAGCAGTTCTCCGGCGAACTTGGTTGCCTCGCCGAAGCAAATCGGCAGCAGGCCGGTAGCCATCGGATCAAGCGTACCGGTATGACCGGCCTTGGCGGCATTGAGCAGCCATTTGGCCTTCTGCAAGGCGGCGTTTGAAGTCATGCCGGCCGGCTTGTCGAGCAGCAGAACGCCGTCGATCCGATGACGCGGCGGTTTGCGGGGCTGGTTCATGGCGGGAGTGCCTTACCCCTGCGGGATCAGTCTTCGTGCTTGCGGTCGGAGGCGACGGCCTCGTCGATGAGGCGGGACAGGCGGTCTCCCCGCTCTACCGATTCGTCGAAGACGAAATGCAGTTCCGGCAAAGTGTGGATGCGGATGCGGCGGCCCAGTTCCCGCCGCAGGAAGCCGCTGGCGCGGCGCAGGCCGGCATCGATGCCCTGCCGCGCGGACGGATCGGCCAGTGTGGTATAGAAGACCTTGGCGTGGGCGTAATCCGGGGTCAGTTCGACGCCGGTGATGGTCACCAGGCCGACACGGGGGTCCTTAAGCTCCAGCCGGATCAGTTCAGCCAGTTCGCGCTGGACCTGCTCGGCGACACGGCTGCTGCGGGAGAACTCCTTCGGCATGGCCGGTGCTCCTTACAACGTCCGCGCCACTTCCTCGATCTCGAAGACCTCGAGCTGGTCGCCTTCCTGGATGTCGTTATAGTTCTTCAGGGAGAGACCGCACTCGAAGCCGGCCTTGACCTCGCGCACGTCGTCCTTGAAGCGCTTGAGCGAGTCCAATTCTCCGGTCCAGATCACCACGTTGTCGCGCAGGAGGCGCACTTGTGAGCCGCGACGCACCAGGCCATCCAGCACGTAGCACCCGGCAACCGAGCCGACCTTGGAGATGCGGAACACCTGGCGGATCTCCACCAGGCCGATGGCGTTTTCCTTGCGTTCCGGCGAGAGCATGCCGGACATCGCCGCCTTCACCTCGTCCACGGCGTCGTAGATGATGTTGTAGTAGCGGATGTCCACGCCAAGGCTTTCGGCCAGCTTGCGAGACTGGGTGTCGGCGCGGGTGTTGAAGCCGATGATGACTGCCTTCGATGCCGAGGCGAGGTTGACGTCGGATTCGCTGATGCCGCCCACCGCGGCATGAATGATGTTGACCTTGACCTCGTCGGTCGACAGCTTCTGCAGGGCGTGGGCCAGCGCTTCCTGCGAGCCCTGCACGTCGGCCTTGACGATGAGCGGCAGGGTCTTCACCTCGCCCTCGCCCATCTGCTCGAACATGTTCTCAAGCTTGGCCGCCTGCTGCCTGGCCAGCTTGACGTCGCGGAACTTGCCCTGGCGGAACAGAGCGATCTCGCGCGCCTTGCGCTCGTCCGCCAGTGCCATGGCCTCGTCGCCGGCCATCGGCACGTCGGACAAGCCCTGGATTTCCACCGGGATGGACGGCCCAGCCGCATCGATCGGACTGCCGTTTTCGTCGAGCATGGCGCGGACGCGGCCGTACACGGCGCCGGCCAGCACGATATCGCCTCGCTTGAGCGTGCCCGACTGCACCAGGATCGTCGCTACCGGCCCCTTGCCCTTGTCGAGGCGGGATTCGATGATGAGGCCCTTGGCGAGGGCGTCCTTCGGCGCCTTCAGTTCCAGCACCTCGGCCTGCAGCAGCACGTGCTCGAGCAAGTCGTCGATGCCCTCGCCGGTCTTTGCCGACACCGGCACGAAAGGCGAATCGCCGCCGTACTCCTCAGGCACCACGCTCTCGGCAACCAGTTCCTGCTTGACGCGCTCGGGATTGGCTTCAGGTTTGTCGATCTTGTTCACGGCCACCACCAGCGGCACGTTGGCGGCCTTGGCGTGGTGGATGGCTTCCTTGGTCTGCGGCATGACGCCGTCGTCGGCCGCCACCACCAGGATGACCAGGTCGGTGGCCTTGGCGCCGCGGGCACGCATGGCGGTAAACGCCTCGTGGCCCGGCGTATCGAGGAAGGTGACCATGCCGCGGGGCGTCTCGACGTGATAGGCGCCGATGTGCTGCGTGATGCCACCGGCCTCGCCGTGGGCGACGCGCGTCTTGCGGATGTAGTCGAGCAGCGAAGTCTTGCCGTGGTCAACGTGGCCCATGACGGTGACCACGGGCGCGCGCGGCTCCAGTGCGACATCCTTGTGTTCCTGCTGCGCCTCGGCAAGCAGGGCGTCCGGGTCGTCGAGCTTGGCGGCCTTGGCGACATGGCCCATCTCTTCGACGACGATCATTGCCGTCTCCTGGTCGAGCACCTGATTGATGGTCACCATGGAGCCAAGCTTCATCAGAACCTTGATCACCTCGGCGGCCTTGACCGCCATCTTGTGCGCCAGGTCCGCCACGGTGATGGTTTCCGGCACCAGCACCTCACGCACGATCGGCTCGGCCGGCATCTGCGCCTGGGCATGCTCCTCGTGATGCTGGTGGCGGTGGCGACCGCCACCCTTGGCGCCGCGCCAGCCCGAAGCGCCGCCGGTATCGCCGCGGGTCTTGATGGCGCGCTTCTTGGCGGCCTCTTCCTTCCAGGCCGTCGTTGCCTTCTTCTGCTTCTCGTCCTTCTTGTCCGGCTTGCCCGCCGGCTTGTGCAGCGTGCCGGTGGTGCTGGGCGCAGCCGCTTCCTGCGCCTTTGCCTTCTCCGCCTCGGCCGCCGCCTGCTGGGCGGCCTGGCGCTCCTCCGCCTCCTGGCGCGCCTTGACCTCGCGTTCCTGCTTTTCCTTGAGTTCCGCCGCCTGCCGTGCCATCAGCTCCGACTGCTTCTGCGACTCCATTTCGCGCAGCTTGGCCTGCTCGGCATCGACTACCGGTTGCGGCGCAGCGACTTGTGCCGGTGCGGCAGCCTCGGCCGGCTGCGTCTCGTCGCGCTTGACGAAGACACGCTTCTTGCGCACCTCGACCTGAATGGTGCGCGCCTTGCCGGACGCGTCTGATTTCTTGATTTCGGTTGTCTGCTTGCGCGTCAGGGTGATCTTCGATTTGCTCTCCGTCGCACCGTGCGACTTGCGCAGGTAATCGAGCAGTTTCGTCTTGTCGGCGTCCGAGAGCAGATCGGTCTCGCCCTTCTTGCCCACGCCTGCCTTGGCAAGCTGTTCAAGCAGCGAGGCAGCGGGCATTTTCAGCTCGCTGGCAAATTGGCTTACGCTCGTCTGTGCCATGTCGGCTCCTTACTCGAACCAGTGCGCGCGCGCCGTGGTAATCAGATTCCTGGCTCGCTCGTCATCGATGCCTGACAGTTCCACCAGCTCATCGACCGCCAGGTCGGCCAGGTCGTCGCGAGAGCGGACGTTGGCCCGCGCCAGCTTGGCCGCCAGCGGCTTGTCCATGCCCTCCAGGCTGAGCAGGTCGTCGGCAACATTCTCCAGCTGCTCTTCGTCCACGATGGCCTCGGTCAGCAGCACATTGCGGGCACGGTTGCGCAACTCGTTGACGGTGTCCTCGTCAAAGGCTTCGATCTCCAGCATCTCGTTGAGCGGAACGTAGGCGATTTCCTCGATGGTGGAGAAACCCTCCTCGATCAGGATGTTGGCCACCTCTTCGTCCACGTCCAGCTTTTCCATGAAAAGTGCGCGGATCGTGCCGTGCTCCTCCTCGGCCTTCTTCTGCGATTCCTCGACGGTCATCAGGTTGATGGCCCAGCCGGTCAATTCCGAGGCCAGGCGTACGTTCTGACCGCTGCGGCCGATGGCAATGGCAAGGTTGTCCTCGTCCACCACCACGTCCATGCTGTGCTTCTCCTCGTCGACGACGATGCTGCTCACCTCGGCCGGTGCCAGGGCGCCGATGACGAATTGGGCCGGGTCGGCCGACCAGAGGACGATATCCACTCGCTCGCCGGCCAGTTCATTGGTCACTGCCGTGACGCGCGAGCCGCGCATGCCGACGCAGGTGCCGATCGGGTCGACGCGCGGATCGTTCGACTTCACGGCGATTTTGGCGCGAACGCCGGGATCGCGGGCCGCCGACTTGATCTCGAGCAGGCCGTCTTCCATCTCCGGCACTTCCAGCTCGAACAGCTTGATGATGAACTCCGGTGCGGTGCGCGAGAGGATCAGCTGCGGGCCGCGCGCGGCGCGGTCGATCTTCAGCAGAAACGCGCGGACGCGGTCACCGACGCGCAGGTTTTCCTTCGGGATCATCTGGTCGCGAGGCAACACCGCCTCGATGCGGCCGGCCTCTATGATGGCGTTGCCGCGTTCGATGCGCTTCACCGTGCCGGTGACAAGGTGTTCCTTGCGCTCGAGGAAGTCGTTCAGCACCTGTTCGCGCTCAGCGTCGCGGATCTTCTGCAGGATGACTTGTTTTGCGGCCTGGGCGCCGATGCGGCCGAAGTCGATCGGCTCGAGTTGCTCCTCGATGAACTCGTCGAGCTGGATGTCGGGCATCTCCTGCTGCGCTTCCGAGAGGGCAATCTGTGCGTCGGGGTTTTCCACGGCCTCGTCCGGCACGACCTGCCAGCGGCGGAAAGACTCGAACTCACCGCTTTCCTGGTCGATGGCGACGCGCACATCGGCCTCCTCATTGATCCGCTTCTTGGTGGCGGAGGCGAGTGCCGATTCCAGGGCCGCGAAGACGATATCCTTGGCGACGTTCTTCTCTCGTGCCAGGGCATCCACCAGCAGCAGCATCTCTTTGCTCATACCTTCCTCCTGCCAATCCTCTGTCAGAACTTGAATTTCGGCACCAGGCGGGCCTTGTCCACCTGGTCCAGTTCGAATACATGCGTCGTGCCGCCGGACTCCAGCCGCAACCGGCCTTCCTCGACCCCCGCCAGCATGCCGGTGAAGTTGCGCTGGCCGTTGACCGCCAGTCGCAGGCGTATCTGCGCCTCCTGTCCGGTAAAGCGGACGAAGTCAGCCGCCTTCTTCAGTGGCCTGTCGAGGCCCGGCGAGGACACCTCAAGCCGGTCGTAGTCGATGTTCTCGACCGCGAACAGGCGGGTCAGGTGGTTGCTGACCTTGGTGCAATCCTCGATCGCGATCCCCTTCGGCCCGTCGATAAAGACGCGCAACAGCCGGGCACGCGGACTGGTTTCGAAATCCACCAGCTCATAGCCCAAGCCCTCTACCGCCTGCTCGATGACCTTCAGCAATTCCATGCGCGGCGCACAAATAAAAAATGGGCGAAACGCCCATCCCAGCCGTCCCCAAGCCCTTCCGACAGCGACGGAACAGGCCCGGAACCAGAAAACTTGCGAATTATAGCAGAGGAGACCGGCAAGAATCAAATACTTGCCGGTGATACCTCATTT
Source organism: Denitratisoma sp. (assembly GCA_032027165.1). Taxonomy (NCBI): domain Bacteria; kingdom Pseudomonadati; phylum Pseudomonadota; class Betaproteobacteria; order Nitrosomonadales; family Sterolibacteriaceae; genus Denitratisoma; species Denitratisoma sp. Next base: position 822,948 of record JAVSMO010000001.1, on the reverse strand, counting down.
CGGGAGGGTCTTGAGCAGGGTCCGAACTTCTTCTTCGGGCAGTTCGTACGACATGCCGCGCTTCAGGCGCGGCGACAGGGAAACCGGACCGAAGCGCACCCGGATCAGGCGGCTCACCTGCACGCCAATGGCCTCGAACATGCGCCGGACCTCCCGATTGCGGCCTTCGTTGAGGGTGACGTGGTACCAGCGGTTGGTCCCCTCCCCGCCGCGGGACATCAGGGTGTTGAAGTGCGCCTCGCCGTCCTCCAGCTCGATGCCGTCGAGCAACGCCTGCTCCTGTTCGGGCTGCAGTTCGCCGATGACACGTACGGCATATTCTCGCTCGAGTTCATAGCGCGGATGCATAAGACGGTTGGCCAGCTCGCCGCTGCTGGTGAAGATCAGCAGCCCCTCGGTGTTGAAGTCCAGCCGGCCGACGTTCACCCAGCGGCCGCCGCCGATGCGCGGCAGCTTGTCGAAGACGCTGGGGCGGCCTTCCGGGTCATCGCGGGAGACGATCTCCCCTTCCTGTTTGTGGTAGATGAGGACGCGCGGTGTGCGCGGGGCGAACTTCAGGTTCACCGGCCTGCCGTTGACCTTCACGCGATCCTGCGGACCGATGCGCTGGCCAACATGGGCCGGCTTGCCATTGACGCTCACCCGCCCGGCGATGATCCACTCCTCCAGCTCACGCCGCGAACCGAGCCCGGCCTGGGCCAGCATCTTGTGCAGCTTCTGCGGCTCGGCCTCGACGACGTGGCGCATGGGCTGTCCGCGGCGCCCGCCGGAGCGCGTCTTGCCACCATGGGAAATGCGGTTGCCATCGACCTCCTTGTGCTCTCCGTGCGAACGCCTGCCGGACGGCGGTGCCTCGCCCCCACGGGCCGGCTCGGGCCGGCGCAGCGGGCTACGCTTGCGCGGCATCGGCAAGATCCATCACCCGTTCGATTTCGGTGAGCGGCGGCAGCTCGGCGAGGCTGCGCAGGCGCAGGTCGTCGAGGAAGCGCTTGGTCGTAGCGTAGAGCGCCGGACGGCCCGGCGTATCGCGGTGGCCGACGGTGTCGATCCAGCCGCGTCCCTCCAGTATCTTCAGCACGTTGGGCGAGACGGCCACGCCGCGGATGTCTTCGATGTCGCCGCGCGTCACCGGCTGCCGATAGGCGATGATGGCCAGCGTCTCCAGTACGGCACGGGAGTAGCGAGGCGGCTTCTCGTTTTTCAGCCGGTCGAGATAGGGCTGGTATTCCGGCCTGGTCTGGAAGCGCCAGCCGCTGGCCAGCTGCACCAGTTCGATGCCGCGCCCCGACCACTCGGTGCGCAGATCGTTCAGCAGCACGCGCCAGGTATCGTCATCGAATTCATCATCGAACAGCTTCTTCAGGTCGGACAGCGGCAGCGGATCCGACGCGGCCAGCAGCGCGGTTTCCAGGATGCGCTTGTATTCTTCAGGCGTGTACGGTTGGGACGTCGACATCGTTCGGTCCTGTTTCTGATTGGGCCAATTTTACATAGATCGGCGCGAACACCTCGCGCTGGGTGACCTCGACCAGGCGCTCGCGCGTGAGCTCCAGCACGGCTAGAAAGTTGACCACCAGCCCGGCCACGCCGAGCGTCAGGTCGAACAGCTCGGCGAACTCGAGATAGGCGCCGCCCTGCAGTTTGCGCAGGACGATGCTCATGTGCTCGCGCACCGACAGTTCCTCGCGCCGCACCTTGTGGTGCTGCATCACCTTGGCGTGCTTCATCAGCGACAGCCAGGCTACCTGCAGGTCGTGCAGGTTGACGTCGGGCAGGCGCTCGGCGGCCGCGTCGGTGATCCAGATCGACACCCACTGGTAGTCGCGCATCGCCTGCGGCAACGCGTCGATCTTGGCGGCGGCGGCTTTCATCTGCTCGTATTCCAGCAGGCGGCGCACCAGTTCGGCGCGCGGGTCGATCGTCTCCTCTTCCTCGACCTTCTTTGGCCGCGGCAGCAACATGCGCGACTTGATTTCCAGCAGCATGGCCGCCATCAGCAGGTACTCGGCGGCCAGCTCCAGGTTGCGTGTGCGCATTGCCTCAACGTAGACCAGATACTGTGCCGTCAGCGGCGCCATCGGTATGTCGAGGATGTTGATGTTGGCCTTGCGGATCAGGTACAGCAGCAGGTCGAGTGGGCCCTCGAAGGACTCCAGGTACACCTCCAGCGCATCGGGCGGGATGTAGAGGTCCTTCGGCATCTCCGGAAGCGGTTCGCCGTAGAGCTTGGCGACGTGAGCCGGTTCGGGCGTCGGCTGCGCAGTGTCGGACGTGATCGGTTCCATGCGATTCTCAAGCCACGGTATAGGCGCCGGTGCCGATGGCAATCAGGTCGCCGGCATCGTTGTGCAGCTCCATGCGCGTCACCGCCACCTTGTTGCCGGTGCGCAGGATGTAGCCCTTCGCCTCGAACCACTGGCCAAGGCCGGGGCGCAGGTAGTCGACGCGCATGTCGATGGTGCCGATGCGGCCAAAGCGCTGCAGGCGCTCCTCGATCGGCTCATCTCGCAGCTTCTTCTGCAGGCCGAGGAAAGCCGTCAGACCGCCGCAGACGTCGATCACCGATGAGATGACGCCGCCGTGCAGGTTGCCGCGCATGAAGTTGCCGACCAGTTCGGGCCGCATGGCGAAGCGCAGCACCGGGGTTTCGCCGGCGAGCGACACCACGTCCAGGCCGAGCACCTTGTTGAAGGGGATCTTCTCGGCGAAGACCTCGTGGATCGAGGCCAGCAGTTTCGCTTCGGCGTCCTTGGCGTGATGCGGCATGTTCGACCTCAGGTGTAGTTCAGGCCCATGGCCTCGCGCACGTCGCGCATGGTTTCCGCGGCCAGCTTGCGCGCACGCTCGCAGCCGTCGGCGATGATGCTGCGCACCAGGGACGGGTCGTCGATATAGGCCTGGGCACGCTCGTGCATCGGCTCCTGCTCCTTCAGCACGGCATCGATCACCGGGTGCTTGCATTCGATGCAGCCGATGCCGGCGCTGCGGCAGCCCTGCTGTACCCACTGCTTGGTGCCCTCGTCGGAGTACACCAGGTGGAATTGCCAGACCGGGCAGCGCTCCGGTTCGCCGGGATCGGTGCGGCGCACCCTTGCCGGATCGGTCTGCATGGTGCGGATCTTCTTCGTCACCGAGTCGGCGCTCTCGCGCAGGGAAATGGTGTTGTTGTAGGACTTCGACATCTTGTGCCCGTCAAGGCCTGGCATCTTCGCCGCTTCGGTGAGCAGCGCGCCGGGTTCGACGAGGATCATCTTGCTGCTGCCTTCGAGGTAGCCAAACAGCCGCTCGCGGTCGTCCGTCGACAGGTTCTGCGCCTCTTCGAGCAGGGCGCGGCCGCGTTCTCGCGCCTGGTGGTCGCCCTCCTGCTGGAAGCGCGTGCGCAGCTCTTCATACTCCCTGGCGCGCTTGGCGCCGAGCAGCTTCACGGCGGCGCTCGCCTTGACCTCGAAATCCGGCTCGCGGCCGTAGAGGTGGTTGAAGCGGCGCGCAATCTCACGGGAAAACTCGATGTGCGGCACCTGATCTTCGCCCACCGGCACGCGGTTGGCGCGGTAGATCAGGATGTCGGCAGCCTGCAGCAGCGGGTAGCCGAGAAAGCCGTAGGTGGAGAGATCCTTGTGCTCCAGTTTCTCCTGCTGGTCCTTGTAGGTCGGCACGCGCTCGAGCCAGCCAAGCGGCGTCATCATCGACAGCAGGAGGTGGAACTCCGCATGCTCCGGCACGCGCGACTGGATGAACAGCGTGGCCCGGGAGGGATCGACGCCGGCGGCCAGCCAGTCGATGACCATCTCGCGGGTGTTCTCCTCGATGGTGCCCGGCTCGTCGTACGTGGTGGTCAGCGCATGCCAGTCCGCGACGAAGAACAGGCAGGGGTATTCATCCTGCAGCTTGACCCAGTTTTTCAGGACGCCGTGGTAGTGGCCGAGGTGGAGGCGCCCGGTGGGGCGCATGCCGGAAAGGACTCTTTCTGCGTACATTTTGCGTATTGGCTAAAAAATGAAAATCGAATCGAGCAGCCGGAAGAAGAGGCCCAGCAACGGCCCGAGAATCCTGCCGAGTATATCGGTGAACAGCAGCACCAGCAGGATTGCCAAGCCGTACGGCTCCAGCCGGGAGAATTGCCAGGCCAAGCGGTGCGGCAACAGGCTGACGGCGATGCGGCCTCCGTCCAGCGGCGGGATCGGCAGCAGATTGAGAAGCATCAGCACCGCATTGATTTCGATGCCGGCACGCGCATTGCCTGCGAGAAACGCGCCGAGCAATCCCGGCTCCATGGTTGCGGTCGTCTTGAGCAGCGCCGCCCAGCCCACGGCCATCAGCAGGTTGGTGCCCGGTCCCGCCGCCGCCACCCACAGCATGTCCTTTTTCGGATTGCGCAGGCGTGCAAAGTCCACCGGGACCGGCCTGGCCCAGCCGAACAGCATGGCGCTGCCACCGATCAGCTTGCTCGCCACCAGGATCGCACCGGGCACCAGGATCGTGCCGACCGGATCGATATGACGCAGCGGATTCAGGCTGATGCGCCCCGCCAGATAGGCGGTCGGATCTCCGAAATACCGCGCCACGTAGCCATGGGCGGCTTCGTGCAGGGTAATGGCGAGGAGGACCGGAATGGCGTAAATCGCCAGGGTCTGGATGAGGGCGTCCATGTCAAGCCGGCAATTCTACCAGAGGGGCTAGCCCAGCCCGAGGGGTTCCAATGGCCCTCGTCCCGCCCTCACCAGCTCCGCTGCCGCCCCGGTGAGATCGACCACCGTCGTCATTTCCAGTCCGCAGGCGCCCGCCTCGATGATCAGGTCGATGCGTTTCTCCAGGCGGTCGCGGATTTCCTCCGCGTCGTTGAGCGGCGCCTCGTCGCCGGGCAGCATCAGGGTCGACGTCAGCATCGGCTCGTTCAGTTCCTCCAGCAGCGCCAGCGGCACGGCATGATCCGGCACGCGCAGGCCGATGGTCTTGCGTTTGGGATGCAGGAGGCGACGCGGCAATTCCTTGGTGCCCTCAAGGATGAAGGTGTAGCTGCCAGGCGTCGTTGCCTTGAGCAGGCGGAACTGGGCGTTGTCGACCCGCGCGTAGACGGCGATCTCCGACAAGTCGCGACACATCAGGGTGAAATGGTGCCGTTCGTCGACCTCTCGGATGGCGCGGATGCGCGCCACCGCACCGGCGTCGCCGATACGGCAGCCCAGGGAATACGCTGCATCCGTCGGAAACGCCGCGATGCCGCCGGCACGCAGGATCTCGGCGGCCTGACGTATCAGCCTCGGCTGCGGCTGCTCGGGATGGACGGAAAAAAACTGGGCCACGAACGGGTCAGATCAAGTCGCGCCAGATCGGCACGAGGTCGTCCGGCAGCGGCGGCGTCATGCCGAGGTCGGCATAGCTCTCGCCCGGGCCGTGGAAGTCCGAAGCGACCGAGGCCTTGAGGCCGAAGTGGCGTGCCAGGCGGGCGCACTCTTTCACCTCCTCCGGCGTGTGCGCGCCGCAAGCCACCTCGATGCCCTGGCCCCCGCGCTCCTTGAATTCGCCGAGGAAGACACGCAGTTCCTCGCGGCTGACGCGGTAGCGCAGCGGATGCGCCAGCACCGCCACGCCGCCGGCTTCGGTGATCCAGCGCAGCGCATCCTCCAACGAGGCCCACTCGTGCGGCACGTAGCCGGGCTTGCCCTTGGCGAGGTAATGATCGAAGACGCTTTTCACGTCGGGGGAGATCTTCTTCTCGACGAGGAAGCGGGCGAAGTGGGCGCGGCTGATGATGGAGGCTTTCTCGGCGAAGCGCGCCGCACCCTCGTAGGCGCCATGGATGCCGATCCTCTCCAGTTCGGCGGCGATGCGATGGGCGCGTCCGTCGCGTCCATCGCGGATTCCCTTCAGACCTGAGACCAGTTCGGGATGCGCGGGGTTGATGCCCAGTCCGACAACATGGAAGCTGGCATCGTCACGCCAGGACACCGAGATCTCGCTGCCGTCGAGAAAGCGCAGCCCGCGCACCTCGGCGGCGGCGCGCGCCTCGCGCAACCCGGCTATGTCGTCATGGTCGGTCAGCGCCAAAAGCTCGACGCCCCGGTCGGCGGCGCGATACGCCACCTCGGCCGGTGGCAGCAGGCCGTCGGAGACGTTGGAGTGGCAGTGCAGGTCGGCTTTCATGTTCCGATCTTACCCGAGGAAATCCTCCAGAAGCGTCGCCAGTTTCTGCGGCTGGTCATGGTGCAGCATGTGGCCGCTGTCGTCGAGCACCACTTCGCGCAACTCGCGGAAGCTGGCCAGGCGCGCGGCATAGTCCTCGGTCCGGCCGGCGAACTCCTTGTAGAGACCCGAATCGCGCGCCACCACCCACAGCACCGGCGCCGTCACGGCGCGCCAGCAGGCCCTTGCCTCCTCGAAGCGGTAGAGCACCGGGTTGGTCACGCGGTGCCAGGGATCGGCGGCGTAGCCGTAACGCCCATCCGGACGCAGCTGCGAAAAATTCGCGGCCAGGAAATCCGCCTTTGCCTGCGTGAGGCGCGGATTGTCGCGCCTCAGCCTCGCCGCAAACTCGCCGAGGTCGGCATAGTCGCGCAAGGTCGCGCCGGCCTTGTCCTGGTCCAGCCACTTGGCGTAGCGGCCCGGCGCCTGCGCAGGATCGGTCGGATGCAGGCCGAAGCCCTCGAGGATCACCAGCTTTGCCACCCGCGCTGGGCGCACGCCGGCATACAGGCCGACGACGTTGCCACCCATGCTGTGGCCGACCAGGCGCACCGGTTCATCCGGAGAGTAATGGTCGAGCAGCCGCTCGAGGTCCGCGAGGTAGTCGGGAAACCAGTAAGGCTCGTTCAGCCATTGCGACTGGCCGAAGCCGCGCCAGTCGGGCGCGACGACCCGCCACTCGCGCCTCAGTGCATCGACGAGGAACTGAAACGAGGCCGAGCAATCCATCCAGCCGTGCAGCAAAAACAGCTTCGGCGCAGCGGCCGGCCCCCACAGTCGCACATGGCTTTTCAGGCCGCGGATCGTCCGGAATTCGGAAGTGCTTGATTTCATAAGTCGCGAATCATAACCGATGAATCCTTCTTGATTCCGCTGTGGCCGCGGGCTATAGTCGCTGCGCTCGCGCGGGAGAGCGTGGCAAGGCAACAAGGCCACCGCCGAAGGCGCAACACCCGGAACCGCTCAGGCAAAAGGGCTGCGCGAGAGCACGAACACTCTGGAGAGCGATGGGGCAATATGCTACCCATCCACCGAAGGGGCACGCTGCAGACAGCGCAGCAATCTCTCAGGTACAAGGGACAGAGGGGTGAAGCGATATCGCTTCGCCCCTTTTTCATTGCGCGAAAGAACTCGAATAACGCAACCCAAGTACCTGACATGGCCAAACAAACTCCGCTTTACGCAACCCACGTCCGCCTCGGCGGCAAGATGGTCGATTTCGCCGGCTGGGACATGCCGCTGCATTACGGCTCGCAGGTCGAGGAACACCACTTCGTCCGCCGCGATGCCGGCATGTTCGACGTATCGCACATGCTCGCCCTCGACCTCGAGGGCGCCGGCGCCCACGACCTGCTGCACAAGCTGATCGCCAACAACGTCGACAAGCTGACCGTGCCCGGCCGCGCGCTGTATTCCTGCATGCTCAACCCGCAGGGCGGCGTCATCGACGACCTCATCGTCTATTTCTTCCGGCCGGATTTCTACCGCGTCGTGGTCAACGCCGGCACCGCCGACAAGGACCTCGCCTGGATCAGCCAGCATGCCGGCAGCGTCTCGGTGAAGCCGCGCCGCGACCTCGCCATGATCGCCGTGCAGGGGCCGAACGCGCGCACCAAGGCCTGGGCCGCCCTGCCCGGCTCGGAAGCCGCCAGCAGCGGGCTGAAGCCCTTTCACGCCGCCTGGTTCGACGACATCCTGATCGCCCGCACCGGCTACACCGGCGAGGACGGTTTCGAACTGATGATTCCCGTCGAGCGCGCCGCGGCAACCTGGGACGCCCTGCTCGACGCCGGCGTGAAGCCCGCCGGGCTCGGCGCGCGCGACACCCTGCGCCTCGAAGCCGGCATGGCCCTCTACGGCCAGGACATGGATGAGCAGGTCTCGCCGCTCGAGGCGGGGCTGGCGTGGACGGTCGATCTCGACGCACCGCGCAACTTCATCGGAAAGTCAGTCCTGGCGGGACGGCGTCCCGACAAGCAGACCCTTGGCCTGCTGCTCGTCGACAAGGGCGTGCTGCGCGCTCATCAGAAGGTGATCGCGGCGCAGGGCGAGGGCGAGATCACCAGCGGCACCTTCTCGCCGACCATGAACCGCTCCATCGCCCTGGCGCGCCTGCCTGCGGCCGTCGCCGTCGGCGACACGGTCGAGGTGGAGATCCGCGACAAACGCCTGAAGGCGACGGTGGTCAAGCCGCCCTTCGTGCGCAACGGAAAAGTTTTGATTCAAGGCAATTAAACAGGAGAAGAACATGAACGTACCCGCCGACCTGAAATACGCCAAGTCCCACGAATGGGCGCGCCTCGCCGACGACGGCCTCGTCACCGTCGGCATCACCGACCACGCCCAGGAGGCGCTCGGCGACATCGTCTTCCTCGAGCTGCCCGCAGTCGGCCGCAAGGTCGCAGCCGGCGAGGAATGCGCCGTGGTGGAATCGGTGAAAGCCGCCTCCGACATCTACGCGCCGATCGCCGGCGAGGTCGTCGCCGTCAACCAGGCCGCTGCCGACGCGCCGGAATCGGTGAACCAGGATGCCTACGCCGCCTGGCTGTTCAAGCTGAAGCCGGACAACGTCGCCGACCTCGACGGCCTGCTCGACGCCGCCGCCTACGCCAAGGTCGCCGCCGAAGGCTGAGATGGCAACCCGCACTCCGCTTTCCGCGCTCGAGCAGCGCGACGAATTCATCGCCCGCCACATCGGTCCCGATGCCAGCGAGACCGCTACCATGCTGGCCGCCGTCGGCGCCGCCAGTCTCGACGAACTGATCGGCCAGACCGTGCCCGACTCGATCCGCCTCGCCGGGCCGCTCGCCCTGCCCGGCCCGCTGCGCGAGCACGAGGCGCTGGCGAAACTGAAGGCCATCGCCGCCAGGAACATCGTCGGGAAGTCGCTCATCGGCATGGGCTACCACGACACCCTGACGCCCAAGGTGATCCTGAGGAACCTGCTGGAGAATCCCGGCTGGTACACCGCCTACACGCCCTACCAGGCGGAGATCGCCCAGGGCCGCCTGGAGGCGCTGCTCAACTACCAGCAGATGGTGATCGACCTCACCGGCATGGCGCTCGCCAACGCCTCGCTGCTCGACGAGGCCACTGCCGCGGCGGAAGCCATGACCATGGCGCGGCGCGCCTCCAAGTCGAAGTCCAACGCCTTCTTCGTCGACGCCGCCTGCTTCCCGCAGACGCTCGACGTGGTGAGGACGCGCGCCGGCTTCTTCGGCTATGAGCTGATCGTCGGTCCGGCGGCGGACGCCGCCAAGCACGACGTCTTCGGCGCCCTGCTGCAGTACCCGAACGACGCCGGCGAGTGCGTCGACCTCACGGACGTCATCGCCAAACTGAAAGTCAGCGGCTGCGTGACGGCGGTGGCGACAGACCTGATGGCGCTGGTGCTGCTCAAGTCGCCCGGCGCCATGGGCGCCGACATCGCGCTCGGCTCCTCGCAGCGCTTCGGCGTGCCGATGGGCTACGGCGGCCCGCACGCCGCCTTCTTCGCCTGCCGCGACGAGCACAAGCGCGCCGTGCCGGGCCGCATCATCGGGGTCTCGGTGGATGCGCGCGGCAAGCGGGCCCTGCGCATGGCGCTGCAGACGCGCGAGCAGCACATCCGCCGCGAGAAGGCCAACTCCAACATCTGCACCTCGCAGGTGCTGCTCGCCAACATCGCCGGCATGTACGCCGTCTACCACGGCCCGCAGGGCCTGAAGACCATCGCGGGCCGCATCCACCGCCTTACCGGCATCCTCGCCGCCGGGCTGAAGGCGGCGGGGGTGAAGGTGCGGACGCAGCGCTGGTTCGACACGCTGCAGGTCGAGACCAAGGCGGACGTGCCGGGCTTCAACCTGCGCATCGTCTCCGACGGCGTGCGCGGCATTTCACTCAACGAGAAGACCACGCGCGAAGACGTCGCCGCCCTGCTGAAGGCCATCACAGGCAGGGACGCTGACATTGACGCACTCGACGCCCAGGCGGCCGCCGACGATCCGCTCGAAGGCCTCTTGCGCGAGGATGCCATCCTCTCCCACCCGGTGTTCAGCGCGCACCACACCGAGCACGAGATGCTGCGCTACCTGAGGCGCCTGCAGAACAAGGACCTCGCCCTCGACCACTCGATGATCTCGCTCGGCTCCTGCACCATGAAGCTCAACGCCGCCAGCGAGATGATCCCGGTGACCTGGCCGGAGTTCGGCGACCTGCATCCCTTCGCGCCGGCCGATCAGGCCGCCGGCTACGCCGAGATGATCGGGCTGCTCGCCGACTGGCTGAAGGCCGTCACCGGCTTCGACGCCATCTGCATCCAGCCCAACTCCGGCGCACAGGGCGAATATGCCGGCCTCGTCGCCATCCGCCGCTACCAGGCGGCGCAGGGGGAAAGCCACCGAAACATCTGCCTGATCCCGAAATCGGCGCACGGCACGAACCCGGCGACGGCGCAGATGTGCGGCCTGCAGGTGGTGGTGGTGGATTGCGACGAGAATGGCAACGTTGACGTCGCCGACCTGAAGGCGAAGGCCGGGAGCCACGCGGCCAACCTCTCCTGCCTGATGATCACCTACCCGTCCACCCACGGCGTCTTCGAGGAGGCGGTGAAGGAGGTCTGCGCGATCGTGCATCGGCACGGCGGCCAGGTGTACATGGACGGCGCCAACCTCAACGCCCAGGTCGGACTCACCTCGCCTGCCAGCATCGGTGCCGACGTCAGCCACATGAACCTGCACAAGACCTTCGCCATTCCGCACGGCGGCGGCGGGCCGGGCATGGGGCCGATCGGCCTCAAGGCCCACCTCGCGCCCCACGCCCCCGGCCACCTGCTGGCGGCGGACCGCGTGGGCGCGCAAGGGGCCGTCAGTGCGGCACCCTTCGGCTCGGCCTCCATCCTGCCGATCTCCTGGATGTACATCGCCATGCTCGGCGGCCCCGGTCTCAAGTGCGCCACCGAGTACGCCATCCTCAACGCCAACTACGTCGCCGCGTGCCTGAAGGACCACTACCCGGTGCTGTACACGGGAAAGAACGGCCGCGTCGCCCACGAGTGCATCCTCGACATCCGCGCCATCAAGGCGGCGACGGGCATCGCGGAAATCGACATCGCCAAGCGCCTGATGGACTACGGCTTCCACGCGCCGACGGTGAGCTTCCCGGTGGCCGGCACCATCATGGTCGAACCGACCGAGTCGGAATCGAAGGGCGAACTCGACCGCTTCATCGCCGCGCTCATCTCCATCCGCGAGGAAATCCGCAAGGTCGAGAACGGCGCCTGGCCGGCCGACGACAATCCGCTCAAGCGCGCGCCGCACACCCAGGCCGACCTCGCCGACGCCGAATGGAGTCGTCCGTATACGCGCCACGAAGCCGCCTTCCCGCTGCCCTGGGTGGTGGAGAACAAGTTCTGGCCCTCTGTGAACCGCATCGACGACGTGTACGGCGACCGCAACCTGTTCTGCGCCTGCCCGCCCCTGGAGGAATACGACAATGTCCGCTGACACCTTCCTCGTCCTCACCGTCATCGGCGACGACCGGCCCGGCCTGGTCGGCGAGCTCTCCGCCGCCATCGCCGCCCACCAGGGCAACTGGCTGGAGTCCTCGATGTCCCACCTTGCCGGCAAGTTCGCCGGCATCCTCAGGGTGGCCGTGCCCGCCGCGCAGGCGGAAGCGCTGAAGGCCGCGCTCGGCCGCCTCGCCGCCCTCAAGGTGATGACCGAAGCTGCCGCGGAAAAGTCAGCCCCCGCAGGACGGCGCCTGAAGCTTGCCCTGATCGGTCACGACCGCATCGGCATCGTCCGCGAAGTCTCGCAAGTTCTGGCCAAACATGCCGTCAACGTCGAGAAGCTGGAGACGCACACCGCCAGCGCGCCGATGTCGGCGGAGACCCTGTTCCACGCCCAGGCCGAGCTCTTCGCCGGTACCGGCCTCGACGCGCGGATACTGAAAGCCGAACTGGAACGGCTCTCGGACGACCTGATGGTCGACATCACGCTGGACGAAACCATTTAAGGAGGACGCATGGCCCTTTACGCACTGGGCGAGCGCCGGCCCGAACTGCGCGGCGACTGCTGGGTGGCGGAGAACGCCAGCGTGATCGGCTCGGTCGTGATCGAGGACGGCGCCAGCGTCTGGTTCAATGTCGTCGTCCGTGGCGACAACGACCTGATCACCATCGGCGCAGGCAGCAACGTGCAGGACGGCGCCGTGCTGCACACCGACGCCGGCATCCGGCTGACGCTCGGCTCGAGCGTGCTGGTCGGCCACCAGGCCATGCTGCACGGCTGCACGATCGGCGAAGGCACGCTCGTCGGCATCCAGGCCATCATCCTCAACAACGCCGTGATCGGCAAGGAATGCCTGATCGGCGCCGGCGCCCTCATCCCGGAGGGCAAGGTCATCCCCGACCGCTCGCTGGTGATGGGTTCCCCCGGCAAGGTGGTGCGCCAGCTCGACGACCAGGAGGCGGCCATGATCCGCCTTGGTTGCGTTCAATACACCGAGCGCGCCCGCCGCTACAAGCGGGAGTTGCAGCGGCTGCCCGAGTAAGCCAAACTGCGCCCATGACGCCGGCAAGCCGAACCGCATATCTTCTCCTGATGGCAATCCCGGCGGCCTGTCCTGCCGCCCCCGTAGGCGCCCAGGCTCCCAATGCGATACCCGCTTCCGGTAGCGAATCCCGCCAGCCTTCGCGCCTCACCGCTTACCTCAACGGCAAGGACCAGATCGGCGAGATGTACGCCATCGGCCGCCAGTGGGACAAGAAGCTCGGCCTGCAGCAGAACTGCAAGGAGCCCTACAACATCCAGCCGCTCAGCATCTTCCTGCTCAAGCCGATCGACTTTCCCGAAGGCAGGCCGCATCCCGTCAGCGGCAGTTGGCAGCAGCGCTACGTTTTCGAGCGCTGCGGCAAGCGCATGACCTACAACGCCGTCTTCGTCGCCCGCAACGGCGACAAGCCCGAGGCCAGGCCGCACTACCCCGGCACCAGCAACGCCTCGATGCAGCAGATTGGCGACGCCCTGAAGTCCGCCGCCCCCGCCGCCCTGGCGCGACTGGCCAAGCGAAGCAAGGGCTGCAAGGAAGCCGACCTCATCGACACCAAGCTCACCCACGCGCCGCACGAGGTCGGCAAGACCGGTCGCTGGGAGGAGACCTGGACCTTCCGCGGCTGCGGCCACGACGTGGACATCCCCATCTCCTTCACCCCCGACGGCAAGGGCGGCATGCATTACGCCACCAGGGGCACGCCATAGCCACCCGACTGCGCCACCACGCCGGAAAATGCGATTTCAGGGATTCTTCTGCGGCACCTGGACGAAGACCTCGTCCGGCTTGATGTAGCCGAGCTCGTAGCGGGCGCGCTCCTCGATGGCCTCGTAGCCGCTCTTCAGGTCGCGCACCTCGGCGTCGAGGCCGGCATTGCGGGTTTCCAGCTTCTGGTTGGTCTCGCGCTGGGCGGCGAGCTGCCGATCGACCTCCCACACCCTGAGCCAGCCGCCCTTGCCCAGCCACAGCGGATACTGCAGCAGGAGGATGAGGGCGACCAGCACCAGCGTGGGCCAGCGCATTTACGTTGCGATTACTTCCGCAGGTTGTAGAAAGCGTTGCGGCCGGGGTAGCTCACGGTATCGCCGAGATCCTCCTCGATGCGCAGGAGCTGGTTGTATTTGGCGATGCGGTCGGAGCGCGAGAGCGAGCCGGTCTTGATCTGCAGCGCATTGAGGCCCACCGCGATGTCGGCAATGGTGGAATCCTCCGTCTCGCCCGAACGATGCGAGATGACCGAGGTGTAGCCGGAGCGCTTGGCCAGCTCGACGGCGGCGAAGGTCTCGGTGAGCGTGCCGATCTGGTTGATCTTGATGAGGATCGAGTTGGCGATGCCCTGGGCGATACCCTCGCGCAGGATCTTGGTGTTGGTGACGAAGAGGTCGTCGCCGACGATCTGGATCTTGCGGCCCAGACGGTCGGTGAGCAGTTTCCAGCCCTCCCAGTCGCTCTCCGCCATGCCGTCCTCGATGCTGACGATGGGGAACTTGTCGGCCAGCGTCGCCAGGTAATCGACGAACTGGCCGGCGCCCAGCGTGAGCTTTTCGCCGGCGAGCTCGTACTTGCCGTCCTTGTAGAACTCGGAGGCGGCGCAGTCGAGCGCCAGCAGCACGTCCTGCCCGGGCTCGTAGCCGGCGTTGGATACGGCCTCCAGGATCAGGTTGAGGGCCTCCTCGGTGCCGGAAACGTTGGGGGCGAAGCCGCCCTCGTCGCCGACCGAGGTCGGGAAGCCGCGCTTGTCGATGAGCTTCTTCAGGGCATGAAAGACTTCCGCGCCGCAGCGCAGCGCCTCGCGGAAGCTCTGCGCGCCGACCGGCATGATCATGCATTCCTGGATGTCCAGGCTGTTGTTGGCGTGGGCGCCGCCGTTGATGACGTTCATCATCGGCACCGGCATCTGCATCGGGCCCATGCCGCCGAAGTAGCGATAGAGCGGCAGGCCGGCCTCCTCCGCCGCTGCCTTGGCCACCGCCATGGAGACGGCCAGCATGGCGTTGGCGCCGAGGCGAGACTTGTTGTCGGTGCCGTCGAGCTCGATCAGGGTCTTGTCGATGAAGGCCTGCTCCTCGGCGTCGAGGCCGATGATGGCTTCCGATATCTCGGTGTTAACGTTCTCGACGGCCTGCAACACGCCCTTGCCGAGGTAGCGGCCGGCGTCGCCGTCGCGCAGTTCTATCGCCTCGCGCGAGCCGGTGGAGGCGCCCGAGGGCACGGCGGCGCGGCCCATGATGCCCGATTCCAGCAGGACGTCGGCCTCGACGGTGGGGTTGCCGCGCGAGTCCAGTATCTCGCGGGCGACGACATCAACGATTGCACTCATTTTTCTTGCTCCCTCTAAAGACCTTCGACAACAAGCATGTTCATCTGTGCCGCGTCCTGGCGCTGTTCGCGCGCGGCGCGGTATTCCGGCGAATCGTAGAAGCGCTTCGCCTGCTCGACGGATTCGAACTCGAGGATCACCAGGCGCGGCGGTGCCCAGTCGCCCTCGAGGAGATGCGTGGCGCCGCCGCGCACAACGTATTTGCCGCCGTATTGCGACACGGCGGCGCCGGCGAGCGCCTTGTAGCCCTCGTACTGCTCGGGATTCGTCACGGTCGCCTGGGCGATGATGTAGGCCTTGCTCATAGTCCGCTCTCCATGAAGCCGCGCTGCTTCACCAGCGCGTCGATGTCGCGCAGCGTGGCGAGCAGGTCCTGCATCTTCGCCAGCGGCCAGGAATTCGGCCCGTCGGAGAGCGCCTTTTCCGGGTGCGGATGGGTTTCCATGAACAGGCCGGCGACGCCGACGGCCACCGCCGCGCGCGCCAGCACCGGCACGAACTCGCGCTGTCCTCCCGAGGAGGCGCCCTGCCCGCCCGGCAGCTGCACGGAGTGGGTAGCGTCGTAGACCACCGGGCAGCCGGTCTCGCGCAGGATGGCGAGGCTGCGCATGTCGGAAACGAGGTTGTTGTAGCCGAAGGAGGCGCCGCGCTCGCAGACAAGAATCGTATCTGTATTTGCTTCGGCGCCGCCCGCTTTTTCCCTTATTGCCTCTTTCGCCTTGGCGACGACGTGCTGCATGTCGTGCGGGGCGAGGAACTGGCCCTTCTTGATGTTGGCCGGTTTGCCCGAGGCGGCAACGGCCTGGATGAAATCGGTCTGGCGGCAGAGGAAGGCCGGCGTCTGCAGCACGTCAACCACGGCGGCGACGGCGGCGATCTCGGACTGGTCATGCACGTCCGTCAGCACCGGCACGCCGACGGTCTTCTTCACGTCGGCGAGAATCTCCAGGCCCTTCTCCATGCCCAGGCCGCGATAGGACCTGCCCGAGCTGCGGTTGGCCTTGTCGTAGGAGGACTTGAAGATGAAGGGGATGCCCAGCGCGGCGCAGACTTCCTTGAGCCGGCCGGCAACTTCAACGGCCAGTTCGCGCGACTCGATGACGCAGGGGCCGGCGATCAGGAACAGCGGGTGCTGGAGGCCGGCATCGAATCCACAGAGCTTCACGACGCGGCCTGCCGGATCGGCGTCACCGGCGCGCCCTTGCCGCTTTCCTGGTGAGCCAAGGCGGCGCGCACGAAGGCGGTGAACAGCGGGTGCCCGGCGCGCGGCGAAGACGTGAATTCGGGATGGAACTGGCAGCCGATGAACCAGGGGTGGTCGGGCAACTCGACCATCTCGCACAGGCGGCCGTCCTCGGACTTGCCGCTCACCTTGAGGCCGGCCTGCTGCAGGCGGTTCAGGTAGATGTTGTTCACCTCGTAGCGGTGGCGGTGCCGCTCGACGATGGTGTCGGCGCCGTACACCTTGCGCGCCAGCGAATCGGCCGCCAGCGCGCAAGCCTGACCGCCCAGGCGCATGGTGCCGCCAAGGTCGGCGTCGGCGTCGCGCTTCTCCACCCGGCCCTCGCGGTCAAGCCACTCGGTGATGAGGGCGATGACCGGGTGCGGCGTGTCGGGATCGAATTCGGTGCTGTGGGCGCCCTCCATGCCGGCCACATCGCGGGCGAACTCGATGACGGCGAGCTGCATGCCGAGGCAGATGCCCAGATACGGCACCTTGTTCTCGCGGGCGTAGCGGATGGCGGCGATCTTGCCCTCGACGCCGCGCTTGCCGAAGCCGCCCGGCACGAGGATGGCGTCCATGCCGGCCAGCGCATCCGTGCCGTCGCGCTCGATGGCCTCCGAATCGAGGTAGTGGATGGCGATCTTGCTGCGCGTATGGATGCCGGCGTGAATGAGAGCCTCCGACAGCGACTTGTAGGACTCGGTGAGGTCGACGTACTTGCCGACGAAGGCGATGTTCACGCTGCGCTCGGGGTGCTCCAGGGCGTCGATCAGTTTGTTCCACACCGAGAGGTCGGCGGCGCGCGCCAGGATGTTCAGCTTGTGGCAGACGATCTCGTCGAGCATCTGGTCGTGCAGCATGGCCGGGATCTTGTAGATGCTGTCGGAGTCCACCACCGAGATCACCGCCTCGTGCGCGACGTTGGTGAACAGGGCGATCTTGCGCCGCTCGTCGTCTGGCACCGGGCGGTCGGCGCGGCACAGCAGCACGTCGGGCTGGATGCCGATCTCGCGCAGCTCCTTGACGGAGTGCTGCGTCGGCTTGGTTTTCAGCTCGCCGGCGGTGGCGATGTAGGGCAGCAGCGTGAGGTGGATGAAGCAGGTGTTCTGGCGGCCCTCCTCGATGCCCATCTGGCGGATCGCYTCSAGGAAGGGMAGCGACTCRATGTCGCCSACMGTRCCGCCSACCTCGACGATGGCGACGTCGGCGCCCTGGGCGCCGTTCTTGATGTGCAGCTTGATCTCGTCGGTGATGTGCGGGATGACCTGCACGGTGCGGCCGAGGTAGTCGCCGCGGCGCTCCTTCTTGATCACCGACTCGTAGATCTGGCCGGTGGTGAAGTTGTTGCGCTTGCCCATCTTGGCGCGCGTGAAGCGCTCGTAGTGGCCCAGGTCGAGGTCGGTCTCCGCCCCGTCCTCGGTGACGAACACCTCGCCGTGCTGGAACGGGCTCATCGTTCCCGGATCGACGTTGATGTACGGGTCGAGCTTGAGGTGGGTGACCTTGATGCCGCGGGATTCGAGGATGGCGCCGAGCGAGGCGGCGGCGATGCCCTTGCCCAGAGAGGACACGACACCGCCTGTAACGAAGACGTACTTGGTCATTTGCAGGGCATCTGCAGGAAAGCCAAATGATAGCCGAAACTTTCCCGCCGCTCAACGGAAACGGGCGGGATCGCGGAAAAAAACAACTTGAGAAACTACTTGAGGAATTCCCGGCTGATCTCGCGGAATTCGTCGGTCCCGGCCTGCTTCAGCCACTCGAAAGCGACCATCTCGCGGGAGACGATGTGGATGCCGTGGCTGCGCATGCGCGCCAGGGCCAGCTCCTTGTCGGATGGCTTGCGCGAACCGACGGCATCGGCGACGACGAAGACCTCGCGCCCCCGCCCGCGCAGGTCGAGCACGGTCTGCAGCACGCAGACGTGGGACTCGGTGCCGGCCACCACCACCTGGGGCCGGTCGGCGCCCGGCAGGCGCTCCAGGCACTTCGCCGCGACGCAGGAGAAATGCAGCTTCTCGGCGACGCTCCCGGGAGAAGTCAGTCCCCGCAGGACGGCGACGGTGGGGCCGATGCCCTTCGGGTACTGCTCCGAGACCATCACCGGCACGCCGAGGCGCTGCGCCACCTTCACCAGCCAGACGGCGTTGTCGAGCACCGCCTGCCCCTCGTGAATGTGCGGCAGCAGGCGCTCCTGGATGTCCACCACCAGCAGGGCGGACTGGTCGCGCTCGATCAGCATGCCAGCTCCGGGCGGTTGCGGAACCAGTCGAGCGCCTCGGGGTTGGCGAGGGCCTCGATGTTCTTCACCGGCTCGCCATGCACGATGTTGCGCACGGCCAGTTCGACGATCTTGTTGCTCTTGGTGCGCGGGATATCGCCGACCTGGAGGATCTTCGCCGGCACGTGGCGCGGCGTGGTGTTCTCGCGGATGACGTCCTTGATGCGTTTTGCCAGCGCGTCGTCGAGCGTCAGCCCCTCGCGCAGCTTGACGAAGAGCACGACGCGGGTGTCCTTCTCCCAGTCCTGGCCGATGACGAGGGACTCGAGCACCTCCTGCAGTTTCTCGACCTGGCGGTAGATCTCGGCGGTGCCGATGCGCACGCCGCCGGGGTTGAGGGTGGCATCCGAGCGGCCGTAGATGACGAAGCCGCCGTGGGCGGTCTCCTCGATGAAGTCGCCGTGGCACCAGAGGTTGGGATATTTCTCGAAGTAGGCGGCGCGGTATTTCTTGCCGTGCACGTCGTTCCAGAAGCCGATCGGCATCGAGGGGAAGGGCTTGAGGCAGACCAGTTCGCCCTTGGTCCTCCGCACGGGACGGCCTTCCTCGTCGAGGACCTCGACCGCCATGCCGAGGCCACGGCACTGGATCTCGCCGCGCCACACCGGGCCGATCGGGTTGCCAAGGACGAAGCAGGAGATGATGTCGGTGCCGCCGGAAATCGAGGCGAGTTGCACATCGCGCTTGATGCTGGCGTACACGTAGTCGAAGGCCTCCGCCACCAGCGGGCTGCCGGTGGAGAAGATGGCGCGCAGCTTGTCGAGATTGTGCGTCTTCACCGGCGCCAGGTTGATCTTGGCGATGGCATCGATGAACTTGGCCGAAGTGCCGAAGTGCGTCATGCCTTCCGCCTCGGCGTAGTCGAAGAGGATGTTGCCGCGACCGACGAAGGGCGAGCCGTCGTAGAGCAGCAGCGTCGCGCCCGAGGCGAGGCCGGAAATGAGCCAGTTCCACATCATCCAGCCGCAGGTGGTGAAGTAGAAGACGCGGTCGCCCGGCTTCACGTCGCCGTGCAGCTTATGCTCCTTGAGGTGCTGCAGCAGGGTGCCGCCTGCGCTGTGCACGATGCACTTCGGCACGCCGGTGGTGCCGGAGGAATACATGATGTAGAGCGGATGGTCGAAGGGCAGGCGCTCGAAGCGGATATCCTTCGTGGCGGCATGCGGCGCGAGGAACTCCGCCAGCGTCACGCCATGCTTCACGGCGGCGACATCGCCGCTGCCGCCGGCATAGGGCACGACGACGACGCGTTCCAGCGTCGTCAAGCGCCCGGCAATCTCGGCCACCTTGCCGAGACAATCGAGCACCTTGCCGTTGTAATAATAACCGTCGCAGGCGAACAGCACCTTGGGCGCAATCTGGCCGAAGCGGTCGAGCACGCCCTGCACGCCGAAGTCGGGCGAAGCGGAAGAGAAGATGGCGCCGATCGAGGCCGTGGCCAGCATCGTCACCACGGTGGCCGGGATGTTGGGCAGGTAGGCGGCGACGCGGTCGCCCTTGCGCACGCCCATGGCGCGCAGGGCGGCGGCCGTCTGCGCCACGGCGCGGTACAGCTCGGCGTGGCTGGCGCGGCCCTTGACCTTGTCTTCGCCCCAGAAGACGAGCGCGTCGCCGGAATCGTGGCTGCGCAGCAGGTTCTCGGCAAAGTTCAGGCGGGCGTCGGGAAACCATTTCGCGCCCGGCATCTTGTTGGCATCGACCAGGACGCGTTCGCCGCGCTTCTCCGCCACCACGCCGGCGAAATCCCACAGGGTGGTCCAAAATTGCCCGGGATGCGTCACCGACCAGCGGTGCAGCGCCTCGTAGCCTGCGAATTCGGCGCCCCAGCGCCGCGTGGCGGAGCGCATGAAGGCAGTCAGGTTGGCGGCGGCGATGCGCTGCCGCGAGGGCTTCCAGAGGGGCGTTCTCTCGGTCATGTCGTCACGCTTCGGCAAGTCGATTCATCTTTTCGGGCAGCGGGATGGAGCGTCCGCTGGCGGGATTGATCCAGACCATCTTGGCATCGCCGTGGGCATACAGCTTGTCCTCGCCCGCGGGTCGCAGTTCGTAATGCGTCGGCAGGCTGCTGCGTCCCGGCTGGCCGATGAACATGCGCACCTCGACCTGGCCGGGGTAGGTCAGCGGCACCAGGAAAGTGCAACTGGCGTTGACGATCACCGGCCCCTCCTCGGTGTGCTGGCCGGTGGCGTAGCCGAGCGACTCCAGCCATTCGATGCGCGCCTGTTCCATGTAGCGGAAATAGACGGTGTTGTTGACATGGTTCATGGCGTCCATGTCGCCCCAGCGGATGGGCAGGGTCGTGGTGTATATCAGCGTGCGCTTGTGTTCCATCGTTTTCGGGAAATGAGCGGATCAAATCGAATTATAATGGCGCCCGGTCTTCATGGCCTGCACAAGAACAACGATCCCGTCAGAGGCCACGCAATAAAGGAAACAGCATGCAACGCGAATCCATGGAATTCGATGTCGTCCTCGTCGGCGGCGGCCCGGCCGGGCTGGCCGCGGCGATCCGTCTGAAGCAGCTCAACACCGACATCAACGTCTGCCTGATCGAGAAAGGTGCCGAGGTCGGCGCGCACATCCTCTCCGGCGCGGTGATGGACCCGCGCGCACTTGACGAGCTGATCCCCGACTGGAAAGACAAGGGCGCTCCGCTCGACACGCCAGTGTCAGAGGACCGTTTCCTCATTCTTTCCGAGACGGGCGGCTTCAGGGTGCCGAACGCCCTGCTCCCGGGCTGCTTCCTCAATCACGGCAACTACATCGTCAGCCTGGGCAACGTCTGCCGCTGGCTGGCCCAGCAGGCCGAGGCGCTCGGCGTGGAGATCTATCCGGGCTTCGCCGGGGCCGAGGTGCTCTACCATGAGGACGGCTCGGTGAGAGGCGTCGCCACCGGCGACATGGGCGTCGGCCGCGATGGCCAGCCGACGGACGCCTACCAGCCCGGCATGGAACTGCTCGGTAAGTACACCCTCTTTGCCGAGGGCTGCCGCGGCCACCTCGGCAAGCAGCTCGAGGCGAAGTTCGACCTGCGCAAGGGCGCCGACCCGCAGGTCTACGGCATCGGCATCAAGGAGCTGTGGGAGATCCGCCCCGAGAAGCACGTCAAGGGCCTGGTCATGCACACCGGCGGCTGGCCGATGCAGCCGGACACCTATGGCGGCGGCTTCGTCTACCACCTCGAGGGCAACCTGGTCTCGATCGGCTACGTGGTGGGGCTGGCCTACAGCAATCCCTTCCTGTCGCCGTTCGAGGAGTTCCAGCGCTACAAGCTGCACCCCCAGGTAAAGCCCTTCCTCGATGGCGGCAAGCGCATCGCCTACGGCGCGCGCGCCCTCACCGCCGGCGGCCTGCAGGCGCTGCCGAAGCTGATCTTCCCGGGTGGCGCGCTGATCGGCGACGATGCCGGCTTCCTCAACGCCGCGCGCATCAAGGGCTCGCACGCCGCGCTGAAGACCGGCATGCTGGCCGCGGAGGCCCTCGCCGAGGCGCTCGCCGCCGGCCGCAGCGGCGACGAACTGACCGCCTATCCGGAGAAGTTCCGCGAGTCCTGGCTGTTCGAGGAACTGCACCGCACGCGCAACTTCAAGCCGTGGATGAGCAAGGGGCTGTGGCTGGGCTCGCTGATGTTCGGCATCGACCAGCAGGTGTTCCGCGGCAAGGCACCGTGGACGCTGCGCCTCACGGCCGACCACCTGAAGCTGAAGAAGGCGGACGACTGCGCACCGATCGCCTATCCGAAGCCGGACGGCGTCATCACCTTCGACCGCCTCTCATCGGTGTTCCTGTCGAACACCAACCACGAGGAGAACCAGCCCTGCCACCTGCGACTGAAGGACGAGACGGTGCCGATCCGCACCAACCTCGCCCTCTACGACGCGCCCGAGCAGCGCTACTGCCCGGCCGGCGTGTATGAAATCGTGCGCGACGCCGACGGCGCGAACCCCCGACTGCAAATCAACGCGCAGAACTGCGTGCATTGCAAGACCTGCGACATCAAGGACCCGACGCAGAACATCAACTGGGTGGTGCCGCAGGGCGGAGAAGGCCCCGTGTATCCAAACATGTAACGGCTTCGCCGCCATCCAACCCTGAGCGGCGAAGGCCCCGATTACCCGGACACGTGGTCAGACGAGTTGCAGGCTGTTGAGCACGCCATTCACGGCGCGTTCGAAGAGCGGCTCTTCTGTCACGATGCGGGCCATGCCAGTCCTGAACTGGTAGGCCAGTGCCCCCTGCGATATCGACGTCGCCCGCGGCGAACGTGGGTTGGTGAAGAGGTAGATTCCGCGCTGCGGACTGATCCAGGAGAGGCGAGCCCGCACCGCCTCTCCCTCGTGCCGTCTGAATTCCACCCAGTCGCCGCGCCCGAGCGCCGCCACCTGCTGCATATACAGATCAGCCGCAACGACAGCCGACGGATTGGCGCCGACCAGGGCTACTTCCTCGATCTGAACGTCGTTCTCGGTGATGCGCGTAATGAACAGTTCGCCCTCCGGATTGACGCTGTACTGGTCGGCCGGAGATGCCGAAGACGCTACCTCGGCCGGCGCTGGCGCCCCGGTCGCGACCGCAGTAAGCTCCCCGCCATTCAGCCCCGCCTTGACCGCCGCGGAGTGCATCGCCACCAGCTCGTCGAAAAACCGGCTCCGCTTCTCCTGCTGCAGGTTGATCGCGTCAAGCCCGGCATGCAGGGCGCGAAGCAGGCCGGGCAAGGTGTTCACCAGCTGCTTGCGCTCGTCGCTATTGGTCTTTGGTGCGACGCTCCAGATGAGATCGTCAATCATGGAGGTCGCACTCAGATAGGCATGGTGATCCTCGCCGTGGCGGATGTAGAGTTCCTTCAGCACATGCTGCCAGTGATCGAGCAGGAAGCGTTGCACGCCCTGCGGAACGCCGGACGACAGGCGCCGGGACACCGCCTCACCGGCGACGACCCAAGCAATTTCCTCGGTTTCGCGCTTGCGCATCAGCTCCGCCGATCGCCCCGCGATTCCCTCCGCCGCCGCATCGCGTTCTGAAATGACGGCATTGAGCAAATTGAGGGCGTCGGTGAAGACCTGCACATCTCGCTCGAAATCGCCCTGGATGCGCTCGGCAATGAAGGCGATTTCCTGGTAGAGCGGATCATCCTGGTCGACCGTATCGCCCCAGGCCACTGCCGCCCGTGAAATGCCGTCGAGCAACCTGCGCGCAGGATGAGCCTTGCTTGAGAAAAAGGACTTGTCGAGGAGTGCCACCTTCAGCACGGGAATCTGCAGCCGCCCCACCAGCGCCTTGATCACGTCGGGGATCTTGGCGTCGTCGAAGATGAAATCGAACAGCATGGCGACGATGTCGATGGTGATGGCGTCGAGCTGGCCGACGCCCT
Organism: Denitratisoma sp.; assembly: GCA_032027165.1. Taxonomy (NCBI): domain Bacteria; kingdom Pseudomonadati; phylum Pseudomonadota; class Betaproteobacteria; order Nitrosomonadales; family Sterolibacteriaceae; genus Denitratisoma; species Denitratisoma sp. The sequence goes on along the minus strand of JAVSMO010000001.1, from coordinate 799,037 downwards.
GGGCCTGGCTGTTCGCCTTGATGCGGTGCAGGGCATTCATCGTGCCGAGCGCCTGGCCAAGGTCGGGCAGGCCGTCCGTGTTCCCCTTCTCGTTTAGAAGCCTGTCCAGACGCTGCATGTCGGTCAGGGAATCGATGAACGCGCTCTTGATGCTCGCCGCCTGCAAGCCCGTCCCACCCGCCGGACCTCCGCTGGCAGGTGCCGGTGCAGCCGCACCAGGCGACAGCCCGGCGGCTTGCACGAGCACGAGATGGTTCAGGGCGCTCAGCAGGTCGCCTCCGACGGCCGTCTCTCCCTGGGGGGGCGCAGCGGGCGATTCCTGCCTGGCTGCAGGCCGGGGAGCCGATGGCGCGTTCACCGGCTTGCGGTAAGCGGAGCGCAGGTCAGGCAGGACGTTCCAGCGCACCATCTCGCTGTTGAGGTCGGCATAGACGGCATGCAGCGCCCTGGAGACGTGCTGCTCGATCTGCCTGAGCAGCACCAGCTTGACCTTCACGCTGCCTTCGATCTCGTCACAGGCACGCTTCAGCGCGTCACAAACCGCCTGCGGGCTGATGGGGTTTTCCTCGTCCTTCAGCTCATTCCGTCCAAGCAGCATGGCGACGCGCTCGCCGAGCAGGGACAGTTCATCCTCGTTCTGCTCGCGCAGGCGGGTCGCCAGTTCCTGCATGGCAATGCTTTCGGCGAGGTCGTCCTCCTCGACCAGGCGCAACTCCTGGGTCGAAACGGAAAGCGCCTTGACGGCGGTGTCCATCCCGCCGCGCATCTTGTGATTGAAGACTTCGACGAAATGGCGCGAAAAGGCGGCTTCCATCTTCGGCCACTTTTCCTTGGCCTTGCCGCGCACCTCGAGATAGAGCTTCTGCATCTCGCGGTCGTAACTGGCTTCTGCCATCTGGAACAGGTCTTCCTCGACATCGGCCAGCATCTCGCGCAGGGATACGGACAGCCGCTTCATGGCCAGTTCCCGGCAATCATTGAGCATGCGGCTTGATTCGGCCGCGCTCAGCTGACGCCGCTCATTCAGATTGACGACATTGCTCAATGCACTCGCAGCCATGCCAGCCTCCATTCACAGCCGTGCCGCGCAACCGCGCGACGACGGGCATTCAGACCGATGCCGAAATGGCAGCGGCCGTCAGGCGAACGTCACCGGGATGGAAGCGCGGGAACAGGTCAGGCGGGGCTGGCGCGGAGGTGCAGTCCGGACAGGTTCGCCCGGCGATGCTTTGACAGAAAGAAAGGCACGACTCATTGTGACCCCTATCCGGCAACTCCGCTGCCATAGAACTTCCCTGCATCGGGAAGTCCCTTAGACCGGTTGTTTTGCGCCCCCAGCTTTCGATGGGTTTGCCCTTATCAGATTCGATGATCCATTTGCCTTGGCGACATCTGGATCGTTTCCTTGAGGCCTTTGAGCCGAAAGACCTCTGGAGCCGCCGTGAAATACTTCACGGCTTTGCGTAATCAATAGCACGCGATAATTCAATGCGCAACTGTCTCAAATGCCCGACAGTATCGCTTCTGGCAGCCTCACCTTAATGATTTCACGTGTTTTTTTCACGATCACCCGAAAAGATGGCGCAGAAAATTTTATCGAGTCTCCCGCTGCCGACGAACTGAATCCCGCGGGCCGCACGGGCCAGTTCAAGTTTGCGTCGCAACATCCGTAGATCACAGGGATGAATCCATCGATATTGCACCCCCTCGAGTGAAGCCGCGTTTCCGATCCCTATTGATCCTGGCCCTCAGCTTACCGATGCTGGCCGCCGGCAGCCTGGTAGGCTGGCTGTCGTTCAGCAACACCGAGCGGGCGGCAAACGACCTGGCCGACAAATACCGCCACGAGGTCATTGGCAATGTCACGGCCGATCTGAACACCCATCTGGCGGGTGTGCGGAGGGTTGTCGAACTGAACGCCCGGCAAGGCTGGGATCTATCGGATTTGAAAGGCTTGCAAAGGCGCCTGTTCAATCAGTTGCTGGCTTTCCAAACGCCTACCCAGATTGCCGTCGGCACGACGGAGCGCGTTTTCGTGGCGGTTGAGCGCCGTCCGGACGACAAGGTCATGCTCAGCCACTCGGACCTATCCACGGGCTATGGCCTCAACACCTACGCCGCAACCCGCCATGGCGAGCCGCACGGCTATAGCGTCAGCGTACCGGACTACGATCCGCGCCAGCAGATCTGGTACAGGCGCGCGGAAAACGCGCCAGGCACGGTTTGGACCGATCCCTTCTATTACTCGGGCGAGAAAACGCTGCAGATCGCCGCGGCGCACCCGGCATTCGATGCCCACGGCGAATTCTCTGCCGTCTATGTCGCTACCATGAACCTGGAGAAGACAAGCCGCCTCCTTCGGGAGTTGTCGCTCGCCAGAGGCGCGCGGGCATTCATCATCGACCGCAAGGGCCTGCTGATCGCCTCGTCCCTGGATGAGCCACTGATTCGAGACGAGAGCTTGTTCGACCGCCTCCCGGCAGTCGAAAGCCGCGACGCCGTCGTCCGCAAAATCGCCGGCCGCATCAGGACAGCCACGGCCTTCCCCCCGGCATCGTTCGAGCGGCAGGAGATGCGCGTCGAAGACGAGAAGGATGTGCATTACGTCGAGGCGCGCCCCTACCGCTTCGACGAGGGAATCGAATGGCTTGTCGTTGTCGCCATCCCGGAATCCGGCCTGATCGGGCACGTGAAGGATGGCAACAGCACCACCATGTTTCTGCTGCTGGCGCTGACGTTGCCCGCACTGGGTCTCGCCATCCTCATTGCGCACTGGATCGACGTGCCGGTCAGCCGCCTGTCGCAGGCCGCCGAGGCGATCGCCTCAGGCCGGTTGGACGAGTCGATCGAAATCACCCAGCCGCGCGAACTTGCTTCGCTGGGGGAATCCTTCAACGCCATGACGGCAAGGCTGCGCGAGAGTTTCGCGGCGCTGGAGCAATCGAAGCAGAAGCTCGAAGAGCGGGTCATCGAGCGGACACGGGAACTCGACGGAAGGAACAGCGCCCTGGTCGAGGAAATCCACCGGCGCGAAGCGGCCGAACACGGCATACGGCGGGAACGCGACTTCACGCGGCGGGTGATCAATTCCCTGCCGGGCATTTTTTTCCTGGTCGACGAGGAAGGGCAGGATGTACTCTGGAACACCAACCTGGAAACCGTCACCGGCTACGACGGCGAGGAACTGGCCAGCCTGAGTCTGTTCAGCCTCTTCGACACGAACAGCCGGATTGCGCTGCGACACAAGCTGCAGGAAGCCTTCACACAGGGCCACGCCGAATGCGAGGCGATCATCGTCGCCAGGGACGGCCGGCGCATCCCCTTCCACATCAAGGGAGAATGCATCGAGATGGATGGCAGTCCCCACGTGATCGGCATGGGTGTCGACATCACCCAGCGCAAGCGCCTTGAGGACGAGTTGCGCCGCCTGGCGACAACCGATGCGCTGACCGGCGTCGCCACGCGCGGCCATTTCCTCGACAGCGCGGAACTCGAGATAGAACGCAGCCACCGCTACCAGCGGCCGCTATCGGTGATGATGCTGGACATCGACCACTTCAAGTCGATCAACGACAGCCACGGGCATGCCGCTGGCGACAAGGCGATTCAGAAGGTCGTCGGCGTCCTCACGCAACTGCTCCGCGGCGAGGACCTAGTGGGACGGCTGGGCGGCGAGGAATTCGGAGTGTTGTTGCCCGAGACCGACGGCGCGCGCGCCGTCATCGTGGCCGAGCGAATTCGCGAGCAGATCGCGGCGCTCCATATCGTCAACGGCGAGCACAGGATATCGCTCACCGTCAGCATTGGCGTTACGGAATACCAGCGCTTCGACACGGGGATCGATGCCTTGCTGCTGAGGGCCGACCTGGCCCTTTATTCAGCCAAGCACGGCGGCCGCAATCGCACCGTCCTCCGCGTCGACGCACAGGAAACGGAAGCGGCGTAGCCTTCCCGCGGACGCCCGTTTTCCTACAGCGCCTCTTCCGGCACGGCCAACGCGCCGGCGCCGCCCTTGACCACTGTGTCGGCCAGGCCGGGTGCCTGGGACAGCAGATGGTCGGCAAAGAAGCGTGCTGTGCTGATTTTCGCCTTGTAGAAACCGGCGTCGCCGACACCTGAGGCAAGCTGCCTTTGCGCCACCAGTGCGGCACGCGCCATCTGCCAGCCGCCGCTGACGATGCCCATCAGGCGCAGGAAGGGCACGGCGCCGACGTGCACCCCCTTGATGTCCTGGGTGAAGTTCGTTGCGACGTGGGTGGCCGCCTCGGCCAGCGCCTGCACGCCGCGCGAGAAGCCAGCATGGATGGCGGCGAATTCCTCGCCCGACTGCTTGGCGAGCTCCGCCTCGACCTGCTTCATGATGCCGATGACGGCCTTGATGGTGGCCCCGCCCTCGCGGGCGATCTTGCGGCCGATGAGGTCGTTGGCCTGGATGCCGGTGGTGCCCTCGTAGATGGTGGTGATGCGGGCGTCGCGCAGGTACTGTGCCGCGCCGGTCTCTTCGATGAAGCCCATGCCGCCGTGGATCTGCACGCCGAGCGAGGCCACCTCGATCCCGACCTCGGTGCTCCAGCCCTTCACCACCGGGATCATGAGGTCGACGAAAGCCTGGTTGCGCTTGCGCTCCTCGGCGTCCGGGTGGCGCGCCGCGGCGTCGTGCGCCGCGGCGACCACGTAAGCCAGCGCGCGCATCGCCTCGGCCTGAGACTTCATCAGCATCAGCATGCGGCGGATGTCGGGGTGGCGGATGATCGGAACCGGGCCCGAACCGTCGGCCAGGTCGCGCCCCTGGATGCGCTCCTTCGCGTATTCCAGAGCGCGCTGGTAGGCGCGGTCGGCGATGGCCACCCCCTCGAGGCCGACGGCGAAGCGGGCGGCGTTCATCATGACGAACATGTACTTGAGGCCCTCGTTCTCCTTGCCGACGAGGTAGCCGACGGCGCCGCCGTTGTCGCCATAGGCCATGACGCAGGTCGGGCTGGCGTGGATGCCGAGCTTGTGCTCGATGGAGACGCAGCGGGCGTCGTTGCGCTTGCCCGGCGTACCGTCGGCGTTGAGGATGAACTTCGGCACGACGAAGAGCGAAATGCCCTTCACCCCCTCGGGCGCGTCCGGCGTACGCGCCAGCACGAGATGGATGATGTTTTCCGTCATGTCGTGCTCACCGTAGGTGATGAAGATCTTCTGGCCGAAGACCTTGTACGTGCCATCGCCCTGCGGCACCGCGCGCGAGCGCACCAGCGCCAGGTCGGAGCCGGCCTGCGGCTCGGTCAGGTTCATGGTGCCGGTCCAACTGCCCTCGATCATCTTCGGCAGGAAGGTGGCCTTCAACTCCGGCGATCCGTTCAGCGTGATCGCCTCGATGGCGCCGGTGGTCAGCAGCGGGCACAGCGAGAAGGCCATATTGGAGGCCTTCCACATTTCCTGCACGGCGGCGACCACCACCTTGGGCATGCCCTGCCCGCCGTATTCCGGTTCGCAGCCGATGCCGTTCCAGCCGTTCTCGACGAACTGCTTGTAAGCCTCCTTGAAGCCCGCCGGCATGGTGACCTTGCTGTCGTGCCACTTGGCCCCTTCGTGGTCGCCGGAGCCGTTGATCGGCGACAGCGCCCCGGCGGCGAACTTGCCGGCCTCCTCGAGGATGGCATCGACGGTATCCGGCGTGGCCTCCTCGTAGCCGGGCAGCTTGCCGACCTGCTCGATGCCGGCCAGTTCGCGCAGGACGAATTGCATGTCGCGCAGGGGGGCGGAATAGGTGCTCATGTTGTTTTCTCCTTCAGGTAGCGATCGTCATCGAACGTGCTCACCCAGGTTGGGAAATACACGACGAAAAGGGTAATAAAGGCTCCGGTCAGCCATGCCTCGGAAAATCCGACGAGCAGGAAATATGGCAGGTAGTCGTCGAGCAGCGTCCGGCTGTCGTAGACCGACGCGGCCCAGAGGGAAGCCGTCGCTGCCAGCGCCGTGACGGCAAGGACAAGGGCCGCGTTGGCGAAGGCCCCGGCAAACAGGTAGACGAAAATATTGCGGGGGAGAAATCGCTCGACCAGGCGCAGGCCGGCCCAGGCCGCGGCGCAGGGCAGCAGCGCTGTCAGGCCGGCATTCAGACCGTAGACCGCCCAGCCGGCCGCGCCATTCATGCTGGTCGCCGCCAGCACCGCCAGCATGCCGAGAAAGGCCAGATGGAAGCCGAACATCAGGGTCAGCGCCGTGGCGCCGAGCAGATGAAGGGTGAGGCCGGGCTTGACTCCGGCCTTCATGCTCCACAGCAGGCTCAGCACGACGATGGCGCCGAACCAGACATGGGAGGAACCTTCGCCATCGATGCGTTTCCAGGGGGCCCTGCGTACGACCCAGAGTGTGACTGGCAGCAGGAGCAGCCAGGCCGCCCATTGCCACGTCTCCGGAAAGAGTCCGTCCGGAAAGTTCATGGCTGTCGTGCCGCGGAATCAGCCCAGTTCGGCCACCAGTTCCGGCACGGCCTGGAACAGGTCGGCCACCAGGCCGTAATCGGCCACCTGGAAGATCGGCGCTTCGGGGTCCTTGTTGATGGCGACGATCACCTTGCTGTCCTTCATGCCGGCCAGGTGCTGAATGGCGCCCGAGATGCCGACGGCGATGTACAGCTCGGGGGCAACGATCTTGCCGGTCTGGCCGACCTGGTAGTCGTTCGGCACGAAGCCGGCGTCGACCGCCGCGCGCGAGGCGCCGAGGGCCGCGCCGAGCTTGTCGGCCAGCGGCTCGAGCACGCTGCGGTAGTTCTCGCCGTTGCCCATGCCGCGGCCGCCGGAGACGATGATCTTGGCAGCACCCAGCTCGGGCCGCGCGCTCTTGGTAAGCTCGCGGCCGACCAGTTTCGAGACGCCGAGGTCGGCGCCCGCCGCTAGCGGTTCGACGGCGGCCGAGCCGCCCTTGCCGCAGGCCTCGAAGGCGGTGCCGCGCACGGTGATGACCTTGACGGCGTCGGCACTCTTCACCGTCGCCAGCGCGTTGCCGGCGTAGATCGGGCGCACGAAGGTGTCGGCGGACTCGACGGCGACGATGTCGGATATCTGCGCAACGTCGAGCAGCGCCGCCACGCGCGGCAGCAGATTCTTGCCGAAGGTAGAGGCCGGCGCCAGAATGTGGGTGTAGCCGGCGGCGTTGGCATGCACCAGCGCGGCCAGGTTCTCCGGCAGTTGGTCGGCGTAGGGGGCGGCGTCGGCGACGCTTACCTTGGCGACGCCGTCCAGTTGCGCGGCTTCCTGCACGGCGGCGGCGCAGCCTTGGCCGGCGACCAGCACATGGATCTCGCCGCCGAGCTTCTTCGCGGCAGTGAGGGTGTTCAGCGTCGCCGCCTTCAGCGTCGCGTTGTCGTGTTCGGCAATGACAAGGATGCTCATCAGATCACCTTCGCTTCATTCTTGAGTTTGTCGACCAGCTGCTTGACGTCGGCCACCTTGGTACCGCCGGCGCGCTTGGGCGGCTCGACCACCTTCAGCGTGGTCAGGCGCGGCGCCACGTCGACGCCGAGGTCGCCCGGCTTCAGGGTGTCGAGCGGCTTCTTCTTGGCCTTCATGATGTTCGGCAGCGTGGCGTAGCGCGGCTCGTTCAGGCGCAGGTCGGTGGTGACCACCGCCGGCAGCTTCAGCTCGACGGTCTCGAGACCGCCGTCGATCTCGCGCGTCACGGTCGCCTTGCCGTCGGCGATGACGACTTTCGAGGCGAAGGTCGCCTGCGGCCAGCCCATCAGGGCAGCGAACATCTGGCCGGTCTGGTTGGCATCGTCGTCGATGGCCTGCTTGCCGAAGATGACGACCTGCGGGCCCTCCTTCGCGGCCACCGCCTTCATCAGCTTGGCCACGGCGAGCGGCTGCAGTTCGACGTCGGTCTCGACCAGGATGGCGCGGTCGGCGCCGATGGCCAGCGCCGTGCGCAGGGTCTCCTGGCAGGCGGCGACGCCGCAGGACACCGCGACCACCTCGGTGGCGATGCCGGCTTCCTTGAGGCGGACGGCTTCCTCGACGGCAATCTCGTCGAAGGGGTTCATCGACATCTTGACGTTGGCGAGGTCCACGCCGGAACCGTCGCCCTTGACGCGTACCTTGACGTTGTAGTCAACCACGCGCTTGACCGGTACGAGGATCTTCAAACCTGTTCTCCTTTGCGTTAGTGCGAACGCCGCGCCCGGCGCGGCCCGCCTCTCCTCCGCCGGATTATGGCACCGCGCCGGGAGGTTTGACACGGCCGGCCGTTGCCGGCAGAATTCCTCCATACGCTACCGTATGGAAAGCGCTATCGTAGCGCAAGCTTCCGGTCTTTTCAATACGCCCGACGACAATGGCCAAACCCGAGCCGAACCGACAGCAGCTGGACCGCGCCGCCTGGATCAAGGCGGCGCTGGACATCCTCGCCGAGAAAGGCCTCGACGGCATCCGTGTCGAGGTGCTGGCCAAGCGCCTGAAGGTCACCAAGGGCAGCTTCTACTGGCACTTCAAGGACCGCCGCGACCTGCTCGACGCCGTGCTCGAGACCTGGAAGGAAGGGCGCATCCGCGACATCCAGAAACAGACGCGCGCCGTGCCCGGCGAGGAACTGCCGCGCGCCTACCACGTCATCGAGGTCTACAGCGCCAACCGCAACCGCAAGGGCATGCACATCGAGATGGCCATGCGCGACTGGGCGCGGCGCGACGCGGCCGCCGCCGCGGTGGTGGAGGAAGTCGACGCCGCCCGCCTGGAATTCGGCCGCCGGGGCTTCGAGGCGCGCGGCATGCCGCCGCGGGAGGCCTCCAGCCGCAGCCTGCTGCTCTACGCCTACGTGTTCGGCCTGAGCCTGATGAGTTGCGGCAAGTTCGATGCCGACATGGGTGAAATGAAGCGCTGGATCGCCGACAGAATAGCGCGCTAGCTAGCGCGTGCCGGTCATCCGCTTGTAGAGCGCGCCCAGCTCGCCGACTATGCCGCGGCGGAAGGCCAGCACGCAGACGACGAAGATCGCGCCCATGATGACGGTAACGAGCGAGCCGACCTTGTCGGCCAGTTCGTTCTGCAGGGTGACGATGGTGGCGGCGCCGACCACCGGACCGAACACCGTGCCCATGCCGCCCAGCAGCGTCATCAGGACCACCTCGCCCGAGGTGTGCCAGTGGGCGTCGGTCAGGGTGGCGAAACGGAACACCAGCGTCTTGGTGGCGCCGGCCAGCCCCGCCAGGCCGGCGGAGAGCACGAAGGCCAGCAGCTTGTACTTGGCCACGTCATAGCCAAGCGAGATGGCACGCGCCTCGTTCTCGCGGATCGCCTTCAGCACCTGCCCGAAGGGCGAATGGATGGTGCGGTGGATCAGCCAGAAGGCGAAGACGAAGATCGCCAGCACGAAGTAGTAGAGGTTGAAGTCGTCGGCAAGGTCGATCACGCCGAGCAGCTTGCCGCGCGGCACGTCCTGCAGCCCGTCCTCGCCGCCGGTAAACGGCGCCTGCAGGAAGAAGAAGTACATCATCTGCGCCAGCGCCAGGGTGATCATGGCGAAATAGATGCCCGAGCGGCGGATGGCCAGGCTGCCGATGACCCAGCCGAGGGCGGCGGCGGCCAGCGCGGCGAAGACCAGGCCGATTTCCGGCGGAAAGCCCCACACCTTGATGCTGTGCCCGGCGACATAGCCGGCGCTGCCGAGGAAGACGGCATGACCGAAGGAGAGCAGCCCAGTATAGCCGATCAGCAGGTTGAAGGCGCAGGCGAACAGGGCGAAGCACAGCACTTTCATCACCAGCACCGGATAGACGACGGCCGGCGCCACCAGCATCAGCGCCAGGAGAATACCGTAGCCGACGAGCTTGCGGTTCACTTCTCCCTCCCGAACAGTCCGGCCGGCCGCACCAGCAGGACGATGGCCATGATGATGAACACCACCGTCGACGATGCCTCCGGATAGAACACCTTGGTCAGTCCCTCGATCACGCCGAGGCCGAGGCCGGTGACGATGGAACCCAGGATGGAGCCCATGCCGCCGATCACCACCACCGCGAACACCACGATGATCAGGTTGGAGCCCATCAGCGGGCTCACCTGCATGGCCGGCGCCGCCAGCACGCCGGCGAAGCCGGCCAGCGCCACGCCGAAGCCGTAGGTCAGCATCACCATCAGCGGGACGTTGATGCCGAAGGCCTGGGTGAGCTGGGGGTTCTCCGTCGCCGCGCGCAGGTAGGCGCCGAGCGGCGTCTTCTCGATGACGAACCAGGTGGCGAAGCACACCAGCAGCGAGGCCAGGATGACCCAGGCGCGGTACTTGGGCAGGAACATGAAGCCGAGGTTGTAGGCGCCGGCGAACTCCTCCGGGATCGAATACGGCAGGCCGGAGACGCCGTAGAGGTCGCGGAACAGGCCCTCGAGGATCAGCGCCAGGCCGAAGGTGAGCAGCAGGCCGTAGAGATGGTCGAGCTTGTACAGCCACTGCAGCATGCTTCGTTCGATGATCACGCCTACGATGCCGACGCCCAGCGGCGCCAGCAGCAGCGACCACCAGTAGCCGATGCCGAAGTAATTGAGGCCCATCCAGGCCAGCATCGCCCCGGCCATGTACAGCGCGCCGTGGGCGAAGTTGATGATGTTGAGCATGCCGAAGATGACGGCCAGCCCCAGGCTCAGCATGGCGTAGAACGAGCCGTTGACCAGGCCCAGCATGAGCTGGCCCATGAAGGCCTGGATGGGGATGCCGAAGATCTCCGACACGCTCGGTGCCTCGGATTACTTTTTCACCAGCGGGCAGCGCGACAGCGACATCGGCTGGAAAGCCTCGTTGGCCGGGATCACCGCCTTGATGTGGTAGTAGTCCCACGGCTCCTTCGACTCGGCCGGCTTCTTCACCTCGACCAGGTACATGTCGTGCTCCATGCGGCCGTCCTCGCGGATCTTGCCGTTCTTGGCGAAGAAGTCGTTGATCGGCGTGGCCTTCATCTTCTTCATCACCGTGGGCGCGTCGTCGGTGCCGGTCGCCTGCACCGCCTTCAGGTAGGTCATCACGGCCGAATAGGTGCCGGCATGCAGCATCGACGGCATCTTCTTGTGCTTGCCGAAGAAGCGGCGGCTCCACTCGCGCGTCTCGTTGTTGAGGTTCCAGTAGAAGCCCTCTGTGAACATCATGCCCTGCGTGGTCGGCAGGCCGAGCGCGTGGATGTCGATGATGGTGGTGAGCAGGCCGACGATGGTCTGGCTCTTGGTCAGGCCGAACTCGTTGGCCGCCTTGATCGAGTTGATGGTGTCGCCGCCGGCATTGGCCAGGCCGACCACCTTCGCCTTCGAGGATTGCGCCTGCAGCAGGAAGGAGGAGAAGTCCGAGGCGTTGAGCGGATGGCGCACCGAGCCGAGCACCTTGCCGCCGGAAGCCTTGACCGCGTTGGTCGTGTCGGCCTCGAGCGAATGGCCGAAGGCATAGTCGGCCGTCAGGAAGAACCAGGTGTCCTTGCCCTGCTTGGTGACGGCCTTGCCCGGGCCGTTGGCCAGGGCATAGGTGTCATACACGTAATGCACCGTATTGGGCGAGCAGTCCTCGTTGGTGAGGCGGGTAGACGCTGCGCCCGTGTCGATGAGGATGCGGTTTTTTTCCTGCGTCACCTTGGAGACGGCCAGTGCCACGGCCGAGTTGAGCACGTCGGTAACCATGTCGACGCCCTGCGTGTCGTACCACTCGCGCACCTTGTTGGAGCCGACGTCGGCCTTGTTCTGGTGGTCGGCGTAGACCAGCTCGATCTTCCAGGACGGCTTGGCCTGCGCCTTGAAGTCCTCGACCGCCATCTGCGCGGCCGTCACCGAACCCTGTCCGCCCAGGTCCGAATACACGCCGGACATGTCGGTGAGGACGCCGATCTTCACCATGTCGCCGGACAGCTTCACCGCCGGCGCCTTCTGGGCAAAAGCCTGGCCTGCCGCCATGGACATCGCTGCGGCGCCGACCAAAGTACCGATCAATTTGCTTTTCATCTCTCTCTCCTCTTCGTTGGTTAAACCCCGAGATACTCGTGCAACAACGCCTGCTTCTCTTCCAGCTCGCCCTTATCGATTTCCGCCACGATGCGCCCGTGCTCGACGATGTACATGCGGTCGGCGAGCGGCGCGGCGAAGCGGAAGTTCTGTTCCACCAGGACGATGGTGAAGCCCTTCTCCTTGAGGCTGCGGATCACCTCGCCCAGCTTCTGCACGATGACCGGCGCCAGTCCCTCCGAAATCTCGTCGAGCAGCAGCAGTCGGGCCCCCGTGCGCAGGATGCGCGCCATGGCTAGCATCTGCTGCTCGCCGCCCGACAGCCGCGAGCCCTGGCTCTTCCGGCGCTCCTCCAGGTTGGGAAACATGCGGTAGATCTCCTCGACCGGCATGCCGCCGCTGCCTACCACGGGCGGCAGCATGAGGTTCTCCTCGGCCGACAGGCTGGCGTAGATGCCGCGCTCCTCCGGGCAATAGCCGACGCCCAAGTGGGCAATGCGGTGGCTCGGCCAGCCGATCACATCGCGGCCGTTCAGCATCACCGAGCCGGTGCGCTTGCCGGTCAGGCCGAGGATGGCTTTCAGCGTCGTCGTGCGTCCGGCGCCGTTGCGGCCGAGCAGGGTCACGCACTCGCCGCGGCTCACGCGGAAATCCATGCCGTGGAGGATGTGCGACTCGCCGTAGAAGGCATGCAGGTCGGTGACGCGAAGATATTCCGTCGCGCTCATCAGTGCGCCGTGCCCATGTAGGCTTCGATCACCGCCGGGTTCTTCGACACCTCGGCATAGGGGCCTTCCGCCAGCACGGCGCCGCGCGCCAGCACGGTGATGGTGTCGGAGATGTCGGCCACCACGCCCATGTTGTGCTCCACCATCAACACGGTGCGGTTGGCCGAGACCTTCTTGATGAGCTGCTTGACGAGATCGACGTCCTCGTGGCCCATGCCCTGGGTCGGCTCGTCGAGGAGCATCAACTCGGGCTCCAGCGCCAGGGTGGTAGCGATTTCCAGCGCACGCTTGCGGCCGTAGGGCAGTTCGACGGTGACCATGCCGGCGAAGGATTCCAGGCCAACCTGCGCGAGCAGTTCCATGGCACGGCCGTTCAGCCCATTCAGGCTCCTGTCGGAGCGCCAGAAATGGAAAGAGGTGCCGAGTTTCCTCTGTAGTGCGATGCGCACGTTCTCCAGCACGGTCAGGTGCGGGAAGACGGCGGAAATCTGGAAGGAGCGGACGATGCCGCGGCGGGCGATCTGCGCCGGCTTCTCGCCGGTAATGTCGATGCCGTTGAAGCTGATCGCGCCGCGCGTCGGCTCGAGGAACTTGGTCAGCAGGTTGAAGCAGGTGGTCTTGCCGGCGCCGTTCGGTCCGATCAGTGCGTGGATGTGCCCGCGCCTGACCTTCAGGCTGACGTCGTTGACGGCGATGAAACCCTTGAATTCCTTGACGAGGTTTCTTGTCTCGAGAATGCAGTCCTCTGCCACTCCACCCTCTGCCCCTGGCAGTTATTTTAGGTCTAAATTCATGATAACCGGATTCGCCCTGCCCGGCTACTTGCCCTTCCATTTCGGCATCGGCTGCTTGGCGATGAAGGCGTCGATGCCGATCTGGGCATCTTCGGCCATCATGTTGCAGGCCATGGTCTCGGCGGCCAACTGGTAGGCGCCGTCCAGCCCCATCTCCATCTGGCGGTAGAAGGCCTGCTTGCCCATCGCCACCGCCGCCGGCGACTTGGCGAGGATCGAATCGGTCAGCTTCTTCACCTCGGCGTCGAACTGGTCGGCCGGCACGACGCGGTTCACCAGGCCGCGCGCGAGCGCCGCCTGCGCGTCCATGAACTCGCCGGTCACCAGCATCTCGAAGGCCTGCTTGCGCGGCAGGTTGCGCGACAGCGGCACCGCCGGCGTGCTGCAGAACAGGCCGAGGTTCACGCCGGAGACGGCGAACTTCACCGTGTCGACCGCCACCGCCAGGTCGCACATGGCGACCAGCTGGCAGCCGGCGGCCACCGCCATGCCGTGCACCCGCGCGATCACCGGCTGCGGCAGCTCGACCAGCTTCATCATCATGCGGCCGCATTTCCTGAACAGCGCCTGCTGGTAGGCCTTGTCGGGATGCGAGCGCATCTCCTTCAGGTCGTGGCCGGCACAGAAAGCCTTGCCGGCCCCCGCCAGCACGACGACGCGCGCCGACGGGTCCTGGGCGATGGCATCCAGCGTCGCGTGCAATTCGTCGATCAGCGCGTCGGAAAGGGAATTGAACTGGCTCGGACGATTCAGCGTGAGCGTGGTGACGCCGTTGTCGTCGTTGCGCAGCAAAAGGGGCTCGTTGGGGGATGTCATGACAGCGCTCATATGCTTCTCCTTAATCGAAGGCCTGCGTCGATTTCGCCTTCTCGCGCAGGATGAATTTCTGGATCTTGCCGGTGGACGTCTTCGGCAGCGGGCAGAACACCACCTTCTTCGGCACCTTGAAGCGCGCCATGCGTTCGCGGCAGAAATCGATGAACTCGGCCTCCGTCGCCTGCGCGCCCTCCTTCAGCTCGATGAAGGCGCAGGGCACCTCGCCCCACTTCGGATCGGGGGTGGCCACCACCGCCGCCGCCAGCACCGCGGGATGGCGGTAGAGCACATCCTCCACCTCCACCGAGGAGATGTTCTCGCCGCCGGAAATGATGACGTCCTTGGAGCGGTCCTTGATCTTGACGTAGCCGTCGCCATGCAGCACGGCGAGGTCGCCGGAATGGTACCAGCCGCCGCGGAAGGCCTCCTCCGTCGCCTGCGGGTTCTTCAGGTAGCCCTTCATGGTGATATTGCCGCGGAACATGATCTCGCCGATGGCCTCGCCGTCGCGCGGCACCGGCTGCATCGTCTCCGGGTCCAGCACCGTGAGGCCTTCCTGCAGGTGGTAGCGCACGCCCTGGCGGCCGTTCAGGCGCACCTGCTCCTCGAGCGGCAGATCGCCCCATTCGGGGTGTCTGGCGCAGACCGAGGCCGGCCCGTAGGTCTCGGTAAGGCCGTAGACGTGTGTGATGTCGAAGCCGATCCGGTTCATGCCCTCGATCATCGAAGCCGGCGGCGGTGCCGCCGCCACCAGGGCGCTGACTTTATGCGCAATGCCCTCGCGCCACTCGGCCGGCGCATTGATCAGCATGGAGTGCACGATTGGCGCACCGCAATAGTGCGTCACCTTGTGTTCGCGGATGGCGTCGAGGATGGCCTTCGCTTCGACGCGGCGCAGGCAGACGCTGGTGCCGGCATTGGCCGCCATGGTCCATGGGAAGCACCAGCCGTTGCAGTGGAACATCGGCAGCGTCCACAGGTACACCGCGTGCGGCGGCATGCCCCAGGAAACGATGTTCGAGACGGCATTGAGGTAGGCGCCGCGATGGTGGTAGACGACGCCTTTCGGGTTGCCGGTGGTGCCGGAGGTGTAGTTGAGCGAAATGGCGTCCCACTCGTCGCCCGGCCCCTGCCAGACGAATTGCGGATCGCCGCCAGCGAGGAATGCCTCGTAGTCGATGCTGCCGACGCGCTCGCCCGGCCCGGCATACTCGGAGTCGTCCACGTCGATCACCAGCATGTCGCGCCCGGCCTGCGCCAGCGCCTTCGCAATCGTCGACGAGAATTCGCGGTCGGTGATCAGCGCCTTCGCCTCGCCGTGGTTGAGCATGAAGGCGATCGCATCGGCATCCAGCCGGGTGTTCAGGGTGTTGAGCACGGCGCCGGCCATCGGCACGCCGAAATGGCATTCCAGCATTTCCGGCGTGTTGGAGAGCATCGCGGCGACGGTGTCGTTCTTGCCGATGCCGCGTGCCGCCAGGGCGGCGGCCAGACGGCGGCAGCGGGCGTAGGTCTCGTCCCAGGCATAGCGTCGCATGCCGTGGATGGCGGAAGTGCGCTGCGGATAGACCGCCGCCGTCCGTTCGATGAACGAGAGCGGCGACAGCGGCGTGTAGTTGGCCGCGTTCTTGTCGAGGCCGATGGTGTAGGGATTCGCCGGCATGATTTCTTTCCGTCTGTCGGGCTGCCGGCCCCCCAGGGCGATCTAGCTGCGGCAGCGCTGGGCGATATTCAATCCCGAGCCCGCCGACCGGTCAAGCCCGCCGAGCCAGTCGTGCAGTTCGGCGGACAACGTCTCGACGGCTCCGGACAGCGCCGCCGCCCCACCGCCCGCATCGGCGCTGGCGGCCGGATGCGACAGGCTGAAGCTGCGCCGCGCCAGGATTTCGCCGCCGGTGGGCGCAACCAGCTGCACCCGCACTTCAAGCACGGCGCGGCTGGCCTTGGCCGAATCGAAGACCTGGGCGAACTCGTCGAGGTCCACGCGCAGGCGGCAGGCGCCGCTCGCCGCGCCGGAAAGCATGCGCTTGCGCAGGGCATGGCCGACCAGTTCCGCCGGCGGCGCCACCCAGCGGCTCTCGGCATAGCTCTGCCGCCGCTGGTTGGCCGCATAAAGGAGGCGGTACTGCATGGCCGAGGAATCCAGCCAGGACACGGCGAAGACGTCGATGCTGCGCAGGCTGGCGACGATGCGGTTGTTCGGCGCCGGCTGCACCGCGCCCAGGTCGTAGCTGGCGACATTCGATACGGACTTGGCACCGCCGCCGCAGCCGGCCAGCAGCGCGACGGAAAGCAGCAGGAGCATTTTTCGCATGTGTGTCCTCATTGCACGGCAAAGCCCGCTTCGCCGGGCCCGGGGCGGCGCGCCTCACGGCCGAATATCAGCATGTTGGGGGATTCCTCGATCTGATCGAGCAGGCGCGACATCTGGCGGGAGCTGACCGACAGCTCCTGCAGGAGGACGTTCAGGCGCGGCAGCGTGGTCTGCGAGATCTCGCCGCCCGACTCGCCCAGCAGGACATCGAGCTTCTTCGACACGCTCTGCATGCTGGCAACGAGCGGCGCCGCATCGCCGCTGACCTTCTCCAGGTTGGCGAGCGTCATGCTCAGCTTCTTCATGTTCTCCTCGTTGAGCGCCTGTTTGAGCGAGGCCATCACCTGCGGCAGGTCCTTCATGCTGCCGGAGAGCCCCGCCGAGGCGGTCTCGACGTTGGCCAGCGTCTGGCTGATGCGCTTGACGTTCTGCTCGGACAGCAGGGCGTTGGTGCGGTCGGCCACCTGTCGCATCTGCACCATCAGGGCGGAAGCGTTCTCGCCCAGGCTGTCCATGAAGTTCGGCTGCAGGGCGATGCGCGGCAGCTCGTCGTCGGTGCCGGTCAGCGGCTCGGGGTTCTCTCCCTTGTCCTCGAGGAGGACGGAGGCGAGGCCGGTGACGCCCTGGTAGTTGAGGCGCGCCGTCGTGCCCTTGGTCACCGGCAGGTCGGCGTTGACGCTGATGGTGATGAGGATGTTGCGCGGATCCTTCGGATCGAGCTCGATATCCTGCACCTTGCCGGCGCGGATGCCGCGAAAGCGCACCTGGGCCTGGGTGTTGAGGCCGCTGACGCTGCCCTTCGTCACCAGAATGTATTCGCTGGTGGCCTCCCGCTGGCCCGACAGCCAGAAGACGGCGAAGGCGCAGGCCAGACCGAGCACCAGTGTGAAGATTCCGGCGGCAAGCGCGTGAGCCCGGCTTTCCATTTTATGCGAGTTCCTCGGAGATGCGGCTCTGCAACGCCCGCTGAGCCCGGTCGCAGCAGAAGAAATTTCTTATGAAGGGGTGATCGACCTTCGTGATCTCGTCGATCGTGCCCAGCGCGAGTATACGCTGTTCGGCCAACACCGCAACGCGGGTGGCCATGCCGGCCAGGGTGTCGAGATCGTGCGTCACCAGCACCACCGTCAGTCCCAGTTGCCGGTGCAGGCTGTTGATCAGGCGCACAAAGGATTCGCTGCGGTCGGGGTCGAGGCCGGCGGTCGGCTCGTCGAGCAGCAGCAGCTCCGGCTCCAGGGAAAGGGCGCGCGCCAGGGCAACGCGCTTGATCATGCCGCCGGAAAGCTCGGAGGGCATCAGCCAGGCATGGCGCGGCAGCAGCTCGACCATCGAGAGCTTGAGCATCACCAGGTCGTGGATCAGCGCCTCGTCGACGACCCCCAGCTCGCGCAGCGGGAAGGCGATGTTCTGGAAGACCGTAAAGGCGGAATACAGCGCGCCATACTGGAACAGCATGCCGAAGCGGCGGCGCAGATTGCGCTCCTGCACCGCATCGCCGGTGAACAGCGGCTCCCCGAAGAGGCGGATCTGCCCCTGGGTCGGATGCAGCAGGCCGATCATCTGCCGCAGCAGCGTGGTCTTGCCGCTACCCGAGCCGCCCACCAGCGCCATCACCTCGCCCTTCTCGATGACGAGGTTGAGGTCGCGGTGCACCCAGTGCTCGCCGAAGCGGGTGGACAGGTGCTCGACTTCGATCACCGGAGTCGTCCCCGCCCTCGGGGCGGGGGATGGGGGGTAGGCTGTCATGTCGGCATGCCGATGCTGCGCGTGGCGATGGCAAAAACGGCGTCGACCAGGATCACGACGGTGATCGAGCTCACCACGGAAGCGGTGGTGTTCGACGACAGGCTTTCCGTGTTCGGCCGCACGCGAAGTCCGAAATGGCAGGCCACCAGCGCAACGAAGATGCCGAAGGTCACGCCCTTGGCCAGCGCAATGTACAGGTTGGCCACCGGCACCACCTTGGGCAGGGTCTCGATGAAGAAGCCGTAGGAGATGTCGAGCTGGAACTGGGCCGAGACCATGCCGCCCATGAGGGCGATGGCGCTGGTCCACAGCACCAGCAGCGGCATCGCCAGCGCCAGCGCGGCGACCTTCGGGAAGACCAGTCGCAGGCTGCGCGAGACGCCCATCGTCGCCAGCGCGTCGATCTCCTCGGTGACGCGCATTACGCCGAGCTGCGCCGTCATGGCCGAGCCGGAGCGTCCCGCCACCAGCACCGCCACCAGCACCGGCCCGAGTTCCCGGATGATGCCCATGCCGAGGATGTTCACGATGAAGATGTCGGCGCCAAAGTTCTTCAACTGCAGCGCCGACAGGTAGGACAGCACGATGCCGATGAGGAAGCCGACCAGCGCCGTGACCGGCATGGCGCGCACGCCGCTCTTGTACAGGTTGGCCGAGGTCTCGCGCCAGGGACCCTCGCGCGGGGCGCGCGCGACGTTGCCGATGTCGAGGATGAGCTGGCCGATCAGGCCGGTGAAATCGGCGATGTGCCGCCACAGGCGCAGGCTGAGGCTGCCGACGGCGACGACCCACTCCCAGGGCAGCTCCGGCTCCGGCCCGGTTTCCTTCAGCTTGCTTGAAGCGTAGAGGCGCGCGAAGACCGGCTCCAGGTCGTCGCGCGTGGCCAGGTTGTCCGGAAAGCGGTGTCCCCAGGCGCGCCAGAGCATCATGGCGCCGACGGAATCCAGCGAGCTGATGTCGCGGATGTCCCAGACGAGGCTGCGGTCCGCCGCCCGCTCAGCCAGCTCCGCGGCCAGGGCGGCATAGCGCGGCGCCAGCGCCATCAGGCGCCATTCGCCCGCCAGGCGCAAGCAGCGCCGGCCTTCGGCATCCGTCTCGAGCGCGATGCTTGTCCCGCTCACCCTGTCCCCCTTGTTGTTGGTTCGAGCCCGTCCGCCTTTTGGCGGCATGACGCGGCATTATGCCGCAGCTTGGGATTTGCCGCGCCCGGCCTTGATCCTGAGTTCCATGCCGAGGCCGGCCCACTGCCGGCCCTCCTCCTCCAGCGCCGCCGCGGACAGCGGCGAGGCGGCCAGCCAGTGCGGATCGACGCCGACGCCGAAGCCCCGCTCGTTGCGCTTCACGCCGATGGCCGGCAGCGGCGCATCGTCGCGCGAACGGTGCAGCAGCACGGCCAGGCGCAGGCTGAAGATCAGCAGCCAGTCGGCACTGTCCGGCATGATCTCCTGCACCCGCTCCAGCTTGCCGCGGTGGGCCAGCACGATGCGCGACAGGCGCGCCTGGTCCATTTTCGAGAAGCCCGGCATGTCGGCATTGGCGAGGATGTAGGCGCTGTGCTTGTGGTAGCTCGAATGCGCCACCGAAATGCCGATTTCGTGCATCAGGGCCGCCCAGTCGAGCACCTGCACATCGGGCTGCTCCTCGGCCGCCGCCTCCGGCAGCATCTGCAGCAGGAAGCCGCGTGCCGTTGCCGCCACCCGTGCCGCCTGGCTGGCGTCGACCTGGTAGCGGCGCATGAACTGCTGCACCGTGGCATTGCGCAGGTCCTGATGGTGGTAGCGGCCAAGCAGGTCGTAGAGCACGCCGAGGCGCAACGCCCCTTCGGAGAAGGTCATGCGCTCAAGACCGAATTCCTTGAACACCGCCAGCATGATGGCCAGCCCGCCCGGCAGCACCGGGATGCGGTCCGGCCGCAGGCCCTGCAAAGTCAGTTTCCCCAGATCGCCGGCATGCAGCAGGTGGGCGCGCAGGCGCTCCAGCCCGTCGCGCGTGATGCCGGCTTCCCCCGCCTGGGATAAGCCGTTCATCTCGAGGATGTCGGCGAGCGCCTTGGCGGTGCCGCTGGAGCCGACCGCCTCCTCCCAGCCGGTCTTCTTGTACTGGCGCACGATGGCCTGCAGCTCCTTGCGCGCCGCCAGCTCCGCCGCCTTCATGCCGGACTTCTCGATGCGGCCGCGCGGGAAATACTGCAGGCTGAAGCCGACGCAGCCCATGTAGAGCGATTCCAGCTCGATCGGCTCGATGTTGCGGCCGATGATGAACTCCGTCGAGCCGCCGCCGATATCGACCACCAGCTGCTGGGTGCGCGGGTTGGGCAGGGAATGGGCGACACCGAGGTAGATCAGGCGCGCCTCCTCGCGACCGGCGATGATCTCGATGGGGAAACCGAGCGCCGCCTCGGCCTGGGCGAGGAACTGCGGGGCGTTCTTCGCCACGCGCAGGGCGTTGGTCGCCACCGCCCGCACGGCGCCGGCATCGAAACCGCGCAGGCGCTCGCCGAAGCGGCGCAGTGCCTCGATGGCGCGCAGCTGAGAGGGGCCGTCGAGGATCTTTTGCGCGGTCAGGCCGGCCGCCAGTCGCACCGGTTCCTTGAGCGAGTCGAGCGGGTAGATCTGGTCGTCCACCACGCGGCCCACCTGCAGACGGAAGCTGTTGGAGCCCAGATCGACGGCGGCGACGAGTTCGTATCCCATCGCCGGATTTTACCCCCTGCCCCCTGTCACAAGGCCGTCACATCCCCGTCATATCCTGCGGCTTGAACATATTAGAAATTCCTGATTCAATGGAAATAATGAACAAGGCATCAAGCGCCAAGCGCTTCCCCGCCGAGCATTTCCTCAACCGGGAACTCTCCCTGCTCGCCTTCAACCGCCGCGTCCTCGGCCAGGCGGCCGATGCCGGCGTGCCTCTGCTCGAGCGCCTGCGCTTCCTGTGCATCGTCTCGAGCAACCTCGACGAGTTCTTCGAGATCCGCGTCGCCGGCCTGAAGGAACAGATCAAGCTCGGCGCCGTCGCCCCCGGCCCCGACGGCCTCACCCCGCACGAGGCCTTCCGCCTCGTCGCCGCCCAGGCCCACGACCTCGTCGAGGAGCAGTACGCCCTGCTCAACGACGCCATGCTGCCGGCGCTGGACAAGCAGGGCATCCGCTTCCTCAAGCGCACCACCTGGAACGAGGCGCAGACGGCGTGGATCCGCGACTACTTCTTCCGCGAAGTGATGCCGGTGCTGACGCCGATCGGCCTCGACCCGGCCCACCCCTTCCCGCGCGTGCTGAACAAGAGCCTGAACTTCGCCATCGAGCTGGCGGGCAAGGATGCCTTCGGCCGCAGCTCCGGCGCGGCCATCGTGCAGGCGCCGCGCGTGCTGCCGCGCGTGATCCGGCTGCCGGAGGCGGTCGCCGGCGCGCCCTGCAGCTTCGTCTTCCTCTCCTCGGTGCTGCACGCCAACGTCGGCGAACTGTTCTCCGGCATGAACGTGCTCGGCTGCTACCAGTTCCGCGTCACGCGCAACAGCGACCTGTGGGTGGACGAGGAGGAGATCAAGAACCTTCGCCTCGCCCTGCAGGGCGAGCTGCCGCAGCGCCACTTCGGCGACGCCGTGCGCCTGGAGGTCGCCGACAGCTGTTCGGAGGTGATGACCGACTTCCTGTTGCAGCAGTTCGCGCTGGGCTACGACGACCTCTACCGCGTGCCGGGCATCGTGAACCTGGTGCGCCTGATGACGGTGCCCGACCTGGTCGACCGCCCCGACCTGAAATACCCGCCCTTCCAGCCCGGCCTGCCCAAGGTGCTGGCCAAGAACTACGACGTCTTTGCCAGCATCCGCAAGCAGGACGTGCTGCTGCACCACCCCTTCCAGTCCTTCAGTCCGGTGGTCGAGTTCCTCGAGCAGGCGGTGGACGACACCGCGGTGGTCGCCATCAAGATGACCGTGTATCGCACCGGCACCGACTCCATCCTCATGGAGCTGCTGATGCGCGCCGCGCGCCAGGGCAAGGAGGTCACGGTGGTGGTCGAGCTGATGGCGCGCTTCGACGAGGAGGCCAACATCAACTGGGCCTCGCGCCTTGAGGAGGTCGGCGCGCACGTGGTCTATGGCGTGTTCGGCTACAAGACCCACGCCAAGATGCTGATGGTGGTGCGGCGCGAGGACGGGGACGAGTTTGGCAAAGGCGGCAGCGCCCTGCGCCGCTACGTGCACCTCGGCACCGGCAACTACCACCCGCGCACCGCCCGGCTGTACACCGACTTCGGCCTGCTCAGCTGCAACGAGGCGCTGTGCGCCGACGTGAACGAGGTCTTCAAGCAGCTCACCGGCCTCGGCAAGGCGAGCAAGCTCAACCACCTGCTGCTGGCGCCGTTCACCCTGCACGAGGCCATGCTGGCCGCCATCCGCAATGAAGCCGCCAACGCCCGCACCGGCAAGCGCGTGCGCATCATCGCCAAGATGAACGCGCTGCTCGAACCGGAGATCATCGAGGCGCTCTACGACGCCTCGCAGGCCGGCGTCACGATCGACCTCATTGTCCGCGGCGCCTGCGCCCTGCGGCCGGGCGTCGAAGGGCTGTCGGACAACATCAGCGTGCGTTCCGTCATCGGCCGCTTCCTCGAGCACACGCGGGTGTTCTACTTCTACGCCGGCGGCGAGCAGAAGATGTACCTCTCCAGCGCCGACTGGATGGAACGCAACTTCTTCCGCCGCATCGAGCTGTGCTTCCCGGTGCTGGAGCCCAAGCTCAAGCGCCGCATCCTCAAGGAAGGCCTGATGCCCTACCTGGCCGACAACAGCCAGGCCTGGGAGATGGACGGTGCGGGCGCGTACCGCCGCCGCAAGTCGCGCAAGAAACGCTTTTCCGCCCAGGAGTCGCTGCTGGCGGAACTGCCGGCCGCGCCGGTCAAGGACTGATGCGCCGGAACAACTAGGCGGAATACGCCGGGACGTGCATCCAGCACCAGCCCTCCGGCCGCTCCATGTCCTTCCAGTAGATCGTCTGCAGATACTCCCAGTCGCCGCGTTTCGAGGCCAGTTCGGCCATCGCGGAAAGATATTCGTCGTACTGGGCAGGCGTCATCGCGACTTCCACGGCCATGTCGTCACGCCAGAAGGCGAGCGGCCGATAGTCGCGCTGCTCGCAGAACTCCAGCGCGCACAGAACATTTCCGCCCAGCGCCTCGCGGCGGACAACCACCGCGTCGGGATGCGCGTCGAACAGCCGGGAGAACCGCTCCAGCCGGTCGTGTATCAGGGATTTCGCGGCGGCCTTGGCGGGCCGCTCGGCAAGCATCGTCGTCATCGTCCGCCTCGTCTAGTCTGCATTCGAGCGCACAGCCTAGGCCGGCAAGATGACGCAATGATGAACGGGCCGCCCCGCCGGGAAAGTCAGTCTGCGTGACACGGCGCCGCGGCAGGCGCGGGGAGCCTACTGTTCCGCCCGGTGCTGCGCGCCGAGGTATTCGCGCGTGCGCATTTCGATCAGGCGGCTGACGGTGCGGTGGAACTCGCCGGACTGCGGACCTTCGCGGTAGAGCTCGGCGGCCTCGCACTCGGCCGTCATGACGAGCTTGACCTTATGGTCGTAGAAGACGTCCACCAGCCAGGTGAAGCGGCGCGCCTCGTTGGCCTGTTCGCGCGTCATGCGCGGCACGCCGGAGAGGAAGACGGTGTGGTAGCGGCGGGCGATCTCGAGGTAGTCGTTCTGCGAGCGCGGCCCCATGCACAGCGTGGCGAAGTCGAACCAGATGACGCCGATGGCGCGGCGCTCGACCGGCAGTTCGCGCTCAAGGATGTTCACCGGCCGCTGGTGGCCCTCGCCGCCGGAGATCTCGCGGAAGGCGGCCTCCATCTTCGCTTCCCCTTCGGCGTCGGCCGGGACGTGGTAGACCTCGACTTTTTCCAGCGCGCGCAAGCGGTAGTCGATGCCGCCGTCGACTTCCAGTACGTCGAGCCGCTCCTTCAGCAGCCGGATGGTGGGCAGGAAGTTGTGCCGCTGCAGGCCGTTCGGGTAGAGCCCGTCGGGCGGGTAGTTCGAGGTCAGGCAGAACACCACGCCGCGCTCGAAGAGGGCCTCCATCAGGCGGCCGAGGATCATGGCGTCGGCGATGTCGGAGACGTGGAACTCGTCGAAGCACATCAGCCGCGTCTCGCGGGCAATGCGCTCGGCGACCTTGAGCAGCGGGTCCGCCTCGTTCTTCAGCGCGCGCAGGCGCTCGTGCACCTCGCGCATGAAGGCGTGGAAGTGCACGCGCCGCTTGCGCTGGTAGGGCACGGTGTCGAAGAAGCAGTCCATCAGCAGGCTCTTGCCGCGCCCGACGCCGCCCCAGAGGTACACGCCGCGCGGAATCGGCGGGTTGATGACGAGTTTGCGCAGTTTGGTGCGGCGCTTGTGCTTGAAGGCGACGAGTTCGTCGTAGAGGCGCTGCAGGCGCTCGGCGGCGGCCTGCTGGGCGTCGTCGGGGATGATGTGGCGCGACTGGAACTGGGCGTCCAGGGCGCGCAGCATGCCTTGCTGGGGAAGACGCGGGGCGTTCATGGTGCGGATTTTAACAGCGAGCCCTCTCCCCCTGCCCCTCACCCGCGCGCGGGAGAGGGGAGGAAGGGGGTCAGAAGTGCAGCGGGCGCTTGTCGACGGACAGGGCGGCCTCGTGCATGACCTCGGACAGCGTCGGATGGGCGTGCACGATGCGGGCGATGTCTTCCGAGCTGGCGTGGAACTCCATGGCGACGACGGCCTCCGAGATCAGTTCGGAGGCGTTGGTGCCGATGATGTGCACGCCGAGGATCTGGTCGGTCTTCGCGTCGGCCAGGATCTTGACGAAGCCGGTGGTGTCGCCCTGCCCCAGCGCGCGGCCGTTGGCGGAAAAGGGGATCTGGCCGGCGCGGTATTCGATGCCGGCGCTCTTCAGCTGCTGTTCGGTCTTGCCGACCCAGGCGATCTCGGGGTGGGTATAGATGACCCAGGGCACGGCGTCGTAGTTGCAGTGCCCGGCCTGGCCGGCGATCAGCTCGGCGACCATGACGCCCTCTTCCATGCCCTTGTGCGCCAGCATCGGGCCGCGCACCACGTCGCCCACCGCCCAGACGTTGGGCAGGTTGCTGCGGCAGTGGTCATCGACGGCGACGCGGCCACGCTCGTCGAGCTGCAGCCCGACCGCCTCGCAGCCGAGGCCGTCGGTATTCGGCGCGCGGCCGACCGAGACGATGAGCTTGTCGCATTCGAGGAGGTGGCTCTCGTCGCCCATCTCGTACTCCACCGCGATGCCCTTCTTGCCGGTGGTCACCTTGCCGATCTTCACGCCAAGGCGGATGTCGAGGCCCTGCTTTTTCGTGAACACCTTCCAGGCTTCCTTGGCGACGGCGCTGTCCGCCGCGGCGAGGAATTCCGGCAGGGCCTCGAGGATGGTGACCTCCGCGCCGAGGCGCTTCCAGACGCTGCCAAGTTCCAGGCCGATGACCCCGGCGCCGATCACGCCGAGGCGCTTCGGCACGGCGTCGAAGGCGAGCGCACCGACATTGTCGCAGACGAGCTTGTTGTCGACGGGGATGCCGTCGAGGTGGCGCGGGCGCGAGCCGGTGGCGACGATGACGTGCTTGGCCGTCACCACTTCGCCGGCGACGTCGACCTCCCAGCCGTCCTCGCCGCCGCCGACGAACCTGCCGTGGCCGGGCAGCAGCGCGACCTTGTTCTTCTTGAACAGGCCCTTGATGCCGCCGGTGAGTTGGGTGACGATGTTGTCCTTGCGCTTGACCATGGTCTTGACGTCGATGCTGACGTCGCCCGTCGTGATGCCGTGCATGACGAAGCCGTGGCGGGCGTTCTCGAAGTGCTCGGAGGACTGCAGCAGCGCCTTGGAGGGAATGCAGCCGACGTTGAGGCAGGTGCCGCCGAGACGCACCTCGCCCTTCGGGTCGTCGTAGGCCTCGGATTCGCAGCAGGCGGTGGAGAAGCCCAGCTGGGCCGCGCGGATGGCGGCGACGTAGCCGCCGGGGCCGCCGCCGATGACGAGCACGTCGAATTGCTTGGCCATGTCAGATCTCCAGCAGCAGGCGCGCCGGGTCCTCCAGCGCGTCCTTCATGGCGACGAGCCCCAGCACCGCCTCGCGGCCGTCGATGATGCGGTGGTCGTAGGACATCGCCAGGTAGTTCATCGGGCGGATGACGATCTGGCCGTTCTCGACGACGGCGCGATCCTTGGTGGCGTGGATGCCGAGGATGGCCGACTGCGGCGGGTTGATGATCGGCGTGGACAGCATCGAGCCGAAGACGCCGCCGTTGGAAATGGAGAAGGTGCCGCCGGTGAGCTCCTCGATGGAGAGTTTGCCGTCCTTCGCCTTGGCGCCGAATTCGGCGATCTTCTTCTCGATCTCGGCCAGCGTCATCTGGTCGGCATCGCGCAGGATCGGCACCACCAGGCCGCGCGGCGAGCCCACGGCGATGCCGATGTCGAAGTAGCCGTGGTAGACGATGTCGTTGCCGTCGATGGAGGCGTTGAGCACCGGGTACTTCTTCAGCGCGGCCACCGCGGCCTTGACGAAGAAGGACATGAAGCCGAGCTTGACGCCGTGCTCCTTCTCGAACTTGTCCTTGTACTTGTTGCGCAGCTCCATCACCGGCGCCATGTTCACCTCGTTGAAGGTGGTGAGGATGGCGGCGGTCGACTGCGACTGCACCAGGCGCTCGGCGATGCGAGCGCGCAGGCGGCTCATCGGCACGCGCTGCTCGGTGCGCTCGCCGACGATGTTGTCGACGTTCACCGGGGCGGCGGGCTGGGCCAGGGCCGGGCGCGCGGGCGCGGCGGACGCCGCCGGGGCGGCCGGGCGCTGGCCGGTTTCGAGCACGTCGGCCTTGGTGACGCGGCCGCCGCGGCCGGAGCCTTCGACGGCGGCGGCATCGAGGCCCTTCTCGGCCATCAGCTTGCGCGCGGCGGGGCCGGCGGGGGCGGCGGCAGCGGGCGCAGAAGTCAGCTTCTGCGGGGCGGCGGCCACCTTGGCGGGCGCCGCAGCGGCAGCGCCGGCAGCGGCTTTCGCTTCCGTATCGAGCTGGGCGATGACTTCGCCGGCGACGACGGTTTCGCCGTTGCCCTTGAGGATCTTCACCAGCACGCCGGCTTCGGGGGCGGGCAGTTCGAGCACGACCTTGTCGGTCTCGATGTCGATGAGGTTCTCGTCGCGGGCGACGGCCTGGCCTTCCTGCTTGTGCCAGGAGACCAGGGTCGCCTCGGCGACGGATTCGGACAGTTGGGGAACTTTGACGTCAATGATCATTGATCTCTCCGATTTTCCTTGTCACTGCTTCGAGCCGAGGGCCTCGTTGATGAGGTCCTTCTGCTGCTCCATGTGCTTCGAGGCATAGCCCACCGCCGGCGAGGACGAGGCCGGCCGCGAGACGACCAGCAGCTCCTGGCCCTTGCGCAGGACGCTCTGCAGGCGGTGCGCCTTGGCGTACCAGGCACCCTGGTTGAGCGGCTCCTCCTGGCACCACACCAGCTCGCGCGCGTTGGCAAAGCGCTTCAGCTCCTCGGCGAAACGGCGGTCGTCGAAGGGATAGAGCTGCTCGACGCGCAGGAAGGCGACGTTGTCGATCTTGCGCTCGCGCCGCGCCGCCAGCAGGTCGAAATACACCTTGCCGGCGCAGGCGACGACGCGCGTCACCTTCTTGGGATCGATCGGGTCGATGTCGCCGATGACGGTATTGAAGGTATCGTTGGCGATGTCCTCGAGCGTCGTGGCTGCCTCCTTGTTCCGAAGCAGCGACTTCGGCGTGAACACGATCAACGGCTTGCGCTGCTTCCTCAGCATCTGCCGGCGCAGCAGGTGGTATACCTGGCCGGCGCTCGACGGCATGCAGACTTCCCAGTTGAATTCGGCGGAGAGCTGCATGTAGCGCTCGACCCGCGCGGACGAGTGCTCCGGGCCCTGGCCCTCGTAGCCGTGCGGCAGCAGCAGCACGAGGCCGCAGCCGCGGCCCCACTTGGCTTCGCCCGAGGAGAGGAACTGGTCGATGACGACCTGGGCGCCGTTGGCGAAGTCGCCGAACTGCGCCTCCCAGACCACCAGCTCGTTGGGGCTGGCGGTGGCAAAGCCGTACTCGAAGGCCAGCACGGCCTCTTCGGAGAGCACCGAGTCGAAGCAGTGGAACCAGCCCTGCTTCTCCTGCAGGTTGGCCAGCGGCCACCAGGTGCCCTCGTCCCACTTCTCGCGGTTCTGGTCGTGCAGCGCGGCGTGGCGGTGGAAGAAGGTGCCGCGGCCGACGTCCTCGCCCGAGATGCGCACGTTGAAGCCGGCGGCGAGCAGCGTGGCGTAGGCGAGGTTCTCCGCCATGCCCCAGTCGACCGGCAGCTTGCCCTGCCCCATCGCCTTGCGGTCGTCGATGATCTTCTGCACGCGCGGATGCAGCGTGAAATTGGCCGGCACGTCGGTGAGGCGGCCGGCGAGGCGCTTGAGCTCCTTCATCGGCACGGTGGTGTCGCACTTCTCCGTGTAGGGCACGTTGACGTGCGGCGTCCAGTCGATGGCGAACTTGCTGTGGTAGTCGGTGATGACCGGATCGATCAGGTGGCGGCCCTCGTCGAGGGCGGCGCGGTAGTCCTTGATTTTCCGTTCGGCATCGCCCGGCGCGATGACGCCCTGCGCCTCCAGCTTGTCGGCATAGAGCTTGCGCGTGCCGGGATGCTGGGCGACCTTCTTGTACATCAGCGGCTGGGTCACCATCGGCTCGTCCTGCTCGTTGTGGCCAAGCTTGCGGAAGCAGACGATGTCGACCACCACGTCCTTGCGGAATTCCTGGCGGAACTCCATGGCGATCTGGGTCACCAGGGCGACGGCCTCGGGATCGTCGCCGTTCACGTGGAAGATCGGCGCCTCGACCATCTTGAAGAGGTCGGTGCAATAGAGCGAGGAGCGGTAGTCGCGCAGGTCGGAGGTGGTGAAGCCGATCTGGTTGTTCACGATCAGGTGCACCGTGCCGCCGGTGCCGTAGCCGCGCGTCTGCGAGAAATTGAGCATCTCCTGGTTGACGCCCTGCCCGGCGACGGCGGCGTCGCCGTGGATGAGCACCGGCAGCGCCTCGGCCTTGCCGTTGGCGCCGCGCCGCACCTGGCGCGCGTAGACCGAGCCGGCGACCACCGGATTGACGATCTCCAGATGCGAGGGGTTGAAGGCCAGCGTGAGGTGCATCGGCCCGCCGGGAGTGGCGACGTCCGAAGAGTAGCCCATGTGGTACTTGACGTCGCCGGCGGAGAGCACGGAGGCCTTCTTGCCCTCGAACTCGGCGAACAGCATGGAGGGCTGCTTGCCGAGGGTATTCACCAGGACGTTGAGGCGGCCGCGGTGGGCCATGCCTATGACCATTTCCTGCACGCCGACGCTGCCGGCGGTACGGATCAGCTGGTCCATCGCCAGGATCAGCGATTCGCCGCCTTCGAGCGAGAAGCGCTTCTGGCCGACGTATTTGGTGTGCAGGTAGCGCTCGAGCGTCTCGGCCTGGGTGATCAGGCGCAGGAAGCGCTTCTTGTCGTCCGCACTGAAGGGAAAGCTCGATCGGATGGTTTCCAGCCTGGCCTGGATCCAGCGCTTCTGCGCCACCTCGGACAGGTACATGTACTCGGCGCCGATGGTGCCGCAGTAGGTCTGGCGCAAGGCTTCGAGAATCTCGCGCAGCGTGGCCTGCTCGGGCGCGGCGGCGAAGCTGCCGGTGGCGAAGGTCTGGCCGAGGTCGGCCTCGGTGAAGCCGTAATGCGCCGGGTCCAGCTCCGGGATCGCCGGCCGTTCGCTGCGCTTGAGCGGGTCGAGCTGGGCCCAGCGGTTGCCGAGAAAGCGGTAGGCGTTGATGAGCTGCAGGACGGCGACCTGCTTCTTGTCGGCGGCGGCGCCGGACGGCGCGGTGCGCAGCGTGCCGAGCTTGGCACGTTGCGCGAATGATGCGACGACCGGAGCGTGGGCGACGTCACGGCCGGCGCCGACGCCGGCGCCGGGCAGGTTCTGCAGGCGGTCGAAATAGTCGCGCCAGACGTCGGTGACGGACGCCGGGTTCTCAAGATAAGACTCGTAGAGCTCCTCGATGAAGGGCGCGTTGGCACCGAAGAGATACGAGTTGCCGAGCATCTGCTTCATTAGGCTCATGCTGTGACCTCGCGGGGGTTGGGGCGGGTGGCTGTTGTCGTCCTCGGGAAACGGCAGGCGGGGAGGAGGATCGCTCCTCCCTGTTCCCTGTATGTCGTGCGATCAGCGCTTGTCCAGGGGCGGCACGTTGCGCTGCTGGGCGCCGGTGAACAACTGGCGCGGGCGGCCGATCTTCTGCTCGGGATCGGAGATCATCTCGTTCCACTGGGCGATCCAGCCGACCGTGCGCGCCAGCGCGAAGATGCCGGTGAACAGCTGCGTCGGGATGCCGAGCGCGCGCTGGACGATGCCGGAGTAGAAATCGACGTTCGGATAGAGCTTCTTCTGCACGAAGTATTCGTCCTCGAGGGCGATCTTCTCCAGGGCGACGGCCAGCTTGAAGAGGCGGTCGTCGTGCAGCCCCAGTTCATTGAGCACTTCATGGCAGGTCTCGCGCATCAGCTTGGCGCGCGGATCGAAGTTCTTGTACACGCGATGGCCGAAGCCCATCAGCTTGAAGGAATCGTTCTTGTCCTTGGCGCGCTTGATGTACTCGCCGACGCGGGAGACATCGCCGATTTCCTCGAGCATCTGCAGACAGGCCTCGTTGGCACCGCCGTGCGCCGGGCCCCACAGACAGGCGATGCCGGCCGAGATGCAGGCGAAGGGGTTGGCGCCGGAGGAGCCCGCCAGGCGCACCGTCGAGGTGGAGGCGTTCTGCTCGTGGTCGGCATGCAGGATGAGGATGCGGTCGAGCGCGCGCACCAGCACCGGGTTCGGCACATAGTCCTCGCACGGGTTGCCGAACATCATGCGCATGAAGTTGGCGGTGTACGAAAGGTCGTTGCGCGGGTACATGAACGGTTCGCCGCGGCCGTACTTGTAGGCCATGGCGACGATGTTCGGCAGCTTGGCGATCAGGCGGTGCGCCGAGATGTCGCGATGGTACTGGTCGGAGATGTCCATCGCGTCGTGGTAGAAGGCGGAGAGAGCGCCGACCACGCCGACCAGCACGGCCATCGGGTGCGCGTCGCGGCGGAAGCCGGAATAGAAGCGGATGAGCTGCTCGTGCACCATCGTGTGGCGCTTGATGATGGTGTCGAACTCGTCCTTCTGCTGCGCGTTCGGCAATTCGCCCTTGAGGATCAGGTAGGCGACCTCGAGGAAGTCGCAGTTCTGCGCCAGCTGCTCGATGGGGTAGCCGCGATAGAGCAGCACGCCGGCGTCGCCGTCGATGTAGGTGATGGCCGACTTGCAGGCGGCGGTGGACATGAAGCCCGGGTCGAAGGTGAACATGCCCGTCTTGGCATAGAGCTGGCGGATGTCGATCGCATCCGGGCCAATCGTTCCGGAGTAGACCGGCAGTTCGATGTTCTTGCCGTCGACCGTAAGCGTAGCGTTGCGTTGAGTGTTCATCTTTGCATCCCCATCAAAAAGTCGGAAAAACTCTCCCGTTCAAACCTGGCGCAGCTTTTCAACCATGCCCTTCAATTGCGGATCGTCCGTCTCCCGCCGACCGCTCACCAAATCCCACAAGTCGTGGTCTTCCATCGCCACCAGTCGTTCCAGCGCCGCTTCGGTGGCGGCATCGACATCGTCGCCGGTGCGGCGCCAGTAGCGCTGGAACATCAGGTCCAGCTCCAGCAGGGCGCGCCGGCAATGCCAGCGCAGGCGGCGCAGCCGCGCCCCGCGTTCCTCGTCCATGCTCAAACGGCGCGCCGCACCATGGCGTCCTTGATCTTGCCGATCGCCCGCGTCGGATTAAGGCCCTTCGGGCAGACGTCGACGCAGTTCATGATGCTGTGGCAGCGGAACAGGCGGTAGGGGTCCTCGAGGTTGTCGAGGCGCTCGCTGGTTGCCTGATCCCTTGTGTCGGCAATGAAGCGGTAGGCCTGCAGCAGGCCGGCCGGGCCGACGAACTTGTCGGGGTTCCACCAGAACGACGGGCAGGAGGTCGAGCAGCAGGCGCACAGGATGCACTCGTACAAGCCGTTCAGCTCCTCGCGCTCCTCCGGCGTCTGCAGCCGCTCGGTCTCCGGCGGCGGGTCGTTGTTGATCAGGTACGGCTTGATCGAGTGGTACTGCTTGAAGAACTGCGTCATGTCCACGATCAGGTCGCGGATGATCGGCAGGCCGGGCAGCGGGCGCAGCACGACGGGCTCGGGCAGGTCCTTCAGTTCGGTCAGGCAGGCCAGGCCGTTGCGGCCGTTGATGTTCAGCGCATCGGAACCGCAGACGCCCTCGCGGCAGGAGCGGCGGAAGGCGATCGAGTCGTCCTTGGCCTTCAGCTTCACCATGGCGTCGAGCAGCTTGCGGTCGGTGGCATCCACCTCGACGGTGATGTCCTGCATGTAGGGCTTGTCGTCCTTGTCCGGATCGTAGCGGTAGATCTTGAACTGCATGGTTCGTGTGGTCATCTTCCGGAACTCCTCAGTACGCGCGCTTCTTCAGTTCGATGGTGTCGACGGTGAGCGGGGTCAGCTTCACCGACTTGTAGTCGAGGCGGTTGCCCTCCTTGAACCACAGGGTGTGCTTGAGCCAGTTCGTGTCGTCGCGGCCGTTCGGGTGCTCCGGCGTGTCCGGCGCGTCGTCGCGGACGTGGGCGCCGCGCGATTCCTTGCGCGCCTCGGCCGAGATCATGGTGGCCACCGCAACCTCGATCAGGTTCTCCAGTTCGAGCGCCTCGATGCGGGCGGTGTTGAAGACCTTGGACTTGTCCTTGATCGCGGTGCGCTGGACGTCCTTCTGCACCTCGAGGATCTTCGAGACGCCCTCCTTCAGCTTGTCGGCGAAGCGGAACACGCCGCAGTGGTTCTGCATGGTGCGCTGCATGGCCAGGCGCGACTCGTGCACGTCGGCGCCGTCCTTCTGCGTGTCGAGGCGGGCGATGCGCGCGAGCGTGCGCTCGATGGCCTCCTCCGGCAGTGCCTTGTGCGCCCTGGTCGATTTCTTCACGTCCTCGACGGCGGTCTCGCCGGCCGACTTGCCGAACACCAGCAGGTCGAGCAGCGAGTTGGTGCCGAGGCGGTTGGCGCCGTGCACCGAGGCGCAGGCGCATTCGCCGGCCGCGTAGAAGCCGGGCACGGCGACGTTCATGCTGGAGCCGCGCGGCGCCACCACCTGGCCGCTGTAGTTGGTCGGGATGCCGCCCATCTGGTAGTGGCAGGTCGGCACCACCGGGATCGGCTCCTTGATCGGGTCGATGCCGGCGAACTGGATGGAGATCTCGCGGATGCCCGGCAGGCGCTGCATGATCACCTTCGGGTCGAGGTGGGTGATGTCGAGCAGCACGAAATCCTTGTTCGGGCCGCAGCCGCGCCCTTCGTTGATCTCGGTGACCATGGCGCGCGAGACGACGTCTCGCGAGGCGAGGTCCTTGGCGTTGGGCGCGTAGCGCTCCATGAAGCGCTCGCCGGCGCTGTTCCTCAGGATGCCGCCCTCGCCGCGCACGCCCTCGGTGATGAGCACGCCGGCGCCGGCGACGCCGGTCGGGTGGAACTGCCAGAACTCCATGTCCTCGAGCGGGATGCCGGCGCGCGCCGCCATGCCGAGGCCGTCGCCGGTGTTGATGAAGGCGTTGGTCGAGGAGTAGTAGATGCGGCCCGCGCCGCCGGTGGCGAAGATGGTGGCCTTGGCCTGGAAGGCGACGATCTCGCCGGTTTCCATCTCCAGGGCGGTGACGCCGAGCACTTCCCCCTCGGCATCGCGGATCAGGTCGAGCGCCATCCACTCGACGAAGAACTGGGTGTTGGCGCGCACGTTGCGCTGGTAGAGCGCATGCAGCATGGCGTGTCCGGTGCGGTCGGCGGCGGCGCAGGAGCGGCGCACCGGCTTCTCGCCGAAGTTCGACATGTGGCCGCCGAAGGGGCGCTGGTAGATCTTGCCGGCGTCGGTGCGGTCGAAGGGCATGCCGTAGTGCTCGAGCTCGATCACCACTTCGTTGGCCTTGCGGCACATGAACTCGATGGCGTCCTGGTCGCCGAGCCAGTCGGAACCCTTGACGGTGTCGTACATGTGCCAGTGCCAGTGGTCTTCCTCGGAGTTGCCGAGCGAAGCGGCCACGCCACCCTGCGCTGCAACGGTGTGCGAACGCGTCGGGAAGACCTTGGTGATGACGGCCGTCTTGAGGCCGGATTCGGAAAGCTGCAGGGCGGCGCGCAGGCCGGCGCCGCCGGCGCCGACGATGACCGCGTCAAAGGTGCGTTTGGTGATCTTCACTTACAGCCTCCAGAGAATCGACACCGCCCAGCCGGTGTAGCCGACGAGGACGAGGAGCGTGAGGACGTGCAGCGCAAGGCGCACGCCGTTCGGCTTGACGTAGTCCATCCAGATATCGCGCACGCCGACCCAGGCGTGGTACATGAGGCTGACGATGAAGAGGAAGGTAAGGAAGCGCACGAAGCCGCCGGCCATGAAGTCGCGCCAGGATTCGTAGGTGATGCGCTCCTGTCCCAGCAGCAGGACGAAGATGAGAATCGTGTAGACCGCCATGACGACGGCGGTGATGCGCTGCGCCAGCCAGTCCTTCAGGCCGTAGTGCGCGCCGACGATGATGTTCTTCACCATAGTTTCACCCCCAGGATCGCGGTCAGCGCCAGGCTGATGACCAGCACGGCCTTCGTGCTGGCGCGGGCCGGCTTGAGATCGGTGCCCATGTCGAGATCGAGCAGCAGGATGCGGATGCCCATGCAGAAATGGTGCAGGAATGCCCAGAGCAGGCCGGTCAGCACCAGCTTGGCGAGGGGGTGGGCAACGACAGACTGGAGCATGGCGAAGCCCAGTGAAGAGTCGAGGCTCAGCTCGAACAGGAAAATCAGGAAAGGCAGCATGAGGAACAATCCCGCCCCGCTGATGCGATGCAATATGGAAGCGATCGCCGGAAGCGGCTGTTTGATAACCCGAAGGTCAAGGTGCTTCGGGCGCTCCTTTTTAATGGATAATTCCGTCATACTTCATTTCCCCCTACGCTGTGCAGCGCAACATAAAGCGCTGCGATACCCCAATAAACCGTTAATTATAGCTTCTCGTCGGGCGTCGTCAGTGGCGTCCCCGCCTCAATTCAACTCGTTCAGGTAATAGTGCTCGGCGGTGGCATACAGGCCGCGCCGCCATTCGACCGGCTTTTCGCCGTAGGTATAGGTCACGCGTTCCACGGAGAGCAGCGGACTGCCCTCGCCGACAGCGAGTTGCTCCGCCGAAGCGCGGTCGGCGGCCACGGCGCGGATACGCTCCTCAGCCCGGATCATGCGCACGCCGAAGCGTGTCTCGAACAGGCTGTAGAGCGAACCCTGGTATTCCTGCAGGACTTCCAGCGACAGCCCCTGGAAAATTTCGCCCGGCAGATAGATTTCGTCGAGTACCACCGGTTTTCCGTTGAACTTGAGCACGCGGCGCACGATGGTGATGGGCGCGCCGGGGGCGATGTCGAGGATGCGGGCGGCTTCCTGTCCGGCCTTGGCGCGCCAGCATTCCAGCGGTACGCTCTGCGGCACGGCGACGCCGCCCTCGTTGGGAACGACGCGGAGAAAACGGAAGAAGGCGCGCGGATCGTTGTGCGAAGCAACATAAGTACCCTTGCCCTGCTTGCGCACGACAAGATTTTCAGCCGCCATCTCGTCGATGGCCTTGCGTACGGTGCCCTGGCTGACATTGAAGCGGATGGCCAACTCGGCCTCGCTGGGAATGACCTCGCCGGGACGCCACTCGCCGGATGCAAGGCCCTGCAGGATCAGGTTCTTGATCTGGCGATAGAGAGGACTGAAGGTCGGGGACACTTGCGCCATGGGTGAATTTCAGCATAAAAAAACCCTAACGTCTATAGTCTCTCTTATGTCTTATATATAACATAAGATACCTATTGACACACTGCAAAAAGGAATCTACCATCGCCCGCATTCCCGGCTGGCGTGCATTTGCATGATTCCGCTGCCCCGCCCGACGGACGAAGCGCCTTTCGAATAACCTGAATCGAGGAGTCACTTCCATGGCCAAAGCCCCCGTTCGTGTCACAGTCACCGGCGCCGCCGGACAAATCGGTTACGCCCTGCTGTTCCGCATCGCCAGCGGCGAAATGCTCGGCAAGGACCAGCCCGTCATCCTGCAGATGCTCGAACTGCCCATGGAGAAGGCCCAGGCCGCGCTGAAGGGCGTCATGATGGAACTGGAAGACTGCGCCTTCCCGCTGCTCGCCGGCATGGTCGGCACCTCCGACCCGATGGTGGCCTTCAAGGACACCGACTACGCCCTGCTGGTCGGCGCCAAGCCGCGCGGCCCCGGCATGGAGCGCAAGGATCTCCTCCTCGAGAACGCCAAGATCTTCATCGAGCAGGGCAAGGCCCTCAACGCCGTCGCCTCGCGCAAGGTGCGCGTGCTGGTGGTCGGCAACCCGGCCAACACCAACGCCTACATCGCCATGAAGTCGGCCCCCGACCTGCCGAAGCAGAACTTCACCGCCATGCTGCGCCTCGACCACAACCGCGCCGTCTCGCAGCTCGCCACGCGCACCGGCAAGGCCGTCACCGACATCGAGAAGATGATCGTCTGGGGCAACCATTCCCCCACCATGTATCCGGACGTCCGCTTCTGCACCGTCGCCGGCCAGGCCGCGCCGCAGGCCATCAACGACGAGGCCTGGTACCGAAACGAGTACATCCCGAAGGTCGGCAAGCGCGGCGCCGCCATCATCGAGGCGCGTGGCGCCTCCTCGGCCGCCTCCGCCGCCAACGCCGCCATCGACCACATGCGCGACTGGGCGCTCGGCACCAGCGGCAAGTGGGTCACCATGGGCATTCCCTCCGACGGCTCCTACGGCATCCCGCAGGACATCGTCTACGGCGTGCCGGTCACCTGCGCCAATGGCGAGTACACCCGCGTCACCGGGCTGGCCATCGACGACTACTCGCGCACCATGATGGACAAGACGCTCGCCGAGCTGAAGGAAGAGCAGGCCGGCGTCGCCAGCATGCTGGGCTGAGCATCCGGACCGGGGTGAACGCAAAGTGAACGCCGCGCTTCACCCCGCCGCCGTTCTCTACCGCGAAGCCAGGCCCTTCCCCGCCCTGCCCGCCTGCGAGCACTATGCCGGCAGCGAGAAGCTGATCGGCAAGGGTCTCGCCCTGCAGCAGGCGCTGGGGCCGGTCTTCGACCTCACCTGCGACTGCGAGGACGGCGCCCCCGCCGGCGCCGAGAAAGCCCATGCCGAGATGGTGGCGCAAGCCATCAACTCCGGCGACAACCGGCACAACCGCGTCGGCGCCCGCATCCACGACATCACCCATCCGCATTGGCGCGACGACCTCGAGATCATCGTCGGCGCAGCCGGTGCGCGTTTGGCCTACGTCACCTTCCCCAAGGTCGGTGGGCGCCAGGATGCGCAGACCATGCTGATGGCGCTCGCCGCCGTCGCCAAGATCAACGGCATCGAGCGGCCGATTCCGGCGCACATTCTGATCGAGACGCACGGCGCCCTGCGCGAAGTACATGAGATCGCCGCCCTGCCCGGCGTCGAGACGCTGGACTTCGGCCTGATGGATTTCGTCAGCGGCCACCACGGCGCGATTCCCGCTTCGGCGATGAAGAGCCCGGGGCAATTCGAGCATCCGCTGGTGGCGCGCGCCAAGTGCGAAATCGCCGCCGCCGCACTCGGCCGCGGCCTGGTGCCCTCGCATAACGTCACGACTGAACTGCACGACACGCAGGAGGTCTACCACGATGCCAGGCGCGCCCGCGAGCAGTTCGGCTACCTGCGCATGTGGAGCATCCATCCGAACCAGGTTCAGCCGATCATTGACGCCATGCGGCCGCAATTCGACGAGGTGAACGAAGCGGTGGCCATCCTGCTCGCCGCGCAAGCCGCCGGCTGGGGGCCGATCCGCCACAACGGCCGCCTGCACGATCGCGCCTCGTACCGCTATTACTGGGAACTGCTGCAGCGCGCCCACACGACTGGCATGGATTTGCCGGCCGGCGCACGACAGCAGTTCTTTTCCGCAACCGCATAAACATTGCCCTTTTAGAGAGGACCCTACCGTGCTAGAAGCCTACCGTGCCCACGTTGCCGAGCGCGCCGCCCTCGGCATCCCGCCGCTGCCCCTCACCGCCAAGCAGACCGGGGAACTGGTCGACCTGCTGAAGAATCCCCCCAAGGGCGAAGAGGCCTTCCTGGTCGACCTCATCACCCACCGCGTGCCGGCCGGCGTGGATGACGCCGCCAAGGTGAAGGCCGTCTTCCTGGCGAAGGTCGCCAAGGGCGAGGAAGCCTGCGCGCTGATCACGCGCGAAAAGGCCACCGAGCTCCTCGGCACCATGCTCGGCGGCTACAACGTCAAGCCGCTGATCGACCTGCTCGACGACGCCGCGGTCGGCGCCGTCGCCGCCAAGGGCCTGAAGGGCACGCTGCTGATGTTCGACTACTTCCACGACGTCGCCGAGAAGGCCAAGAAAGGCAACGCCAACGCCAAGTCGGTGATGCAGTCGTGGGCCGATGCCGAGTGGTTCACCTCTCGCCCGGAAGTGGCGAAGAAGATCTCCGTCACTGTCTTCAAGGTCACCGGCGAGACCAACACCGACGACCTCTCGCCCGCGCCCGACGCCTGGAGCCGCCCCGACATCCCGCTGCACGGCCTGGCCATGCTGAAGAACCCCCGCGAGGGCATCGTGCCGGAGAAACCCGGCGAGCGCGGCCCGATCCAGCTGATCGAAGACCTGAAGAAGAAAGGCCACCCGGTCGCCTACGTCGGCGACGTGGTCGGCACCGGTTCCTCGCGCAAGTCGGCCACCAACTCGGTGATCTGGTGGACCGGCGACGACATCCCCTTCGTGCCGAACAAGCGCTACGGCGGCTTCTGCCTCGGCGGCAAGATCGCGCCGATCTTCTTCAACACCCAGGAGGACGCCGGCGCCTTCCCGATCGAGTGCGATGTCAGCCAGATGAACATGGGCGACGTCGTGGACATCTACCCCTACGAAAAGAAAATCGAAAAGAACGGCCAGGTCATCGCCACCTTCGCCTACAAGTCGGAAGTGCTGCTGGACGAAGTGCGCGCCGGTGGCCGCATCAACCTGATCATCGGCCGCGGCCTCACCGCGCGCGCGCGGGAGGCGCTCGGCCTGCCCGTCAGCACGCTGTTCCGCCTGCCGCAGGCGCCGAAGGACTCCGGCAAGGGCTTCTCGCTGGCACAGAAGATGGTCGGCCGGGCCTGCGGCCTGCCCGAGGGCAAGGGCGTCCGCCCGGGCACCTACTGCGAGCCGAAGATGACCACCGTCGGCTCGCAGGACACCACCGGCCCGATGACGCGCGACGAGCTGAAGGACCTCGCCTGCCTCGGCTTCTCCGCCGACATGGTGATGCAGTCGTTCTGCCACACCGCCGCCTACCCGAAGCTGGTCGACGTGCGCATGCACCGCGAGCTGCCGGGCTTCATCAGCACGCGCGGCGGCGTCGCCCTGCGTCCCGGCGACGGCGTCATCCATTCCTGGCTCAATAGATTGCTGTTGCCCGACACGGTGGGAACCGGCGGCGACTCGCACACCCGCTTCCCGATCGGCATCTCCTTCCCGGCCGGCTCCGGCCTGGTCGCCTTCGCCGCCGCCACTGGCGTCATGCCGCTCGACATGCCGGAATCGGTGCTGGTGCGCTTCAAGGGCAAGCTGCAGCCCGGCGTCACGCTGCGCGACCTGGTGAACGCCATTCCCTACTACGCCATCAAACAGGGCCTGCTCACCGTCGAGAAAAAGGGCAAGAAGAACGTCTTCTCCGGCCGCATCCTCGAGATCGAGGGCCTGCCCGACCTGAAGGTGGAACAGGCCTTCGAATTGTCCGACGCCTCGGCCGAGCGCTCCGCCGCCGGCTGCACGGTGCACCTCGACAAGGCGCCGATCATCGAGTACATGCGCTCGAACATCGTGCTGATGAAGTGGATGATCGCCAACGGCTACCAGGACAAGCGCTCGCTCGAGCGCCGCATCAAGGCCATGGAAGCCTGGATCGCCAACCCGCAGCTGCTGAAGGGCGACGCCGACGCCGAGTACGCCGCGGTGATCGAGATCGATCTCGCCGACGTCAAGGAGCCGCTGGTGGCCTGCCCGAACGACCCGGACGACGTCAAGCCGCTGTCCGAAGTCGCCGGCGACAAGATCGACGAGGTCTTCATCGGCTCGTGCATGACCAACATCGGCCACTTCCGCGCCGCCGGCAAGGTGCTCGACGGCAAGAGCGACATCCCGACCCGCCTGTGGATCGCCCCGCCGACCAAGATGGACGCCATGATCCTCAACGAGGAAGGCTATTACGCCATCCTCGGCAAGAGCGGCGCGCGCATGGAGATGCCCGGCTGCTCGCTGTGCATGGGCAACCAGGCGCAGATCCGCAAGGGTTCGACGGCGATGTCGACCTCGACGCGCAACTTCCCCAACCGCCTCGGCATCGACACACGCGTCTACCTGGGCTCGGCCGAACTGGCGGCGGTCTGCGCGCTGATGGGCAGGATCCCGACGGTGGCCGAGTACCTGGAGCAGGTCAAGGCGGTGAACGCCAAGGCCGCCGACGTGTACCGCTACATGAACTTCGACCAGATCGCCGAGTTCAAGGAAGTCGCGGATACAGTGACGGTGTAAGCCGCCGTCCCGCCGGGACTGACTTTCAGCTCCGGCATGACGGCCGCCCGTGCGGGCATGGGTCTTCTCTGAAGCTTCTTCGCCGCGCACCAAAAAAACAGCCCCGCCATTCGGCGGGGCTGTTCATTTGAGGGCAATTCAGCAGCTTCGGCCGCGCCACTGCTCCGACTGCTTCATGGCCTCCGCATGCCGGGCCTTGACCTTGGCGCGATAGGGAATCTCGTACAGGAGGCAGGCGCCGATGAACACGGCCACACCCGCCAGCGCCTGATTGAATCCCATCGACACCAGCGCCTTGTAGGCCGGATAGGCCAGGCCGACCGAAGCCAGCAGCCAGATCAAACCCAGCAGCTTGCTGCCGGACCCGTCGGAATTCCTGTTGCCACCTGCCATCGCGTTCTCCTTTCCATGCGGAATGCAATACGTGAGGCCATTCATTGCAATCGCCATGCCCGAAATGCAGGCCACTGATTCATATGGGCTAAATAAAAGGCAGCGAAGCCGGCCTTGCCGAAGAGCGCCAGAATCCGACCAGAAACGGCAGCAGCCCGGAATCACTCTCCCTGCTGCAGGGTAACGGAAACTTCGACACTCCTGCCCTGACGCAGCAACGTCAGCCGGATGCGGTCCCCGGCCTTGAATTCATCCAGCCGCGCGGCGAACTTGCCGACGCTGTCGACAGGCTTGCCATCGACGGCGGTGATGATGTCGCCGGGCACGATGCCCTTGCGCGTCATGGTGACGCCCTGCAGCCCGACCGCGGCGGCGGGAGAGCCCTGCTTGACGCGCAGGACCGCCACGCCCTTCACCTCGAGCATGGCCGTCAGGCGCTGGTTGACGCCCTCGTCGAGCTCGATGCCCATGGTCGGGCGACTGTATCTGCCGTGGCGGATGAGCTGCGGCACGACGCGGTTGACGGTGTCCACCGGCACGGCGAAGCCGATGCCGGCACTCGCCCCGCTCGGGCTGTAGATCGCCGTGTTGATGCCGATCAGGCGGCCGGCGGAATCGAGCAGCGGCCCGCCCGAGTTGCCGGGATTGATCGCCGCGTCGGTCTGGATCAGGTGCTCGATGCTGAGGCCGGTGTCGCCCATCAGCGAACGGTCGAGCGCGGAAATGATGCCCTTGGTCAGCGTCCAGTCGAGGCCGAAGGGATTGCCGATGGCGTAGACGCTCTGGCCGACCCGCAGGTCGTGACTGGTGCCGAGCGGCACCGCCGCCGGAAGCCGGCGGCCGGCGCCGATCTTCAGCACGGCGATGTCGTGCGCCGGACTGACGCCGACCAGGCCGGCCTTGTGGTCGCTGCCGTCTGCAAGCTTTACCGTCGCTTCGCTGGCGCCCTGGATGACGTGGAAGTTGGTGACGACATGGCCGGCCTCGTCCCAGATGAAGCCGGAACCGGTGCCGCGCGGCACCGAGAACACGTTGCGTGTCCAGAAGTCGCGCACCTGCTCGCGCGTCGTGATGAAGACCACCGAGTCGCGCGCCTTCTCGAACAGTCCGATGACTGCCTTCTCCTCCGCCGAGAGATCGCCGCGCGGCGCGATCGGGCGCGGCTTGCCGTCCGCTGCGGCGGCGACAGGCGCGAAATGAGCGAAGCAGGCAAACAGCAGGACAATCGCGCAACTCGACATCGTGCCGAATCGTTGAAGATGGGGCATTGCAGGCATTCCTCTTCGTCGCTTGAGGGCAGCATTGTACCGTCGCTGCCACGCCCGGCTCCATCGCCCCCAGGGTTAGGCGGCAACTTCGACCTCTTGCGCGGCACGCGCTGCCTGCGTCCTTCCCTGATAGCCCCAGGCCTCCGCCGGAATCTCTCGCACGATGACGTAACTCGCCGCGTCGAGGCGGCCGAGGATGGCCTCGGCCGCGGCGAAGGCGGCAGCAACGAAGGCCGCCTTCTGCGCCGGCGTGTTCGTTCCCGCAGTGACGTTCGCCTCGAGGAAGAAGCTGCCTTCGCCGGCGACGTTGAGCGACTCGCCGCCTATGGTCCAGTGGCCCGTCGCGACGCATTGCACCACCGCCGCGGTCACCTCGCGCCGCTTGCCGAGGATCTCCACGGTGAGGTCGGTCATGCGCGCGGCGGTCTGCGCCACCTTCTCCGGCAGGCAGGGTGCGGAGAGGCGGATATCGAGGAAGGGCATGTCCCGGTCCTCCTCAGCGCAACAGCGCAGCCGGCAGGGAGGCCAGAGGCGCGTGACGCCAGCGCAGCAACTGCGACAGCAGTCCCTCGGCGCGCCCGCGCGATGCCTGGTCACACTTGCGCGTGACGACCAGCAACGAATCCTTCAGTGCCGACACCACCACTGGGGCGCGATCCTCCGCCAGCCAGCGCTGGCCAGGGCCGAGGATGATGTCCTCGGCGCGGCCGTCGACGGTGATCCACAACTCGCCGGAGCGGCAGGCCAGTTCCCGGCCCTCGATGCAGTCGAGGGCCAGCAGTTCGCCATCGGCCAGTTCGTAGCGGGTCTCTTGCACAATTCTCGCCATGATTTTATCCTCCATGCGTAACATGCATGGGCAAATGCCGTTGCACGTGCTGTCAGGATAGGCATCGACCATGTGATCCGCAAACGAGTAATCCGAATCCAATGCATGAATATTTCTCATGAATAAAGCCAGCCTGCCCTCCCTCGATCCGCTCAAGGGCTTCGAGGCCGCCGCGCGCCATCTGAGTTTCACCAAGGCTGCCGGCGAACTGTTCCTGACCCAGTCGGCGATCAGCCGGCAGATCCAGACGCTGGAGGAGCAGCTCGGCGTCAAGCTGTTCCGCCGCGAGGCGCGGCGCCTGAGCCTGACGCCGGAGGGCGAGGTGCTCGCGCGCGCCGTTGCCGAAACGCTCGAGCGCCTGGCCGAGGTCTGCGCCGGATTGAAGGCCGCGCAGCGGCGCCCGCGCGTGAACGTCTCGGCGGCTGTCGGCATCGCTTCGCTGTGGCTGGTGCCGCGGCTGGCGGCCTTCCAGGAACGGGAGCCGGACGTCGACGTGCGGCTCTCCGCCGACAACCGCATGGTGGACCTCGAGCGCGAGGACATCGACCTCGCCCTGCGCTACATCGCGCCGGAGACGGCGCCGGCCGGCGCCGCCCTGCTCTTCGAGGAGGAAGTGTTTCCCGTCGCCGCGCCGAAACTGGCGGCGAAGC
This sequence comes from Denitratisoma sp., assembly GCA_032027165.1. Classification (NCBI taxonomy): domain Bacteria; kingdom Pseudomonadati; phylum Pseudomonadota; class Betaproteobacteria; order Nitrosomonadales; family Sterolibacteriaceae; genus Denitratisoma; species Denitratisoma sp. The sequence goes on along the minus strand of JAVSMO010000001.1, from coordinate 754,834 downwards.
TGCCCGCCGTGCTGCGGGCGGAGGATCTGGCCAAACTGACGCTGCTGGCCTTCGACAACGGACAGAAGGCGCCCTGGTTTGCATGGGAGCCGTGGCTCGTCGGCCTCGGGCTCGCGCATGCCAGGCCCAAGGCGGTGCTGCAGTTCAATCAGTACGATCAGATGATCCGCGCCGCCGAGGACGGCCGCGGCATCGCGCTCGGGCGCGGCCCGCTGGTGGCGAAGCTGATCGCGGCAAAGAAACTGAAGCCCCTGCGCGGCCCGCGCCAGCGCATCGCCGCGCGCGCCTACTTCCTGGTGAGGGCGCAGCGCGCCGTGCGGCCGGAGGTGGACCGCTTTGCCGACTGGCTGCTGGCCGAGGCGAAGAAGACGGAACGCGAAGCGAGCGCTTGAGTTAGGGCCGCGCCAGCCGCCTCAGCACCGCGTCATCGGGACGCTCGTGCGACAGAGCCGTCCACATCCGTTTCGCTTCTTCCGTCGCGCCGGCCTCGCGCAGCTGCGCGGCATACAGCACACGACGGGCAAACGGCGCATCCGCGCCGGGCTTGAGCCGGGCAAGGCGCTCCATCACCCCGGCGGGAGCGACGGAAAACGTCGCCGTGGCGGTCGCCAGCGGCTTGCCCGCCTGCATTGCCTCGACCTTCCAGGTGTAGCCGCTGCCCGGCGCCAGCCTGAGATCGGCCGGCAGCGCCGCTCGCGTCTCGCCGGTCGAGCCGGCCCAGCGCGTGGCGCCATCGGGTGCCATCACCGTCAGGATGTAGCGGCCGGCGCCCGGCACGGCGTTCCAGGCGAATGCCGGCATGTCCGTGATCACGGTGGTGTCCACAGGCGAAACCAGCCAGGACTCCTCCTCCAGGATCTCGCCCAATCCCGGGCGGCCAAGACCGACTTCCTTCATCACAACGGCGGCCTGCGCCACCCGGCTAGGCACCACCCGCACCGCAGGAAGATTCGCGACCGGCAGGGAAAGCACCTCGACCGCCTTGCCTCCTGCGCCCTCGATGCCCTCGGCGGTGACGACATATCTGCCGCCGTCCTTGAGCAGGAATTCCCGCCCGTTCTTCAGATGCACCAGCGCGACCCGCGCACCGGCCGCAACCGCCAGGCGCGCGCCTTCCGGAATCTCCGCCAGCGTGTTCACGGCGCCCTGTCCTTCGACCTCCGCCCTGCCGACCACCTCGGTCACCAGCAGTCCGGCGGATGCGGCGCGCGCCATCAATGCCAGCGCCACCGCAGCCCACCACCTCATGCCTGCTTTTCCTTGCCGCATCGTCCGATGCCCCTCGTATTCCTTCAGGAGAATTTCAGCCACGCCCTCGCCGTGCCGACCACCCGCCAGCCGTCGGGTGCCGCCTCGAGGAGCACATACGTGCCCGCATCGTAGAACGCCTCCTGGTTGATATAGGTGTAGGCGACGACGAGCAGTGCGCGCCGCCCCGCCTTGTCGAACCCGACGCGGGACACTCTCAGGATCTCCAGTTCTCCGCCCAGGCGTGAAGGTTTCCAATCCTTCACCGCCATGGGCGGCCGCACGAGTGCGGCAGACAACTCGTCCTGCAGTGCCCGCTTCCGGTTGAAATCCTCGACCAGCCCGGCATCGACCTGCAGGCCCAGCCTGGCCAGGTAGCTCACCTTGCCGGCATCCAAAGGCTCCACGGCGATGGTGGCACGGCCGACGGCGCGGGCAGGCGCCGCCACGTCGAACAGCCGGTTCGCATCCCCGAGCACCGTATTGTAGATCTCGTACTCCTCGCGTCCGGGCCTGTCTTTCAGGCACTCTCGCTCGCAGTCGGCCTGCGTCTCGAAAGGCACGACGCCGCCGCACCCCCCGTAAAAGAATTCACGGCATTGCCCGTGGGCGGCATCGAAGAAGAAGTGGGAGAAACGTCCTTTGCACTGCCCCGACTCGGGCTTGAGGCCGCATCGATCTTCGGCGCCTAGGGCAGACAGGGAAGCAAGTGCCAGCAGGCACGCAAACTGGCGAAACCTGGATTTGACCATCGCGGCACCCGCCCGTACAGGCAGGTTCTCCTTCTGTAAATTGCAAGAGCCGGTATTATTCCGCACCGGCGTCCCGGATGGTGGGACGTCCGGATGAAAACCGCAGCCCCGGCGACCCCCTCATGAAAATTGCCCCCTCCTCGGCCAGCGCACTGACCTGGCTCTCAATCATTCTCCTGATTGCCGGCGGCAGCATCGGCTCGCCGGCCGGAAGGCTGTTCTGTCTGGTCCTGGCGGGGCTGCTTGCGGCCATCCCCTGCGCCTTCGCCACCGGAAAGAGAAGGCTCTTCGCCGGCTTCGTCCTCGGCATCGCCGTCGTCGCCGGCTATGTCAGCTACGCCGAAGGCGATGCCTCCTACGAAGCGTATCTACGGCAGCAGCGATAACGCAGCCTCGATTTCGTCGAGCGCCCCGGCCTTTTCCGCGCTGCGCTGCCCGTCCCGCAGCCGCAGCCATGCCTTCAAGGCCTGGGTTTCCTCGCGCGACAGCTTTTTCGCCGAGGCGATCATGGCGCCGCGCTTGTCGGGGCGTCCCCACCAGGCGATGGCAGATTCCTGCCAGTTCGCGACATGCGATTCCTTTGCATCGGGAAATCGGGAAGGAACCCGCAACAGCTCGACCATCGCCTCGGGCGTGCCGGCGATGATGCGGTTGTGGACCATGGACATTCCGGACGGCCGTCCGGAGAAAAACGCATCTGCGCCGTCCTTGCAGCCGACCAGCGGCAGCGCCATGGCCACAACAATCGGCAAATAGCGGCGATGCATGCTACGGGATGTGCAGGTAGCGACCGTCGGCCTTTCCTCTCGGGCAGGCTTCGGGAAACTACTTCCTGACGGGCGTGGCCTTGGGTTTCCTGCCCGGGATGGCCGGGGGAATATAGCCGGATACCCGGCAAAGCATGGCTTCGATTTCCTTGCCGTTCTTGAAGCGGATCGAACGGCATACGATGACATCCCCGCGCGCAGACAAGTGGGACACCGCCTGGCGCACGTTCTCAAGCGACATTCCGGTTGACGCGGCGATCTCCCAGTCGAGCTGTTCGCCGTGACGCTTAAGACATTCCAGGATTCCATTCATCGGAAAATCTCCTTATTCCGCAAGGGTATCGCGACCGATTACAGCGCCTTCAGGTTGACGGCGGCAACCTTGCCGTTTTTGCCGGTCTCGACTTCAAACGACAGTCGCTGGTTCTCGGCAAGTGTCGCCAGACCGGCGCGTTCGACCGCCGAGATGTGCACGAAGACATCCTTGGAACCGTCCTGGGGCGTGATGAAGCCGAAGCCTTTGGCGGGGTTGAAAAACTTGACGGTACCTGTGATAGCCATGATATTCCTGTATTGAATCAATGAGTAAAGCCACTCGCGATATTGCGCGCAGCATCAAATGACCCATCGGAGAAAATCGCAGAAGCCCCCGGGACGGGAGCCGATAGAGCTTGCCAGGAACCACTCGACCGCCCAATTTTGGACGCTATGGCCCGGAATGACAAGCTTTTTCTTCAGGTCGCAACCAATGGCCGGGCGATGCGGATTCAGCCGGCGCGCCGCCCATCCTCGATCGCCTTCCTCCGCCAGACCCAGACATAGTGGGCACCGGAGATGAGAACCGACGCAAACAGCAGGATGAAGAGCGGCATCAGCCAGACCTCGGCATCGACCACCTGCCCCGCCTGCGCCATGGCCAGGGCGAGGACGCCGAACTCGAGGAAGGTGTTGGCCTTCGACAGGCGCGTCGGCGCCATCTCGATGTGTCCGACGACGAAGCGGTAAGCCACCGCGCCGGCAACGATGATGGCGTCGCGCATGACGATCACCACCGCCAGCCAGATCGGCAGCATGCCCTGCGCCGACAGCAGGATGGCAACGATCATCATGGTCATCTTGTCGGCGATCGGGTCGAGCACGGCGCCGAGCTGCGACATCTGGTTGAGCCGCCGGGCGAGGAAGCCGTCGAGCCAATCGCCGATAGCCGCAGCCATGAAGACGGCGAAGGCAAGCTTGTAGTCGTGGTCGAGCAGGAGGAAGGCCACCACCGGGATCAGCAGCACGCGGGCGATGGTGATGAGGTTGGGCAGGGTGAACATGACGGGGCAATGATGCACCGGGATAACCCTACAGGCAACGATGATACGATGGCGGCTTCGACCTGGAGAAGGAAATGACCGCCACCGCTCCCCGCCTGCGCCTCGGCATCCCCAAGGGCAGCCTGCAGGACACAACACAGAAGCTGTTCCAGCGCGCCGGCTTCGACCTGCGCATTTCCGGCCGCTCCTACTACCCGGACATCGACGATCCGGAAATCGAATGCATCCTCATCCGTCCGCAGGAGATGGCGCGCTACGTCGAGCAGGGCGTGCTCGACTGCGCCATCACCGGCTTGGACTGGATGCTGGAGACCGGCGCCGACGTCGAGGAACTGGCCGACCTGCGCGCGCCCTGGCCCAACTACGGCACGGTGCGCTGGGTGATGGCCTCCAAGGAAGGCTCGCCCTTCGACAGCGTCAAGGACCTCGAGGGCCGCCACATCGCCACCGAGGCGGTCGGCATGACGAAGCGCTTCCTCGCCGAGCACGGCGTGACTGCGAGCGTGGAATTCTCCTGGGGCGCCACCGAGGTGAAGCCGCCGATCCTCGCCGACGCCATCGTGGACGTCTCCGAGACCGGCTCCTCGCTGCGCGCCAACCAGCTGCGCGTGATGCACGTCGTGCTGGAGAGCACGCCGCGCTTCATCGCCAACCGCGCGGCGGCGCGGGACGCCTGGAAGCGCGCCAAGATCGACCGCATGCTGATGTTGCTGAAGGGCGCCATCGCCGCCGCCACGCGCGTACTGCTGGCGATGAACGTGCCGAAGGACCGCGTCGACGCCGTGCTCCAGATCCTGCCGGCGCTGGCCACGCCGACGGTATCCACGCTGTCCGATCCCGCCTGGGTGGACCTCAGCACGGTGGTTGCCGAGAAGCAGGTGCGCGAGCTGATCCCGAAGCTCTACGCGGCCGGCGCGCGCGGCATCATCGAGCTGCCGATCAACAAGATCATCGAATAACAAGTGGCACAGGGAGAAAACGGTGTTCGGCAAGCTGTTCAAACTGTTCGGCGGCGGGAGCCAGGCAGGCGCGCCGGTGGAGGTGCCTTCGGATTTCGATCGCCTCAACGAGCTTGCGCCGCTCAAGGCGAAAGCACCCGATCTGGCGGCGGACAGACGCAGCTTCGTCTGTCGCGAAGCGGTCCTCGACCGGCAGGAAAAGATCGCCGGCTACGAGTTCTCCCTGCCTGAGCGCCTGCAGTCTCGCCTGCATGAGAAAAGCCAGCTGCTGCACCGCATCTACGACGACGCGCTGCTGCGGAATATCGCGCTGCACGACATCCAGAACCTGCTCGGCAACCGCATCGCCTTCGTGCACCTCTCCCCGGCTTCGCTCCTCAATCCGCTGATCGACCGGCTGTCCCCAGCCAACACGGTGCTGGTCCTCGACAGCGGCGACACTCCGGAGTTGCCGGCGGACCTGGCCGGGGCGCTGGCAAGGCAAAGGCAGCGCGGCGCCAGGATCGGCTGGCTCCTGCGTGCGCCGCAGACGCCCGTCTCCCCGCTCATGGCCGACGCCGACATGCTGCAGGTCGACGCCCTCGCCTTCGACGGACTGCAGATCCGCAGCGTCATGCGCGATCTCTCCGGGATGCGCACGGCCGGGCTGCCAAAGGCCGCCTTCATCGCCCGCAACCTGCTGACCTTCGACGACTTCAACCTCTGCTTCAACGGCGGCTTCGACTACTTCCAGGGGCCCTTCGTCACCAGCCGGGAAAACTGGCGGGCGCCGAAGAGCGACGTCGACCGCCTGCACTTCATCACGCTGCTCAACCTGGTGCGCCAGGGGGCGGAGTACGACGTCATCGCCGACCACATGCGCCAGGAGCCGGTCATGACCTTCAAGCTCCTGCGCTACCTCAACTCGCCCCTGCTCGGCCTGCAGCAGAAGATCGCGTCGGTCTCGCAGGCGCTGCTCATCATCGGCCGCGACAAGTTCTACCGCTGGCTGTCCCTGCTGCTGTTCAGCGTGCGCGACCAGGGCTACCGGGAACGCATCCTCGCCGAACAGGCCCTGACGCGCGGCCGCTTCCTCGAAAGCCTGTCCGGCCAGGGCGCCATACCGCCCGTGGCCAACGACCTGTTCCTGCTCGGCCTGTTTTCCCTGCTCGACGTGCTGCTCGGCCAGCCGCTGGCCGAGATCGTCGCCCGCGTCCAGCTGCCCGAACCGGTGCGGGACGCCCTGCTCGGGCAACCCTCGGCCTGGCGCGACACCCTTGAACTGGCGATGGCCTACGAGAGCAACGACGAGGCGCGGCTGGGCGAGGCCGCCGCCCGCTGCGGGATCGATGCCGGCCAGGTGACCGAGGCCGCCCTTGAGGCGCTGGGCTGGACGCGGGAAATCACCTCGATGGAGGAGAGCGAGGCCGGCTGATTAAGGCTGCCTTAAGGCGCGGCGCCCAGGATTGCCTGCGACATCTTTCGCAGGAGAAAAGCATGGCCCTGAAAAACGACAGCAGCCGCTACGGCACCGTCTCGCGCGTCCTGCACTGGGGCATCGCCGCCCTGGTCATCGCGATCATCGTCTTCGTCGAACTGCACGAGTTCTTCCCGAAGGACAGCAGCGAACGCAAGGGACTGATGATGCTGCACATCCAGATCGGCATGCTGCTGTTCGGCCTGGCCGCGCTGCGCCTGGCCTGGCGCGCGGCGAATCCGCCGCCGGCGATCGCCCCGGCGCCGCAGGCCTGGGAAGCCCGCCTGGCGGCCCTGATGCACGTGGCGCTCTACGCCTCGATGCTGGCCCTGCCGGTGCTCGGCGTCGCCATGGCGCAGGCCGGCGGCAAGCCGCTCGCCTTTCTCGGCACGCCGCTGCCGGTGTTCCTGGCCGAGAACAAGGCCCTCGGCAAGACGCTCAAGGAGGCGCACGAGGTCGTCGGCAACATCGCGATCGGGCTGATCGCCTTCCACGCCGTCGCCGCCTTCTGGCACCACTTCGTCAAGGGCGACAACACGCTGGCGCGCATGCTGCCGGATTGGCTCGCAGGCGTGCGCCCGGCTGCGCGATAATGGCGGCCTCGCCATTGCCGCCGCGCACGCTCGAATGCCCGAAAGAAGCTTTGGACCGATCCGCCTGATTCCCGGCGCCAACAAGGGCCGCTACCCGCATTCGAATTCCGTCTACGTCGAGGGCGCCGGCATCCTGATCGATGCCGGCGCCGACGAGGCGCGCTACCGGGAGCTGCTGGCCGGGCCCGGCGTGAAGGAGGTCTGGCTGTCGCACTGGCACGAGGACCACCTCACCTACCTCGACCTGTTCGACGGCCTGCCGCTGCGGCAGATGGCGGTCGAGGCCGAGCCGCTCGCCGACCTGGAGGCCTTCCTCGACTGGTACGGCATCGGCAAGGAGGAATACCGCGATTACTGGCGCCGTATCCTGCCGACTGACTTTCATTTCAAGCCGCGCAAGGCGACGAAATACTTCGCGCCCGGCGAGGTCATCGACCTCGGTACGTGCACTGCCGAGGCGATCCACGCCCCCGGCCACACGCCGGGCTTCACCGCCTTCTTTTTCCGCGAGCCGGAAGTGCTGTATCTCGGCGACTACGACCTGACGCGCTTCGGCCCCTGGTACGGCGACCGCGACGGCTCCATCGACGACACCATCGCCTCGGTGCGCCGACTGCAGCAGGTGCCGGCGAAGGCTTGGCTGACCAGCCACGAGGATGGCTGCTTCGAGGGGGACATCGCGGCGGCCTGCGACGCCTACCTTGCCGTCATCGACGAGCGCGAGGCCAAGCTGCTGGATTTTCTTTCCGCGCCGCGCACGCTGGAGGACATCGTCGCCGCCTGCATCGTCTACCGCAAGCCGCGCGAGCCGAAGGCCTTCTTCGAGTGGGGCGAAGGCGCCATCATGGGCAAGCACCTGGAGCGGCTGATGCAGCGCGGCACGGTCGCGCTGGAAGGCGGCCGCTACCGGCGGCTGTAGCTCGGCCCGAAGGCCGAGCTGCTAGCCGAGGACCGAGAGGCCCGAGGCGGCGGTGTTGTTGCCGTCGTTGTTGGCACCGGCGGTGGTGGTGGAGCCCTGGACGACGCCGTAGGCTTGCATCAGCCGCACGACCTGCAGCATCATCTCCACGTTCCGGTTGTCCGCTGCGGCGCTGCGGACGGCCGCAGCGGGATCGGCGGCATTGCCCCGCGCGAAGGCCCGCGCCTCCCTCACGCTGACCCGTCCGTCGCCGTTGGCATCCGCCCGGTCGAAATTGCTGACGAGGTTCGACAACTGGCCGGTCAGCTCGTCCCGGGTGAAGCCCGCATCGGCCGGCGGCCGCGGCAGGGCGTCCTCGCCGTGCAGGCGCAGGCGCATGTAATGCTGGTCGAGCTGGTCGGCCAGTCGGTTGATCGAACCCGAGAACTCGCTCTGCGTGAGCTTGCCGTCCCCGTCGGCATCGAGCTTCGAGAAGAGCCGATCGGAGCTGCCCGTGGCGTCCGCCCTGATCCTGTCGAAGGCCGACTGCAGGTCGGCGCTGCCGATCTCGCCCCGGCCCAACTCGTCCAGCTTGGCAAACAGCTTGTCCGCCGCCTGCTGCGGCTGCGCCGCCTGCGCCGGCTCGGACGGGCTGAACGCCCGTGCAATCGACACCACCGATGAGATGAGCCCGATAATTGCGCCAATCGCCATGATCCGTCCTCCTGCCTGATGTTCGCGCCCGATCGTGGGCATGCGAAGCTTTCACAGCAAGATCCCGGCCAGCATCGCTGGCGCATTGATTTTCAAGCAGAAAGAAAAACGGCGGGGGCGGACGGCCTGCAAGGCTTGCCGCCCGTCGCAAGCCGCCGGCGGCAAATCCTGCCGCCGCCCCCTGCGAAAGTCAGTCCCGGCGGGACGGCGCGGACGCGCCTCGAAGCCTAGGCCACATCCACCCGGTTGCGTCCGCCATGCTTGGCGGCATACAGCGCCTCGTCGGCGCGGCCGATCAGGCGATCCATCGATTCCTTGCCGTCGAACTGGCTGACGCCGACGCTGATCGTCACGGGAATCGCCAGCTTGTCCGCGGCGACGGGCGATGCGGCGACGGCCTGGCGCAGGTCCTCGGCGATGCGGCGCGCCTCGTCGAGCTCGCAGCCCTTGAGCAGGAGCAGGAACTCCTCGCCGCCCCAGCGCACGGCGAGGTCGGAGGCGCGCAGCCGCCGCTGCAGCACCTGGGCCACGGCCTCCAGCACCGCATCCCCCGCCAGGTGGCCATGGCGGTCGTTGATCTCCTTGAAGCGGTCGATGTCGGCCAGCAGCACGGCGATCGGCCTCGGCTCGCGGCGATGCTCGGCCAGCAGCTTGACGGCGAGGATGGCGAAGGCGTGGCGGTTGAGCAGTCCCGTCAGCTTGTCGGTCGAGGCCATCTCCTCGAGGCGGCTCTGATAGCGGGCCAGGGCGAGATGGGTGAGGAACACCACCACCAGCGTCACCGCCAGGCTGATGGACAGGTTGACGAACAGCGTGCGGCGGATGCCGGCCAGGGCGGCCGACTCGTTCTGCTCGACGAAGAGGTACCACTTCAGCTCCGGCAGGTAGTTGAAGTGCAGGATGTGGCTGTCGCCGCCGGCCTCGAACTGGCGCGAGCCGCGCGGTTCTCGCAGGATGCCGTCGATGAGCGGCCCGAGGCCGGGCGCGGCATGCAGGTCGGCGCCCCGGCCGGCGCGGCCGGCGCCGAGCTGGACGACGCGCCCCTGCGCATCGACGAAATAGATGGTGCGCCGGAAGCGCTCCTGGTATTCGGCGATGAGCCGGCTGACGGCATCGACCGTCAGGCCGATGCCGGTGGCGCCTAGGTAGTCGCCCTTGAAGTCGAAGACGCGGTAGTTGATGAAGATGGTCAGGGCGTCGGCGTTCGCCATGTCCGGATCGACGTTGATCTCGTAGTCCTCCTTCATCCCGCGCACGCGGTAGTACCAGGCGTCGCGCGGCTCGTCGGGCCGGACCCGCTTGAGGACGCCCTCTCCGGTGTAGTAGAGGCCGCTCTTCTCCGAGACGAAGAAGCTGCTGAAGGCGCCGTAGCGGCGCCGCACCTCCATCAGGTAGCGCGACATCTCGCCGACATTCCTCTCGCCGCGCAGCACCCAGTCGCGCAGGAAGGTGTCGTGCGCCATGGTCGAAGAGATCAGCACCGGCCGCACCAGATCCTTCTGGATCTCCGAATAGATGTTGCTCGAGGTGAGCGGCAGGTCCTGCTCGATGATGGCGTCGCGGATGGCCTCCTTCGAGACGAAGTAGCCGATCAGGGTGGTAGTGAAGAAACCGGCGAACAGCAGCAGCGCCAGCAGCGCCAGCAAGCTGCGGCGGTCGAATATGCGTGGATGAGCCATGGCGGAATTTTAAGCCATCCCGGTCCGGCCTGCCGTCTCGGCGAAGCGGCCTCAGGCGTACTCGAGCAGCAGGTCCTTGGCGTTCACCGCCTCGCCCGGCTTGACGTGGATGGCGGCCACCACGCCGTCGCGCTCGGCGGCCAGCATGGACTCCATCTTCATCGCCTCGATCGACACCAGCGGGTCGCCCTTGGCCACCTTCTGCCCGGCCTGCACGGCAACGGTGACCACCGTGCCGGGCATCGGCGCGCCGACGTGGCGCGCGTTGCCTTCCTCGGCGCGCGGATGCTGCTTCAGCGCCGCCATGCCGGCCTTGGCGATGCGCGCGGTGCGCGGCTGGCCGTTCAGCTCGAAGGCGACCTTGACGTGGCCCTCCTCGTCCGGCCCGCTCATGCCCTGCTGGCTGACGATGAGGGTCTTGCCGCGGTCGATCTCGACGGCGATCTCCTCGCGCTCGCGCAGGCCGTAGAAGAAGGCGGGGGTGGGCAGCACCGAGACGTCGCCGAAGTGGCTGCGGTGCGCGGCGTAGTCCTTGAACACCTTCGGGTACATGAGGTAGGAGGCGAGGTCGGTGTCGCTCACCTTGCGGTTCACCGCCGCCTCCGCCTCGGCGCGCTTGGCCTCGAGGTCCACCGCCGGCAGGAAGTCGCCGGCGCGGCCCGGCAGCGGCTTCTCGCCGCGCAGCACCTTCTTCTGCAGTTCGGCCGGGAAGCCGTCGGGCGGGTAGCCCAATTCACCCTTCATCAGCGAGACCACCGACTCGGGGAAGGCGACCTCGCGATCGGGGTCTTTCACCTGTTCGGGCGTCAGGTCGTTGGCGACCATGAACAGCGCCATGTCGCCGACCACCTTGGAGGTCGGCGTCACCTTGACGATGTCGCCGAACAGCAGGTTCACCTCGGCGTAGGCCTTCGACACCTCGGCCCAACGGTGCTCGAGGCCCATGGCGCGGGCCTGTTCGCGCAGGTTGGTGTACTGGCCGCCGGGCATTTCGTGGCGGTAGACGTCGGCGGTGCCGGAACGGATGTCCGCCTCGAAGGGCGCGTAGCTGCGGCGCACGCCCTCCCAGTAGAGCGAGATCGCCTGCATGGCGTCGAGGTCCACGCCGGGGTCGCGCGGCGCGCCCTGCAAGGCCGCGGCGATCGAGCCGAGGTTGGGCTGCGAGGTGAGCCCGCTCATGGCATCGAGTGCGCCGTCGACGGCGTCGACGCCCGCGTCCACCGCCGCCAGCACGCTCGCCGCGCTGATGCCGCTGGTGTCGTGGGTGTGGAAGTGGATGGGCAGGCCGACCTCCTGCTTGAGGGCCCGCACCAGCTCGCGCGCCGCGCGCGGGCGGCAGACGCCGGCCATGTCCTTGATGCCGAGGATGTGGGCGCCGGCCTTTTCCAGCTGCTTGGCCAGGCCGACGTAGTACTTCAGGTCGTACTTCGGCCGCGCCGGGTCGAAGAGGTCGCCGGTGTAGCAGATCGCCGCCTCGCACAGGGCGCCGCTCTCGCGCACCGCGTCCATCGCCACGCGCATGTTGTCCACCCAGTTGAGCGAGTCGAAGACGCGGAAGACGTCCACGCCCTCCTTGGCCGCCTGCTGCACGAAGTAGCGCACGACGTTGTCGGAATAGTTGGTGTAGCCGACCGCATTCGAGGCGCGCAGCAGCATCTGGAACAGCACGTTGGGAATCGCCGCGCGCAATTGCGCCAGGCGCGCCCAGGGGTCCTCCTTGAGGAAGCGCAGCGCCACGTCGAAGGTCGCCCCGCCCCAGCACTCCAGCGAAAACAGGTCCGGCAGCATGCGCGCGTAGTGCGGCGCGATCTCCAGCATGTCGTGCGTGCGCATGCGCGTGGCGAAGAGCGACTGGTGGGCGTCGCGCATCGTCGTGTCGGTGAGCAGCACGCGCGATTCGTTCTTCATCCACTCGGCGAACTTCTCCGGGCCCATCTGCTTGAGGCGGTCGCGCGTGCCGGGCGGCGGCGCCTGCGTCAGGTCGCAGCGCGGCTTGAGGGGTTTCGACAAGGGCAGATGCGGCAAGGCCCGGCCCTTCATCTCCGGATTGCCGTTCACCGCCACCTCGCCGAGGAACTTCAGCAGCTTGCTGCCGCGGTCGCGCCGGCGCTGGAAGGTGAACAGCTCCGGCGTGGTGTCGATGAAGCGCGTGGTGCACTCGCCCGAGCGGAACAGCGGATGGTCGATGACGTTCTCGAGGAACTGCAGGTTGCTCGCCACGCCGCGGATGCGGAACTCGCGCAGCGCCCGGTCCATGCGGGCGATGGCCTCGTCGGGCGTGTGGCCCCAGGCCGTCACCTTCACCAGCAGCGAGTCGTAGTACGGCGTGATCACCGCGCCGCCGTAGGCCGTGCCGCCGTCCAGGCGCAGGCCGAAGCCGGCCGCACTGCGGTACACGCTGATGCGGCCGTAGTCGGGCGTGAAGCCGTTCTCCGGGTCCTCGGTGGTGACGCGGCACTGCAGGGCATGGCCGTGCAGTTTTATGTCTTCCTGGCGCGGCACGTAGGCATCGGCGTCACCGATCCGCGCACCCTCGGAGATGCGGATCTGCGCCTTGACGATGTCGACCCCGGTCACCTCCTCGGTGACGGTATGCTCGACCTGGATGCGCGGGTTCACCTCGATGAAGTAGAAATCGTTGGTGTCGGCATCCATGAGGAACTCGACGGTGCCGGCGTGGGTGTAGTGCGCGGCGCGGGCGAGCTTGAGGGCGGCGGCGCACAGCTCTGCGCGGCGCGACTCCTCCAGGTAGGGCGCCGGCGCGCGTTCCACCACTTTCTGGTTGCGCCGCTGCACCGAGCAGTCGCGCTCGTAGGCGTGCACCAGGTTGCCGTGGGTGTCGCCGATCACCTGCACCTCGACGTGGCGCGCGCGGCGCACCAGCTTCTCGAGATAGACCTCGTCGTTGCCGAAGGCGGCCTTGGCCTCGCGCCGGGCGACCTCCATTGCCGGGCCGAGGTCGGCCTCGGTCTCCACCACCCGCATGCCGCGCCCGCCGCCGCCCCAGCTCGCCTTGAGCATGAGGGGATAGCCGACCGCCGCCGCCAGTTTCTGCGCGCCGGGGAGGTCCTGCGGCAGCGCGCCGGTCGCCGGCACCACCGGCACGCCGGCCTTCTCCGCCAGTTCGCGCGCCGACACCTTGTTGCCGAGCAGGCGCATCACTTCCGGCTTCGGGCCGATGAAGACGATGCCGGCCGCGGCACACGCCTCGGCGAAGTCCGGGTTCTCGGAAAGAAAGCCGTAGCCGGGGTGAATGGCGTCGACATGGGCTTCCTTGGCGACGCGGATGATGTCGTCGATGTCGAGGTAGGCCTGGATCGGCTTCTTGCCGGTGCCGACCAGATAGGATTCGTCCGCCTTGAAGCGGTGCAGCGCGAAGCGGTCCTCGTTCGAATAGATGGCCACCGTGCGGATGCCCATTTCCGAGGCCGCGCGCATGACGCGGATGGCGATTTCGCTGCGGTTGGCGACGAGGAGGCTGCGGATTTTCTTCATGGCTAAACTAAGACGACGGGCGAAAAAAACGGGCCGGCGGCCCGTATCGCGTGCGAGTCTATCCCATCAAGGCACACCGCAGCATTCAGGGTTTTTATGTATTCCCAAAGACCGATTTAAGCATGACCGCCCAGGCCGCGCGGAAAGCCCCGACCGTGTCGCGCCCGGCCCAGGTCTCGCGCCAAGCCGCCACCTTCTGCCCGACCGGCACGATCTCCTCCAGGACCGGCACGCCGAAGGCTTCCGCCACGATGCGGCCGTGCAGGCTGCTGCCGGCGAAACCCGCGCTCGCGGCGATCAGGGCGCAGGTGTCCCAGATGTCGAGGGATTCGAACAGCCGCGCACCGGGCAGCCGCGCCGCCGCCCGCCGATAGACCTCGAGATCGTCGTGCCAGGGCGCGGCGCCGGCGCGGAAGAAGACGATGCCCCGGCCCGCCGCTTCCCGCGCCAGCCCGCCGACGACGCATGCCAGCGTGGCGTCGTCGCCGAGCGAAGCGGCGAACTGCACGGCCAGATAGCCCCGCGGAAAAGCCGCGCGCAGGATGGCGGCTTCTCCAGCCTCCGCCCGCGCGCGGATGCGCGCGCCGAACAACTCCGCCGTCAGCACCGCCGGGTCTGGCATCGGCGTCGCCGCAATGCCGGCGGCGGACAGATGCGCCAAAGTCAGGCGGTCGCGCACGCCGACCCAGGCCGCCGCGCGCAGCTTGCCCAGCACCTCCCCGCGCAAGGCTGGATCGCGCCGGTCGAGATCGACGCCGCCGACGCCGAGGAAGATCCGCGCGCCGTCTCGCGGGGACTGACTTTTTCCCAGGCAGTAGGGGGCGTAGTCCCACAGTCCGAGGGTGCGCCGCGCCCAGTCGAAACGCTGCGGCCTGCCGTCGTACTGCGCGATCACGCCCGGCGCCTGCTCCGGCGGCAGCAGCATCACCGCCGCCTCCCAGGCGTCGCAGGCGAACAACTCGCCGCCGGCGTGGATCACCGGTGCATCGGGAAACTCGCGCAACACCTCGCCGATGGCGCGCACGCGGTGGCCGCCGAACGGCGTCAGGTCGCGCGCCGCCAGCCCGGCGACGACGACTCCGCGCGGCGCCAGCAACGCTTCGGCGAGGTGCGGGAACAGCAGGTCGCCGAGGTTGTGGCGGTCGCAGGCGCCGAAGAGGATGAGCAGGTCGGCGGGAGGGGGCGGGGACATGGCAGGAGGGATTCTATAGAATGAACGGCGGCTCGCTCATGCCGGAGCCTTTCCGGCAACAACAATGCAACTCGACATCCGCACCCTGACGTTCACGCTGCAGCTGTTCGCGCTGGTCTTCGCCGTCGGCATGTTCCTGGTGCAGCGCGGCCAGCCGGCCATGCGCGGCCTGCGCTGGTGGGCGGCGGCCTATGCCGCGGCCGGCCTCGGCTTCCTGCTGCTGGCGCTGCGCGGGGCCATCCCGGATTTCCTCTCGGTCGTCGTCGCCAGCGCCCTGCTGCTGGCGTCCCTGTGCTTTTTCCGCGAGGGCGCCGTCCGCTTCCGCCGCCTGCCGCGCCGCCTGCCCTGGCTCGGCGCAGCGCTGCTGGTACTGCTCGTGCCGACCCTGCTGTACTACCTCTACGTCGTACCGAGCGTGACGAACCGGATCATTGCGGTGACGCTCATCAATGCGGTTCCGGCCGCCCTGACGGCCTGGCTGCTGGCGAAGGACGTGCCGAGCCGCCTGCGGCCCTCGCACTGGTTCACCGCCGCCGCCTTCGGCCAGATGGTGATCGTCTCGGCCGTGCGCGTCGCCCACACCCTGAACCATCCCCCCGACAACCTCATGACGGCCGGCCCGGTGCATGCCTTGTACCTGCTGTCCGTCCTGCTCCTGATGGTGATGTCCATCTTCGGCTGCATCTGGATGCTCACCATGCACCAGGAGATCGAGCTGGAGCGCCAGGCGCGGACCGACCCGCTGACCGGAGCGATGAACCGCCTGGCCCTGGCGGAAAGCATCGCCCGCGAAATGGCGCGCGCGCAGCGCAACAATCGTTCATTGTCGCTGCTGATGTTCGACCTCGATTTCTTCAAGCAATTGAACGACCGGCTCGGCCACCAAGCCGGCGATGCGGCGCTGAAGAACGTCGCCGCCGCCACGCATCGCCATCTGCGCGCCAGCGACCTGCTGGCGCGCTACGGCGGCGAGGAGTTCGTCGCCGTCCTGCCGGACACCGACAAGGCCCGCGCCATCGAAACCGCCGAGCGCCTGCGCCAGGAAATCGAATCGCTGGGCATTCCCTGCGGAAACGGTGCGGCGCTGACCGCCAGCTACGGCGCCGCCACCTATCCTGCCGACGGCGACGATTTCGACAGCCTGGTCGCCAGCGCCGACGCCGCGCTCTACAACGCCAAGCAGGCCGGCCGCAACCGCGTCGTCGCAGCCTGAGCGCTCAATACGCCAGCGGCGGCAGGCCGTGTTTTCGCCGCGCCCGGTTGCAGGCGTCCGAGCCGGGCTCCAATTCCTGGCAGGGCCCCGGCCGGCGTTCATAGATTCCGCATCGCACCGAGCGGCCGATCTCACCCTCGAGCGCCACGCAGCGCGGCGGAAAGTCGTCGCTGCCGCGCATCCGCACCAGGTTCGCCGTCAGCGGAAAAGTCAGTCCTGCCGGCACGGCGCCGCCCGGCGCGGTGTCGAGGTCGAGGCGGTGGAAGTCGACGCGGTAGGCGGCGCAGCAGGCGCCGCAGGCGGTGCAGGGGTTCGTCATCGGTCGGGACTATAATTCAAAATCAAGCCCGATCAATCCGCACCGCCATGCCATCCGCCCGCATTTGCCGATCCTTCTCCCTTGCCCTGCTGGCGGCGTTCGCCCTGTGCGGCGCGGCGCTCGCCCAGGACACGGATCAATTCGGCCTGCCGAAGCAGCCGGAGATTCCCGATCATGTCGAATCGGCGGAGCCGCCGAAAGACATTGCCGAGTCCGGCGCCGAGGCGGTGACGGCGACCCTGCCGGCCAAGAACGAGTGGACCAGTTCCGGCGTGCGCCTGCGCAAGGGCGTCAAGTACCGCATCACCGCCAGCGGCGAATGGCACATGGGCGGCTTCTGCCAACGCTCCGGCCCGAGCGGGGTGGGATCGAACACGCCGCTGTGCTTCTCCTTCATCCCGCCCTTCATCCTGCCGCAGCACCAGATCGGCACCCTGCTCGGCAAGATCGGCCAGGACGGACGGCCTTTCGCCATCGGCGAATCGCTCGAGTTCGAGGCCGAGCGCGACGGTACCCTCTACCTGCGCAGCAACGACCCGAAGGGCCTCACCAACGACAATTCCGGCACCGTCACGGCGAAGGTCGCCCTCGCCGCGCCGCCGGCGCCTCCTGCCCCTCCCATAGCCGCGGCACCCCCGGCATCCGCTCGCCAGAACGGCGCGGCGGCGCCCGCCGCGCCCCTGCCGCCCCTGTCTTCGGCCAGCACCCAGCACTGGGCGGTGGTGATCGGCGTCTCGGCCTATGCCGACAGCCGCATCCCCGCCCTGCGCTATGCCGCCAAGGACGCCCGCGCCCTGCACGACTGGCTGGTGTCGCCGACGGGCGGCCGCTATGCGCCCTCGCGCGTGAAGCTGCTGCTCGACCGCGACGCCACCGCCGCCGCCATCAAGGAGGCGCTGTACACCTGGCTGCGCCAGACCATCGAGGAGGACGTGGTGGTGATCTACTTCGCCGGCCACGGTTCGCCGGACTCGCCCGACACGCCGCAGAACCTCTACCTGCTGCCCTACGACACGCGCTACGACGCCATCGCGTCGACGGGCTTTCCGATGTGGGACGTGGAGACGGCACTGAAGCGCTTCATCAAGGCGCGGCGCGTGGTGGTGCTGGCCGACGCCTGCCATTCCGGCGGCGTCGGCGCCACCTTCGACGTGGCGCGGCGTGCGCTGGGCGACGTCCAGCCCAACCGCATCTCCTCGGGTTTGCAGAACCTCGCCAGCGTCGGCGCCGGCATCGCCGTGATCTCCGCCTCGGACGATCGCCAGCTCTCGGCCGAGAGCGCCAAGTTCGGCGGCGGCCACGGCGTGTTCACGCATTACCTTCTGGAAGGCCTCAAGGGCGAGGCGGACTACAACCGGGACAGCCGCGTCACCCTCGGCGAGCTGATCCCCTACCTCTCAGAGCACGTGCGCCGCGAGACCCTCAACGCGCAGAGCCCGACGGTGGCCGGCCGCTTCGACCCTGCCCTCTCGCTCGGCCGCTAGGACGCGGCCGATTTCCATCACGTCGTTCGTCTCGCGCACGCGGCGCCAGAGCGCTTCCGCCCCTGCGTAGTTCCGCCGCAGCAGGCCGAGCCACTGCTTGAGCCGACCCGGGGCATGGCGCGGCGCCACCTTCGCTTGCACCTGCGTCCAGAAGTCGGCGAGAACCGGCTGCAATTCGCGCCAGTCGGATGCGTCCGGTTGCTCCGGGCGCAGGCCGCGAATTCGCCCGGCGAGAAACGGATCGGCCACCGCGCCGCGGCCGAGCATGACGTCTTCGCAGCCGGTCGCGGCGCGGATGGCGCGCCAGCCGGCGACGTCCCATACCTCGCCGTTGGCGATCACCGGCAGCGCCACCGCCTCGCGGATGCGCGCCACCCACTCCCAGCGCACCTGCGGCCGGTAGCCGTCGGCCCTGGTGCGGGCATGCACCACCAGCTCCTGCGCGCCGCCGGCTTCCAGCGCCCGCGCGCAGTCGAGGGCGAGCGCCGTGTCGTCGTTGCCGAGGCGCATCTTGGCGCTGACAGTCAGTCCCGGCGGCACGGCGGACCGCACCGCAGCGGCGATGCGGTGGAGCAGCTCCGGCTCGTCGAGCAGCGCCGCGCCGCCGCGATGGCGGTTCACCAGCGGCGCCGGGCAGCCGAAGTTGAGGTCGATGCCGGCCGGCGCGAGTTCGGCCAGGCGCGCCGCGTTCTCGGCGAGGCAGGCGGGGTCGGAGCCCATCAGCTGCACCCGCACCGGCGTGCCGGCGGCGGTGCGTGCACCTTCGAGCAGCTCCGGGCTGACGCGGGTGAAGCACTTCCTCGGCAGCAGGGTGCCGGTGACGCGCACGAACTCGGTGACGCACCAGTCGTAGCGCCCGGCGCGCGTCAGCACGCCGCGCAGGATCTCGTCGGCGAGGCCCTCCATGGGGGCGAGGATGAGGCGGGACATGGGGTTTGCCCCCTCCCCGCCGGGGAGAGGGCCAAGGTGACAATCAGGCGTAGGTGAAGAAGCCCTTGCCTGTCTTGCGGCCGAGGTAGCCGGCCTCGACCATCTCGACCAGCAGCGGTGCTGGACGGTACTTCGGGTCCTTGAAGCCCTCGAACAGCACGTTCATCACCGCCAGCTGCACGTCGAGGCCGATCAAGTCGCACAGGGCGAGCGGGCCGATCGGGTGGTTGGCGCCGAGCTTCATCGCCTCGTCGATCTGGGCGGCGGTGGCGAGCCCCTCGCCCAGCGCGAAGATCGCCTCGTTGATCATCGGGCAGAGCATGCGGTTCACCACGAAGCCCGGGCTGTTCCTCACCTGCACCGGCGTCTTGCCGACGGCTTTCGAGACTTCCTCGACCGCCGCGTAGGTGGCGTCCGAGGTCTGCAGGCCGCGGATCAGCTCGACCAGCGCCATCAGCGGCACCGGGTTGAAGAAGTGCATGCCGATCACCTTGTCGGCGCGCTTCGTCGACGCCGCGAGCCTGGTGATGGAGATCGACGAGGTATTGCTGGCGATGACGGCGTCGGCCTTCGCCAGCTCGTCGAGCTGTTTGAAGATCTTCAGCTTCAGCTCGAGGTTCTCGGTGGCGGCCTCGATGATGAGGTCCGCATCCTTCAGGGCGGCGAGATCCGTCGCCGTCTTGATGCGGCCCAGCGCCGCGGCCTTCTGCTCCGCCGTCATCTTCTCCTTCTTGATGAGGCGGTCGTAGCTGCCGGAGATGGTATTCATGGCGCGGTCGAGCGCGGCCTGCGCCACGTCGCTCATGACCACGTCGAAGCCCGCCTGGGCGAAAGCCTGGGCGATGCCGTTGCCCATGGTGCCGGCGCCGACGACGCCGATTTTCCTGAAAGCCATATTCATCCTCTCGAAGTTCGCGGCGGCGTCTCCCGGCGCCCCGCACAGCCCGCTAGTGTACCGGAGTCGGGCGGGGATTTTGTCGTCGCGATTACACCGTGCGCCGTGCCGTCGCGTAAAATCGCGATTCACGCCTGCCGCCCCCATGAACAACGACGACCTCCTCCGCCGCAGCCTCGACGCCGTCTGGCACCCGTGCACCCAGATGAAGCTGCACGAGACCCTGCCGCTCACGCCGATCCGCCGCGCGCAGGGACCCTGGCTGGAGGACATGGACGGCCACCGCTTCCTCGACGCCATCAGCTCCTGGTGGACGAACCTGTTCGGCCACGCCAACCCGCGCATCACGGCAGCGCTGCGCGAACAGCTCGACACGCTCGACCACGTCATGCTGGCCGGCTTCACCCACGAGCCGGTGGTGGCGCTCTCCGAGAAGCTCTCGGCGCTGACCGGCCACGAACTGGGCCATTGCTTCTACGCCTCCGACGGCGCCTCGGCCGTCGAGATTGCCCTGAAGATGAGCTTCCACTTCTGGCGCAACACGGGACAGCCCGGCAAGAACCGCTTCCTCAGCCTCGCCGGCAGCTACCACGGCGAGACGCTCGGCGCCCTGGCGGTGACCGACGTCGCCCTCTTCCGCGACGCCTACGCGCCGCTGCTGCGCGCCTGCGACACCGTGCCCAGTCCCGACGGGCGCCTCGCCGGCGAAGGACAGACGCCGCGCGACGCGGCGGTAGCGGCGGCCGTCGCGCTGGAAGCCTACCTCGCCGAGAACCACGCCGAAGTCGCAGCCCTCATCGTCGAGCCGCTGGTGCAGTGCGCCACCGGCATGGCCATGCACGACCCGGAATACCTGCGCCGTGCCCGCAACCTGTGCGATCACTACGGCGTGCACCTCATCGCCGACGAGATCGCCGTCGGCTGCGGCCGCAGCGGCAGCTTCTTTGCGCACGAGCAGGCGGAGATCGCGCCGGACTTCCTCTGCCTGTCGAAGGGCATCACCGGCGGCACCCTGCCGCTCTCGGTGGTGCTGACGACGGACGCCGTCTATGCCGCCTTCTGGGACGACAGCACGGCGCGCGGCTTCCTGCATTCGCACTCCTACACCGGCAACCCGCTCGCCTGCCGCGCCGCGCTGGCGACACTGTCCATCTTCGAGGAGGACGGGGTCATCGACGCCAACCGCCGCCTCGCCGCGCAGATCGACGCGGCGGCGGCGGCGCTCGCCGCCGATCCGCGCCTGCGCCACTTCCGCCACACCGGCATGATCTGGGCCTTCGACGCACAGACCGACGATCCCCTTTTCGCGCGGCGCTTCCACCAGGCAGCGATGGAACGCGGACTGCTGCTGCGCCCGCTCGGCAACACGGTGTACTTCATGCCGCCCTACATCCTCGGCAGCGAGGAGATCGACTTGCTGATTTCCGGAACGATTGGCGCACTCGACGCCGTATTGCCGTGACTGACTTTACGGACGAACTCGCCGCGCTCGACGCGCAGGCGCTGCGGCGTCGGCGGCGCGTCGTCGATTCGCCCTGCGCGCCCGAACTGGTCGTCGACGGCCGGCCGATGCTGGCCTTCTGCAGCAACGACTACCTCGGCCTGGCCGGCGACCCGGCGCTCGCCGCGGCGGCGCAGGAAGGCGCGCGCCGCTACGGCCTCGGTTCGGGCGCCTCGCCGTTGGTCTGCGGCCACCAGGCGCCGCACGCGGCCCTCGAGAAACGCCTCGCCGAATTCTGCGGCTTCGAGCGGGCGCTGCTGTTCTCCACCGGCTACCTCGCCAACCTCGGCACGCTGCCGGCCCTCGTCGGCCGCGGCGACGCGATCTTTTCCGACCGCCTCAACCACGCCTCGCTGATCGACGCCGCGCGATTGAGCCGCGCCGAACTGAACGTCTATCCGCACTGCGACCTCTCGGCGCTCGGCGCCGCGCTGGCCGCCTCGCGGGCGAAGCGCAAGCTGATCGTCACCGACGCGGTGTTCAGCATGGACGGCGATCTCGCCCCCCTGCCGGAGATTCTTGAACTGGCCGAGCGCCACCAGGCCTGGCTGCTGGTGGACGACGCCCACGGCTTCGGCCTGCTCGGCCCGCAGGGGCGCGGGTCGGCGGCGCATTTCAATCTCGCCTCGCCGCGCCTGCTCGTCATGGGCACGCTGGGCAAGGCGGCCGGCGGCGCCGGCGCCTTCGTCGCCGGAGCGGAAAACGCCGTCGAGTGGATCCTGCAGAAGGCGCGCACCTACATCTTCAGCACCGCCGAGCCGGCGCTCATCGCCCATGCCCTGCTGACGGCCATCGACCTCATCGAGGAGGGCGACGCGCGCCGCGCCAATCTCGCCGCCCGCATCGCCCAGCTGCGCGAGTCCTTCAAGCCGAAGCGCTGGACCCTGCTGCCCTCGGACACGGCGATCCAGCCGCTGGTGATCGGCGGCAATGCCGAGACCATGGACGTGGCCGCGAAACTCTGGGAGCGCGGCCTCTGGGTGCCGGGCATCCGCCCGCCCACCGTGCCGGCCGGTTCGGCGCGGCTGCGCATCACGCTCTCCGCCGCCCACACCGGGGCGCAGGTGGCGCGGCTGGTCGAGGCATTGATGGAACTGGAATGAGCCGCGCCTATTTCCTCACCGGCACCGACACCGGAGTCGGCAAGACGCTGATCGCCGCGGCGCTGCTGCGCGCCGCCGCCGCGCAGGGATTGCGCGCGCTGGGCATGAAGCCGGTGGCGGCCGGCGGCGCCGAGGACGTCGACGCCCTGGTCGCCGCAAGCAGCGTCGCCGCGCCGCGCGAGTGCGTCAATCCCTACCTGCTCGCCGAGCCGCTGTCGCCGCACCTGGCCGCGCGACGCGACGGCCTCACGATCGACCTCGAAGTCATCGCGCGCCGCTTCGGCGAGCTGCGGGGGCGGGCGGACTTTCTCGTCGTCGAGGGCGCCGGCGGCTTCCGCGTGCCCCTCAGCGACACGCAGGACGGCGCCGACCTCGCCGCGCGGCTCGGCCTGCCGGTGATCCTGGTGGTGGGCCTGCGGCTGGGCTGCCTCAACCACGCGCTGCTGACCGCGGAAGCCATCCGCGCGCGCGGCCTGCGCCTGGCCGGCTGGATCGCCAACCTGGTCGACCCGGCGATGGCCTGCGTCGAGGAGAACGTCGATACGCTGCGGACGCGGCTGGCCGCGCCGCTGCTGGGCTTCGTGCCGCACCAAGCGAAGCCCGATGCGGCGCGGGTGGCGGAACTGCTCAGGCTTCCCGATTAAAGCGCCGCCAGCACGCGGTCGAGGCGGCTGCGCACTTCGTTCGCCAGTTCGGCGATCTCCGGCTTGTCCACCATCTGCAGGATGGCGATGGGGTCCATGAACTCGACGTGGGTCTTGCCGGCGGCGTCATCGCGCACGACGACGTTGCAGGGCAGCAGCAGGCCGATCGAGGCCTCGGCGCCGATGGCGCGGTTGGCGAGGGCCGGGTTGCAGGCGCCGAGGATCCTGTAGGCCGGCATGTCGACGCCGATCTTCTTCTTCATCGTGGCGGCGACGTCGATCTCCGTCAGCACGCCGAAGCCTTCCTTGCCCAGCGCTTCGGTCACTTTCGCGATCGCCGCGTCGTAGCCGTAATCCACGGCCTTGCCGAATCCGTACTTGCTCATGGGGGTCTCCTGTAAGTCGGGTCGGCAGAAGTTACAATGCCGCTCCTGCAGAGTCAAAACGATTCCTTCGATACGACCATGACAGAGAAAATCGGCGCGGCAGTCATCGGCGCGGGGGTGGTCGGCCTCGCCTGCGCGCGGGCGCTGGCCCGGCGCGGCATCGAGACCGTCATCCTCGAGGCCAACACGGCGATCGGCATGGAGACCAGTTCGCGCAACAGCGAGGTCATCCACGCCGGCATCTACTACCCGGCAGGCTCGCTCAAGGCGCGCCTGTGCGTGGCCGGCAACCGCCAACTCTACGAATTCTGCGCCGCGCACCACGTCGCCCACCGCCGCTGCGGCAAGCTGATCGTCGCCACCGACGCCGGCCAAGAGGAAAAGCTGGCCGCCCTGCAAAGTCAGGCGCTGCAGAACGGCGTGACGGACCTGCAGCCGCTCGCCGCCGGCCGCCTCGCCGCCCTGGAGCCGCAACTCAGGGCCACGGCCGCCCTGCTCTCGCCCTCCACCGGCATCGTCGACAGCCACGGCCTGATGCTGGCCCTGCTCGGCGAGGCCGAGGCGCACGGCGCGGCGCTGGCCCTGAAGAGTCCGCTCACGCGCGGCGAGGCGCGCGGCGACGGCTTCCTGCTGGAGGTGGGCGGCGAGGACCCGATGCGGCTGGCGGCCGGCATCGTCATCAACTCGGCGGGCCTGCATGCGCCGCGGGTCGCCGCCTCGCTCGCCGGCCTCGATGCGCGCCACGTGCCGACGCCGCGCTACGCCCGTGGCAACTACTACGCGCTGGCCGGCCGCGCGCCTTTCACGCATCTCGTCTACCCCCTGCCCGAGCCGGGCGGCCTCGGAGTGCACCTGACGCTGGACCTCGGCGGCCAGGCGCGCTTCGGCCCCGACGTGGAATGGGTGAACGAAATCGACTACACGGTCGATCCGCGCCGCGCCGATGCCTTCTACGCCGAGGTGCGCAAGTACTGGCCGGCCCTGCCGGACGGCGCCCTGCAGCCGGCCTACGCCGGCATCCGGCCGAAGCTCGGCGGGCCGGAGGCGCCGGCGGCGGACTTCGTCATCCAGTCGGAAGCGACGCACGGCGTGCCGGGCCTCGTGAATCTCTTCGGCATCGAATCGCCGGGACTGACTTCGTGCCTGGCGCTGGCCGAGCACGTCTGCGGAGAGCTGGGGCTCTGATGTTGCGCCTGGTGCTCGACACCAACGTCGTGCTCGACCTGCTGCATTTCGACGACCCGGCCGTGGCGCCGATCCGCCGCGCCCTGCTGGCGGGCAAGGCGGCCTGCGTCGGCAACGCCGCCTGCCGCGACGAGCTGGCTCACGTGCTGAGCTACCCTCAGTTCAAAATCTCCGAGCATGAAGCCCGCCGCATCCTCGACGAATACATTGCGCTGGCGCCGGACGGCGAGGCCGACAACGCAGCCCTGCCGCAGCTGCCGCCCTGCCGCGACCCCGACGACCAGAAGTTCCTCGAGCTGGCCCAGGCGGCAAAGGCCGACCTCCTCGTCACCAAGGACAAGGCGCTGCTGGCATTGGCGAAGAAGTCGGGGCGTTTCGGATTTCGCATCGCCGCCCCGGCCGGGGCGGCGATCATTCTGGAGGGGAATTAGACGGGCATCTTGTCGAGCAGGACGGACGTCGCCGGCAGCCACTTGTCGCCGACCAGCACGTCGATCTTCTCGAAGGGAATGGCCAGGTTCGGGCTCAGCCGGTTGGTCGGACTCACGGCGTCGTCGACGCCGAAATAGACCACGCCGGAAGACTGGTTGCGCTCGTCCACGATGCGCGTCACTTCCGCGAAAAGCGCATTGCGCGCCGGAATGCGCAGGATCACCGTATCGGCGCCATTCGGTTGCGGCACCCGGGTCTGGCACTCGAGTCGATACACGGCACGGCTCGCCGGCAATTGCTTGCGCACCGTTTCCAGCATTTTCTGGGGATAATCGTGGGGCGGCCCGAACTGCCGCTCCAGCCGCAATACCGGCTCCTTCGACTTCAGCAAACGCGAGAGCGTCTCAGCCCGGTAAACGTAACCTGCCATGCTTGCAACCCTCTGTTGGCCGTCCGCCGTTGCGCCGCGCCTTGCCCTTGCGGGTCTCGGCACGGCGTCATTTATTTGAGTTGGACTTTAACATTCATCACAGAATCAACCCAGGCACTTATTCACATTTGGGCACAAAAAGTCCGCCCATGAGGGGAATGCGTTCCGTTTTTCCGCACTTATGACGTCCGCTCTCGACATTCTCAACGAAACCTTCGGCTACCCCGCCTTCCGCGGCCAGCAGGCGGAGATCATCGAACGGGTCGCCGCCGGCGGCGACGCCCTGGTGCTGATGCCCACCGGCGGCGGCAAGTCGCTCTGCTACCAGATCCCGGCCCTGCTGCGGCCGGGCACGGCCATCGTCGTCTCGCCGCTGATCGCGTTGATGCAGGACCAGGTGGCGGCCTTGCGGGAAGCCGGCGTGCGCGCCGCCTGCATCCATTCCGGGCAGGACGCCATCGAGTCGGATAGCGCCGAACGCGACTTCGCCAGCGGCCAGCTCGATCTGGTATACGTCTCGCCGGAGCGGCTGCTGTCGCCCTATTTCACCTACCTGCTCAGCCAGGCCGAGCGCCACGGCCTCGCCCTTTTCGCCATCGACGAGGCGCATTGCGTCTCGCAGTGGGGCCACGACTTCCGCCCCGAGTACCTCAAGCTCGGCTTCCTGCACGAGCGCTGGCCGGACGTGCCGCGCATCGCGCTGACGGCCACCGCCGACGAGACGACGCGCAAGGAGATCGTCGCCAACCTGCAGCTCGGCGATGCGCGCATCTTCATCGCCAGCTTCGACCGGCCCAACATCCGCTACCAGATCGTCGAAAAGGCCAACGCCCGCGCCCAGCTGCTGGCCTTCCTGCGCGCCGAGCACGCCGGCGAGGCCGGCATCGTCTATTGCCTCTCCAGGCGCAAGGTCGAAGAGACCGCCGCCTTCCTCTGCGAAGAGGGCATCCGCGCCCTGCCCTACCACGCCGGCATGGATTCGCCCGACCGCGAGCGCAACCAGACGGCCTTCCTGCGCGAGGACGGCGTGACGATGGTGGCGACCATCGCCTTCGGCATGGGCATCGACAAGCCCGACGTGCGCTTCGTCGCCCACCTCGACCTGCCGAAGAGCATTGAAGGCTACTACCAGGAAACCGGACGCGCCGGGCGCGACGGCCTGCCCGCCGACGCCTGGATGGCCTACGGCCTCGCCGACGTCGTGCAGCAGCGGCGCATGATCCTGGAGTCGCCGGCCGACGAGCGCCACAAGCGCGTCGCCAGCGCCAAGCTCGACGCCCTGCTCGGCCTGTGCGAGACCACCGCCTGCCGCCGCCAGCGGCTGCTCGCCTATTTCGGCGAGGACAGCGGGCCCTGCGGCAACTGCGACACCTGCCTCGATCCGCCGCAGACCTGGGACGGCACCGAGGCGGTGAGGAAGGCCTTGTCCTGCGTCTACCGCACCGGCCAGCGCTTCGGCGCCGGCCACGTCATCGACGTGCTGATGGGGCGCGACGACGAGCGCGTGCGCCAGTGGGGGCACGACAGGCTGTCGACCTACGGCATCGGCGCCGACATTCCCGAGAAGGAATGGCGCGGCATCTTCCGCCAGATGGTGGCGCTCGGCCTGCTCGCCGTCGACCACGCCCATGGTTCGCTGGTCCTCACTGCCGCCAGCCGACCGGTGCTGAAGGGCGGGCAGGAAGTGCCGCTGCGCCGCGCGCCGGAGAAGAAGAAGGCCGCGACGACGAAGAGCCGCAGGATCGACGCCGATCTGTCCGCCGAGGAACATGCGCTGTGGGAACGCCTGCGCGCCTGGCGCGCCGCGACGGCAAAGGAACACGGCGTGCCCGCCTACGTCATCCTGCACGACGCCACGCTGCTGGAGCTCCTGCGCCAGCGGCCGCGCTCCCTCGACGCGATGCGCCACGTCAGCGGCATCGGCGCGCGCAAGCTGGAGAATTTCGGGGAGGCGCTGCTCGAACTGCTGGCGGCGGCGTAGACTGCCGCGAAACGGGAGGGGAGCCGGACCGATGAGCGACAGACTGCAGCAGCGCCGCGACGCCTGGAACGCCTCGCGCTTCCGGCCGGGGGAAACCGGCGGCCTCTACGAAAGCTACTTCCTGCGCGCCAACCATCCGGACAAGCCGCTCGCCTTCTGGATCCGCTACACCGTGTTCTGCCCGCAGGGCCGCCCGCAGGAGGCGCAGGGCGAACTGTGGGCGATCTGGTTCGACGGAGAGTCAAACAAGGTCACCGCCGTCAAGGAGTCGCTGCCCATCGCCGACTGCCGCTTCGCGCCGGACCGGCTCGAGGTGCGCATCGGCGACGCGACGCTGGGGGAAGGAAACCTCGAAGGCCGCGCCGCCTCGGCCGACCACGCCGTATCGTGGCGGCTGACTTTTGCCGGCGGCGATGCACCGCTCCTGCTGCTGCCCGAAGCGATGTACCCCGGCGGCTTTCCCAAGGCCAAGGCGCTGGTGGCGCGACCGAATGCCGCCTTCACCGGCGCGCTGGAAGTGGACGGCCGCGAGATCGCCCTCTCCGGCTGGCGCGGCAGCCAGAACCACAACTGGGGCAGCCGCCACACCGACCGCTATGTCTGGGGCCAGGTCGCCGGCTTCGACAACGCGCCGGAGGCCTTCCTCGAATGCGCGACGGCGCAGGTGCGCATCGGGCCGCTGTGGACGCCGAAGCTGACGCTGCTCGTGCTGCGCGACGGCGAGGAGGAGATTGCCCTGAACGGTCTCTGGCAGGCGGCGCGGGCGCACGGCGACTATGATTTCTTCCGCTGGACGCTGGACTCGCGCGGGCCGCAGGCGCGCCTGCACGGCCGCATCGAGGCGCCTGCCTCCGCCTTCGTCGGGCTTAATTACCTCAACCCGCCGGGCGGGGCGAAGACCTGCCTCAACACCAAGCTCGCGTCGGCGGCATTCACCCTGGAGCGCCCGGGACGCCCTGCAAAGAGCTTCGTCACGCGCTCGCGCGCCGCCTTCGAGATCCTCACCGACCGCAAGGACCACGGCGTAGGCATAGCGGCATAAGAAAAAACGCTGGCGCAACGTCCGCGGGTCTGTATAATGCGTCTTGTGCAATGCAGCAATCGGTGCGCCTCTAGCCTGTAGTTCCTGTGCAGGCTCATGTTCCCAAAGACTGTATTCCACAGACAGTCTCCGTCCTCGATCTCTCCCGCCCTTCCCTTCCGAACGGCATGAGTTGTTGCCGGTGATATCGCGTCGCCGGGTTTGCGTTCCCGGATTGCGACGCCCATTCATACTTCGAAAGGAAAGAGCCATGGCTTTTGCCCAGCTCGGTTTGAACCCGCTTGTCGTCAAGGCCGTCGAGGCCAGCGGCTACACTGAACCCACCGCCGTGCAGATGCAGGCGATCCCCGCCGCGCTGGAAGGCACGGACCTGCTCGTCTCCTCGCAGACCGGCAGCGGCAAGACGGCGGCCTTCATGCTGCCCTGCCTGCACCGCCTCGACCAGCCCTCGGCCCTGCCCGGCCGCGGCCCGCGCATCCTGGTGCTGACGCCGACGCGCGAGCTGGCGCAGCAGGTGACCAAGGCCGCCGACACCTACGGCAAGTTCCTCAAGCGCCTGCGCGTCGTCGCCGTCGTCGGCGGCGCCCCCTTCCACGTCCAGGCCAAGCTGCTGTCGCAGCCGGTCGACGTCGTCGTCGCCACGCCGGGCCGCCTGATCGACCACATCGAGCGCGGCCGCATCGACTTCTCGCGCCTGGAGACGCTGATCCTCGACGAGGCCGACCGCATGCTCGACATGGGCTTCATCGACGACATCGAGGCGATCATCGCGCGCACGCCGGCCACCCGCCAGACGCTGCTCTTCTCGGCCACGCTGGAAGGCGTCGTCGGCCGCCTCGCCCAGCGCGTGACGAAGAACGCCCGCCGCATCGAGATCGAGACCGCGCCGGAACTCAAGGCGAAGATCGAGCAGCGCATCCATTTCGCCGACGACTTCTCGCACAAGTCGCGCCTGCTCGACCACCTGCTGCGCGACGTCGATCTCTCGCAGGCGGTGGTGTTCACCTCGACCAAGAAGTCCGCCGACGACCTCGCCGTGCAGCTGCGCGGCGAGGGCTTCGCCGCCGAGGCGCTGCACGGCGACATGAGCCAGCGCGACCGCAACCGCACCCTGCAGGCCCTGCGCCAGGGCCGCACCCGCGTGCTGGTGGCCACCGACGTCGCCGCGCGCGGCATCGACGTGCCGGGCATCAGCCACGTCATCAACTTCGACCTGCCGCGCCAGGCCGAGGACTATGTGCACCGCATCGGCCGCACCGGCCGCGCCGGCCGCGAGGGCATCGCCATCAGCCTCGCCGCGCATTTCGAGAAGCGGCAGATCCGCGACATCGAACGCTACACCGCGCAATCCATCCGCGTCGGCGTCATCCCCGGCCTCGAGCCGAAGTCGCGCCCGGCGCGACCCGAGGGCTTCGCCGACAAACGCCGTCCCTCCGCGCCGCGCCCCGCGGGCGGCTATGGCAAGGGCAATGGCGGCGGCTACGGCGCCAAGAGCGGCTTCGGCGATCGCAAGGCGGGGTTCGGCGACCGGAAAGCCGCCTACGGCGAAAAACAGTCTGCCTTCGGTGAAAAATCGGGCTACGGCCACCGCGAGGGCGGGCGGCCGGGCAACGACAAGCGCAGCGCGCCGTCGGGCGCCAAGCGCCGCGCCTACGGCGGCTACTGACCTGCATGCCCGCCCCCGGACGGGGGCGGGCGCGGTTACCAGTGGCCGCGCTGGCGGCCCAGGCGCAGCAATCCCGCCGAGATCACGCCGAGCAGGACGACGCCGAGCGCATGCCTGACGGCGATCGGCCCGAAGCCGAACACGTCAGGAATCGACCAGTTCCAGGCCATCCGCAGCAGCAGGGCGACGCCGAGCAGCAGCGCCAGTCCCGTCAGCAGCACGCCGAGCATATTTCCGTATCGCCGCATCATCCACCCCCTCTCTCTGTTGCAAGCTCACACACGCGAACCGGCGCGCGCTTCCTGCCGGTTCAGCCCCGACTCCATCGCATTCAGGGTTTTCAGGGTCACCTTCAGGTCTGACCCCGGAATCCGCTTTGCCAGCTCGGCCAGCAGCCGCGCCTCGCGCCGGCGCGCCGCCTCGTTGGCCTTCAGGCCCGCCGCGCTCAGGCGCACCAGCGGCGAGCGCAGGTGGTCCGGGTTGTCGAGGCACTCGGCCAGACCGGCCTCCAACAGGCCGTTCACGACCACCTGGATGTGCTGGCGGCTGACCCCCTGCTCCCTTGCCACCTGCGGCACCGTGCGCGGGCCGCGCTCGTGCAGGAGCTCCATCACCGCCCGCATGCTGGCAGTGATGCCGAGCTCGGCGTCGGCGCGTCCGGCCGTCCCGGCGAGGACGTGAAACAGCCGCCGCACGGCCAGGATCGCCTGGCGCAGCGGCTGGCCGCCGGCCTCCGCCACGGGAGATTTTTCCCTCATGCCGGCCATTTGACATGTATGTTGTCATGTTGTCAAGTTTGTTGTCGTTTTTGCCCGCCTGGCCCCGCTCGCCCTCCGGCGGCATAGCGGGTAGAATTCGCCTCCCGAAAGCAAGGAACCGCCATGAAAAGAAGCCGCTTCGCCCGCCGGGGCGCCCTCAACCGCGACGCCGAGCAGATCGCCCGGCTGGCCACGGGCCTGGCCGCCTCGGCCAGCCGCGTCGAGGACGCGTATTGGGAAAGCCGCCTCGACTCGGCGGTCGACAAGCTGCTGCGCACCGGCAACGAGGACACCCTCAACCTGGCCCTCGACCACCTGTTCGGCGCCAACGGCCGCGCCTACGATGCGCTGGCCGACCTGATCGAGTCGCGCGCCGAGGGCGGCGTGCTCGGCACGGGCGGCAACGAGTTCGACGTGGCGATGTTCGCCGCCCCGCTGCTGGCCTGGTCGCGGTTCATCATCCCCTCCGGCCCCCTGCCCGCCGGCACGCTCGCCGCGGCGCGCACCCAGCTGCAGGCGCACGTGCTGGCGGCCGGCACCAAGCTCGCCCTGGCAGACTTCCTCTACAGCCCGGACCAGCTGCCGCGCGGCTTCGTCGAGACGTACCGGCTGGCCAACCAGCTTGCCAAGGCGGCGGCCGACAACAAGGACGCGCGCATCGACCCGCGCCAGCTGCCGGAGACGACGCGCTTCATCTCCGACACGCGCTATCTGATCGGCGCCGTCGTCGCGCCGCGCGGCCAGGCGCTGTTCCGCTGGCAGGAAGAAGACGCCTCGCGAGAGCAGGCGGCGACGCAATGGAGCGCCCAGGGCGGCAGTTCGCTGCAGCCGCTGTTTACCGGCTGCGCACTCGAACCGCTGCTGCCGGACGTCTATCACGCCGCCTGCCGCAACGCCGACCAGGGCCTGCGCACCTACTCGCTGCGCGCGGCGGCGGCCTTCCTGCAGACGGTGCTCAACGTCAAACCGCAGTCACTGCGCGCGGTGGTGGCGCCTTTCCATGAAGAAAGGCTGGAGGAGTACCGCATCGGCTTCACCCTCGCCGATTCGAGCGAAGTGGTGCACGGCGTGGTGTGGCCCCTGCTCGGGGCCGAGGACGAGTCGACCGACTGCGTCGGCCAGATCGAGGCGGTGCTGGAGGACGTCGGCGTCGGCAACGTGGTCGTGCTCGACCAGCGCTTCCCCGTGGAATTCTGCGACGATTGCGGCATGCCGATGTACCCGACGCCGGAGGGCGAGACTTCCCACGCCGAATTGCCCGAGGACCTGCCGCAGGCGCCGGCGCACCTGCACTGATTATTTGCCGGCCATCTCCCGGCCGAGCTTCCTGACCATCTGCCGCTCGTAGACCCGCGGCGCCAGCCGCGACACCCACCACGACAGCCGCGAGACGCGGTCGGGCAGCAGCAGGCGCCGCTCGGCCTGCGCCGCACGGAAGATCTTCTCCGCCATGGCTTTGGGCGTCGCGCGGCGGCCGACGACGGACTGGGCGTGGCGCACCGGCCCGCCATCGCCGGCCAGCGCGTTCTTCTCGATGCCGGTGCTGATGAAGGACGGACAGACCAGCAGCACCTTCACGCCGTGCGGCTCGACCTCCGTGCGCAGGCTGTCGAAGAAGCCGTGCAGCGCGTGCTTGCTCGCCGCGTAGCCGGTGCGCGCGACCAGCGGGGCGAAGCCGGCCACGCTGGAGATGGCGACCACCAGGCCGCGCCGCGCCACCAGGTCCTCCAGCGCGGCATGCGTGCAGTGCAGCGCGCCGAAAAAATTGACTTCCATGACTCGGCGGATCACCGCCGGTTCGGTGTGCGCGAAGGCGCTGCGGTGGGTGATGCCGGCGTTGTTCACCAGCACGTCGACGCCGCCGAAGGCGCGCCGCGCCTCGGCCATCGCCCGCAGGCAATCCTCCCCGCTCGACACGTCGCAGGCGATGCGGACAACCTCGGTGCCTTCCGGAAAAGTCAGTCCCTCCAGCACGGCGGCATCGCGGTCGAGCGCGACGATGCGCGCGCCGGCGGCGGCGAAGCGCAGGCAGAGCGCGCGGCCCAGCCCGCCGGCGGCGCCGGTGACCGCCACCGTCCGCCCGGCAAAGTCACGCGCCATGGCGGTGCGACTTGAGATAGAGATCGAACACCTGCGCCGAGCTGAGCCGCGGCACGTAGCCGAACTCGTTCTTCAGCCGCGTGTTGTCGAGCACCGGCCGGTAGCGCAGGAAATCCAGCTGCTCGGGGCCGTACTGCGTCAGGCCGAGCGCCTTCAGCACGCGGAGGGCCAGCCGCAGCAGGCCGGGCGGCAGCACCAGGCAGCGCTTGCCCAGCCTCGCGGCGATCTCGCGGAGGGTCAGCACGCCGTCGCCGGCGACGTTGTAGATGCCCGTCCTGTCCGTTTCGATGGCCTGCAGCAGGCAGCCGACGACGTCCTGGTCCCAGATGAAGACGAAAGGACTGTCCGAGCCGCGGATGGCAAGCAGGCGCGGCTTCTCGAAAAGATCGGTGATCTGGTTCCTCACCGTCTCGCCGAGAATGGTGCCGATGCGGAACACCACCTGCTTGAGTTCTGGATGCTCCACGCGCCAGCGCGCCAGCATCTCTTCCACCAGGCGCTTGTGCCAGGAATAGGCGAAGGCCCGGTTGCCGCGCAGCGGGCAGTCCTCGGTCAGCCAGGCCGGGTTGTCGGCGTGGTAGCCGTAGGCGGCGCCGCTCGAGCTGACGACGATCTTTTTCACGCCGGTGGTGGTGCAGGCGATGAGCACGTTCTCCGTGCCCTCGACATCCACCGAATACTCGAATGCGCGGTTGCTGTCCCTGCCCGGCGTGACGATCGAGGCGAGATGCACGACGACATCCACCTTGCACTGGTCGAACAGCTCCATCAGCGCCGGCGAGCGCACGTCGGCCTGCACGTAATCGATGCCGGGCAGGCGCCGCTCCGGCGGCACCGCGCGCACGTCCGCCGCCACCACGCGGCTGACTGTTATCCGACCGGCCGCCAGTGCGGCGACGAGCTGCGAGCCGAGGTAGCCGCCGGCGCCGGTGACGAGGACGCTCGGTCCGCTCATGCGGCCGGACCGGGGTCGCGCCGCGACCAGAGCGTCGCCACGGTGAGGCCCGAGATGATGTGCCAGATGCCCCACCAGGCGGTGACGATGGCCATGCCGCCGAGGCCGTCGAAGAAATTGAAGATGAGGATCAGGCCGAGGGCGGAGTTCTGGATGCCGACCTCGATGGAGACGGCGCGGCGGTCGCGCTCGGGCAGGCCGGCCGCCTTCGCGGCAATGTAGCCGGTGGACAGGGCCAGGGCGTTGTGCAGGAACACCGCGAACACCACGAAGCCGACGAAATCCAGGAAATAGCGCCAATTCGCCGCCAGCGCGCCGATGACGAAGAGGCCGAAGACGGCAAGCGAGAAGATCTTCACCGGCTTGTGCGCCTTCTCGACGAATCCCGGGTAGCGGTGTCCGGTCCACATGCCCGCGGCCATCGGCAGACCGAGCAGCAGGAACACCGCCAGCAGCATGTCCAGGGGATCGAGCGCGACGATCCTGAGGATGGCATTCGTCTCCGGGTTCAGGCCGCCCCACAGCGACAGGTTGAGGGGCGTCATGACGATCGCCACCGCCGTCGAGATCGCCGTCATGGTGATCGACAGGGCGGTGTTGCCCCGGGCGTAGTGGGCAAGGAAGTTGGAGATGTTGCCGCCGGGGCAGGCGGCCACCAGCATCATCCCCAGCGCGATGCTGGGCGCGGGCCGGATCGCCAGCACCAGCAGGAAGGTGAAGGCCGGCAGCAGGATGAACTGGCCGGCCAGGCCGATCAGCACCGGCTTGGGCGTGACCAGCACGGCCTTGAAGTCGGACACCTTGAGGTCGAGCGCCACGCCGAACATCACCAAGCCGATGATGAAGTTCAATACCCACAGCGATTGTGGATTGAAGTTCAGCCGGACCAGATCCATTTCATTCATGATGCGGCCTCCCGTCCGTCAGCCCTTCGGCTCCTCGTGCATCTTCTTGAAGTGGATCAGTCCCGGCGCCCACATGTGCTTGACCGGATCGACGTCGACATGCACCACCGCGCACTTGCCCGACTGGAGCGCCCGCTGCAGCGCCGGCTTGAGTTCCTTCGGGTCGGAAACGCGCTCGCCATGGGCGCCCATCGCCTGGCCGAGCTTGTCGAATTCGATCTCGCCGAGGTCGGCCTTGATGGTCTCGTCCGGATCGAGGTGCTTGAAGAGCATGGTCTTGAACGGCCGCAGCATGAACTGCTGGTTCATCTTGACCATGCCCCACTGCTTGTCGCACAGCACGATGTAGATCACCTGCGCCTTGTTGCGCACCGCCGTCTCGACTTCCTGCGCATGGAAGCCCATGGCGCCGTCGCCGATGATACAGCACACCGGCTTGCCCGGCCGCGCCAGCGCCGCCGCCACCGCCTGCGAGGTGCCGGCGCCGAGCATGCCGAACTTGAAGGTCGAGATCACCGTGTTCGGCACCGTCACGTGATGGTAGAACATGGCCCAGATGGTGGCGTTGCCGCCGTCGGCCACCAGTACCGAATCCGCCGGGAACACTTCGCGGCAGGCGGCGCCGATGTGCGCCGGGTGCATCGGCACCGCCATGTCGGCGAGCGCCTTGTCCCAGCCGGCGCGCTCTTCCTGCATGATTTTGCCGTAGCCGGCGACGCGGGCGCGGCGGCCGTCGAGCCGCATCTCGCCCTGGCGCCGCTCCAGCTCGTCGCCGAGCAGTTCGAGGAAGCGCTTCGCGTCGGCGAGGATGGCGAGGTCGGCCGGCTTGTTCAGGCCCAGCATGTCGCCGTCGATGTCCACCTGGATGGTTTTCTGTTCCGACGGATGGCGCCAGTAGGGCGGCTTGCCCCACCAGTCGGTCTCGCCCACGCGCGTGCCGATGACCAGCGCCACGTCGGCCTCGTTGCGCACGGTGTGGTTGAGCTTGACGTGCGGCATGGTGATGGCCAGCGGCGAGGTCTCATCCACCAGGCCGCGCGCCGCCCAGCTGGTCGTCACCGGCGCATGCAGCAGCTCCGCCACGCGGCGCAGCGCGTCATAGGCGCCGGCGTGGATGATGCCGCTGCCGGCATGGATCATCGGCGCTTCGGCGGCGATCAGCATCTGCGCCGCGCGCGCCACCTGCTCGGCCGTCGGCGTCACGGGGTCCATGTGGCGGTACTGGTGCGGCGCCCAAAAGGCAAACGCGGCCACGTCGGCCTTCACCTTGCCGTTCATGATGGTTTCCGGCACGTCGACATGCACCACGCCGGGCCGCCCTTCGTAGCTCTTGCGCAGCGCCTTCCGCACCAGCTCCGGCACGCGGTCGAACGACGACACGGCCGAACTCCACTTGGCGATCCTGCCGATGACGCCGCTCTGGTCGAAGCACTGGTAGGCGCCGCCGCGGTCCGGATACATGATGCTCGGCCGGCGCGCGCTGGTGATCGCCAGCACGCGGTTGCCGTCGGCCTGCTCGACCACCAGCCCGGGCAGGAGATTGGCCACGCCCGGCCCGTTGCTGGCCATGCACACGCCGAGCCTGCCCGTCAGGCGCGCGTAGGTGCCCGCCATGTGCGCGGCGCAGGTCTCGTGGCGCGGCGTGACGATCTCGATGCCGAGCCGGTGCAGCGCCGAATAGAAGCCGAAATAGGTGCCGTCGATGATGCCGAACACCTTCTCGACGCCTTCCTTCTGCAACATGCGGGCGATCACCTCGCCGCCGCTGATTTCCGCCATTTTTTATCTCCTCACATGCAGTTCTTGTACTTGTCGAGCAACCGCACCGGCTTTCTCAGCGCATCGCGGCGGAACGGGTCGCCCAGTTCGCGCGTCACCATCATCTCCAGCACGGTGGTCTTGCCGTCCTTCTGCGCCGCGCAGGCCGCGGCGAGCGCCGGCCCGGCGTCGGAAAGCTTCTCGACGACGACGCCCTCCGCTCCCATGGCGCGCGCGATTGAAGCGAAGCTCGGGTTCTCCAGGTTGGAGCCGACGAAGCGATTGCCGTAGAAGTCCACCTGGTTCTTCTTCTCGGCGCCCCATTGCCGGTTGTGGAACACCACCGCCGTGACCGGAATCTTCTCGCGCACGCAGGTGAGCAGCTCGCCGAAGCTCATGCCCCAGGCGCCGTCGCCGACATAGGCCACGGCCGGACGCTCCGGCGCGGCGAGCTTGGCGCCGATGATCGCCGGGAAGGCATAGCCGCAATTGCCAAAGCTCATCGCGGCGAACAAGCTTCTGGGTTTGTCGAAGCGCAGGTAGCTGTTCGCCACCGAGCAGATGTTGCCGATGTCGGTGGACACCATGGCGTCGGCGGGCATCGCTTTTTCGAGTTCGCGCAGCATCTGGCGCGGATGCATGGCCGGGCTGTCCTTCGCCACGTCCAGGCTCCACGGGTCGCGCTCCTGCGGCCAGGCGTCGAGCTCGGCCTCCCATTCGGCTTTTTCTTTCGCGATCCCGGCCTGGCGCTGCGCCCGATTCGCATCGCACGCCAGTTCGCGCGACTGCAGCCGCGCGAACAATGCCCCGGCGGCGGCCTTGGCGTCGGCGCACAGGCCGACGGAGATCTTCTTCACCAGGCCGAGCATCTTCGCGTCGGCGTCGACCTGGATGATCTTCGCGCCCTTCGGCCAGTAGTCGAGTCCGTGCTGCGGCAGCGTGCCGAAGGGGCCGAGGCGCGTGCCCAGCGCCAGCACCACGTCGGCGCGGGCGATCAGCTTCATGCCGGCCTTCGAACCCTGGTAGCCGAGCGGTCCGCACCACAAGGGATGCGCCGCCGGGAAGGCGTCGTTGTGCAGGTAGCTCGTCACCACCGGCGCGCCGAGCAGTTCGGCGAGTTTCACGCAGGCCTCCACGCCGTCGGCCATCACCACGCCGCCGCCGGAAACGATTACCGGAAATTTCGCGCCGGCGAGCAGCGCCGCCGCCTCGTCGAGGCTCTGTTCGCCGCCGGCGCCGCGCTCGATGCGGACCGGCGCGGCGATGTCGTAGTCGGCCTCGCCGTAGAAATGGTCGCGCGGGATGTTGAGCTGCGTCGGCCCCATCTCCAGCATGGCGCGGTCGAAACAGCGCGCGGCCAGCTCGGCCATGCGCTGCGGGCCGCTGACGTGGGCCTGGAATTTCGTGATCTTCGAGAAGAGCGGCAGCTGGTCGGTTTCCTGGAAGCCGCCCAGGCCCATCGTCGTGCTGCCGGTCTCCGGCGTGATCACCACCAACGGGCTGTGCGCCCAGTAGGCGGCGGCCACCGCCGTGACGAAGTTGGTGACGCCCGGCCCGTTCTGCGCGATGCAGACGCCGTGGCGCCCCGAGACGCGCGCGTAGCCGTCGGCCATGTGCGCCGCACCCTGCTCGTGCACCGTCGGAATGAAGCGGATGCCAGCCGCCGGAAAGAGGTCCAGCGCGTCCATGTAGGCCGAGCCGACGATGCCGAAGACATCGCGCACGCCCTGTGCCACCAACGTTTCCACCAGCGCCTCGCTCGGCGTCATGCGCCGGGCTGAAGAACCGATCTGGCTGCCTGCCATACCCCCTCCTTGGTCTTGTTGTTCGAGAATCATTGCACAACGCCATTTTTATGGCAATAATGAGACTTTGCGTTTCATTAAATAAAAATATGTCCGATATTGACGACCCGCAGCACGCCTCGGCCACCTTGCGCGCCATCGCCATCCTGGAAGCCATCGCCGGTGCCGACGGGCCGCTCGGGCTGGTCGAACTCATGCAGTCGACCGGGCTGCCGAAGCCGACCGTGCACCGCATCGTCAGCCTGCTGGAAGACGCCGCGCTGCTGGTGCGCGAGGCCGAAGGCAAGCGCTATGCGCCCGGCCCGCGCCTCGCCTCGCTGGCGCTATCCGCGCTCACCCATACCGCCTGGCGCGCACCGCGCCACGCCATCCTCAAGGCGCTGGTCGACGAGATCGGCGAGACCTGCAACTTGACGCTGCTCGACGGCACCGAGGTGGTCTATCTCGACCGCGTCGAGGCGGCCTGGCCGCTGCGCCTGCATTTCCAGACCGGCTCGCGCGTGCCGGCGCACTGCAGCGCCAGCGGCAAGCTGCTGCTGGCGCTGCTGCCGGCGCGCGAGCGGCGCCGCATCCTCGACACCCTGCCCTACTCGTTTCACACCGCCAACACCATCACCCGGCGACGCGACCTGGAAGAGGCGCTGAAGAAGATCCGCCGCGAGCGCCTGAGCACCGACAACGAGGAATACCTCGACGGCACGGTGTGCGTCGCCGTGCCGGTGGAAAGCCAGTCACGCCGGGTGCCGGCGGCGCTGGCCGTACATGCGCCGATCACGCGCATGACGCTCGACCAGGCCCTGCAGTGCGTGCCGGCACTGCGGCGGGCGGCGGCCCGGCTGGCCGACTCCTTTCCGGAATAGCGCAAGACCATTCCTTGCGTCCGATCAAGCCCGGCGCCTTTTCCGCGGGCATAGAATAGGCGCGGGATTGACAACAAAAGGGACGATATGGGACGCGTACAGGACAAGGTGGCGCTCGTCACCGGGGCCGCGCAGGGCATCGGCCGCGCCACGGCGCTGCTGCTGGCGCGCGAGGGCGCCGCGGTGGCGGTGGCCGACGTGAACGCGAAGGACGCCGAGGCCGTTGCCGAGCAGATCCGCGCCGGCGGCGGCAGGGCCCGCGCGTGGGCGCTCGATGTATCGAAGGAAGCCGAGGTCGCCGCCGTGATCGCCGAAGTCGGCAAGGAATTCGGCCGCATCGACATCCTGGTGAACAACGCCGGCATCTCCGGCGCCAACGGCACCGCCGAGGAAATCACCGAGGCCGACTGGGATCTGGTGATGAACACCAACGCCAAGGGCACTTTCTTCTGCACCAAGCACGCCGTGCCCCTGATGCGCCGCGCCGGCGGCGGCAGCATCGTCAACCTCTCCTCGGTCTACGGCATCGTCGGCTCGCACAACGTCGCCGCCTACCACGCCTCGAAGGGGGCCATCCGCATCATGAGCAAGACCGACGCGCTGGCCTTCGCCGAGGATCGCATCCGCGTCAACTCCGTGCATCCCGGCTTCATCTGGACGCCCATGCTGGAGGCCGGCGCCCAGGTGCCCGGCGTCGCGCCGGAAGCGGTGCATGCCGCCATGGCCAAGCTGCACCCGCTCGGCACGCTGGGCGAACCGGACGACGTCGCCCACGGCATCCTCTATCTCGCCTCCGACGAGGCCAAGTTCGTCACCGGCAGCGAACTGGTGATCGATGGCGGCTACACGGCGCGCTAGCGAAACCCGGTCCAATCCCCCTGCGTCCGCTTGATCGCATTGGCATGTTGCTGGTAAATTGATTGGCCAGTCAGCAATAACAATAAACAAGCCCTCCGCAGAAGGGGGTCGGAAAGGCCGGGACCCCGCCTAGTTGTTCCAATTCGGCAGTCATCCGGGTATCCCGGGACCATGCGTTGCGGGAAGGGGGAGGATTCATGTCGGACGGCGATGGGAATGCGATCGATCCGGCGCAGGCGGCCGTCTGGAAGGCCCTCGAGCGCCGCGATGCGATCCTGCAGGCGGTGAGCTATGCTGCCGAGCGCTTCCTCGGCAGCGAGCCGCTCGAAGCCGTGCTCACGGACGTGCTCGAACGCCTCGGCAAGGCGGCGGAGACGAGCGGCGCCACCGTGCTCGAGTTCGTCGACGATGCCGAACAGGGCGCCCGCCTGGTGCCGCGCTACTCGTGGACCGCCGCCGGCGTCGAGTCGGTCTTCGAGTACGCTGGAGAGGGATTCGCCTACGCCGGCTCGGATTTCGAACATTTGTACATGCGCCTCGAATCGGGCAGGCCGGTCGTGGCGCACAGCGAAGACATTCCCCCCGGCCTGCGATCCCAACTGCCGGGCGAGATCCGCGCCCTGGCCGTTCTGCCGATCTTCGCCGAGAGGCAGCTCGTCGGCGCCATCGCCGTGTCCCAGCGCGGGCGGCAGCGCGACTGGGCCGAGTCCGAACTCGGCGCGCTGAAGACGGCGGCAACCGTGATCGGCGCCGCCCTCGAGCGCAACCGGACGCGGCGCGCGGTGCGCAAGCGCGACGAGTTGCTGCGACTGATCGTCGACAACGCGCCCCTCATGGTCGCCTACTTCGACAGGGACATGCGCTGCCGCTTCGCCAACCGGCGCTATGCGGACTTCTTCGGCTACCAAAGCCGCAACGTCGTCGGCAAGACCCTCGAGGAAATCATCGGCCCCGATGCCTTTCGCCACGCCCAAGCCTATTGGCAGCACGCCTATGCTGGCGAACAGGCCGTCTTCGAGCGCCCCCACGCCGGCCCGGACGGATCGATCCAGCACCTGGAGGTCCGCGCCGTGCCCCACCATACCGAATCCGGCGAGGTGCTCGGCTGCTATGCGATCCTGACCGACATCACGGAACGGCGGCGAAGCGAGGCCGCCCTGCGGCAGGCGCACGACCATCTGGAGGAAAAGGTGCGCGAACGCACCGCGGAGCTGGCCGTGCTGAACCGGGAACTCGAGGCATACAGCTATTCGGTTTCCCACGACCTGCGCGCGCCGCTGCGCGCCATCGACGGTTTCTCGCACCTGCTGGCGGAAAGGCTGGCAGACCGGCTCGATGCGGAATCCTCGGAATATCTCGGCAGGGTGCGCACCGCCGTCCAGCGCATGTCCGGCCTGATCGACGATCTCCTGGAACTGGGACGCGTCTCGCGCAAGGAAATCGAGCGGCAGGAAGTCAATCTCTCGCAGTGTGCCCGGGAAATCATCGAGGATCTGGCCGCCCGGCACGACGCACGCCGGGTCGAATGCGCGATCGAGGAGGGCATCCGCGCCTTGGGCGATCCTCAGCTGCTGCGCACGGCGCTGCAGAACCTGCTCGAGAACGCCTGGAAGTACACCTCGAAAACGGCCGCTGCACGCATCGAATTCTCCGCCACGCGCACCCCGGCCGGCAGGCTGACCTATCGGGTCAGCGACAATGGGGCCGGG
This sequence comes from Denitratisoma sp., assembly GCA_032027165.1. Lineage (NCBI taxonomy): Bacteria > Pseudomonadati > Pseudomonadota > Betaproteobacteria > Nitrosomonadales > Sterolibacteriaceae > Denitratisoma > Denitratisoma sp. The sequence continues at coordinate 712,843 of JAVSMO010000001.1, read as the reverse complement.
TTCGACATGAGCTATGCGGAGAAGCTGTTCCAGCCCTTCCAGCGCCTGCACAATCCGCGCGAATTCGAAGGCAGCGGCATCGGCCTCGCCACCGTCGCCCGCATCGTTCGCCGACATGGCGGCGACATCGGCGCCGACGGCGAGGTGGACCGCGGCGCGACATTCTGGTTCTCCCTGCCGGCCGGATGAACCGGCCGGTCGTTACGGCCTGCCGCTGCGCAGCCGTTCCCTTGCCGCCAGCTCGGCCCGGTCGCCGCTGCCGTTGAGCAGCCGCTGCAGCACCGGCTCGCTGGCGCGGGAATGGCCGGCGACGAGCAGGCGGATCTGCGCCGAACCGTCCGAGGCCAGAACGTCCAGCGCGGTCGGCGGCGCATTGCGGTTGCGCGCCACCGCCAGGCGCACGCTTTCCACCCGGTCGAAGGCGAGGCGGCTGAGCGCCTCGTCGCTCTGCCGCAACGATTCCGCCGCCGCTTCGCGCACGGCCGGATGCCGGTCTCCGGCCATCCTTTCCAGCAGTTCCTGCGGCAGGTCGCCGCGACGGGCCAGGGCGGCCCGCACTTCCGGCACGGGGTCGCGCAGCAGCAGCGCAAAGCCTTCCGCGTTGAGCGCGCCGCGCTCGGCGGCGGCGCGGCGCGCGACGGCATCGGCCGCCTTCAGATCGCCCGCCGATCGCAGCGGGGTGCACGCCACGCCCGGCGGACAGCTGCCTTCGCGTGCGGCCGGCGAATCGGCCTGCTCCTGCAGGATGCGCTGCACGCCGCTGCTCTCGGCGTAATGCAGCAGCCCGGCCGCCAGGAAAGTCAGTCCCACCACTACGGCGTGCGCATTCGTGCCGAGGCCCAGCATCCGGCCCAGGCTCGCCCGCAGCAGCCAGAAGGCCAGTTGCGCCGCGGTAAAGGCGGCGATGAAATAGATCGGCAGCACGGCCAGCAGGCGCCCGCCGATGTCGCCGCCTGCGACGCCGAGCACGAGGACGACGTTGGCCAGGCCGATCGTGGCGGCGACGGCCAGCGAGGCGACGATGCTGGCCGCGAGGGGCCAGGCGTCGCGCTTGCTGTCCTGAGAGGATGGCGGGGAGGTCATGGGAGCATAGGCATTATACTTTTCGTTCCATGAGCACTCCCGACAGCGATTCCGGCCTGCGCACCGTCGCCCTGCTCTGTGCGGCCGAGGTGCTCAGCATGACGGGCTTCTCCACCTATCCGGCCCTGCTCGCCCCACTGCGCGAGGCCTGGGGCATGAGCGGCGCCGAGGCCGGCTTCATCGGCGGCGTCTTCTTCGCCGGCTACATGGCGGCGGTGCCGCTGCTCTCCGCCCTCACCGACCGCGTCGACGCCCGGCGCGTGTATTTTTTCTCGACCCTGCTCGCCGTCGCCGGCACCCTCGGCTTCGGCCTTTTCGCGCAGGGCGTGGCGAGCGGCGCCCTGTTCCAGGCCATCGCCGGGGCCGGGCTGGCCGGCACCTACATGCCGGGCCTGAAGGCCCTCACCGACCGCGTCGGCGGTCCATTGCAGGGCCGCTTCATCGCCTTCTACACCTCGACCTTCGGCATCGGCGCCAGCGTTTCCCTCCTCCTCGCCGGCGTCATCGAGCCGGCACTCGACTGGCGCTGGGCCTTCATCCTCTGCGGCGCCGGGCCGCTGGCGGCGGGGCTGCTGGTGCTGCGCGCGCTCGCGCCGATGGCGCCGGAGCCCCACCACCCTGCCCATGCCCCCGCGGCGCTGCTCGATCCGCGGCCGGTGCTGCGCGACCGCGCCGTGCTCGGCTACGTGCTGGGCTACGCGGCGCACTGCTGGGAACTGTTCGGCCTGCGCTCCTGGCTGGTGGCCTTCATCGCCTTCGCCTATGCCCTTTCTCCGCACGCGGACATTCCGTGGGGGCCGGCGGCGGCCGCGGCGGCCATCAACCTGCTCGGCATCCCGGCCAGCATCCTCGGCAACGAGATCGCGGCCCGCGTCGGCCGGCGCCGCTATATTGTCGCCGTGATGGCCTGCTCGGCCGTGCTGGCCTGGGCGGCCGGATTCTCCGCCGCCGTATCATGGTGGCTGACTTTATCCCTGCTGGCCCTGCACTTCGTCGCCGTCATGGGCGATTCGGCCGCGCTCACCGCCGGCCTGGTGGCGGCGACACCGGCCGGGAAACGCGGAGCGGCGATGGCGGTCTACTCGTTTCTGGGCTTCGGCGCCGGCTTCCTCGGTCCGCTCGTCTTCGGCATGGTTCTCGACGGCATGGGCGGCAAGGACGACGCGGCGGCCTGGGGCTTCGCCTTCGGCAGCCTCGGCCTCGCCTGCGCCTGCGGCCCGCTGGCGGTCTGGTTCACCAACAGAAAGGACAACAAAACATGAAAACCGACAAGGAATGGCGCGAGCAACTCACCTCCGAGCAGTACCGCATCGCCCGCGAGAAAGGCACCGAGCGCGCCTTCACCGGCGAATACTGGGATTGCCACGACCCGGGCGTCTATCGCTGCGTGTGCTGCGGCGCCGAACTCTTCGGCTCGGCGCACAAGTACGACTCGGGCAGCGGCTGGCCCAGCTTCTGGCAGCCGCTCGATCCGGCCAGCATCGCCACCGCCGAGGACGGCAGCCATTTCATGCGCCGCACCGAGGCGCTGTGCAGCCGCTGCGGCGCCCACCTCGGCCACGTCTTCCCCGACGGCCCGGCGCCCACGGGCCTGCGCTACTGCATCAACTCGGCCTCGCTGAAGCTGGAACGCAAGGAATGAGCGCCGGAAAGGTATAATCGCCGCCCATGAAGTTCCTCTTCGACCTTTTCCCGGTCATCCTGTTTTTCATCGCCTTCAAGGTTTCCGGCATCTACGTCGCAACGGGGGTGGCCATTGCCGCCACCTTCGCGCAGATCGGCTGGCTGCTGGCGCGCGGCCGCAAGGTCGACACCATGCTGTGGGTGAGCCTGGCCATCATCGTGCTGTTCGGCGGCGCCACCCTGTGGCTGCAGGACGAGACCTTCATCAAGTGGAAGCCGACCGTGCTCTACTGGCTGTTCGGCGCCGTGCTGGCGGGCGCCACGCTGGTCTTCCGCAGGAACCTCATCCGCAAGCTGATGGAGGAGCAGATCGCCCTGCCCGAGCGGGTGTGGGGCCGATTGAACGCCAGCTGGATCGGCTTCTTCGCCTTCATGGGTGCGGCCAACCTGTTCGTCGCCTACAGCTTTCCCACCGAAACCTGGGTGAACTTCAAGCTGTTCGGCGGCATGGGCCTGATGCTCGCCTTCGTCGTCGGCCAGAGCCTGTTGCTGGCGAAATACATCGAGGAGGAAAAGAAGTAATGCTCTACGCCATCATCGGCGATGACGTACCCGGCAGCCTGCAAAAGCGCCTCGCCGCGCGCCCGGCCCACCTCGAACGGCTGAAGGAACTGCAGGACGCCGGCCGCCTGCTGCTGGCCGGCCCCTGCCCGGCCATCGACGCGCCCGACCCCGGCCCGGCCGGCTTCGCCGGCAGCCTGATCGTCGCCGAGTTCGATTCGCTCGCCGAGGCGCAGGCCTGGGCGGCGGCCGACCCTTACGCCATCGAGGGCGTCTTCGCCAGCACCACGGTGCGGCCGTTCAGGAAGGTCTTCCCGGCATGAGCACCCTGGACGCCATGCGCGAGAAACTGGCTGCGCTCGATCCGCAGCGGCTGGAAATCCTCGACGACAGCGCGAAGCATGCCGGCCATGCCGGCGCCAAGAGCGGCGGCGGCCACTACCGCCTGAGCATCGTCTCGCCGCGCTTTGCCGGCTGCGGCACGATGCAGCGTCATCGCTTGATTTACGAGGCTTTAGGCCCCATGATGCGCGGGGAAATCCATGCCCTCAGCATCAAGGCCCTGGCGCCTGACGAAACCGATTAACCCAACACAAGGAAAACACATGAAACGCACCCTCCCCCGCCTGACCGCCGTACTTGTAACGGGCCTGCTCCTGCAAGCGCCGCTGCATGCACAGGACGCCAAGCCCGCGCCCAAGGCTTCCAAGCCGGGCGCCGTCGCCACCGTCAACGGCGTCGCCATTCCGGCCGCCCGCGCCGAGGCGCTGCTGCAATCGCAGCTGAACCAGGGCCAGCAGGATTCCGAGCAGTTGCGCACGGCCATCCGCAACGACCTGATCAATCGCGAAATGCTGTCCCAGGCGGCGAAGAAGAAGGGCTTCGACAAGAAGCCCGAGGTGAACGCGCAGTTCGAACTGGCCCGCCAGGGCATCCTGGTGAATGCCTACCTGCAGGATTTCGTCGCCACCCATCCGGTCAAGGACGAGACGGTCAAGGGCGAGTACGACAACATCGTCAAGGCGATGGGCGACAAGGAATACAAGGCGCGCCACATCCTGCTGGAGAAGGAGGACGAGGCCAAGGGCATCGTCGCCCGCCTGCAGAAAGGCGAGAAATTCGAGGAACTGGCCAAGCAGTCGAAGGATCCGGGCAACAAGGACCGCGGCGGCGACCTCGGCTGGAGCCATCCCGCCGGCTACGTCAAGCCGTTTGCCGATGCGCTGGTCAAGCTGGAGAAGGGCAAGTTCTCCGCGGCGCCGGTGAAGACCGAATTCGGCTGGCACGTCATCCAGCTCGACGACATCCGCGACCTCAAGCACCCGCCGCTGGACGAAGTGAAGCCGCAGATCCAGCAGCGCCTGCAGCAGCAGGCCCTCGAGAAGCACATCGCGGAGCTGCGCGCCAAGACCAAGGTGGAGTAAGCCGGACCCTGCTCATAGGAATCGGCGCCCATGGCGCCGATTTTTTTGACTTCATGCAAACGCAAGCCGACCATCCGCCGCTGCCGCAGGGCTTCCAACTGGACGGTTACCGCATCGAGCGGCAGCTCTCCCAGGGCGGTTTTTCCATCGTCTACCTCGCCCGCGACGAGGACGGCAGGCATGTCGTCATCAAGGAATACCTGCCCGCCGGGCTGGCGCGGCGCGGCGCCGATGCCGCCAACGTGGCGGTCGACGCCGAGCACCAGGCGGCGTTCAACAGCGGTCTGAAATGCTTCTTCGACGAGGGCCGCATCCTCGCCGGCATCGACCACCCCAACGTGGTGCATGTGAAGAACTTCTTCCGCACCAACGGCACGGCCTACCTGGTGATGCGCTACGAACGCGGCAGCACGCTCAAGGAGCACGTGCGCCAGATGACGGAAGGCGGCATCCCCGTCGGCGAGGAGTTCCTGCGCAACGTCTTCGCGCGCGTGCTCTCCGGCCTGCGCGAGGTGCACGCGCACAAGCTGCTGCACCTCGACATCAAGCCGGCCAACATCTACGTGCGCAGCGACGGCCATCCGGTCCTGCTCGACTTCGGCGCCGCGCGCCTGGGGCTCGGCCCCGGCGCCGGCACGCATGCCGTGCTCACGCCCGGCTTCGCCGCGCCGGAGCAGCAGGGCTCGGGCGAGCCGCTCGGGCCGTGGACGGACATCTACTCGGTCGGCGCCTCCCTCTACGACTGCCTGGCCGGCACGGCACCGCAGCCGGCCGACCTGCGCCTCATGCGCGACGAGCTGGAACCCGCCCAGCAGCGCTGGGGCAAGCGCTATTCGCCGCAGCTCCTCGAACTGATCGACTGGTGCCTGAAGCTGCCCGTCGACCAGCGACCGCAAAGCGTGTTCGCCCTGCAGAAGGTGCTCAGCGGCGAACAGCTCGACCTGGTCGACCCGTCCTGGTTCGACGTCCCGCCGGCCCCGCCCAAAGGCGAATAGCGGCGGATGCGACGTTTTGTCGCATCCCCCTGTCGCAGCCGCTCGGTTAGGATGGCCGCAGACAAGGTGATTCGGGGAGATACGCCATGAACCAGCCGCAAGCCACAACGCAAACCAGCCAGAACCAGCCGGAGATGGCCGCCCTGCTGCTGGGTGCCGGCTTCGCTCTTGCCTCGCTGATCCTGCTGCCCGCCGTCGCCCAGCGCATCGGCATGGGTTCCAGCCTGACCATCGCCCTGCGCGGCGCGCTGATGCGGGCGGCCAATCGTCTCTGAACGCGGCGCTCCGCCTTTGATTTGGCGCGCTTGCCGGCGCGCGGTTTTTCTGTAAGCTCGAGGATGCGGCATACAGCCCATCCGAACATGCGCAAGTTTCACGCCTTTATCGCTTCCATCTCCGTCGCGCTCCTCTTCGCGGCGTATCTCGCAGGATGCTCCGACCGAGGCACGCCGCCGCCCGGCACCCCGACGGGCGGCGACTTCGTGCTGCGCTCGGCCGACGGCCCGGTGGATACCAGGGCGCTGCGCGGCAAGGTGCTGCTCATCTACTTCGGCTACACGCACTGCCCCGACGTCTGCCCGGCCTCGCTCGCCGCCGGCGCGCAGGCCCTCAACACGCTGTCGGCCGAGGAGCGGGCAAAGCTCCGGCTCATCATGGTCTCGGTCGATCCGGAACGCGACACGCCGGCGCGCCTGAAGGAGTACGCCGCCTATTTCCATCCGGAGATGATCGGCGTCACCGGCACGCCGGAGGAGATCGCCGCCGTCGCCAAATCTTTCGGCGCCGGCTACATCCGCCAGCCGGAGCGGCCCGACGGCAGCTATGCGGTCGACCACACCACGCGCACCTACGTGGTGGCGCCCGACGGCAAGCTCGCCGTATCCCTCGAACTGAACACGCCGGCGGAAAAATACCTGGAAACCGTACGCGGGCTGCTGCGATGAGACCGCGCCCCTCCAGCCTCGCCTTCGTCGTGCTCGGCCTGGCCGCAGCCGGCTTCGCGTCGACCTTCCTCGACGCCGCTCTGCAGCGCGACCGCGGCACGGCGCAAATCGCCGAACGCGCCGCGCTGGCACAGCGTCTCGGCCTCACCGACCTCGCGCTGTTCACCGAGGCCCGCTACACCCGCCACCCCTCGCAGGCCGACCTGCATTCGGCCTTCCAGGACCATCCGGTGGCGCTGGAGCATTTCCCCACCGGCTCGCTGCTGCCGCCGCCCGCCTCGCTCGTCTCGCATCATGAACGCCTGGATCGAAAAGCAGCGGCACCTGATTGACTTCACGCTGGCTTCGCTGGCCCGGCGGCGGACGAAGAACCTCGGCCTGCTGCTGGTCTACGCGCTGCTGGTGTTCGTGCTCGCCTCGGTGGCGTTGTATACGCACGCGCTGCGCCAGGAGGCGGCACAGGTGCTGAAGCACTCGCCGGAAGTCATCCTGCAGCGCATGGTGGCCGGCCGCCACGACCTGATCCCGCCCGGCTACATCGAGAAGATCGGCCGCATTCGCGGCGTGCAGACCATCGAGGGCCGCCTGTGGGGCTACTACTACGACCCGGTGGTGAAGGCCAACTACACCTTCATGGCGCCCTCCGCCGAGGCGGTGCGTCCGGGCACGCTGGTCGTCGGCCCGGCGGTGGCGCGCTCGCGCGGCCTCGCCCCCGGCAACACCATCTCCTTCCGCGCCTATTCGGGCAAGCTGTTCTCGTTCACCGTCGCCGGCGCGCTGCCGCACGCCTCCGAGCTGGTCTCCGCCGACCTGGTGCTGATGAGCGAGGCGGACTTCCGCGCCTTCTTCGAATACCCCGCCGGCCACCATACCGACATCGCCCTCTCCGTGGCCAACCCGCTCGAGGTGCGTACCGTCGCCGCCAAGCTCGCCGCCGCCCTGCCCGATTCGCGGCCGATCCTGCGCGAGGAAGTGCTGCGCACCTACGCCTCGATCTTCGACTGGCGCGAAGGCATCGTGCTGGCGCTGCTCTCCGCGGCAATCTTCGCTTTCGCCATACTCGCCTGGGAGAAAGCTTCCGGCCTCTCCGCCGAGGAGAAGCGCGAGATCGGCATCCTCAAGGCCATCGGCTGGGAGACCGGCGACGTCATCAAGATGAAGTTGTGGGAGGGCGGCCTCATTTCTCTTACCGCCTTCCTGGTCGGCTTCATCGCCGCCTACCTCCAGGTGTTCCGCTTCGGCGCGCCGCTGTTCGAGCCGGTGCTGAAGGGCTGGGCGGTGCTCTACCCGCGCTTCGAACTGGTGCCGGCGATCGACGGCCTGCAGGTGGCGACGCTGTTCTTCTTCACCGTGTTCCCCTACATGGCGGCGGTGCTGGTGCCGATCTGGCGCGCGGCCATCACCGACCCGGATTCGGCCATGCGGTCATGATCGAGCTCAAGCAAATCCGCAAGGCCTTCAACCAGGGCCAGCCCAACGAATACTGGGCGCTGAACGGCATCGACCTGACCATCGAGGCGCGGAAGGTCACGGCCTTCCGCGGCCCGAGCGGCTCGGGCAAGACCACGCTGCTCACCATCGTCGGCTGCCTGGCGCGCCCCACCAGCGGCCGCGTGCGCCTGGCCGAGGATGACATCTCCGGCCTGCCCGAGCGCTTCCTCACCGACATCCGCCGCAGCACCTTCGGCTTCGTCTTCCAGCAGTTCAACCTGATCAAGGGCCTCTCCGCCCTCGACAACGTGATGCTGCCGGCCTTCCCGACCGGCCGGCCGCACCGCGAGTTGCGCGAACATTCCGAGGCGCTGCTCGATCGCCTGAAGCTCGCCCACCGGCGCGAGGCCCGCGTCGAATGGCTCTCCGGCGGCGAGCAGCAGCGCGTCGCCATCGCCCGCGCCCTGGTGAACGATCCGAAAGTGCTGATCGCCGACGAGCCCACCGCCAACCTCGACACGGCGCTGTCGCGCGAGTTCATGGGCATCCTCGAGGGCCTCAACGCCGAGGGGCGCACGGTGATCGTCACCAGCCACGATCCGCTGGTGGTGGAGTCCGCCGCCGTGCATCGCGTGGTGTCGATGCGCGACGGGCGGCTGACGGAGGACTGAGATGCTGTTCCAGCCCGCCATCATCGCGCTGCTGCTGGCTTCCGGCGTGGCGGTGGCCATGCTGGCCTCCGCCGCGCCCTTCGCCGTGCAGGTGGTCCGCCAGTGGGACATCGCCAGCGGCTCCGAACGCCAATTGCAGCTCGAGCGGCGCACCTACCTCTTCTCGACGCTGGCCGCCTTCGTCATGGCGGTGCAGCTGGTCGCCCTGCTGCTCTTCGTCTTCAACGCCGACCGCATGTCGGTGATGTTCGTCGGCGCCATGTGCGCGGTGGGCACGCTCAACGTCAACGCCTGGGGCTTTCCGGCGCTGATCGCCCAGATGGCGGTGTTCTTCCTCGCCGCGTCCTGGCTGGCGGTGAACCACGTCGACACCCGCGCGCCGGACTACCCGCTGGTGCGCATCAAGTACGCCCTGCTGCTGATCCTGCTGCCGGCGCTGGCGCTGGCCTTCGGCCTGCAGCTGAAATACTTCCTCAACCTGCGCGCCGACGTCATCACCTCCTGCTGCGGCAGCCTGTTCTCGGGCGATGCCAAAGGCCTCGCCGCCGAGGTCGCCGCGCTGAAGCCGGCGCCGGCCATGCTGCTGTTCTACGGCGCCATCGCCGTGTCAACGGGACTGACTTTCCGTCACGCGCGAACGGGCCGCGGCGGTTACGCGGCCGCGGCGGCCTCCGCCGCCGCCTTCGCCGCCACGCTGATCGGCGTGCTCTCCTTCGTCTCGCTCTACATCTACGAGCATCCCAACCACCACTGCCCGTTCTGCATCCTCAAGCCGGAATACGGCCACCAGGGCTACTGGGTCTACGTGCCGCTGTTCGCCGCCACCGCCGCCGGCCTGGGCGTCGGCGCGCTGCAACCGTTTCGCCGCATCGAAAGCCTGCGCCGGATCGTGCCGGCGGTGTCGGCGCGTATGGCGGGCATTGCCGCATTCGGCTATCTTCTCGTCGCCGCCGTCGCCACGTATTTCGTGCTGCACTCCAACCTGATCCTCATCGAGCATTGACATGCGACTCCTGCTCCTCGCCTGCCTCGCCCTGCTGGCCGCCTGCGGCGGCGAACCGGCCGCCAAGCTGAACCTCGGCGATGCCGCGCCCGCCTTCCGCACCCAGCGACTCGACGGCGGCACTGTGGATTTCCCGGCAGCGGCCTCGGGACGGCCGCTGGTGATCCGCTTCTGGGCCGACTGGTGCAGGTACTGCGAACCGGAGATGAAGGCCATCGAGGTCGTCTACCGGCGCCACAAGGACAAGGGGCTGGAGGTCTTCGCGGTGAATGCCGGACAGGACCAGCCCGCAGTCGCCGCCTTCATCAAAAAACTCGGCGTCACCTATCCGGTCCTGCTGGACGAAAGCGCGTCGATCGCGAAACGCTATGGCGTGGTGGGCCTGCCGACCACCTACTTCGTCGACGCGAAAGGCGTGGTGCGCGGCAAGGTGATCGGCGAGGCGGACGAGGCGGTCTTCGAGCGGCATGCGCTGGAACTCTTGAAATGACGGACCCTGACCGCCCCTGCGACCTGTGCAGCCTGCCGGTGGGGGTCAAGCCCTTCACGCTGGCCGTGCCCGGGAAAACCCTGGAATTCTGCTGCGAAGGCTGCAAGGGAATCTACGAAATGTTGCACGAGATCAAAGAATCCCCGGATAAACCGGAGGAGCATTAAACCGATTGTCTTAATGGGAGAGTAGCCATGATGATGGAAGAACAAGCCCGCCACATGATGGGCGGCATGATGAGCAGCCCGATGACCCAGGGCGCCATGATGGCGGCCACCGGCTTCGCCGCCGGTCGCGGCCTGATCGGCGGGGTGCTGCTGCGCAATCCGCTGCTGCTGATCGGCGCCGGCCTGGTTGCCGGCTATCTGGTGCACAAGTACGAGAAGGAAATCGTCCTCGCCGCCTCCAAGGCCATGGGCATGGGCAAGGACTTCGCCCTGCAGCAGAAGGAGCACCTCTCCGACCTCGTCGCCGAGGCCCAGGAGCAGGAAGCCCAGCCGGCCCAGGCCGAAACGCCGCCGTCTCCCCAGGCCTGACTTTTTCCGAGGCAACCATGTCCCACGCCGAAGAGTGGGCGCGGAGCATCGTCGTGCGCCACCGCGAGCCGGGCCACCTGCGCTTGCAGCTGCCGACCGGGTTGTGCGAAGGTCCGCGCGCCGACGCGCTGGAAGCCGGCCTGGTCGGCACCGCAGGCATCTACCGCGCCACGCTGTATCGCGCCGTGCGCAAGTTCTCGTTGCGCTACGACCCGCACCAGGTCAACGAACGCGACGTGGTGCTGGCCCTGCGCGCGCAACTCGACCGCCTGCCCGGCCCGCTCGTCCAGGCGCTCAAGCCGGCGGGTGAGCAGCTCGGCCAATCGCTGCACGCAGCGAAGGACAGGATCGGCGAGAGCGCCCGCCGCAAGCTCGCGCAATTCCGCCTCGCCTTGTTGAAGCTGCGCCAGGCCCAGCCGAAGGAAGGCACACTCGCCGCCCGCCTTCAGCCGGTCCTCGCCAACGCCCTCACCGAGAAGGCCGTCATCAACTTCCTCAACGACCTGCTCGCCTTCTACCTGATCAAGGTGCACTGGGAGCTGATCACCAAGCGCTGGATGCGCAACCCGGTCGCCCACGCCGACGCCTGGCTGGCGGTCTTCTACCTGATGTACCTGCTGGTGCGCTACCGGAAGACGAACAAGTGAAGCACTGTCAGGTTGTCCATCGCCTCAGCCGCCGCATCCGCCTCGTCGCACCCTCGCTCGTCCGGCAGGCGGAGCGCGGCTACCTGCTGGAGATCCTGCTGCGCAAGCACGCTGCCGTGAAGGACGTGCGCGTCGTGCCGGACATCGGCTCGGTGACGCTGCATTACGATCCCGCGCAGCTGGCGGAGGAACGCCTGCTGGCGGTGGCGGATGCGGTAATCGGCAACCTCGCCGAAGCGCCGCCGCCGCGGCCGCCGGAGGCCGCGCCGATCGGCGACGGCCCGCAGGTGGAGTGTTCCGTGGCCGTCGAAGGCATGACCTGCGCCTCCTGCGCCCTGCTCATCGAGATGCACCTGCAACGCGACCCGCAGGTCGCCGCCGCCAGCGTGAACTTCGCCGCCGGCACCGCGACGGTGCAGGGACGGCTCACGCGCGAGGCGCTCTCCGCCCGCGTCGCCCGGCTCGGCTACGTGCCGCGGCCGATGGACACCCTGGCGCAGCGGCGCCTATTGGTCGAGCGCGAGCGCATGCGCCTGTCCGAGTCGAAGCGGCGCTTCGTCCAGGCCGCCTGGCTGACGGCGCCGGTGATGGTCACCGGCATGCTCATGCACCGCTCGCCGGTGCTGCGCCTGGTCGAACTGGCGTTGTCGACCGTCGTGGTGTTCGGCAGCGGCGGCGACATCTTCCGTAAGGCCTGGATGCTGGCCAGGCAGCGCGAGGCGAACATGGACACGCTCATCGCGCTCGGCGCCGGCGCCGCCTGGATCTACAGCCTGCCCGGCGTCCTGCGCCGCCACCACCACGTCTACTTCGAGTCGGCCGCCGGCATCGTCACCTTCGTCCTGCTCGGCCGCTTCCTCGAGGAGCGCGCCAAGGGACGCGCCAGCGAGGCGATCCGCAAGCTCATCGAACTGCAGCCGGAAACCGCCGTGCGCATCGCCGGCGGCGTCGAGGAGGTCGTGCCGATCGACGAGGTGCGGATCGGCGACCTGCTGCGCGTGCGCCCGGGCGACCGCGTGCCCATCGACGGCGTCGTCGAGGACGGCCGCTCGGCGGTGGACGAATCCCTCGTCACCGGCGAATCGATCCCGGTGGCCAAGGCACCGGGCGACGCGGTGATCGGCGGCTGCATCAACGGCACCGGCAGCTTCACGCTGCGCGCCACCGCCGTGAACGGCGAAACCGTGCTCTCCGGCATCGTGAAGATGGTCGACCATGCCCAGTCGGCCAAGCTGCCGGTGCAGAAGCTCGCCGACCGCATTTCCGCCCGCTTCGTGCCGGCCGTCGGCGCCGTGGCGGGACTGACTTTCGCCGGCTGGCTGCTGGCCGGCCACCCGGCGGCGCGCGCGCTGTCGCACGCCGTCGCCGTACTGCTTATCGCATGCCCCTGCGCGCTCGGGCTGGCCACGCCCACCGCCATCATGGTCGGCACCGGCCAGGCGGCGCGGCGCGGCATCTACATCCGCAACGGCGAGGCGCTGGAAACCTCGAGCAAGCTCACCACCCTGGTCTTCGACAAGACCGGCACCATCACCGAGGGCAAGCCGGTGGTGACGGATTTCCTCGCCGCCGAAAGCGAGGACGAGGACCTGCTCGCCACGCTGATCGCCTCGGCGGAAGCGCCCTCGGAGCACTTCCTCGGCCAGGCGCTCGCCGCCTGGGCACGCGAGCGCGGCGCGAAGACCCGAGCGGCGAAGGACTTCAATGCCAAACCGGGGCGCGGCGTGCAAGCCTTCGTCTCCGGCAAGACCGTCCGCATCGGCAATGCGGCGCTGCTCGAGGAGGCCGGCATCGACACCGGCGAATTCGCCGCACAGGCAGAGGCCTGGTCGGGCGAAGGCAAGACGCCGGTGTTCGTGGCGATCGGCAATCGCTGCGCGGCGCTCCTCGCCGTCGCCGACCGGCCGCGCGAAGGCGCGAGGGAAGCCATCGCGCTGCTGCACCGCCTGGGCCTGACCACCGTCATGGCCACCGGCGACCTCGAGGCGACGGCACAGTACATCGCGAAGCAGGTCGGCATCGACCAGGTGGTGGCACGCGCCACGCCGGCCGACAAGCTGGAACTGGTGCGCCGCTTCCAGGCCGAGGGCCGCAAAGTCGGCATGGCCGGCGACGGCATCAACGACGCGCCGGCGCTGGCGGCGGCCGACGTCGGCTTCGCCATCGGCAGCGGCGCCGACATCGCGCTGGAATCGGCCGACATCACCCTGGTCGGCGGCGACATCGCGCGCGTCGCCTCCGGCATCGAACTCTCCCGCCGCACCATGAGCGTGATCCGCCAGAACCTCTTCTGGGCACTCGGCTACAACACCGTGGCCATCCCCTTCGCCGCCGCCGGCCGCCTCAACCCGATGATCGCCTCGGCGGCGATGGCCATGAGTTCGGTCTCGGTGCTGAGCAATTCCCTGCGCCTGCAGAAATAAGTGGATCACTCGCACCACCAGGCCGTCGTCGAGTTCTCCTACGCCCTGGCCTTCATGACCGGGCTCCTCGGCAGCGGCCACTGCCTCGGCATGTGCGGCGGGCTGGTGTCGGCCTTCTTCATGAAGCTGCAGGCGCGCGGGCCGTGGCCCTACCTCACCTACCACGCCGGCCGCATCGCGGTGTATGCCGTCGTCGGCCTGATCGCCGCGCTGCTGGGGGCGGTGCTCGTCTCGACCGGCCGCATCGGCCTCGCCCAAGGCGTGCTGCAGATCGTCGCCGGGGCCATCGTCATCCTGCTCGGCCTCGATCTGCTCGGCATCTCGCCGATCCGCAATATCTACGGCTTCGCGCCGGTGGCCTGGCTGCGGAAACAGTTCATGACCGCCGCGCAGAAAGGGCCGATCGTCGGCGCCCTCATCGGCGGCGCCATCAACGGCCTGATGCCCTGCTCGATGACCATGGCGATGGCGGTGCAGGCCACCACCGCGCCCTCGCCGCCCGAGGGCATGCTGCTGATGCTGGCCTTCGGCGCCGGGACGCTGCCCTCGATGCTCTCCGCCTCATTCCTCTTCGGCAAGCTCGGCCCGCGCCTGCGCGGCTGGCTGCTCAAGGGCGCCGCGCTGTTCGTCATCGCGCTGGGCGTGTCGACGCTGTGGCAGGGCCTCCGCTACTTTCTCGTGATGGTGAAACTTGTCGGCTGACTGCGGCGTTTTGCCGCAGGCAATGTTCATTCGCAAAGCCTAATATTGCATTGCAAGATTGCTCATTGGGAGAATGAAATGAAACGCCGCGACATGCTGAAACTCTCGCTGGCGGCCACCGCCGCCGGCATCGCCACTTCCACCCACGCCCAGCAGGCCTGCCCCACCGACGGCACGCCGGCGCAGTTCGTGCCGAAGAAGCCGGCCGACGCCAAGCCGCTGGAAAACGAATTCGGCAAGTACCTGCAATGCCCCTACTGCGGCATGAACCGCAGCGAACACCATCGCGCGCGCATGCTGGTGCAGTACAGCGACGACCTGGTCGACGGCGTCTGCTCCATCCACTGCCTCGGCCTGAGCCTCGGCGTGAACATCGACCGCGAGCCGAAAATGATCTGGGGGCCCGATTACGGCTCCGCCGCCGAGCCGCGTCCGCTGCTGCCGGTCGAGCAACTGACCTACCTCATCGGCGCCGACCTGAAGCACGCCATGACCAAGCGCAGCAAGCACTCCTTCGCGTCGAAGGAGGTTGCCGGGCAGTTCCGCCAGAAACACGGCGGCGAGTTCGGCGACTTCAACGAGGCGCTCAAGCAGTCCTATCTCGACATGGCGGCCGACGTCGCGCAGATTCGCAGGAACCGCGAGGAGCGCCGCAAGAAGATGATGGAACAGAAGCACGGATGAGGCGCCTCCTCGCCGCACTGCTGCTCGCCGTCTGGGCCGGGTTCGCGCCGGCCCAGGGCGTCGTCAAGCCCGGGGCGAAGGACCTCTGCCCGGTGTGCGGCATGCTGGTGTCGAAGTATCCGAACTGGGCGGCCGTCGTGCAGTACAAGGACGGCCACGCGCATTTCTTCGACGGCGCCAAGGACCTCTTCAAATACCTGCACGACCTGGCGAAATATGCGCCGGGCCACCGCCGCGAGGACGTCGCGGTCATCCAGGTGACGGATTTCTATTCGCTGACGCGCATCGATGCGCAGAAGGCCTTCTTCGTCATCGGCTCCGACGTGCTCGGCCCGATGGGCCACGAGCTGGTGCCGCTCGCCACGCGGGCGGACGCCGAGGACTTCCTCAAGGACCACAAGGGCAAGCGCATCCTCGGCTTCGCCGAGGTGACGCGCGAGCTGCCTTTCAAACTCGACGACGGTAAGTTCTAGACCCTAGCCCAGCCACTTGCGCGCATTGCGGAACATGCGCAGCCACGGCCCGTCCTCGCCCCAACCCTCCGGATGCCAGGACATCTGCACCGTGCGGAAGATGCGCTCGGGGTGCGGCATCATGATGGTGAAGCGGCCGTCGGCGGTGGTGAGGCCGGCGATGCCGTCGGGCGAGCCGTTGGGGTTGAAGGGGTAGGTCGCCGCGACGCGGCCGTGATTGTCGACGTAGCGCAGCGCGACGATCGCGTTTTCCTGTTTCCCGTGCATTGCGAAATCGGCGCGGCCCTCTCCGTGCGAGACGACGATGGGCAGGCGGCTGCCGGCCATGCCGTCGAGGAACAGCGAGGGGTTGCGCGGCACCTCGACCATGACGAAGCGCGCCTCGAACTGCTCGCTGCGGTTGCGCGCGAAGCGCGGCCAGTGCTCCGCGCCGGGGATGATCTCCGCCAGGTGGCTCATCATCTGGCAGCCGTTGCAGACGCCCAGGGCGAAGGTGTCGCTGCGCGCGAAGAAGGCCTCGAACTCCGCGCGCAGGGCATCGCTGAAGAGGATCGACTTGGCCCAGCCCTGGCCGGCGCCAAGCACGTCGCCGTAGGAGAAGCCGCCGCAGGCGACCAGTCCGGAAAAGTCAGCCAGCGCGACACGGCGCGACTGCAGGTCGCTCATGTGCACGTCGAAGGCGGCGAAGCCGGCGCGGTCGAAGGCGGCGGCCATTTCCACCTGGCCGTTTACGCCCTGTTCCCGAAGGATGGCAATCTTCGGTCGCACGCCTTTCGCGATCATCGGCGCGGCGATATCCTCCGCCGGGTCGAACGTCAGTGTCGATGACAGGCCGGGATCGGCCGCGTCGAGCAGCGCATCGAACTCCTCCTGCGCGCATTGCGCGTCGTCGCGCAACCGCGCAATCTGGAAGCTGGTCTCGGCCCAGGCGCGCTGCAGGTCGACGCGCTTTTCCTTCAGCAGCGGCTTGGCATTGCGCCAGACGCGGATCTCGTCGGCCGTGTTGAGTTCGCCGACGGTGTGGCTGCAGGCGGCGAGGCCGTGGGCACGCAGCACCTGCATGACTTTCGATCGGTCGTCGCGGCGGATCTGCAGCAGCGTGCCCAACTCCTCGGCGAATAGCGCACCCAACAGGCGGTCGCGGAAGCGGCCGCTCGCCAGTTCCGGCTTGCGCTCCAGCCCGTCTGCGTCGTTCATCAGCGGGTCGTAGCACAGCGTGTCGAGGTTGAGCGAAACGCCGCAATGCCCGGCGAAGGCCATCTCGCAGGCGGCGGCGAAGAGGCCGCCGTCGGAACGGTCATGATAGGCGAGCAGCAGGCTCGCCGCATTGAGTTCCTGGATGGCGGCGAAGAAGCCACGCAACAAGGCGGCATCGGCGTCCGGCGCATGCTCGCCCGTCGTGCCGTAGGCCTGGGCAAAGGCGGAGCCGCCGAGGCGGTGCTTGCCCTGGCCGAGGTCGACCAGCACGAGATCGGTGTCGCCGGCATCGGTGCGCAGCTGCGGCGTCAGCGTGCGGCGCACGTCGGCGCAGGCGGCGAAGGCGGAGATGATGAGCGAGAGCGGCGCCGTGACCTGTTTTTTCTGGCCGGCCTCCTCCCACGCGGTCTTCATCGACAATGAATCCTTGCCGACGGGAATGCTGATGCCCAGCGCCGGACAGAACTCGAGGCCGACGGCCTTGACGGTATCGAACAGCGCGGCGTCCTCGCCAGGATGGCCGGCCGCCGCCATCCAGTTGGCGGAGAGCTTGATGCGGCCGATGTCGCCGATCAGCGCGGCGGCGATATTGGTCACCGCCTCGCCCACCGCCATGCGGCCCGAGGCCGGCGCGTCGATCAGCGCCAGCGGTGTCTTCTCGCCCATGGCGAAGGCCTCGCCGAGCGTGCCCTGGTAGGCCAGCGTGGTGACGGCGCAGTCGGCCACCGGCACCTGCCACGGCCCGACCATCTGGTCGCGCGCCGTCATGCCGCCGACGGTGCGGTCGCCGATGCTGATGAGGAAATGCTTGGCGGCGACGCCGGGCATGCGCAGCACGCGGTAGGCGGCGTCCTTCAGGTCGATCTCAGCGACGTCGAGGGGCGGCAGATGGCGCGCCTTGCGCACCACATTGCGCGTCATCTTCGGCGGCTTGCCGAGCAGGACTTCCATGTCCATGTCGACGGCGTCGTTGCCGAAGTGGCTGTCGCTCACCACCAGGCGGCCGTCGGCCGTCGCCTCGCCGAGCACGGCGAAGGGGCAGCGCTCGCGTTCGCAGATGGCGCGGAAGGCGTCGAGATGTTCGGGCGCGATGGCCAGCACGTAGCGCTCCTGCGCCTCGTTGCACCAGATTTCGCGCGGCGACATGCCGGGCTCCTCGATCTGCACGCGGCGCAGCTCGAAGTGCGCGCCGCAGCCGGCGCCGTGCGCCAGTTCCGGCAGGGCGTTGGAGAGGCCGCCGGCGCCGACGTCGTGGATGGAAAGGATCGGGTTGGCGTCCTTCAACTGCCAGCAGCGGTCGATGACTTCCTGGGCGCGGCGCTGGATCTCCGGATTGCCGCGCTGCACCGAGGCGAAGTCGAGGTCGGCGGTGTTGGCACCCGTGGTCATCGAGGACGCCGCGCCGCCGCCCAGGCCGATCAGCATGCCGGGGCCGCCGAGCTGGATGAGCAGCGCGCCGGCGGCGAACTCGATCTTGTGCGAATCGCGCGCGGCGATGTTGCCGACGCCGCCGGCGATCATGATCGGCTTGTGATAGCCGCGCACTTCCCCCGCCACCTCCTGCTCGAAGGTCCTGAAATAACCGGCGAGGTTGGGCCGGCCGAATTCGTTGTTGAAGGCGGCGGCGCCGATCGGCCCCTCGATCATGATGTCGAGCGCCGAGGCGATGCGCTCGGGCTTGCCGTAGGCCTGTTCCCACGGCTGGGCATAGCCGGGAATGTTCAGGTTCGACACCGAGAAGCCGCACAGGCCGGCCTTCGGTTTCGAGCCGCGGCCGGTGGCGCCCTCGTCGCGGATCTCGCCGCCGGAGCCGGTGGCCGCGCCGGGGAAGGGCGAGATGGCGGTCGGGTGGTTGTGCGTCTCGACCTTGGCGAGGTAGTGCGTCAGCTCTTCCGAATAGGCGTAGGCGCCGCCGGCGTCGGGATGGAAGCGCGCGGCCGTCGCACCCTCGAGCACGGCGGCGTTGTCGGAGTACGCCACCACCGTGCCGTGGGGACTGACTTTGTGCGACTCGCGGATCATGCCGAAGAGGGAATGCGGCTGCGCCTGGCCGTCGATCACCCACTCGGCGTTGAAGATCTTGTGGCGGCAGTGCTCGGAGTTCGCCTGGGCGAACATCATCAGTTCGACGTCGGTCGGGTTGCGCCCCGCCTTCGTGAAGGCGTCGACCAGGTAGTCGATCTCGTCCTCGGACAGCGCCAGGCCCATCTCTCCGTTGGCGGCGACCAACGCGGCGCGACCTTTGCCAACCACATCCACCGTCGCCAGCGGCTGCGGCGCGTAGTGGCGGAACAGGGCTTCGGCGGCATCCACCGAATCGAGCACCGATTCGGTCATGCGGTCGTGCAGAACCGGCAGCGCGGCGGCCAGGTCGCCCTTGGCGTCGACATGGAAGGCGGTGCCGCGCTCGATGCGGGTGACGGCAGCGAAGCCGCATTGCCGCGCGATCTCGGTCGCCTTCGACGACCAGGGCGAGATGGTGCCCAGGCGCGGCGTCACCAACTTCAGCATGCCGGCCGATTCCTTGCCGGCCGGATGCGCGCCGAGCAGGTCCTTCAACCGTTCCAGGTCGGCCGCCGCCAGCGGCGCATTCAGTTCGACGAAATACCAGTGCTCGGCGGCGAGGGCCTTCAGCTTGGGCAGGACGGCCTGGACGTTGCGGGTGAGGCGGGCAAGGCGGGTGGCGGAGAAGGCGGCGGCGCCGCGCAGCTTGAGGACTTCGGACATGTCGGAAATGAAGCCGGTAAAGCGCGATTATACCCGAGCCGACACCTTGAATTTGCCCTCCATCGCCCCCAGAATCCAAGGACAGCCAAGGAAATACGACCGCCATGACATCCCACGCCATCGACGTCACCGAAAGCAACTTCATGCAGGAAGTCATCGAGGCTTCCCGCCGCACGCCCGTCCTCGTGGATTTCTGGGCACCCTGGTGCGGCCCCTGCCGCAGCCTCGGCCCGATCCTGGAGAAGCTCGCCGCCGAATACCAGGGCCGCTTCCGCCTGGCCAAGGTGAATTCCGACGAGAATCAGGCGCTCGCCGCGCAGTTCGGCGTGCGCGGCATCCCCAACGTGAAGGCCGTGGTGAATGGCCAGATCGTCAACGAGTTCACCGGCGCCCTGCCCGAGTCGGCGGTGCGCGAGTTCATCGACGCCCTGCTGCCCTCGCCCGCCGAGCCGCTGCGCCAGCAGGCGCTGGCGGCCCACGCGCGCGGCGAAACCGACGCCACGCGCAAGCTGCTGCTCGAGGCCATCCGCCTCGACCCCAAGCACGAGCAGGCGCGCCTCGACCTGATCGGCATCCTGATCGACGCCGGCGACCACGCCGAGGCGCAGCGCCTGCTCGACGAGATCATGGACGCCGGCAAGGACCGCGCCCGCATCGACAGCCTCGCCGCGCGCCTGGCGCTGGCAGGGAATGCGGCGGGCGGCGCCGACGAGGAGGCCCTGCGCGCGCGCATCGCCGCCGACGCCGGCGATCTGGCGGCGCGGCTGGAACTGGCCAGGATGCTGGCGGCGAAGCAGGACTTCCGCGGCGCGCTGGAGGAACTTCTGGAGATCGTGCGGCGCGACCGCAGCTTCGGCGATGACGTCGGCCGCAAGACCATGCTGCAAATCTTCAACCTTCTCGGGTCCGACAGCGATCTGGTGCGCGAATACCGCGGCGCGCTGTCGCGCGCCATCAATCGCTAGAAAAGTCAGTCTCCCCGGCACGGCGGCTTGCCTTTCGCCGCGCATTTCTGCATAGTGCGCGGCTCGCAGTTTTCAGTTTCCGAAATGCTTCCCGCCATCGAACACCGCATCGCCGAAGAGCTCGGCGCCCGCACGCAGCAGGTGGCCGCTGCCATCGCCCTGCTCGACGAGGGCGCCACCGTCCCCTTCATCGCCCGCTATCGCAAGGAGGCCACCGGCGGCCTCGACGACACGCAGTTGCGCACCCTGGCCGAGCGCCTGATTTACCTGCGCGAGCTGGAGGAGCGCCGCACCGCCGTCCTCGCCTCCGTCGCCGAGCAGGGCAAGCTCACGCCAGAGCTGCAGCACGACATCGAGCACGCCGACACCAAGCAGCGCCTGGAAGATCTCTACCTGCCCTACAAGCCGAAGCGCCGCACCAAGGCGCAGATCGCGCTGGAAGCCGGCCTCGGCCCGCTCGCCGAGGCGCTGCTGGCCGACCCGCTGCTGGCGCCGGAGGCGGAAGCCCTCAAGTACGTCGACGCCGGGAAGGAGGTGGCAGACGTGAAGGCCGCCCTCGAGGGCGCGCGGCACGTCCTCATGGAACGGTTTGCCGAGGACGCCGGCCTGCTCGCCGCCCTGCGCGAGCACGTCGCCGCCCACGGCGTGCTGGTCTCGGCCGTCATCGACGGCAAGCAGGAGGAAGGCGCCAAGTTCCGCGACTGGTTCGCCTTCAGCGAGCCGGTCGGCGCCATTCCCTCGCACCGCGCGCTGGCCCTGTTCCGCGGCCGCAACGAGGGCTTCCTGCGCCTGTCGCTCAAGCTCGACGAGGAACTGGCGGAACACCGAGTCCCCGGCCCGAACGCCTGCGAGCGCATGATCGCCGCGCGCTTCGGCCTGCGCGACGAGGGGCGCCCCGGCGACAAGTGGCTGCTGGAGACGGTGCGCTGGACCTGGATGGTCAAGCTGTCGCTGCATTTCGAGCTGGAGTTCATGGGCGCGCTGCGCGAGCGCGCCGAGGAGGAGGCGATCCGCGTCTTCGCCCGCAACCTGCACGACCTGCTGCTCGCCGCCCCGGCCGGCCCGCGCACGGTGATCGGCCTCGATCCGGGCCTGCGCACCGGCGTCAAGGTGGCGGTGGTCGACCGCACCGGCAAGCTGCTCGACACCGCGACGATCTATCCGCACGCGCCGCGCAACGACTGGGACGGTTCGCTGCATACGCTGGCGCAACTCGCGCGCAAGCACGGCGCCGAGCTGGTCAGCATCGGCAACGGCACCGCCTCGCGCGAGACCGACAAGCTGGCCGCCGACCTGATGCAGCGCCACCCCGAGCTGAAGCTCACCAAGGCCGTCGTCTCCGAGGCCGGTGCCTCGGTGTATTCCGCCTCGGAACTGGCGGCAAAGGAATTCCCCGAGCTCGACGTCTCCCTGCGCGGCGCCGTCTCCATCGCCCGCCGCCTGCAGGACCCGCTCGCCGAGCTGGTGAAGATCGACCCGAAATCCATCGGCGTCGGCCAGTACCAGCACGACGTCAACCAGACCAAGCTGGCGCGCCAGCTGGATGCCGTGGTGGAGGACTGCGTGAACAGCGTCGGCGTCGACGTGAACACCGCCTCGGCGCCGCTGCTCGCGCGCATCTCCGGCCTCAACGCAACGCTGGCCGCGAACATCGTCGCCCACCGCGACGCCCACGGCGCCTTCCGCAGCCGCGAGACGCTGAAGGCAGTGCCGCGCCTCGGCGAGAAGACCTTCGAGCAGGCCGCCGGCTTCCTGCGCATCATGAACGGCGACAACCCGCTCGATGCCTCGGCGGTGCATCCCGAGACCTATCCGGTGGTCGAGCGCATCCTTGCCGACGCGAAGAAGGGCGTGAAGGAAATCGTCGGCGACGGCCGCTTCCTCAAGGGCCTGCAGCCGGAGAAATACACTGACGACCGCTTCGGCCTGCCGACGGTCCGCGACATCCTGCGCGAACTGGAGAAACCCGGCCGCGACCCGCGCCCGGAATTCCGCACCGCCGCCTTCCGCGAAGGCATCGAGTCGCTCAAGGACCTGCAGCCCGGCATGCTGCTCGAAGGCGTGGTGACCAACGTCACCAATTTCGGCGCCTTCGTCGACATCGGCGTGCACCAGGACGGCCTGGTGCACATCTCGGCGCTGTCGAACAGATTCGTCAAGGACCCGCGCGAGGTGGTGAAGGCCGGCGACGTCGTCAAGGTGAAGGTCCTGGAAGTCGACGAGAAGCGCCGGCGCATCGCGCTGACCATGCGGCCCTCGGACGACGCGCCGCGCGGCGACGTACGGAAGGCCGAGCGTGCCGCGCCGGCACGTCCGCCCAGGCCCGCGCCGCGGCCGCATGGCGCCATGGCCGACGCACTGTCGCGGGCGCTGAAGAAATGAACGCCTGATGGCCACGCCCATCCAGATCAGCGAAGAAGCCGGGGTGCGCTACCTGCACTTCGGCTCGGACTGGATCCAGGGCGCCATGCGCATCGCCCGGCCGTGGGCGCTGGAACTCGACTACACGCGCGAGATGATGGCCGCGCTGCTGCTGCGGCCGGAGCCGGACTGGCCGCGCAAGGCGCTGCTGATCGGCCTCGGCGCCGCCTCGCTGACGAAGTTCCTCTATCGCCACCGCCCGAAGGCGAAGCTGACGGTGGTGGAGATCGAACCGGCGGTGGTGGCGGCGGCGCACCAGTTCTTCAGGCTGCCGGAAGACCCCAGGCGCCTGAAGATCGAGATCGCCGACGGCGTCGAGTGGCTGGCGGCCAGCGACCAGACATTCGACCTGATCCTGGTCGACGGTTTCGACGCCGATGCCCGTGCCGGCGGGCTCGACACGCTGCCCTTCTACCGTGCCTGCCGGGCGCACCTGGGCGACGCCGGCCTGCTGTCGGTCAATCTCCTCGGCCGCAACCGCGGCTTCAAGGCCAGCGTCGAGCGCGTCAGGAAAGCCTTCGACGACCGCGCCATGGTGTTTCCTTCCTGCGACCACGGCAATGCCATCGTCTTCGCCGCCGCCGGCGAGCCGGTCCGCACGACGCTGTCCGAACTGAGCCTGCTGACCCTGGCGCTGAGGCAACAGACCGGCCTCAACCTGCTGCCGACCCTGGCGCGCCTGGCACAGTGGCAGACCTGCCCGGGCGGGCACCTGGTGCTCTAGAAACGAGAACGGGCGGATCGCTCCGCCCGTTGTTGCATCGGTGCGGTTCGACCGTCTTATTCCTTGGCTTTGCCCTTGGTCTTGGTCTTGGTCTTCGTCTTGGTTTTGCCTTTGGCCTGGGCCTTGCCCTTCGTCGCATCGGCCGGCTTGTCGGCGGACGCCGGGGTGGCGGGCGTGGCGGCCGTCGCCGGGGTCGCAGGCGTCGCAGCCTGTCCGCCCTTGGCCGGCGCCGCGGGAGCCGCCGGCGTGGCCGGGGTTGCCGGAGTCGCCTGGGCGAACGCCAACGAGGTGGCGGCAGCGAAGGCAGTGGCCACGGCGAGAGAAATCAGTTTGCGCATTTTGTTTCCTTTCCTTTGGGTGTGGAGGGCAAGGGACATCCCTTGATCCCCGGACAGCGGTTGTCTCTCTGTCTGTTCCCTTAACGCCGCCTCTTCCCGGCAGGTTGACGCGGCGCTTGCAGTATCATGGGCGACCAGGGGAAATCGGGACATGACAACCGTTTACGGCATCAGGAACTGCGACACCATGAAGAAGGCCTTCGCCTGGCTCGACGGCCGCGGCATCGCCTACGACTTCCATGACTACAAAAAGCTCGGCGCCGATGCCGCCCTGCTGAAAAGATGGGCGGCACAGGCCGGCTGGGAGAAGCTGATCAACACGCGCGGCCCCAGCTTCCGCAAGCTGCCGCCGGAGAAGCAGGCGAACCTCACCGAGAAGAAGGCCTTCGCGCTGATGCTGGAGAATCCGAGCATGATCCGGCGGCCGATCGTCGAAACCGGCAGGACGCTGCTGATCGGCTTCGACGCCGACGAATTCGCAAAAAAGCTGAAGTGAGCTCGGATTTCGTCGCCCGCTTCCTCCTCGAGGAACTCGACATCCGCGGCGCCTTCGTGCGCCTGGGCGAGTCCTGGCGCAGCCTGCAGGCGGGACGCGGCTACGCAGAAACGGTTCGCGACCTGCTCGGCGAGATGACGGCGACGGCCGTGCTCGTCGCCGGCAACCTGAAGCAGCCCGGCCGGCTCACTTTCCAGCTGCAGGGCCACGGTCCGGTCCGCATGCTGGTGATCGACTGCACCGCCGAGCTGCATCTGCGCGGCATGGCGAAGGCCGAAGCCGAAGTCGCGCGGGCGCCCGTCTCGCGGCTGTTCGGCGACGGGCGGCTGTCCCTGATCCTGCAGAACGAGGCGGCACGCGAGCCCTGGCAGAGCCTGGTGCCCGTTGCCGGCGACAGCATCGCGGCGGTCTTCGAGCACTACCTCGCCCAGTCCGAGCAGCAGCCGGCGCGGTTCTGGCTCGCGGCCGGCGAAGCGTACGCCTGCGGCCTTTTCCTGCAGAAGCTGCCCGGTGCCGATGCGAAGGATCCCGACGGCTGGGCGCGCGTCGAACAGCTCGCCGCGACCGTGACGCCGCAGGAAATGCAGGCGCTGCCGATGGAAACCCTGCTCGGCCGGCTGTTTCCGGAGGAATCGCTGCGCCTGTTCCAGCCGAAGCCGGTCGTCTACGACTGTCCGGAGGACCGCGACAAGGTGAGCGAGATGCTGCGCTCGCTCGGCCGCGCCGAAATCGAATCGATCCTCGCCGAGCAGGGAGAGATCGTGGTGCGCGACGACATCTGCAACCGCGAATACCGCTTCGACGCCGGCGACCTCGACGCGCTCTTCCCGCACGACACGATGCAAAAAAGGACGCTGCATTGAACAGGCGAGACCTTGCCCAGGGCTCGCTGCTGATGTGCGCCGTGGTGCTGATCTGGGGCGCCTTCCTGCCCGTCAGCAAGATCGTGCTGGCCGTCATCGACCCGTACTGGCTGACGCTGCTGCGCTACGGCGTCGCGGCGGCCTGCTTCCTTGCCACGCTGGCCTGGATCGAGGGACGCCGCGCATTGTCGTTCGACGGGCAGGCGGCGAAGGCCTGGGCCTACGGCACTGCCGGCTTCGCCGGCTTCAGCCTGTTCGTATACGAGGGCCTGCGCCTGACGCGGCCCGAGCATGGCGCCATGATCCTCGCCCTCGGTCCGGTCAACATCGTGCTCTGGCAGTGGCTGCGCACGCGCCACCGCCCGCATGCGGCCACGCTGACCTGCATCGCCGTCGCCATCCTCGGCGAGGCACTGGTGGTCAGCCAGGGCGAATTCACCCGACTCTACAGCGGCGGCAGCGCGCTGGGCAACGGCCTCACCTACGTCGCTTCCTGGTGCTGGATCGCCTTCACGCTCGGCGCGCAGCAGTTCCCGCGCTGGTCGCCGGTGCGCTACACCGCGCTCTCCGCCGCCCTCGGCTGGCTGACCATCCTGCTCGCCGCCGCCGTGGCGACGGGCAGCGGCCACAGCCAGCCGCCGCCCGCCGAGGGCCTGCGCGAGAGGCTCTGGGCGCTGCTGTTCATCGTCTTCGTCGTCTCCTTCGGCGCGGTGCTGCTGTGGAACATGGCGGTGGCGAAGCTCGGCCCCCTGAACGCCTCGCTGTTCGCCAACTTCGCGCCGGTGGTGACCTTCCTCATCACCGTCTGGCAGGGCCATGCGCTGCTGCCGGCGGAGATCGCCGGCGCGGCGCTGGTGGTCGGCGCGCTGATCGCCAACAACCTGGTCAACCGCCGCCTCGCCAGGCAGGCGGAAGCCTTGCTGGCCTCCACGACGACGGCATTGCGGTAGCATTGCGCCATGGAGCACCTCATTTCCCGGCCCATCTACGACGCCGCCGCCATCCGCGACATCGAGTCGCGCCACGCCGGCGCCGAACCGCCGCTGATGGAACGCGCCGGCAGCGCCGCCGTGTCGCAGACACTGACTTTGCTCGGCCAGAGCGGCCTGCCGCCGCTCATCGTCTGCGGACCGGGCAACAACGGCGGCGACGGCTTCGTCCTCGCCCGCCTGCTGCGCAGCCGCGGCATCGAACCTGCCGTCGTCTTCGTCGGCGACGAAACGAAACTGCCGGCCGATGCGCGGCTGGCGTTCGACCGTTTCCGCGACGAGGGCGGCGCCACCCTGCCAGACATCCCGCAGCGCGCCTTTGCGCTGGCGGTGGATGCCCTCTTCGGCATCGGCCTGCAGCGACCGATCGAGGGCGCCTACGCCGCGCTCGTCGGGCGCATCAACGGCCTCGGCTGCCCGGTGCTCGCCCTCGACGTCCCGAGCGGCCTCTGCGCCGACACGGGGCGCGTGCTGGGCTGCGCCGTCCGCGCCGACGCCACGGCCACCTTCATCGCCCTCAAGCCGGGGCTGCTCACGCTGGACGGGCCGGACCATTGCGGCGCGATCAGCGTCTGCGACCTCGGCCTCGCGGCGGAAAGCGATCTGCCGCCGCGCGGGCGCACGGTGACGCCGGCGCTGTTCGCGTCGCACCTGAAGCCGCGGCCGAAGAACAGCCACAAGGGCATGATGGGCGGCGTCGGCATCCTCGGCGGCGCGCCCGGCATGGCGGGCGCCGCCCTGCTCGCCGGCCGCGCCGCGCTGAAGCTGGGCGCAGGCCGCGTCTTCGTCGGCCTGCTCGACGACCTTGCCCCGGCGGTCGACACCGGCCAGCCGGAACTGATGCTGCGCCGGCCGCAGGACATCCTCGCCGCCGGCCTCGCCACGGGGCTGGCGGCCGGTCCCGGCCTCGGCCAGGGCAAGGCGGCGCTCCATCTGCTCCGGCAGGCGGTGGCCACGCCGCTGCCGCTCCTGCTCGACGCCGACGCGCTGAACCTGCTGGCAGCGCATCCGGTGCTGACGGAACAGGTGCGCCGGCGCAGCGCGCCGACCCTCGTCACGCCGCATCCCCTCGAAGCGGCGCGCCTGCTCGGCGGCGACGCCGCCGCGGTGCAGGCCGACCGCGTGCGTGCCGCGTGCGCCCTGGCGGACAAGCTGAACGCGGTGACGGTGCTGAAAGGCTGCGGCAGCGTGATCGCCGCGCCGGACGGCCATTGGTTCATCAACGCCAGCGGCAACCCCGGCATGGCCAGCGCCGGCATGGGCGACGTGCTCAGCGGCCTTGCCGCGACGCTGCTCGCGCAGGGCTGGGAAGCGGACCTCGCCGCGCTCTGCGCCGTGCACCTGCACGGCCTGGCGGCCGATCTGCTGGTCGGCGGCGGCATCGGCCCGGCCGGCCTCACCGCCGGCGAGACCATCGACGCCGCGCGGCATATCTTCAATGCCTGGCTCCGTTCGGGCCGGAACGGAAACTGAGATGGCGCTTCCCTCTCCCGCGCAGCATCCGCTGCGCGGCATCCTCCTGTTCATGCTGGCGCTGATGCTGTTCGCCCTGCTGGATGCCACCTCCAAGCACCTGACGGCCGCCTTCGCCGTGCCGCTGCTGGTGTGGGCGCGCTACACCCTGCATTTCGCCATCATGCTGGTTTTCGTCGCACCCTCGATGCGGCTCCGGCTGGTGAGGACCGACAACCTCGCCTTGCAGGTCGTGCGCGCGCTCGCGCTGGTGGGGACGACCGGCTTCGCCATGATGGCCTTCCGCAGCATGCCGCTGGCCGAGGCGACGGCGGTGCTGTTCCTCTCCCCGCTGCTGGTGACGCTGCTGGCCGGCCCCTTTCTCGGCGAGCGCATCGGCGCCGGCCGCTGGGCGGCAGTGGTCGTCGGCTTCGCCGGCGTGATCCTGATCGCCCGGCCCGGCGGCGCGCTCACAATGGCGGGCGTCCTGTGGGCATTGGCCGGTGCCGCCTGCTATGCCGCCTACCAGCTCCTGACACGGCGCCTGAGCCATGCCGAGCACCCCCTGACGCTGCTCTTCTACACGGCGCTGGTCGGCACGGCGGTCATGAGCCTCGCGCTGCCCTGGTTCTGGTTCGAGTTCTCGCCCAGCCCGCAGCAATGGCTGCAGATCGCCTCCCTGGGTTTCTACGGCGGCGTCGGGCATTTCATCCTGATCCGCGCCTTCCGCCTGGCGCCGGCCTCGACGCTGACGCCCTTCGGCTATACGCAGCTGATCTGGGCGGGCCTGCTCGGCTGGCTGGTGTTCGGCCACATCCCCGACGCCCTGTCGGCGGCCGGCATGGCGGTCATCGCCGCCAGCGGGCTGTGGCTGGCCCTGGGGGAGCGGCGCAGGCCGGCTCAAGCCGACGCCGCGGGATAGGGATACAGCATGTTGAGGGCGACGCTCTGCCCGCCCGGCTGGACGATGCGCACGTGCTCGCGGCGGAATTCGCGGGCTTGGTGAAGGCCGCAGGAGTGGGCGATCATGTCGATCTCCCTGTTCATGTTGCGGCAGTAATGGGCGACGCGCTGCGCCTTGTCCTCCACGACGAGGCCGCGCTGCAGTCGCGGGTTGTGCGTGGCGACGCCGGTCGGACAGGTGTTGGCGTGGCAGCGCAATGCCTGGATGCAGCCCAGCGCGAACATGAAGCCGCGCGCGGTGTTCACGAAGTCGGCGCCGGCGGCGAGCGCCCAGGCGGCGCGCGCCGAGGTCACCAGCTTGCCGGCGGCGATGACGCGCACGCGGTCGCGCAGGCCGGTCTCGATCAGCGCATCCACCACCCGCGGCAGGGCCTCGTCGATGGACAGCGCCATGTGGTCGGCCAGCGCCTGCGGCGCCGCGCCCGAGCCGCCCTCGCCGCCGTCGACGGCGATGAAGTCCGGCGCATAGGCAGCCCCGCGCCGCGCCACCGCCTCGCACAGCTCGCGCATGAAGTTCCAGCCGCCGATGGCCGTCTTCACGCCGACCGGCTTGCCGGTCGCCTCGCGCACCCGCGCCACCATGTCGAGCAGTTCGTCGGCATTGGCGACGTCGCGGTGGCGGTTCGGGCTGAGAGAATCCGCGCCGACCGGAATGCCGCGGATCGCCGCGATCTCCTCCGTCACCTTGGCGCCGAGCAGGACGCCGCCCTTGCCCGGCTTGGCGCCCTGAGAGAGCTTGATCTCGAAGGCGCGCACGTTCTCGTGCGCGGCCAGCTCGCGCAGCCGCTGCAGCGACAGCTTGCCGTCGGCGTCGCGCACGCCGTACTTGGCGGTGCCGATCTGCATGATGACGTCGCAGCCGCCCTCGAGGTGGTAGGGCGACAGGCCGCCCTCGCCGGTGTCCATCCAGCAGCCGGCCGCCGCTGCGCCGCGCGACAGCGCCCGCACGGCCGGCTTCGAGATGGCGCCGTAGCTCATGCCGCTGATATTCACCACCGAGCGCGCCAGGAAGGGCCGCTCGCACCAGCCTTCGCCGATGGCCAGCGGCGGCGTCGGCAGCTGGTCTTCCTCGAGCACGGCGAAGGGCGCGTTGACGAACACCAGCGCCCCCGGCTCGCGCAGGTTGTAGGTGGAACCGAAGCCGATCACGCCGCCCTCGTTCTTCGCCAGGCGGTAGACCCAGGCGCGGGTGGAGCGATTGAAAGGCATCTCCTCGCGGTCGCCGGTGAAGAAGTACTGGCGGAAGTATTCGCCCAGCTGCTCGAAGAAGTAGCGCAGGCGGCCGATGATCGGGTAGTTGCGCAGGACGGTGTGCTTCTTCTGCGTGATGTCCTTGACGTACCAGAACACCAGGGCGAGGAACAGGATGATGGCCAGCAGCGTGCCGGCACTGACGGAAAGAACGCTGACGAGGCC
Source organism: Denitratisoma sp. (assembly GCA_032027165.1). Taxonomy (NCBI): domain Bacteria; kingdom Pseudomonadati; phylum Pseudomonadota; class Betaproteobacteria; order Nitrosomonadales; family Sterolibacteriaceae; genus Denitratisoma; species Denitratisoma sp. Next base: position 682,602 of record JAVSMO010000001.1, on the reverse strand, counting down.
CGACATGGCGCTTCCCTCCGGATGTTAGAATCGGCCTCAATCATAGGGCATTCGCCATGGAATTAGCAGCCCGCCTTCCCGAAGAGATCGAACGCAACGTTGCCGCCGCGCTGGCCGAGGACATCGGCAGCGGCGACCTGACCGCCCTGCTCACGCCCGCCGGCCAGCCGGCGCGCGGCATCGTCGTCAGCCGCGAGGAGGCCGTCCTCTGCGGCGCCGGCTGGTTCGACGCCTGCTTCCGCAAGCTGGACGCGCAAGCCCGCATCCGCTGGCACGCCGTCGACGGCGCGCGCATCCACGCCGGCCAGATGCTCTGCGAGATCGAGGCCGACACGCGGGCGCTGCTCACCGCCGAGCGGCCGGCACTGAATTTCCTGCAATTGCTCTCCGGCACCGCCACCGTCACGCGCAAATACGTGGACGCCGTCTCCGGCACGCGGGCGAAGATCGTCGACACGCGCAAGACCCTGCCCGGCCTGCGCCTGGCGCAGAAGTACGCCGTGCGCTGCGGCGGCGGCAGCAACCACCGCCTCGGCCTCTACGACGGCATCCTCATCAAGGAAAACCACATCATGGCCGCCGGCGGCGTGGCGCCGGCGCTGGCGCAGGCGCAGGCTCTGGCGCCGGAAGGCGTGTTCATCCAGATCGAGGTGGAAAACCTGGAGCAGCTCGGCGAGGCGCTGGCCGCCGGGGCGAAGATGATCCTGCTCGACAACATGGACCTGGCGCAGATGCGCAAGGCCGTCGCCGTGACGGCGGGCCGCGCGGTGCTGGAAGCCTCGGGCGGGGTGGATCTGTCGAAAGTGCGGGCGATCGCCGAAACCGGCGTGGACCGCATCTCCATCGGCGGACTGACCAAGGACGTGCGGGCGATCGACCTGTCCCTGCGCCACGTCGAAAGGCCATCCGGCTTGCCTGGACAGGGTTAAACAGGTATAAATCAGCGATAGTCAGTCGCCGCCGAACGGCGGCTCGGACAGAACCAGGGAGCTTTAGATGCTGTTCATCCTCTACTACGTCGTCGCCATCACCGTCCTGATCCTGCACTTCACCGGTTTTCTCGCGCGCCACAACCTGGAATGGCTGATCCTGGTCCTGGCCGTGACGGTCTTCCCGGCCGTCATCTACCTGTAGCGAACTCCCCGCGCGGGCGGCCGCCCGCGCTCAGGCCCGGGCGGCAATAAAGGCCTTCACCGCCCCGGCATCCGCCTCCATCACCTCGACCCGCTGCGGCAGGGCCTCGATGCCCTCCAGTTCGCGCGGCCGGCCCGGCTCGCGGCCGAGCGCCTCGCGAATGGTCTCGGCGAACTTCACCGGCTGCGCCGTCTCCAGCACCACCATCGGCACGCCGGTTTCGCGGTGCGCCAGCGCCACCTTGAGGCCGTCGGCGGTGTGCGGGTCGATCATCACGCCGTATTTCCCGAAGGTGTCACGGATCGTCGCCAGGCGGTCGGCGTGGCTGCTGGTACCGGAGGCGAAGCGGAATTCCGGCAGACGGGCGTGGTACGGCGTGCCGCGCAGGTCGAAGCTGCCGCCCGCGTCCACTTTCGCCCACCATTCCCGCACCACCGCTGCGTCGCGCCCGGCCAGGTCGAAAGCGAAGCGCTCGAAATTGGAGGCCTTGGAGATGTCCATCGAGGGGCTCGAGGTGACGCGCGTCTCGGCCGTCGCGCGCGGCCGGTAGACGCCGGTGCGGAAGAATTCGTCGAGCACGTCGTTCTCGTTGGTGGCCAGCACCAGCTTCGCGACCGGCAGGCCTATCATGCGGGCGACGTGGCCGGCGCAGATGTTGCCGAAGTTGCCCGAGGGCACGGCAAAGGCGACTTCCTCGTCGTTCGAGCGGGTGGCCTCGAAGTAGCCCTTGAAGTAGTACACGATCTGCGCCGCGACACGTGCCCAGTTGATCGAGTTCACTGCGCCGATCTTGTATTTCGCCTTGAAGCCGGCGTCGTTGGAGGCGGCCTTCACGATGTCCTGGCAGTCGTCGAACATGCCGCGGATGGCGATGTTGAAGATATTGGCATCCGGCAGCGAATACATCTGCGCCCGCTGGAAGTCGCTCATCAGGCCGTGCGGCGAGAGCATGAAGACCTTGACGCCGCGCTTTCCGCGCATGGCGTACTCGGCCGCCGAACCGGTGTCGCCCGAGGTGGCGCCTAGAATGTTGATCGTCTCGCCGCGCTTTTCCAGCACGTACTCGAACAGGTTGCCGAGCAACTGCATGGCCATGTCCTTGAAGGCCAGCGTCGGCCCGTTCGACAGCTCCAGCAGGTGCAGTCCCGGCTCCAGCGTGGTGAGCGGCGTGATGTCCGCCGCGTCGCGCCCCGGTCGGCACCAGCGGTAGGTCTGCGCCGTGTACGTGCGGTCGACCAGCGTCTTCAGGTCGCAGGCCGGGATGTCGGTGATGAATTTTTCCAGCACGCGCAGTGCCAGCGCGTGGTAGGGCAGCGCGCGCCATTCGTCCAGCTCGGCGCGCGAGACCTGCGGATAGGCCTCCGGCAGGTAAAGCCCGCCGTCGGGCGCCAGGCCGCCGAGGAGGATGTCGCAGAATTCCCGGGCGGGGGATTGCCCGCGGGTCGAGACGTACTTCATCAGTTCAGCTCTTCCAGCCGCAGGCGCACCACCTTGCCCTTCACCACCGGCAGCGCCTCGATGCGGGCGACGGCGGCCTCCATGTTCTTCTCGCGCGTGAGGTGGGTGAGCATGATGATGTCGGTCTGCTCCTCGCCTTCGGCCGGCTCGCGCTGGATCATGGCGTCGATGGAGATCTGCTGGTCGGCGAGGATGCGCGTGATGTCGGCGAGTACGCCGGGGCGGTCCTCGACGCGCATGCGGAAATAGTAGGAGGTCTCCACCTCGCCCATCGCCAGCACCGGGATCGCCTTCACGGCGTCGGGCTGGAAGGCGAGGTGCGGCACGCGGTGCTCGGGGTCGGCGGTGTGCATGCGCGTGACGTCCACCAGGTCGGCGATGACGGCGCTGGCGGTCGGCTCGGCGCCGGCGCCCTTGCCGTAGTAGAGCGTGGCGCCGACGGCGTCGCCCTTCACCAGCACGGCGTTCATGGCGCCCTCGACGTTGGCGATCAGGCGCTTCGACGGGATCAGCGTCGGGTGCACGCGCAGTTCGACGCCGTCCGGCTTGCGCTTGGTGATGCCGAGCAGCTTGATGCGGTAGCCGAGCTGCTCGGCGTAGCGGATGTCCTCGGCCTGCAGCTTCGTGATGCCCTCGATATGGCACTTGTCGAACTGCATCGGGATGCCGAAGGCGATGGCCGACATGATGGTGAGCTTGTGCGCGGCGTCCACGCCCTCGACGTCGAAGGTCGGGTCGGCCTCGGCGTAGCCGAGGCGCTGCGCCTCCCTCAGCACCGTCTCGAAGGGCAGGCCCTTGTCGCGCATCTCCGAGAGGATGAAGTTGGTGGTGCCGTTGATGATGCCGGCGATCCACTCGATGCGGTTGGCGGTGAGGCCCTCGCGCAGCGCCTTGATGATGGGAATGCCGCCGGCCACCGCCGCCTCGAAGGCGACCATCACGCCCTGCTTCTGCGCGGCGGCGAAGATCTCGTTGCCGTGGGTGGCGAGCAGCGCCTTGTTGGCGGTGACGACGTGCTTGCCGTTCTCGATGGCCTTTAATACGAGTTCCTTCGCCACGCCATAGCCGCCGATCAGTTCGACGACGATGTCGACTTCCGGGTCGGCGACGACGGCGAAGGCGTCGTCGGTGAGGCGGCAGGCGCCGCCGGTGACCTGCTTCGCCAGTTCGAGGTTCTTGTCGGCGACGACGGAGATGCGGATCGGCCGGCCGGCGCGGCGCGTGATCTCCTCCTGGTTGCGCTGGAGGACGGTGAAGGTGCCGCCGCCGACGGTGCCGATGCCGAGCAGGCCTACGTTGATGGGTTTCATATGTTTTGCCGAAAAAGAAAAGTCAGTCGCGGCGGGACGGCGTCCGCGCGGGTCGCCGTTCCGCCGGGTTCATGTGCCGTGGCGCTTGCGGTAGTGCTCGAGGAAGCGCGCGATGCGGCCGATGGCTTCCCGCAGGTCGTCGACATTGGGCAGGAAGACGACGCGGAAGTGGTCGGGGTTCGGCCAGTTGAAGCCGCTGCCCTGCACCAGCAGCACCTTCTCCTCGAGCAGCAGCTCGAGGATGAACTGCTGGTCGTCGGCGATCGGGTACAGCTTCGGATCGAGCCGCGGGAACAGGTAGAGGGCTGCATTGGGTTTGTAGCAGCTGACGCCGGGAATCTGCGTGAGCAGTTCCCAGGCGAGGTCGCGCTGTTTCGACAGGCGCCCGCCCGGCGCGACCAGCTCGACGATGCTCTGGTAGCCGCCGAGCGCCGTCTGGATGGCGTACTGGCCCGGCACGTTGGAGCACAACCGCATCGAGGCCAGCATGTCGAGGCCCTCGATGTAGTCGCGCGCGTGGCGCCTCTCGCCGGAGACCACCATCCATCCGGCGCGGTAGCCGCAGGCGCGGTAGTTCTTCGACAGGCCGTTGAAGGTGACGAACAGCAGGTCGTCGGCGAGGGAGGCGATCGAAGTATGCGTGGCGCCGTCATAGAGCACCTTGTCGTAGATCTCGTCGGCGAAGATGATGAGCTGGTGCTGGCGGGCGATCTCGATGATCTCGCGCAGCAGGGCGTCCGGATACAGCGCGCCGGTCGGGTTGTTCGGGTTGATCAGCACGATGGCGCGGGTCGACGGGCCGATCTTGCCGCGAATGTCGGCGAGGTCCGGCAGCCAGCCGGCGCCCTCGTCGCAGAGGTAGTGCCGCGGCGTGCCGCCGGAGAGGCTCACCGCCGCCGTCCACAGCGGGTAGTCGGGCGCCGGCAGCAGCACCTCGTCGCCGTTGTTGAGCAGGGCCTGCATGGCCATGACGATCAGCTCGGAAACGCCGTTGCCGATGTAGATGTCGTCGATGCCGACGCCGCCGATCCGCTTCTCCTGGCAGTAGTGCATGATCGCCTTGCGCGCGGCGAAGAGGCCCTTCGAGTCGGAATAGCCGGAGGCCTCGCGCAGGTTGTGGATGACGTCGACGACGATCTCTTCCGGCGCCTCGAAGCCGAACGGCGCCGGGTTGCCGATGTTCAGCTTGATGATGCGGTGGCCTTCCTCCTCCATCTGGCGGGCGCGCGCCAGCACCGGTCCGCGGATGTCGTAGCAGACGTTGGCGAGCTTGGTCGATTTGAGTACCGGTTGCATGGCAATTCCCCGAATATGGCAGTGCAGCATCAAGGCTATAATGTTACCCGACTTCCAGACAAATCAGTGTGCTAGCACCGCTTCATGAAACTGCACCTCGACAACCCTAGCAGCCGCAACCTGGTCACCGGCTACGGTGCGGGCTATGTCGCCATCAACCACCGGCATTACGAAGCCGGCCTGATCCTGCTGCCCGACCGCATCGTCGAATCCTGGGGCACCGGCGGCTTCGAGGCGCTGGCGGAGCAGGATTTCGAGGTGATCCGTACGCTGGGGCCGGAGATTCTCCTGCTCGGCACCGGCAACCGCCAGCGCTTCCCCGCGCCCGGCCTGCTGCGCCCGCTGATCGAGGCGCGGATCGGCTACGAGGTGATGGACCTGCCCGCCGCCTGCCGCACTTTCAACATCCTGATGGCGGAAGGCCGGCAAGTGGCCGCCGCCCTGCTCATCGAATCCACTCCATCGTGAAACTTGCCCTGAAAATCGATGCCGCCACCTTCCGCGGCAGCCTGGTTGGCGTGCCGCAGCTGGTCGAGGCCCTGCGCAGCGCCGAAGCGCAGGCGAGCTTTTTCTTCAACCTCGGTCCGGATCACAGCGGCCGACAGCTGGGCGCACTGCTGGCGGCCTCCCGCCGCGGCGCCTCGGCCACGAGCCGCTACGGGCTGGCAACCCTCCTTTACGGCACGCTGCTGCCCGCCCCCGACATCGGCCGCCGTTGCGCGGGCATCCTGCGCGGCGTGCGCGATGCCGGCTTCGACGCCGGCGTGATGGGCTGGGACGGCGCCGCCTGGCAGCGAAGCGCCGAAACGGCCGCCCCCGGCTGGACTGAGCGCCAGATGCAGCGCGCGATTGCGCGCTACGAGAAGATTTTCGGCGAAGCGCCGAGGTTCCATGGTGCCGCCGGCTGGCAGATGAACCGGCATGCCCTGCGCCTGACCCAGCGCCTGGGGTTCGGCTTCGCCTCCGACACGCGCGGCACCCACCCCTACATTCCGGTCTGGGATGGCGAAGTCGTCCTCTGTCCGCAGCTGCCGACCACCCTGCCGGCCCTGGACGAGCTGCTGGACCGCGACGGCTGCAGCGTCGACACGGTACACGAGCGCCTGCTGGCGCTCACCGCCGAGGCGCCGTCGACCGGCCATGTCTTCACCCTGCGGGCCGAACTGGAAGGCCAGCGGCTGCTGCCGGTCTTCGTCAAGCTGCTGGAAGGATGGAAGGCCCAGGGCTACGAACTGGTCTCCCTGGGCGGCCTGCTCGAATCGATCGACGCCAGCCGCCTGCCGCGACATGAGGTGGTGCGCGGCACGGTGGCGGGCCGCGCCGGCAGCCTGATGCTGCAGGGGCCGGAATTCCTGGCAGCGGCGTAACGAAACCGTAATCCGGCGCGCTTGCGCGCGCGACGGATTTCATCAACAATGCAGGCGCTCATGCCAGACAAGCCCGTACCCGATTTCACCCTGCCGTCGACAGGCGACCAGATCTTCTCCCTGTCCCAGGCGCGCGGCACACCCCTCGTCCTGTATTTCTATCCGAAAGACAACACGCCGGGCTGCACCACCGAGGCCGGCGAGTTCCGCGACCTGCACGCGCAGTTCCGCAAGGCCGGCTGCGCAGTCTTCGGCATCTCGCGCGACAGCCTCAAGTCGCACGAGGGCTTCAAGGCCAGGCTGAAGCTGCCCTTCGAGCTGCTCTCCGACAGCGAGGAAAAGGCCTGCACGCTGTTCGGCGTCATCAAACAGAAGGTGCTCTACGGCAAGCCGGTGCGCGGCATCGAGCGCAGCACCTTCCTCATCGACGGCGACGGCGTGCTGCGGCGCGAGTGGCGCGGCGTCAAGGCGCCGGGACACGCCGCCGAAGTCCTCGAATCCGTGAAATCCCTCAAGAGAGATCAATGAACGCCAAGAAACACCCCGCCACCAAGCTGTTCGTCCTCGACACCAACGTCCTCATGCACGACCCGACCAGCCTGTTCCGCTTCGAGGAACATGACGTCTTCGTGCCGATGATGACCCTCGAGGAGCTCGACAACAACAAGAAGGGCATGTCGGAAGTGGCGCGCAACGCCCGCCAGGCCAGCCGCATGCTGGACGGCATCGTCGGCGGCTTCGAGGACCGCATCGAGAAGGGCATCCCGCTCGAGGATCCGTCCAGCGGACTGGCCACCGGCCGCCTCTTCATGCAGACCGAGCCGATCAACGGCACCCTGCCGGCGACCCTGCCCACCGCCAAGGCCGACAACCAGATCATCGGCGTGATGATGCATCTGATCGACAAGCATCCGAAGCGCTCGGTGATCCTGGTCTCCAAGGACATCAACATGCGCATCAAGGCCCGCGCCCTCGGCCTGGATGCGCAGGACTACTACAACGACAAGGTGCTGGAGGACACCGACCTCCTGTACACCGGCACGCGCGAGATGACGGCCGACTTCTGGGAGGCCAACGGCAAGGACATGGARTCCTGGAAGCAGGAGGGCCACACGCTCTACCGCATCAAGGGKCCGGTCTGCSCSGAYCTGCTCATCAACGARTTCCTCTGGCAGGACGGCGAGCGYCCCTTCCAGGCCATCGTGCGCGARAAGAGCGGCAAGTCCGCCGTGCTGGAAACGCTGAAGGACTACAGCCACCAGAAGAACAACGTCTGGGGCATCATGGCGCGCAACCGCGAGCAGAAYTTCGCCCTCAACCTGCTGATGGACCCGGAGGTCGACTTCATCACCCTGCTCGGCCAGGCCGGCACCGGCAAGACCCTGCTGACGCTGGCCGCGGGCCTGACGCAGACGCTGGAAACCAAGCTCTACAGCGAGATCATCTTCACCCGCGTCACCGTCCCGGTCGGCGAGGACATCGGCTTCCTGCCCGGCACCGAGGAGGAGAAGATGACGCCCTGGATGGGCGCGCTGGAGGACAATCTCGACGTGCTCAACAAGCCTTCCGAGGACGGCGGCGAGTGGGGCCGCGCCGCCACGCGCGACCTGATCCGCTCGCGCATCAAGGTGAAGTCGCTCAACTTCATGCGCGGCCGCACCTTCCTCAACAAGTACCTGGTCATCGACGAGGCGCAGAACCTGACGCCGAAGCAGATGAAGACGCTGATCACCCGCGCCGGCCCCGGCACCAAGGTGGTCTGCCTCGGCAACATCGCCCAGATCGACACGCCTTATCTCACCGAGGGCAGTTCGGGCCTGACCTATGTGGTGGACCGCTTCAAGGGCTGGCCGCACAGCGGCCACGTCACGCTGATGCGCGGCGAACGCTCGCGTCTGGCCGACCACGCGGCTGAGGTGTTGTAGGTCGGGCTTCGGCCCGACCATGTCGCCTGATCGACCGCCGCCGCCGGCCTGGAGGCCGACCTACATCAGTCCCGCCCGCGCCCGCCGCCGCGCGGACCATGGTCCCGGTCGATGTTGCGCTGCGGCCGGTCGCGATCGCGGCCACGGATTTCGCGTTCCTGCGGACGCATCTCCAGCTGCCCGTCGCGGCGCTGGCGCCGGTCCTCGGCACCGGCAGAACGCCGTTCCCGCTCATCGCGCTGCTGCAGGCCGCGTTCCTGCTGGCGCCTCTGCTGGCCGTCCTGCTGCTGCTTCCTGCGCTCATCGCGCTGCTTCAGGCGCTGCGCATCCTGTTCCCGCTTGCGTTCCTGCACCGCCTTTTGCCGATCGGCCTTCTGCTTGTCCAACTGAACCTTCTTCTCCTGCAGGACCTTGCGGCGGTCGTCACGGCGCTGGTCGATCACCTTGCGCACGGCTTCGTGCCGCGCGGCAATGACCGCTTCATGCCGCGTCGCCTTGAAAAAGGCCGGCACCTGGGGCAGGATGCGCGGCACCGGCCGCCCCCTCAAGGGCGCGAAGCCTGCCTGGTTGGGCTTCACGTCGATGCTGCCGTGCCGGGTCTGGATATAGCTGCCGCCGACATTGACCTTGTCGTAGCTGCCCGGGTCGCCTTCCTTGGCCCCCTCGGGGATGACCAGCGGTTCGTGGTCGGTGCCGCGCACGCCGATGGTGGCGGTAGGGGTGCGCACCTGGTAGCTGCGCGGATTGTACTTGCCGATCCAGCCGGTCACCGAGCGAAAGGTGCCCTGCAACAGGCTGAAGACGCCCTTGTCCTTGTCGTCGCCCTCCGCCCGGTAGGCGGCGATGCTCATCTTCGTGTTTGGGCGCACGGCAATGAAGCCGCCGTCCTCCATGCTGACGTGCAATTCGCCGTCCTGGCCGGTGGCGATGCTCTCACCCTCGAAGACCGTGCTGCCGACGGCAACGCGGCGCGACTGCCTGGCGCGGTCGGTGACCGTCACGTCGCCTTCGACAAGTTCGACTTTGCCGGCGAGATTGCTTGACGCGGACGTCGACGGGCCTTGGGCATAAGCGCCCAGGCAGGCAAACAACATGCAGCAGGCAAGCAGCAGGCGGCGCATGACGGACCCTCCCCGTTTGTCAGGGAGTTTAACGGCCGGCCGGCCGGTTGGGTTGAATCGGCTAGTAGGATCCCTGCGCCGCGAAGTTCTCGAAGCGGGTGTACTCGCCGAGGAAGGTGACGCGCACCGTGCCGATGGGGCCGTTCCTCTGCTTGAGGATGTTGATCTCGGCCGAGCCCTTGTCCGGCGAATCGGGGTTGTACACCTCGTCGCGGTAGATGGCGATGATGACGTCGGCGTCCTGTTCGATGGCGCCGGATTCGCGCAGGTCGGACATCACCGGGCGCTTGTTCGGCCGCGATTCGACGTTGCGCGAGAGCTGCGAGAGCGCCACCACCGGCACGTGCAGTTCCTTGGCCAGGGCCTTCACCGAGCGCGAGATCTCGGAGATCTCCGTGGCGCGGTTCTCGCCGTCGCGCACCGAGGACATCAGCTGCAGGTAATCGATGACGATCAGGCCGAGCTTGCCGCACTGGCGGTAGAGGCGGCGGGCGCGGGCACGCAGCTCGGTGGAATTCAGGGCCGGCGTCTCGTCGATGTGGATCGGCGCCTCGTGCAGCTTGCCCAGCGCGAAGGTCATGCGCTGCCACTCGTCGTCGTTGAGCCGGCCGGTGCGCACGCGGTGCTGGTCGAGCCGGCCGACCGAGGACAGGAAGCGCATGGCGAGCTGCGTGCCCGGCATTTCCATCGAGAAGATCGCCACCGGCAGCTTGGACTCCAGGGCGACGTGCTCGGCGATGTTGAGGGCGAAGGCGGTCTTGCCCATCGAGGGCCGGCCGGCGACGATGACCATGTCGCCGGGCTGGAAGCCCGAGGTCTTCATGTCGAGGTCGTGGAAGCCGGTCGGGATGCCGGTGATGTCCGAGGGATGCTCGCGGTCGTAGAGTTCCTGGATGCGGTCGACCACCTGGCCCAGCAGCGGCTGGATGGCGGTGAAGCCCTCCGTCGTGCGCGAGCCGGCGTCCTTGATCTCGAAGACCTTCGACTCGGCCTCGTCGAGCAGGGCCTTGGCCTCGCGGCCGGCGGGATTCAGGGCGCTGGCTGCGATCTCGTCGCCCACCGCCACCAGCTTGCGCAGGATCGCCCGCTCGCGGACGATCTCGGCGTAGCGCTTGATGTTGGCGGCCGACGGCGTGTTGTTGGCGATCTCGCCGAGGTAGGCCATGCCGCCGGCCTGTTCCGCTTCCGCGGCCTTTTCCAGCGACTCGTATACCGTCACCACGTCGGCCGGGCGGGCGGCCTCGATCAGGCGGGCGATATGGCGGAAGATGCGGCGGTGGTCGTCGCGGTAGAAGTCCGCCTCGGAGACCTGGTCGGCGATGCGGTCCCAGGCGGCATTGTCGAGCATCAGGCCGCCCAGCAGCGACTGCTCGGCCTCGATCGAATGGGGCGGCAGCTTGAGCGCCGCGAGTTGCGGATCGCCGGATTGCTGGGAGTTGAATGCGCGTGCCTGGGCCATGGGATCGATGTGCGGTTAGGTGGGCCAGTTTACCCGCGCAATCCGGCCGTGGCGAGTGGATAAGCGGTGGATAAGCCTTGAAAGCCGGTGGATAAGCTGTGGAGAGGCGGTGGGCAAACTGTGGGCAATCGGGTGCCGCAGGCTTGGGCTATCATGTTACTTGTCCCACCCAACTGTCCTTTCATCGGAGAATCGCTCATGCGCGGCACTTTCTGGCCCATCGTCCTCATCGTCGTCGGCGGCCTCCTCCTGCTCTCCAACCTGGGCATCCTGCCGCTGGGCGAACTGAAGGCCCTGCTCGCCAAGTGGTGGCCGCTGATCCTGATCCTCATCGGCGTCGTCTCACTGCTGAAAAAAGGCCGTTAAGGAATTGCCATGAATCGCCGCCTTGCCCTGCAGCGCCTGTCGGCCCTCTCTGCCGCTTCGCTGCTCCCCTGGAACCGCCTCGCCTTCGGCTCGACCGCCTCGACCCTGAACGCCCTGCCCCGGGTGGCCCTGGTGATCGGCAACAGCCGCTACAAGGAAGCGGCGCTCAAGAACCCCGCCAACGACGCGGCGGCCATCGGCGACAACCTGAAGAAGATGGGATTTTCCGTCATCTCGCAGCTCGACACCGGCAAGGCCGCCATGGAAAACGCCATCCGCAGCTACAGCGAGCAGCTGGCGAAGAGCAAGGGCGTCGGCCTGTTCTACTTCGCCGGCCACGGCCTGCAGGTGAGCTGGCGCAACTTCCTCGTGCCGGTGGATGCCAGCCTCGACCGCGTCGACGACATCCCGGCGCAAACCGTCGACCTGGCGGCCCTGCTCGGCGGCATCGGAAAGGCCGGCAACCCCATGAACATCGTCATCCTGGATGCCTGCCGCGACAACCCCTTCGGCGGCACCCTGAAATCCGGCAAGGGCCTCAGCCAGATGGACGCCCCCATCGGCACCCTGCTCGCCTACGCCACGGCGCCGGGCAACGTCGCCTCGGACGGCGGCGGCAGCAACGGCCTGTACACCGAGAACCTGCTGCGCGAGATCCATACGCCGGAAGCCAAGATCGAGGACATCTTCAAGCGCGTGCGCCTGGCGGTGCGGCGCGCCTCGCAGGGCCAGCAAGTCCCCTGGGAGAGCACTTCGCTCGAGGAGGATTTCTATTTCCTGCCGCCGGCCAGCTTGAAGAAGCTGTCCGAGGAAGAGCTCGCACGCCAGTTCGCCGAGGAAGCCGCCATTTGGGAGAGAGTCCAGCAGGCCGGCCAGATCGCCGCCGTCGAGGATTACCTGCGCCGCTACCCGAGCGGCCATTTCTCCGAGCTCGCCGCCGTGCGCCTCGACCGCATGCTGGCGAAGCAGGGCGAGAAGAAAGTCAGTCTCGTCAACACGGCGGCCAACCCCTTCACCAAGGGCACCGGCGTCATCGACCTCGGCTACCGCGTCGGCGACCGCTACGTCTACCGTTCCCTCGACCTGCTGACCAAGGTCGAGAACCGCAAGCTCGTCAGCACCGTCAGCGAGGTCGCCGAGGACAAGGTGATCTACAACAACGGCGCCCTCGTCACCGACCTGCTCGGCAACCTCATCAAGCGTCCGGACGGGGCGAGTTTCGGCCCCAGCCAGATGTTCATCAGCGAATACCACCTGGGCAAGAAATGGAGCACGCGATACGCGATCAACTTCGCCAAAGGGGGACAGGACACCGTCGAACTCGACCTGAAGGTCGTCGCGCGGGAAACCATCACCGTGCCTGCCGGCACCTTCGATTGCTTCCGCATCGAGGCCAACGGCTGGGTGCTCGGCATATCGCAGCAGACCGAATGGAAGTTCTGGGTGGCGCCGGACAAGGTGAACCGCTTCATTGCCATGGAGGCCTGGTGGCGCATGCGCGGACGCATCGTGCGCTCGGACCGCCAGGAACTCGTGTCCTACACCCGCGCTTCCTGAATGGCATGTCCAAATTTCTTTACGTATCGATCCTCACCCTGCTGCCGGCGCTGCAGGCCCGCGCCGATTTCCCGGATCCGGCGTCGCTCAGGACAAGCGCCGCGCTGACGCCGGACCTCGTCTTCCCGACCGAGGCCTCGACTTTCGGCTTTTTCAGCACGCCGCAGATGGCGCTGTACAGGCCGGAGGGCCCCGGCCCCTTCCCGGCACTGGTGCTGCATCACCAGTGCGGCGGCCTGCGCAACGAACGCTGGCAGAACCGCTCGATGCTGGACTGGGCGAAGGAGGCCGTCGCCCGCGGCTACGTCGCCCTGCTCATCGACACCCTCGGCCCGCGCGGCGCGCAAACGCTGTGCTACGGTCCGCAGAACAACGTCACCTTCGCCACCGGCGTGAAGGATTCCCTGCAGGCCGCCGAGCACCTGCGCAGGTTCGATTTCGTCGACAAGCGCCGCATCGCCCAGGCCGGCTATTCCTGGGGCGCCATGGTCGGCGTGCTGGCGAGCAGCAGGCTGTGGGGCGAGGCGCTCGCGCCCGGGGAGCGTTTCGCCGCCGTGGTGTCCTTCTATCCGGGCTGCTTCACCATCCGGCCGAAGACGGCGCCCGCCTTCGAAATCGTCCGTCCGGACATCGACCGGCCGCTGCTGGTGCTGATGGGGGCGGACGACAGCGAGACGCCGCCGGCCGACTGCCTCTCGCGGCTGGAACCGCTCAAGGCGCAGGGCGCGCCCGTCGAGTGGCATGTCTATCCGGCCACCACCCACTGCTGGGACTGCGCCAACCTGCACAATTTCTCGAAGACCGATGCGCGCGGCAACCGCGTCACCTATCGCTACGACGCCGACGTCACCGCCGATTCCGCGAGGCGCATGTTCGAATTCCTCGACGGGGCGATGCCGGCTAGAAAATGAGCCGCAGCAATTCGGCGCCCGCACGCGTGGCGCCCGCCAGCCCCAGGGCCACGCCCACCGACAGCGCCACCGAGAAGAAGGCCTCGCGCCGGCCGAGCGTCTTCAGCATCACGGCGAAGGTCGACACGCAGGGGATGTAGAAGGTCAGGAACACCAGGAAGGTCAGGATCTGCACCCAATCCAGAAGCGGCGATATCTCCAGCGTGCCGAGGGCCTGGTACACCATCAGCAGCGACAGCTCCTTCCGCAGGATGCCGAACAGGATCGGCACGCCGAGCGCCGCCGGCAAGCCCAGCCACCACGCCGTCACCGGCGTCAGCGCCGCATTGATGGCGTCGTCGGCGCCGAAATGCGCCAGCAGCGCCAGCACCACGCTGCCGGCAACGAGGAGCGGCGTGACGATGGTGAGGATGTCGCTGGTGCGCGCCCAGGTGTTGGCGAGCAGCGCCCGCCATGCCGGCAGTCTGTAGGGCGGAATTTCCAGCACCATGCCGCGCACGTCCTCCGGATAGCGCCGGCCGAGCAGCTTGCCGAGCACCGCCACCGTCAGCATGGCCAGGGCGAAGACGGCGAACACGCCGAGGCCGCCCAGGTATTTTCCGCCCAGCGCCAGCACGATGGCCGAGCGCGCCGAGCAGGGCACGAAGGTGATCAGCAGCGAGGCGACGATGCGCTCGCGGCCGCGCGCCGTCGCGGCCACCGCCGAGATGGCCGGCACGTTGCAGCCGAGCCCGATGAGGAAGGGAACCGCCACGCCGCCGTGCAGGCCGATCGAATGGAAGCCGCGATCCACCACGAAGGCGACGCGGTGCATGATGCCCGACTCCTCCAGCGCCACCAGCAGCAGCACCAGCGGCAGCATGTAGGGCACGACGATGCCGACCATCCCGACCAGCGCGTCGGCGACTGCGCGGCCGACGACGCCGGTCGTGCTGTCGGGCTGCCACTGCCCGACCCATTCGGCCAGCCGCGCGGAAGTCAGTCCGTCCAGCACGGCGCTCACCTCGAACACCATGAACAGCACCAGCGCGAACACCGCCAGGCTGCCGACCAGGCCCCAGCGCGGATGCAGGAACAGCTCGTCGAGCCAGCGCTTCCAGCGCTCGCTGTCCTCCGGTGCGCCCAGCCGCGTCACCGCCTCGTACAGCAGCGCCGCGCGATGGTGCCGGTCGGCATGCAACTCGTCGGAGAGCGGGCGCGGCAGCGTCTGCTGGGCGGCCGCGCGCGCCGCCGTCACCTCCGGCACCACATCGGGGAAATGCTCGGCCAGCTCGCGCAGGAACCAGTCGTCGTTCTCCGCCAGCTGCATCAGCAGCAGCGGGCGCGGCACGCGGAAGGCTTCGTCGATCTCCGGTCGCGCCAGGATGGCGTTGAGCGGCTTCAGGCTTTCGCGGATGTGTTCGCTGCAATGCTGGGCCAGCGGGCAGACTTTCTCGCGCGCCGCCGCCAGCGCTGCTGCGAACAGCTCGGTCAGCCCCATGCCCATGTGCGCCACCGTCGCCACCACCGGCACGCCGAGCCGCTCCGACAATGCCTTGGCGTTGACATAGATGCCCTTGTCGCGCGCCTCGTCCATGCGATTGAGCGCGATCACCAGCGGCCGGCCGAGCAGCGACAGCTCCAGGCTGAGTTCGAGGTCGCGTTCCAGGGAAGCCGCATCGACCACCTGCACCAGCACGTCCGGCGCACGGAAGGCTGCCGTCGGCTGCTGCGGCTCATGGCGGGCGATCACCGGCCAGCGGTCGCCCCACAGGAGGACCATCAGCACCTGCCGGTCGGCCTCGCGCAGGCGGTGCAGGGTCTCGATCGGCGGCAGGTCGACCAGCGAGATTTCCTCGAGGCCGATGCCGACCAGGCATTCCTCGTAGGCCGACTCGCCGGCCAGCCGGGCGTGGCTCGGCGCCGCGCTGGAGGCGGCCTGGAAGATGGTGCTCTTGCCGGACTGCTGGCGGCCGACCAGCGCGACGCGCGGCCGCCGCTCGCCGCGCAGGAGCGGCGTATGGAGCGGGATGCGGCCCGCGCCGGGCGATGCATTCATTTCATCTGTTCATCCCGCGCGAAACGCGCGGAACGCGGGCAATGGGACTGCCCGGAATTATGAGGCCTTCCGTGCCGGGGCGCATCCTCCCGCGGACTCAGGCGGAGGGCGGCTCCTGCCCGGCCAGCGTGAAACGGAAGGTCGCGCCCCGCTCCGGCTCGGCGTCCGCCCAGATGCGGCCGTCGTGGAGCCCTATGATGCGGGCCACGATGGCTAGGCCGATGCCGGTCCCCTCGAAATCCTCGGCGCGGTGCAGGCGCTGGAAGGCGCCGAACAGGCGGTTGGCGTAGCGCGGATCGAAGCCGGCGCCGTTGTCGCGGACATGGATGACGCGCCGGCCGGACTCCTCGCGCCAGCCGAAGCCGATCTGCGCCGTTTCCCGCCGGGCGGTGAACTTCCAGGCATTGCCGAGCAGGTTCTCCAGAACGATGCGCAGCAGCTGCGGATCGCCGCGCACGACGACGCCCTCCTCGATCCGGGCGTCCAGCTTGCGCTCCGGCGCATGATCCGCGAGCTCGCCCAGCACCTCGCCCGCCAGCCCGCTCAGGTCCACCCGTTCGAATGAAATCTCGCTGCGCCCGATCTGCGACAGGCGCAGCAGGTCGTCTATGAGGTCGCCCATGCGCAGGCTCGACTTGATGATGCGATCGAGGCTGTCCCGCGCCTGGGCGTCATGACAGCCGTCGCAGCGCTCCTTCAGCAGCCTGGCGAAGCCGTTGATGCTGCGCACCGGCGCCCGCAGGTCGTGGGACACCGAATAGCTGAACGACTCGAGATCGCGGGTGCGCTCCTGCACGCGGCGCTCGAGGCTGGCGTTGAGGCGGAGGATCTCCTCCTCGGCCCGCTTGCGCTCGGTGATGTCCTCCTTCACCACGATGAAATGCGTAATCGCCCCTTCCTCGCTCCTCAGCGGCGAAATCCGCGTCGCCTCCCAGAAGAGCTCGCCGTTCTTCTTGCGGTTCTCCAGTTCGCCGCGCCATTCCAGGCCGCGCAACAGGGTCGACCACATGTCTTCGTAAACCTCGGGTGGCGTCGTGCCGGACTTGAGTATCCTCGGATTCCGGCCCACCGCCTCGCGCCGGGAATAGCCGGTGATTTCGGTGAACTTCGGATTGACGTACTCGATCGTGCCGTCGCGGTCGGTGATGACCACGGTGGCCGGGCTGTGCTCCACCGCCTGCGACAGCTTGAGCAGGGCCTTCTCGGCGTTGCGGATCTCCTCGAGGTCGCGGGCGCTCTGCCGGATGTGCCGTTCCGTTTTCTCGGCCATCTGGTCGAAGGCCTCGGCCAGCTGGCCGATCTCGTCGTGCGACCTGAACCGCGTGCGCGCATCGTAGTGGCCGGCAGCGAAGCGCAGGCTCGCCTCGGCCAGCTGCCGCAAGGGCGCCACCAGCCGCTTGCGGATGACGATGAAGCCGGCCGCTATGAGCAGGAAATCGAACAGCGCCAGGATGACGAGGCTCCGGACCGCCCGCGCCTCGGACAGGTCGACGTGCGCGACCAGCTTGCCGACGATGTCGTTGGTCATCGCCAGTATGGCCGCCGCATCGGCGTAGAGATGCTCGAACTCCCGCGCGGCACCTTCTCCGAGTTCCCGCTTTCGCAGGATGGCGGCGGCATCCGTCCGGTAGTCGGCCCACGCAGCATGCACCGACTCGGCCAGCGGCATGATCCCGGCCGGCAGCCGGTCGATCTCGAAGCCGTCGACGCTGCCGCCGCGACCGAGCGTGTCCAGCACGTGCTCGAAACGCCGGAAATAGCCGTCGAGGGCCTGGCGATCCGCCGTCAGGCCGACGGCGAGCCGCAGCAATTCGGCCTGGGCGGCCTGGCTCAGGTAGCGCAGGCTGCCGGCCAGGTTGATCGTGGCGGCGATGCCCTCCCGCTCCTTCAGCAGGGTGCGGACGACCAGGCCGTTCGCCGCCACCACCAGCAGGATCAGCCCGAAGAAAATGGCGAACTTTTTGCTGATGGTAGGGCGAAGCAGCCGGCGCGGCAATGTCATCTCTGGCATGGGCTCGCTCCCCACGCGAGTTTCGCGCGCCACACGTTTCGATCGGCGCAGCCGTGCGCAACCGCCATCGCAGTCTCCGTCGTTTTCAATGCCGGATCCGGCAAGCAGGCCTGTCCGCCACAGGCGAACGATCCCGATATTTTGGGCAACTTCTCGGCCCGGAAGAGCAGTCGCCCACGAGAACAAGGCAGCCGACTGCTGAAGAGACGGTCGCATTCAGAAGTGGGATAACGGACTTTCCCGAGGTTTCTGAAGACCAGAATTACGAGGGCAAAGTTATAGGGAGGAGCGTGGTGCAGCCTTGATCAAAATCAAAGGTTGACTGCGTTTATCAACAATTATTTTCAATGTCTTGCAGTCGGTGCAAAGATGCGCCCCGGCATCAGCTCGAGGTTGTACGCAGGTAAGCGGAACGGGCTACGACTGCGCACGCACAGGTTCGCTGCGGGCGAGCTTCAGGGCGAGCAGGAAGCTCAAGGCGATCACGGCAACAAAGGCGAGGCCGAAGGCGAGTTCCTTGCCGTCTGACCAGGCGCCGACTTCCGGCGAAGCGTAGCGGGCGAAGCCGAACCCGGCGACCAGCAGCGACAGCCCGCCCACCGCCAGCCCCATGACGCGCGAGGCGATGCAGGCGAGGCGGTCGGCGCGGCGGATCAGGCGCGCGATCCAGAGTCCGTTCACGCCGTCCATCAGCATCATGCCGAGCATGAAGATCAGCCCCAAAGTCAGTGCGTGCGACACGCCGCCGAACTGCGTGCCGGTCAGGGCGAACAGCGTCGCCTGGCTCATGGTGTCGAAGGACAGCGCGAACAGCGCGCCGACGGCGGCGATGAGCAGCGGGTTGCCGGTGCGCTGCAGACGGCCGAGGAAACGCCCCTTCAATCCCACCGGCTGCACCACCTGGTCCGGCTGCGCGGAGAGCACGGCGACCAGATTCAGGCTGCCGAGCAGCGCGAGGAAGGTGATGGAAATCCAGGCGCCGAGGTCTTCCATCCACTCCGGCACGGCCCAGCTGTGCGCCAAGGTGCCGACGACCAGCGCGATGGCGACGACGATGGCACCGTGGCCGAGCGAGAACAGGAAGCCGCAGTAGCGCGCCAGGCGCGTGTTGCGGCGGGCGTTGAAGCGGGTCAGGCCGTCGATGGTGGCGAGGTGATCGGCATCCAGGCCATGCTTCACGCCCAGCATGAATACCAGGAACATCAGCGCCAGCCAGTCGTTCGGTAGGGATTCCATGACTTCAGTCTGCCGGTTCGTATGAAGAAATTATAGTTTTTCCTAACAGGATTCGTGCCAGCCCGTCGTTTGAATATCGCCTTGTTTCGCAAGATGTTTTACGGGCCGGCCGAAAACTGTCGCAAAGGACGCTGCCGGTATGAAGCTTTATGGGAAAGCGCCTAACCGGCCAGCGGCAAAGTCAGTGTCAGCACGGCGCCGCCTTCCGGATGGTTGGAGGCCTTCAACTGGCCGCGGTGCCGCTCGACGATGCCGTAGCTGATCGACAGGCCCAGCCCGGTGCCCTTGCCGACCGGCTTGGTGGTGAAGAAGGGATCGAAGACGTGGCCGAGGCTGTCATCCCTGAAACCCGGCCCGTTGTCGCGGAAGGTGAGCACCACGCTGCGGGCGCGCGGCTCGGCGCGGATATCCAGCCGGGCATCGGGCTGGTGCTCCGTACTGTCGATCGCGTTCTGCACCAGGTTCACCAGCACCTGCTGCATCTGGCCGGATGATCCCGAGACGGGAATCTCCTTCGGCACGTCGAGGCTGACCTTGATTTTCGATCCCGAGGCCTTCGCCACCCAGTGCACCGAGCGCTCCAGCACCTCGGCCAGGTTGAAGGTTTCCTCCTCGCCGCGGTCCTGCGCCGAGAAGCGCTTCAGGCCGGCGACGATGTCGCGCGTGCGCTCGGCGCCCTCGATGGTGCCGTCGATGAGCGGCTTCATGTCCTCCATCAGGCGGTCGATGCGCAGGCTCTTGCGCAGCTCGGCCACCTCTGCCGCCGGCCGGCCGGCGTGGATGGCGGCGAGGTATTCCTGCATGCGACTGCCGTAGCGCTGCAGGGCATAGACGTTGCCGAGGACGAAACTGATCGGGTTGTTCAGTTCGTGCGCGACGCCGGCGACCAGGCGGCCGAGCGAGGCCATCTTCTCGGAATGGATGAGCTGCTGCTGGGCGAGCTTGAGGTCCTCGTGCGCCTGGCGCAGCTGGTCGTAGGCGCGGCGCAGGTCGCCCACCGGGCGGCCGGTCATCACCATGCCGACGAACTTGCCGACCGGCGACAGGCGCGGCGTGCAGTTCACCGCCACCGGCATTTCCGGCGCGTAGCGGCACTTGAAGTGCAGCTCGCAGTCCTGGATGCGCTCGCTGTGCAGGTCGCGCAGGAAGCGGCGCGCCTGCTCGCGCGAGGCGTCGTCGGCGAAGAGGTCGATCAGCGGCGTGCCGCGCAGCTCGGCCTCGCTTTTTCCCACCAGGTCGGCGAGCGCCTGGTTCACCTCCTGGATGACGCCGTGGCGGTCGCACACCACCAGCACGTCGGACATCGAGGTAAGCACGCTGAAGATGAACTTCTGCGTCTCCTCGAGCTTGGCGTTCTTCTCCTCCAGCGCCACCTCGTACTGCAGGAGGTCGGAGTACACCTCGTCCATCTTGCGGATGACGTCGATCCAGACGTCCTCGCCGACGCCCTCAGGCGGGCGGTCGAGCACGTGCGCCGGCAGGGTCGGCAGGTAGACCTGCGTTTCCTGCGCCGGCTTGGGATCGGGCCGCTTCGGCATGGTCAGCTCTTCGGCCGGCTGTGCACGTGGTAGGGGTGGTCCGGCCCGTGGTGGTGGCCGTGATGGTGCTTGCGGCCGGCGTTGACGTCGGCGGGAATCAGGTTGAGCGCGCCGTGGCGCACGCCGCGCTCGGCCGTCACGGAATCGGCGAAGGCGCGCACCGCCGCAGTCGGCCCGCGCAGGATCACCGTCTCGAGGCAGTTGTCGTGGTCGAGGTGGGCATGCATGGTCGACACGGTGAGGTCGTGGTGGTCGTGGCTCTGCGCGGTGAGCCGCTCGGCGAGGTCGCGTTCGTGGTGGTTGTAGACGTAGGAGAGCGCGGCGATGCAGTCGGGCGCCTCCTCGCGGGCGAGGCGGCTCGCCTCCAGCTTCTCGCGCAGGATGTCGCGCACCGCCTCCGAGCGGTTGCTGTAGCCGCGCTCGCGGATCAACCGGTCGAATTCCTTGGCCAGCTTCTCGTCGAGCGAGATGGTGAAGCGTTCCATGGCCTCTCCTCAAGGCAAGCGGCCGGCCGCGCCGGCGCCAACCCCGCCTATGTTACAGCCTGTGAGGCCTACCAGTAATTCTCGAAGGCCATCTGGCCGGCGACGCCGCGGCGGCCGGTCTGCAGGCCGCGCGCGGAGAGCTGGCCGCGCAGTTCGCGCGCCATCTCGGGGTTGCCGCAGACCATAACGCGCGCGTCCTCGCGCGTCAGCGGCACGCCGGCCGCCGCCTCGAGGCGGCCGTCGCCAAGGAGTTGCGGAATGCGCGCCGAAAACGCGGCCGTGCCGGGCTCGCGCGTGACGACGGGAATGTGGCGCAGCTTCGCCCGGGCGCCGGCGAACAATTCTTCGCCGGGCAGCGCCAGGATGCCGTCACGGTAGGCCAGCTCGGCCTCGCGCCGCACGCTGTGCACCACGATCAGGCGCTCGAAGTCCTGCCAGACCTGCGGCTCGCGCAGGATGGAGACGAAGGGGCCGAGGCCGCTGCCGCTGGCCAGCAGCCACAGTTCCCGGCCCGGCGCCAGCTGATCGAGGGTGAGGAAGCCGTAGCTGGCCTTCTCGACGAGCACGGTATCGCCCGCGGCGAGCCTTTCCAGGCGCGCGGAAAAGGCGCCGCCCGGCACCAGCACGGCGAGGAACTCGAGATGCTCGTCGTAGGCCGCCGAGACGACGGAGAAGGGCCGCCACACCGCTCCGCCCTCGCCCTCCAGCCCCAGCCGGGCGTAGTGCCCCGGCGTGAAGCGGAAGCCTTTATGGCGCGTCAGGCGGATGGAGAGCAGCGTCGGCGTCCAGCGGCGGATCGACAGCACGCGCTCCGCCGTCCATTTCGCGCCGCCGGGCGGCGGCAGTGCTGCCGGGGGGCGGCGCAGGCCCGCTTCGACGATGACGCCCATCTCCGTGCTCCCTTCGCTGGCGGTTAATGATGTATATCGTTTACATCTTCAATATAGCGCCGTTGCGGACGATAAGCAATATATTATCTACATCTTTTACGGCACGCCCCTACTCGCGGCGCAGTTCGTCGCGCTTTTCCTTGACGCGTCCCCAGCGCTCCGCCTCCGGCAGGGCGTCCTTCTTCTCGACGATGGCCGGCCACAGGGCGGCCAGCTCGGCGTTGAGGGCGATGTACTCCTGCATGCCGTCGGGCACCTCCTCCTCCGCGTAGATGGCGTCGACCGGGCATTCCGGCACGCACAGCGTGCAGTCGATGCACTCGTTCGGGTCGATGACCAGGAAATTCGGCCCCTCGCGGAAGGCGTCGACGGGGCAGACGTCGACGCAGTCGGTGTGCTTGCACTGGATGCAGGCTTCGGTGACGACGTAGGTCATGGCGGGTTTCCTTTCACGCGGCGGCGCCGGCCGGATGCAGCGTCACCTTGGCCACTACCGGGCAATCGCCGCCGGGCGCGCAGGGCTCCGCCGCCTTCTTCACGGCGATGGCCGACCAGCGCTTGCGGGTCGGTGCGTCGACGGCACCGAGGTTGGCCGCCGTCGGCGGGATCGGCTTGCCTTCGGCGAGCAGCTTCTCGGCGCGGCGCAAGCCGAGCAGCGCCGCGCCCATGGCGCCGTTCAACTGGCCGAGCCCGTTCGGCGCGATGTTGAACTTGCCCTTCAGGTTGTCCTCGAGCGCCTTGATCATCGCCGCGTTGTGCGTCATGCCGCCGGTCAGCATGTAGCCGGCTTCGAGGCCGACGCGGCGCATCAGCTGCACGGCGCGACCGCCCAGCGCCACCATGGCGCCCATCATGATGTCTTCCGCCGGCACGCCGTTGGCGAGGTGGTTGATGACCTCGGATTCGGCGAACACCGCGCAGACGCTGCTGACTTCCACGGGCTTGGTCGCGCGCAGCGCGTAGGGGCCGATGTCGGCGGTGGTGAGGCCGAGGTAGCGCGCCGTCTTCTCGAGGAAGGCGCCGGTGCCGGCGGCGCACTTGTCGTTGAGGCGGAAGGCGCGCACGCGGCCGTCGCCGTCCACGCGGACGGCCTTGATGTCCTGGCCGCCGATGTCGAGGAGGGTGCGCGTGTCGGGGAAGAGATGCGCCGCCGCATGGGCGTGGGCGGTGAGCTCGGTCACCTGGGTGTGGCGAAAGGCCACCGTGTGGCGGCCGTAGCCGGTCGCCGCGACGTAGGTGACGTCCTCGCGGGCGACGCCGGCATTCTTCAGCAGTTCCTCGAAGACGCCCTCGGAGGCCTGGTTGAGCTTGAAGCCGGTGCGGCGCACCGCCTGGCCGACGACCTTGCGCTCGCCGTCGATCAGGATGGCCTTGGAATAGGTGGATCCGATGTCGATGCCTGCAACGTACATGATCAAGCCTCCTCTGCCATGGCGAGGGCGGGCTGCGCCGCTGCGCCGAACATGCGGTCGTGGGAAAACAGCGCGGCGCCCAGCGCGCCGCAGAAATGCGCGTCCTGGCTGACGTTGATGCGCATGCCGATCAACTCCTCGATCAGCCTGACCATCGCCACGTTGCGGCTGACGCCGCCGGTGAAGGTCACTTCCGGCTCGATGCCGACGCGCCGCGCCAGCGACACGCAGCGGCTGGCGATGGCCTGGTGCACGCCCATCAGCACGTCCTCGGAAGGAATGCCCTTGGCGAGGTGGCTGATGATCTCCGACTCGGCGAACACCGTGCAGGTCGTCGTGATGCGCACCGGGTTGGTCGATTTCATCGCCAGCGGGCCCAGCTCGGCGAGGGGCATCTCGAGGGCGTAGGAGGCGGCGCCGAGGAAGCGCCCGGTGCCGGCGGCGCACTTGTCGTTCATGGTGAAGTCCTCGACCTTGCCGTCGGCGCCGACGCGGATCGCCTTGGTGTCCTGGCCGCCGATGTCGATCACCGTGCGCGTCATCGGGAACAGCGAGACCGCGCCGCGCGCGTGGCAGCTGATCTCCGTCACCTGCTCGCGGCCGAAGGTCACCTTGTAGCGGCCGTAGCCTGTGCCGGCCACCCAGACGACGTCGCCCTCGGCGATGCCGGCGTTGTCGAGCGCGGCGCGGAAGGCGTCCTGCGCCACCGTCACCATGCTGGTCTCCATGTCGAGCAGCGCGCGCCCGACGATGGCCTTGTTCTCGTCGACGATGATCGCCTTGGTCTGCGTCGATCCGACGTCCACTCCTGCAACGTATTTCATGTGTGTTCTCCTTTCAGGCCGTCGCCACGGTCTTGCGGGCCAGGGGCGCGCCGCCGCCGCGCTGGTGCAGCGCTTCGAAGAAGGCGTCGACGCGGTTCTTGATCTGCGCGTCCGACCAGTAGCGCGGATCGATCAGGTCGGATTCGATGTAGAGGGTCGGCACGTCGAGACGCTTGTTGATGAACTCGCGCGTGTCGGCCATGCCGGACGAGACGAAGCGGCAGCTCTTGATGCCGTGGAAGACGACGCCGTCCACTTCGTAGTCCTTGATCTGCTGGGCCAGGCGCTCGTGGGCGAAGAACTGGTTGGACAGGCCGCGCTGCGCCGCCAGCGCCGTCACCTCGGCCAGGCTCTCGAGCGGGCGCGAGGTGTCGTAGCGCAGCTCGGTGGCGTCCATGCCGCCGGCGGCGAAGGTGAGGTAGTCGGAATAGGCGAAGACGCCGCCCCAGGTCTCGAACAGCTCGACCAGCCGGCGCATCGAGACGTAGCACGGCGTGCCGGAGAAGAGCAGGCGGAAGCGCTCCTCGGCCACGCGGCCCTCGCCGCGGCCGACCTTGGCCTTGAGGTGCTCTTCGAGCCGGCGCATGAACTCCACGCCCTCCTCGGTGCCGCGATGCACGTTCATGATGCCGATGTAGGTGAGGCCGTCCAGCATGGCGTTGAAGGGCGCCGGGCACTGGCGGTTGAGCGCCATGACGTTGTTCCAGTGGTCGACCATCTTGTTCACGCGGGCTTCCACCTCGGCCAGCTTGTCCATGTCGAAGCGCTTGCCGGTGATGCGCTCGCACTGGGCGATCAGTTCCTGGAACTGCGCCTCGACCCAGCGCGCGTCGGCGGCGTGCTGGGCGTCGCCCGGGCGCACCTGCCAGCCGGCGGCGCGCTGGCCGGGCAGGTCGAGCACGAAGGTCGGCGTCTTCAGCCAGCGTTCCCAGATCTCGGCCCACTTGATGAAGGTGCCGCACATGTTCGAGGCGACGGCCAGGCTGGCCTTCGGGATGCGGCCGGCCGGGTGCTCGTTCTCCTTGAGGATGAGGCCGACGTCGGCCTTGACGTAGGAGCAGACGTCGGGCGACATGCCGTAGTCCTCGGACAGGCGGATGTATTCCTCGGACGCCTTGCGCACGCCGGTCTGCAGCGAGTTGATCTCGGGGAAGACCAGCTCGAAGTCGAAGGCGCGCAGGATCTCGACGGCGTTGCCCATGACGAAGACGTTGGCGACGGCGGCGTTGCGCGCGTTGGCCGTCTCCAGCTGGGCGTACCATTCCTTGATCAGGCGCTGACCCTCGGCGCGGGGATCGAAGTCGTCGGCGGCCGCCGGGGCGGGATGCTGCAGGGTTGCGGTGCTCATGTCTCTCTCCTTTTCTTATGCGAGTGCGAACAGCAGGGATTCGGCGAAGGTCTCCACCTGCATGGACATCTGCTCGAACGAGGTCATCTTCTCCTCGAACTCGAGCACCAGGTAGGGGATGTTCTCGGCGTCGAGGTGCTTGGACCAGGCCAGCTGCTCGTCGAGGCCGGGCTCGCAGAACTTCGCCGCGGTGAGGATGGCGGCGTCGGCCTTCGATTTGCGCAGCATGTCCATCAGGTAGTCTTCCTTCATCTTGCGCGCGTCGTGCTGCACCGGGCTGGCGTCGGAGCGCTCGACGTAGCTCTCGGCCAGCGCCCAGATCGGGTCGCCCGTCTCCGGCACGTCCGCGGTGAGCCAGCGCAGGCCGACGAGGATGTCGTCGTCCACCACGTAGCAGGTCTCGTCGATGGCCTCCAGCATCTCCAGGGGCGGCTGCTCGCAGAAGCCGCCGACGAAGACCACGCGCGGCTTGTCCTGCGCCGGCAGGCTGCGGTGGCGGATGGCGTCCAGCGCCCGCGCCAGCAGCGCGTTGTGCTCCTCGCAGGGCATGCGCGTGCGGGCGCGCAGCAGCAGGTAGGACTCGGTGCAGCTCACCTTCCACGGCTCGTCGCGGCGGATGCGGTAGAGCTCGCGCAGCAGGCGGCGGTTGGCGTTGTAGCTGCGGATGCTGTTGCGCAGCGCCTCGTCGTCGATGGCGCGGCCGGTCTTCTTCTCGAGGTCGGCGCGCAGGCGCTGGTACTCGGCGGCGATGTAGCGCGCCGCGCCCGGCGTGTTCACGTTCTGCGGCAGGTAGAGGATCTGCGCCAGCTGGTCCGGCAGGTTGCGCGACCAGATGCCGGCGAGGTGCTTGGCGGCGTCGCAGATCGGATGGGTGACGAAGCCCGTCATGCCCTGCAGGGTGCCGTTGAGGCCCAGCTCGGTGGTCGAGCGGCAGATCGAGCAGACGAAGGAACCCATGCGCGCATCGGCATGCTTCATCTCCAGCTTGTTGCCGCCGCCGAGAATGTTCACCGGCAGCAGGCCGGCGGCGTGGGCGATCTCTTCGGGGAAATACACCGGGAAGTGGCCGAGGGTGCCGCTGAAGCCCTCGGGCAGTTCGTCCTGGCTGGGGATGGCGGTTTCGCGGGCCGCGGCGTTGCAGCGTTCTAGGACGTTGCTGAGTTCGATCTCGTGATCGTAGGGAACGGGTGCATTCATAGCTCGCCTCCTTGGGTGAGTGAGAAATGTATTTTTATGCATAATTTACATTTCTCATGAACTATGAAGCATTGATTTGCATCAATTCATGATGTTTTTACCCGTTTAATAACATTATTATGCTCATTGTAATGTTTTTAAGCATTTTAATGCACTGTGCAAACCATGCATGGGTCGAAGGAGCGCACGACATGCTGGACGGCGACATTCCCTTCCCCTGCCGGCGTGCCGACCAGGGATTGTTCGAGCGGGCCGGGTGTACCGTCCGAATCGCGCGGCGAGAAATTCCAGGTGGTGGGCGAAATGATCTGGTAGTTGGCGATGCGCCCGTCGGCAACCGACAGCCAATGGCCGAGGCTGCCGCGCGCCGCCTCGACCAGGCCGGCGCCGGAAGCCTCGGACGGCAGCTCGCCCTGCGTGCAGAAGGGCTCGCCGGGCGCCAGCTGCTGCACCCATTTTTCCATCTCGGGCAGGATCACGGCGATCTCCAGCAGGCGGGCGACGACGCGGCTCTTCACGTTGCCGCCGCCGTGCTCGACGAGGTCGCGTGCCAGCGGGTGGCCGTTCACGACCTGGCGCGCCAGCGCGCCGGTCTCCATCGGCAGGCCGGCCAGGCGCGGCGCCTTGCACCAGGTGTAGCCGGCCGCCTTCTCGTCCTGCGGCCGCGTGACGCCCTGCGCCGGATGACGCATCTCGCCCTCCAGCCAGGCGTGGCTGATGTCTTCGGCGATGGCCTGCGCGTCGAGAGCATGCAGTTTCCCGTCCCAGACGCCGCTGCGCAGGAACTGACTTTCCGCTTGCGGATAGTTGCCGTAGCTGATGAAGCGGCCGACGCCGCGGCCGAGCCGTTCCAGCACGAGGTCGTCGGCGATCCCGAGGAAGGCGCCGAAGTCGCCGCGCGGCTTGTCCGCCGCCCAGCGCGCCAGCGCCGCCGCGGAATCGAGCGCGGCGACCGACTCCAGCGCGTCGTTGAACAGAACGGTTTCCAGGTGCCGGCGGAAGTCGCGCAGCAGGCCGAACAGGCGGATCTTCTCCGAGGCCTCCAGCGCGCGCGCCACGCCGCCGGGCTGGATCGCCAGGCTGTGCGGCCATTTGCCGGCCAACGTGCCCAGCGCGGCGAGGAAGGCCGTGCGCGCCGGCATGATGTCCGCCGCGGCCGCGCCGCGCACGGCGCGGAAGCGCTCCGCCGCACGCGCGTGCCAGTCGCGGCCGGCGTACTCGGCGCGCGCGAAATCCGGCATGAAGAACAGGTAGAAGTGCGTGAAGTGATCGGCGACGTTCTCGACGGCATGCGCGAGGTTTCTCGTGATGCGGCCGTTCGGCGCGGGAGCGAGGCCCATGGCGTCGGCCAGCGCAGATGCGGCGGCCATCGACTGCGACACCGAGCAGATGCCGCAGATGCGCGGGGCGAACATCAGCGCATCCATCGGGTGCTTGCCGCGCAGGATCTGCTCGAAGCCGCGGTAGAGCGGCGAGCCGGCCCAGGCCTCGGCGACGACGCCGTCCTTCACCTCCAGCGTCACCTCGAGGTCGCCCTCGACGCGGTTGAAGGGGCCGACAACGATTCTGGTCACTTCAGTCCCGTTTTCTTGACGGCGGGCACCACCACCTGGTGGTCCGCCACGGCGTTGTCGCGCACGCGCTTCGGCGTCGCCGATTTCGACAGCGCGGCGAGCGCGACGAACCAGGCCTTGGGCATGTCGGTGGGCAGGCCGATGGGAATGCCGGCCAGCTTCGGCGTCTCGTGGAAGGGATGGCCCGGCTCCTCGAAGCCCGGCTCGGTGCAGGAGATGCAGGGCGCGCCGCCGCGCGCGCAGGAGCCGTTGCCGTTCCACAGGCGGATGTTGCAGTCGGCGTGCGCCTGCGTGCCCTTGCAGCCCAGGTTCTCCATCAGGCAGCCGAGGTCGGAGGGCTTGTGCGCGCTGGCCTTGAACTCGTAGTACTCGTTGCGCGTGCAGCCGTGGTGCACCAGGTGGTCGGCGAAGAAGCGCGGCCGGTTGAAGCTGTCCAGATCCTTCCCGCCGAATGCGCCCAGCGCCAGCGCCGTCAGCGTCTCGGTGACCCAGTCCGGGTGGCAGGGGCAGCCGGCGATGTTGATGACGGGCAGGCCGCCGCGGCTCTTCCAGTTGGCGCCGAGCAGGCCGCCGGGCTGGTCGCCCTCGTACTGCAGGCCGCAGGCGTCGGTGACGTTCTCGCCCGCCGCGGCGACGCCGCCCCAGGCGGCGCAGCTGCCGACGGCCAGGGTGTAGCGCGCGGCCTGCGCGATCTCCTTCACCCAATCCATCATCGGCCGGCCGCTGCCGGCATGGCGATGGAAGCCGCCGCTGCCGCGCGGCCCGCGCAGCAGCGCGCCCTCGACGCACAGCGCATCGACGGCCAGCTCGCCGGCGGCGCAGCGCTCGAGGATGCGCGTCGCTTCCTCGCCGCTCTCCTCGGACAGGCTCGGATGCCAGAGGATGCGCACGCCCACCGCCTCGAGCGCGGCCGTCGGCTCGCGCGCGCCCGAGCAGAGCAGCGACATCGTGCAGCCGCCGCAACCGGCCGATTGCAGCCAGAGCAGGTTGAATGAAGCCGGCATCGAAAACGGTTCCGTACGCTCGTTCATGGGGCCGAGCTTGCCGTGGAATGCCCAGGCAGGCAAGCGGCCCGGTCAAAAGCATTCCAAGTTCCATGCCAGCAACGACCTGATTGGATTACAAGGGCTTGCGGGACTTTCCCGGCGCGCGGGCGGACGCCGCGCGGACGAAATGCAATCCGCATCGGAAGGCGCCGTTGCATGCCGCCGGGGCGCGTAGGATACTGCCGCCTCGCCCATGGAGACCCGCATGAGTTATCTCGTCCTCGGCCTGCTGCTGTTCCTCGGTACCCACTCCATCCGCATCGTCGCCGACGGCTGGCGCACGGCGCAGGTCGGCCGCCTCGGCCTGAACCGCTGGAAGGGACTGTACTCGCTGGTCTCGGCCCTCGGCCTCGGCCTGGTCGTCTGGGGCTACGGCCTGGCGCGGGCCGAGCCGGTGGCGCTGTGGGCGCCGCCCGCGTGGACGCGCCATCTCGCCGCGCTGCTGACCCTGCCCGCCTTCATCCTGATCGCCGCCGCCTACGTGCCGGGCAGCCGCATCAAGGCAGCCCTCGGCCACCCGATGCTGGCGGGGGTGAAGGTGTGGGCCGTCGCCCACCTGCTGTCGAACGGCAACCTCGCCGACGCCCTGCTGTTCGGCGCCTTCCTGCTCTGGGCGGTGATCGACTTCCGTTCGGCGCGGCAGCGCGATCGTGCGGCGGGCGTCAGCTACCGGGCGGGAACCGCGTCACGCGACGGCATGGTGATCGCCGCCGGCGCCGGCGCCTGGGCGCTGTTCGCCGGCTTCCTGCACCTCTGGCTGATCGGCGTGCGGCCGTATTAGAACGCCGACCCTGCTGTTATAATTCGCACCGTCCTCTTGCCGCCTGCCCCACCGGCCGGCGGCTTTTGTTTTCTCAAAGCCGAACATGAACGCCCCGACCTTCCCCGCCGACCTGCTGCGCGACGTGCAGAGGCGGCGCACCTTCGCCATCATCTCCCACCCCGACGCCGGCAAGACGACGCTGACGGAAAAGCTGCTGCTCTTCGGCGGCGCCATCCAGATGGCCGGCACGGTGAAGGCGCGGAAAAGCGCGCGCCACGCCACCTCCGACTGGATGGAAGTCGAGAAGCAGCGCGGCATTTCGGTCACCAGTTCGGTGATGCAGTTCGACTACGGCGGCCACACCATCAACCTGCTCGACACGCCGGGCCACCAGGACTTCTCCGAGGACACCTACCGCGTGCTCACCGCCGTCGACGCCGCGGTGATGGTGGTCGACGCCGCCAAGGGCGTGGAAGCGCAGACCATCAAGCTGCTCGAAGTCTGCCGCCTTCGCAACACGCCGATCATCACCTTCGTGAACAAGATGGACCGCGAGGTGCGCGAGCCGATGGCGCTGATCGAGGAGATCGAGTCGGTGCTGAAGATCGACTGCGCGCCGATCAGCTGGCCGCTCGGCATGGGCAAGACCTTCCGCGGCGTCTGGCACCTGCTGCACGAGCAGCTGATGCGCTTCAAGCCGGGCGAGGAGCACGCCGGCGGCGAGACCGAACTGATCGAGGGCCTCGCCAACCCGAAGCTCGACGAACTCTTCCCGCTCGAGATCGGCCAACTGCGCGACGACGTCGAGCTGATCCAGGGCGCCAGCCACCCCTTCGACATCACCGCCTTCCTCGCGGGGCAGCAGACGCCGGTGTTCTTCGGCTCCGGCATCAACAACTTCGGCGTGCGCGAGATCCTGCAGGCGCTGGTCGAGTGGGCGCCGCCGCCGCAGCCGCGCGACGGCGGCACGCGCCTGGTGCAGCCGGCCGAAGCGCCGTTCACCGGCTTCGTCTTCAAGATCCAGGCCAACATGGACCCGAAGCACCGCGACCGCATCGCCTTCTTCCGCGTCTGCTCGGGCCGCTACACGCCGGGGATGAAAGTCAGTCACCGCAGGACGGCAAAGGAGATGAAGCTCGCCAACGCGCTGACCTTCATGGCCAACGAACGCGTGGCGAGCGAGGACGCGGTGGCCGGCGACATCATCGGCATCCACAACCACGGCCAGCTGCAGATCGGCGACACGCTGACGGAAGGCGAGGCGCTCGGCTTCAAGGGCATCCCCTACTTCGCGCCGGAACTCTTCCGCGTCGCGCGGCCGCGCGACCCCTTCAAGTCGAAGCAGCTGGAAAAGGGCCTGCAGGAACTGGGCGAGGAAGGCGCCATCCAGGTGTTCCAGGCGGCGGTCGGCAACAACCTGCTGCTCGGCGCCGTCGGCGTGCTGCAGTTCGAGATCGTCGCCCAGCGGCTGGCCACCGAGTACAAGGTCGACGCCCTCTACGACGCCGCCAGCATCTCGACGGCGCGCTGGCTCACCTACCCCGACGAAGCGACGCGCCGCGACTTCGAGCGCGAGCAGGCCGCCGCGCTCGCCAGCGACGTCGACGGCAACCCGGTCTTCCTCGCCACCAACAAGTACAACCTGCAGGTCACCCAGGAGCGCTGGCCCAAGGTCGGCTTCCACACCACCCGCGAGCACGGGCAGCGCGTGGCGCATTCGTAGGAAAAGTCAGTCCCGGGGATACGGCGCGCCGGCCGGGATGGCGCGTTCGTCCGTCAATCAGCATTCGGACCGTACCCACCGTTTACGCCTTTTTTACGCCGTCTGTAGGACACTGCCGCCATAACGATTCGGCACAGGCGTTCAACGATGAACTTCAAGGTGTCTCCGTGGTGGCAGCAATGGCGTTACCCCCTGGCGGCCGCGCTCTGCATCGCCACGATGCTGGTGTTGCTGCCCCTGCGGGAACGGCTCGATGTCGCCAACGTCGACATGCTGTTCCTGCTCGCCGTGTTCGTCGTTGCCGTCCGCTTCGGGCGCGGGCCGGCGGTATTGGCGGCGTTTCTCAGCGTCGCCCTGTTCGACTTCTTCTTCGTTCCGCCCTACCTCTCCTTCGCCGTCGCCGACGCCCAGTACCTGATCACCTTCGCCGTGATGCTGGCCATCGGCCTGATCACCTCCCACCTGGTCGCCCGCCTCGCCGAGCGCACCGAGGCGGCGCAGGCCAGCGAGCGCGAAACGCGGCAGCTCTACGAACTGGCGCGGGAGCTGGGCACCGCCCTGAGCATCGAGCAGGTGGACGAAATCATCGGCCGCTTTCACGCGCATCTCGACCTGACGGCCACCTTGCTGATCGCCGAGCCCGGGCACGCGCAGGGCCCGCTGCGCCCCTGCGGACCCAGGCACCTTGCCCCCCTCGAACTGAATTTCGCCCTTTCGGCGTATCAACGCAATGCGATCGTCGAGACCGACTCCCTGGCGGGCACCGGCATCGCCATCCTGTTCCTGCCCCTGTCCGCCGCCTCCGCCTCGAATCGCGCCCTGGGCGTCCTCGCCTCGGGTCCCCGCACTGACGACCTGGAAAAAGTGCGCGGCCATCGCCCCTTGCTGGAAGCGGCGGCCTCCCTGGTTGCCATCACCCTCGAGCGGCTGCATTACGCCGAAGTCGCCCGGCGCGGCGAGGTGCAGATTTCCGCCGAACGGCTGCGCAACTCCATACTGGCCTCGCTCTCGCACGATCTGCGCACGCCGCTGACCAGCCTGATCGGGCTGGCCGACACGCTCGCACAAGGACGTTCGCCTTCCGGCGCGGCGACGGCCGAAACCGCCGGCATCATCCGCGACCAGGCCCGGGCCATGCACCATATGCTCTCCAACATGCTGGAAATGGCACGCCTGCAGGCGGGGAATGTCTCCCTCAAGCCGGAGTGGCAGCCCTTCGAGGAAGTCGTCGGTTCCAGCACCCGGCTGCTGGCCCATTTACTGGCAGGCCGCCCCCTGTCCATCCGGCTGCCCGGGGATCTGCCGCTGGTCCGCTTCGACGCCGTGCTCATCGAACGCGTGCTCTGCAACCTGCTGGAGAACGCCGCCAAGTATTCCCCGGAGGGCTCGCCGATCGGCATCGCCGCCTGCGTCAAGGAGGGCATGCTGGAAGTCTCGGTCGACAACGACGGCCCGGGCTTCCCGCCGGACCGCATCGAAGCGGTCTTCGACCCGTTCGTGCGCGGCCACGCCGAGACGCCGATATCCGGCACGGGGCTTGGGCTGGCCATCAGCAAGGCCATCGTCCACGCCCATGGCGGCACCATCGAGGCCGCGAACCGGCCCGGCGGCGCCTGCGTGCGCTTTGCCCTGCCGCTGGGCACGCCACCCGTGATGGACGAGGAGGCGCCTGAATGAATGAGATCGCCGGAAGGGTCGTCGTCGTCGAGGACGAGAGCCAGATACGGCGCTTCGTCTGCGATGCGCTGCGGCGCGAAGGCTGCACCGCCGTCGAGTCCGCCACGGCACGCCAGGGCCTGGATGCCGCCGCTGCCGGCAAGCCCGACCTGGTCATCCTCGATCTCGGCCTGCCCGACATGGGCGGGCTGGAATTCATCGGCGCCCTGCGCGCCTGGTCGAAGGTGCCGATCCTCATCCTCTCCGCCCGCGCCGCCGAAGAAGACAAGGTCGCGGCGCTCGATGCCGGCGCGGACGACTACCTGACCAAGCCTTTCGGCGTCGGCGAACTGCTGGCCAGGGTGCGCGCCCTGCTGCGGCGGCACGCCCTGGAGGAGGACGCCACGCCGCTGCGCCGCTTCGGCGAGGTCGAAGTCGACCTGTCGCGGCGCCAGGTGCGCCGCAACGACGCGGACGTCCATCTGACCCAGATCGAATACCGCCTGCTGGCGGTGCTGCTGGCCAACGAGGGCAAGGTGATGACGCATCGCCACTTGATGCGCGAGGTCTGGGGCCCCGGCCACGCCGAACTGGGGCATTACCTGCGCATCTACGTCGGCCGCCTGCGCCAGAAACTCGAAGACGATCCCGCCCGGCCCCGGCATTTCCTCACCGAAACCGGGGTCGGCTACCGCTTTCAATCCTGATCCACGAGGCAAGCATCTTGTCCGCAAGCACCGTCAAGGAACGCACCGCCGCTCTCTCGCTGGCCGCCCTGGGGGTGGTCTATGGCGACATCGGCACCAGCCCCCTGTATGCCATGAAGGAAATCTTCGGCGGAGCGCACCACCCGGTTCCGATCACGCCGGAGAACGTGCTGGGCCTGCTCTCGCTGATCTTCTGGTCGCTGATGGCGGTGGTCAGCCTCAAGTACGTGCTGTTCATCATGCGCGCCGACAACAAGGGCGAGGGCGGCATCATGGCCCTGATGGCGCTGGCCCTGCACCCGATGAAAAAGGACGCCTGGCAGCGCCGCGCCATCGTCGTGCTCGGCCTGTTCGGCGCCGCACTCTTTTACGGCGACGGCGTCATCACGCCGGCCATCTCGGTGCTGTCGGCGGTCGAGGGCCTGGAGGTCGCCACTCCGGCGCTGAAGCCCTACGTGCTGCCGCTGTCGCTCGTCATCCTCGTCGCGCTCTTCGCGGTGCAGCGCCACGGCACGGCCGCGGTGGGCAGGCTCTTCGGTCCGGTCATGGTGCTCTGGTTCCTGACGCTCGGCACGCTCGGCGCGGTCAGCATCGCCCGCGACCCGGCCATCCTGCAGGCCCTCGGTCCCTGGCATGCGCTGCGCTTCTTCGAGGCCAATCCGGTGCTCGGCTTCTTCTCGCTCGGCGCCGCGGTGCTGGTGCTGACCGGCGCCGAGGCCCTCTATGCGGACATGGGCCACTTCGGCCGCCGGCCGATCCAGCTGGCCTGGTTCGGCCTGGTGCTGCCGGCGCTGCTGCTCAACTACTTCGGCCAGGGCGCCCTGCTGCTGCGCAACCCGGAGGCGGTCGCCAACCCGTTCTACCTGCTGGCGCCGGACTGGCTGCTGTATCCGATGGTGGGCCTGGCGACGGCCGCCACGGTGATCGCCTCGCAGGCGGTGATCTCGGGCGCCTTCTCGATCACGCAGCAGG
Source organism: Denitratisoma sp. (assembly GCA_032027165.1). Classification (NCBI taxonomy): domain Bacteria; kingdom Pseudomonadati; phylum Pseudomonadota; class Betaproteobacteria; order Nitrosomonadales; family Sterolibacteriaceae; genus Denitratisoma; species Denitratisoma sp. The sequence continues at coordinate 647,278 of JAVSMO010000001.1, read as the reverse complement.
CCATCCAGCTCGGCTTCTCGCCGCGCATGGACATCAGCCACACCTCCGACCGCCAGATCGGCCAGATCTACCTGGCCGGCATCAACTGGACGCTGCTGGTCGCGGTGGTCGCGCTGGTGGTGGGTTTCGGCAGTTCCTCGAACCTCGCCGCCGCCTACGGCATCGCCGTCACCGGCACGATGTTCATCACCGACCTGCTGGCCTTCGTGGTGGCCCGCTATGTCTGGGGCTGGCCGTTCTGGCGCGCCTTCCTCGGCGCCCTGCCCTTCGCCGTCATCGACCTGATGTACTTCTCCGCCAACTCGATCAAGATCGCCGACGGCGGCTGGTTCCCGCTGGTCTTCGGCCTCGGCGTCTATCTGCTCCTGTCGACCTGGAAGCGCGGCCGCGAACTGCTCAACGCGCGGCTGGCTGCGGATGCCATGGACACCCGCAGCTTCGTCAAGGGCATCGACGAGGTGCCGCGCATACCGGGGACGGCGGTGTTCCTCTCCCCCAACCCGGAGAACGTGCCGCAGGCCATGCTGCACAGCCTGAAGCATTACAAGGCGCTGCACGAGCGAGTGGTGCTGCTGTCGGTGAACGTCATCGACGCGCCGCGCTGCATCGAGTCCCGCCGCGTCACGGTGGAACGGCTGCCCGGCAACTTCTGGCTGGTCAAGGTGTTCTACGGCTTCATGGAACAGCCCAGGCTGCCGGAAGCGCTGGAGTGGTGCGCCGACGACGGCCTCGACATCGATCCGATGGACACTTCCTACTTCCTCGGCCGGGAAACGCTGATCCCGCGGTTCGATTCCGAAATGAGCCTCTGGCGCGGCAAGATCTTCGTCGGCATGTTCCGCAACGCCGGCAGCGCCGCCGGCTTCTTCGGATTACCGGCCAACCGCGTCGTCGAATTGGGAACCCAGGTCGTGTTGTAACGGGAGGATCGTTAGCGTCAGGAGGCGCCGTTCTTCCGCTCCAACCCATACCGCGTCAGCTTCGCCCGCAGCCCCACGCGCGACAGCCCCAGCTCATCCGCCACGCGCGTCTTGTTCCAGCGGTGTCGCACCATCGCCTCCTTCAGCACGCGCGCTTCGAGCATTTCGAGGCGGTCCTTGAGCGAGCCGTTGATGCCGGAGAGCATGCGCAGCTCGGGCTCCTCCTCGATGCTGGCGGCCTGCACGACGCGGCCGTTGAGGTATTCGGCGCCTAGCCAGTCGGAATCGCTGAGCGCCAGCATGCGGTGGATCTCGTTCTGCAGCTCGCGCACGTTGCCCGGCCAGCGGTAGGCGGTGAGGCAGTCCATCGCCTCCTGCGTGAAGCCCTTCACCGGCTTGCTGAGCGCAAGCTTGGCCTTGTCCAGCACCTGCTGCGAGATGAAGGGGATGTCCATCGGCCGCGCGCGCAGCGCCGGCACGTGCAGCGTCATGGTCGACAGGCGGTAGTAGAGGTCCTGGCGGAAGCGGCCCTGGCGCACGTCCTCCTCGAGGTCGCGGTTGGTGGCGGAGACGACGCGCACGTCCACCGAGATGGTCTTGGTGCCGCCGACCGGACGGATCTCGCCCTCCTGCAGCACGCGCAGCAGCTTCACCTGGAAGGCCGGCGAGGTCTCGCCGATCTCGTCGAGGAAGATGGTGCCGCCGTCGGCCTGCTGGAAGAGGCCGATGCGGTCCTCGTAGGCGCCGGTGAACGAGCCGCGCTTGTGGCCGAAGAGTTCCGATTCGAGCAGGGTGTCGGGCAGCGCGCCGCAGTTCTCGACGACGAAGGCCTTGTCGGCGCGGCCGCTGCGGTAGTGCATGGCGCGCGCCAGCAGCTCCTTGCCGGTGCCGGACTCTCCGGTGATGAGCACGGAAATGTCATAGGGCGCGATGCGCTCGACCAGGCGGCAGAGGTCGTTCATCGGGCTGTCCGGCGCGCGCACCAGGCGGTCGGTGTCGAAGGCGCGCTTGACCTGCGCGCGCTTGGCGTCGACGCGGCTGCGCGCCACCGGGCCGGCGGTGCGCAGCTCGATATTGAGGCGCTGGTTCTCCTCCTGCAGGCGGTGCAGCTCGGCCGCCGCGCGCACGGTGAGCAGCAGCGACTCGGGCTGCCAGGGCTTGAGCAGGTACTGGTAGATGCCGGCCTCGTTGATGCCGGAGATGATGTCCTCGGTCTCGGTGTAGCCGGAGACGATGATGCGCACCGTGTCGGGCCAGCGGCTGCGCGCCTCCTTCAGCGTCTGCACGCCGGAGATGCCGGGCATGCGCTGGTCGCAGAGGATGACGTCGACCGGCTCGCGCTCGAGCAGGGCCAGCGCCTGCTCGCCGCTGGAGGCGGTGAGCACCTCGAACTCCTCCTCGAGCGTGCGGCGCAGGGTCTCCTGCGAGCGGATTTCGTCGTCGACCACCAGGATTGTGGGTAGTGTTGCCATCGTCTTCTCCTTGACTGCCTGTGTGGGAGCGGCCTGCTGGCCGCAAAATCCCCCGGCCCTTCGGGCCACCCCCTTTTTCAAAGGGGGTTATCGATGCCTCTATGCCGCCCTCGTTTTCAATACCGCCTGTTTCTGCCACATGTTCTGCCGGTGCCGCGCCAGGTGCAGCGGCGTCCACGCGTGCGGCACGCGATGCACGAAGTGGTAGCGCGCGACGTGGTAACTCGGGTCGAAGCCGTAGAAGTTGAGCTTCATGCGCGCAAGCTCTTCGGCGCGGTGCGCTTCGAGCGGCTTCACCGCCTCGTCGCGGGCGCGGGCGGCGCGCTTGGCTTCGATGAGTTGCGCCAGGTCGGGCCGCGCCGCGAGTTCGATGGCCTGCCGCCGCACCTGCGCGGCGAAGGCCGGCACGTCTGTACCGAAGCAGGCGTCGATGAGGCCCTGCGCCACGGCCTGCTTCGCGCCGATGGGCAGGCGGTGCTGCGTGATGGCATGTGCCCGCTCCCAGCCGACGCGGCGCGGCAGGAGGTAGGTCCAGTACTCCGAACCGTAGAGATTGCCCATGCCCTTGTAGTGCGGGTTGAGGATGGCGCCCTCGCGCGCGACGACGCGGTCGGAAGTCAGCGCCAGGAAGACGCCGCCGGCGCCGGCGTTGCCCTGCATCGCGGCGACGACGTAGTGGCTGCCGCAGTCGAGGATGGCGCGGCAGAGGTCGTCCATGGCGTTGATGTTGGCCCAGGATTCGTCGGCCGGGCTCTCCGCCGCCTCGATGGTGTTGAGATGGATGCCGTTCGACCAGAAGTCCGGCCCGCCCATGAGCACGATGACTTTCGTGTCGCCCTGCGTGGCTTCGAGGAAGGCGTCGCGCAGGCGCAGGCAGTCCGCCGTCGACATGGCGCCGTTGTAGAAATCGAAGTGCAGGAAGCCGACGCCGGCTTCCTCTTCGTAGGCAATGTCCTGCCAGGTGGAGGGATCGCGTGAGGGAAGCACGGGCAGCGCGGACTCGGGCACGCCGGCCGCTTCGGGTAAAGCAAGTACCGCCGGCAGCTTGAAGGTGGGCTGGTCGGACTTGCGTTTGGCGTGGGTGAGCCATACCGCGCCGTCGACCGTGGCGCGGCACAGCGCGCCCTGGCGCTGCGCGATGATCGCGCCGGGCTGGGCGCCGCGCAGCGTGCCCTCGGCGTGGCCATTGAACAGCCAGCAGTCGACGCCATTGATGCGGTCAGCGAGGCCGGGGAAGCTGTCCGCGGCGCGCAGTTTCCTCAGCACCGTCGCCGTGTCGTCGCGCGTCCAGTCGACACGGCGGTTGTCCTGCTTCATGAGCGGGCGCTCGGTGCCCCGCACTTCAGGGTTCGCATAGTCGAGCGGCACCGGCTTGAAGTTGCCTTGTTCGAACTTCTCCACCGCCTCCAGCACGGCGGCGGTGGAGGCTTCGGTCACCTCGTTGCGGTAGAGGCTGCTCTTGCGCGCCGCGCGCATGGGGAAGGTGCGCGTCGCCCAGATGTCGCCGCCGTCCATCACGGCGTTGGCCTGCAGCACGGTGACGCCCCACTCCGTTTCATTGTTCATGATCGCCCAGTCCAGCGCCGAGGGGCCGCGGTCGCCGACAATGCCCGGATGCACCACCAGGCAAACCCGCTCGCGCCACACCGCCTCGGGAATCGCCCGCTTGAGGAAGGGGGCGATGACGAGGTCCGGCTGGAACAGCGCCACCGCCTCGACGGCGACGTTGTCGTTGATGTCGAACTCGATGGAAACCTCGTGGCCGCGCTGCGTCAGCTCGACGTACAGGCGCTGGGCGAGGCTGTTGAAGCTGTGGGCGAGGAAGAGGATTTTCATCAACAGATCCTCGGCAGCTGTTCGCCGGTCAGCCAGTCGACGATGCGCTTGCCGCCGAAGCCGGTCTCCATCTGCACGAAATGGTGCGGGTCTTCGTGCACCGAGCCGATGATCGCCGCTTCCGCGCCAAGGGGGTGGGCGCGCATCGTCGCGAGCAATGTATCGGCATGCTCCGGCGCGCAGATGCAGATCAGCTTGCCCTCGTTGGCGACGTAGAGCGGATCGAGGCCGAGGAATTCGCAGGCGGCCTCGACCTCCTGCCGCACCGGGATGGCTTCCTCGCGCAGCATCATGCCGACGCCGGACTGGCGGGCGATCTCGTTGAGCGTGGTGGCGAGGCCGCCGCGCGTCGGATCGCGCATGGCATGGATGTCCGGCACCGCCTCGACCATGCGCGCGACGAGGTCGTGCAGGGCAGCCGTATCCGATTCGATGCTGGTCTCGAAGCCGAGGCTCTCGCGGCTCGACATGATCGCCACGCCGTGGTCACCCAGGGTGCCGGAGACGAGGATGGCGTCGCCCGGCCGCGCCCGGTCGCCGGAGATGTTCACGCCCTCCGGCACCACGCCGACGCCGGTGGTGGTGATGAAGACGCCGTCGCCCTTGCCCTGCTCCACCACTTTCGTGTCGCCCGTCACGATGGGCACGCCGGCTTCGCACGCCGCGTGCGCCATCGATTCGACGATGCGCTTCAGGTCCGCCAGCGGGAAGCCCTCCTCGAGGATGAAGCTGGCTGACAGATACAGGGGCTTCGCGCCGGACATGGCGACGTCATTCACCGTGCCGTGCACCGACAGGCAGCCGATGTCGCCGCCGGGGAAGAACAGCGGCGAGACGACGTGCGAATCCGTCGCCATCACCATGCGCCCGCTTTGCACCGCAAAGCAGGCCTGGTCGTTGGCCGCGCGCAGCCAGTCGTTGTCGAAGGCGGCGAGGAACAGCTCCTCGATCAGTTGCGCCATCGCCCGTCCGCCGCTGCCGTGGGTCATGTCCACGCGGCCGTGCTTGAAATCGACGGGACGGATGTAGCCTTTTCTGACGTTGTTCATGAGGTCACCGCGTCCTTGTAGCGGCCGTAGGTGTAGTGCGCCGCGCAGGCGCCTTCGGAGCTCACCATGCAGGAGCCCATCGGGTTCTCCGGCGTGCACACCGTGCCGAACAACTTGCAGTCCTGCGGACGCTTGAGGCCGCGCAGGATCGCGCCGCACTCGCAGGCCTTGTTGTCGGCCACCGACTTGTATTCGATGCCGAAGCGGCGCTCGGCGTCCCAGGCCGCGTACTTCGCCTTGATGCGCAGCGCGCTGTAGGGCACTTCGTTGAGGCCGCGCCATTCGAAGCTCTTTCTCAGCTCGAACACCTCGGCCACCAGGTTCTGCGCCTTGACGTTGCCCTCGCGCGTGACGGCGCGGGAGAACTCGTTCTCCACCTCGGCGCGCCCCTCGTTCAATTGCCGCACCAGCATGAGGATGGCCTGCATGACGTCGAGCGGCTCGAAGCCGGCGATCACCACCGGCTTCTCGTATTCCTCGGCGAAATGCTCGTAGGGCTGGCTGCCGATCACCGTCGACACGTGGGCCGGGCCGATGAAGGCGTCGAGCGGCACCGTGCCGTGCAGCCTGACTTCCGGCGACTCGAGGATGTTGGCGATGGCCGAGGGCGTCAGCACGTGGTTGCAGAACACGGTGAAATTCTTCAGGCCGAGCTTTTCCGCCTGCACGATGGCCACCGCCGTCGGCGGCGTGGTGGTCTCGAAGCCGATGGCGAAGAACACCACTTCGCGCTCCGGGTGGTCCTGCGCCAGCTTCAGCGCGTCGGCGCTGGAATACACCATGCGCACGTCTGCGCCGCGCGCTTTGGCCTTCAGCAGCGAGAGCCCGCCGGAGGCCGGCACGCGCAGGCAATCGCCGTAGGTGGCGAGGATGACGCCGCGGTTGAGCGCGAGATCGATGGCGTTGTCGATGCGGCCGATGGGCAGCACGCAGACCGGGCAGCCGGGGCCGTGGATGAGGCGGATGTTGTCCGGCAGCAGGTCGGAGAGGCCGTAGCGCGAGATGGCGTGCGTGTGGCCGCCGCAGAACTCCATGATGTGGTAGCTGCGGTCGGCGCGCGTCTCGGCAGCGATGGCCGCCGCGATGACGCGCGCAGTCTTGCCGTCGCGGAATTCGTTGATGTACTTCACGCTGGCGCAGCTCCGAGGTTTTCGCCGAGCTCGGCGAAAAGGGCCAGCGTCTTCTCGGCCTCCTCCGGGTCGAGCTTCTGGATGGCGTAGCCGACGTGCAGGATGACGTAGTCTCCGACGGCGATGCCGTCGACCAGCGCCAGCGATATCTCCTTGCGCACGCCGCCGACGTCGACCATCGCCTGGTCGCCTTCGCGCAGTTCAACCACCTTCACCGGTATTGCGAGGCACATATCTCACTCCGTAGGTCGGGCTTCAGCCCGACAATTTCCGTCAATCAACCGCTGCTGTCGGCCTGAAGGCCGACCTACATCTGCATCGCCACCCAGGCCTGGCCGAGGCTTAGGCCGCCGTCGTTGGGCGGCGCCTGCCGCGCTTCCAGCGCTTCGAATCCATTGGCTTCCAGCCGGCGCCGCACGCCTTCGCTGAGTATCCGGTTGAGGAAGCAGCCGCCGCCGAGGGCGACGCGCGCAATGCCGCTTTCCTGGGCGGCGCGCTGCACCCACGCAGCCAGCGCCTCGGCCAGCGTGGCGTGGAACAGCGCGGCAGCGAAGCCGGCGTCGCGCTCGTCGGCCAGCCGCGCCAGCAGCGGCAGCAGGTCGAGCGTGCCGTCCGCGCCGAGGACGAAGCCGTCGCGCATCGGCTCCACCGCGCCGTGTTGCGCAGCCTGACTTTCGTAGAGCATCGCCGCCTGGCTCTCGAACGCGGCGACCTCGCGCACGCCGGCCAGCCCCGCCGCGGCATCGAAGAGCCGGCCGCAGCTCGAGGTGGGCGGCGTGTGCGCGTTGCCGCCGAGCATCATGGCGACGGCGCCGGCGGCGCGCTGCTGCGGGAATCTTTCCCTGATCTCGCTGCCGCGCCCGAGCGCGAAGAGCGCCGCCGCGGCCATGCGCCAGGGTTCGCGCGCCGCCTTGTCGCCGCCCGGCAGCGCCAGTTCGCGCAGGTGACCGAGGCGGGCGAAGCGCTCGTTGTCCACCTGCAGCAGCTCGCCGCCCCAGCTTCCCTTGTCGGTGCCCATGCCGACGCCGTCAAGCGCCAGGCCGAGCAGCGGCCCCGTGATGCGATGTTCAGCCGCCACCGCTGCGATGTGGGCGTGATGGTGCTGCACGGCGACGGCCTTCAGGCCGCGGCTGCGCGCGAAATCCGCGGCAAAGCGCGTACTGTGGAAGTCCGGGTGCAGGTCGTGGGCGACGAGTTCCGGCTCGATCTCCAGCAGGTCCATCATGCGCTGCGCCGTCTCCTCCAGCGCGCGGCAGGTCGGCGCGTTGTCGAGATCGCCGATGTGCTGCGAGAGAAAGGCCTCGTCGCCGCGCGTGAGGCAGATCGTGTTCTTGAGGAAGCCGCCGGTGGCGAGGACGGAGGGGCCGGCTTTGGCGAGTTTGATCGCCTGCGGGGTGAAGCCGCGCGCGCGGCGGATGAACTGGGCTGCGCGCACGACGCTGTCGTCCACCCGCGCGACGATCTCGCGGTCGTGCAGGAGGTAGGCGTCGGCGATGCCTTTCAATCGTTCCAGCGCCTCGGCGTCGTCGCGCACGATGGGCTCGCCGCCGGGGTTGGCGCTGGTCATGACCAAAGTCAGTCGCTGCGGAACGGCGAGCCATTCCGTGCCGGCCGGCCGGCCGGCCGCCTCGTGGAAAAGCAGGAACTGGATCGGCGTGCACGGCAGCAGGACGCCGAGTTCGCCCAGCCCCGGCGCAACGCCCGGCAGCGCCGCGTCGCAGCCTTCACGTTTCTCGAGCAGCGCCACCGGCCGCTCGCGCGACGCGAGCAGCACGCGCTCGGCCTCGCTCACCTCGGCGTAGGGCGTGACGGATTCGGCATTCGCGAACATCACGGCGAAGGGCTTCTCCTCGCGGTTCTTGCGTTCGCGCAGGCGCGCCACCGCTTCAGCATTGGTCGCGTCGCAGGCGAGGTGGTAGCCGCCGAGGCCCTTGATGGCAATAATCTCGCCGTGCTGCAGGCGCGCCAGGGTTTCGGCGATCGGGTCTGCCGCCGCGATCGGATCGCCCGCCGCGTCGCGCAACGCGAGACGCGGGCCGCATTGGGGGCAGGCGTTCGGTTGGGCATGGAAGCGGCGGTCGGCCGGGTCGTCGTACTCGCGACGGCAGGCCGGGCACATGGCGAAGGCCGCCATGCTGGTGTGCGGGCGGTCGTAGGGCAGGCGCCGAGTCACGGTGTAGCGCGGGCCGCAGTGCGTGCAGTTGATGAAGGCGTGGCGCCAGCGGCGGCTGGCGGGATCGAACAGCTCGGCGAGGCAGTCCGGGCAGGTGGAAGTGTCGGGCGTCACTGCGGTGTTCGCCGTGCCGTGGCGACTGACTTTTATTTCGAAGCCTTGCGCGTCAGTTAGCGGGGCGTCCTCGGCTTTCACCGAGGTGACGCTGGCCAACGGCGGCGCTTCGGCCTCGATCCGCGCGATGAAATCCTCAATCGCCGCCACGGTGCCCTGCGCCTCGATGTCCACGCCCTCGCCGTCGTTGCGCACCCAGCCGGCAAGGTTCAACTCCTGCGCCAGGCGATAGACGAAGGGCCGGAAGCCGACGCCCTGCACCTGTCCGCGCACGCGGATGCGGCGGCAGACGGTGGATTGGGCGCGGGCGGCGACGGACATGTCAGTTCTTCGCGGAGGCCACGCCCTGCTCCAGCCAGGCGAGCCAGCCGTCCATGCCTTCGCCGCTCTTCGCCGAGACCTGCAGCACCTCGATCTTCGGGTTCACGCGACGCGCGTACTCGACGCACTTGGCGACGTCGAAGGAGAGGTGCGGCAGCAGGTCCGTCTTGGTCAGTAGCATGAGGTCGCTCGCCGCGAACATGTTCGGGTACTTGAGCGGCTTGTCCTCGCCCTCGGTGACGGAGAGGATAACCACCTTGTGCGCCTCGCCGAGGTCGAACTCCGCCGGACAGACCAGGTTGCCGACGTTCTCGATGAGCAGCAGGCCGCCTTCCTTCAGGTCGAGCCGCTCGAAGGCGTGGCCGACCATGTGCGCGTCGAGATGGCAGCCCTTGCCGGTGTTCACCTGGATGGCCTGGGCGCCGGTGGCGCGGATGCGCTCGGCGTCGTTGCTGGTCTGCTGGTCGCCCTCGATCACCGCCAGCGGATGGCGGCCGGCCAGCCGCTTGATGGACTCGACCAGCAGCGTGGTCTTGCCCGAGCCGGGGCTGGAAACGAGGTTGATGGCGAACAGGCCGCGTTCCTTCCATTCCTTGCGGTTGGCGCTGGCGTAGCCGTTGTTCTTGGCGAGGATGTCCTGCTCGATCTGCACCATGCGGCCGGGCGTGAGCCCCGGCGCGTGGGCATGTTCGTGGCCGTGATGGTGATGCCGCGGCGCGTAGCTGAGGCCGCCCGGCGCATGCGGATGCGTGTGCGCATGCCCGCCGTCGTGGTGGTGGGCATGGCTATGCACCGTGCCGTCTTCGTGGCGATGCTCGTGTTCGTGATCGCCCTCTATTTTCGTTTCGCCCTGGCCGCAGCCGCAGACTGTGCACATGGTTCCTCCGATTACTCGACTTCCAATTCCTTGACGCGCATCTCCGCGCCGCCCTGCACCTGCAGCTGGTAGCCGCCGCAGCGCGGACAGGGGTCGTAGCGTTCCGCCACCGGCACCGACGCGCTGCATTGCATGCACCAGCTGGTGCCCGGCACGGCGACGATCTCCAGCGCCGCGCCGTCGGCGACGCTGCCGCGCGTCACCGCGTCGAAGCAGAAGCGCATCGCCTCCGTCTCGACGCCGGACAGCGCGCCGATCTCCAGCCACACCGTCTTCACGCGCGCGAAGCCGGACTTCGCCGCCTGCTCCTCGATGATGGCGAGCACGCCTTCCGCCAGGCTCATCTCATGCATGCCTGACTCTCAGATCGTAGGCCACGCACGGGTCCAGCGCATGCGCCAGCAGCGCCGCCGCCTGCCGCACCTCGGCCTCGTTGCGCGCCGGGATGCCGGCGAGGCCGCGCACAAAGGCGCCCTGCGGGTGGAAATTCCATTCCGTCGGCGCCACGATGCGGTAGCGCGCCACCTGTCCGCCGTCCACCAGGGTCCAGTGGATCAATACGCCGCGCGCCGTCTCCACCGCCGCCAGGCCGGCGCCGCTGCCGGCCTGCGCCACGCGCAGCCACGGCGCGTCGTTGACGCCATGGCTGAGATCCCGCATGCGCCCGGCCAGCCGCGCCAGTTCCTGCAGGCGCGCGAACAGCCGCAGTCCCGCGCTGCGGCCGCGGCCGGCCAGCATGGCGGCCACCGCCGGCGCCCGGGCCTCGCGCGCCAGCGCCCCGCTTTCGGCCGGCGCGCCGCCCAGGACCGGCGCCGCGGCAAAGCCGTCGGACGCTTCGATCGCCGAGGCGATCCCGTCGGCCAGCGCCGCCGCGGAAGGCAGCGTCAGGAGGGCGGGCTCGTCCTTTCCCTTCCGCACCGGCGCGGCATCGCGCAGGAGCGCCAGCAACGGTGCGGCCAGCCCCCGGCCACGCTCGAGCCAGGCGGCGATGTCCTCTTCACCGGCCATTTCCAGGAAGCGCGCCGGCGTCATGCCGAGCAGCTCGCTCTCGAGGAAGTCCGCCAGGTCGCCCGCCAGCACGCGCCAGGCGCGCAGATCGCGCAGGTCGCCCGCTTCCGCCCACCAGGCCGTGCCGGAGGCGGCACGCTGGCGCAGATCGTCGAAGCGCCGGTGCATGACGACGAAGCGGGCGCTGCGCGCCGGCTCGCCGAGCAGCACCGGCAAGTCGATGAGGAAACGCCAGAGATGTTCCTGCGCGCACTCCGCCGCCACCACGAGTTCGCGCAGGCGGTCGACCGCGGCGGACATCGGCCGGCCGGCCGCCGCTTCCAGCGCGGCGGCCGCGGCCACGGTCTGGGCCCGTCCGCAGATGCTGAAGAGAAGCGGCACGCTGGCCACGGCCTGGGCAGCCGGTTTCCCTTCCAGCACCCGGCAGGCCAGGACGGGGCGCGACGAATTCACCGTCGCGCCGGTAATCTGCTTGCCATCCCAGGCGACTTCGAACTCCAGCTTGCCTTCCACGATCATGCGCTTTCCATTTCGCAAAGCTCCATGGATAACAAGAAGCATGCCGGCGACACAAGCGCATCTTGTCTTTTAACTACAAGATGTTACGCGCTAGCACAAGGACATATTCCGGCCTGTCCTGCCAAACCGGACAAGCAACTGGAAAGATACTAACCGGCAGAGGAATTTGCGCTCGTTGACCTGGATCAGCCAAAGCGCTGCCATTCGCCGGAAAGCAGGGATTCGACAAAGCCGGTGGCGGACGCCAGGTGCCTCCCTGCCTCCGCGCTGAGCGGCTCGCCCAGTTCGAAGGAATGGCCGCGGATCGTCAGCAGCCAGGCCGGCGGCGGGGCGCGGCCGGTCACCTGGCGGAACACCGCCAGCAGCGCCTCCGGCTTCATGGCATGGGTGGTATAGCCGAAATCCCGCGCCGGCTGCAGGCGGTCGAAGGCATGCGGCGGCACGCAGGACACGCTGGCATCGACGAAGAGCACGCGGTCGCGGCCCTCGAGGTCGAGGGCATGCTCGGGCTGCAACTGGAAGTCGGTGAGCAGATCCACTGCGCCCCATTCCGGATGGCCGGGCTGCGCCGCCGCGATGCGCTCGAGCAGCGCCGGCCCCAGCGCATCGTCGCCGCGGGACGGATTGCCCCAGGCGAACAGCAGCGTGCTCATGCGCCCAGGGTGAAGAAGAACGTCGCGCCCTGGCCGGCCACGCTCTCCGCCCAGACGCGTCCGCCGTGCCGCTCGACGATGCGCTTGACGACGGCCAGGCCGATGCCGGTGCCGGCGAAATCCTCCGCCCGGTGCAGGCGCTGGAAGACGCCGAACAGCTTGCCGGCATGCTCCCCGTCGAAGCCGACGCCGTTGTCGCGCACGAAATAGATGCGCCGGCCCTCCTCGTCGCGGCAGCCGATCTCGATGCGCGGATGCGCCTGCCCGGCCGAGAATTTCAGGGCATTGCCGATCAGGTTGATCCACGCCTGCCGGATCATGACGGGGTCGCAGCTTGCCTTGCCCAGGTCGCCCACCACGATCTCGGCGTCCGGATACGGCTCTGCCAGCTCGGCCACGACGCCGCGCGCCAGCGGCGTCATCAGGACCTCCTTGACGATGAAGTCGCTGCGCCCGAGACGGGTGAAGTCGAGCATGTCGTCGATCAGTTCGCCCATGCGCACGGCGCCGACCTTGATGCGCTCCAGCAGCTCGCGGCTCTCGGGGCTGAGCGTCTTCTCGTCCTCCTCCAGCACCGAGGCGTAGCCGTTGATGGCCCGCAACGGCGTGCGCAGGTCGTGCGAGATCGAATAGGAAAACGACTCCAGCTCCTTGTAGGCGCGCTGCAGCTCGGCGGTGCGCTCGTTCACCTTCGCCTCCAGCGCGGCGGCGAAGTCGCGCATGGTTTCCTCGGTCCGCTTGCGCTCGGTGATGTCCAGGTGCGTGCCGACGGCGCGCAGCGGCGCTCCCCTGGCGTCGCGCCCGATGACCCGGCCGCGGTCCAGCACCCAGACCCAGGCGCCGCTCTTCGCCTTCATGCGGTGCTCGGTCTCGTAGAAAGGCGTGCGGCCTTCCAGATGCGCATCGAGCACCTCGCGCACGCGCGGCATGTCGTCCGGATGAACCAGCCGCCCCCAGGAGCTGACGTGCGGCTCGATCTCGTCCAGCCGGTAGCCGATCATCTGCGCCCAGCGCTCGTTGAAGATCACCCTGCCGCTCGGAATGTGCCAGTCCCACAGGCCGAGGTCGGCCCCGTGCAGGGCCAGCTTCAGCCGCTCCTCCCGCTCGGCAAGCTCGTCCACCATGCGGTCATGCTCGCGCCGGCGCTGGCGCAGCACCCTGCCGACCGCGCCGATGCCGAGCATGCCGATCAGCCACAAGCCGCCATGCGACAGTCCGAGACCCCGCAACTCTTCGTCGTACTGGTTCCGATAGGGTTCCAGCGGCACGCTGACGCCGATGCCGCCGCGCACCTCGCCGACGCGCGTGTAGCCAAGGACGGCATGGCACTTGATGCAGCCCTCCTCCATGAGCATCACCTGGATGTAGCGCAGATAGGGCTTGCCGCCGATCTCGCCGACGGCCCACGCCTCCTGCCGCTCGCCGCGCACGAAGGCCTCCAGCTGGACGCGTTCCCACTCGTCCGGTGCATTGCCCGGATTGAGGTATTTCAGTCCGGTGATGCGGCCGCGGACGCCGTAGGTTTCGGCATATTCGTCCATCATCTGCCGCAGCATGGAGGCCGGGTTGAGCAGGGTCAGCCGCTGGCCGTCCGCCGTGACCACGTCCCGCTGGGGGATGTGCGACAGGAACGCCACTGGCTTCTGCTTCTCGGTGATGGGAACGTAGACCCCGCCGTGCGTCGTCGCCCAGCGGCGGATGGTGATGTCCTTGTTGAAGTTGGCCTGGGCCTCGCTGCGCGCCAGCTCCAGCATCTGTTCGCGCTCGCTGTAGACAGTCCAGGCGAGCGAGGCCAGGATCGTCAGCGTCCAGCCGACGATGACCAGGGCGAGCAGGGGAAAAGACTTCCTTGCCATGGGCGGATTCCCGGCGGGCCGCCGTTCAGGCTCCGTCCCGGCGCAGGCTGCCGATCGTCTCCCCGCCGGCGTCCACCAGCGTCAGTTCCAGCGGCATTTTCCCCAGCGCGTGCGTGGCGCAGGAGAGGCAGGGATCGAAGGCGCGGATCGCCACCTCGATGTGGTTGAGCAGTCCTTCGGTGAGCGTGCGCCCGTCGAGGTGCTGGCGCGCCACCTGGCGCACCGCCTCGTTCATCGCCTGGTTGTTGTGGGTGGTCGACACGATCAGGTTGGCGCTGACGATCTGGTCGTCCTCGTTGACGCGGTAGTGGTGGATCAGCGTGCCGCGCGGCGCCTCGATGACCCCGACGCCGCGCAGCTGCGGTTCGCCGCGCACGACGAGGTCGCCGCCGGAGAGGTCGTTGTCGAGCAGCAGCTCCTTGATGCCCTCGGCCGCGTGCAGCATCTCGATCATGCGCGCCCAATGGTAGCCGAGCGGCGCCGACAGCGCCGCGCCGCCGTCGAAGGCCTTGAAGGCGAGGCGCTCGGCCTCGGCCAGCTCGGTCGGGATGAAGTCGCACTGCGCCACCCGCGCCAGCGGACCGACGCGGTACCAGCCGGCCTCGCTGCCCTGCGCGACGATGAAGGGAAACTTCATGTAGGACCAGGGCTTCACCTCCTCGTGGATCAGCTCGTAGTAGCTCTGGTAGTCGGCATGGTCGAAGAGCGTGGCGCCGGCGGCATCGGTGGCGCGCAGGCCGCCGTGGTAAAGGTCGAGGGCGCCGTCGGCGCGCACCAGGCCGAGCCGGTTCGACTCGAAGCGGCCGAAGGATTCATAGAGTTTCGCGTGGTCGGCGAACAGCTTCTGGATGATGCCCACCGCCTCGCGGCTCCACTCGACGATGGTGTCGATCTCGCCGAGCAGGCCGGCGCGCTCGGCGCGGCTCAGGTTCTTGTTCACCCCGCCCGGCACCGAGCCGGTGCCATGCACCCGCTTGCCGGCGGTGTGGCGGATGATCTCCTGGCCGTACTTGCGCAGCAGCACGCCCTTCTTCGCCACCTCCGGCGCGACGGCGGCGACGCCGACGATGTTGCGCTTCGCCACGTCGGCGTCGAAGCCGAACAGCAGGTCGGGCGAGGCGAGGTGGAAGAAGTGCAGCGCATGCGACTGCAGGATCTGGCCAAGGTGCATCAGGCGGCGCATCTTCTCTGCGGTGGGCGTCAGCTGCTTCGCGCCGACGATGATGTCCAGCGCCTTCGACGCCGCCAGGTGGTGCGACACCGGGCAGATGCCGCACAGGCGCTGCACCAGCACCGGCACTTCCCAGTAGGGCCGCCCCTGGATGAACTTCTCGAAGCCGCGGAACTCGACGATGTGCAGCCGCACCTGGTGCACGCGGTCCTCGGCGTCGAGCAGGAGCGTCACCTTGCCGTGGCCCTCGACGCGGGACACCGGTTCGATGACGACCCGCCTCAGGTTCTCGGGATGGGCGGCGGTTTCGAGGGTGTCCATGTCAGTCGTAGTGCAGCATGTCGTAGTCGAGCTTCGGCTCGCGGCCGGCGGCGAGGTCGGTGAGGAACTTCCAGATGGCGTCGGCCGGCGGCGGGCAGCCGGGCAGGAAGTAGTCGATGCGCACCACCTCGTTGATCGGGTGCACCCTGTCGAAGGGCAGCGGCAGCTCGGGGTCGTTGGGGATCTGGCCCTTCTCCAGGCCGATGCCGTAGTGGTACACCTCCTGGAAGCAGTCCCACAGGTCGACGTTGTTGCGCAGGGCCGGGATGCCGCCGGTGATGGCGCAGGCGCCCATTGCCACCAGGATGCGGCAGTTCCTGCGGAATTCCTTCAGCACGTGCACGTTCTCGGCGTTGCAGACGCCGCCCTCGACGATGCCGATGTCGCAGGGCCCGCAGTGCTTGATGTCGGTGATCGGCGAGCGGTCGAACTCGACCGCCTTGACCAGCTCGAACAGCTTCTCGTCGATGTCGAGCAGCGACATGTGGCAGCCGAAGCAGCCGGCCAGCGAGCAGGTGGCGACTTTCAGCTTGGTCATTTTTTGGGCCGCTCCATGCCCGCCACCGGCACTTCGGCGATGTCGTGGTGGTCGTAGAGCCGTTGGCCGATCGGCACCGTGAAGCCGTGCCGCTTGCGGATGATGGCGCCGGTCGGGCACACCTCGGCGGCGCGGTCGGTCACCGACATGTCGGTGTCGGCCAGGCGCCCGCTCGCCGAGTTGACGATCAGGCGTGCCTTGATGCCGCGGCCGCCGATGCCGAAGACGTTCTTGCCATCCACGTCGCGGCTGGCGCGCACGCACAGCTCGCAAAGGATGCAGCGGTTGCGCTCCAGCAGCACGTCCGGATGCGAGGCGTCGACGTCGCGCGCCGGATAGAAGTGCGTGAAATGCGGCGTCAGCATGCCGAGATGGTAGGCCACCGCCTGCAGCTGGCAGTTGCCGCTCTTCTCGCAGGACGGGCAGATGTGGTTGCCCTCGACGAAGAGCATCTGCGTCAGCGCGCGCCGGTCGGCGTTGAGCGCCTCGGTCTCGCTCTCCACCTTCATGCCCTCCGCCGCGCGGTTGGTGCAGGCGGCGCCGAGCCGCCCGCCGATGTTCACCGTGCACAGCTTGCAGGAGCCGTGCGGCTTGAACTCGGGATGGTGGCACAGGTGAGGGATGTAGACGCCCGCCGCGGCGGCCGCCTCCATGATGGTCTCGCCCTCCTCGAAGGGGATGACCTTGCCGTCGAGGGTGAAGGTTTTAGTCATCGGCCAGGTGCGCCCACTCGTCGTCGCGGCCGGTAATCAGACGCGCGGTCTGCAATGCGCCGTCGAGGTCGAAGGCCGGCTCGAAGTCGAGCCGCTTCA
Organism: Denitratisoma sp.; assembly: GCA_032027165.1. NCBI lineage: Bacteria > Pseudomonadati > Pseudomonadota > Betaproteobacteria > Nitrosomonadales > Sterolibacteriaceae > Denitratisoma > Denitratisoma sp. Next base: position 630,508 of record JAVSMO010000001.1, on the reverse strand, counting down.
GGCGCTTCTCGTAAGCGTCGGGGAACTTCTCCATCGTCTGCACCACCGGGTTGGCCGCCGTGTGGCCGAGGCCGCAGTGCGCCGTGCCGCGCAGGACGTGCATGATGTGCTTCATCTCGTTCATGTCGTAGGCCGAGCCCTTGCCCGCCGCCAGCTTGTCCATGATGTTGCGCAACAGCGAGGTGCCGACGCGGCACGGCGTGCAGAAGCCGCAGCTCTCGTGGGCGAAGAAGTGCGTGAAGTTGCGCGCCACCTCGAACATGTCGCGTTCGCGCGAGAAGACCATGAAGGCGCCCGCCGTGGCGAGGTCCTCGAAGGCGATGCGGCGGTCGAACTCGCGGAAGGAAATGCAGGTGCCGGACGGTCCGGAGACCTGCACGGCGTGGGCGTCCTCGGCGCCGCAGTCGATGAGGATCTGCCGCACCGTGACGCCGAAGGGGTATTCGTAGGCGCCCGGCCGCTTGCAGTCGCCGGAAATGGAGATCAGCTTGCTGCCCGCCGACTGCGGCGTGCCCAGGGCGGCGAACCAGGCGCCGCCGCGCTCGGCGATCTTCGCCGCGCAGGCGAAGGTCTCGACGTTGTTCACCACCGTCGGCTGGTTGCGGTAGCCGCAGCGGTCCGGGAAGGGCGGGCGGTTGCGCGGCTTGCCGGGCTTGCCCTCGAGCGACTCGATCAGCGCCGACTCCTCGCCGCAGATGTAGGCGCCGGCGCCGAGGTGGATCTCGATGTCGAAGTCGAAGCCTTGCTCGCCGAGGATGTTCTGCCCCAGCAGGCCGGCCTCCCGCCGCCTCGCCAGGACTGACTTTAGTTTTTCCAGCAGGTTCCTGTACTCGCCGCGCAGGTAGAGCAGGCCCAGCCGCGCGCCGATGACGCGGGCGCACACCGTCATGCCCTCGAACACCAGGTCGGCATGGCTGGCGAGCAGGACGCGGTCCTTGAAGGTGCCCGGCTCGCCCTCGTCGGCGTTGCACACCACGTAGTGCGCTTCGCCCTCGGCCTTGCGGCAGCTCGCCCACTTGGTCGCCGTCTTGAAGCCGGCGCCGCCGCGGCCGCGCAGGTTGGATGCATCGATCTCAGCCAGCGTCGCCTCGGCGCCGCGCGCCAGCGCCGCCTTCAAGGCCGCGCCCGGCACGAACGCCTCGCCGGTGAGCGGACCGGGCTTGCACAGGTTGTCGGGAACCTCGAACAGCATCGGCGGCCACTCGGCGAGCGGCTTGCGCGCGCGGATCAGCTCGGCGACGAGGTCGAGGCGCGCCTTGTCGAGCGAGGGGATGGCGTAGCCGTTCACCAGCATCGCCGGCGCCTGGTCGGCCAGCCCGATGTCGGCGGTGTCGTCGACATACACCAGGCCGTCCTCGGAGAGCTTGCGCGGCTCCAGCCACAGGCGCTCGCAGAAATACTGCTTGAGCGCCTCCTTGCCGGCCATCCTGTCGATGATGTTGTCCGAGAAAAGGATCTCGTAGGCACCGTGCGATTCGGCGTGGAAGAAGGCGTAGAAGCTCGCCGTCGACTCGATGCGCACGCGCGGCACGTCGAGCAGCTTCGCCAATTGGTCGAGCGTGTCGGACGGGATCGTGCCGCAGGATTCCTGCACCTCGCGCAGGATCTGCACCAGGTTGGCGGGATCGCGGTGCCAGCGGGCGACGATTCCTGGCAGGTCGCAGACGTCTTGGGCGGGCATGTTCCGGCGGGCGACTGGATGTTCCATTCAAATTACTTGCATTTAACCGCGACGGATTGACGCAGGTCAATCATCCTTTCGAGCGGTGCGAAAATGGGCGGCGGATGCCGGATGGATGCCCTTCCGATATCATTGCCGTGGCTGCCGGCGCGCCCGGCAGCCACCACGCTACGGGTTTTCCTGACAACCTCACGCAAAGGAAACAGCCATGCCCAGAACCGCCCGCTTCCTCGCCCCCTTGCTCCTCTCCGCCCTGCTCGCCGGACCCGCGCTGGCCGCGGATGCCGCCGCCGAGAAAGACCCGCTGCGCGCCGTGCTGCTGGAAAGCAAGGAGAAGAACCGCGGCGTCGCCATCCACGCCAACGGCGTCAGCATCAACGCCGTCGTCGTCTCGGTGGACGAGCGCTACGTCGTCGCGCGCAGCCAGCAGTCGAGCCGCATCGTCATCCGCCTCGACCGTATCGACGGCGTCTCGGCCTTCTTCTGAGCGCCGCCGTGAAGAAGCGCGCCCTGCCGCTCGGCCGCGTCTACGGCCTGCTCGAGCCGGGCCCGGTGCTGCTGGTCACCACCGCCCGCAAGGGCCGCGCCAACGTCATGGCGCAGTCCTGGCACTGCATGATGGAGTTCGAGCCGCCGCTGGTGGGCTGCCTGATCAGCGGCCGCAACCACAGCTTCGACGCCCTGACGGCGACGAAGGAATGCGTGCTCAACATCCCGACGGCGAAACTGCTGGACGAGGTGGTCGGCATCGGCACCTGCTCCGGCCGCAAGGTCGACAAGTTCGCCAAATTCGGCCTCACGCCGCGGCCGGCTTCGCAGGTCGGCGCGCCGCTCATCGAGGAGTGCTACGCCAGCCTGGAGTGCAAGGTGGTCGACACGCGCCTGATGAACCGCTACAACTTCTTCGTGCTGGAAGTGGTGAAGGCCTGGATCGATCCGAAGGAAAAGGACCCGCGCACCCTGCATCACCGCGGCGGCGGGCGCTTCATGGTGGCTGGCCGGACCATCCGCACCACCTCGCGGATCAAGTAGCACCGCCGGGGAGAGCCGCACGGGAATGCGCCGCGGCCGTCAGCATGCGCCCGCTGCGCAGGAGGATCCAGAACACGGCCAGCGGCAGGATCAGGGTCTGCAGCAGGAAGACGACGATGAGGCGGATGGCGTGCTCGACGGTCCTGTCGATGGTGTCGCCGAGCTGCTTGATGTGCCTGTCGAGCTGCCACCACTTCTTGTCGGCGGCGCCCTCGGCTGGGGCGAGCGCGCCGATGGCCTGCGAGGCCTGTTCGATGCCCTGCTGGCCGGCGGCGTACTGTGCCTGCATGAAGCCGCGATAGACGACGTCGCTCGCCATGCCGGCCGCCGGCACGATGAAGCGCACCAGCAGCAGCGCCACCAGCACGCGCGTGAGCAGCGACGGCGGCCGCCTTCTCTGCCAATACGGCCAGGCCCAGGCGAGGGCGACCAGCGTCAGCGCCAGCGACATGCCCCAGTGCACGCCCATCTCGATCAGCAGCAGTTGCACGCCGAAGGCGACGCTCGCCATGAGCATGAGGTCGGAGAAGCGCTCGACCAGGTCGTTCAACGGGTCGAGCATCTGGCCGGGCGTGAGGGTGACGCCGACGCCGAGCGGCTGCACGGAGAGCTCGGTGCCCTGGACGACGGAGATGACGGCATTCAGCGCCCGCGCGGTGGCGAAGCTCGCCACCGCGCGCTTGAAGCCGGCCTGCGCCTGGGCGCCGGCCAGGTCGTCGAGCGGCCTGAGCCAGGCGCAGGCCACGGCGACGGCCAGCAGCGCCAGCAGCAGATTGCGCCGCAGCGCTTCCATCCCGACGGAACCCTGTTCGTCCATCTCGCCGCCCCCCTTTTCCGTTGCGCGTTCCGGCACTTTACAGCAGACGGCGGCGGCTATACTGCGCGCTGGCGACGACAAGGACTGTGCATGTCACACGGCAACTGGTACGAACGCAACGTGCTGCCCTGGCTCATCGATTTCGCCTGCGGCATGAAGTCGGTCAGCCAGCAGCGGATGAAGGTGATTCCGCAGGCGCAGGGCCGCGTGCTGGAGATCGGCATCGGCACCGGGCTGAACCTGCCCTTCTACGACACCGGCCGCGTGCGCGAGCTCGTCGGCGTCGAGCCGTCGCTGCGCATGCACCGCCTGATGCTGAAGCGCAGCCGCGCGGCGCGGCTGCCGGTGGAGATCGTCGGCATCACCGCGGAAAGGCTGCCGCTGGCGGACGCCGTCTTCGACACGGTGGTCAGCACCTACACGCTGTGCACCATTCCCGATCCCGTTGCGGCGCTGCGCGAGGTGCGGCGCGTGCTGGCGCCCGGCGGCCGCCTGCTGTTCTCCGAGCACGGCCGCGCGCCGGACGAGAACGTGCGGAAGTGGCAGGGCCGCATTCAGCCCTTCTGGAGCCCGCTCGCCGGCGGCTGCAGGCTGGATCGCGACATCCCGGCCATCCTGAAGGAAGCCGGCTTCGAGCCGCAGGTGCAGTCGATGTACATCCCCGGCCCGCGCATCGTCTCCTACCACTACTGGGGCGAGGCGATTGCCGTCTAGCTGCGCCTGAAGACCGAGCCGAGGAATTCGCGCTTGCTCATCGGCCGCTCGAGGGCGGCCTGCTTCGGGTCGTCGAAGGCTGCCTTGTTTGGCGCTTGCGGCGCGGCCGCGGCGGGTTCGCTCTGCAGGGCTTCGAGCGCGGCCAGGGCGACCTCGCGTGCGCCGGCCTGGTCGGCGAACTGCGCCATGGGCGAGAACAGCGAGCAGGACTGGAACTCGCCGACCTCGGGCTCGTCGCTGCCGAGGAAGGCGAAATCGCCGGAGGGAAACTTGCGGAACAGGCGCAGGCCCGGCGCCACGCTCTGCCAGGATTCGGCCGCGCCCGGCACCAGCACCAGGTTCATGAACCAGGGCGTGACGACGATGCCGAGCCAGTGGTCCTGCCGGCGCGCGAAGCCGACGGCCTCGACGGAGAGCGCCGGGTTGAGGATGGGCACGTCGGCCATGGTCTCCGCCTGGATGCGGCGGAAGGCGGCTTCGAGCAGGCGCGAGGGATCTTCGGCGTGGGTGCGGAGCGTGCTACCAGGCGCGGACATCGGGGGATTCTTGCGCGAAGACTTCTTCCATCAGCGCCAGGGCCTCGCGGGCGCGCTCGGCGTCGACGCGCTCGTAGGCGAACTGGCCGTGCTGGATGAGCACGTAGTCGCCGACGGAGACCTCCTCGTGCATGAGAATGAGGCTGACCTTGCGCTGTTCTCCCGCCGTGTCGACCACGGCCATCAGGTCGTCGATCTCGAGGACGCGCGAGGGAATCGCCAAACACATGTCAATGCGCCTCGGCGGTTGCCCTGCGCGGCGTGAGAGGGATGCCGCGCGCGGCCAGCTGCGCCACGGCGGCGGCGACCATCTGCGGCACCTTCGCGGCGACGGTCGGCGTGAGCTCGGTGCCGAGTTCCAGGCTGAGCGGCTCGCAGCCGATCAGGACCAGGTCCTTCGGCGGGTCGCCGGCGAATTCGAGGCTCGCCAGCACGTCGCAGATGCTGACCTGGTGCGGCGAGAGCTTGCTGCGGAAAAACACCGGCACTTCCTTGCCGGTGAGGGTGATCACGGTGCCGGGCGCGCGCTTCGCCTTGACGGCATCGAGCACCACGAGCAGGTCGACGCCGGAGAGCGGGTCGAGCAGTTCCATGCCGGCGGTGCCGCCGTCGATGACTTCGATGCCCGCCGGCACCTCGTAGGCCGCGCGCAGCGCCTCGGCCGCGTGCACGCCGACGCCCTCGTCGCTGAGGATGGTGTTGCCGATGCCGAGGATGACGGTTCTCAAGCGTGCTCCGAAAAAAATGCGGGGGCGGACTCGCGCCCGCCCCCGAAGTGTAGCAGTCCGCGGACGCAGCGGGCCTGCCTGGCTGAACTCACTTGGCGTTCACGGTGATGGCGCTGCCGTTCTCGGTGTCGGTGACGTGGATGGCGCAGGCGATGCACGGGTCGAAGGAGTGCACCGTGCGCAGCACCTCGAGCGGACGCTCGGGATCGGCGATCGGGTTGTCGGCGATCGACGCCTCGTACGGCCCCGGCTCGTCCTTGTCGTTCCGCGGGCAGGCGTTCCAGGTCGAGGGCACCACGCACTGGTAGTTCTTGATCTTGCCGTTGTCGATGACGACCCAGTGCGACAGCGCGCCGCGCGGCGCCTCGTGGTAGCCCTGGCCCATGATCTCGCCCTTCGGGAAGACCGGCTTGTTGAAGGTCGTCAGGTCGCCCTTGGCCATGTTGTTGAGCAGCGCGGTCCACTGGTCGGCCAGCATATCCACCTGCACCGCGCAGGACACCGCGCGGGCGGCATGGCGGCCGATGGTGGAGTGCATGGCGTCGAGGCCGACCTTGGTCTTGGCCAGCGCCGAGACGGTGTCGAGCGCCGCCGTGGCGTACTTCTTGGTCGGCTCGTGGCCGGCGGCGAGCATGCACAGCACGCGCGCGAGCGGCCCGACCTGGGCCGGCTTGCCGTAGAAGGTCGGCGACTTCAGCCAGGAGTACTTGCCGTCTTCCTTGAAGTCGGTGTACTGCGGCTTGGTCTCGCCCTTGTAGGGATGCAGCGGCTTGGAGCCCTCGTACCAGGAATGCTTGGCGCTCTCCTCGACGCCCTTGACCCAGAACTCGTCGTTGAAGGTCTTGATGGGCTTGAACGAACCGAGGTCCTTGTTGGCGATGTAGCCGCCGGGCAGGGCGAACTGGGTGCCCTTGGTGTCCATCGGGATGTCCGGCACCGCGAGGTAGTTGGTGACGCCGGCGCCGTACTTGGTCCAGTCGGCGTAGAAGGCACCCACCGCGGCGACGTCGATGAGGTAGACGTTCTTGACGAAGTCCGCCAGCTCGTCGATGTAGCCCTTGATGGCGAGCAGGCGCTCGACGCCCAGCGTCGAGTAGCTGTCGGTGGACAGGGCGTTGGAGACGCCGCCGACGGCGACGTTCTGGATGTGCGGCGTCTTGCTGCCGAGGATGGAGACGATCTTGTTGGCCTTGCGCTGCACGTCGAGCGCCTGCAGGTAGTGCGCCACGGCGAGCAGGTTCACCTCCGGCGGCAGCTTCATCGCCGGGTGGCCCCAGTAGCCGTTGGTGAAGATGCCGAGCTGGCCGCCGTCGACGAAGCCCTTCAGGCGCTCCTTGACGGCGCGCATCTCGAACTTGCCGTTGCCCTGCCAGGTCGAGAGGCTCTCGGCCAGGCGCGAGGTGGCGTCCGGATCGGCCTTCAGCGCCGAGGTGACGTCCACCCAGTCGAGCGCGGAGAGGTGGTAGAAATGCACGATGTGGTCGTGCACCGCGTGCGCCAGGATGATCAAGTTGCGGATGTACTGGGCGTTGAGCGGCACCTCCAGTTGCAGGGCGTTCTCCACCGCGCGCACCGAGGTGATGGCGTGCACCGTGGTGCACACGCCGCAGATGCGCTGGGTGATGGCCCAGGCGTCGCGCGGGTCGCGCCCGAGCAGGATGAGCTCCACGCCGCGCCACATCTGGCCGGAGGACCAGGCCTTCTTGACCTTGCCGCCATCCACCTCGCAGTCGATGCGCAGATGTCCTTCGATTCGGGTGATCGGATCGATCGTTATGCGTTGTCCCATTCTTGACTCCTTTGATTAGCGCGTAACCGGCTGCGCGGCGGGCAGCACGGGGTAGTTTCTGACGATGACGATGTAGGCCAGGATCTCGAAGGCGATCAGGCCGACGGTGACCATGAGCTCGGCGAGCGACGGGAAGTAGTGCCAGCCCTCGCCCGTCATGTAGCCGACGAGGAAGCCATTGATGCGCAGCAGGAAGCCGCCCAGCATCAGCAGCACCGCGGAGATGAACAGCTTCGCCGCGCTGCGGCGCGCGGATTCGGAAGCCAGCAGCGCGAGCGGCACGACGAAGCAGGCCATCTCGACCCAGAACCAGAAGGCCTGCCAGGTGGCGGCAAAGGCCGTGCCGAGCGCGCCGCGCAGGACCAGGTCGGCGACGCGCACGACGACGTAGGCGGCGAGCAGCCCGAACATGACCTTCGACAGCGGCGTCAGCACCGGCGTCTCCAGCTGGCGCTTGAAGCCGGTCGAGGACAGCGTCGCCTCGAAGATCACCACGGCGAAGCCGAGCAGGATGGCCGTCATCAGGTAGATCACCGGCAGCAGCCAGCCGGACTGCCAGAGCGGATGGATCTGCTCGCCGAAGATCACCAGCAGCGAGCCCAGCGAGGACTGGTGCATCGAGGGCAGCAGCACGCCCAGGGCGATGAAGAAGAACAGCACCTTGTTCAGCTTCTGCCTGACGTCCTTCATGCCCCACTTCTCGAGGAAGGCCGGCGAGAACTCGATCCACATCACCACGATGTAGGCCGAAATGCACACCGCCACTTCGAACATCACCGAGTTCACCTGGGCGTAGCCGGGCCAGAAGATGTGCCAGAAGTTCCACCAGCGGCCGAGGTCGAAGATCACCGAGGCGCCGGCCAGGGTGTAGCCGAACAGGCTGGCCAGCAGGGCCGGCCGCACCAGCGGGTGGTACTGCCCCTTGTTGAAGATGTAGACCAGCAGCGCCATGGCGTAGCCGCCGCAGGCGAAGGCCGAGCCGACCACCACGTCGTAGGCGATCCAGATGCCCCAGGGATAGCCGTCGTTGAGGTTGGTCACCGCGCCGAGGCCGTAGAACAGGCGGTAGAGCAGGATGACGCCGGCGATCGCCGCCAGCACGCCGAGCAGCAGCGTGAAGGGCGTAAGCAGGCTGCCGCCGAGCGGGCGCGGCGCGTGTGCGTGCGAATGATCAGCCATTCTGGCCTCCCTCCCCGTCCTCGGGCTTGACGTTGCGCTTGGCGATGAAAGTCAGTGCCCCCAGCACGGCGATCGGCGCGATGAGGCCGCCGTAGAGCGTGTGCTGCAGGGTCTCGGACGTCGCCGCATCGGAGCGCGGCGGCAGGTCCGGATAGCCCAGCTTCTGGAAGGAGACGCCGGAGAGCATGAGCATCTGCGTGCCGCCGAATTCCTTCTCGCCGTAGATGTGCTGCAGGTACTGGCCCGCCACGCCGGGGTAGCGCTGGGCGCCGTCGTCCTTCCAGCCCTGCCGGCGCTGCGCGCCCTTGCCTTCGGGGGCGCCCTGCAGGGCCTTCTCCTCGGACGCGCGCAGGTGGCCGCGCGGAAACTCGGTTTTCTCGCCGGGCTTCAGGGCCAGGCGCCGCTGCGCCTCCTCGCGCAGGACCGAGACCTTGCCGTAGAGCGTGGCGCCGGTCGGGCAGACCTCGGCACAGGCGGCGTACTTGCCGTCCTTGTGGCGGTGGATGCACAGCTGGCACTTGCTGATCTGCGGCGTCGGCGAATCGTAGGTGAAGCGCGGCACGCCGAAAGGGCAGGCGGCGACGCAGTAGCGGCAGCCGATGCAGGCATCCTTGTCGTAGGTCACCACCCCGGTCTTCGCGTCCTTCTGCATGGCCGAGACCGGGCAGGCCGAGACGCACGAAGGATCGACGCAGTGCATGCACGACTTCTTGATGAAGGCGAAGCCGTTTTCTTCGCGGTCCTTCGCTTCCATCTTGCCGTTGCGGTAGGCCTTGATGACGTTGAGCGTCTTGCCGGAGATGTCGAGCGGCGTGTCCCAATACTGGTCCGCCGTCGAGAACTCCATCGGCATGCCGTTGGCCTCCTTGCAGGCGGCCACGCAGGCCTTGCAGCCGACGCAGAGGACGGAATCGAAGAGCAGCCCGACCGCCTCGGGCGGCATGGGACGGGTTTCGCGCGCCTGCGCCGGACAGCTGGCCGCCCCCGCTGCGAGGGCGGTGCCGCCGGCGAGCGACGCCTTGAAGAATGTGCGCCTGTCCATGGTCACTCGCCTTTCCGCTGTGCCTGGGCCTCGTCCTGCTTGCCGAGGTTCTTCGCCAGCATGGCGGCGCCGCCGGCCGCCGCGCCGGCGATGGCCGCCAGGGCCGCGGCCGCGGCGAAACTGGACTTGCCCTGCTGCTCGACCACGCCCGGATAGGAGGCGGGCGGGCTCATGCCCTTCAGCTGCGCGGTCATGTGGATCGGCTTGGTGAAGCCGACGCCCTTCTCCGAGCAGCCGATGCAGGGATGGCCGCAGGCCACCGGCCAGTTCGACTCGCCGACGTCGCCGAAGCCGATGGTCGAGCAGTTGGCATAGGTCTCCGGGCCCTTGCAGCCGAGCTTGTAGAGGCAGTAGCCCTTGCGGTGGCCTTCGTCGCCGAACTCGTGGGCGAAGCGGCCGGCGTCGAAGTGGGCGCGGCGCTCGCAGTGCTCGTGGATGATGCGGCCGTAGGCGAACTTGGGACGGCCGAGGTGATCGATGTCGGGCAGCTTGCCGAAGGTGAGGAAATGCACCACCGTGGCGAGGAAGTTGTAGGGGTTGGGCGGGCAGCCCGGGATGGTCACCACCGGCTTGCCGAGCACGTCGGCCACGCCCGAAGAGCCGGTCGGGTTCGGTTCGGTGGAGGGCATGCCGCCCCAGGAGGCGCAGGATCCGATGGCGATCACCGCGGCGGCGTCGGCCGCGCACTCCTTCAGCATGTCGATGGCCTTGTGGCCGCCGATCTTGCAGTAGATGCCGTCCTTCGCGACGGGGATGGCGCCCTCGACCACCAGGACATATTTGCCCTTGTTGGCCTTCATGGCGGACTTGCGCGCCGCCTCGGCCTGGTGGCCGGCGGCCGCCATCAGGGTCTCGTGATAGTCGAGCGAGATGACGTCGAGGATGAGTTTCTCCAGCGTCGGGTGCTCGGCGCGCAGCAGCGATTCCGAGCAGCCGGTGCATTCCTGGAAGTGCAGCCAGATCACCGAAGGCCGCTTGGCCTTCTCGACGGCCTTGGCGATGGCCGCCTCGGCGCCGGCCGGCAGGCCCAGCGTCGTCGCGGTGGCTGCGCAGAACTGCATGAACTCCCGCCGGTTGATGCCGAGCCGGCTGGCCACCGTGCCGGCGGCTTCCGCTGTTTCTTCGATGTAGGTTTCGCTCATGTCCTGATTCCTCTTGTTAGCCCAGTCCTCACCTCCGGTAGCTGCCGGAGGCCCTCCGCTGCATTCGGGCGCCGGCCGCTGGAAGTCTTGTTGGCAAGCGCTTCGGTTCATGGATTACAAGTTTCATGCCCGCCCGAAGAAGGATTTATATTTACTAATAATCAATGCCATGCATGACTGCGCCGGCACCGGAAGGCTGGCGCGAATACGACACCTGACCGCTCGGCTTGTCTGACCGGAAAGCAACTTGCCACTGCGATTTGCGTGCTTATCTTTATGTTTCAATTATTTACGTTATACAGGTCGGATGGGCGGGAAACGGGCCGCGGTCTCGTCCGGCCTCGCGGCCCGGACGGTATCCACGACGCGACGAGCGGCATGCGAGCGTGAATTAGTGCGCTGGCACGGCCGCCGGGCTTATGACATCCTTGGCCCATGAAATTGAATGGCATGCTCTCGCCCGGCGGCAACGCGGAGGCGCTCGACCCCGAGCGCTTCCAGGCGTGGCTCGCCACCCTGCCCTTCGAGCGGCCCGGCGTCGCCGCGCAGGCGCTGATGAATGAACTGCAGCGCTTTCGCGGCACCAACAGCCGGAGCACGCGGCTCAGGCTGTTCGAGGCCTCGCTGGATACCGTCCGCCGCCTCGTGCGCGAAGTGGAAAAGCTGCTGGCCGCCAGCCCGCTGCCCCTGGAGCAGGAGGTGCAACTGGTGTTTCTCGCCACCAACGCCCTGCTCAAGACGCTCGCCGCCTGCTACGCCGGCATCGCCGACGAGATCAATCAGAAGTGGATCGGCCTCGGCCTGGCCAAGCCCCTGCGCCTGGCCACCCTGCGCGCCATGGAGTTCCAGGCGCAGCGCCTCGACCTCGCCTATCGCGTCTACGCGCGCGGCTCCAAGTCGGCCTGGTCGGAACTGCACCGGCTCTACCGCATCGCCCGCAGCGGCGGCTTTGCCACCCACAAGCCGCCAGGCACCGGCGCCAGCCCCGAGCAGGTTTACGTGAATGCCCTGCTGCTCGACTTCGCCGAGCCGACCAAGCTCGCGCCGGGCGAGCTGGAGCGCGTGCGCTTCTATGTCGAACGCCACGCCAAATTCGTCCAGCTCGAGGAAATCGCCGCCGCAGAAAAGGCCAACGAATCGTTCGATGCCTGCTTCCTCATCAAGCCCAGAGATTCCCGCGCCGGCCGCTCGCTGGTGCGCGTCGGCAACACGCCCGTCGAGTCGGGCGACCTCGTCCTGCGCTGCAGCCGCCTGCTGACCAAGCTGCAGGGGCAGATCGGCGGCATCGAGAAGGGCATCGAGCCGGCCAGGCTCGGCCTGCCGCTGGCGGCGCGCCAGCCGCAGTACGTGGCGCTGATGCGCAACCTGCACCGGCTGTGGAGCGCGCCGCCGATGCGCCGCTTCAGCCGGCAGAAGTTCAAGCCGCGCGTGGACCTCGTCATCGGCTTCGATGCGCTGTGGACCTACCTCGCCGGCCCGGCCAACCGCCGCCGCACCGACGAGCTGCCGGTGAAGATCGACACCAGCGAATGGGCCATCGGCAACGAAAGCCCGGGCGGCTTTTCCCTGCAGTACATCGCCGGCAACGCCGCGCCGGTGCGCGTCGGCGAGGTCGTCGGCCTGCGCCCGCGCGACCAGAGCGTGGTGCATATCTGCCTGACGCGGCGCGTCGTCACCGGCGACCTGCAGAGCCTGGAACTCGGCCTGCAGAACCTGGCGCCGGGCGGCATGCCGACCATGGTCTCCACGGAGAGCATCGACAAGGATGGCCGCAGGCAGGTCAAGGCGGTGCGCGTCATCGTCCTGTCCAAGCTGCCTTCGGCCGGCGACGGTCCCGCCCTCATCGCGCCGGCGCAGACCATCCAGCCCGGCGTCTCGGTCTACCTGCAGCGGCGCAGCGGACCGCTGCGCCTGTGGGTCAGCAAGCCGATCGAGCAATGCCCGGGCTGCGAGGTCTTCGCCCTGATTCCCTTCACCCCTGCGGGTCAGGCACGAACCCAGCCGGGAACGGCTGCGGGTGCGCATAGCGCGGCGCTCGCGGGATGATGCCGCGCGCCACCAGGTTCGCGCGCGAGTCGTAGTAGATCGTCAGCACTTCCGCCGGCGCCTCGCTGGCGCGGCGGAAATCCGTGTACTGCGTCGGATCGTTCAGGCGCTCGCCATGGCCGGTGCCCAGCCGGGCCTCCTCCTGCATTGCCCGTCCCCTGCCCGCCGCATCCGGCGCCTGCTTCGACAGCGCGTCGTACGGCGCCGGCGCGGGCCGCGGCGCCACGTATTCGCGGAACACCGCCACGCCGATGACGCCGACGTTGTCCGGCCGCCCGGTGCGCGCGGCATAGGCATCCGGCAGCGCCGTGAAGTAGAATGCAGCCACGTCGTCGAGGCTCTTGCGCCAGCCGCGGATCTCGGCAGACTGCCACGGGCCCAGCACATAGCCCGATTGCCGCGCCGCCGCCGTTTCGCCGGTGACCGCGTTCACCCCGTCCACAGAGAGCACTGCGAGAAGTCGGCCGCCGCCGCGGTTGGCCAGCCGTATCGCGTAGCGCTCGCCGGGGGTGCCGGCGATGTAAATGCGCCCGTCGTGGCGCCAGGTTTCCAGTTTCCGGCCCGTGGCAGTGCTGACGACTTCCACCTCGGCCAGGCGGCCGGCATCCGCCACCGACGCGCAGCCGGCGAGCCACAGTGCGGCGCAGATTGCAATGAATGAACGCATGACGATCTCCTTGTAATGGGTTGCGTCCACTCAAACGCCGCGCGGCCGGAAGCGGGGTTGCATTGTTCGAAATTTTTTTGCGCACGAATCCGGGGCCGGCGACCGATGACCACCGAAACTGAACAGCTGCAGGAAGTCTTCATCGGCAGGCAGCCGGTCCTCGACCGCCAGCAGGCCACGATGGGCTATGAACTGCTGTTCCGCCCGGGCCCGCAGAATCGCGCCGACATCGACTCCCCGACGCGGGCCACCGCCGACGTGGTGTGCTCGGCGTTTGCCGAACTCGGCCTCTCGGCGGCCCTGACCTCCCAGCAGGCCTTCATCAACGTCGGCGAGGATTTCCTGCTCGACGATGCCGTCGAGCTGCTGCCGCCGCAGCAGGTGGTGCTGGAGATCGAGTCGGTGCACGACTTCAGCGCTCCGCTCCTGCGTCGCTGCCGCGAACTCGGCGGCAAGGGCTACAGCTTCTGCCTGCACTGGTCGGGCGAGGCCGGCGAGGGGCTGGCGCCGCTGCTCGACATGCTGAGCTACGCCAAGATCGACGCCAATCCGGCAATGCCGGCCACCTTCAAGGCACTGTCGACGGCGCTGCGCGGCAGCCGCGTCAGGATGATCGCCGGCCGCGTCGAGACGGCCGAGGACTGGCAGTACTGCGCCAGGCTCGGCTTCGACCTGTTTCAGGGCTACTACTTCGCCCGGCCGGTCGTCATCGAGGGCCGCAAGCTCGACCCCTCGACGCAGGGCCTCATCGCCATCATCAACCTGCTCGGCGGCGAGGACGCCGACCTCGCCGCCGTCGAAGCCGCCTTCAAGGGCGAACCGGCGCTGCTGGCGAACCTGCTGCGGCTCACCAACTCGGTCGGCGTCGGCGGCGCGCTCAGTTCCCGCATCACCTCGGTCCGCAACGCCATCGCGGTGCTCGGCCAGCGCCAGCTGCTGCGCTGGCTGCAGCTGCTGCTCTTCTCGCGCCCGGGCACGCCCATCGGCCGCAATCCGCTGATGCTGCTCGCCGCCCTGCGCGGCCGCCTGATGGAACTCGTGGCGGAAAAACTCCACCCGACGCGCCGGGACCTGCAGGACCTTGCCTTCATCACCGGCCTGATGTCGCTGATACCGGCGGCGCTGGGCCTGCCCATGACGGAGGTCCTCGCCCACATCGCCGTCGCGCCCGACGCGCGGCGGGCGCTCTCCCGCCGCGAAGGCGAACTGGGGCAGCTGCTCGAGCTGATCGAGCGCTACGACGACAACGACATGAACGCCACCGCCGGCCTGCTCGGGCGGCGGGGAAACCTGAACCTGAGCAGCCTCGGCGCCCTGCTCGCCGAAGCCATCGCCTGGGTGCAGCAGCTCACCGCCGGCGGGGAGTGACGCCTCGATGCGGCACCTGCCGGCGCTGGCGGCCCTCCTCCTGCTGGCGCTGCGTGCGGCCGCAGCCCCGCCTGCGATCGCCCTCGACGTCGGCCATTCCCATGCCCGGCCCGGCGCCACGAGCGCGCGCGGCGTTGCCGAATTCGACTTCAATCTGAAGCTCGCGCAGGCCATCGCCGCCGAACTGGAAAAGGCCGGCGTCGCGGTGCGCCTGATCGGCGCCGACGGACTCGCCGACGACCTGCGCGCCCGCGCGCCGCAGGCGGCCGGCACGCAGCTGCTGCTGTCCATCCACCACGACTCCGTCCAGCCGAAATACCTCCGCCGCTGGGAGCACGACGGCGCGACGCGGCCCTACAGCGACCGCTTCCGCGGCCATTCCCTCTTCATCTCCAGCCGCAACCCGCAGGAGGCGCGCAGCCTGCATTGCGCCGCCCGCATCGGCCGCGCCCTGCGACGCGCCGGCTTCGTCCCCACCCGCCACCACGCCGAGCCGATCGAGGGCGAGGCGCGGCCCTGGGCCGACTACACCGCCGGCGCGCACTACTACGACAACCTGGTCGTCCTGAAGACCGCCACGGTGCCGGCCGTGCTGTTCGAGGCCGGCGTCATCGTCCACCGGAAAGAGGAAAAGCTGCTGGCGCAGGACGGCCGCCGCACGCGCATGGCGCGGGCGGTGGCGCGCGGCATCCGCGATTGCCTGCCCTGAATCCTGGAAGCGTGTCTTCCCCCACCCGGCAACTTGTGCTACGGTGATGCAGGATTCCAAAATAAAAAACTGCCAGGGGGAGGTACTTCGATGGAACCATGCTATTCCTGCGGCGAACAGATACGCCTGGGCGACGTCGTCGGCGTCGGATACGTGATGTTCGGCAAGATCGTGTACATGATCGGCCACGGTGTCAGCAGCGATGCCTTCCGGACCGAGGAATGGGATCACCTCGGCGGCGGCTACGTGATCCAGACGCCCGAGGGGGCGCTGTTCCACTGCGCGCACGAGGCGGAAATGGCCCTGCTCGACAGGGCGAACTGACTACCTGACTAGCGCAGGTCTTCCGGCAGCAGGTAATCCGGATAGGCCTTCCTGAATTCCGCCAGGGCCTCGGCGGCCTCCCCTTCCTTTCCCTGCCGCTTCAGGCGGCGAATCTCCTCCAGCCATTGCTCCGGCGTGCGCGGCGCGGCGGCGCCGGCCGCCTCCTTGCGCAGCGGCGCCGACCTGGCGCGCATCTCGGCGGCATCGGCGGCAGGCGCGGCCTGCTGCCGCATTTCCGGCGCCGCTGTCGCCGGGGCGGCGGGCGGCGCCTCGGCGGGCTTCGGCACGGCAACCGGCGCAGGAGCGGCAGGCGGACGCTCCACCTCGCGCGGCGCCGGCGCCTGCTTCAATGCGGTAGCCGGCGGCGGCGCCGGCTTGGCGGCAAGGTCGGCCGCATCGGATTTTTCCGGCACGGCGGCAGCCGGCGCGCGCTGCACTGCCGGCGGCTCGCTCAGCGCCCGCTCCTCCTCCTGCTGCACCATCAGGGTCAGCGTCACCGTCACGACGACCGAGGCGGCGATGCTCATCGGCAGCGTCCAGGATTGCCACCAGGCGCGGCGGCGCGGCGGCGCGGCCGAAACCGCGGCGCGCGAGGCGGCGAGGATGGCCGCATCCAGCGCCGCCGCCGGCTCGGCGCCGCCGGCCTCGCGGTAGAGGCGGGACAGCTGTTCGTCGCGGATGTCGTCGCTCATTTCAGATCCTTCAGTGCGGAGCGCAGCTTGTTCACGGCATAGCGCAGGCGGCTCTTCGCCGTCTCGCGGTTCGTGCCGGTGGCGGCGGCGATCTCCTCCAGCGTCAGCTCGCCCTCCTCGCTGAGCAGGAAGGTCTCGCGCTGCGCGGCGGGCAGCGCCCCGATGTGCCGCACCAGTTCCTGCGCCAGCGCCTTGCGCTCGAACATGGCCTCCGGCTGCGCCGACGCCGCCGCCGGCAGCGCGGCGACCCGGTCGGCATCCTCCGGATCGTCGTCGTAGCTGACGATCTCGGCGCGGCCCTGCGCGCGGTAATGGTCGATCAGCCGGTTGTGGGCGATGCGGAACAGCCAGGTGGAGAACTTTGCCGCCGCCTCGTAGCCCTTGCGCGCATTCACCACCTTGAGCCAGACGTCCTGGAACAGCTCGTCGGCGTGGGCGGCGGCGCCGCACTGGCGCAGCAAATAGCGGTACAGGCGGCTGCGCCAGCGCCGGTAGAGCGCCTCGAACGCGGCGGCGTCGCCGTCGCGGTAGGCCAGCATCAGCGCCTCGTCGCTCATCCCCTCGTACATATCCGCAGTCTATGTGGGTTTAAACGTCGGCGGCAAGATGGCGGGGTTATCATGCGCCTGAGAACAACTTGACGCAGCGCAAAGTATTCGCAATCCCTGCGGCATAGATTGGAACAAACAACCCACCCGAAAGCCATCATGGAAGCCATGGAGTACATCGAGAACCGCACCTTCGACGAGATCCAGGTCGGCGACAGCGCCACCTTGGTGCGCACCCTCAAGCCGGAGGACATCCAGCTCTTCGCCATCATGTCGGGCGACGTCAATCCCGCCCACGTCGACCCCGAGTACGCCAAGAGCAGCATGTTCCAGGAGGTGATCGCCCACGGCATGTGGGGCGGCGCGCTGATCTCCACCGTGCTCGGCACGCAGTTCCCCGGCCCCGGCACCATCTACATCGACCAGACGCTGCACTTCTCGCGCCCGGTCGGCCTCGGCGACACCATCACCGTGACGCTGACGGCGACGCGCAAGTTCGACCACAACCACCACATCCTCTTCGACTGCGTGTGCACCAACCAGGACGGCCAGACGGTGATCCGAGGCACGGCCGAGGTGCTGGCGCCGACCGAGAAGATCAAGCGCGCGCGCATCGAGCTGCCGGAAGTCACCCTCCTCGACCGCGAGGCGCGCTACCAGCACCTGCTCGCCCGCACCAAGGGGCTCGCCGCGATCCCCATGGCCGTGGTGCACCCCTGCGACCGCGAATCCCTGCTCGGCGTGGTCGAGGCCACCCAGGCCGGCCTCATCGTGCCGACCCTGGTCGGCCCGGAAGCGAAGATCCGCGCGGTGGCCGAGCAGCAGGGCGTCGACCTCGCCGGCATCGCCGTCATCGACGTCGAGCACAGCCACGCCGCGGCCGACCGCGCGGTGGCGCTGGTGCGCGAAGGCCGCGCCGAGGCGCTGATGAAGGGCTCGCTGCACACCGACGAGCTGATGGGCGCGGTGGTCGACGCCACCACCGGCCTGCGCACGGCGCGGCGCATCAGCCACGTCTTCCTCGCCGACGTGCCGACCTACCCGAAGCCGCTGCTCATCACCGACGCGGCGATCAACATCGAGCCCGACCTCGAGTGCAAGGCCGACATCGTGAGGAACGCCATCGACCTGGCGATCGTGCTCGGCATCGTCGAGCCGAAGGTGGCCATCCTTGCCGCCGTCGAGACGGTGACGCCGAAGATGCGCAGCACGATCGACGCCGCCGCGCTGTGCAAGATGGCCGACCGCAACCAGATCGCCGGCGGCGTGCTCGACGGCCCGCTCGCCTTCGACAACGCCATCTCCATCGTCGCCGCCAAGACCAAGGGCATCCTCTCCGCCGTGGCCGGCCGCGCCGACATCCTGGTGGTGCCCGACCTCGAGTCCGGCAACATGCTGGCCAAGCAGCTCGAGTACCTGGCCGAGGCCCTGCTCACCGGCGTGGTGGTCGGCGCGCGCGTGCCCATCGTGCTGACCAGCCGCGCCGACACCGCCGAGACCCGCGCCGCCTCCTGCGCCATCGCCCTGCTCATGGCGCATGCGAAACGCAGGCAGGCGCAGGCGAAATGACCGACGCGATACTGACGATCAACGCCGGCTCCTCGAGCATCAAGTTCGCCCTCTTCGAGCGCGACGATCCCGTGCGGCCGCAGGCGGCGCTGCGCGGCGAGCTCGACGGCATCGGCGCGCAGCCGCGGCTGAAGGCCAGGGATGCCGGCGGCGCCGTGCTGGCGGAACTGACTTTCGCCGAGCTCGCCGGCCTGCCCGCCGACGAGCAGCACCGCCGCAGCCTCGACTTCCTGGTGCGCTGGCTCGACGAGCACGACGACGCCTGGCGGGTCGCCGCCGTCGGGCATCGCGTCGTGCACGGCGCCGACCGCTACGCCGCGCCGGTGGTGCTCTCGCCCGCCGACGTCGAGGCGCTGGCCGGCTTCGTCCCGCTGGCGCCGCTGCACCAACCCTACAACGTCGCCGGCATCCGCGCCCTCGCGGCGCTGCTGCCCGGCGTGCCGCAGGTGGCCTGCTTCGACACCGCCTTCCACACGACGCAGCCCGAGCGGGCGCGCCGCTTCGCCCTGCCGCGCCGCCTGTCGGAGGCCGGCGTCAAGCGCTACGGCTTCCACGGCCTCTCCTACGAATACGTCGCCCGCGTGCTGCCGCAGCACCTCGGGGCGAAGGCCGACGGCCGCGTCGTCGTCGCGCACCTCGGCAACGGCGCCTCGATGTGCGCGATGCACGGACGGAAGAGCGTCGCCACGACGATGGGCTTCACCGCCCTCGACGGCCTCATGATGGGCACGCGCTGCGGCGCCATCGACCCCGGCGTGCTGCTGCACCTGATGGAATTCCACCATATGGACGCCGCCGCCCTGACGAAGCTGCTCTACAAGGAATCCGGCCTGCTCGGCGTCTCCGGCATCAGCCAGGACATGCGCGCGCTCCTCGACAGCCCCGCCCCCGAGGCGGCCGAGGCGGTCGACCTCTTCTGCTACCGCATCGGGCGCGAGCTGGGCTCGCTGGCGGCGGCGCTCGGCGGCCTCGACGCGCTGGTGTTCACCGCCGGCATCGGCGAGCACGCCGCGCCGGTGCGCGAGCGGATCTGCCGCCAGGCCGGCTGGCTCGGCGTGCAGCTGGACGACGAAGCCAACGCCCGCCACGACGCGCGCATCGGCGCGAAAGGCAGCCCGGTCGACGTCCTCGTCCTGCCCACCAACGAGGAATGGATGATCGCGCAGCACGCGGCGGCGCTGGTGCAGTGAACATGGCGCACGACCACGCCCATCACCACCACGACCACGCGCACGGCCACGCCGCCTACCTGCCGCTGGCGCTCGGCGTCACGCTGCTCTACGCCGCGGTGGAGGCCGGCGCCGGCTGGTGGGCCGGTTCGCTGGCGCTGCTCTCGGACGCCGGCCACATGCTCACCGATGCGCTGGCCCTGGCGCTGGCGGCGGCCGCCGCCTGGGCGGCGCGGCGCCCGCCGACGCACCGCCTCAGCTTCGGCCTGCAGCGCATCGAGATCCTCGCCGCGCTGGGCAATGCCGGCTTCATGCTGGCGGTGATCCTCGGCATCGCCTGGAGCGCGGTCGACCGCCTGCTGCATCCCGTCCCCGTGCAGGGCATGGTGGTGACGGCCGTCGCCGTCGTCGGCCTGCTGGTCAACGTCGGCGTCGCCTGGCTGCTGGCGCACGGCGAGGAAACCCTGAACACGCGCGCCGCCCTGCTCCACGTGCTGGGCGACCTGCTCGGCTCGGTGGCGGCGCTGGCCTCCGGCCTGGTCATCCAGTTCACCGGCTGGACGCCGGCCGACCCGCTGCTCTCGCTGTTCATCTGCGCGCTGATCCTCTACTCCACCCTGCGCCTGGCGCGCGAGGCGGTGCATGCCCTGCTCGAAGGCGTGCCGCCGGGACTGACTTTGCCGGAAGTCGGCCGCCGCATGGCCGCCGTCGACGGCGTCGTCTCGGTGCACGACCTGCATATATGGTCGCTCTCCTCGCGCCGGGCCGCGCTCTCCGCGCATGTGGTGGTGCGCGACCTGGAAGCCTGGCCGCGCATCCTCGCCGCGCTGACGGAACTGCTCAACGCGGATTTTGAAATCGGGCACGCCACCCTCCAGCCCGAGCTTTTCCAGCCCGCCCTGTACGCCATCGACGAACCGGCAAAACCCCGTTTTCAGGGGTAGAACCGCCCGGAAACCCGCGCCAGTCCTTGTGTGCGGTGCGACATACTATATCTAGTGGGCATTTCTCATTGATTACACAAGAGAATTCAGTAAGGTATTGTTTTTACGTAAATATATTTTTTTAAAAACCTGTTCACATGACCGGATCGAAGCAGTATATTGATCCCCGGTCAGAATCAACCCGAACTACGGAGAAAAAAACAGATGAGCACAACTCTGTCTTCAAACAATCCTGAGACAAAGCTCCGCGACGACAACACCCTACCTGCAGAACAAGAGATTTCCGGCGAAGTCCTGCTCGAGAAATACGCCAAAGGCAACGAACAGAACGTGCATGACGTGCGCGCCCGCGTGGCGCGCGCGCTGGCCGCCATCGAGGCGGAAGACAAACGCGCCCACTGGGAGAAGCTCTTCCTCGAAGCGCAGGAGAACGGTTTCGTGCCGGCCGGCCGCATCAATTCCGCCGCCGGCACCGACCTGCAGGCGACGCTGATCAACTGCTTCGTGCAGCCGGTCGGCGACTCCATCTCCGAGGTCGTCGACGGCCGTCCCGGCATCTACACCGCGCTCTCCCAGGCGGCGGAGACCATGCGCCGCGGCGGCGGCGTCGGCTACGACTTCTCCTCGATCCGCCCGGTCGGCGCCTTCGTCAAGGGCACGCATTCGCGCGCCTCCGGCCCGGTGTCCTACATGCGCGTCTTCGACCGCTCCTGCGAGACGGTGGAATCCGCCGGCGCGCGCCGCGGCGCCCAGATGGGCGTGCTGCGCTGCGACCATCCGGACATCGAGATGTTCATCCATGCCAAGGACCAGGGCGACCTCACCAACTTCAACATCTCCATCGGCGTCACCGACGCCTTCATGCAGGCGGTGGAGAACGACGGCGACGTCGAACTGGCGCACAAGGCCGAGCCCTCCGCCGACTTCAAGGCGGCCGGCGCCTACCAGCGCGAGGACGGCAGCTGGGTCTACCGCAAGGTGCGCGCGCGCGAGCTGTGGGACCAGATCATGCGCTCGACCTACGACCACGCCGAGCCGGGCATCCTGTTCCTCGACCGCATCAACCGCGACAACAACCTGAACTACTGCGAGACCATCGAGGCCACCAACCCCTGCGCCGAGCAGCCGCTGCCGCCCTACGGCTGCTGCTGCCTGGGCTCGATCAACCTCACCCGCTTCGTCAGGCACTCGTTCACCAAGAAGGCCGAGTTCGACTACGCCGGCTTCGGCCGCGTCGTGGAACTCTCCACGCGCATGCTCGACAACGTGCTCGACGCCACCCACTGGCCGCTGCCGCAGCAGCAGCAGGAAGCCAACGCCAAGCGCCGCATCGGCCTCGGCTTCACCGGCCTGGGCGACGCGCTGATCATGCTCGGCCTGCGCTACGACACGCAGGAAGCCCGCGCCAAGGCCACCGAGATCTCGGCCTTCATGCGCGACCGCGCCTACCTCGCCTCGGTCGAACTGGCCAAGGAGCGCGGCGCCTTCCCGCTCTTCAACGCCGACCTGTATCTCTCCGGCGGCAACTTCGCTTCCCGCCTGCCGGCCGAGATCAAGGATCAGATCCGCAAGCACGGCATCCGCAACTCGCACCTGCTGTCGATCGCGCCGACCGGCACCATCTCGCTGGCCTTCGCCGACAACGCCTCGAACGGCATCGAGCCGCCCTTCTCGTGGACCTACACCCGCAAGAAGCGCATGACCGACGGCACGCACAAGCAGTACTCGGTCGAGGACTACGCCTGGCGCCTGTACAAGTACCTCGGCGGCGACATGAACAAGCTGCCGCCCTACTTCGTCACCGCGCTGGAAATCTCCGCGCAGGCGCACGAGGAAATGGTCGCCGCGGTCGCCCCCTACATCGACACCAGCATCTCCAAGACGGTGAACGTGCCGGAGGACTACCCCTACGCCGACTTCGAGCACCTCTACCTGGCGGCCTGGAAGTCCGGCCTCAAGGGGCTCGCCACCTACCGGCCCAACAAGGTACTCGGCGCGGTGCTCTCCGTCGACGGCGGCGCCAGCACCGAGAAGAAGCAGCCGCAGGACGTGAAGATCGGCGACGCCAACCGCCGCCTCGCCATCAAGAGCCTGCCGGCCCCGGTGCTCGCCAGCCTGCGCTGGCCCGGCCGTCCGCGCATGACCGACGGCAACTCGGCGTGGACCTACATGATCGAGACGCCGGCCGGCGAGTTCGCCCTCTTCGTCGGCCACATCGAGCAGAACGCCAAGCCGGTGCCCTTCGAAGTGTGGGTGAACGGCTCCGAGCAGCCGCGCGGCCTCGGCGCCGTCGCCAAGACGCTGTCGATGGACATGCGCGCGCAGGACCGCGCCTGGCTCAAGCTCAAGCTCGACACCCTCGCCCGCACCCGCGGCGAAGAGATGTTCGACATGCCCTTCCCGCCGCACGGCGAGAACAAGCGCATGCCCGGCGTCGTCGCCGCCGTGGCGCAGGTGGTGCGCTACCGCGTCGAGCAGCTCTGCGGCAACCTCGACGAGAAGGTGCCGACCCCGGTGCTCGACTCCATGTTCAGCCTGCAGGAGCCGAAGACCGGCACCGACGGCACGCTGTCGTGGACGGTGGACATCCAGAACCCCGCCTCGGGCGAGGACTTCGTGCTCGGCCTCAAGGAGATCACCCTGCCCGACGGCGTGACGCGGCCCTACTCGATGTGGCTCTCGGGCAACTACCCACGCGCGCTCGACGGCCTCTCGCACATCCTCTCGCTCGACATGCGCGTGATGGACCCGGCCTGGATCGGCATGAAGCTCCGGAAGCTCCTCAACTACCCCGAGCCGCTCGGCGACTTCATGGCCTTCGTGCCCGGCACGCGCAAGCAGCAGAACTGGCCCTCGACCGTGGCCTACATGGCGCGCCTCATCATGCACCGCTACGCCATGCTCGGCATCCTCGACGAGAACGGCTACCCGACGCGCGAGATGGGCATCCTCGAAGCCCCGCGCGAAGCCAGCGCGCCGAAGATCATGCAGGGCGCCCTGTGCAAGGAGTGCGGCAACTACACCGTGATCAAGAAAGACGGCTGCGACTTCTGCAGCGCCTGCGGCGCGGTGGGGGCTTGCGGGTGATGTAGTGATTGATCGCCGAAATGGCAAAAAAACAAAGCCCCATCGGGAGACCGGTGGGGCTTTTTTATTTCGAGGATTTCGCCCCACCCTCAGCCGTGGTGGAATTTTTCCCGTCATTTAGGAAATCCATTTCATATTGGGAGTCTTAAGTTCTTGCTAGCATTTGTCCCGGCCCGCTCCGGCTCCGCGCATCGTTTATGGTCGGCGGCCTGCCTACTCGATATACCGAAATGCCCCCTACTTTATTTTCTGCAGCAGCCGCCAACTTGCTTGCGTCCATCGTCGCAAACTTCTCTGGGAGTTCCAAATGACTACTCAACTTATCCGCGCCTACGAAACCATTGACCAGACCACACTCGAAGACTTTTACATGGCAGTCGCCAAAAGTATCGAAAAGTCTCTAATCCAAGCAGGTGCGACACCCGGGACTGATTACACTTTTCTAGATCTCTACAAACTTGCTCAACCCTTCGTCCTTGAGACATTTAAAAAGGAAGGCGCCCTTTCTGTTCCCGCATCCTGGGCATAACCCTCCTATGCCGCCGTCCACCAACCCGGCAGTCACCCGGACCTGTGGCTTTTTCTGCGGAGATTTTTTCTAGAGGGCGCTATGCAACAATTTAAGAAAACTGCGTGGTGGAGTAGTGCCAATAATTGGGATGGTTGGGTTTCTGGAGTGAATGGCGGAAAGTGGTCGTTTGAGATTGTTGAGATTCCTGACTTTTACCACCCCAACGACACAGTCCCTGTTGCGCGAGGTACAGATTATGAGAGTGAAGATGAGGCATTTAAGGCAATGTCTAGTGTCCTTGGGAAAAGAGGACACTGGGTTGCGTATGAATGAGTAAATTTGAGGGTCGAAAGATGTCAGGCTTGATTAAACTCTTAGCGTAGGCAAACAAAGTCCTGAAGCGTGGTGGCGACCTCATGAATACCGAAAAAATCAAAGTCCGCGTCACCCAATTCCCCGACATCATAGAGGTAACCGTGAAGGCTCCGAAGAATATCGAATTCGATTTGCTCAACAATGCGAAGGATTCCTTGCGTCAGGCCATCGAATTAATCGCAACGAAGGAGATCGGCTCTGATCACGCCCGCCTTAAGCACTCGATTACAGCGTCCGCCCATTGCATTGAGCTTCTGCTAAAGGAGCGTCTTCGCCAAGTCAGTCCTGCATTCGTGTGGGAGAACGTCGATAAGTATCCGAGCCTGGAGGCAAGGACGGTGACAGTCGACACAGCCATCTCAAGACTGAGGTCCATTGGCAACGTTCAGTTCTCGGCAAATGACGAGCGAAACTTGAAGTCCCTGCGAACAACGCGCAACGCCATCGAGCACTATGAGTGGCGGGCGTCAGAAAAGGAGGCCAAGATTATCATTGGGCATGCCTTAAGCTTTGCTATTGACTTTGCCCATGGCGAACTACAGGTTAATCTCTCCGACGAGTTTAAGTCAGAAGGCATTTGGACAATGCTCCTTAATGAACTGTGGGAGTTTGCTAAGGCGCATGGTGCAAGGCTTGAAGCCAGGTTGCGGGCCAAGGGAGATTATCCGACCCGCTGCGACAAGTGCGATGAGCATACGGTGCCAATGCGTGGTGGTAGCTGCGAGCTGTGTGGCCATTGGCAGGCCATTGAAGAATGACGCCAACCCACGGCCGAGAGGAACGCTCCGCCAGCAAGCTTCGCTTGCCGTCTACGCACGCGCCCCACACCTTTAACGCTGGATCTCATCAAAGAGGGGTTGCTGATGTTCTGCAGGCAGTGTGGAACTGAGCTTTCGTCAGATGACAAGTTCTGCTTCAAGTGTGGTACTTCGACCAGCGCGGTTGACTCTGTTAGCTCCCCGACCGTTCGGTCAGCCGGCGAAGCCAGCCTGCTCTCGTTCGGACCGCCAGAGAATCGCTGGTGGCTTCCATTCGTGGGCAGGCGCGCCTTCCCCAAGGGTTTTGAGTGGATGGGGGAACGGAACACGTTGTTCCTGTGCCATAGTCACCTTGTGCTGATCCAAGGAGATGAGAAGCGGAGTGCGGCGCTCGACGTGATCGGGGCAATGGGCCTCGTTGGCGGCTTGGTCGGCGCGGTTCGGGGAATGAAGGACTCTTTCCTCAATAGGAAGTTCGAACTTTCAAGTGAGCAGGCGCAGCGTCTATATGACGATCAGCTCTTGGTCTGGTGCAAGAAGAGCGATGCCCAGATTTGGAGGTACCACGAGAAGCCATGGATGCTAATCCGGTCCACATCCGAACAACTGTACTGCCCTTTCAACTCGAAGGGCGGTGTGCTTCATGCATGCGCGGTTCTTTGGTGCACAGCTGAATACACTGGACACGGTAAAGGCGATATAGAAGGCTTTGGCGTCCGGATTGTGGATGTCGGTCACGACATACCGGAGAAGAAGGTCCCTGAGGTGATGGCCGCTTCGCGTTCTACGTTGCCAGAGTGACGCAGATGAAGCACAAAAGAAAGTAACTAAAGGGGTCGAGGTCGATTAAATTTGCAAGGCGTAAGCAACGTCACAAAGCGAGGTAGCCGTCAGATGAACACTGAAAAAATCAAAGTCCGCGTCACGCAATCCGGCCAGACCATGGACGTCGTCGTTTTCAACAAGCGGGCGACCGGCATCACGGTGGTGATCGGCGAAGGCCAGCACAGCATGAAGTGCGAGCTGTCGCCGACGCGCAATGGGCTGGCCTACGCCGGCAGCGTGATGGGGCGCGAGATCGTCTACGAGCGCAGTCGCGAGCAGGTGCAGGCCGACATCGACCGCCTCAACCCGGCCGTGCGCGAATACCGGCGCTGACGGCGCCGTCCTGCGCAGACTGACTTTTCCTGCACCATTGACCGGGATAGAATCGGCTCTCCGACAGGATAAAACCACGCCATGAAACCCTCCGAGTCCCTGCGCAAGCACCGCGACGCCGTCCTGGCACTGGCCGCCAGCATCGGGGCCGGGAACGTCCGCGTCTTCGGATCGGTCCTGCACGGCCAGGATAAGGACGGAAGCGACCTCGATCTGCTGGTGGACGTCCCCAAGGGCACCACGCTGCTCGACATGGCTCGGCTCCAGTCGGCCATCGAGAAGGAACTGGGCGTGCCGGTGGATGTGCTGACGGCGGGCGATCTTCCCCCTAAATTCCGCCAGGTCGTGCTGCAGGAAGCCAGGCCGCTATGAGCAATCCGATGCGCGATGCGGACTACCTCGACCATATTCAGGACGCCATCGCAAAGGTTTTCCGGTACACGAAGGGCAAGAGCGAAAGCAATTTCCTAGGCGACGAACTCATTCAGGACGGCGTGATCAGGAACCTGGAGATCGTCGGCGAGGCAGTTTCCAAATTGACGCCGGAATTGAAGGCCAGACATGCCGACGTGCCATGGGGCGACATCTCGGGCATGCGGAATCGGCTGATCCACGGCTACGTCACAGTCAACCTGGAAATCGTCTGGAGCACTGTCGTAAAAGTCTTGCCCGAGTTTCAAAGCAAGGTAACCGCCATACAGCGGCAGCTGGGCCAATCAAGCTCGTAGCACGCAACGACGGACAACGCCGTCCCGCGCAGACTGACTTTCAGGTCGGAAAGCTGCCAGCCTTAGCGAGGAGTATGATTTCCCCATGAGCCCGACCGTATTTCGCGCAGGCGGCTATCGTTTCTACTTCTTCTCGCGCGAAGAGCCCAGGATGCACATTCACGTCATGGGCCCGAACGGAGAGGCAAAGTTCTGGATTGAGCCGGTCGTCGAACTGGCGCAGAATTACGGCCTGTCGCAGAGGGAGATCGGCGAAACGCTTCGCCTGGTTCAGGAGCACGAACATGACATCCGCAGCGCTTGGCAAGGACATTTCGGCGGTTGAGGTCACCAACGTCTCGAAGCACGGCTTCTGGCTGCTGCTCGGCGAGAAGGAGGTGTTTCTGCCCTTCGAGCAGTTTCCGTGGTTTCGCGACGCCCCGATCGGCAAGCTGGTGAATGTCCAGCTCCCCACCAGCCACCACCTTTACTGGCCGGACCTCGACGTCGACCTGGCCGTCGAATCCCTCTTCCATCCCGAACAATTTCCACTGGTTAGCCGCCATTAATACGCCGTCCCGCAGCGACTGACTTTTCACCCCGGCAAAGCCCGGCTTTAACCGGGCCCCTTCAGCGCCACAGGAGGCAGACGAATGGCAATCGGCTGGCTGACGATCCTCAAGAGCGTCCCCTGGACCGAGGTCATCCGGAATGCGCCGAAGGTCGCCGAGGGCGCGAGGAAGCTGTGGAATGCGGTGGGCAAGCAGCGCGCGGCGGACGAGGCTGCGGCAGGCGCACAACCGGCCGCCTCGCATGAACCGCTCACCCTGGAGGCGCTGGAAGCGCGCGTCGCCGCATTGGAGGCCGCGGTGTCCGACCTGAACCAGCAGATGCTCGCCTCCTCCGAACTCATCAAGGAACTCGCCGAGCAGAACGCGCAGCTCATCAAGCGCATCGAGGCCAACCGGAAGCGCACGTTCTGGCTGGGCGCGGCTACACTGGCGCTGGCGATTGTCGTATTCTCCGCAGTACCCTTTTGAACGGGAAACCCGATGAAAAAACTGGTCGTGAAGATAAATGCCGAACTCGAAGTGCCCGATGACTGGGAGATCGCCCGGCATCCTTCGGGAATCACCGTCCTCAAGATCGGCGACACCTACGTCGACTTCGACCTGGCGCCCCTGGCGACGACCTCCGGCGACCCCGAAGCCGAATGGTCGGACATCAACGTCGAGGTCGTCGAACAGGTGCTGGATGCCGTCACCGGCCTCGACGCGGACCTGGAATTCATCACGCATCACTGATGCGCCTGGACAAGTGGCTCTGGGCCGCGCGCTTCTTCAAGACCCGCAGCCAGGCGGCCGCGGCGGCGGACGGCGGCAAGGTGAAGCTGAACGGAGCCGCCGCCAAGCCGGCGCGGGAGCTGAAGCCGGGCGACCGTCTGCACATCCGCACCGAGGGCGAGGACTGGGAGGTGGACGTGCTGGGCTTCAACGCCCAGCGCCGCCCCGCCGCCGAGGCCCGGCTGCTCTACCGGGAAACGCCGGAGGGCGCACGCAAGCGCGCCGAGGCGGCGGAACTGCGCCGGCTCTCTCCGCTGCCGCAGGCCGACGCGAAGGGCCGCCCGACCAAGCGCGACCGCCGGCAGCTGAACCGGTTGCGCGGCGGCCTGTAGCCGCAGGGGCGGGCGCAGAGGCACAATATCGCCGTGGCGCAGGGACTGACTTTTGCGGAGGGCATGAGGAACATGAGGACATGAGCAAAGGGACGGCCGATCTCCATCCGACGCTGGCGGGCGCGACGATCACCCTGCGGCCGCTGCGCGCCGACGACCTAGAGCCGCTGCATGCGGCGGCCTCCGACCCGCTGATCTGGGCGCAGCACCCGGACCCGGCGCGCCACCTGCGGCCGGTCTTCGAGAAGAACTTCTTCGCCGGCGCGCTGGCCGGCGGCGCCTACACGGTCGTCGAGAACGCCACGGGCCGGATCATCGGCTCGACGCGCTATTACGACTGGGACCCGGACAAGGGGGAAATCGCCATCGGCTACACCTTCCTCGCCCGCAGCCACTGGGGCGGCGCCACCAACGGCGAAATGAAGCGGCTGATGCTGGACAACGCCTTCCGCCGGGCCAGGGTCGTCCGCTTCGACATCGGCAGGGACAACTGGCGCTCGCGCAAGGCCGTCGAGAAGATCGGCGCGAGCTTCTCGCACGAGGGGCGCAAGGAGTTCAACGGCGTCGCGCTCGACTACGTCTTCTACACCATCGAGGCCTCGCAATGGCCGTGCGCGTAGTCAGGCTCGGCACGCCGCGGGCGAAGGACGAGGGCCTGCGCATCGGCACGGTGCGGCGGCCGCCGCGCGGCGTGCCGAAGTCGGAATTCGCCAGCGGCGACTGGTACGACGTGTGGTTTCCCAACCTGTCGCCGGGCGCGGAGACGGTGAAGTTCGCGCAGTCGGCGCAGACGCCGGCGCAATGGGCGGCCTTCGCGAAGAAGTATCGCGCCGAGATGGCGGCGCCGGATGCGGCGCGTACCCTCGACCTCCTCGCCGCCCTGTCGCACACGGCGAACTTCTCGGTCGGCTGCTATTGCGAGGACGAGGCGCACTGCCACCGCTCGGTGCTGCGCGCACTGCTCGCCGAGCGCGGCGCGAAGTTCGCCTAGAGCCTGTTCAACGCAGCGCCGCCGCGCTGTTGTCTTGCAGCCAGGCGCTGACCAGCGGCCACAGGATCCTCTCCTGGCTGCGCCGGAAAAAGCCGAAATGCCCGATGCGCTCGAGGCCGAACTGCCGCGGGCTGAGTTCGCGGTAGTCGACCGGCGCGCCGGTGTAGGCGCCGTGCAGCAGCCGCGAGCCGGACTCGTGCAGCAGCTCGTCGTCGGTGAAGGTCAATCCCAGCACCGGGTAGCGGGCGCGGGCGTAGGCCTCGCGCGCGCCGGGCTCGCCGCTCAGGATGTAGTCGGGCGTCAGGCACCAGCGCCGCCACTGGTAGAAGGCGCGGCGCGGAATGTCGCCGAGCAGGCCGATGCGGTTGCCCGGGAAGTAGCCGAAGGTCGGGCACAGCGTCGGCCCCAGCACGTACCACAGGAGCGGCGCCGAGCGCCGGACCTTGGGCTGGTTGTGGCGCGCCGCGCCGCTGCCGACCGCGACGTTGACGAGGCCGCTGAGGCGGTCGATCGACGGCAGCAGGGGCGTCGCCTGGCCGCCGAGGCTGTGCCCCAGCGCGAAGAGCGGCGCGCCGTCCAGCGTGTCGGCTGCGTGCCGCACCACCGCATCGTAATCGCGCACGATCCAGTCGGTGATGTCGGCGGTGCAGCGCCGCATCGGACCCCGCCAGGATTCGCCGATGCCGCGGTAGTCGAAGGTCCACACGCGGAAGCCCTGCTGCGCCAGGTAGGCGGCGAAGTCGGCATAGAACGCTTGCGGCACGGCCATCGCCGGGGCGATCACCAGGCCGGCGCGCGGCGGCTGGGACGGCACGGGCGGCTCGTGGCAATACACGGCGAGCGGCGGGCCGTCGTGGGTTTCCAGGTCGAGGCGGGTCGGGGTCATGGTCGGCCTTTCAGGCAGTGCGTTCGGGGTCGACGGCCAGGCTGCGCCAGGCGGCCTGGCTCAGTTCGCGGATGGCGGCGCGCGGCTCGATGTCGATGCGCCCGCCCAGCCACTGCCGCGAATATTCCTGCGCCGGGCCCATCAGCAGCGGCGCGTAGAGCCCGGCCGGCAGGCGGCGCAGCACCCCCTGCTTGAACCAGGGCTTGAGCCGCTCGAACAGGATCTTGAAGTGTTCGGCGGTGCGCTGCCGGATGGCCTCGTCGTAGGCCTGGCCGACCGCCTGGCGCCGCGCGAACAGGAAGCGCGCCAGCTCGGGCTTCTCGGCGATCCAGCCGATGTGCGCCGCGATCAGGCCGTGGATCAGGCGTTCGGCGCTCGGTTTTCCCTCGGCGCCGGCGATCAGCCGCGCCCAGTAGTCGTCGATGCCGTAGGCGAACAGCGCGGCGGCGATGCCCTCCTTGGTGCCGAAATGGTGGTAGATGCTGCCGACCGAGGACTGGCTGCGCTGGCGGATGTCCTCGATCGTCGTCGCCTCGATGCCCTTCTCGGAAAACACCGCGAGCGCGGCCAGCAGGATCGCCGACTTGCGGTCGGGCGAGGTTTCGAGGTCGATGAGGGGCGGGGGTGCCGGCATGGCTAGAACATTATTCTAGAATATTATTCTAGTCAAGCCGCTGGCGTATCATCGCCGTGTCGCACCGACTGACTTTTCTCCCATGAAGCCCACCGACCCCAGCCGCCTCGACCGCGTCGTCCTCGAAGCCCGCCGTGCGGCGGAGCGGCGCGAGCAGGGTTACCGCGAGCAGGCGCTGAAGATCTATCCGTGGATCTGCGGCCGCTGCGCGCGCGAGTTCACCCGCGCCAACCTGCGCGAGCTGACGGTGCACCACCGCGACCACGACCACGACAACAACCCGCCCGACGGCAGCAACTGGGAGCTGCTCTGCCTTTACTGCCACGACAACGAGCACCAGCGGCGTCTGGAAGCGGGCAGCAGCGACGGCAAGGCGGGCGGCAGCATCGCCACCCACTCGCCGTTCGCCGACCTGAAAGCCCTGCTGGAAGGAAAGAAGGAGAAATAGGCCGCTGCGGCCGGGCGATCAGCGCACGTCCTTGCCGTGCGGATCGCGCGGCCGCGGCGGTTCGCGTGTGTCCTTGCCGTGCGGGTCGCGCGACCGCGGCGGTTCGCGCCATTCCTTGCCTCGCGGCGCCCACTGGCCCGGACGCTCGCGCCAGCCCTTGCCCTGCGGCTCCCAGCGGTGCGGCTCCCAGTAGTGGCCCGGACGCGGCGCTTCCCAGCGGCCTGGCACCCAGTGATGGGCACGGCCGCTCCAGCCCCAGTAGCCGCCGATCCAGACGTAGCCCGGATAGGGCGCGACGCCGATGACTTCGACGCGCGGCGGCGGCGGCGCGACCATCACCGGTTCGTAGTAAACATAGCCGTTCGATGCCGGCGCGACGGCGCAGCCGGACAGGGTGAGGGAGGACACCGCTGCTGCGATCAGGGCGATGCGGGTCGATCTGCTGGTGTTCATGTGCGTTCTCCTTTCGGCGCACGCCGGAATCGGCGCAATGCGCATGCCCCATTTAACGCCCATCCGGCGCTGGAGGCGACAGGCGTTTTGTAAAGTTTGTAAGGGATTGTGTCCGGCCGGCGGCGCTAGTGCGCCGGCCAGAACGGCGTGGCGATGCCCTCGCCGAGGTCGGCCTCGACGAAGCGGCGGCGCAGTTCGAGCAGCTGCGCGATGAGCTGCGGTTCGGCGCGCGCATAGGCGTCGGCGTCGGGCACGCGCTTCACCACCACGCCGAGCAGCTCGGTGATGGCGTTGCCGATGGAGTTCTGGCTGATGGTGACGATCAGCTTGCCTTCGTCGTTGCGGTAGATGAGCTGCTTGAAGGCGGGTTGCCAGCGGATGGCGTTGGCGTAGCGCGCGTCCTTGATGCAGCGCTCGCGCACCATCTTCGCCGTCTTCAGGAAATCATTGTCGAAGAGCAGGCGCTCCTCGACCAGCGCCGGGAAATGCAGGTCCGGCAGCATCGGCGCGTTGCGCGTCGACACCTGGCTGAAGAAGGTCCGGTAGAAATCGAGGAAGCCCTGCAGCAGCATGTCGTATTCGTGCCAGAAGCGCACCTCGCCGAGGCCGGCGGCGCCGCCCTTCACCTCCCAGCTCGGCAGGCCCTGCGGATAGCCGGTCAGCGCCAGCCGGCACTCGCCGCGCTCGCACGGCGCCAGCAGCTTCAAATCCAGGCCGGCGAAGAAGGCGCGGTAGGCCTCGCGCATGTGCGCCTGGAACAGCGAGTGCTGGCCGCCGTCGGTAAGGTTGGGATTGTCCGGATCGGCGTGGGCCGCCGCCGCGAGGTCGTCCTTGTCGAAGACGATGAAGTGGTTGTGCAGCATGCGGATCGAGGGCACGCCGGGCGCGGTGAGCGGCCAGGTGGCGTCGAGGCTGGCCTCGCCGGCCAGCACGAGGTGGCGCGCCGGGTCGGGATAGCACTCGAGCATGAACTCGATGGCGATGCGGTTCATGCGGTTCCAGACGTGACGCACCGGCTCCGGCACCTGGGTGCGGCGCACCGGGCGGCCGAGCGGGTCGAGGATGCGCTGCGAGGTGTTGTAGATGATCGAGCCGTCGAAGAGGTTGGAGTGGCCGATCGCCTTGCGGTAGAAGAGCAGCCCCTCCGGGTTGTCGAGCAGGCCGTTGTTGTGCACCAGGTCGGCGAGGTTCTCGGCGGAGTTGAAGAACTCGTTGGGCTTCATGCCCTCGGGCACCTCGAGCGGGATGGGCCGGTAGGGCGTGACGATTTCGCGCGGGGCGGATTGCATGGAAAGTCAGTCTGCGCGGGACGGCGCGTCGACGATGCGGTCGAAGTAGCGGGCGCGGTAGAGCAGGCGCTTGCGCGTCTCGGAATCGCTGAAGGCGGCGCGGTCGTGCAGGACGTTGTTGCAGACCAGGCCCATGCCCGGCTCGAGGCGGCCGCGGAAGACGTACGGGCCGGCGTCGTCGGCGAGGAGGCGTTCCAGCGCGGCGACGGCGGCGCGGGTGAGGTCGTCGGCCTTCCACTCGATGCTGACGGTGCGCGCCGTGTAGCGCATGTGCAGGTGGCCGTCGGGATAGACGGCGAACACCGGCCCCGGCTGCGCGGCGCGGGCGACGGCGCCGTCCTCCAGCCGCGGCGGGATGGTCATGGCGTCCGGCGCCATCAGGGCGCGGATGAAATCGGGGTTCTCGTCGCGCAGCAGGATGTAGGCGATCTCGTGGTCCATCAGGCGGTTCTCGCCGCCGGATTCGGCGCTCTGCACGCAGTGCAGGATGAGGCCGTGGATCTGCCGATCGAGCGCGTTGTAGTAGCCGTCGGTGTGCCACTTGATGCCGCGGTCGGTGTAGGGGATGAACTCGGTCCGCGTGCCGGCCGGCGCCACCGCCAGCGGCGAGATGCCGTCGTCGTCGGCGAGCAGGTTGGCGTCGAGGTTCTCCAGGCCGAGCTGGCGGCCGAGCAGGCGCGGGATGTCCTTGTCGGGATCGTTGCCGGTGCTCGAGGCATACAGCGCCATGTTGGCGACGCCGCAGCGCGCCAGCAGCGCCCCGCGCTCGGCAAAAGTCAGTCGGCGCGGATCGGCGACCTCGACCAGCAGGTCCTCGAGGCGGCGCGGGTGGGCGGCCAGCTTGGCTCCGCGCCAGGCGGCGTAGGCCGTGGCGTTGTCGGGATCGAAATGAGCGGGAACGATCATTCGCCGGACAGGCCTTCGCGCGCGCGGCGGGCGGGCTTCTCCCCGCCGCCGAAGAGACCGTCGAGGGTCTTCCTGATCGCCTGCACGCCTTCCGGCGCCTCGATCTCCATGACCTGGTCGTACACCCAGTTCTTGTCCTTCTCCGGCATGCCCTCGCGCACGCGCGCGGCGTAGGCGCGGCGGAAGCCGAAGTCGGGGCCCTTCTCGTCGCAGCCGTACTCGGCGTAGTCGGCGCCGGCGGCGTTGAAGACCTCGAGGAAGTGCCGGCGGCAGGCGCCCGGCTCGGTCGCGGCCAGCAGCATGTCGGCGTTGTCCTCGATGGCCTCGGCCATGCGCTTCGCCAGCGCGGTGGTGAACTCGCCGCGCGGTTCCGGCCCCAGCTTTTCGAAGGCGACGCGGTCGGCGTAATGCGCATGGAAGGCCATCGTCTCGACGACGTAGTCGAAATACGGCCGGCCGAGGTCGATGTCGAACCTGGCCTCGCGCATGCGCTTGATCGATTCGATCGCCAGCTTCCACGACAGCATGGCGACGACGCTGGCAAGCTCCGCCGGCGCACGCGCCCGCCCGCCGGCGTGAAACCGGCTGCGGATGCGAATGGCCATCAGTGCTCGCCCTTGGTGCGGCGGATGCCGGCGAGGCGGTTGCCCTGCTTCTGCGGGCCGCCGCGCGGGAAGATTTCGTGCAGGTAGTGGTTGCTGCCCTTCTCCGCCCCCCACTTTTCGGTGAAGTGGGCGATCATCGCGCGCACCTGCGGCTGCACGCGGTGCTCGTTGTGGTAATCGCGAATGAACCGGATGATCTGCCAGTGCTCGTCGGTAAGGTCGAGGCCTTCCTCCTTCGCCAGGGCGCGGGCGAAGTCCTCCGACCAGTCGTCGAGGTTGATCAGGTAGCCTTCCGGGTCGACCGGGATCTCCCGGCCTCCGACGGTCATCCAGCGCGCCGTGGTGTCGCGATACGCATCTCCCATCCTGCTTCTCCTTTGGTTGTGGTCGACATTGTCCGGGTCGTCTTGTTCTGCTTTATGGAGGAAGGGCTGCCGTCTCTTTAATAGCCGCCCTTGCCGAAGGGCTTGGGCAGGCCGGCGACCTTCACCGCCTGCTTGGCCGGGCCGTCCTTCGGGAAGAGGTCGTACATCACCTTCGAGTCGGCCTCCGGCATCAGCTCCGCCATGTCCTTCATGAAGTTGCGGAAGTTCGGCGTGTGGCCGTCCTCGCGATATTTGTCGCGCATGTAGTTGATGATCTTCCAGTGATCGTCGGTCAGCGCGATGCCCTCGGCCGCGGCGATGACCTGCACCGCCTCCTCGCTGAAATCCGGTTCCAGCAGGTAGCCGTCGGCATCGACTTCCTTCTCTTCGCCATTGATGGTGTAGCTCATGGTCCTCTCCAGGTTGGTTGAATTATTTCTTGCGCAGGTAGAACTCGAAGGCGCCGCGCGCGATCTCGACGCGGTCGACCAGTTCCAGGGCGGTGTTCCTGACCCAGGCGTCGACGTCGGCCGGGGTGCCGGGGCAGTTGCTCACCAGCATCAGCAATTCGCCGGACTGCATGCCGTCGAGCAGCTTCTTCGCCTCGAGGATGGGCCCGGGGCAGCTCGTGCCGCGCATGTCGAGCGTGACGTTGGCCTTCGGCGCCGCCTTGCGGCCGCTGCCGCGGGTGACCAGGTAGGCGGTGCGGCCGTCGTCCATCTTGTCCTTCACCGCGACCTCGTTGCCGGTCTGGCGCGACCAGGCGAACAGGTCGTCGGAGGTGCCGGGGCAGTCGGAGACCAGCAGCAGGGACTGGCCGGGCTCCATGTCGTCGACGATCTTCTTGGCGCCGATCAGCGGCGCCGGACAGGACAGGCCGCTCATGTCCAGGGTGACTGTGGGTTTGCTCATTTCTCCTCCAGATTGCTCAAGATGTTCGTTTTATTCGTCGGCGCCGACGGCGACCACCGACTTGTGCGGCACGAAGATGCCGCAGCCGAGCTTGCGTCCCTCGCCCAGGCCGCGCGCCTGCACGGCCAGCGACTGCGCCGGCGTCAGGCCGTGCAGCAGCAGGCTGAAGCCGCGCAGCTCGCCGCCGGGCGTGTCCATGACGTGCGCCTTGCCGGAAATCATCCGCTCCGGCAGGCCCGCCGCGCGCAGCTCCGCCGCCGCCAGGCCGAGGAATTCGGCCTCGTCGGCGCTGCCGGTGCTGACGAAATGCGAATGCACCGTGGCGTAGGGCATCAGCTCGCGCACGCGGCCCGGGCCGATCTCCAGGCCGCTGCCCAGCGCCAGCCGGTTGCCGGAGAGGGCCAGCGCCTGCTCGGCGCGTTCCGCCGGGAGCCGCAGCATCAGGCGCGCGCGGCGGCCGAGAAACAGGCTGTCGTCGGCCGTGGCGGTGCCGTGCAGGGGATGCACGCCGGCGAGGGCGTCTTCTTCCAGCCAGTCGAGCGTGTCGGCCAGGGCGCGGTACAGCGCGTAGCCGTAGTCGCGCGGCAGGCACTCGCAACGAACCTCGAAGCTGACGTCAATGACGGTCATGACTGCTTGTCGGCCCAGTCCTGCATGGCTTTTGCCCAGCGGGCGGCCGTCTGAGCGTCTATATCGAATATGGTGAAGCGCTTTTTCTCGCGGATGCGCAGGCGAAGCATGGGCGTGCCGCCGGCCAGGTACTCGACCTGCTGCAGTTCGATCTCCTGCCCCCAGATCGGGGCGGTGAACTTGTCCAGCGTGGTGATTTGTTCCTTGTCGTCCATCGTGTCCCACCTGACGGCTTTGCCTGGTTATGCGGCGGCCCGACGCCGCATCAACAAGGCAAAGGCGTCGGCCATATATAAGTGTTTGGCGAAATATGCCTTTCGCCACCCTCTCCGCCTATCACCGGCATGGCGTGCCGCGGCATACCCCTTTCGGGTAGGTCCGTCCTACCCCCACGGGAGGGGAGCGATACCCTGCGGGAGGTATAGGAGATCGCAGTGCAGCATGCGTAACATCAGCGCCAACTTATAGACAGTCTGACCCCAGCAGCACCGTATATAAACCTTAGCACCGGAGACAAATCATGGCTAAGAAACAGCACGACACGCCCAATCTCGACCAGCTGGAATCGGGCCCCTGGCCCAGCTTCGTCACCGGCCTCAAGCGCCTGGCGAAGGACAAGGATGGCATGACCGACCTGCTCGGCCACCTCGAGCACTCCTACCAGACGCGCAAGGGTTACTGGAAGGGCGGCACGGTCGGCGTCTTCGGCTATGGCGGCGGCGTCATTCCCCGCTTCACCGAGATCAAGGACGACAAGGAGCAGCCGGTCTTCAAGGACGCAGCCGAATTCCACACGCTGCGCATCATGCCGCCGGCCGGCATGCACTATAACACCGACATCCTGCGCAAATTCTGCGACATCTGGGACAAGCACGGCTCCGGCCTGATCGCCTTCCACGGCCAGTCCGGCGACATCATGTTCCAGGGCTGCACCACCGAGAACGTGCAGAAGGCCTTCGACGAGATCAACGAACTGGGCTTCGACCTGGGCGGCGCCGGCCCCGCCGTGCGCACCTCGATGGCCTGCGTCGGCCACGCCCGCTGCGAGCAGTCCTGCTACGACGAGGGCAAGGGCCTGCGCACCATCGTCAATAGCTTCCTCGACGACATCCACCGCCCGGCCCTGCCCTACAAGTTCAAGTTCAAGTTCTCCGGCTGCCCGAACGACTGCATGAACTCCATCCAGCGCTCGGACATGGCCATCATCGGCACCTGGCGCGACAACATCCAGACCGACGAGGCCCTGGCCAAGAAGTGGTTCGCCAAGCACGGCATGAACGAGCTGGTGAACGACGTCGTCGGCATGTGCCCGACGCGCGCCATCCAGCTGAAGGAGATCAAGGCCGTCTCCAAGGACGCCACCGTCTCCAGCGTCGCCGTCAATGACACCCAGGCACTGGAAATCAACAACAAGGACTGCGTGCGCTGCATGCACTGCATCAACGTCATGACCGGCGCCCTCGCCCCGGGCAAGGACCGCGGCGCCACCATCCTGGTCGGCGGCAAGCGCACCCTGAAGATCGGCGACCTGATGGGCACCGTCGTCGTGCCGTTCATGAAGCTGAAGACCGACGAGGATTACGAGAAGCTTCTCGACCTGGCCAAGCGCACCGTCGATTTCTTCGCCGAGAACGCGCTGGAGCACGAGCGCACCGGCGAGATGATTGAGCGCATCGGCCTGGTGAACTTCCTCGAGGGCATCGAGGTCGAGGTCGACCCGAGCATGATCTCGAACCCGCGCACCAACCCCTACGTCCGCATGGACGACTGGGACGAGGAAGTGGCCCGGGTCAAGGC
Organism: Denitratisoma sp.; assembly: GCA_032027165.1. NCBI lineage: Bacteria > Pseudomonadati > Pseudomonadota > Betaproteobacteria > Nitrosomonadales > Sterolibacteriaceae > Denitratisoma > Denitratisoma sp. Next base: position 591,625 of record JAVSMO010000001.1, on the reverse strand, counting down.
CAAGCAGGCGGCTGCCTGATCGACGAACGAAAACTGACGGAGACACACCATGTCACAACCTCAATTGCGCAAGCCCGTCGAGTGCGGCGTGCCGGACCACATGCAGTACCTGCACCCGACCCTGCGGAAGAACTACGGCAACTGGAAGTACCATGACCGGCCCCGGCCCGGCGTGCTGCACCACGTCTCGCATTCCGGCGAGGAAGTCTGGTCGGTGCGCGCCGGCACGCAGCGCCAGATGGACGTCTACACCATCCGCAAGCTGTGCGACATCGCCGACAAGTACGCCGAAGGCCATGTCCGCTTCACCATCCGCAGCAACATCGAGTTCATGGTCGCCGACGAGAAGAAGGTGGCCCCGCTGATCGCCGAGCTGGAGAAGAGCGGCTTCCCGGTCGGCGGCACCGGCAATTCGGTGTCGATGATCGCCCACACCCAGGGCTGGCTGCACTGCGACATCCCCGGCACCGACGCCTCCGGCGTGGTGAAGTCCCTGATGGACGAGCTCTACGAGGAATTCATCCACGAGGAAATGCCGAACCGCGTGCGCCTGTCCACCTCCTGCTGCGAGATCAACTGCGGCGGCCAGGCCGACCTGGCCATCGTCATCCAGCACACCAAGCCGCCGAAGATCAACCACGACCTCGTCGCCAACGTCTGCGAGCGCCCGTCCGTCGTCGCGCGCTGCCCGGTGGCGGCCATCCGCCCGGCCATGGTAAACGGCAAGCCCTCGCTGGAAGTCGACGAGAAGAAATGCGTCTGCTGCGGCGCCTGCTTCCCGCCCTGCCCGCCCATGCAGATCAACGATCCCGAGCACTCCAAGCTGGCGATCTGGGTCGGCGGCAAGAACTCCAACGCCCGCATCAAGCCGCAGTTCATGAAGATGGTCGCGGCCGGCCTGCCCAACAACGCCCCGCGCTGGCCCGAAGTCGCCGCCGTGGTGAAGAAGATCCTGCGCGTGTACAAGGAAGATGCCCGCCCGTGGGAGCGCATGGCCGACTGGATCGAGCGCATCGGCTGGCCGCGCTTCTTCGAGAAGACCGGCCTGCCCTTCACGAAGTACCTGATCGACGACTGGCGCGGCTCGCGTTCGAACCTGAACGCCTCCACCCATATCCGCTTCTGACCGGGTGAATCCATGAAGATCGGCATCCTGATCAACGAAGGCCCCTACACGCACCAGGCCACGGACAGCGCCTACCTGTTCGCCCGCGCCGCCATCGAGAAGGGACACCAGGTCAGCCGGGTGTTCTTCTACCACGACGGCGTGAACAACTCGACGCGCCTGACCGAGCCGCCGCAGGACGACCGCCACATCGTTAACCGCTGGGCCAAGCTGGCCCAGGATCACGGCATCGACCTGGTGGTGTGCGTGGCCGCCGCCCTGCGCCGCGGCATCAAGGACGAGAACCTGGCGCCCGGCTTCCGCATCTCGGGGCTGGGGCAGCTGATCGAAGCCGGCATCCAGGCCGAACGCCTGGTCACCTTCGGCGATTAAGGCAAGGCTCAGGGAGAAATCGCGATGAGCGAAGGACAAATCAAGAAATTCATGTACGTGAACCGCAAGGCGCCGCACGGCACGATCTACGCGCTGGAGTCGCTGGAGGTGGTGCTGATCGCCGCCGCCTTCGACCAGGACGTCAGCCTGGCCTTCATGGACGACGGCGTGTACCAGCTGAAGAAGGGCTGGAACACCAAGGGCATCGAGGTGAAGAGCTTCCAGCCGACCTACCGCGCGCTGGACGACTACGACATCAACAAGCTCTACGTCGAGAAGGAGGCCCTCGAAGCGCGCGGCCTGACGGAAGAGGACATGTGCGTGCCCGTCGAGGTGCTCTCGCGCGCCGAAATTGGCAAGCTGATGGAAACCCAGGACGTGGTCCTGAGCTTCTGAAGGGGAAAAAGAGATGCTGCACATCGTGAACAAGTCGCCCCTGGACCGCAACTCCCTGGACACCTGCCTCGCCACGGCGCAGCCGGGCGGCGCCCTGCTGCTCATCGAGGACGGCGTCTACGCCGCGACGAACGGCAATGCCGCCGCCGGCAAGCTCAAGCAGGCCATGGGCCAGATGAAGGTCTATGCATTGCAACCCGATCTGGAGGCGCGCGGCATGGCCGATCGCGTCCTGGAAGGCGTCAACCTGGTCGATTACGGCGGCTTCGTCGATCTCGTGACGGAACACGCCACCTGCCAATCCTGGCTGTAAGCGATTTTTGGTTTTTTAAGGAGATACACCATGGCAATCGAAGTGAATGGCAAGACCTACGAGACCGACGAGGAAGGCTACCTGACCGACATCAACGAGTGGAACGAGGATGTCGCCAAGATTCTCGCCGAGCAGGAAAACATCAACATGAGCGAGCAGCACTGGGAAGTCATCAACTTCCTGCGCGAGTACTACAACGAGTTCCAGATCGCCCCGGCCGTGCGCGTGCTGACCAAGGCCATCGGCAAGAAGCTGGGGCCGGAGAAGGGCAACAGCCAGTACCTGTACGAGCTGTTCCCCTACGGCCCGGGCAAGCAGGCGTGCAAGATCGCCGGCCTGCCGAAGCCGACCGGCTGCATCTGATTCGCCGAAACTCGCCAAGAGCCCGTCATTCCCGCGAACGCGGGAATCCAGGTTGAGTTCTGGGTCCCCGCCTGCGCGGGGACGACATGGCATGGCCCACAACGCCCGGACAGCCCCTAGCCCATGAGCGCAGCCACGATCTTCTTCGCCGTCCTCTTCTACGCCGCCACGGCGATCCTCGTCGCCGGCCTGGCGTACAAGATCGCCGACTATTTCCGCACGCCGGCGCCGCTGAAGATCCCCACCACCCCGGCGCCGACCACCACCGGCGGCGTGGTGCTGCGCATGCTGCGCGAGGTGGCGCTGTTCGAGAGCCTGTTCAAGTCCAACCTGTGGATCTGGGCCTTCGGCATCCTCTTCCACGGCGCGCTGCTGCTGGTGCTGATGCGCCACCTGCGCTACTTCACCGAGCCGGTGTGGTTCTGGGTCGGCTGGGTGCAGCCCTTCGGCCTCTACGCCGGCTTCGCCATGGTGGCGGGCCTGCTCGGCCTGTGGGGCCGGCGCTTCGTCGTCGAGCGCATCCGCTACATCTCGACGCCGTCCGACCACCTGATGCTGGCCCTGCTCGCCGGCATCGGCCTCTCGGGCCTGGCCATGAAGTTCCTCATGCACACCGACATCGTCGCCGTGAAGGCCTTCTTCCTCGGCCTGATGCGCTTCGACGTGCAGCCGCTGCCCTCGCATCCGGGCCTCTACATCCACCTGACGCTGGTGGCGCTGCTGATGATCGTTTTCCCATTCAGCAAGCTGCTGCATGCGCCGGGCGTGTTCTTCAGCCCGTCGCGCAACCAGGCCGACGATCCGCGCGAGAAGCGCCACCTGGCGCCCTGGGCCGCCGAACTCGAGAAGAACTGAGACCGCCATGGCCGCTGCAGAATTCACGACCCCCGAACTCAAGGACTACCCCGCCATCCCCGCGCTGCAGCGCGACGCCATGGCGGAGAGCAAGCCCTACGTCGCCAGCGACAAGATCAACACGGCCATCGGCTTCCCCGGCGAGCTGGTGCCTGACTGGGAGGCCAAGGCCATCGGCCGCCTCGGCGAGCTGCTGAAGAAGTACCGCTCGCTCAAGGTCTACCTCGACGCCTGCGTGCATTGCGGCGCCTGCACCGACAAGTGCCACTATTTCCTCGGCACCGGCGACCCGAAGAACATGCCGGTGGCGCGCCAGGACCTGCTGCGCGGCGTCTATCGCCGCCACTTCACCCTGGCCGGCAAGCTGTTCCCGAAGCTGGTCGGCGCCACCGACCTGACGCGCGAAGTGCTCGACGACTGGTACAAGTACTACCACCAGTGTTCCGAGTGCCGCCGCTGCTCGGTGTTCTGCCCCTACGGCATCGACACCGCCGAGATCACCATGGCCGGCCGCGAGATCCTCGATTCGGTGGGCTACGGCCAGAAGTACTCGAACGAGATCATCGGCAAGGTGCACAAGATCGGCAACAACCTCGGCCTGCCCGGCCCGGCGCTGGAAGACACCCTGCAGGGCGTCGAGGAGGACGTCAAGGAAGACACCGGCATCGACGTCAAGTACCCGATGGACGTCAAGGGCGCCGAGGTCCTGCTGATCACGCCCTCGGCCGACTTCTTCGCCGAGCCGCACATCGACAGCCTGATCGGCTACGGCAAGGTCTTCCACGCCGCCGGCATTTCCTGGACGCTGTCCTCGAAGGCCTCGGAAGCCGGCAACTTCGGCATGTTCATCGGCAACTACGACCAGCTGCGGACGATCGCCCTGCGCATCCGCGAGGCGGCCCTCGAATTGGGCGTCAAGCGCATCGTCGTCGGCGAGTGCGGCCACGCCTGGCGCGTCGCCTACAGCTTCTGGAACACCCTGACCGGCATCGGCGCCGGCGCCAACGATCCCTTCGCGGTACAGCTGCAGAGCCAGCTCGACCACCGCTACAAGCAGCCCTCGCACATCTGCGAGGTGACCTGGGACCTGATCCAGCGCGGCGCCCTGAAGTTCGACAAGGAAGCCAACGACCACCGCATCATCACCTTCCACGACTCCTGCAACGTGGCGCGCGCCTCGCGCATGGGCGATGCGCCCGGCGGCCAGTTCGAGATCCCGCGCTCGATCATCCGGGCCGTGGCGAACCACTATTTCGAGATGGCGCCCGGCACCACGCACGAGGCGACCTTCTGCTGCGGCGGCGGCGGCGGCGTGCTCACCGACGAATTGCTCGAGCTGCGCGTCAAGGGCTCGATGCCCCGCATGGGCGCGCTCAAGCAGGTGGTGGACCAGCATGGCGTGAATTTCATGGCGACCATCTGCGCCATCTGCAAGGCGCAGTTCACCAAGGTCCTGCCCTACTACAAGTTCAACCGCGGCATGGTCGGCGGCGTGCACCAGCTCGTCAGCACGGCCATCCGGCTCGGCAGCAACGATTAAGCATTACAAGGAGACAAAGATGTCGGCCACCAACGAGAAATCCGGTACGCAGCAACTGACATTCCGTCGCTACAAGGACGGCGACAGCAAGCACGTGCCCTGGAACAAGCAGATCTTCCAGGCCAGCCACACCTACAAGTGCCCGACCTACATCCAGTCGACGCCGCCCTGCCAGGGCAGCTGCCCCTCCGGCGAGGACATCCGCGGCTACCTGAACATCGTGCGCGGCGTCGAGAAGCCGCCGGTCGGCGCCGACGGCAAGCCTGTGATGCCGGTCTACGAGTACGCCTGGCGCCGCCTGACGGAAGCCAACCCCTTCCCCTCGGTGATGGGACGCGTCTGCCCGGCGCCGTGCGAGACCGGCTGCAACCGCAACGCCCTGGAGGACCACGTCGGCATCAACTCCGTCGAGCACTTCCTCGGCGAGTACGCCATCAAGAACAACCTCAAGTTCGCCGCGCCCGAAACGAAGACCGGCAAGAAGGTGGCGGTCATCGGCGGCGGACCGGCCGGCCTCTCCTGCGCCTACCAGCTGGCGCGCATGGGCCATGAAGTCACCATCTTCGACGAGCACGAGTTCCTCGGCGGCATGATGCGCTACGGCATCCCCGGCTTCCGCACCCCGCGCGACGTCCTCGACGCCGAGATCCAGCGCATCCTCGACCTCGGCGTGAAAGCGAAACTGAAGACCCGCATCGGCACAGACGTCAAGATGGAGGACATCCGCAAGCAGTTCGACGCGGTGTTCCTCGGCCTCGGCGCCCAGGGCGGCCGCGCCCTGCCCTGCGACGGCAACGACGCCCCCAACGTGGTCACCGCGACCTCCTTCCTGCGCGCCTTCAACGACGGCCGCATGAAGTACGTCGGCAAGCGCGTGGTGGTGGTCGGCGGCGGCGACACCTCGATCGACGTCGCCACCGTGGCGCGCCGCCTCGGCGCCATCGACAGCCCGAAGCCGACCGACCGGCCGGAAGACGTCATCGGCGGCCGCGCCGCCCACGACGTCGCCGAGATTTCCGCCCGCCAGGGCGCCGAGGTCGTGCTGACCTCGGTCTTCCCGGTGGACAAGATGCAGGCCAACAAGCACGAGATCGAGCAGGCCAAGGCGGAAGGCATCGACATCCGCGGCGGCTGGGCGCCGGTCGGCGTGGTGCGCGGCGCCGACGGCCGCGCCACGGCGCTGCGCGTGGCGCAGTGCGAGGCCAAGTTCGTCGGCCCGAAGCTCGAGATCAAGATGATCGAAGGCTCCGAACAGGACATCCCGGCCGACCTGATCGTCTCGGCCATCGGCCAGGCGGTCGACTTCACCGGCCTCGAGGAGTTCGACTCCGGCAAGGGCAACGTGGCCGCCGACAAGAACTACCAGGTGCAGGGCAAGCCGGGCGTGTTCACGGGCGGCGACGTCATCCGCCCGCACCTCCTGACCACCGCCATCGGCCACGGCTGGATCGCCGCCGAGGGCATCGACCGCTTCCTGCGCGGCGAGGAGCAGGACAAGCGCGCCAAGATCGACGTGCACTACTGGGACATGCAGCGCAAGCTGCTGGAGAAGGGCAAGCAGCCGCAGCCGGCCACCGAGCCGCTGCGCGGCACCGACGCCTCGAACGTCGCCGTGCACAACTACGACAACCGCTCCGACCGCTACGTCATCACGCACAAGGAGCTGTTCCTCGGCCATTTCGGCTACACGCCGCGCAACATCCGCAACGTCATCACGCTGAACAAGGAGCAGGCCCTCGGCAACTTCCAGGAGCGCCTGGATCCGCTCGACGAGAAGCAGGCGATCGCCGAGGCCAAGCGCTGCATGAGCTGCGGCCAGTGCTTCGAGTGCGACAACTGCGTGGTGTACTGCCCGCAGACCGCCGTCTATCGCGTCAAGAAGACCGAAGCGACCACCGGCCGCTACGTGGCGACCGACTACACGAAGTGCATCGGCTGCCACATCTGCCACGACGTCTGCCCGACCGGCTACATCCAGATGGGACTGGGCGAATGAAAACCCTGGCGATCGCCGTGCTGTGGGGACTGACTTTTGCCGCGGCGCACGCGGCGGAGCCCGGCCGCACGCCGCTGCCGGCCATCGCCATCGAGAAGCCCGGCCAGTGCGTCGAGCCGAAGGACGTCATCCGGCGAGACCACATGAAGCTGCTCAAGCACCAGCGCGACAAGACCATGCACGAGGGCATCCGCACGAAGAAGCACAGCCTCAACGAGTGCATCGCCTGCCACGCCAGCCAGAAGACCGGCAGCGTCACCGGCGAGGGCGGCTTCTGCCAGAGCTGCCACGACTACGCGGCGGTGAAGCTCGACTGCTGGGACTGCCACCAGCCGAAACCCGGCCAGAAGGCCGCCACGGGAGCCCGGCCATGAGCGACAACAACAGCACCAGCCGCCGCGGCTTCCTCGCCACCTCCGCCGCCGCCCTGGCGGGACTGACTTTGGCCCCCGGCATCCGCCTCGTCGAGATCGCCGCCGCCAAGCCGGAGAACGAGCCGGTCACGTCGAAAGTCCGCTGGGGCATGCTCATCGACACCACCCGCTGCCAGACCGGCTGCACGGAGTGCGTTTCCGCCTGCGGCAAGGAAAACGGCCTCGGCGAGGTGACCAAGCCGCGCACCGACGCGCAGTGGATCCGCAAGATCGACCTGAAGGACCTGAAGAGCGGCCGCGCCCTCTCGCTGCCGATGATGTGCCAGCACTGCGCCCACCCGCCCTGCGTGGACGTCTGCCCGACCGGCGCCTCGTTCAAGCGCGCCGACGGCATCGTGCTGGTCGACCGCCACATCTGCATCGGCTGCCGCTACTGCATGATGGCCTGCCCGTACAAGGCGCGCTCCTTCGTGCACGAGCCGCACACCGACCAGAACCCGGAAGTGCCGCGCGGCCAGGGCTGCGTCGAGAGCTGCACCCTGTGCGTGCACCGCGTCGACCGCGGCGGCACGCCGGCCTGCGTCGAGGCCTGCGCCGCCGCCGGCCACAACGCCATGCTGTTCGGCGACCTGAACGACCCCGAGAGCGCGATCTCCAAGCGCGTCCGCGAGGTGAAAACCACCCAGGTGCGCGCCGACCTCAAGCTCGACCTCGGCGTCCGCTACGAAGGGATTTGAAGATGGCGACTGCCTCCTACGTCGAAACCCAAAGCCGCCCCGCCGCCTTCTGGGGCCTGCTGGCCGCGGGCGGCCTGTTCATGCTGGCGGCCTTCGCCGCCTTCCTGCATTTCGAGCACAGCGGCCACGTCGTCACCGGCATGGACAACCAGATCGTCTGGGGCATCCCGCACGTCTTTGCCGTGTTCCTCATCGTCGCCGCCTCCGGCGTGCTCAACGTCGCCTCGATCGGCTCGGTGTTCGGCAAGCCGATGTACAAGGCGCGCGCGCCGCTCTCAGGCCTGCTGGCCCTGGCCATGATGGCCGGCGGCCTCGCCGTGCTGGCGGCCGACCTCGGCCGCCCCGACCGCCTCATCGTGGCGATGACGCACTTCAACTTCAAGTCGATCTTCGCCCTCAACATGATGTTCTACTCGGGCTTCTTCGCCATCGTCGCCGCCTACCTGGTGACGATGATGGACCGCAGCCTGAACGGCTACTCGAAGATCGTCGGCTTCCTCGCCTTCTTCTGGCGCCTGGCGCTGACCACCGCCACCGGCTCGATCTTCGGCTTCCTCATCGCCCGCACCGCCTACGGCTCGGCCCTGATGGCGCCGATGTTCATCATCTACTCCTTCGCCTACGGCCTGGCGGCCTTCCTCATCGTGCAGGGCTCGATGTACGCCTGGAACAAGCTGCAGCTCGACGCGCGCATCCTCGCCCGCATGAAGAACCTGCTCGCCGTCTTCGTCGGCGCGGCGCTCTACTTCACTGCCGTAATGCACCTGACCGGCCTGTACTTCGCCAAGCAGACCGATTACGAACGCTTCCTCCTGTCAGACGGCGGCATCTACACCGCCGTCTTCTGGCTCGGCCAGGTGGTGGTCGGCGGCATCCTGCCGCTGGCGCTGATCTTCGCGCCCGGCGCCACGCAGACGCGCGTTATCGCCGCCTCGGTGCTGGTGGTGCTGGGCGGCCTCGCCCAGATGTTCGTCACCATCGTCGGCGGCCAGGCCTTCCCGCTGGAGATCTTCCCGGGCTACGCCGTCAGCAGCACCTACCAGGACGGCATCGTGAACCCCTATTCGCCGGTGCTCGGCGAGTTCGCCCTCGGCTTCGGCGGCATCGCCCTGGCCTTCCTCATCACCGTCGTCGCGGTGCGCGTGCTGCGCTTCCTGCCGCAGGACGACTTCGCCGCGCTGAAGGCGTCGGACGACTGAGCGCGGCGCGCTCAGTCCGGCTACACTCTGCCGGATGCACCGCTTCCTCATTTCCGCCGCGCACAAGTCCTCCGGCAAGACGACGCTCAGCCTGGGGCTGGCAGCGGCCCTGCGCGGCCGCGGCCTCACCGTGCAGACCTTCAAGAAGGGGCCGGACTACATCGACCCGATCTGGCTCGGGCTCGCCGGCGGCCGCCCCTGCCGCAACCTGGATTTCTACCTGCAGCCCTACGCCGAGATCCTCGACAGCTTCGCCCGCCACGGCGCGCATGCCGACGTCGCCCTCGTCGAGGGCAACAAGGGCCTCTACGACGGACTCGACCTGGCCGGCAGCAACAGCAACGCCGCGCTGGCGGAACTGCTCGGCCTGCCGGTGGTGCTGGTGCTCGACGCGCGCGGCATGACGCGCGGCATCGCCCCGCTGATCCTCGGCTACCAGGCCTTCGACCGCAACATCCGCATCGCCGGCGTCATCCTCAACCGCCTCGGCGGCACGCGCCACGAGGCCAAGCTTCGTTCAGTCATCGAGCACTACACCGACGTGCCGGTGCTCGGCGCCGTGCTGGAGAACCCCGAACTGGCCATCGTCGAGCGCCACCTCGGCCTGATGCCGGCCAACGAGGCCGCCGCCGCCGAGGCGCGCATCGCCGCCATCGCCAAAATCGTTTCGGAGCAGGTGGACATCGACCGCCTGCTGCAGGTGACCGCCACCGACAAGCCGCTCAAGCCCGCCATGGTGGCGGCCGTTCCGGCTGAACAGCCCACCGTGCGCGTGGGCATCGCCCGCGACCCGGCCTTCGGCTTCTACTACGCCGACGACCTCGACGCCCTGAAGCAGGCCGGCGCCGAGCTGGTGTTCTTCAGCCCCATCGCCGACAAGGCCTTGCCCGAGGTGGACGCCCTCTTCCTCGGCGGCGGCTTCCCGGAGTGCTTCATGCGCGAGCTGGAGGCGAACAAGGGCATGCGCGAATCGATACGCGCCGCCATCGAGGCGGGACTCCCCGCCTACGCCGAGTGCGGCGGCCTGATGGTCCTCGCCCGCAGCCTCGCCTGGCGCGGCGAGAAGCGCGAGATGGCCGGGGTGATCGCCGCCGACGTCGTCATGCACGAGAAGCCGGTCGGGCGCGGCTACGTGCGGCTGGCGCCCACCGCCGCCCATCCCTGGCTGCACGAAAACAGCCATCCGGACGAGATCCCGGCGCACGAGTTCCACTACTCCAGCCTGGAGAACCTCGACCCGGCCACCTGCTTCGCCTACGAGGTGAAGCGCGGCCACGGCGCCGACGGCGCCCACGACGGCATCGTCCACAAGAACCTGCTGGCCTCCTACACGCACCTCAGGAGCGCCGGCAGCTGCAACTGGGCCGCCCGCTTCGTCGGCTTCGCCCGGCAGTGTCTGGAAACCGCTTCCCACCCCAACCCCTGAATAGGACAAGACCGACCATGTTTACCCTGACCCCCGCCGCCGCCACCCGCATCCTCGACTCTGCCCAGCAGAGCGACGCCGTCGGCATGGCCCTGCGCGTCGCCGCCAAGCTCGAGGAAGACGGCCAGATCGCCTTCGGCATCGGCTTCGACGACGAGCGCGAGCACGACCTTTCCTACGAATGCGAGGGCCTCACCGTCCTCATCGCCCCGCCCAGCCGCGACCTGCTGGAAGGCATGCTGCTCGACTTCGTCGAGGTCGAGCCGGGCGAGTGGCAGTTCGTCTTCATGCAGACCCAGGCGCCGGGCGGCAGCTGCCCGCCCTCCAGCTGCGGCGGCTGCGGCAGCCGGGGCGGTTGCGGATCAGCAAGCTGAGCCGTAGCGACAGGTATAATGCCGGCCAACCTGCAATGAATGCGGCCGCGCACTGAAGCGGCCACCATCACGTCGAAGCCATGGATTTCCTGCCGATCTTCCTGAACATCAAGGGCGCCCGCTGCCTCGTCGTCGGCGGCGGCACCGTCGCCGCACGCAAGTCCGGCCTGCTGCTCGGCTGCGGCGCCCGCGTCGCCGTCGTCGCCCCGGAACTGGGCGAGGCCCTTGCCGGAGAAAAGGCCGCCGGCCGCATCGAGCACATCGCGGCGCGCTTCGAGGAAACCCACCTCGCCGGCGCGGCGGTGGTGATCGCCGCCACCGACGACCATGCGGTAAACGAAGCCGTCTCGCGCGCTGCGAAGGCGCGCGACCTGCCGGTGAACGTCGTCGACTCGCCCGAGCTGTGCAGCTTCATCTTTCCGTCCATCGTCGACCGCTCGCCGATGATCGTGGCGGTGTCGACCGGCGGCGCCTCGCCGGTGCTGGCGCGCCTGATGCGGGCGAAACTGGAAACCCTGCTGCCGGCCACCTACGGCCGCCTGGCGCAACTGGCCAACGGCCTGCGCGACCGCGTCAAGCAGCATTTCGCCAACCCGGCGCAACGGCGCATCTTCTGGGAGAAAATGCTCGGCGGGACTTTCGCCGACCTGGTGCTGGCCGGCAAGGGCAAGGAAGCGGAGCAGTATTTCGAGCAGCAGCTCGGGGCCACGCAGGACGCGCCGCCGCGCGGCGAGGTCTATCTCGTCGGCGCCGGCCCCGGCAACCCGGATCTCCTCACCTTCCGCGCGCTGAAGCTGATGCAGCAGGCCGACGTGGTGGTGCACGACAACCTGGTCTCGCCCGCCATCGTCGAACTGTGCCGGCGCGACGCCAGCCGCATCTATGTCGGCAAGCAGCGCAACGACCACACCCTGCGCCAGGAGGAGATCAACGCCCTGCTGGTGAAGCTGGCCAAGGAAGGCAAGCGCGTGCTGCGCCTGAAGGGCGGCGACCCCTTCATCTTCGGCCGCGGCGGCGAGGAGATCGAGACGCTCACCGCCAACGGCATCTCCTTCGAGGTGGTGCCCGGCATCACCGCGGCGGCCGGCGTCGCCTCGTACTCAGGCATTCCGCTCACCCACCGCGACTATGCCCACGCCTGCGTCTTCGTCACCGGCCACCTCAAGGACGGCACGATGGACCTCGACTGGACCGGCCTGGCGCGGCCGCAGCAGACCGTCGTCTTCTACATGGGCCTGCACGGCCTGCCGGTGCTGTGCAAGGAACTGGTGGCCCACGGCCTGCCGGACAGCACCCCGGCCGCCATCGTGCAGCAGGGCACCACCAACCGCCAGCGCGTCCTGATCGGCACGCTGGCCAGCCTGCCGCAACTGGCGCAGGACGCCCAGCTCAAGCCGCCGACCCTCATCATCGTCGGCGAGGTGGTCCGGCTGCACGACAAGCTGAAGTGGTTCGACCCCGCCGGCGCGCCCGACGTCGGCAGCTGGAAGAAGGACGACAAGGCCTCCGCCTGACCGGAGGCCGGCCGGGCCCGCCCCGGCCGCTTCGCCTACTCTCCCCCGCCGCCCGGATGAACCGGGCCGCCCGCGCAGGCCGACAGCAGGATGGCCACCGTTACCATGAGCAAGGCAATGGCAAGGGAGCGAAAGGTGTCGGAATGAAGGACTTCGACGAGTTTGTTCTTCATGGCTTCCTCCTTGTCGTGGGTGAGGCGATTTCAGTATAGACCCTGCCGACAAAACAAAAGGCGCGGGAGCCTTCGCCCTCGCGCCTTTCGCACTTCCCTCAAACCCCGGGCATCCCCGCCGCCGCCTGCCCGGCCGCCATGCTTACAGGCGCTGCGCGGATCGGGGGATCCCGGTTAGTTCCTGCCCGCGTTCCCTGAGCCGGGAGGGGCAGGCAATCGCACTTGCTGGAACGAATCGTAGGCGGCCCGGGCAGAAAAGTCCGTGAATTGCGTCACGCAATGGCGGGCTTCCGGAAAATTTTCCCTCACCGCTCCCGCCCGGCCTCGTGCCAGGCCTTCTGCACGGGGGAAAGCAGGTACTCGAGCACGCTGCGCCGGCCGAGGAGGATCTCCGCCGTGGCCTGCATGCCGGCGGCGAGCGGCAGACGTTCGTTGTCCTGTTCAAGCTGCATCGCCTTCAGGGCCACCAGCGCGCGGTAGGTCAGCGGTGCGGTCTTCGCACCCTTCTCCGCCACACCGCCGTTTTGCTGCCCCTGCGTGTTGCCGTCGGCCGCGTCCGCGCTGACGTGCTCCACCGTGCCTTCCACCATGCCGTACTTCTGGAAGGGAAAGGCGGCGAGCTTCACCTTCACCGGCTGGCCCTGGCGCACGAAGCCGATGTCCTGGTTCGACACCCACACCTCGGCACGCAGCAGGTCGTCCTTCGGTACCAGCGTCAGCAGCACCGTTCCCGGCTGCACCACCGTGCCGGCGGTGTGCGTGGCGATGTCCTTCACCACGCCGGCCTGCGAGGCCTTTAGCTCCAATAGTCCTTCGCGATGCGTCTGCTTGGCCCGCTCCTGCTCGAGCTTGTCCACCTGCCCCTGCACCTCGTTGCGCTCGGCGAAGAGCTGGCGGCGGTGGTCGGCGTCGATCTGGGCGAGGCGCTTCTCCGACTGCGCCGTCGAGGCGCGCGCCGACGCGATGACGTGCTCCTGCGTGGCGAACTCCTGTTCCTTCTCGATGCGCTCGCGTTTCTTGTCCGAGGCCATCAGCGGACCGGCGAAGCCATCCTTCGACAGCTTCTCGAAGGCGGCATCCTGGGCGCGATAGTGCGGCAGCGTCTCGGCGAGCTTGGCCCTGACCTGCTGCGCGGCGGCCATCTCGCGGCGCGCCTTCTCCAGCTTCGCCCGCTCTTCGGCCAGGGCCGCCTCCAGCGCGGCGCGGTTGGCCTTGAGCTGCGCCTCGACCTCGCGCACCAGCCCCGCCGGCGCGCCCGCCTCCGGCCTGAACTCCGCCTGTCCCAGTTCGGCATCGATGCGGGCAAGCGTCAGGCGCTTGCGGTAAAAGTCAGCCTCCAGGGCACGGCGATCCGCCGCCGAGAGCTGGGTGTCCATGCGCATCAGCACCTGGCCCTCCGCCACCTGCTGGCCCTCGCGCACCAAAATTTCTTTCACGATGCCGCCTTCTGCCGGCTGCACGATCTTGAGAAAGCTGTGCGGCACCAGCTTGCCCTCGGCCACGGCAACGATATCGAGCTGCCCGACCACGGCCCACACCAGCAGCCCGGCCAGCAGGCCGACAAGGACATGGATCACCCGCCGCCCCAGCGGTGAGGGCGGCGATTCCTGCAGACGGACCAGCGGCGGGGAGAATTCCGCCGGGTCCACCTGCGGCAGCGACAGCTTGCCGATCAGCGGGCTCATCTCCAGGCGATCCTGTCGATGCCTTCCTGCAGGCCGCGGAAGCCGCGCAGAGAGTGCCCGGAGCCGGGATCCAACGTGATCGGGTCGATCCCGCCCCACGCGGGCGCCCGTCCGCCGCCGCCCAGGCCCGTCAGCTCCCGCAGGTCGACGCCCTGCATCGGCCTCTCCCAGGCGGACCTGCCATCACTCTCGCCCAGCAGCCGCGCCAGAGAGCGTTCCATCTCTGCCCAGCGGCGGTAGAAATCGTCTTCCCGGCGAATGCCATTGCCCCGGGCCTCGTCCGAGGCCGGGTCCCGATAGCGGCCGGCCACCCCGAGTTCGAGGCAGGCCGGGCCAACGCGTTCCGCCCTCCCCCAATTCCTGATCCAATCGTCGTACGAACGATCCCGGTCGACGCCGCCAAGCCTGTCCTCATCGCGGCGTCCGCCCGCCGACCCGGGATGCCCCGGCCCAGTGCCCGGTCCGTCGTTCCAGTTGTCGCCGTGCCCGGGCAGCGGCGGATCATCGCCGTTGCCGACGCCTTCGTTGCCCGTCGGAACGTGCGTGCTGTGTCCCAAGGCGATCCTGAAAACATCCGATGCCGTCGAACACTCGCCGTGGCCATCGCTTGCCACGACCCTAACTTCGATGCTGCCTCGCCCGCCGCCGGGAGCGGTGCCGCTGAAAGTCTGCGTAGCGGCATCGAATTTGAGCCAGTTCGGCAGCGGCTTGCCGTTGGCCAGGGTGGCGGTATAGCCCAGCGCATCGTTGCGATCACGGTCGCCGAAGCTGCCGGCCGGGATCTGCCAGGAAAAAGCCGCGCCCCGTGCCAGCTGCACATCCGCAAGCCTTCTCAGGAGGACCGGCTCGTCGTTCGAGCCATGCACGGTTATGGCAAGGTCGCCACTGCTCCGGCCCGTGCCGTCGCTGGCAAGATAGGTGAAACGTTCGACAGCGGTTTCGCCTGCTCCCAGTCTCTGCACTGCCGGCGAGAAATTGTCGAGCCAGTAGGCGTAGTTGCCGTCTGGCATGATGCCAAGCAGGCCATACTCGCCGCGCCGGATGCCGGGATCCGCAACCGAGAGGCCGCCGTCTTCCGGGTCATGGTCGTTGGCGAGCACGTTGCCCCATGCAAGCTGCCTGCGGTCTTCCGTTACCTCGGCGTTGTCCGCGGCGGTCACAGGGGGCAAGTCGTTAGCCATTACTTCCAAAGAAAAGATTTGGTTCGCTTCGGCGCCAGCAACATCCGTCGCGGTAACGCGCACTGAGAAGCTGCCGGCCACCGTAGGCGTACCGCTGAAAGTGCCCGTGGCAGCGTCAAAGCCGAGCCACTCGGGCAGCGTACTGCCATCGGCAAGGCTGGCCGAGTAGGACAGTACGTCACCGTCATCGACGTCGCTGAAAGCCTCTTCCCCGATGGCAAAGGCAAAGGCCTCGCCCTCGATGAACTGCCGGTCGGGAACGATCGAAGCGGCTTCCGGCGCATCGTTGGTATTGACGACTTCGATGCGCAGCGACTCCGCCACGGACGCGCCGTACTCATCGGCGGCACGGACAACGACGTCGAGCGAGCCGACGTCGGAGTTTTCCGGCACGCCGGAGAAGGAGCGCGTGGCCGGGTCGAAGGCGAGCCACGATGGCAGTGCGCGGCCATCGGCCAGCATCGCACCGTATTCGAGCATTCCTCCCTCCGGATCGACAAAGGCACCCGCCGGCACGGCATACGCGAAGACGGCGTCCTCCTGCGCCGTCTGCGCCTCGAGCGGCTGACTGGCCACCGGCGCGGCATTCATCAGCGCGGCCGCCGTGATCGCGGCGCCGTCGGCAAAGCGCAGCTGCCACAGCGCGGCCTGCTGGCGCGGCCAGTCGCGGATGCGCACGGCGTCGCCGGCGCCGTATTCGATGAGCAGATCCTCGCCCTCGCGCCGCCAGGCGAGGTCCGCCGCGGCAATGCCGGCACCGAAGGCGAGAATGCCGCCTTCGTCCGTGCCGCCGTTCGTCTCGTCGATCAGGTCGGCGCCATCGCCGCGGTTGAAGACATACTGGTCCCTTCCGCCGCCGCCCTCCAGCACGTCATCGCCCGCGCCGCCGGCCAGGGTATCGTTGCCTTCGTGGCCGTAGAGACGGTCCAGCTCGCTGGTGCCGGAAAGGACGTCGGCGGCGGCGCTGCCGGCGATGTCGAAGCCGCGGGCCATCAGTTCCGCCCAGCTGAGCTCCTCGCCCCCGGCGAAGCGGAAGCGCTCGATGCCGGCGCCGGCTTCGGCCCGCGCCGGATCGAAGGCGTCTAGATGCAACTCGTCGCCGTTGCCGCCGATGCGGATCAGCAGCGAGCCGAGCCCCAGGCTCAGCATGTCCGGCGTGATGCCGGCGCCGAACTCGACGGTGTCGATGCCCGCCTCGTCCTGCGCCTCGAAGACTCGATCGATGCCGTCGCCGAGGCCGATGCGATAGGTGTCCGAACCGGCGTCGCCGACGAGACGATCGTTCCCCGTTCCGCCGTCCAGCACATCGTCGCCGGCGCCGGCCCGGATGACGTCATCGCCGCCAAGGCCCAGCAGCGCCTCCGCCTGGTCGCTGCCCGCCAGCTCCTCGCTTTCCTCGGTCCCCATGACGACCTGCAGGTTCGGCACAGGCGGCGCCAGGGCGATCATTTCCCTCATCGACAGTTCCATGCCGTCGGCGAAACGGAAGACTTCGACACCCGCGCCGATGGCATCGTCAACATTCGGCACCAC
The DNA here is from genome assembly GCA_032027165.1 of Denitratisoma sp. Lineage (NCBI taxonomy): Bacteria > Pseudomonadati > Pseudomonadota > Betaproteobacteria > Nitrosomonadales > Sterolibacteriaceae > Denitratisoma > Denitratisoma sp. Next base: position 574,468 of record JAVSMO010000001.1, on the reverse strand, counting down.
GACGCGCAGGAAGACCGCACCGTTCATCGATATATCGAGGGTTCTCCGCGGCGGTTCGGACGGAACGTCCGGCTCGAACGGATCCACGCGCTGCCACGTTCCCCACGAGCAAGCCAGGTCCTGCAGTTCGACGTCCGGCGCGAATTCGACCGTGTCCTGCTCGATGACCCCGTTGGCGTACAGCGGCTCGAGCGCCGCATAGTCGTCGGCGGCTGCGGGAGGCAACACCGTCAGCGGTTCGACGTACGAGGGCTCGAGGCCCCAGTAGTCACCGTCCACGTCCTGTGCGGCATATTCGAGAGCTTCCTCGCGCGTATCGAAAAAGCGGGCGGCTTCCCAGCCCCATTCCAGGAAACCAAGCGCCCAGCGACCGCCGAACTCATGGCGAATCTCCCAATCGTCGATGCCCAGCGCCTCATAGAAGCGGCGCGTGAAATCATCTGAATTCTGGCCGTGGCTCCAGACGATGTCGGTGCCGCCTTCATCCGCCGAGACCAGAAAGCGTGTCGCCCAGCCGCGTCCCTCCAGGTAATCGCTGCCGGCGCCGCCCGCCATCACCTCGCCGCTGAGCAGGATGTCATCGCCCGCACCGCCGTAGAGAAAACCGCCATAGTTCACGAGATCGTTTCCGCCACCCGCGTCCACCACGTCGCCGCCGTCAATCCTGTTGTCGCCGTCGCCGCCCCGCACGATCTGCACGTTTTGCGTCGTCGTCAGGTAGGAGGCGTTCGCATAACTCCAGCGCGGATTCAGCGTCGTATAGTAGGGAATGCCGTGATAGACGTCCGGCTCGGCATCGACGATCCGCCCCATGGCACGCCCCTGGACGTAATCCAGCGTACGGACGGTCGAGCTCCAGCCGACGACCTCCTGAGAGTAGGTTCCCCCGTAGATCGGACCCGATCCACCGTTCGAGGTACTCAGGATTCTCGGTCCGGTCCAGGTCGTCGTCCAGGCCAGTTCCACGTAACGGCTGTCCTGGCGGAAACTTGTCGTCCGGTAGGCCGTACTTGAACCGATGACGCTATCGTTGCTATCGACGACATTCACCCGGTAGACGGCGCTGTACTCGGAAATTCCGGCCGAGCTCACGTAAGTCCAGTCGTTCATGCTCCTGGTCGTAGTGCTCGTAGAAGTAGCGCCCGTACTCCACCACTGGTAAGTCGTGGTGTCGGTCTGGGTGCCTTCGGTAAAACTGGCCTCGGCCGTGCTGAACCGGACCCGTTTGTAGCTACCATCTGCCTGCACCTGGTAGCCCTGCGCCAGCAGCGAGGAGAGAAAGCCGCTGCGCTGGTTCGCCAAGTATTCCTCGCGCTGCAACGCCAGCCAGTTCTCCCTGAGCACGTGCGATGCCTGGATCAAGGCAGCGGTATCGCTCTCGCCGCCCGCGCTGTCGAATACGCGCCATGGCGTGGCCGTCGCGAAGTAATCGACGATGCGGGCATGGCCTGCGTCGCCGCGCACGGCCAACAGCAGGTCGTCGCCGTCCCGCACGGCGTCGATGTCGGCGAAGGCCAGCCCGCCGTCGAGCCGAATAGCGTTCTCGCCCGAATCGACGATGCGGTCGCGTCCCATGCCGAAGCCGACCCGGTAGCTGTCCCGGCCCTCGCCGCCCTGCAGTTCGTCGTTGCCGCCGGCCCCGTCGAGCGTATCCTCGCCGCCGTGACCGAGCAGGACGTCGGCGTAGGGCGTGCCGACGAGCACATTGTCGCCCTCGCCGCCTTCGACCAGCGAGACCAGGGCCGCCATTTCCGCCTCGCCCACCGCACCGTCGTCGAACTCGATGCGCTCGACGCGGTTGCCCGGATCGGCATACCAGCCGGCCATCGTCACGCTGCCCAAGTCGTCGGCAAGCTGCGCAATGAGGTCATCTCCCCGGCGTTCGATCCGCACCTCGGCCTGCGTGATGCCCCCGATGAAGCGCAGCGTGTCGGTCCCGCCGTCCTCGACGATAAGGTCGTCGCCGTCGCCAAGCTCGTAGGTGTACAGGTCGTCGCCTGCGCCCCCGGCCAAGCTATCGTTGCCCGCACCGCCGTGCAAGCTGTCCGCCCCGTCCCAGCCTCCCAGCGTATCGTCGCCGCCGTAGCCCTGCAGCACGTCTTCCCCTTCGCTGCCCAGCGCCTGCACGGCATTGCGGTAGGCGCTATTGAGGAACTGCTGCCTCGTCAGGATTTCGCCATCGGCTGAGACGTAGCTCAGATCGAGCGCGGCAATATCGCCCTGGATGAGTATCCCCTCGTTCTCGCCCTCGAAGCCCAGCGTGGTCCACGTCTGCCCGCCCACATTGCTGAGGGTGGCCTGCAGGGCATAGGAGTCGACATCCGCAGCGAAGGCAATGCGGTCGCCCGCCCCGGCGTCCAGCACGGCGTCTTCGAGATCGACGACGAAGGTGTCGGCGCCCGCGCCGCCTTCCATGACGTCGGCGCCGGCGCCGCCGTCGAGCCAATCGTCGCCATCGCCGCCGCCCAGTCCGTCGTTGCCGGCCCCGCCCAGGAGCGTGTCCGCGCCCGCCTCGCCGTAGAGCAGATCGTCGCCGTCCTCGCCCTCCAGCCGATCGTCGCCCGCGTCGCCGTGCAACTCGTCCTTGTCCGCCCCGCCGTAGAGAAAGTCGTTGCCGCCGTAGCCGCGCAGGTAGTCCTCGCCGGCGCCGCCGTCGAGGACGTCGGTGCCGTGGTATTCGGCGGCGACATCGTCGGCATCCCCCGCCAGCGTGTCGTTGCCCGCACCGCCGAAAAGCATGTCGGCGCCGCCCGCGCCGACCAGCAAGTCATCGCCATCGCCGCCGTCGAGCGTGTCGTCGCCGTGCTTCGCCGCCGGCAACGAGGCGTCGTCGCCCATCAGCGTGTCGTTGCCCTCGCCGCCGGAGAGCACGTCGTTGCCACCCTGGCCGTACAGACTGTCGTTGCCGGCACCGCCGTCGAGTTCGTCGTCGCCGTGGTAGCGGACATCCAGCCGGCTGTGGTCGGCGTCCCCCGCCAGTACGTCATCCCCCTCTCCGCCGAACAACAGGTCCGCGCCGCCGTCGCCCCTCAGGTAGTCGTCGCCCGCGCCGCCTTCCAGCACGTCGCGGCCATGGGCTTCCGGATAGGGGTAGAACCAGAGCATGCCGGACTCCTGCAGCATGTCCCCTCCCAGACCGTCGCCGAAAATCGTGTCCCGCCCCTCTCCGCCGTCGACATAATCCCCCTCCGAGCCGCCCACCAGGAGATCGGCATCGTCGCCGCCCAGGATGGCATCCTCGCCCAGCCCGCCATAAACCACGTCCTCGCCCGCGCCGGCATCGATCGCATCGCCTTCGTCGCCCTCGACGACGCCATGACCGAAGTCCGACCAGACGGCCGTCCACGGATCGACGCCGGCGAGCGGCGGCAGGCTCACGGTGTTGCCGCTGAAGACCAGCCCGCCGAAGCTGCCCATGGCAAAGCGGTAGTGGTCGTCGGGGGTCTTGATGGCGTAGCTGAGGTTGCCTCCGCCCAGGATGTAGTCGCGTCCCTCGCCGCCGGCAATCGCATCCGCCCCGACGCCGCCGTCGAGGAAGTCGTCCCCGTCCCCGCCGTCGAGGAGATCGTCATCCGCCCCGCCCTGCAGCGCATCGTTCCCCGCC